>NZ_VTWH01000002.1:1002987-1264131 GCF_008369445.1 Aureimonas fodinaquatilis
CATCCGCACGAAACTCGCCAAAATACTTCGTAATCGCAGCCGTCAAAGACGTCTTGCCATGGTCAACGTGACCAATCGTACCAATGTTCACGTGCGGCTTGTTCCGCTCGAATTTGCTCTTCGCCATGTCCGGTTTCCTGCAGCCTAGCTCAGTTAGAACTGCGGGCGACATAAAGGCTCATTCGAAGAATTACAAGCCAGCATATCTGCAAACGGTTCTGTTGCGGTGAAATACCCTGCCCCACGGCGCCGGCTGGCGCCAGCCTTTGCGCCCTTCAAAGATCACAAAGCGCAAAGCAGCACCGGCCAGTGCTGTGAACAACCGCGGCACGATTCGGCATAGGTTCCACGCATCCGCAAAATGATGCCCAAGCTTTACGGCCAAAGCATCTTTGCTCTCATCAGTTGCCCGATCAACTTGTCTGAAGTAGTGAGCGCTAAAAGGGTGGATGGAAACAAAACCAATGCAACAACCTAAGGTAGTGGAAGACTACTTATCAGATAAATTCAAACCGGATCAAAACAATTTACATCTTATAAGATTGATTGCCGCCATAGCTGTTATCTATGGCCATTCATATGCTGTAACGATGGAAGGCGGGGCGGATTTCATCAATAGAAATCTTGGTTTCGGCTTTACCGGCGGCCTGGCCGTCGATGCGTTTTTCGTCATCAGCGGCTTTCTTGTTACGGCCAGTGTCATGAAAGGTGACTGGATTTTCTTCATCACCTCACGCGCGTTAAGAATTTTTCCAGCACTCTGGGCATGCCTCTTGCTGACGGCCTTTGTTTTTGGCCCGTTGCTCGCGACAGGCCCATATGACTGGTCGGCGGCGCTGGACTATTTCTGGAGATTGGCCACCCTGCAACAGTTCATGCTGTTCATACCCGGACTGTTCACAGGGCTGCGAGATCAAGCTGTGAATGGAGTGCTCTGGTCTGTGCTGATAGAGGCCGAGATGTATTTTTGGACCCTCGTGCTCTTCGCTTCAGGAATCCTCAGACGTCGGGCGATCTTCAATACATTGTTTTTTATGACGCTCGTCGCAGGGTATTTTTCGCCGGGCGGTGTTGTACTGGGCTATGGTGCAACAGACCGCCACGTGATGCTGCTGTATGTTATCGGTGCATTTTTCTGGATCAACCGTGATATCATCAGGATCAATTCTATAGGCATCTGCCTGTGCATATTGCTCGGAGCCCTGACACAAGGAACGCCCAAATTCGAATATGCCTATCTGTTGATCCTTCCCTATCTGGTTTTCTCACTCGCAACCGGTCTCAAAATTCCGTGGTTCGACAATGTCGACTATTCCTACGGGGTTTATTTGTGGGGATGGCCGATTCAACAATCGATATTGCTGCTCTATCCGGCGATGACTGTGGTTGAAAACCAGCTCATAGCCATTCCGCTGGCACTTTTTGCCGGGGCCGCCTCATGGCACTTCATCGAGAGGCCCGCTCTGCGGCACAAGAGAGCAGTATCTGAACGTATACGGTCGCCATTCAGAGCAAAGCCTTTGGCCCAAACGGTGCCGTGAGGCTGGGAACCGCGACTGTGCGCATGGCCGTTGGCCACGAGGTGCGTAAAGCCGTGAATGCACGCGGCCTTACAGCCCACTGGCAATCAGCGGACACAGAGACCGGGCGCGACGCGAAACAGATTGTATGGGAAGGCTGGAGCGGGTAGCGGGAATCGAACCCGCGTATTCAGCTTGGAAGGCTGCTGCTCTACCATTGAGCTATACCCGCAAAGGCCGAAACGCCCTAAATACCAGATGACAATGGTGGAGGGAGTTGGATTTGAACCAACGTAGGCTAAGCCAACGGATTTACAGTCCGTCCCCTTTAACCACTCGGGCATCCCTCCAGACCTGTCGTCCGGCATTCAGACATTGCGAAGCAGCTGGAAACCAAGCTGGTGCGTCTCTGCTTCGAGCGGCGTTATGAAGGCCCGAGCGGCATCTGTCAACATGACTTCGACATCCCTTGTTGAGGAAATTTACCAGCTTGGTTATGAGCAGCATATGAGCAAACAACCGTCGTCACACACACCCAAAGATTCTCACTATGCAAGGTTGCGCCGCGCGCACCGCGACCGCCACGCGGAGCCCGCCAAACCGGCGGTTGACGGCATTGTGCGGCTCTATGGCCTGCACACAGTGGTTGCGGCTCTTGCCAATCCCCGACGCAAGCTCATTCGGCTCTATGCAACCCGCAATGCAGTGAACCGGCTGGAAATTGATCCCGAAAACCTGTCCTGCCCCTTCGAACTGGTCGAGCCAAGAGTTCTTGATTCGGAACTGGGTTCAGATGCTGTGCACCAGGGCGTGATGCTGGAAACCCGCCCGCTTCCGCCGCTGGGGCTCGACCATCTGGATGCGGCCGATCTGGTGCTGGTCCTGGATCAAGTCACTGATCCACATAATGTCGGAGCGATTCTTCGGTCGGCGACAGCGTTCGGTGCAGGTGCTGTCGTGACGACCACACGCCATTCTCCGCAGGAATCCGGCGTGCTTGCCAAATCGGCTTCCGGAGCGCTGGAGGAAATTCCCTATTTGCAGGTGGTTAATCTGGCAGAGGTGCTGGAAGACCTGACCCGGCGTGGATTTCAAACCATTGGCCTTGATTCGGATGGGCCAATGCCGTTGGAGCAGACTTTCAATGGCAAGCGGTTCGCTCTTGTTCTGGGCAGTGAAGGCAAAGGCTTACGCCAGAAAACTCGTGCAACGGTTGATGCGCTTGCACGGCTGGAAGCGCCCGGCGCTATCCGTTCATTGAATGTTTCGAATGCTGCGGCTGTGGCACTTTATGCGGCACGGCGGGCGATAACGTCTTGAGGCCCCGATCAGCCGGGAAGGCAACTTAGCACTCTGTTCCACTTTGCGAATTGTTCTGCATGTCGGCAGATTCGCAGTTTGCCAGCAGGATGAGCGCACGTCGCTCCAGAGCGCGCAGCCGCACATCGCGCAAGGTCAGGGGAAGCCGGACAGCGCGGGGTGCATGCGGCATATCAGCCATGGCCCGGCGTTGCATGCGGTTCAGAAGCAGAAGTTCAAAGGACAATCGCTGACGCAGAGTTTCCACCAGTCGCAGCTGCCGCCCCAACCTTTTGTCCGCCTTTCCTTCTGTTGATTCTGACAACAAACGACTTCCCCGATTTCGCCTTCGCAGCCAAAGTTATCTTGTCGCGAAAGAAAAGTCTGTCATTCTTGTGCCAATAATCGTAACGGCATTCTACCCTTGGGTGTCATTGGCTCGCGCGCTGATTGAATGACTATAGGGTTGCATCCACACAGGGGACTCTATTGGAACCACTTCTCGCGTTTTCAAAGGGTGTGGACCGTTTGAATGCCGGTTTTGCGGCAGTGGCAGACTATCTCGTTCTGTTTGCAGTGCTGGTGAGTGCGGGCAATGCTGTTGCCCGGTACCTCTTCAACCTCAGCTCGAACAGTATGCTGGAAATCCAGTGGTATATGTTTGCTGGCATGGTTCTGCTGGGTGCCGCCTATACTCTGAAGTTGAATGAGCACGTGCGGGTTGATGTGTTTTACTCACTCTTTTCGCAACGCAATCGACTGCTGATCGACATATTCGGCTTCACGGTTCTGTATCTGCCAGTGATTTTCTATTTCACCTGGCTGTGCTGGCCCATGTTCTGGCGCTCTTTCATCTCTGGCGAAACATCCATGAATGCCGGCGGCCTGATTCTCTGGCCGGCCAAACTGATGCTGCCGCTTGGCTTCGGGCTTCTGTTCCTGCAGGGCCTTTCAGAACTGATCAAGCGCTTTGCCGCGCTCAGAGGCTTGATCGCAATGGAAACAAAATACGAAAAGCCGCTGCAATAACGGCTGATACCGCTGCGAGGAACGCGTTGGATGTTCGAATATGGGCCAATGCCGCCGTTGATGTTCGGCAGCATGATCGTTTTTCTGTTGTTTGGCTTTCCTGTAGCGTTTTCTCTGGCAGCCGTCGGAATGCTGTTTGGCATTCTTGGCGTGGTTTTTGAGCATTTCAGCCCGGCCCTTTTGAATGCACTGCCATTGCGGTTTTACGGCACAATTTCCAATGACTTGCTTCTGGCGATTCCGTTTTTCACGTTCATGGGCGCCATTCTTGAGCGGAGCGGGCTGGCTGAGGATCTCTTGGAAGGCTCTGGCCAGTTGTTCGGTCCCCTGCCCGGCGGACTGGCCTATGCGGTCATTCTGGTGGGTGCGGTTCTGGGCGCTATCACCGGCACGGTTGCAGCCTCCGTCATCGCCATGGGCGTGGTCTCGCTGCCGGTGATGATGCGGTATGGCTATAATATGCGCCTGGCAACCGGCGTCATTGCGGCTTCGGGCACGATAACCCAGGTTATTCCACCATCGCTTGTGCTCATCATCCTTGCCGATCAGCTTGGCCGTTCCGTTGGTGACATGTATGCGGGTGCGATTGGCCCATCAATCCTGCAGATTCTGATCTTTTTGACATTCATTTTCATCATGTCTCGCCTGCGTCCGGAAATGATGCCGCCGCTGCCGCCAGAAGCGAGGACAATGCGCGGCTGGCCGCTGATCTGGCGGGTTATCAAGGCCATGGTGCCGTCACTTCTGCTGATTTTTGTGGTGCTTGGCACCATGTTTATGGGCCTTGCAACCCCCACCGAGGCCGGCGCCATGGGCGCTGTGGGTGCAATGATACTGGCTGCATTGCATGGGCGACTGAACTGGACACTCATTCGGCAGGCCATGGCAATGACAATGCGCCTGACTGCAATGGTGGTTTTCATTCTGCTCGGCGCGACGGTGTTCAGCCTGGTGTTCCAGGGAATGGATGGCGGTCACTGGATCCAGTATATGCTGTCACACATTCCGGGCGGCGCGATCGGCTTTCTGATTTTCGTCAACATCTTCATCTTCTTCATCGCATTCTTTCTCGACTTTTTTGAAATCGCCTTCATCGTCGTGCCGCTGCTGGTCCCCGTTGCCAATGCTCTCGGCATTGATCTGATCTGGTTTGGCGTGCTGCTTTGCGTGAACATGCAGACATCCTTCATGCATCCGCCATTTGGCTTTGCACTGTTTTATCTGCGCGGCATCGCTCCGCCCGAGGTCAAGACTTCCGACATCTACCTGGGCGCTATACCATGGCTCATGCTGCAACTGGTTCTTGTGGCCATTCTCATTTTCTGGCCGGAGTCTGTGACTTACTTCATCACTCCGGAAGCGGTGGTGGATCCGTCGACCATCCAGTTGAACATACCAATGCCCGAGCAACCGGCAGGTGGCGGCTTGCCAGGTGGCCTTGCGCCGCCCAGCTTCGGCACTCCACCGCCTCCAAGCTTTGGCGCACCTGCCCCACCCAGTTTTGGTGCGCCGCCCCCGCCAAGCTTCGGGGCGAACTGAATGCAAAAAGGCCGCAGCGTGAACTGCGGCCTTTTTGCTTGTTTAGTCTCGGTGGGTTTATTGGCCCGAGGCTTGCTTGCTGTAAGCGTAGGTGTCGTTGGTGAACTCTGCCACCCGGAACCACTCATAGCTTTGCGAACGGAACTGATTCCACGGATCGAACATCGCTTTCCAACGTGGATTGGTTTCACCCAGTTGCTTGTACAGCGCCTGGGAGGAATCATAGGAAGCATCCAGCACATCACGTGGCAGCGGACGCAATTGAACGCCTTTGCCCACCAGTGAACGAATGGCCTGCATATTCTTCACATCGTAATCTGCCAGCATGGAAATGTTGCAGGCACGGGAAACTGTGTCCAATGCCGCCCGGTAGCTTGCAGGCAGTTCATCGTATTTCTGTTTGTTGAAAACGTAGTGAACTGTTGGACCTGCTTCCCAGAATGCCGGGTAATAATAATAAGGTGCAACCTGATAGAAGCCGAGCTTCTCATCATCATAGGGGCCGACAAACTCGGTTGCATCGAGGGTGCCACGTTCCAATGCCGGGTAAACGTCGCCGCCGGCCAATTGCTGACCAATGACACCCAACGGTGCCAGAACCTGCCCTGCAATACCTGCGATGCGCATTTTCAGGCCGTTCAGATCCTGAACGCTGTTGATTTCCTTGCGGAACCAACCGCCCATTTGCGTGCCGGTGTTGCCGCCCGGGCGAGCAACGACATTGTACGGCTCAAGAAAAGAGTCGATCGCCTCATTGCCACCGCCATTGTAAAGCCAGGCATTCTGCTGACGGGCGTTCAATCCAAAGGGAATCGACGATCCAATAGCAAATGTCGGGTCCTTGCCGACATAGTAGTACAACACCGTGTGAGCGCCCTCGACCGTCTGATCGCCCACCGCGTCCAGTGCGGCAAGGCCTGGAACCAACTCACCTGCCGGAAAAACATCGATTCTGAATTTGCCATCTGTCAGGTCGGAAACCGATTTGGCAAAGAACTGACTGCTGCCAAAAAGCGTGTCCAGCGTATTTGGAAAGCTGGATGTCATGCGCCAGCGAATGCTGGGCGATTCCTGCGCGATTGCCGGCGCGGCAAGGGTTGCACCGGCCAAAGCCGCGCCACCAGCCAGACCAGACTTGAGAATGAAGTGTCGACGATCCAATGATGCCTCCCAAGATTCGGCGATGTTGCCGAAGTAAACCGAGCGATCAAACGCCTCAGGGTTGCAGTTTGCAAGATGGCGCACGAACGCAGGGCGTTTTCAGCCCAAAATTCGCAACAAATTTGCTACCGTGTAGCGAATTTGCGGCAACCTGTTCAAAATGCAATTTTGCGGGTGCACAGCAAAAATCTTTGTGCTATTGCCCCGTCTGTGCCGGCTTAGCTCAGCTGGTAGAGCACCTGATTTGTAATCAGGGGGTCGCGGGTTCGAGCCCTGCAGCCGGCACCATTCGAATATGTGCTTCGCGCAAATTCTTCAATTTCCCATCAAATTTTGTCGCGTTGCCATCGCCGTGCAGGCGATTCAAAAGTCGCATTAAATCCCATGCGACATGAGTGCGACATGGAACGGGCATTGACCCTGCGGCTTATCAGGCCAGGCATCTGCATCGACACTGAACTGTCTCATGGCATTGCCGGTGGCTAATTTGCAGACAGCCGCGAACGCAACAACGTTCGCGGCTGTCTGGCAGTCGGTCCGTGCGGAAATTCTTGACCCGTTGCCTCGCTATTTGAACTTGTCGCGCATTGCACCAAGGCCCGGAATATAGTCGATCAGATGGTCGTGAGTCTGATCGAAATGCTGAACCAGCCCCCGCTGATCGCGGCCCACCAATATGGTGAAAACATAGGCGCTGTGACCGGGCGAGGTTACCGTTGGGTGATAGCCCGTCGGTAGCAGGTAAGTATCGCCGTCTAGTGTCATGACCGCTTCCGGGGTTCCGTTATCATGATAATGGAACTGCGCGCCAAAGCCGGTCGGCGGGTTGTAGCGATAATGATACAGCTCGGCATGGTTGGTTTCACCGTTGCGATGAGTGTCATGCTTGTGTGGAGGGTAGCCCGACCAGCAGCCATCCTCAGCGTACAGCTCGCTCACCAGCAGGTTGCCCGCGCGGTCATTGGCATTCTGTCCAAGGATATGAAAAATCTCGCGCTTTGATTTTGTGTCGGAGGAGCCCACCACCACACTTTCAACCTCGTCTGGTCCGACGCGGAACGGCTTGCGCGCTTCGGTGAAGGCCCCGCCAGCGACAACGGCCTCAAGTGACGAGGTTGCCGTTATCGTAAATGGCTGTCCTGTGCCAAGGTAAACGCTGTCTGCCTTGCCCGACCAGATGTCCCTCCGGCCGCCAACACCCGTGAAAAGCTCAGTGCCGACGGCAACGTCGCATTGACCGGTCTGAACAACGACCACCGTTTCAAAGCCTGGCACATCCAGCGTCAGGCTCTCACCTGAGGCCAGGCGGATACGATTGAAATAGACATCCGGGAGATGCGGGTTACCGGCATCGACAATTGAGCGGTTGGCATTGTCTTCATTGCGTAAGATCAGGCTCATGCGGCATTCTCCGTGGATTGAAAAGACTGGATGTTTCAGACTTCGGCTGCGATGCCGCCCGGGCCAGGAGTGGAAAGGGCGGATTCGCCGGGGCAATCGAGCCTGGCGGCTTTCATGGGTTGACCCAATTATCCGGAGTTTGTCCGGACAGGATCGTTACGGCGGCAGCCGCGGCCTTCCCTTGCAAGCTCGCCACGGTTGCCTCGGAATACCAACCGGCATGGTCCGAAAGCACAACGTTCGACAGCGAGAGGAATGGATGATCGGGCGTTGGTGGTTCCTGACGCAGAGTGTCCAGACCGGCACCGAAGATGCGTTCAGCGCGCAAGATCTCGGTCAAGGCAACTTCATCAACATGCGCCCCGCGCGCTGTGTTCAGAAGGATTGCATCAGGGCGCATGGCCGCAAGGAAGGCTCGATCAATCATCGGGCGGTCCGGGTCAGTAGCCGGCGCATGAATCGAGACGATCTGCGCGGATCGGGCCAGTTCGCCCAAACTGACCTGCGTAACCCCCGCCGCTTTCGCAGCTTCGGGTGTCAACCACGGATCATGCACGATGACATCCTTAACCCCGAAGGCGGCAAACCGGCTTCGCACAGCGCGGGCAATTCTGCCAAAGCCAATGAGGCCGAGCACCTGCCCGCCGATCCGCCCTATCGGTGAAGCCTGAGCAATGCCCCAGACACCCTGCCGCACCGCGGTGTCACCACTGACAACGCGCCGCTGCACGGCAAGATAGAGGGCAAGCGTATGGTCCGCCACCTCAATATCCGCGCCATAGTCGGGAATATTGACAACCTTGATCCCCTGCTCACGCGCCTGATCCAGATCGATCCGATCTATCCCGACACCGTAGCGCACGATACCTTTGGCTTGCCGGCAGGCTTGTATCACTCCGGCATCCATTGCCGTGTCACGTACGAACAGGATAGGAGCCTCGGCCACGCCTTTCAGGAGGCGCGACCGATCATTCGCCCACTCCAGGACATGAACCCCGACGCCGAAGGGCGCAAGGGCCGCCATCTCGGTCTGATGGCAGGCGTAACCCGGTGCGATAACAACGGCAGAAGACATGATATCTCCAAATGAAATGCCGGTTCAGGCGGCGGCTTCCGCGACACGGCCACCTTCGGCCGCGGCCAGCAGTGTGCGCGTGTATGGATGGTTTGGATGGCGAAGGATCTGACGGTAATCGCCTTCCTCGACGAATTTGCCGGACTGCATCACAACCACCCGGTCGGATATGTACTGCACCACCGCAAGATCGTGCGATATGAACAGGAAGCTGAGGTGAAACTGTTCCTTCAGATCCGCCAGCAGATTGAGAATCTGCGACTGGACCGACACATCCAGCGCAGAAACCGGCTCGTCGCAGATGACAAGCGAAGGGCGCAGGATCAGTGCACGGGCGATGCCGATCCTCTGCCGCTGGCCACCGGAAAATTCGTGCGGATAACGCAGCACGCTTCGCGCGGGAAGCCCGACATTCTCGATGACCTCCGCTATCCGTCTGCGCCGCTCGGCTTTGTCTTTCACACCGTGCAGACGCAGCGGAACATCCAGAATATTGCCGACGGTGTGGCGCGGATTCAGCGATCCGAACGGGTCCTGGAAAATCATCTGCATGTTGGCGCGCAGGGATTGGAGCCCGGCCCCCTCCAGCCTTGTAATGTCCCGCCCCTCAAACAGCAGCGAGCCTGACGTGGCTTGCGTAAGCCGCATAATTGTCCGTGACAATGTTGATTTTCCGCAGCCGGATTCGCCAACCAGCCCCAGCGTTTCGCCCTTGCGGATGGTCATGCTGACATCGTCAACCGCACGCAGCTCGGTGTCGCCAAGATTGTAGCTGGTGACGAGGTTGCGAACCTCCAGAATAGGCGGTGACACCACATCCACTGGCGGAAGAGGACGACGCGCGGGCACATGGAGGTCGTATTCATATCCTCCTTCCGCATCGCGCGTTATGCGGATTTCTGAAAGGGCGCGGCTGCGGTAGTGTATGTCCTGATCCACCCGGATCGAGGCCCCAATCAACCCGCGCGTATAGGGATGACGACCGGCGGTGAACAGGTCCGCGGCCTTGAGTTGCTCCAGCTTCTCGCCATGATGCATGACGATGACCTCATCAGCCCAGCGCGAGACCACTCCGAGGTCGTGGGTGATCAGCAAAATCGCCATGCCCAGCTTGCGTCGCAGCTCGTCGATCAGTTCCAGGATTTGCGCCTGAACGGTTGCATCCAGCGCAGTCGTGGGTTCATCGGCGATAAGCAGCCGCGGGTTTCCGGCGATCGCCATTGCGATCATGACCCGCTGGCGTTGTCCGCCCGACAATTGATGCGGATAGGCATCGAGCCGCTTTTCAGGATCGGGCAGCCGAACCAGACGCAGCAGCTCCAGCGCACGCTCGCGCGCTGCCTGGGCTGTCACCTTGGCCTCGTGATAGCGGATTGCTTCGACGATCTGGTACCCGATGCGGTGCACGGGGTTGAGCGAGGTCATCGGCTCCTGAAAGATCATTCCGATCTGGTGGCCGCGAACCTTGCGCAGTTCCGTCATCGGCAGATCGACCAGATTGCGGCCGTTGAACATGAGCTTGCCGCTGAGCTGCGCGTTGCGTGGCAGAAGCCGAAGCACCGACAGGGCGGTCGTGGATTTACCACATCCTGATTCACCGACCAGCGCCACGGTTTTGCCAGCGGGTATCTGGAAGCTCAGGCCGTCGACTGCGGTGGCCGTTCCTCCCTGAACCTTGAACGTCACGGAGAGGTTTTGCACATCCAGGATGGCGGGGGCGTTATCCATCGTTTTTCCCTGCTCCGATTCAGTCATTCTGGCTCCGCGGGTTCAGCGCGTCGTTCAGCCCGTCGCCCAGCATGTTGAGCGCAAGCACCGTCAGGACGATGGCAAGTCCCGGCAAGGCCGTCAGGTACCAGGCGGTGCGGATAAATTCGCGCCCCGAACCGATCATCGAGCCCCATGAGACAATGTTGGGATCGGACAAGCCCATGAAGGACAAGCCGGATTCCATGAGTATGGCGCTGGCCACCATGATGGATGATGTGACAATCAACGGTGGCAGCGCATTGGGCAGGATTTCGCGCCACATGATATGCCCTGCCCCGCAGCCCAGGCTTCGCGCCGCCGTGATATAGTCTCTTTGACGGATCGATCGGAACTCGGCTCGGGACAGACGAGCGATTGTCGGCCAACTCACAATGGCAATAGCAATGGAAACAATGGTGGGCGTTGGATCAAGAACAGCGACAATGACCACCACCAGCACGAAATTGGGCAGGGTCTGGAAAACCTCGATCAGCTTGACCAGCACGACATCAACCCAACCACCAAAATAACCAGCCGTTGCGCCAACTGTCAGCCCGATGCCAAAACCCAAAACGGTCGCGGCCAACCCGACATAGAGCGAGATGCGCGCGCCATGCAGGGCCCCGGCCAGAACATCGCGGCCCAGTGCGTCCGTGCCCAGCGGATAGGCCCAATCCTGACCGGGCCACAGGAACGGCCGGGCCACCATGTTTAACGGATCAACGGGGTACAGCACCGGAGCCAGCAGGGCCAGAACCGCCACCAGCGCCAGGATGGAAAGGCCAATCACCGCATTGGGATTGGTCAGAAACAACCGCAGCTCGCGCCGGGAAAGATCAGCCTCGGCAACGTCGTGAGGCGAGACCGGTGCTGTTTTCAGGAAAGGAATACGCATCAGTGAGCCCCGATTTTTGGATCAAGAAACGCATGCAGAAGATCGATCAGCGCGTTCATGATGATGACGAGGAACGAGGATAGAAGCAGAATTCCGAGCAGCACCTGCAGATCGCGACCAAGCACGGATTCAAATGCCAGTCGGCCAAGGCCAGGAAGACTGAAGACGGTTTCGACCACGACAGCGCCGCCCAGCATTGCACCAACATGCATTCCGGCCATGGTCGTGATCGGGATCAGCGCATTGCGCAGAATGTGGTGCACGGTGACGACTATGGGGGGCAGGCCTTTGGCGCGGGCAGTCCGCACATAATCCTGCGACCTGACCTCCAGCATTGCCGCCCGTGTCAGCCGCCCGTAAATGGCAACATAGTAAAGAGCGAGCGAGGCCGCAGGCAGCACCAGATAACGGGCCTTGTCGACAATCAGATCCCACCCGGTCAGCCCCATCCCGATACTTCCCGATCCGCCGCTGGGCAACCAGCCCAGCTTGACCGAGAACAGCACGATCAGCATCAGGCCAATCCAGAAATTCGGGATGGAATAAAACAGCAGCGACAGAACCGACAGAACTCTGTCGGGCAACCTGCCGGCGAAGGCCGACATGATCGCGCCGAGCACAATGCCGATCAGAACGGCAGTGCTGAGCGCCAGCACCATCAGCAAGAGCGTGCCCGGCAGGCGTTGCGCAATCAATTCGGAAACCGGCACCCCGAAGCGGGCGGATGTGCCAAGATCAAGATGGGCCAGCCGCCCGAGATAGCTGATCAATTGCTCAACCACCGGGGCATTGAGGCCGAACCGCTCACGCATTTCGGTCATGCCCTCAAGTGTCGCCGCGCCTGACTCGGCAGCCAGCACGTCGACCACATCTCCCGGCGCCATTTGCAGGAGAATGAAGTTCAGGATGACGATGATGATCGCCGTGGGAATAGCCTGGAGGATACTGCTGCGCAATGTACGCAGGACGCGGCGGAAGCTGGACAAGAGGACCTCCTCAAAGGTTTCCGAACGGTCGCCAGACCTGCGGACAGGATCAGCGAAGAGGCTTCGGCGCCGCGCGGCGCCGAAGCCCGCGGTGTCATTCCGCAGTCAGATACACATCAGCCATGTTGCTCCACAGCCCTTCAGCCGCCTGCGTGTGGTTGTGCACCCGTTTGTTGAAGACCGTCAGCTGTTCGATTTCGATCAGCGCAATAGCTGGAAGGTCTTCGGCCACCTGGCGCTGGAAGGCCTCGAAATATTCGTGACGCTTCTGTTCGTTGGGCTCACGTGCGGCTGCAATCAGCGCTGCATCGGCCGCCTCGCTGGCGTAATGTGTGCCATTCGAGAACGGCACACCCTTTGTGAAGGACGTTGACAGATAGTTGCGCTGAATGCCGATGGTCGGATCAAACGTTGCCGAATTCGTCGTGGTGTAAAACTCGAAATCCCTGTCCGTATAGATGCGCTTGACGTAAGTCGCGTAATCGGTGCTGCGCACATTCACCATGATGCCAAGTTGGGCCATTGCGCTCTTGATGAACTCGGCCTGGCTCTTCATTGGCGAGAAGCCCGGATAATAATCGATGGTGGTTTCGAAACGAATGCCATTGGCACCCTTTGGATACCCGGCCTCATCCAGCAGCGCATTGGCCTTTTCAAGATCCACAGCCTTGGTTTCAACCGGAATGTGGAACCGCGCAATACCCGACGGAATGGCGGAAGTGCCGGGCTTGCCATAGCCAAACCAGGCTGAATCAACCAGAAGCTGCTTGTCGATCGCCAGCTCGATGGCCTGCCGCACAAGCGGGTTGGAATATTTCGGATCGTCGAAGTTGAAGACCAGGCGGGCAATGGTGTTGCGCGAGGTGTAGCCATCCGTGGTGACATCAATGGTTGGGGTGGCGGTCAGCCGCTCGACATCGGAATAGGAGATCGGGGTTTCATCGCCGATCAGAATTTCACCGGTTTCGAAGGCGGCTGAACGAGCTGCCTGATCGGTCATAACCCGGAAGACAATCCCGTCCAGATAGGGCTTGCCTTCATCCCAGTAGTCCGGGTTGCGCTCATAGATGATGTGGCTGCCGCGCACCCATTCCTTGAACTTGAACGGACCCGTACCGATCGGCGAGCGGATGGCCGGGTTTTGCGCAGCATCTTCGTCGATCTTGAAGATGTGGGCAGGAACGATTGGCATCTCGGCGGCAGCAAGGCCGTAGAGCAGATAAGGGGCTGGCGCCGACATGCGAAAGATCACGGTCAGCGGATCGGGGGTTTCGATTTCCGCGATGTTGGCGACAATTGCCTGCGAACGCGGATGCCCCTTGCGCAGCAGCGTATAGGAAACCTTCACGTCTTCCGAAGTGAACGGCTCGCCGTCATGCCATTTCACATCCGGGCGCAGCTTGAACGTGTAGGTCATGCCGTCTTCGGCAACATCCCACTCGACGGCCAGCTGCGGCCGCGGCGTCAAATCGAAATCATAGGTCAACAGCCCTTCATTCGTCTTGGCAGTGGTGCGCGTTGCACCGGCGCTGACAATGTTGACCAGTCCAACGGAAGGCTCCGCCATCAGCACAAAAGTCAGAATGCCCCCATGGACCGGCTCGGCCGTCGCTTCCTGCGCCCAGGCCGGTCCGAATGTGGCCAGGCATGTCGAGGCAAGAAGCGTGCCGACCAGGAAGCGGCGGCGGTTGAGTGTGGATATCGCCATTTCTTTTTCCTTTTTCCTGTCGTTGTCACGGGCATTCTCGCCCAACTATCGTGTCCCGGCGGCTGAGCTGTGCCGGATACATTTCACCGCAACGGTTAGCTGCTGCGAAGCTGGAAAATTGCTTCCATCTCGACCGGCGATCCGCCAGCCAGCGCCACATTGCTCATCCCGATGCGTGCATGAGCCCCGAAATGCGGGCCAAAAACGTCGAGCAGAAGCTGCGAGGCACCGTTGACCACCTCGCCGACATCGGCAAAATCCGGCGTGCAGGAAACCTGGACCGAGATTTTGAAGGCCCGCCAAAGGCGCAGGTCACCCGTGCTCTGGTGAACCAGCGACAGGACATTCAGCATGGTCAGCCGCGCGCACTCATTGCCCTGCTGTGCTGTAACCTCGCGCCCTAGGTGGCCGCGATACAGCGGGCCTTCCGCCGTGTTGGCGATCTGGCCGGAGGTGAAAAGCAGATCGCCTGAACGCCGGGTAAAGCTGAACCAGTCACCACGGGTCTTGCGGGTTTCGAGCTTGAGACCCAAAGTGGCGAGCCGCTCATATGGGTCAAAAACGTCATCAGGGGCCTGAATGGGTAGCATCATTTCCGGTGTCCTCAAGAAGTCGTATGGATCAGTCAGCCCCGAGCCAGCCAGCCCGCAGGGCGGCAGAACGCAGGACTTGCGGGTTGACAAGACGTGGCGGGCGCCGGCGGCGGGCAAACTCGGCTGCGGCCTCAACGGCCGCTTGCCGCTGGATCTGCTGCATTTCGACTGCGGTACCCGCGGTATGCGGCGTTACAAATGCGTTGGGCAGTTTCATAAGCGGGCTGTCTGAAGGTTCGACCTCAAGCACATCCAGGCCAACGCTGGCGATGCGGCCATCACGCACCGCCTCGAACAGCGCGGCTTCATCAATCACGCCGCCGCGGCCGACATTGACCAGCACCGCATCAGGCTTGATCGCCGCCACCAGTTCACGAGAGATCAGACCCGTGGTCGCCGGCGACAGTGGCAGGCAAAGAACGATGACATCAGAGGTTTCGAGAAGCTCGCGAAGGTCAACCCACTCGACACCGGCAAAATAGGCCTGCTCGAACCGGCGGGTGCGCTGATAGCCAAGAATACGACCAACGCGCATGGCCTGCATTCTGGCCGCGACGCAGGTGCCGATCTGGCCCAGCCCCACAATGCCGACGGTTTTGCCAACCAGAGTGCGCGGGCGCGGTACGTCTGCGGCAGGCGCTGCGTCCCAATGCCCTTCCCGCAGGCGGTTCATGTGGGTCAGCGTGTCGGGCCGCATTGCCATCAGCGTCAGCAAAATTGCATGCTCTGCCACCACATCGGCGTTCAGCCCGGCATTGTTGGAGAACATGACACCCGCCTGCGTGCAGGCATCTATGTGCAGCACGTCAGCATGCTCCAGCCCCGAACCGGATTTGTGCACATGCTTGAGGTCCGGGCAGGCCGCAAGAAACTCGGCGTCCACTGGAAAGGTGAGTGGCCAGCGCAGCACCATCGAATCAGCGCCTTGCGCTTTTGCCGTGATTGCCGCGCGGTCGTCCTCATGGGTTGCGAAGAGAACGACATCGTTCCCGGCCAGCAGATTGGCTGCCTCCTCCTTGAGTGTCTCCTCAATGAGAATCTTCAAATTAACTCTCCCGCGCTGTTGCCCCTCACCGCAGATTGGGGGGTGAGGTGGCTGCTACGACTCGAAGTTAAGCGCATTTTTATCGGTCTGTCATCAGAATATATTACAACCTCATATCTTACTGATCTGGCATATCGGTCGGAAGTGTGCTTTATGGTGAACTTGAATCAAGGACTTCCGCGCCGCCGTCCTGTTGGCGAGCGGCCGTTGCCCGTGAGCAGAACGGAGGAACTGTGGCGATCCCATTCGAAACCGAGGCGCTGGAAGCAGCGCCCAGCCTTGCTACAATGTTGACCCGCAAGCTGCGTGAGGAAATTGAAAGCCGGCGCATCAAGTCCGGCGAGCGGTTTCCCAGCGATGCTGAAATCGCCGCCGCTTTTGGCGTAAGCCGAACAGTGGTTCGTGAAGCTGTTTCCAGCCTGCGCGAAGCCGGCCTGATTTCAACCCAGCGCGGACGAGGATCGGTGGTTGTGGCCAATTCGCCTTCACCATCGTTTCGCATCGCCGCCGCGGATCTGGAATCGATGGCCAGCCTGCGACAGCTTTATGAATTTCGCACTTTGATCGAGAAGGAATCGGCATTCCTGGCAGCGCAACGACGCACAGACGAAGACCTGCAAGCCCAGCGCGCCTGCCTTGACCAGGCGGCAGAGGCAAGCGACCTCGATGAATCCATCGAAGCGGATATTGCCTTTCACCTTGCAATTGCTACTGCAGCGCAGAACGAATATTTCTGCCGCGTCCTCAGCACCCTTCGCACCGCGACCATCGCCCGCGCGCTGATGCGCGAAGACCTTGATGAGAATGCGCGACTTGCTCTCTACAAGGGCGAGGTTCAGGACGAACACCGGCAGATTTTCGAGGCAATCCAGCGGCGTGACTCAAATGCCGCGCAGGATCTGATCGAAAGGCACCTTGGCGGTACGCGTCTTATGCAACTGTCCAACAGCCGGGACTGAACGCAAAACACACCCCTCTTTCTCGCCCCGGCGGGGCGCAAGCTTCCAGCTATCGACGAACATCAGGATAGACCAATGAACAAGTTTGAGGCGTTCAAGGCTGCCCTTGCGGGTGGTCAGGTTGATTATGTGCCATCAGGGTTTTGGCTGCACTTCCCTGAAGAAGACTGGTTCGGCCAGGCCGCGATCCGCGCTCACATGGACTTTTACCGCGCTGTCGATCCTGACGTCCTCAAGGTCATGAATGAATATCGTTATCGGATGGACACGCCGATCTCCCGCCCCGAGGACTGGGCAACATGGAAGCCATTGAAAACCAAAGGCGGTTATTATCAGGGCCAACTGGATATCATCAAAGGTCTGGCGGACAGGCTGGGGAGTGAAGTGCCGCTGCTGGCAACCATCCACGGCGTCTATATCTGCGCTTTTCATGGTGGTCGGCGCCCAGAAGCCACCTTCGATATGCCCCATCTTCTGACACAGCACCTGAAAGAATGTCCCGAAGCGGTCATGCCGGCTTTCCGTGCTGTGACTGACTCGCTGATCGAACTGTCACTCGCCTGTCTGGAAGCCGGTGCCTCCGGCATCTACTATAGCTCCATCGGAGGCGAAACCGACCGTTTCGACGAGGAAACGTTCAATCGCTATCTCAAACCTTTCGAAACAGAGGTCCTGAACGAGATTTCCCGCCACACTGATGAGGTTGTGCTGCATGTCTGCAAGCCGCAGCCGCGTCTTGGACCCTATGCCGACTATCCGGCGGCTGCCGTCAACTGGGCTGTGCATGAAAGCAATGTCTCACTGGAAGCCGGTGCCCGGCTTTTTGGCAAGACCGTGTTGGGCGGCCTTGATGACCGCAGCGGCGTGCTGGTGGACGGCACCGACGAGCAGATCCAATCGGCGGTTCAGAAAATTATCTCTGACCATGGACGCCAAGGTCTGATTCTGGGAGCCGACTGCACGCTTCCGACAGAAATCTCGACTGCTCGAATTCGTGCCGCGGTCGACGCCGCGCGCATGTAAAGCGCTTCCGAGAAACGGAAAAGCCTTAACGGCAGAAACTATGATTAAACAGACAGTTACAACGTTTCAGGCAATCGCAGGATTGCATGAAATGGTTGAGGAGCAACAGCATGGCCCTTATCAAGCTTGATCTCGATAATCTTGTGGACCGCCCACCATTGGACCCGGCAATTCTGAACGGTCCCAGCCCGCGGATCACCGGCCGGACTTTCCTGACTTCGGCTGTGCCAGCGGTTACAGTTGTTGCCTGGGGCGCTTCCCCTTATGCGATCCACGCCAAAACGCGTCCCGACTACGAATTTTCCATTCTGTTGCGAGGCCGCTTTACCCTTAGCCTGCCTGAAATTGGCGATGAAGCAATTGCGGCTGGTGACATGTTCGTGCTGCCGCCCACCTGCCTTTACCGCTGGTCGCAATCCGAACCAACGATGAAGTTTGCACTGAGCTACCGCCCTGATGGTGAGGTTAGTCCAGCTCAAAGCTTCACCCCACTGCGCGAAGCTTCACTAACCGCTTCTGGTTCGGGCGAGCAGGATTTGTTCACCAGCCACGACGGAAAAATGGTGGTGAAGCAGGTGCCTTTGGCAGCCGGAGCCGAAATTGCGCACTCCAAGGGCAGCATTGCCATTGGCAAACTGATTTCGGGCAGCATTTCCATCGAAAGTCAGGTTTTGCAGTCCGGTGACTGCTTTGCGCTGGATGCCGCGGATGACCTGAAGCTTCAGGCGCACACAGAGGCTAATCTTGTGATCTGCACCATAGGCTAGCCGCCCCGGTGCACAAATCTATCCTGCACGGCCATTCTGCAGAGACTGAACATAATTCTCTGCCTCATTCCATGCGCCAGTCTTTTCTGACAGCCCGACATAACCATCAGGGCGGACAATGATCAGACCCGTTCCCTGCGGCATGGCACGGGGAACGGCTTCCAGCAACTCCGGATATTTTGCAGTCAGTTCAGCGCCTCGCTCAAGATCAGAGCTGTAAAGCACGAACCGCGGCACTGCGCCTGCGCCTGGTGCGGACCCCGCATAATTGTCCGGCAACCACCGCGAGCCAGATCCAGACCCTTTCGACAATGTGCTTTTGGGATAGGCAATATCAATTTCGCTCATTGTTGAAGCGAGTTTCTGCCTCACTGCGTGCAGCCCCAGCATGAGGTGCATTGCATAGTTTCGAGCTGCTTGCGCCGCCGGATTGGATAAGGTTGCCATGTCTGTCAGGCGCGTTGCGTTGCGCAATACCATCTCACCGACTGCCGAGCGTTCACCCGAATAGCTGTCCAGAAGCGATGGATGTGCCTGCCCACGATGAACCATTGCCAGTTTCCACGCCAGATTGAATGCATCCTGCATGCCGGTATTCATGCCCTGGCCGCCGGCCGGGCTGTGAATATGCGCTGCATCTCCAGCTAGAAAAACCCGGCCACGGCTATAATTGGCCACCTTACGTTCATTGATCCGAAAGTTCGTAAGCCATACAGGGTCCACCAGCCTAACGCCGGGACCGCAGCGTTGGTCAGCGAATGCCTGCACCTCCTCCAATGTCGGGGGAAGTCGCTCATGCTGAGGGTCACTTGCGCCGATGGCAGCAATGATTCGCGCACGTCCCCCGGGAATCGGGAACACAACAAACGGCCCATCATGATGAAGGTAGATGGACAATTCGTCAGACGGTGGTGCGTTGGGACCTTCGATCCGGATATCTGCAATTGCCCAGTCATCGCCTTGAGCAGAGCCGCTGAATTCAAAGCCCAAACCATGCCGAACAGCGCTGTGTGCCCCATCGCAGCCTAACAGCCAGACGGGATGAACCGTTTCCTCACGCCCGTCAGCGTGCAGAAGCTTTGCGTCGATCTCTCCATGGTTATCGGTAAAGGAAACAAGCTCAACCTGCCGCTCAACCGTGACACCATGGTCTTCGAGTTGCTGATTGAGCAGGCGTTCAGTCTGGTACTGGGGAATCATCAGCGCGAAGTTGTAGGCACTTTCGATGTCTTCAAAACTGGGGCGACCGAGAATTTTGCCGCCGTTTCGCATCGAACCACCACGGCACTTCAGGCCAGCATCCATATAGGCCTGGGTTGGACCAGCCCGGTCCAGCAATTCCAGCGTTCTCGACCAGAGCACCAAAGCTCTTGAAGTTTCAGCGGGATGCGAAGCACGATCAATGATCCTGACTTCAAGGCCATAACGCACCAGTTCAAGCGCCAGGGTCAGCCCCACTGGCCCCGCGCCTGCAATGAGAACTTCCGTCACGATGTTTCCCCTCCCCAAACCTGACCCTGAGCATTGACGATGAAACGGAAATGCTATGCCTGAAAAATGCCGACCATGTTGGCTGTTACCGCCGGTTTGACATGCACAAACATGAGATTTGCATCGCCCTTTCTGAAAATTTATCACAATGTTTTCATCCAGCAACAAGGCGGGAGGCCGTTCTGGACTGGTTTTTCTGGCAGGTGAGCTAGATGAGACTGGAGACAGGAAAGGACCGCTTATGCTTCATCTCGATATCCCCACCAGAAATGAATTTTCACTTTTGGCGGAAAAGCGCGCTGATGCGTGTGTTTCAATCTATCTCAAAACATCACCCATTACCGAAAATGTTCAGGCCTCCCGTATTGAACTGAAAAACCTGATCAGGGACGCGCAGAACCAACTTGAAGAAGCCGCTTTTGACAAAAAGCGTCTGGCCGCGTTGGTTGATGGGTTGAATGATCTGCTGGACGATGACGACTTCTGGCGCTTTCAGGCAAACAGCCTGGCTGTCTTTGCCACGCCGGACACCATCCGCACCTATCGGCTTGCAAACGATTTGACCTCCATGGTGCAGGTTTCCGATCGCTTTCATCTCAAGCCGCTGTTCCGCGTGATCACCTTCTCACACTCCGCCTTCATTCTGGCCCTGTCAGAAAACGCCGTGCGGTTGGTGGAAATGAACGCCGACCTTCCGCCTGAAGCAGTGACTGTTCATGACATGCCGAAGGATGCCGCATCAGCAGCAGGAAAATCGACCCTGAATGACCGCTCCATGAGTGGGCGTATTCACGGCACGGAAGGTCTGAATGTGCGGCTTGAACAATATGTGCGTAAGGTTGATGGAGCCCTGCGCCCGGTCCTGGCAGGACGTGAACGACCGCTGATCGTAGCCGCCACCGGCCGGCTCGCCGATCTGTTCAAGCATATGAACTCTTATCACAACACTTTGGACGAAACGATTTCAGACAGCCCCGACCGGCTGTCCGAGGCCGAACTGGCGGCGCGCGCGCGGCCCATTCTTGATGCCAGTTACAAGGCCAACATTGCCGAGATCAAGGCACTGTTCGACAAGCGTACTGGTGAGCGGCGGACCACGACCGACGTTTCGGATGCCGCACGCGCTGCAACGTTCGGAGCCATTCAGACATTGCTGGTGGATATCGATTCAGTCGTTGCAGGCTTTATCGATGATGAAACCGGCGCCGTGACATTTGCTGAAAAAGATGACGCAAAGGCCTACGGCATAATCGACCAGATCACCGCAAGGGCCTTTGGCAGTGGCGCCACGGTGCTGGGTGTCAGACGAGACGAAATACCGGGCGGTGGAGACCTCGCGGCAATTCTTCGCTATCCGTTGTAATTCATTGCGTAGTCATCAGAGCATTCTCGCTGGTCCAAACAGCGAGAATGCTTTCTGTTGCCAGACCTGCCGGTTGGCTATTTTGGGCTGCCGTTCGGCTGCATGACAACCTTGATACAGCCGTCTTTCTTGTCTCTGAATTTTTTATAGAGTTCCGGCCCATCTTCCAGGCCCGCCCGGTCAGTGATGACAAAGGACGGGTCGATTTCACCGGAAACCACTTTTGCAAGCAGCGGCTCCAGATACCGATGCGTGTGCGTCTGACCGGTGCGGACGGTAAGACCCTTGTTCATCAGAGCGCCAAACGGAATTTTGTCCAACATGCCGATGTAAACTCCGGGAACGGACAAGGTGCCACCCTTTCGGCAACACATGATCATCTCTCTCAGCACGTGCGGTCGGTCGGTTCCCAGAAAGGTTGCTGCCTTGACCTTATCGACCACGGCATCGATGGAGCCGCCCGCATGCGCTTCCGCACCAACAGCGTCAATGCACCGATCCGGGCCCCGACCGCCTGTCATTTCCTGCAGCATTTCATAGACGTCAACTTCCCGGAAATCGATGACCTCAGCTTTTCCCACCGTCCACGCCATTTCCAGACGCTCCGGCACGGTGTCTATTGCGATCACACGGCCGGCGCCCAGCATCCAGGCGCTTTGAATGGCAAATTGCCCAACCGGGCCACAGCCCCAAACCGCGACAGTGTCGCCCGGCTCAATTTCGGCATTTTCAGCCGCCATATATCCGGTGGGAAATATGTCGGAAAGAAACAGCGCCTGCTCATCCGAAATTCCGTCCGGCACTTTGATATGCCCGACATCGGCAAATGGCACTCGGAGAAATTCCGCCTGCCCACCTGCATAGCCGCCAAGCATGTGAGAATAGCCAAAAAGCCCTGAGGGTGAGTGCCCCATAGCCTTTGCGGCAATTTCTGCATTGGGGTTGGACCGATCACAGAGTGAGAAAAGTTGCTTCCTGCAGAAGAAACAATCCCCGCAAGCTATGTTGAACGGCACAACTATCCGATCTCCAATGGCCAGATTGGACACCTCCGAGCCCAGCGCGACCACTTCTCCCATGGTTTCGTGGCCCATAATGTCGCCCGCCTCCATGGTGGGCATGTAGCCATCATAGGGATGCAGGTCTGATCCGCAGATCGCGCAGGCCGTGACGCGAATGATCGCGTCACGGGGCCCTTGCAATTCCGGATCCGGCACTGTGTCACAACGTATATCCCCCTTGCCGTGCCAGCATAAAGCTTTCATCAGATGGGTCCTTTACAATTGAACAAATGCTCGCGAACCAATGGGTTCAGCGCGAGGCCTTGTAGAGTTTGCTGGCAATTTCGAACATTTCTTCCGGCGCATAATCCGGAGTGAAAGCAGACGGCACACCCACAAGCTGGGCGATTTTGCCACCGTCGGGGTGACCGTCGATAACTTCCAGCTCGCCCGGAGGATCGTCCGGAAGCGCAACTTCACCATTGCCCCATATGCCGGCCATTTCCTTGTAATCGTCAGGGCTGAATGTGTAGAGGCGGCGGTGGGAACCCTCGTCCAGATATTTCTGGCATTCCGGAATTTTTGAGAGGGGAATATTCGGAGTGGGCAGAAACTTATCCAGATCCACGCCAGTTATTTTGCGCAAGGCCAGCGCATAGGCATGGGCATGAACCGAGCCGCGCACCAGCAGATAGCCGCACACCTCGCGCCCGGTCGGATCGGTCAGGGTTTCGTAAACACGCAATTTGTGAAGACGCGCACCACATTCGAGGTGAAAATTGTGAAGCAGATCGACAACGATATTGCCGGTTGATGTGATGAAATCATTGTTCCATGACACGCCATTGGAATTGACCGGCATGGCACCACCGGCGCCCGAGAGAAACGCGGCCGCATTGCGGATGTCCTTCATCTCCTCAAACGGGGCATTGGAGATATCGCCACCGTCGCCCTTGTCGCCATCAGGAACATCCGGTCCGTTGGCCAGCATCGCCACACCATTGGATACCAGTTCCACGTGGCCAAGCTCTTCCGCGGTGATGGCCGCCACCAGACTGTAAAATGGCCGTAGCTTTGCTTTTGACCGGAAATTGAAGCTCTGGAACATGTAATTTCCCAGAGTGGACATCTCGCCGTATTTTCCGCCAAGAAGCTCCTGTAGCGCCGCTGCCGCATTGGGATCGGCCCGTTTCGGCGCAGGCAATTCAGCCTGTAGTTTATCAATTCGCATAAACATTTTTGTCGCCTCCTTTGAAGTGAGGCTAACGACGCCTTGTATAGACTGTTCCTAAAACGGGGTGCGGCGTTTTAACTATGTCCGCCTTGCAATACTTTTACCAAATATATTTCAGTCAAAATATTAAAAGCCAAAAAGCATTTCCGAGAATCTGACTGCGAAAATGCTTTTTGTTTATGGAAACCTTGGCTCGAAGCCATCAGAGCTTTCGGCAAAGTAATTACGGGCCGTCCCTCGTCAGTGTCTTTGGCTTTTTCGTCGTACCCAGATCCTTGACTTGGGTTGCGTCCTTGACCTTCTTGCTCCGGACGGACGGCGGTTTGGATTTTTTTTCGCCGCCTTCCTGCTCACGACAGGCCTGCTCCCAATGATCGAGATCCTTGCCCTCGGGTTCACCTTCCGATTGCCAGATTTCATAAGCACGTTTTTTCAGTTTCGTCTGCAACTCGCTTTGCATCAGTTCCTCCTTGGACGAGCCGGACAACCGCTTTGCGAGATACCAATTTACGATCTCCAACGCGGGCACGCAGGCTCAACTGAGCGAGCTGGAGAAAGTTCCGACATCTATGCAACTCCGCCACTTCGCCGCAGGCTTGACCACAGGCCAAAGGTTAAAAGTGGTGTTGCCAGAACAATGAACACTCCGCTGATCGGCTGAGAAACAAAAACTATCAGGTCTCCCTGAATTGAGAAGCATGGCTCTTCGAAAATTCTATTCGTGTGATAGGCAAAAAAAGGCCGGGCATAATGCCCGGCCTTAACAATTGCGGCTATATCAAATAGCGGCTGAAACTGATTAGACAGCCTGAAGATTGTCAGCAGCGCTCTTGCCCGAACGACGGTCCGTGACAATTTCGAAGCCGATCTTCTGACCTTCAGTCAGTGGCTGAAGGCCAGCGCGCTCAACTGCAGTTGCGTGAACGAAAATGTCCGCGCCGCCGTCGTCTGGCGAAATGAAGCCGTAGCCTTTGGTGGTGTTGAAAAACTTAACTGTTCCTGTCGTCATGACGATGCCCTTTCAATGACATTACCAAACGCCCACTGTGCCGCGTGCACAGCGATGCAAAGTCGAATTTGAGAAAGAAGATCGTCTTAGAGAGAGACCAGCAAGCCAAATCGATGCGGAATGTATAGACGCATCGGGGACAGTTTTCAATATCTGACAGATCGCTGTGTTGCGGCCTCAAAAATTAACTTCATTGGAAAATTCCTAACGTTGGTGGAAACCCGTTGTTAAGGCAAACTGACTAACCTTGTGTCCCATGAAAGTTCACGCAAAACAGCTTCTCTTGGCCAGTATGCTGCTCGCACTGACCAGTTGTGCAACAGCCCCGCCGACAAACACTGCAAATTCGTGCGCCATCTTCCAGCAGCGCGGCGGTCTGGTGAACAATTGGCGTGACGCGGCAGAACGCACCCAGCGTGAATTCGGCGTGCCGGTGCCGGTTCTCATGGCGACGATTCAGGCCGAGTCCAACTTTGAACAGCATGCCCGCCCCGCGCGAACCAAGCTGATGGGCTTCATTCCATGGAAGCGCCGCTCCACCGCTTATGGATATGCGCAGGCGCTGGATGGCACGTGGCGTGAATATCAAAAAGCAACAAGCCGCCCGTTTGCCAGCCGATCAAACTTTTCCGACGCGGTTCATTTTGTGGGCTGGTACCACAACAACAGCAACCGACGGAACGGCATTGCGCGCAACGACACATACCGCCTGTACCTGGCCTATTACCATGGCCATGCTGGTTATGCCCGCGGCAACTGGCGCAACAACACCCGCATTCAACAGGCCGCACAACGCACCGCCAGAATGTCGGATCGTTACGCTGCCCAATTGCAGAACTGCCGCTAGATGACGCTGTCGTTTCTAACCCGCAGTGCTGCCTGGTGTGCGCTTTTTGCCGTGGCTTATGTGACACTCAGTCCGATTGAGTTGCGGCCTGTCAGCCCGGTCCCTGTGAATGTGGAGCGACTGCTTGCATTTTTGATCATCGGTGCGCTGTTCGGCGCGGGTTACTGGCGCAAACTCATTCTGGTTCTGGCTCTGATTGTGCTGGTTGCCGCCGGGCTGGAATTTGCCCAGGAATTCGTGCCCGGCCGCCACGGGCGGGTTTCGGATTTTGCATTCAAAGCCGTGGGCGCAGCTCTTGGCGCGGCTGTTGCCGCACTTGCGGTGAAATGGCTGGCTGAACGCCGCTGACATGAAGGCCTTGTCTCTTTGACAGCGGTGGCCGCGCTATGTCCTTGTTTTACAGAATTTTCCGGCGCATAGCCGTAGCATAAATTTTCAGACAGTCGGTGCTGGCATGCTCACGCGTTTCTTTTCATATTATGGCCCATGGCGCGGCCTTTTCTTTCTGGATTTTGGTTGCGCGGTGCTGGCTGGCCTTCTCGAACTGGGTTTTCCAATTGCCATCAAGCTTTTTATCGATGAGCTTCTGCCCAGCGGTCAGTGGGGGTTTATTCTTGTAGCCTCGGTTCTGCTGCTGCTGCTCTATGTTCTGAACACCGGCCTGATGGCCGTGGTGACCTATTTCGGGCACATGCTTGGCATCAACATTGAAACTGAAATGCGCGCCAAGGCCTTCGACCATTTGCAGAAACTGTCCTTTGGCTATTTCGACAACACCAAAACCGGCCATCTGGTAGCCCGGTTGACCAAGGATCTGGAAGAGATTGGCGAGGTGGCCCATCATGGTCCCGAGGACCTGTTCATCGCCATCATGACGTTTATCGCCGCCTTTGTGCTGATGTTGTTTGTTCATCCGCAACTGGCATTCATCACCGCCGCTGTTGTGCCGTTCGGCACATGGCTGACGGTGCGTTATGGTTCGCGCATGTCTGACACATGGCGGGCAATTTATCGCAGCGTTGCCGATTTCAACGCACGAATTGAAGAGAATGTTGGCGGCATTCGCGTCGTCAAATCCTTCACCAATGAAGATTATGAGCGCCGGCTTTTCGCCGAGGACAACCAGCAATATCGCACACGAAAGCTGGATGCCTATCGAATCATGGCTGCCAGCCAGTCGCTCAACTACATGTCCATGCGCCTGACCCAGTTGGTCGTTATGGTTGCCGGCACCTATTACGTGCTGCAAGGCAACCTTTCCATAGGCGGTTTTGTGGGTTTCCTGCTGCTGGTCAATGTCTTCTTCCGGCCGGTTGAAAAAATTGCCGCGGTCCTGGAAACCTATCCCAAGGGCATAGCCGGTTTTCGCCGCTATCTGGAGTTTCTTGATACATCGCCCGACATTGTTGACAAGCCGACAGCCAAAGAACTGGCCAATTTGAAAGGCGCTGTCAGCTTCAGCGATGTGCACTTTTCATACCTGCCCGAGCAACCCGTGCTGCGCGGGATAGACCTGACCATTCGGCCCGGTGAAACGGTGGCCTTTGTTGGCCCTTCCGGCGCGGGCAAGACCACCATATGCTCACTGGTACCGCGCTTTTACGACGTGACCTCTGGCGCAATCCTGATTGATGGACATGATATTCGCGATGTCACCATGACATCCTTGCGTCGGCATATCGGCGTCGTCCAGCAGGATGTATTTCTGTTTGGCGGCTCTGTGCGT
This sequence comes from Aureimonas fodinaquatilis, assembly GCF_008369445.1. GTDB lineage: Bacteria > Pseudomonadota > Alphaproteobacteria > Rhizobiales > Rhizobiaceae > Aureimonas > Aureimonas fodinaquatilis. Next base: position 1,030,408 of record NZ_VTWH01000002.1, read on the forward strand.
GAAAACATAGCCTATGGCAGGCTGGACGCAACTGAGGCGGAAATTGTTGAAGCCATGCAGCGCGCCCATCTGGAAGACACGGTTGCCGCCCTGCCTGATGGCCTGGACACGATTGTGGGCGAACGCGGTGTGAAACTTTCCGGTGGGCAAAAGCAGCGACTGTCGATTGCCCGGATGTTTTTGAAAGACCCGAAAATTCTTATTCTTGATGAGGCCACATCGGCGCTGGACACCGAAACAGAGCGGGCAATTCAAGCCGCACTGGCCGAGCTTTCGCAGGGACGAACATCGCTGATCATCGCACACCGGCTGTCCACCATTCAACATGCAGACCGAATAGTGGTGATAGATAAGGGGCGAATTGTCGAACAGGGCTCACATGAAGACCTTTTGAGCCGCGAAGGTGCCTACAGCCGCCTGTCGAAAGCTCAGGCAATGAAGATTGAGGAAATTTCGCTACAGTTGCAATAAACCGTTAATTCGCCAGCGCGCAGTGCATTGCCTGCAAGACCAAATTAACTATCATGCCACCTGGGGTTGATTTCGAGTCATAGGGCAATTCAAAATGCGGCATAGAAAACGCCAGTGCGTGCGCGCCGCTTTTATTGCCGCCGTGCTGCCCGTGGTTCCCGCATTTGGCCAGACAGCACCCTTTGTCGTTCAACCGGAAGACATCTTCCCCTCACCTGATCCATTTGAAATTCTGGCAACAGACGTTCTGGAATTCAGCGGCACCGAAAGCGCCGGCAGCCAATCCATCACCCGCAATACGGGCGAACTGGTGCTGTTTCAGGATGATTCGACTGCGGCCGATGCCAATATAACGATCAACGGTGGCGGAGCCGCCCGGTTTGAAGGCCGGGCGGTTGCCGGAGATGCCAGAATTACCAACAATTCCGGGTTGGAATTCACCCAGCAGGCCAGCGCAGCCAGTTCAGCGCTTGTGAACAACGGCGATGGCTCCATGCGCTTTTCCGGCAGTGCCACCGCTGCCGATGCCACGTTGGAAAACAGCGGCAGACTGCTGTTCACCGATCAGGCCAGTGGCGGCAACGCGTTCATGACCAACAACCAATCAGGCCTGATCGTATTCGCCGGCTCCTCACAGGCAGGCAGCAACCTTTTGGCCAATAGCGGCAGCGTGCTGTTTGCTGGTGCCAGCTCAGCGGCAGGGCGGTTCATCGTCAACAATGCCGGCGGGCAGCTTACCTTTGCCGGAGCCAGCAATGCAGGTTCCGCAGACATTGCCAATAATGGCCTGTTGGACTTTGCCGGATCGGCTTCCCTGAGCACCGCAACGATTGTCAACAATGGCAGTGGCACTCTGCTGTTTTCTGAAGAATCGACTGCTGGTCTGGGCGATATTTCAAATGCCGGGCTGTTGCAGTTTTCCGGAAACAGCCGTGCCGGGCAAGCCATCATCCTGACGCAACAGGGTGGGCGCACGCAGTTTCAGGAAAATGCCTCTGGCGATCTGGCTCAGATGCGCATTGAAGACAATGCGATCGTCGATTTTTCCGCTCTGACCAATGGCGGCACAAGCGTCGGCTCATTGCTTGGCACGGGCCAGGTCTATCTCGGCAGCAACACCCTGACCGTCGGCGGCAACAATCTGGATACGGCCGTTGGCGGCTTGTCAGACGGTGGCATTGCCGGTGGTGTTGGCGGGTCGCTGATCAAAGTTGGCGCGGGCACACTCCGTTTGCAGAACATCAACGACTATACCGGCGAAACCCGTATCGCTTCCGGCGTGTTGCAGGCGGCCGGTGCCAATGTCTTTGCCCCGCGGTCCACGGTTATCGTCGGCGCTGGCGGTATGCTGGATGTTGCCGGGTTCGACCAGCAGATTGGCGCATTGGCTGGCGATGGACTGGTTGAACTGGCTGCCAACACATTGACCATCGGCAGCAACAACCAGTCATCGCTGTTTGCAGGCACTTTTCTGGGTGCGGGCGGCATTCGCAAGATTGGCAGCGGCACGCTTCAGGTCACCGGTGACAGTGCCATTTTCGGCGCTTCATCGGTTGAGGGCGGAGTGCTGCAACTTGATGGCAGCCTTGCCCTTTCACCCCTGGCAATTGGCACTGGCGCGCGTTTGACCGGCATCGGAATGGCAGGGCCAACAACGATTATTTCCGGGGGAACCGTGGCCCCCGGCCCCGGAATTGGCACATTGTCATTTGCCGGACCGCTGACGCTTTTGCCGGGTGCATTTTACAATGCTGATGTTGCAGGGGCCGTCAGTGACACACTGCAGGTGGCCGGAACAGCGCAGATTGACGGAGCCGTGCTGGCTGTAACTCTGGATGGTTTGCTGCAGCCGGGTGCATTTTACCCGATACTGCAGGCAACGGGCATCAGTGGTACGTTCGCGACGTCGATAGCCGAATTGGCATTTCTGACGCCGGTGCTGACCTATTCACCGACCAATGTCGTGCTGAACTTTGATCGCAACTCTGTCAGCTTTGCTGATGTTGCCCTGACGCGCAACCAGCGCAACGCTGCTGCAGGTCTTGAGTCTACCGGCGCGTGGAACACTGCGTATCTTGCAGTGCTTTCCGGCGATGCCAGCAATGCCCGACTGGCATTTGACCAGCTATCGGGCGAGGTGCATGCAGCAACGCAACTGGCCCTGATCGACTCCAACCGGCTGGTACAGCGGACAATGTCCCGGCGACTAGACCCGGCTGCCGGCCGCAATCGCAGTTTTGACGCTGTACCGGTGCTGTCATCCGTGGAGGCGTGGGCCGCGGGCAATTATGCCAGCGCGAATTACGATGGTGACGGCAATGCCTCAGGCTTCAGTGCGGATGCTTCAACCGGTCTGATAGGCCTCGATGCGCAACTGGCCGGCCAGTATCGGCTGGGCCTTCTAGCTGCATATGGAGAATCGACCCTGCGACTGGACACGGGCTCTTCCAGGGCGCAGGCCGACAATCTGTTGCTGGGCGTTTATGCCGGGGCTGACTGGAACAATTTTGAGTTGAAGGCCGGCGCGTCCTACGGTTTTCATGATATCACAACCAATAGAACAATATCCTTCGCCAATTTTGCTGACCAGGTATCGGGCCAGTATAGCGCCAACACGGCGCAGGTTTTTGCTGAGCTGGGATATCGTTTTGCTGCAGGCGCTTTGACACTCACCCCATACGGTGCGGTAAACTATATTCACACCAGCACAGATGGCTTTGCTGAATCCGGTGGCGATGCCAGCCTTTTCGGGCAGAGTCAGGACAGCGGCGTTACCATTGCCACTCTGGGCGCGCGTGCATCTTTGCCCATTGCGCTTTCCTATTCAGTTCCTTCACGTTTGTATGGTGAAGTGGCCTGGCATCTGGTGTCGGGTGACACCACCCCTGTCAACATGCTGGCGTTCGCTGGCGGCATTCCCTTTCAGACAGCAGGCACGCCCTTGCCCGGCAATGTCGTTTCTGTTCAGGCTGGGATAGACGTTAATCTGGCACCGGCAATAACGATTGGCCTGAATTATTCCGGAGACTTTTCAAGCAGTTTCAATTCCCACAGCGGTATGGTGGATTTTAATTACCGGTTCTAGAACAGCAATGTTTCTCAGCCGGATTTACAACCCGGCCCGGTGCGGGCACACATCCTGAAGCAATTCCCGTTGAAACGGAATCGTTTCATGGGCACGACGGTGAGACAAGACGTTAGAGCGTTAGGCGATTATTTACGCCACGGAAGCAGCATGACATTCATGACCAAACTGAACAAAAGCCGTTTGCCGGCACTCTGGCTGATTTTGACACTGGTTGGCCTGGCAGGCTGCCAAAGCACCGAAGTGCTGTCCATCAACACCACACCCGGCACCTCCCCCACGGTTGTTGCCGTTGCGCCGGTTCAGGAGCGGGGTTATTCGGAACTGGTACTGGATGCGGGCACTGGCAAAATTCTGTGGCAGGAAAATGCCAATGAGTTGCGCTATCCGGCATCTCTGACCAAGATGATGACGCTGTATCTGCTGTTTGAGGCAGTGGAAACGCGGCGCATCACGCTGGATACGCCTTTCACGGTTTCCGCTCATGCGGCAAGCATGCCCCCTGCCCGTCTGGGATTGCCGGTCGCCTCCACCATTACGGTAAGAGATGCCGCAACTGCGCTTGCTGTCCGCTCAGCCAATGATGTTGCCGCCGTTGTGGCCGAACATCTGGCCGGATCAGAAGAAGCATTTGCAAGGCTGATGACAACGCGGGCGCGATCTCTGGGCATGACACGCACCAATTTTGCCAATGCATCCGGGCTGCCAGACCCGGCGCAGGTTTCCACCGCACGCGACATGGCGTTGCTGGCACTGGCGTTGCGCAGCCGCTACCCCGCCTATCAGAGCTTCTTCAAGCTTGAGGAATTCCGCTATAATGGCCGGCGCTATCAAGCCACCAACAAGCTGTTGGGCAGCGTAAACGGGGTAGATGGCATGAAAACCGGCTATATCCGCTCTGCCGGGTTTCATCTTGTCGCCACCGCACAACGCGGCAACCGCCGCCTTATAGCGATTGTCATGGGTGGCGAAACAGGAAAAGCCCGGAACGATCGCGTTACCGAGCTTTTTGATCAGCATTTCTGATGCTGGACTACGGGGACAGCACAGCCTGTCCCCGCAGCTAATGAGCCTTACTTCATCACCGGCATGGAGAATTCGGCACCGGACTTGATGCCCGACGGCCAGCGGGTGGTGATGGTTTTGGTACGGGTCCAGAAGCGGATCGAATCCGGGCCATGCTGGTTCAGGTCGCCGAAGGAGGAGCGCTTCCACCCGCCGAAGGAATGGTAGGCCAGCGGGGTTGGGATAGGAACATTGACCCCGATCATGCCGACATTGACGCGCGACGCAAAGTCGCGTGCCGCATCACCGTCTCGCGTGAAGATCGCAACACCATTGCCGTATTCATGCTTCATCGGCAGGTCCAGCGCCGCTTCGTAATTCTCGGCCCGAACAATGGTCAGAACCGGGCCGAAAATCTCCTGACGATAGATTTCCATGTCGGGTGTTACATTGTCGAACAAGCATGCACCGACGTAAAAACCATCCTCATAGCCCTGCAGACTGAAACCGCGGCCATCAACGGCCAGCGTCGCGCCTTCTTCGACGCCTTTGTCAATCAGTTGCAGAATTTTCTGCTGGGACGCTTTGGTAACAACCGGGCCAAAGTCGGCAGTCGCAACGGTGTATGGCGCAATTTTCAGCTTTTCAACGCGGGGAATCAGCCGTTCCATCAAGGCGTCTGCGGTGGCCTGGCCAACGGGAACTGCCACGGAAATAGCCATGCAACGCTCGCCCGCAGAGCCGTAGCCCGCGCCGATCAACGCATCTGCCGCCTGATCAAGATCCGCATCCGGCATGATGATCATGTGGTTCTTGGCACCACCGAAAGTCTGGGCACGCTTGCCGTAGCGCGCGGCTTCGCCGTAAACATAGGCGGCGATTGGCGTGGAGCCGACAAAAGATATGGCGCTGATATCCGGATGCTGAAGGATACCATCCACCGCTTCCTTATCGCCGTTGACAACGTTGAGAATGCCTTTCGGCAGACCAGCCTCAATCATCAGTTCGGCAAGGCGCAGCGGCACCGAAGGGTCACGCTCGGACGGCTTGAGAATGAAGGCATTTCCGGCGGCAATGGCCGGAGCAAACATCCACATGGGAATCATGCCCGGGAAATTGAACGGGGTTATTCCCGCACCAATGCCAACCGGCTGGCGCATGGAGAACATGTCGATGCCCGGCCCTGCGCCTTCGGTGTATTCGCCTTTTTGCAAATGCGGGATGCCAATGACAAATTCACAGACTTCCAGCCCGCGCTGAATATCGCCCTTGGAATCTTCCACTGTCTTGCCATGTTCCGCAGACAGAAGCTCCGCCAGCTCCTGCATATTGGCGTTCAGCAATTCCACAAACTTGATGAAAACGCGCGAACGGCGTTGCGGATTTGTTGCTGCCCAGGCTGGCTGCGCGCGTTTGGCTGAATCCACTGCTGCCTGCAGGTCGGCAGGACCGGCCAGATCCAGCAATCCGGAAACCTGCCCGGTTGCCGGATTGAACACCTCAGCCGTGCGACCAGAGGTTCCGGAAACACGTGCGCCATCAATAAAGTGCGGAATATTGCCCATCAATTTCAATCCTCCAGAAAGTTGCTTAAGGCTTGACCGGTTGGTGACTTTATTTCAAGATCACTCAACGCGAAATCGTTGTGCAAAAATTGAAGTGCCGCTATGGACTGGGATGATCTGCGAGTTTTTCTGACCATAGCGCGCACCGGGCAAATTCTGGCCGCAGCCAAACGGCTGGGGCTGAACCATGCAACGGTTGCCCGCCGCCTTGACCGACTTGAAAGCAAGCTGCATGCGCGGCTGTTCACCCGCCGTTCCACTGGCTGCGAGCTGACCGATACCGGTGCCGCGCTGCTGCTGCGGGCAGAGCGAATAGAGGCTGAAGCCCTTGCGGCAGAGTCATCCTCCGGTGATACCGCATTTTCACTATCCGGAACGGTGAGAGTGGGCGCCCCTGATGGTTTTGGCACGGCTTTTCTGGCACCCAGATTGTGGCGACTGAGCAAGGACCAGCCACAGCTGACCATTCAGCTTGTGCCAATGGCACGCGCCTTTTCGCTTTCGCGCCGCGAGGCAGATCTGGCGATTACCATTCAACAACCTGACCAGGGGCGGCTCGTCTGCCGCAAGCTGGTGGATTACGGGTTGGGTCTCTATGCCGCCGCCGACTATCTGCGCGAAAACCCCGCCCCTCTTTCGGTGGAAGATCTGGCGCGACACAGGCTGATCGGCCATGTGGAGGATCTGGTTTACAGCCCGTCACTGAACTATGCCGAGGATGCAGGGATCAACCTTTCTTCCACCTATGAGGTGTCATCTGCCATTGGCCAGCTGGAAGCAGTGGCTGCGGGTGCGGGCATTGGAATTCTGCATCATTTCATGGCGCGCGGGCGCGCCAATCTGGTTCCGATCCTGCCAGACATCAACATCGGCCGGACATATTGGCTGGTCTTTCACCAAAGCACAGCCAATATTGCGAATATACGATTTGTTTCAGACGCAATCTCGGCACTGGTGCAGGCTGAAAAAGCCTGCTTCCAATAGCCCGTTACGCGGCCGCTGCCTCGCGGTGTTCTTCTGCCGGTTTCTGCAGACCGGCAAGACTGGTATCAACAATGCGCCAGCCATCCATTGCACCATCGCACAACGCAGGAAACAGCCACGCCGGATCACCCGATTCGACCTTGACGCGTGGCAGATTCAAAAGGTCCTGAGACGCGCTGCCCGAAACTATCGGGCCATGCAGGCTGGAAAATGCCGTTGTGTATCCGGCTTCCCTGACGCATGCCACAACTTGCGGCGTAATGTCCTTCTTCGTACCAAATGGATAGGCAAAAGAATTGATTGCAACACCCAACTCGTTTTCAAGGACAGACTTGGACTCAACCAGTTCCTGCAAGGCTTCGTCCCGCGACAATTGCCCGAAAGAGCGATGCGAGATCGAGTGCGAGCCGATGGTTATTCCTCCGGTCTGAATTTCACGCAGCTCGCTGAAGCTCATCAGGTCAAAGCCTTTCGGTTGACCGGAAAGGGCATAAACCACGGAAGGAATGCCATAGCGTTGCAGGATCGGCATGGCGATGGTGCGAACCGTAGGGTCACCATCATCAAAAGTCACAAGAACAGAGCCGCATTTCAGCTCTGCATTGCCTGCAGCAAAGGCCTCAACCTCTGCCAGCGAAACCGCGCGGCCCGACTTTGCCAGATAGGCCATTTCCTGCTCAAACTGGTGAGCGGAAATTGTAAATGGCGCGTGGACCCCCTCACCGAACCGGTGATAGGTCAGGACGCGGATCTGGGGTTCTGATGATCGAAAAACCCGTCCAGCGACGCTTCCCCCTCCGCCGAAGACCATTCTGGCAGCTTTTTTGGCAAACCATCGACTTGATGCAATACTTTGTCCCGACATTGCACATTCTCCTCAAGCTCGAAAAAAGCTTTCCTGTCAGCGCGTGCGTAACGGATAGCTCTGAAAATATAGATTGGATTTCCAATAAGATATCGGCGCGCCTTCCAGGGCTGCCGTAACATGAGATGCACCCACTCAATACCCATGCGGCGCATCCAGAGAGGTGCCCGGTCAAGAGCCCCGCTCCAATATTCAAACAAACCACCGACACCGATCATCAGAGCACCGGGCACCGACGATCCGTATTGGTCAATCCACCGCTCCTGCAACGGATTGCCCATGCCAACCAGCACAAGGTTGGCACCTGAAGCATTGATGGCATCGACCACCGTCTGGCTCATGGTGTCGTCCAGGTAACCATGATGGGCGCCGACCACCTGAGTGTTCGGGAACAGTTCGCTGACACGGTTCGAAATGGTTTCAATTCGCGCTGGCGTGCTGCCAACCAGAAAACAACGCAAGTTCTTGCCGGAGGCCAGAATCAGCGGGATCAGGTCAGTTCCGTTCACGTTATCAAGCAGGTTTACGCCACGAAAACGCGCAGCCCACCGCACTCCGGTGCCATCGCCATAAATTCGATGGGCACGCGAAAGAACGGTTCGGTATGCTGGGTCGGAGCTGGCAAAATTCAGAGTGTGAGCGTTGACAAAATATATCGAGCTCGCACCGCCCTCCTGGATCTGCGCAGCAATATAGTTTTGCGCAGCCTCCATGGTCTCATTGGCAATTGCCACTCCCAGTATGCGGCAGGTACTCACGATCTTGCGGTCTCCGAAAAATCGGGTCGCAGAACGCTGCCCGACGCCGGGTAACAATCGCATTTCAGATCGAAGACAGGAAGCGCACCAATTCACCGACTGGATAGCTACGCCACTATCCTTTCGGCTTAATCACTCCCTATTCATTTTACTGTGAGGAGCCGCACAGGCCGGAATCTGCGCGGCAAAACCGCCTCAGCCGGCAACAACCTGCCGCCCCGGAGCAGCGTCCAGATGAATTCCCAGCCGGTGGCGAATTGCGCCCTTGTCACCAACCAGCGACTCGATTGTGTGCTTGTCCAGAGAGTTCAGGAACACGTTCAACGCCTCCCTCAAGGCAGAATTCAACGCGCAACTATCGACCAGCGGGCAATCGATGACACCTGTTTCGAAACATTCGGCCAAGGAAAAGCTTTCCTCGGTGACAAGCACCACCTGCCGCAGAGTTATGTCCGACGCTGAACGCGCCAGCCTGATTCCCCCGTTTCGACCACGGATCGTCTCAACAAACCCGGCTTCAACCAATGGCTGCAGAATCTTGAACAGGAAAAGCTCGGAGACCGAATAGGCTGCGGCAATTTCACCCACCCTGCTGAGTCTGTCGCCATTGGCGGCACAATACATCAGCATGCGTACTGCGTAGTTCGTCTGGCGAGTAAGCCGCATAGAAACCTCCGAGGCTTGCCTTTGAAAGGCTGGCAGAGCCGTTATTAGAACAGTTCCAGAAAATTTGAAAGCGTCCGGGTTAATGTATGATGAAAAACCGGAGTCTAACACTCTTATTTTCGCGCCTCTTTGTCGCTTGAAGAATCCTTAAAATGATATAGGAAGCAGGTTTAATTGAGTTGATCGAAGCTATAAAAAATGCTGCAGTTTCGATCATGCTTCATAAAGAGGCGAATTGACCTGAAGCGTGGGTGAGGCGCGCTTTCGGTGAGAGGGGAGACACAACAACAACATGGATTACTTTTTTCAACAGCTCATCAACGGGGTCACCCTGGGGTCGATCTACGGGCTGATCGCCATTGGTTATACGATGGTCTACGGCATCATCGGGATGATCAATTTCGCACATGGCGAAGTTTTCATGATCGGCGCGTTTATTGCTCTAACGACATTTCTTGTTCTTATTTCATTCGGCCTGGCATTCCTGCCTCTCATCCTTCTCATCATTCTGCTGGTGGCTATGGGCTTCACCGCGCTATGGGGCTGGACAATCGAGCGGATAGCCTATCGCCCTCTTCGCGGCTCATTCCGCCTTGCACCGCTTATCACCGCCATCGGCATGTCCATCTTCCTGCAGAATTTCGTGCAAGTTACGCAGGGCGCTCGCGTCAAGCCGCTGCCACCGCAAATTCAGGGCAATATCCAGCTGTTTGGTGGCGTACAGATCTCTTACATGCAGATCGTCATCATCGTGCTGACGCTGGTTCTGATGACAGTGTTTTCACTGGTTATCGCTCGCACTTCCCTGGGCCGCCAGCAGCGTGCGTGCGAACAGGATGCCAAAATGGCTTCCCTGCTCGGCGTCAACGTTGATCGTACGATCTCGCTCACATTCATCATGGGCGCTTCTCTGGCATCCGTGGCCGGCCTTATGTACCTCCTCTACTACGGCGTTATCGACTTTTACATCGGCTTCCTGGCTGGCGTTAAGGCATTCACCGCCGCTGTTCTGGGCGGCATCGGCTCACTTCCCGGTGCGATGCTGGGTGGATTGCTGATCGGATTGATCGAGACATTCTGGTCCGGTTATTTCTCGGTTGAGTACAAGGATGTGGCCGCCTTCTCCATTCTGGCCATTGTGCTGATCTTCCTGCCTTCCGGCCTTCTTGGTCGCCCAGCCGTAGAGAAGGTCTGATATGTCCACTCTGAACCCGACAAACATCACTGCGGAAGGTGCGGAAATCGAGCAGGAGCGTCTTGCTGACGCGATGCGCGGCGAACCACCTTTCGTCAAAAGCCCGCCCGCCAGAAACAAGTTTGCCAAGGCGCTGAAAGAATCGATCCTGACCGCTGCTGTTGTTGCCGGTCTCGGTCTGTTCTTTCTTCTGCTGCGCACAGACATTGCGCCCGGCGGCCTTGTTCTCTCCTATCGCTGGGAACTGTGGTTCTGGGCGATTGGCCTTGCCTTTGTTGTTCGCTTTCTGCTGAGCATCTTTGTGTTTCAGGTCGAAACTCCGCTTTCAGAACGCTTCGGCACCAGAAGGGCTGCTGGCAAAAACGATTCCAAACTGGGCAAATACCTGGGGTATGCTCTTCTGGCGTTTGCCTTCGTGTTTCCCTTCGTCATCGGCAGCATTCTGCCGGGGCGTGACAGATACATGATCGATCTGGCCATCCTGATCCTGACCTATGTCATGCTGGGCTGGGGCCTGAACATCGTCGTTGGACTTGCTGGCCTCCTGGACCTTGGCTATGTCGCCTTCTATGCCGTTGGCGCCTATTCCTTCGCGCTTCTGGCCAACAATTTCCAGTTGGGCTTCTGGGTCTGCCTGCCAATGGCTGGTCTGTTTGCCGCACTCTGGGGCGTTATGCTTGGCTTCCCGGTGCTGCGCCTGCGCGGTGACTATCTGGCCATTGTGACTCTGGCCTTTGGTGAAATCATTCGCGTCGTTCTGTTGAACTGGGGCGATTTCACAGGTGGTCCAAACGGCTTGCTTGGCATCCCTCGCCCAACATTCTTCGGGCTGGACTTTGGCCGTGGTGAAGGTTCGTTTGCAGACTTCTTCGGCCTTGAGCCATCAACCCTGCACCGTTTCATCTACCTTTACTACATCATCCTGGTGCTGGCTCTGTTCACCAACTTCATCACCATGCGGCTTCGCAAAATGCCAATTGGTCGTGCGTGGGAAGCCTTGCGTGAAGATGAGATTGCATGCCGGGCACTCGGCATCAACACCACAAACGTCAAGCTATCGGCATTTGCCACAGGCGCGATGTTTGGCGGGTTCGCCGGCTCGTTCTTTGCCACTCGTCAGGGCTTCATCTCTCCGGAAAGCTTCACCTTCCTTGAATCTGCCATCATTCTGGCAATCGTGGTTCTGGGTGGTCTGGGTTCACAGATTGGCGTGGTTATCGCCTCTGTCGTGATGATCGGCGGCATTGAGCTCCTGCGCAATCTGACGGTTCTTCAGGCAGTGTTCGGCAGCAATTTCGATCCAACTGAATACCGCATGTTGATCTTTGGTCTGGCAATGGTGGCCATCATGGTCTGGAAGCCGAGAGGACTCATCTCATCCCGCACACCTTCTGCTGTTTACAAAGAAAAGAAGAAGATTGGCGCCGACATGGTGGCCCAAGGTGAGGGACACTGACCATGGCGAACACAAATAGTCAGGTGAATATGGCGGATACCTACCGCTGGACCAGCGATCCTGTTCTGACCGTCGAGCATCTGACGATGCGCTTCGGCGGGTTGATGGCAATCAATGATCTTTCCTTTCAGGTCGGGCGCGGTGATATCACCGCCCTGATCGGCCCGAACGGCGCAGGAAAGACCACGGTTTTCAACTGCGTAACCGGATTTTACAAACCAACTGAAGGCCGCATCACACTTCGTCGTGGACGGGGCATTTCAGATGCAGCCTTGGGCGAACTGACCAAAAGTGGCCGGCAAAGCCTCAAGGCCGACGGTGGTGAGTTGTTCCTTCTGGAACGCATGTCGGACTTCCGCATCACCCACACTGCCGGTGTGGCTCGCACATTCCAGAACATCCGCCTGTTTGGCGGCATGACCGTGTTCGAGAATTTGCTGGTTGCACAGCATAACAAGCTGATGCTCGCTTCCGGCTTCACCTTTGGTGGCTTGATCGGCCTGCCATCCTATCGCCGGGCCAAGGAAAAGGCCCAGGATCTGGCGGTTGACTGGCTGCGCCGCACAGACCTTCTGGACCGTGCTGATGATCCTGCCGCTGATTTGTCTTATGGCGATCAGCGTCGTCTGGAAATTGCCCGGGCCATGTGCACGCATCCGGAACTCCTGTGTCTGGACGAACCTGCCGCTGGCCTTAACCCGCGGGAATCTGCTGAACTGAACGAGCTTCTGCGCTCCATTCGTGATCAGGACGGCGTTTCCATTCTGCTGATCGAGCATGACATGGGCGTGGTGATGGAAATTTCCGACCACATTGTTGTTCTGGATTACGGCAAGAAAATCTCTGACGGAACGCCGGAAACCGTGCGCAATGACCCAAGCGTTATCGCCGCCTATCTTGGCGTGGATGATGAAGAGGTCGAGGCGGTGGGAGAGCATCTTGAGCAGGGCAACATTGATGCCGCAATCAAGGAAGCTGCTGTTGATAAGGGAGCTTCCCGATGAACGCTACGAACCCTACCCTCGCAACTGCCGCCACGACGCAGTCACCGCTGCTGTCGGTCAGGGGTGTTGAAACCTTCTATGGCAAGATCCAGGCACTTCGCGGTGTCGATATGGATGTGTTTGACGGCGAGATCGTCACGCTCATTGGTGCCAATGGTGCCGGCAAATCAACATTGATGATGACGATTTGTGGCAGCCCGCAAGCGCGCAATGGCTCGATCACGTATCGTGGTGAAGAGATCACCCGACTGCCAACTCATGATATCATGAAGCGGCAGATCGCCCAGTCACCCGAAGGCCGCCGGATTTTCGGCCGCATGACGGTGATGGAAAATCTGCAAATGGGAACGACGCTGATCGGTCCGAAGCACTTTGCCGAGGATCTTGAGCGGATGTTCACTTTGTTCCCGCGCTTGAAAGAGCGTGCGGAGCAGCGTGCAGGCACACTTTCAGGTGGTGAGCAGCAGATGCTGGCCATTGCCCGCGCATTGATGAGCCGACCGAAGCTTCTGCTGCTGGACGAACCATCACTCGGCCTGGCCCCGCTGATTGTGAAGCAGATTTTTGAGGCGATCCGGGAGTTGAACCGGACGGAAGGCCTGACAGTGTTTCTTGTCGAACAGAACGCTTTTCACGCCTTGCGGCTGGCACATCGAGGCTATGTGATGGTCAACGGTTCAATCACCATGTCCGGCACCGGCCGTGAATTGCTGGCGCGAGAGGAAATCCGCAGCGCCTATCTTGAAGGCGGGAGGCACTGATGCAGCCGGAAATGACATTTCTGTGGGAAGTTTCCCTGTTTGAGTTCATCCTTGTCACCGTCGTTATCGGCGGTGGCATGGCCTACATGATCGGGCGTTCAACAGCTTTGACCTGGAACGGATGGGGGCTTGTCGCTTTCTATGTTCTGTTGCTAACTATAGCTGTACGTTTCATTCACTTCAGTCTCTTCGACGGAACCTTTTTCCTGCCACTCGACACGGTGGGAACGGCGCTGCACTATGCAGCAATTGATTACGTCGTCCTGTTTGTGCTGGCGGCATTTGGTCGGTGGCGGACAAGAGCGGAACAAAACGCTCGTCAGTATCGATTCTTAAGAAGTCAAGCATAAAATTAATGGTAAGAATTACCGGAAGATTAAATTAACGAAGCCGGTATTTTTTACTTGCAAAACCAAGAATAAATTTTAATCAAAACATATGCCTTGCGATAAAATTTATGGGAGAACGTCGCAAGTGTCATTTGTTAACAAAACGGGAAGGTCATCATGAAGAAAGTACTTTTGGCTGGTGTAGCCCTCAACCTCGTACTTGGCGGTGCAGCTCTGGCTGACATCACCATCGGCGTTGCAGGCCCAATGACTGGCCAGTATGCCACTTTCGGTTCGCAGCTGCGTGCAGGTGCTGAACAGGCGATCAAAGACATCAACGCTGCTGGCGGCGTTAATGGCGAACAGCTTGTTCTTTCGGTTGGTGACGACGCCTGCGATCCTAAGCAGGCCGTAGCTGTGGCCAATCAGTACGCTTCCGAGAACGCGGTATTCGTTGCAGGTCACTTCTGCTCGGGTTCCTCCATTCCAGCCAGCCAGGTCTATGCCGAAGAAGGCATTCTGATGATCTCGCCGGCATCGACCAATCCTGACTTCACCGACAAGCGCCCCGCTGAAGGCATCTACCGCGTCTGCGGTCGTGACGATCAGCAGGGTGAAGTTGCCGGTGCTTACATTGCCGAAAATTTTGGCGATGTGAATGTCGCGATTCTTGACGACAAGTCCGCTTACGGCAAGGGTCTGGCAGCTGAAACCGCTGCCGCTCTGAAGGCTGCGGGCAAAGAGCCAACCGTTGTTGAAGCCTACAGCGCCGGTGAAAAGGACTACACTGCGCTTGTTTCCAAGCTGAAGCAGGCCAATATCGGCCTCGTGTACATTGGCGGCTATCACACAGAAGCTGGTCTGATTGCCCGTCAAATGAAGGAACAGGGCGTTGATGCCGTGATCATGTCTGGCGATGCGATTGTGACGGATGAGTACTGGGCGATTACCGGCGATGCTGGTGAAGGCACGCTCATGACCTTCTCGCCGGATCCACGCAAGAACCCGATTGCTGAGCCAGTTGTGAAGGCAATCGAAGCTGCGGGCAACTCGGCCGAAGGCTATGCACTGTACACCTATGCTGCAATTCAGGCTTGGGCAGATGCAGTTAAGGCAGCCGGCACGACAGACTACGATGCAGTTGTTGAAGCCCTCGACGCAGGCACCTTCCCAACCGTTATCGGCGAGCTGAGCTTCGACGACAAGGGCGACGTTACCCTGCCAGGTTATGTTGTTTACGAGTGGAAGAACGGCAAATACGACTACGTTGAGACCGCTGCTGCACAGTAATACACCGTGCTTCAACCAGTTCATTGCCGGGTAGGCGATGGACTGGGAGAGGTCAGTGTTTCTGCACGTCCCAGTAAATCAGGCCCCGGAAGTGCTTCAACCACTTCCGGGGCTTTCGTTTGTGCGCGGGGCCGGTAGTGGCACTGGCACTGGCACTGGCACTGGCACTGGCACTGGCACTGGCACTGGCACTGGCACTGGACACCAAAGGATCGCACTGGTGCTGGCTGGTAAAGCCATATTCGTTGCAGAGCCCCTGAAAGCCCGCAGAAAGTTAAGTGTAGAAGCGTCGGGATTCATGTCGAGGCGATGACACTAAGCACTTCAAAGCACCTGCCCTTGAGCACAGTATGAAGTCCCTGTTTATAGTGGCTCAATGGCACCGGATGGCTCGGGTTAGGGCATTTCAGCAAACACTTGCTGACCGGCGTCGCTCGCTGAGTTCCGAAGCTGTTTTTGCGGGCAATCAATGCTGTTCAGGCACCGCGAATTGCGGCTCTTCCGTATAGCGATATCCCAGCGAGGGCTAGGGCGGGCCTTTGATCCGGCCGCCCATCTGCGACTGCTGATCAGCATGTGAGAGAATGCAGTGGAACACGAGATGATGAACAGTCCGCGGGCCATTGTCGGATCAAATCCAAGCTCGCCATAAATTGCGGCGGTGATACCATCGATGTTCATCGGCAGGTGCTTGCCCTTTGCGACAGCCAGCCAGCTTTCCACCGAAACGGCAATATCGAGAACCCCCCCGGTGATCTGCCCATGCGTGCGCGCAACGGTTGCCAGTTCAATCAGCCGCGGCGTGCGTGGGTCAATCGGATGAAAGCGATGTCCGAACCCCGTCATGATCTGCCTTGCATCCAGCATCGGCCGCAGCACAGAATCGGTTGCCGTATCAAGCGGTTCACCCTGTTCCATGCGTTCGGAAATCTGGCAATAGACAACCAGTGCGCCTTGCCCCGCGCCGCCATGCACATCATCCAGCACATTGATGGCGGAGGCCATGGCGTTGTTGACACTGCCGCCGCAAGTCATGGCCATTCGGGCAATCGCAATGGATGGTGCCTGCGGGCCATGACCCACCACCTCAACCGGTACCGCTTCCAGCAATTTTGCCTGCTCGCGCGCAGACAATTGGCCGTGCGCCATAGACCAGACAACCGCACCCGCAAGCCCGCCTGGTCGATCTGGTTTTTTGATTTTACGGAGACAAACCTGTCAGAGGCTGAGCTCGCGGATTGGCAGATACGCCGCTGTGTACCGCTGATAGGCTGCGTCAAACTCTTTCGCCCTGTGTGCATCCGGCTCAAAGGTTCTGGCAATAGGCGGTGCGGCCATCAGCTGCGTAGTGTCGGTACCTTCCGCCGCGCACATTGCCAATCTGGCCGCGCCAAAGGCCGCGCCAAAATCTCCGGCTGCCGGCAGCATGATTGTTGTCTGCAACACATCTGCGAGAATTTGCAGCCACAGCGCCGAGCGTGATCCTGCCCCGACGGCGATCAAGCTGTTCAACGCAGCAATACCGCCTCCTGCTTCCGCGCAGTCACGGATGGAAAAGGCCACCCCTTCCATCACCGCACGCGTCAGGTCGGCTTTGCTGGTTTCCGCCGCAAGGCCAATCAGCGCACCACGAACTGCGGCGTCATTGTGCGGAGTTCTCTCACCTGCGAGATACGGCAGGAACAGCACCCGGCTTGGTCCCTGAGGGTCCTGTGGCAGTTCCGCCGTCAATTCTGCGGGCTTTGTGCCCGTAACCGAAGAAAGCCATTCCAGCGATCCGGCGGCTGAAAGAGTGACGCCCATTTTGTGCCAGCGACCGGGCAAGGCGTGGCAGAACGTGTGCACAGCTGTCTCCGGTGCCGGGGAATAGCCATCCGTTGCCGTGAACAGCACGCCGGAAGTGCCCAGGGAAATGAATCCATTTCCAGGCGCGACCACGCCCACGCCACAGGCTGATGCGGCGTTGTCCCCTGCCCCACCTGCGACAACAATGCCAGCAGGCAGACCAAGCTCCTCCGCAAGCGCCTTGCGCAGGTAGCCGCTGGCCTGCGTGCCTTCAACCAGTCGCGGCATATGACCTTCATTCAGTCCCGTGCGCTCCAGCATACGGGCAGACCAGGCCCGCGCCCCTGTGTCCAGCCAGGCTGTTCCGGCGGCGTCGGACATTTCGGACACCGCCTCGCCTGTCAGCCAAAATCTCAGATAATCCTTAGGCAGAAGAACCTTATCCATTTTCGCCAGCGTTTCCGGCTCATGCTCCGCCAGCCAGAGAAGTTTCGGCGCTGTGAATCCTGGAAACACAATATTGCCAGTAATTCTGCGGGCTTCATCATCATCAAGCAAAGCTGCCTGCTTGTGGCTGCGCGTGTCGTTCCACAAAATGCAGGGGCGCAGCGCAGTTCCATCAGCGTCAATCAGTGTCGCGCCGTGCATCTGGCCGGAAAGACCAATGCCCCGAACATTTTGCAGCAGGGTGCTGTGTTCTTTTCTCAACTCGGCAATGGCCGAACGTGCGGCTGCAATCCAGTCATCAGGGTCCTGCTCGGACCAGCCAAAATGCGGGCGCTGCACTTTCAACTCGGCATGGGCGGTGGCCAGCGGGTGCTGGTTTTCATCAATCAGCAATGCCTTTAACGAGGAAGTCCCCAAATCCAAACCCAGATAATAAGCCATTCTATCTCCGGCCCTGCCTATGCCTAACATTCCGGCCAATTGAGCATATTACACCGTCCGGAAAAACCATTTTGCGTCGTACAGCTTAACTAACCACTGATCATTAACGCCGCAGCGCAATTGCTCGATGACGGTTAAACAGGCCAGAGCAATTGGCATTGATCTATAGGAAATATGGCGTTAACTGCCAGAAAAACGTCAGCATGGGAAAAAGCATGTCCACCCGCAACATCGTTCAAATCGCGCTTTTTGCAGCTCTTATGGCAGTGCTCGGAATATTTCCGCCGCTGATGCTGCCAGCCATTGCTATTCCCATCACCGCTCAGTCAATGGGGCCAATGTTGATGGGCGGTATTCTGGGTGCGCGCCGTGGTGGCCTTTCCATGCTGTTGTTCCTCGTCCTCGTGGCAATTGGCCTGCCGCTGCTTTCTGGCGGCCGTGGCGGAATCGGCACCCTTGTTGGCCCATGGTCCGGCTTCATTTACGGCTGGTTTGCCTCTGCCATCTTCATTGGCTGGCTGACAGAGCGGCTGTGGAACAGGTTGAACTTCCCAATTGCCTTTGCAATTGCCGTGGCAGGTGGCATCGGCGTGGTCTATGGCATTGGTGTGCCGTGGTACGCCGTAATGTCTGGAATGGATCTGGCTCCGGCATTTGCAACATCCGCGCTGATTTTCATTCCGGGTGATCTGATCAAGGCCGGGCTCGCAGCGGCCATTATCATCATGGTCAAACGCGCTTATCCTCTGATCCGCCAAAGTGCGATTGCAAGTCGTTGATCGAGCTCGACGATGTCTCTCTCGATCGGTCCGGCAGAAGGGTTCTGACGGACCTGACCTGCCGGATTGAAGAAAGAAGGGTGGGCATTATCGGCGCAAATGGCTCGGGCAAAAGCAGTTTTGCCCGCTTGCTCAATGGACTTCTTTTGCCCACGCAGGGTGCAGTGCGCGTCAACAGCTTTGACACGCGGCAGGAAGGCAAAACCGTTCGTCGCCAGGTGGGATTTCTGTTTCAGAACCCGGACAATCAGATTGTTTATCCCACAGTGGCGGAAGATCTGGCATTCGGCCTGAAAAACCGCGGCATGAGCAAAAGTGAATGCGCAGCCAGGGTGACAAAGGCACTGGCCGAACGCGGCTTGGCCGGCTTTGAAGAAAGGTTGATACACGAACTTTCCGGCGGAGAGCGACAATTGGTTGCGCTTGCCGGAATTCTGGTTCTGGAGCCGGCGCTTCTGGTGCTGGATGAGCCGACGACGCTGTTGGATCTGCCCAACACCAGACGGCTGATGCAAGCACTGGATGAAGTGAGCGCAAAGGTTGTTATGCTGACGCACGATCTGCCGCTGCTGGACAGTTTTGACCGGGTGGTTTGTTTTGCCGATGGCAGGATTGTTGCTGATGGCGAACCGGCCGAGGTGGTCAACTTCTACCGTCAATTATCCGCATGACCCACGGGCTTTATTATCCCGGCACCAGCATGGTGCACCGGCTTGGCGCAGGCTGGAAGTTGTTTCTGCTGGTTGTTTCAGCTCCGCTGCTTTTCCTGACCACGCAGCCATTGGCCATGCTGGCGGCGCTGCTGCTGGTCATTGCACTTTATTTTGCCGCACGCCTGCCCGGCAGAGTGCTTTGGCTTCAACTGCGTGCGCTGTTGCCAGTTATGCTGTTGATAGGGTTGACTCAATTGTACTGGGCAGGCCCTTCCGTCACCGCGGCAGTGGTTTTGCGCCTGTGCGCTTTGCTGCTGGCAGCCAGTCTTGTGACGCTGACAACCCGCGTTTCAGACATGGTGGACACGCTGGATTGGGCGCTGCAACCGCTGAAATTCATGCTGAACCCGGCGAAGGTCAGTCTGGCAATCTCTCTGGCCATTCGCTTCATTCCAATTCTGTCGGCTATATTCAGCGAGGT
This sequence comes from Aureimonas fodinaquatilis, assembly GCF_008369445.1. Classification (GTDB taxonomy): domain Bacteria; phylum Pseudomonadota; class Alphaproteobacteria; order Rhizobiales; family Rhizobiaceae; genus Aureimonas; species Aureimonas fodinaquatilis. The sequence goes on from NZ_VTWH01000002.1 coordinate 1,050,428, forward strand.
CAGGGAGGCGCAGAAGGCGCGCGGGCTGGAGCGAAACATCCTGGCTCTGGCGGTGCCGCTTATTCTGCGTATTTTGAAAATGACAGACGAGATTGCTGACGCTATTGATGCCCGAAGCTGAGGCAATTCGTCACTCAGACAATCCTGCACCCAATTTGATAGCGCCATTGCTGATTGTGCGCTTGACTTTAATGGGTGCGATCAACGAACTGGCAGCCATGACATTGATTCAATCTATCTGCGTTTATTGCGGCTCATCCGGCGGGCGTGATGCGTCCTATCTTCAAACAGCACAAGCACTTGGCACGGCAATGGGCCAAGCCGGTATTCGGCTGGTCTATGGTGGGGGCACACGTGGCGTGATGGGCGCTGTGTCCGAGGGCGTCATACATGCCGGCGGTCAGGTCACCGGCATTATTCCGCGCTTCCTTGTCGACAAGGAGGCCGCTGAGCCTGAACTGAAACGGTTAGATGAGTTGATCATCACTGCCGATATGCATGAGCGCAAACACAAGATGTTTGAGCGCTCGGACGCCTTTGTGGCCATGCCAGGTGGCATTGGCACGCTTGAAGAACTGATCGAGATCATGACCTGGGGGCAGTTGGGCCGGCACCGCAAGCCTATTGTCATCGCCAATATCAACGGCTTCTGGAACCCGCTGGCTGCCCTTCTCGACCACATGCGCGAAGAAGGGTTTATCCACACGGCTCATCAGGTGCAGCCGCTGGTCATTGACCGGGTGGAAGATATTATTCCAGCCATTCTGCAGGCAGCAGAGAATGGCAATCGGCATGGTCGGGAAGAAATTATCGAAAAGCTTTGAACTCTTATGATGGGTTCAGCGCAAGGCATTTCGCAACATCTGCGAAATGCCTTTTTTTGATGGTGCAACTCAATCAACCATCATTGTTTTCGACTGCGAGCCTGGTCGTTTTGCGGGAATCAAACATGGACCAGCTATACAGAGCCAGTGCCGTCCATATGAAGCAGAAGGCAATAAGCTGCCAGAAGCCAAAATGCTCGCCGAACACAAACACCGCGGTGAGGACGAGCAAGGTTGGCACCATATATTGCAGAATGCCGATGGTTGAGAGTTTCAACTGCCGCGCGCCGCTGGCAAACAGAATAAGCGGAATGGCGGTTACCGGACCCGACCCTATCAGCAGAAGCGTATCCTGAACGTTATCGCCGAAATGCAGTCCGCCATGGCTTTTGTACCAGACCAGTAAAGTGCACGCTGGAAGAATGAGAATCAGCGTTTCCAGAAAAAATCCCTCGGCGGCTCCGAAGGGCATCATTTTTCGCAGAAGGCCATAAGAGCCAAAGGTCAGCGCCAGACCAAGCGAAATAATCGGCACTCCGCCTGCCATAACCGCCATGACCACGACGCCGACACTGGCCAGCGCAATGGCTGCACCCTGCAAACGGGTTGGCCTTTCTCCCAGAAACACCGCGCCCAGCAGAATGCTGACAAGCGGGTTGATGTAATAGCCAAGCGCCGCCTCCACCGCCTTGTTCACCAGGATGGCGTAAACATAGATGCTCCAGTTTACCGAGATGATGGTTGCGGTCAGCAACGCCATGGCAAGATATCTGGGCGTCAGAAATGTACGCACATTGCTGAACAGGCCAAACCAGATCAAAAGCCCCGCCACGAACGGCACTGCCCAGATGACCCGATTGGCAACAATCTCCAACGCGGGAATATGGGACAGGGCTTTCAGGTAGACCGGCAGCACAAGGCCCCAGATCAAATATGCGCCAATCGCCGCAGTAAGCCCCTTTGAGGATTCAGCGCCATGGGCAGCCATTTCAAACTCACTTGTCCTGAAACACCATAACCAGACGGGCTGTTTCAATATGCTTTTTGTATCATCGCCAAGTCGCAGAGCGCTCTTGCTGCCGCGACCCTATAGATATCTGTGCGCCACGAATATTTCTTTGTGGTGATGGCGCGGATCAAATTGGCTTATGAATGCAGTATAGCGTCCTGCCATGACAGGCTCGCCATACCGCCTGCTACTTCTCATGATCCGGATGCTGGAAAGAAACAATATCGGCCAACCATTCCACGTCCTGGACATCTTCCACGGTTGTGCGCTGCGGCAGTTGGGCAAGACTATCCGTGTAGGGAAGCCTGCCCTCCATCCCGTATTGAATTTCCGGCGCAATCGCAGAAGGATCATCAAAAGCTGCGATTGCCAGAGCGATCTCGTTCGCTGGCTCATATGTCAGCGGTGTGCCGCATTGCGGGCAGAAGCCCCGCTTCACATGATTGGAGGATTGAAATCTGGCAGGCTCAGCTTTGGTCCATTGCACATTTGCTGGCTCCACACTGACCAGAGGCGCAAAAAAATTCCCGAATGCCTTTTGACACATGCGGCAATGGCAAATCGACGCCTTGCCCAGTGCACCCTCAATGCGAAAACGAACCGCACCGCATTGGCACCCACCGGTGTAAAAGGGTCGGTTATCAAGCGTCATGAGAGAGCGCTCCTGATTGGCGCAGATCGGCTGAGAACTCGTTTGTGGCTTCCACAAGACTTTCCAGCGTTCCCGGTTCCGAAAATGCATGCCCTGCATCCTCGACAATTTTCAGCCTGGAACCCGGCCATGCCTTATGCAACTCCCAAGCCGTAACCGGCGGGGTGACCACGTCATAACGCCCCTGCACTATGATGCCCGGAATGCCGGCAAGTTTGCCCGCATCTTCCAGCAACTGAGCCTCGCGAAGCCACAATTTGTGAAAGAAGAAATGGTTTTCGATGCGGGCAAAAGCGATGGTTGCATCTCTGGCGACGCCTTGGTGAACCACAGGTGGACTATGGCGCATGGACACCGTGCGCGCCTCCCAATCCGTCCATGCACGCGCCGCAGCCGCACGGATAGACCGGTCCGGATGAGTGAGCAATGTTCGATAGGACGTTACCGGATCCAGCTGCTCTAATGGCGTCAGTGGCGCCAGAAAATGCTCCCACTCGTGCGGGAATATCCGGCTTGCGCCCTCCTTGTAGAACCAGTCCAGCTCTTGCTGCCGGCCGGTAAAGACGCCGCGCAAAATCAACCCGCTGACATGGGCCGGATGCGCCTGCGCGTAGGCGAGCGCCAGGGTAGCGCCCCACGAGCCGCCAAAAACCAGCCAACGCTCTGTTTGCGTGAACTGACGAAGCCGCTCTATATCCGCAACGAGATCTTGTGTGGTGTTGCCCTCCAACTGCCCAAGCGGCAGAGAGCGCCCGCAACCGCGCTGATCAAAAAGCAAAATACGATACAGTTCGGGATCGAACAGACGGCGATGCACCGGGCCAGACCCACTGCCCGGACCCCCATGCAGAAATACCACCGGAATGCCGTTCGGATTGCCACACAGTTCCCAGTAGAGACTGTGGCCTCCGCCGACATCCAGCAGCCCGGCATTGTAGGGCTCAATTGCCGGATAAAGCACCGCCGCCCTGTCCTTCATCTGCGAATTTCCCAATTGGTTATACGCTCACCCGTGACCGGGTCTTTGCCGTCCTTCAACTGAATACCCTGCACCGCCAGCTCATCACGAATGACATCAGCACCAGCAAAATCCTTCACTTTTAGTAGATTGAGCCTTTCCTCTATTCGCGCAAGATGCTCTTCGCTGATTGTCTGGGTGCGAATGGCATCAATGCCAATCAATTGCAGACTGGCCATGGCTTCACCAACCTGACCAAGATCGAACAGTTCATGAATTCGGGCAATGGCTTGCGACAGGGACAAATCGTCCTTGAGCGCTTCCACAAATATCGGATCAGGGGTTGCTACGTTCAGGCCTGACTCTCCGGCCCGGGCCAGACGTTCCCACCGATCCAGCTCGCGTGCCGCCTCCTCAAGTCTGGCTACTGTGAAATCCAGCGGCTCGCGGTAGTGCGTCTTCAGCATTGCCAGCCTCACCACCTCTCCCGGCCAGCTTCGCCCACCGACATTGCTGGTTTCCAGCAAATCGTGAATGGTGATGAAATTGCCCTCCGACTTTGACATTTTGCGGCCTTCAACTTGCAGAAAGCCATTGTGCAGCCAGATTTGCGCCATGCGGATTGTGCCATGGGCACAGCAGGACTGGGCAATTTCATTTTCATGATGTGGGAAGATCAGGTCCAATCCGCCACCGTGAATATCAAACTCGGCACCAAGATGCTTTTCACTCATGGCAGAACACTCAATGTGCCAGCCGGGACGCCCCACACCTTCAATGCCGGCTGGAGATGGCCAACCTGGTTCGCCGGCCGTTGAAGGCTTCCACAGCACAAAATCCGTCGGGTCTTTCTTGTAACTGGCAACCTCCACACGTGCGCCCGCAATCATATCATCCAGCGAGCGACGTGAAAGCTGGCCATATTCGGCCATGGATGGCGTGTGAAACAGAACATTGCCGTCAGCAACATAGGCGTGGCCCTTTTCGACCAGCACCTCGATCATCGCCTTCATGGCCTCGATATGATCTGTGGCCCGCGGCTCGACCGTGGGTGGCAAATTGCCCAATGCCGCAACATCTTTGTGAAACTGCTGCGTGGTTGCAGCCGTAACCTGGGCAATAGCCGCATTTAAAGCAAGCGCTGGAAAATCCCTCGCCGCGCGGGCGTTGATCTTGTCATCAACGTCGGTGATGTTGCGGGCGTAGGTCACGTGGTTCTGGCCATAGAGATGGCGCAACACACGAAACAGCACGTCAAACACAATCACCGGGCGGGCGTTGCCGATATGCGCGTTGTCATAGACGGTCGGTCCACAGACATACATTCTGACCCGCTTGTCATTCGCAGAAAGGCTCGCATCCGCCCAGTCCAGCGGGCGAAACTCTTCTTTTGTGCGCGTCAGTGTGTTTGTCAGTCTGAGACCCTTGTATCCGTCTTCCATCACGCCTTATCTCCATTGGACAAGGCGTTTGCTAGCCGCATTTGGCGGCAAATACAAACAATTCGCAAAGAAACCTGCGCAAATTTAAATCGAATTAATATTGTATCGCGTTGCTTTGCTGCACCTGCGAAAAGCCTTGCGATCACGTATTGTTTCACTACTTTTACTATTTGTTAGGTGTAATTCATACTATTTTAAAGCGATTTGCCGTTAAGTGGACGTATTCTGCTGCGATGTTGCCCCTCGAACTTAAATTCTGCACATGGAATTGACCGCATGAACAAGACCCAACACACGCCATTCCGTTCCCAGCGCGACCGCCAGCAGGAAGTTGATTTGCTGAAGAAGTATCGCGGTATTGGCATTGCCGCCGTGGCTGCTGCCGGTCAGAAAGTGACCCGCAACCTGCCGCAACTGCGCGGGCAGGCTTCCAAGCACAGTGCCGAGAGCATGGATTGATCCCAGCGGCATCCAAGCATGAAGTGGCGGGGCAAATGCGCCCCGGACAACCAGCCTAGTCAAAATCAAATGACGTCTGGTGTGTTTGAGACTTCTGCGGTCTTGCGACCGGGCGTTGAACCTCTGGCGACATATTGGCGACAGAGTTGACCAGATCTGACACTGGCACGCACTCGAACATCCCGCTGTCTGGTCGCTGAAAAACATCTTCGACATCTGACGGGCGAAATTCCCGGCAGTTCAACCATCTGTCTACATCATCTCCACGCAATGGCACCGGCGCTCTGGGGTGGATTTTTCTCAAATCGCCCGAAGCCGGCCGGGTTAGAATCGCTCCGGTGTCAATTTCACTTCCATCTGCGCCCAACCAGCTTTCCATGACACCGGCAAAGGCGACAGGCTTTCCATCCGCAGGCTTGATGAAATAAGGGGTGGATTGGCCGTCTGAGCCCTTATGCCATTCATAGAACCCGCTGGCCGGCACCAGGCACCGGCGATAGTGCATCGCAGCCTTAAAAGAGTTGCGCGTTGCAGCGGTTTCACATCGGGCGTTGAACAGCAATGGCAGCCCGGACAAATCCTTGCACCAACCGGGAATCAGCCCCCAGCGCACCAACATTCCGTGGCGTCCGGCACAATGAGCATCCGGTCTGTCATCAGACCCGCCAATGATGATTTGAATCGGCTGCCCCGGCGCAATATTGTACCGCGGCGGAAAATCGTCCAGATGCTCAATCTCGAAGAGTCTGGCGAGTTCAATGCTGGAATGAGTCAGGGTAAAACGTCCACACATATATCAGTGTTTCGGACGGCGCGGCTGTTGCGTCAAGTCACGGCCAGCGCAATGGAGGAGTTATCAACGCAATGTCAGACGCGCCCGTTCTGTGTGTTTCTGCCTGTATTTTAATGGGCGACAAGGTGCTGCTGGTCCGCCGCGCAAACGCACCCGCTGCCGGAAAATACAGCCTTCCCGGCGGCAGGGTGGAACCGGGTGAAACCTTGCTGCAAGCGGTGGGGCGCGAGATAGCTGAGGAAACAGGTCTGACCGAGGTTCACCTGACATTTCTGTGCCACCACGAGGTTATCAGCCCCGGGCGGCATTTTGTTATTGCGGTGTTTTGTGGTGCGGCCAGCGCGGAGCCAGTTGCTGGAGATGATGCGACAGAGGCATTTTTCGCGACCATGGAAGAGGTTGCAACTCTGCAAAACGCGGGACAGACGACAGATGGTCTGATGCAGGTGATTCAACAAGCCGCACTTGCAAAGTTATGAACCGCCGGGCAAACCTGCACCATGCTGTTTCGCGTTACCAGACCCCTCCGGATTCTGCTTTTAGGCCTTGCGCTGTCTGTGGCTGCTGCGCCGGTGCACGCCCAGGACTTACCACCCGCGCAGGCCGCCTACATGAAGCCGTTGGGCCGGTTGGCCACCATTCTGGGTTCATTGCATTATTTACGAAAGCTGTGCGGCGCGGATGATGCCAACCAGTGGCGCGACCGCATGAACGAACTGATGGCCGCACAAAAACCCTCGGAGGCCGAGCGCCGCATTTTGACAGCGCGATTCAACAATGGCTATCGTGGATTTGAAGCTTCCTACCGAAGCTGCACGCCAGCCGCAGAGGTGGCGATGCAGCGTTACCTTGAAGAAGGCGCGGTGCTTTCAGGCCAAATTGCCTCGCGCTTTGGCAATTGAGTCATGCGATCCTGACACAAAAACTGTCTAATTTAACGTTAACATCATGTTCATCGCCCCAACCCCTTTTCATTTGGTTCGGTTACGGGTTTAACAGTCTGATGAAGACATTGAATTCGAAACGCAGGAGAGTTGGTTCATGATCGATCCGCATGGCACCGAACTCGATGAAATGATCGCGGCTGAAAAAAAGCAGGTTGCTTTCGAGTATCACAGCGAAGCATGGGCCGATGGCATTTCAGATGGCATTGAGGCCGAAATTCTGGCTGAAACCGCTATTGCGACCGCATTGACCGAACTGGTGCGCCGCCATGGCGAAGCCGAGGTTCTTGAATTGATGGACAATCTGCGCGTTCGGATAGAGCATGGTGAATTTCGCGGAGATCGAAATCTTCAGTAAACGCCGCCCCTTGTTTGATCTGGCCAGTCTGCGGGCCGGCCGTCTGGTCGCTGGTTGCCTGCTATCCGTTATGGCTGCAATCAGCTTGTCCACGCAGGCCTCTGCCTTTTCACAGATTGCGCCGGAGGATGGGGTTTTTCGCGGCAGAGAAGGGATTATTTCCGTCCCGCTGCCGCCGCTGCAAGACCGGGTGCCAATACCGGGCGGTGCCACCCAGCGCGATTTTGATGACGCGCCTGTTGCCCCTGAACCGCCTGCCGAGGACCTTCCACCCGCTGCGCCTGGCGGTCCGGCGCATTTCCCAGATGGATCAATTTCTGACGAGGAGCGACCGCAGGGCCGCCCCTATGTAGACGACAGTCCGGCATCTGCCGAACCGCCATTGCGGGTTCGATATGAAGAAGCAGGATTGCCCGACCCTGTTCGGGATTTGCGCCGCCGTTTGATTGAAATCGCAAAAAACGGCGATGTTGAAGCGTTACGGCCTTATCTTCAGACCGGCGAACAAGCCACTGCCCTTTCAGTCATACCGCTTGAAGGCGACCCTATTGAATTTCTGCAGGATAGTTCCGGGGATAGCGATGGCGTGGAACTGATGGCGATTTTGCTGGAAGTTCTGCAGAGCGGCTATGTTCAGCTGGATGAAGGAAAAGACAGCGAAATTTTCGTATGGCCGTATTTTGTTCAGGTTCCATTGGACAAGCTGGATAGTCGCCGACTGGTTGAGCTGTTTGAGCTTGTCACCGCGGGCGACTATCAACGCATGCTGGAAAACGGCTCTTATGATTTTTACCGGGTTGGCATTTCACCCGAAGGTCGCTTTGAATTTTTCCTCATGGCGGACTAGCATTTCCGGTTGAAACGAACGTTTCAACAACAGGACAATGCGACAAGCAAAAACTCCTGCATTTCCTGTTGAAACGGACGTTTCAACTGCATGAGAAAATCACCTGGCAGAGATTTGCAACGCCTCAGGTCAATGCAAGATCAACCGAGGCGCTGCGCTGGCAGATTATCGGCGCTTCAACGCCTCACCAAAGCGTGCCACCTCGCCGCGAGCGCTCTCCACCAGTTCGCCTTCCCACATGACCTTATTTCCGCGCACAAAGGTGCCCACTGGCCAGCCGGTCACCTGCTTGCCATCATAGGGTGTCCATTGCGATTTTGAGCCTATCCAGGAATTGCGGATGGTTTCGCGCCGCTTCAGGTCGACAATGGTCAGGTCCGCATCATAGCCCACAGCGATCCGACCCTTGCCAGCCAAACCGAAAATCCTCTGCGGTCCGGCGGACGTCAGATCGACAAATCTTTGCAGTGACAAGCGGCCATTGGCGACGTGATCCAGCATGATTGGAACCAGAGTTTGAACACCGGTCATGCCGGAAGGTGATGCCGGATAGGACTTGGCCTTTTCTTCCAGCGTGTGCGGAGCATGATCTGAACCCAGCACATCAATGATCCCTTGTTCAATACCTTTCCAGACACCCTGCTGATGGCGCGCGCTGCGCACAGGCGGGTTCATCTGCAACAATGTGCCCAATGTGGCATAGTCGGCGTCTGTCATTGTCAGATGATGGGGTGTCGCTTCACAGGTTGCATTCTCCTTGTGGGCGGCGAGGAAATCAATTTCTTCCGCCGTGGAAATATGGAGCACATGAATGCGCGCGCCAGTCGCCTCGGCTATCCGCACCAACCTTTGCGTGCACAACAAGGCTGCTTCCACATCACGCCAGATCGGGTGTGATGCCGGATCGCCTTCGACCCTTTCGCCCAACCTGCTGCGCAAGCGATACTCATCCTCTGAGTGGAAAGCTGCGCGGCGGCGCGTGTTGCTGAGAATTTCGGTGACACCCTCATCATCCTCAACCAGCAGACTGCCGGTGGATGAACCCATGAAGACCTTGATACCCGCCGCTCCCGGCAATCTTTCAAGTTCGGCCACATCTCTGGCATTTTCGCGCGTTCCGCCCACCCAGAACGCGAAATCACTGTGCATGCGGTGGTGGCCACGCTGGACCTTATCCGCCAGCGCAGCCTCGCTGGTGGTCAGCGGATCGGTATTCGGCATTTCAAAAACAGTGGTTACGCCGCCCAGCACCGCAGCACGGGAACCTGACTCGAGATCTTCCTTGTGGCTTGGGCCCGGCTCGCGAAAATGCACCTGACTGTCTATTACACCGGGAAGAATGTGCAGACCCGTGCAGTCTACCACCTCTCCGGCCTCTGCCGCATCTATGGAACCAATATGGGCTATACGGCCATTATTGATACCAAGATCGCGGACAGCCGCACCATCATGGTTGACGACAACGCCGCCCTTCAAAACCCTGTCGAACGTCATAGCTTTTTCCCGTTGTGAATGCCTGTATCGCGATACAGGATTGCTGCATGGTTGCACAACCGGCTCGTGCAGATCATATCAATGTGGTCACCTCTACGGATATTGTCATGCCCTCAGCCTTACTTTCAGACAGAGCCACACTTCACCTGACGGGCGCGGACGCCCTGCCCTTCCTGCAGAACCTTGTGACTGCGGAGTTGTCGGACCTTGCGCCCGATGAGGCCCGGCCCGCAGCATTGCTGAGCCCGCAGGGGAAAATCCTGTTTGATTTCCTCATAAGCCGTGTGGATGCCGGTCTTCGGATTGACCTTGCGAAGGCAGCGGTTGACGCTTTGACCAAGCGCCTCACCATGTACAAATTGCGCGCACAAGTGACGATTCTCGTTTCGGACGAGGCTGTGGCCACATTCTGGGAGGAGGAAACCCGCCCGCAATGGCTGGCAGACAAACGCTTCCCCGACAAACAGGTTTACCGGGCCTATGGCGCGGCAGCAGCACAAGCGGGCCACGCCACGAAGGAGTTTCGCGCATTGCGCATAGGTTCGGGGGTTGCTGAGGCAGAGGCTGATTTTCCAGCCGCCGATGTGTTTCCTCACGATGTGCTGCTGGACCAGAATGGCGGCGTGTCGTTCAAAAAAGGCTGCTTCATTGGTCAGGAGGTTGTGTCGCGCATGCAGCACCGCGCCACCGCCCGCCGCCGTATCATGGTGTTGCGTGCACAATCCCACATCACTGAAGGCGCCAATGTCGAAAGTGGAGCCAAGGCCATCGGTACTGTGCTTGCGGCCTGTGAAACCGTTGCCATGGCCATTGTGCGCATTGACCGGCTGGCGGATGCCTTGAGTGCAGGTCAGGAGATAGTGGTGGACGGAGTTGCAGTGGAGGCGGAAATTCCGGCTTGGGCGGGCTATGGTCTACCACAGCCGGGAGAGCCTGAATGAGCCAGACCAGAACCAGCCAGCGCCGAGTCTGGCAAAGAATGCTGTCCGGTCGCAGGCTGGACCTTATAGACCCTTCTCCTCTGGACATCGAGGTTGAAGATATTGCCCACGGTCTCGCTCGCGTTGCACGTTGGAACGGCCAGACACGTGGCGAGCATGCTTATTCCGTTGCGCAGCACTCGCTGGTTGTTGAGTGGATTATGGCAACGGAAACTCCAGATCCGCGCTGGGGCGTTGCCGCTCTGCTGCACGATGGACCGGAATATGTTATCGGCGACATGATCTCACCCTTTAAATCTGTCTTGGGCGATGATTACAAATCGGTCGAAAACCGTTTGCAGAAAGCCATTCATTTGCGTTTCGGCCTGCCTGCAACTTTGCCTGCACCCGTTTCCCGCAGCATAAAAAAGGCTGATCGCATATCGGCTTTCTATGAGGCGACCCTGCTTGCCGGGTTTACCGTTCCGGAAGCCTCCAGCCTGTTCTGTAAAAAACCGCCATTGGCAATTCCAGAGACGTTCTTCGAACCAAAATCTGCCAGAGCAGTGGAACAGATGTTCATGCAGCGGTTCCATCAACTGGATGCGGCTGTGCATTCGCAGCCGGGCCTGCCATCCTGACTTCCAGATAGCGCACCAGGGCTGAGAGAAACCCATAGCGCGAATCCGGCGGATTGATCCCGCGCGGTTCCCAGATGTTGCGCATCAGGAAATGCCCGGTCAAAGCATAGCCAGACTGCAGCTCCACAACTGTACAGCCACTGTCCTGGACAAGGAACGCCGGCAACGGCAGCAATTTGTCTGCCCAGGGCGCACCAGCCGCCGCAGTGACAGCGCGGCCAGTCTTGGGTGAAACATAGGAAAGACCCGTCGTCGCGCCAGAGAGAGCGCACACTTCAAGATCCAGCCCGATGCCCATCTCTTCCAGCAAAGCCAATTCAAACCGCAGCATCATATGCCCGATCAAGGCTGCCTCTTCCACATGGTCGGCACTGGCGGACTGCGGGCGAAGAACCGCCTCACATGCCTGCAGTTGCGACAGGATGGCCTGGCAGGCGTCATACAGCCTTTCATGCGGGTCTCGCTCTGGCAGAAGACGAATGTGCGCTGCCAGAAGCTGCACAGCATGCAGTGCAATGGCGCTTTCCATCAGGCCGGCAGAGCGCAGTTGAACTGGCTCTACCGTCAGACTTCCCAGATGTTCGTCCAGGCGGGCACGCCAGCGCGCTTCCACCAGATTGCCGGGCTGCAGAACCGGCCTTTGAGCACGGGAGCGCCCGCCCTGAACAAGCCCAAGATGGCGCCCGCGTGAGCGGGTCATCAGTTCGGCAACCACGCTGGTTTCACCGTGGCGGCGTATTCCCAGAACTATGGCCTCTTCCCGCCACTCCATATCATCGCCTTGCGTCGATTGGACAGTTCAGCACTTCGCCAGCACGTCTCAGGATGAATAATCCAGCCCCATTTCACGGTAGCGCTCCGGGTCATCGCCCCAGTTTTCCCGCACCTTCACAAACAGGAACAAATGGACTTTCTGTTCCGCTGCTTCTGAAATTTCCTTGCGGGCGGCCTGCCCGATTGCCTTGATCGTTTCGCCCTTGTGGCCCAGCACAATCGCCTTCTGGCTGTCGCGTTCCACATAGATTGTCTGTTCGATGCGCACAGAGCCATCCGGCCGCTGCTGCCACTGCTCTGTTTCTACAGTGGATGCATAGGGCAGTTCCTGATGCAGCCGGAGAAACAGCTTTTCACGGGTGATTTCCGCCGCAAGCTGACGCAGCGGCAAATCCGAAATCTGGTCTTCCGGGTAGTACCATGGCCCCGGCTCCAGCCGATTGGCCAGATATTTCATCAGATCGCCGCAACCGGAACCCGTCAGCGCCGAAATCATGAACACGGCATCAAATTCCACACGCGCGGTAATTTCCTGGGTCAGCGCCAGAAGTTTTTCACGCTGAACTCTGTCCACCTTGTTCAAAAGCAGAATGACCGGCTGACGTGTGTCCTTCAACCGCTCCAGAATCGTGCTCACCTCGTCGGAAATTCCGCGTTCGGCATCGATAATTGCCAGAACCAGATCGGCATCACGCGCGCCGCTCCACGCGGTGCGCACCATGGCCCGGTCCAGCCGGCGCTTCGGCTGAAAAACGCCCGGCGTATCCACAAACACAATTTGCGTTTTGCCTTCAATGGCAATGCCGCGCACCAGCGCCCGCGTGGTTTGCACCTTGTGCGTTACAATGGAGACCTTGGTACCCACCAGCTGGTTGACCAGCGTGGATTTGCCAGCATTCGGCGCACCAATCAGCGCAACAAAGCCTGAACGTGTGTCATATTCGGCCTGGGGCTCTGATGGGGCAACGGGTTCGTCGATCAAGATCTGTGCTCTTTCATTCAATTGGATTTCCAGACGCCTTCCCGCAACAGGATGCGGCTGGCGGCCTCTGTTTCAGCCTGGCGCTTTGAACGGCCCTTACCGGTTTCGGCCGCAAAACCTTTTACTGAGGCGCGCACTGTAAACACCGGTTCATGATCCGGCCCGCTGCGCTCCAGCAACTCATATGACGGAGCGGCGCCGGTAGCCCGGTGCGCCCATTCCTGCAATTCTGTTTTCGGGTCTCGGCGCGCCGAAGCCGCGGAGTGCAACCTGTGCTCCCAGTGCCGCAAAATAAAATCTCGCGCCACTTCATAGCCGTGGTCAAGATAAACCGCCGCAATCAATGCTTCAACCACATCGGCTCGAATACTGCGCGTTCTCGCATCAGCCAGGTTTTTCAGGTCAACACCGAAGCGAATGAACCGAGCAAGGTCTATTTCATCCGCCACCAGAGCGCAGGTTTCCGCTGAAACCAGCATATTGAGCCGCACGGACAATTCGCCTTCATCGGCATCGGGATAGAGCGCAAACAGCCTTTCGGCCACTGCCATGCCCAGAACCCTGTCACCCAGAAATTCCAGCCGTTCATAATTGGCAGCGTCACGCCCCTGCTGAAGACTGGAATGGGTTAATGCCAGCGCCAGTCTTTCGCGGTCGGTAAAGGTGACGCCCAGCAGTTTTTCAAGCTTGGGCAGAGAGGTTTGGTGTTTCATCTGATCCATGTGAAGAAGCGGTTCAGCCGCAGTTCCTCTGGCCACTTCCAGAACTTCAACGCCCAGTCTCCGTCTATCGAGAAGAAGATCAACTGCGCCTTGCCAATGAGATTTTCAAACGGCACATAGCCAACGCTGCCGCGGCTGTCGTCGGAATTGTCGCGATTGTCACCCATCATGAAGTAATGACCGGCTGGAACCACAAATTCCCGCGTATTATCAGCCATGGTGTTGGCTTTATCCAACGTCAGATAGGTTACGCCGTTCGGCAATGTTTCACGATACTGCGGCACCTGAACGCCATTGCCTTCGACAAAGAACCCTTCAGGCTCACGCGGCACTGCGGTGCCATTGATGTACAGCACACCATCGCGCATCTGCACCCTGTCGCCTGGCAGACCAATCAGCCGTTTGATGAAGTCCACATCGGTTTCGCTGGGTTTGCGGAAAACCAGAACGTCGCCCCGTTCTGGCTCTGAAGCCCAGATCCGCCCTTCAAACAGGTTGGGAGACAGCGGCAGGGAATATTTGGTGTAGCCGTAGCTCCACTTTGTCACCAGCACATAGTCACCGACCAGAAGCGTCGGCATCATGGAGCCTGAGGGAATGGAAAACGGCTGAAAAAGCAAAGTCCGGATGACCAAAGCCAGCGCAACCGCTTGCAAAATTGCAACGATCATTTCGCCAAAGCCTGCCGATGACTTTTTTGCGGCACGTTCAACCATTTGATATCCTTAATGAGATTCCAGCAAAACTGCGAAGCGCTATGGTGTTCTGACTTGCTTTAAAGTCTTGCGCTCTGTTGAGCAATCTTTTCCGGTTGCCAGTGTCAGTCTGACGGCCTTGCTTCAATGATGACGAAAGCCTGCGCCAGTGGAAAATCATCGGTGATTGTCAGGTGAATCACAGCCTGCATTCCAGCCGGCACCATGGCTTGCAGCCGCGCCAATGCCCCGCCTGTCAAACGCATGGTGGGCTTGCCTCCCGGCAAATTCACCACGCCCATGTCGCGCCAGTACACCCCGCGCGCCAGCCCGGTGCCCAAGGCCTTGGAACAAGCCTCTTTGGCAGCAAACCGCTTGGCATAGGATGCGGCCCGCTCTTTCCGGCCATTGGATTTGGCCCGCTCAATTTCTGTGAACACCCGTTCCTCAAACCGGCTGCCATGCCGGTCCAGCACCGTTTCAACCCTGCGAATGTCAATCAGATCACTGCCTAGACCTAGGATCATGGGTGCAAACGCCTGTGTTGATAGCCCCTGACTGCCGGGTAAAGACAGCTGTAGACAAGAACTGCCGCCAATGCACCCAGAAGCAGAGATCCAAGCAGCATAGGCGCCAGGTAAGGTCGCCATATGGCAGCAATGTCCATGCTGGCCAGTGCCTTGCCGATGCCGCCGACGCCGATCTGGCCGGCGGACCGGGATGGCAGCAGGATATGGCCCAGTTCATAAGTTCCGGCCCAGATGACCGGCAATGTCAACGGATTGGCAACCGTGGTGCCGATGATGGCCGCAGCCATGTTGCCGGAAATGCAATAGGCAAGCACCAGAGCGATGAGAATATGCCCGCCGATGAACGGGCTGAACGCCGCAAAAACACCAGCTGCAAAGCCTGCCGCAATGGCATGCGGTGTAGCGCGAAGCCGCAGCACGCGTTTGCGAATATAGGTGAACGAACGCCGCCATGACCGGCGCGGCCACAAATACAGCCGCACTTTGGCCAACAGACCCTCTGGTTTACGGCGTCGGAACAACATAACGCAAACGATCCTTACAGCGACCGGCTGCCCGGCTTGACCGGCGGTATGGCCGCCAATTCCGGCGGCAGTTTGTCTGCCGGATAGGCCGGGACCTCATATTCGGCCAGCGCAATCAGCGGTACGCCAACATCGCTCTTGCCGGCCGACCGATCAATGATGCACGCAGCAGCAACAACCTCCACTCCGATATCATCAAGGCACTGAATTGTCTCACGAATAGAAAGGCCCGTTGTAACAATATCTTCCACGATGACCACTCGTGCGCCTTTTTCCACATCAAAGCGCCGCAGCCGGAACTTGCCGTTTTCCCGCTCTACATAGATTGCCGGAGCGCCAATATGCCGCGAGGTTTCATAGGCCGGTATCAAGCCGCCAACTGCAGGGCCGACAACATAGTCGATCTGGCCTGGCACCACATCGCGAATTTTCTGCGCCAGTGCCTTGCACAGTTTTTCCGTCAGATCAGGGTGCATGAACACCCTGGCTTTTTGCAGAAAAATCGGGCTGCGAAGGCCGGATGTCAAAATGAAATGACCTTCCAGATAGGCTCCCGCCTGACGAAAAATATCTATGACCTGCGAATTATCCACGCTCCGCGCACCCCTGTTTTGCCATTTTTCAACCGTTCACACGCACTGCATCCGTTACGCAAGTTCTTGCCCGCAATTGGCTCAACGTGCGATTGAGATGCTGAAGATTCCATACCTCAAGATCGATCAGCATAACCGCGATATCGGACTCGCTTGAAATCGTTGTCAGCCGGCTGATATTCGCGTCATTCAAGGCTGTCGTTTCCGCAATTTCCGCCAGAGCGCCCGGCTCGTTCATAGCTGAAATTCGCACCCGTGCCGGAAAGCGCATCGACATTTCCGTATCCAGATCCCAGCGAATATCCACCCACCGCTCCGGCTCATCTTCAAATGCGGCAAGGGCCGGTGACTGGATCGGGTAGATGGTGATGCCGCGCCCCGGCTCGACAATGCCGATAATCCTGTCGCCCGGGACAGCCCCGTCAGGACCAAACAGCACCGGCATATCTTCTGCAACACCGCGAATGGGCACTGCGGCCCCCTCTGCGTCGGGTTCGTCCGTGCCTTTGCCAGGAATACGGAAAATCATACCCGTGGCGCTGCGCAAATTGAACCAGCCATCTCCATCCGATTTTGTGCCCGGTTTGGCCGCGCGTGTATCCTGAAAATCCGGATGAACCGCCCGCAGGACATCGGCAGAGGCAATCTCCCCCCGGCCAACCGCCGCCAGAGCGTCTTCAATTTCCTTGTGCCCCAGTTTGTTCAGATATGGACGCAGCCCATCCTTCGAAAAGGTTTTGCCGGCACGCTGGAAGCTGCGTTCCAGTATTTGCTGGCCCAGACCGGAATATTGCTTGCGAATTGCCATACGGGTTGCCCGCCGTATAGCCGCACGCGCTTTGCCGGTGATCGCAATTGTTTCCCACGCCTGCGGCGGCGTTGCCGCCTTGGATCGGATGATTTCCACCTCATCGCCGTTGGCCAGTTCAGTCACCAGCGGCATGATCCGACCATCAATTTTGCAACCGACGCACGTATCGCCCACATCCGTGTGGACAGCATAGGCAAAGTCGATCGGAGTGGCGCCGCGCGGCAATGCAATCAAACGCCCTTTTGGCGTGAAGCAGAAAACCTGATCCTGAAACAGTTCCAGCCGGGTGTTTTCCAGAAACTCTTCCGGCGTATCGCCCTCATTCAGCAGTTCGATTGTGCGCCGCAGCCAGGCATAGGCACTGGATTCGGTGCTGAGCCGCGCATCGCGCTCGTCGCCGTCCACGCCATCCTTGTAAAGCTCGTGCGCGGCAATACCGTATTCCGCCACCTCGTGCATGGCCCGGGTTCTGATCTGCAGTTCCACACGTTGGCGCGATGGGCCGACAATTGTGGTGTGCAGGGATCGATAGCCATTCTGCTTTGGGATCGAGATATAATCCTTGAACCGCCCCGGCACCATCGGCCAGGTGCGGTGAACTATACCAAGTGTTCGGTAGCAGTCTTCCTCCGTGTCAACCAACACCCGAAACCCGAAAATATCCGACAATTGCTCAAGAGACAGAGCTTTGCGCTGCATTTTGGAGAAAACCGAATAGGGTTTCTTCTGACGTCCGGAAACACCGGCTTCAATGCCGTTTTCCTTCAATTTCTCTGAAAGCGTTGCCTCAATCTCGTTAATTGTTCCGGCATGCTTTTCTTTAAGTTCCAGCAACCGTGCTGTAACCGTTTCATAAGCTTCCAGGTTGATGTGCTTGAAAGACAGATTTTCAAGCTCTTCACGCATGTCCTGCATACCCATGCGCCCGGCCAGCGGGGCATAGATATCCATTGTTTCCTGCGCGATCCGCTCACGCTTTTCGGGGCGCATGACCCCGATTGTGCGCATATTGTGCAGCCGATCAGCCAGCTTGACCAGCAGGACGCGAATGTCATCTGCAATGGCCAGGAGCAGCTTGCGCAGATTTTCCGCCTGTTCGGCTTTTTTGGAAACAAGCTCAAGCCGTTTAAGCTTTGTCAGCCCCTCGACAAGCTGTCCGATTTTCGAGCCGAAAAGCTGGTCAATTTCTTTGCGTGTCGCATCCGTGTCCTCGATGGTATCGTGGAGCAGCGCCACCGCTATTGTGGCTTCGTCCAGATGCAGATCGGTGAGAATCGCCGCCACTTCCAGAGGATGGGAAAAATAGGGATCACCGCTCGCCCGCTTCTGCGACCCATGCTTCTGCATGGCGTAGACATAGGCACGGTTCAAAAGCCCTTCGTCGAGATCGGGCTTGTAAGCCGCTACGCGTTCGACGAGCTCATACTGGCGCATCATGGCAGGTATTGTACCTTGACTGTAAAATAAAAAGGACGCACCGGATAAACCTGTGCGTCCTTCCATATAGATTCAATGCCCCCTCTCCCGGAAGCCCCTTTTAACAGGCAGCCGGCGAAAGGTTACTGCGTTTAATAGTCGTCGCTTTTTTCCGGCGGGATCAAGCCTTCAATACCGGACAGCAGATCTTCTTCGGACATGCGGTCAAACGTAATGTTTTCGACCTCATCTTCCAAAGCAATGGCCGCTCTGGGCGCGCTGCTGGCTGGCGGAGCCTGTGGCTCCGGCTCATCCACTTCCACATGCTTTTGCAGAGAGTGAATCAAATCTTCCTTGAGATCGCCGGGTGACAAGGTTTCGTCGGCAATCTCCCGCAGGGCGACAACCGGGTTCTTATCATTGTCGCGGTCAACCGTGATCGGCTGCCCCTGTGAAATCTGGCGCGCCCTGTGGCTGGCAAGCAGCACAAGCTCGAAACGGTTTTCAACCTTATCGACGCAATCTTCTACGGTGACGCGGGCCATGCCTGTCTCCTGGTTGCAAATTATAGAATTGAAGCGCACCCTTTAGCCGTTGCCGGACCGCAATACAAGTGCAGCGCGAAAGTTTAGACTCAAATACCTTTCCCCGCGGCTGTTATGGCGCTATGAGCTATTGCAATTATTTTATGGCAAGTTATCGTCTTTTTATGGCCTTGTTCGGTCGTTACGCGACGATCGACAACTGCATATGATTTCAACTAAACATTTTCATGAAGAAGGTGTTATGCACGAAGACGACGGTGTTATGCACGTATTTGACTCCCGCGAGAAAATTGCCCTCTTCATTGATGGTGCAAATCTCTATGCAACCTCACGCAATCTTGGCTTCGACATTGACTACAAGAAGCTTCTGCTTGCTTTTCAGAAGCGCGGCTATCTGCTTCGCGCTTACTACTACACAGCCCTTGTGGAAGATCAGGAATATTCGTCCATTCGCCCGCTGGTCGACTGGCTGGATTACAATGGCTACAAAGTCGTCACCAAGCCTGCGCGTGAGTTTACAGATGCTTCCGGCCGCCGCAAAATCAAAGGCAACATGGATATTGAGCTAGCGCTCAACGCCATGGAACTCGTTGAAACGGTTGACCATTTCGTGCTGTTCTCCGGCGACGGCGATTTCCGCTCGCTGGTGGCCGCATTGCAGCGCAAGGGCCGCAAGGTTTCTGTCGTTTCCACACTGGTTTCGCAGCCACCAATGGTATCGGATGATTTGCGCCGTCATGCCGACCACTTCATTGACCTATACCATTTGCGCAATGAAATTGGCCGCAATCCGGCAGAGCGTGAATCTCGACTCACGCGTCGTTCGGAAGCTGAGGGTGACCTTGACGACGAACAGGACATCGGCTGAGCCGACGCCGTGCCGTTGACAGAATTACAGCTTCCAGACGCAGCAAGCCCGGCAAGAGATTGCCCGATTTGCCCGCGTCTGGCGGCTTTTCGGCATGAATGGCAAGCGCGCGAGCCAAGCTGGTTCAATGGACCCGTGCCGGTTTTTCTGCCACGCGGCGGAGTGGCCAATGTCCGGTTGCTGATTGTCGGTC
This sequence comes from Aureimonas fodinaquatilis, assembly GCF_008369445.1. Classification (GTDB taxonomy): domain Bacteria; phylum Pseudomonadota; class Alphaproteobacteria; order Rhizobiales; family Rhizobiaceae; genus Aureimonas; species Aureimonas fodinaquatilis. Next base: position 1,070,422 of record NZ_VTWH01000002.1, read on the forward strand.
TGGCTCCAGGCCTTCGAGGAGCCAACCGTACCGGACGCCCCTTCACCGGCGATTATGCCGGCGATCTTCTTTATTCGACCATGAAGAAATTCGGATTTGCCACCGGGACTTATGAAGCGCGACCGGATGACAGTCTTGAACTGCTGGAGGCGGGTATTGCCAACTCTGTTCGCTGCGTACCACCCGAGAACAAACCGACCGGGCCCGAGATCAACAATTGCCGGCAGTTTTTAACGCCAGTCTTTACAGCGCTTCCGAAACTGAGCTGCATTGTGACCCTGGGCCGTATCGGCCATGATTCAGCCATACGCGCGCTGGGCGGACGCATAGCGCAAGCGCCATTTTCACATGGCGGCGTGAACCGGATTGCAGGCTATTCCATATTTTCGAGCTACCACTGCTCGCGATACAACACGAACACTGGCCGTTTGACGGAGGAGATGTTTGTTAGCGTGTTCGCTGCGGTGCGTGCCGAGCTGGACCGTCAGCCATAGGCCGCCAAATGGCCAGACGCCGCAATTTCAATCGCGGCCTGCCTCTTTCATGACACGCTGCTTCTGGCGGTTCCAGTCGCGTTCCTTGATCGTTTCACGCTTGTCCGGTGCGTTCTTGCCCTTCGCCACTGCAAGCTCAAGTTTGGCCATACCGGATTCATTGAAATAGATTTTCAACGGTACCAGCGTCATTCCGTCCCGCTGCACCGCGCCGGCCAGACGGTTCAACTGCTTTTTGTGCACGAGCAGTTTGCGACGCCTTTTGGGTGCGTGGTTGAAACGGTTGGCCTGCAGATATTCCGGTACAAAGGAATTGATGAGCCAGATTTCCCCGCCCTCTTCCGTCGCATAGGACTCGGCGATTGTCGCACGCCCTTCACGCAGCGACTTCACCTCTGTGCCAGTCAGCACCATGCCCGCTTCCAGCGTATCGACAATCTCGTAATGGAAACGCGCCTTGCGGTTTTCCGCCACAATATTTGACTTCGTTCCCTTGCCCTCGGCCATGTTATTCCATTTCAATGACGGCGGTTGCGCTTGCCGTCTTAATTGATAAGTCCTGCGTGCAGCAAAGCCGCGTCAATTGCCCGCTCGGTTTCAGGCTCGATGCTGACCAGTGGCGAGCGCAAACGGTTGCGCACCAGCCCCAGACGCGACAAGGCATATTTAGGTCCGCCGGGGTTGGGTTCAAGAAACAGGGCCTTATGCAAAGGCATCAGCCTGTCCTGATACTGCAGCGCGGTGACAAAATCACCGGAAAGCGATGCGTTTTGAAACTCGGCGCAGAGTCTGGGAGCTACATTGGCGGTAACAGAGATGCAGCCGTGGCCGCCATGCGCGTTATACCCCAGTGCTGTCGCATCCTCGCCGGAAAGCTGCAGAAACTCAGGACCAATTGCACCGCGCTGCTCTGACACACGGTCGATCTTGGCCGTTGCATCTTTGACACCGATAATGTTGGGGAAATCCTTGGCAAGCTTGGCCATTGTGTCCACCGTCATGTCAATGACCGAACGCGGCGGAATGTTGTAGATGACAATCGGCAGATCAACCGCACGTGCAATAGCAGCATAATGCGCATACAGCCCGCGCTGATTTGGCTTGTTGTAATAAGGCGTTACCACCAATACACCATCGGCACCGGCCTTCTGCGCAAACAGGGCAAGATCAATCGCCTCTTCCGTATTGTTTGAGCCGGCGCCAGCCATGACAGGAACGCGCCCGGCCGACGTTGAAACACAAAGTTCAACCACCCGCTTGTGCTCATCATGCGTCAGTGTGGGGCTCTCTCCGGTGGTTCCAACAGGCACAAGTCCGTGACTGCCCTCTTTGATCTGCCAATCAACAAAAGAGCGAAACCCGCCCTCATCCAGACTGCCATCATCATTGAACGGCGTCACGAGTGCCGTCATCGAACCCTTGAACATGTTCTCTTCCCCTGCCGGGAACAGAGTGAGGTCAGACCCGCTCGTCCCGATTGAATTTCCGGCACCTTAATGAACCATCACGGGCGAAACAAGCATTCCTGATCATATGTTACAGCCCTGCTACCGGCAGAATTTTACGGTCTGTTCACCTTACCATGCAAAGCTTGCAGTCAATGGGGATGCGGGTCTGCGCCGAACATCGGCTCTGCCATCCTATCCAGTTGTTATAAAAGCCATATTCTGCCCTTAATCAGACCATGAGCAAGGCGGATCTGGTGTCAGTTCGAGTCGCCTTTCGATGCGGCGACTTATAAGGGGTGCCATGAGCTTGAAATCCTGTGTCCGCTCGCTTGTTGTGCAAACCGCGCTTGCCAGCATTTATGTGGCTGGTGCTGCCGCCCAGACAGCTTTGCCCACTGCCGGGCCCATGCCGACTTTACGCTCTGGTGCTCCTGTTCCACCTGCGCCGATAGACAACAGTCGATTCGGCGCGCCCGCACCCGTGCCATCTCCCGCGCCGGCACTTGCCCCGCGACCTGCAGCGCCTGCGGCGGCGGCGGCACCCGCTGCCAACGCCTTCACCTCATCCATCGCCGCTCCAGCGCGCTCTGCCTCTGTGCGCCCAGTGCGTGGAAGCCTGAAAGACGGCCTTGACGCCACACACAATGACATGCGGACGGCGCGGGCAATACGCGCGGGCATGGCGCCAGATTCACTCGACCACCAGATTCTGACCTGGGCAATTGCCCTTCGCGGCGGGAGCGACGTGCCAGCGAGCGAGATCGGAGCTGCAATGCGCGAGTTGCAGGGTTGGCCTGGTATGCAAACTCTGCGGGAAAATTCCGAGCGCGCCTTGTATCGTGAAGACCGGCCCGCTACTGACATACTGAACACATTTGCTTCCAGCGCGCCACAGACGCCGCAGGGCAACATGGCTTTGGCACGCGCCCTGATTCAGACCGGGCAAGCAGGCAAGGCCAAGAGCATTATCGTCTCTGTCTGGCGCAACGAGCGGCTGGACCAATCGCTTGAAACACAAATTCTCAACAATTTCGGTACGTTGCTTACCAAGGCGGATCACAAATACCGCATGGATATGCTGCTTTATGCCGGACGTGTGAGTGATGCCCAGCGGGTGGCGGGGCTTGCGAACTCTGAAACACTGTATCGCGCGCGCGCAGCATCCATTCGCGGCGCGGCGGATGCCGATCAACTTCTGGCCAGGGTTCCCGCAAATCAGCGGTCAGATCCAAGCTTCCTCTTCACCCAGGCAGAGAATCTTCGCAAGAAAAACCAGCCCGTTGAAGCAGCAAAAATCCTGATGAGCGCGCCGCGTGACCCGGCTCTGCTGGTGGATGGTGATAAATGGTGGAACGAGCAGCGGATTGTTTCCCGCATGCTCCTGGAACGCGGGCAGGCAGCCGAAGCTTATCGTCTTGTTTCCCGGCATTCCGCGTCTGGCATAGTTTCCCGGGTTGAGGCAGAGTTTCACGCGGGCTGGTATGCCATGCGCGCTCTGGGCGACCCACGCACCGCAGGCGCGCATTTTGCCAAGATTGCGCAGGTTTCCAATCGTCCATTGACCCAATCGCGAGCCTATTACTGGATGGGCCGTGCCGCGGAGGTGGGCGGCCCGGGCAATGCCAATCGATATTTTGCACAGGCTGCACAGTATGGCGCAACGTTCTATGGGCAGCTCGCTGCCGTGCGTCTGAGGCAGACGCCGGGAGATATTCGCTATCCGAGCCCGAGCAATTCCGACCGCCAAAGGTTCCAGAACCGGAACGCAGTAAAGGCTATTCTGCGCTTGCAGGAAATCGGGTCTGACTGGCGTGCGGCGCAACTGTATCGCTCACTGTCTGAAGAACTGGAAAGCCCGGGCGAACTGGCTCTGCTTGCCGGATTGGCTGAGCGCAGGGGCAACCATGCTTTGTCGCTTGACGTTGGCAAGCGTGCCTATGCGCGCGGTGTCAACGCACCGGCACTGGCGTTTCCCACCGGCGTCATTCCCGATAGCGCGCGCATTTCACCTTCAGGAAAAGCGCTGGCTTATGCCATTGCCCGGCAGGAAAGTGCGTTTAACCCGCGGGCGAAATCGCCTGTCGGTGCTTTGGGGCTTTTGCAGCTTATGCCGGCGACTGCGCAATCGCTTTCCAAGGAGGCGGGTCTGCCATATTCGGAAGCAAAACTGCTTTCGGATGTTTCGTATAATGCGCAACTTGGTTCGCAATATCTGGGCAATCAGATCAGCAGTTTTGATGGATCGTATGTTCTGACGTTTGCGGCCTACAATGCCGGGCCGCGGCGCGCACGGGAATGGATCCAGCGCTTCGGTGACCCACGTGGCCAGCCGCTGGACGAAGTGGTTGACTGGATCGAGATGATTCCGTTTACGGAAACGCGCAATTATGTGCAGCGGGTCATGGAGAATTACCAGGTTTATAAAATAAGGCTTGGTGCAGGGTTCTCAATCGAGAAAGATCTGCGCACGGGAAGGAATTAACCCAAGCAATTTCAGCGAAAGTGCGAAGCGGTTTTGCGTCCGAAATTGCGCCAGCAAAAAAAGCAATTTCCGCAAATGTGCGAAGCGGCTTTGCGTCTGAAATTGCGTCAACGAACAAGCCGCTTCAACAAAGCACGAAGCGGCTTCGCATCCGTAACTCGCTCAACAAAAATCCAATGTCAGCGTGTCGTGATGTGGTTTCGCGCGCGAATTCAAGCGAGCTCAGCTGAGACTTCAGAAGGCACTGACGCCACTGCATAGCCGCATGTGCAAATGATCTTTTGCCTTCAGCCCGGCCAAGAGTGTCGGGATCTGAACTCACAACTTTAGACCATATCCGTAAAAAAGCCCCGCTGAAACAACGGGGCACAAAAAAAGGCCGATCCGAGGATCGGCCTTTTCTGTTAATCGACAGAGCCGATTAGAAGTTACGCTGAATGCGCAGGAAGCCCTTGGTCTGGTCAACTTCACCAACCGAAGGACCGAAGTCTACGTTGGTGTACTGAACTTCAGCCAACAGGTTCAGGTTCTTGGTCAGGTCGTAGCCCAGGTTACCAACGATCGAGTAGTAGTCACCCGTAGCCGTTGTGTAGACTGGTACAGCGGTTGGCAGGAAGCCTGTCAGGAACGCTGTGTCAAAGGTCTTACCAATCTGACCAGCGATACCAGCCTTAACCTTGCCGAACTGCTGAGTGTAACCAGCGCCGACGCTCCACTCGAGAACCAAAGGAATGGCTCCTGGAGTTGCGTTGACAATGGTGCCCGTGCCAGCAGAGCTGATCGAGAATGCATTGCCGAGGCCATCGATCGTAGCATAGACCGTTGGGTCGAATGCATAGTGACCTTCAACCTTGAACTGCGAATCTGCAACCAGCAGATCCTTCAAGAGAACGCCTGCCTTCAGAGCGAACGCATCGTTGCTTCCGTCCACGCCGATTGCTGGCAGGTATGGGAAGCCGTACGACAGGTAGGAGACGCCGCCAATAGTGGTGTAGCGGTTGATGTCGCCTGAGTTGTAGGTCTCGTCGTAAACTGCCGAGAGGTATGCACCACCCCATGCGCCGGTGTAAGCCAGCTTACCATGAACGTCTGGAGCAATGTCGCCTGTACGGTCGTCTTCAAGACCGATCGAAGCTGCAAAGCCACCCGAAGCAAAGGTGTAGGAAATCTGGTTGGTGCGGAAGTCACCAATGACGAGATCGGTGTCGGTCAGAAGACCGTCTTCGATGCCGCCGATGTTGTTCGACCACATTGTGTCGCGGTAACCAGCAAGGAAGCCGCCGAGCTGCAAGTAAGCCTGGTTCATTGCAATGCCGTCACCAGCAGTCAGACCATTGGTGGCCTGAAGACGGATGTAAGCGCGCAGAGTGCCCAGATCTGTCTCTTCACGAACGTCGAAGTTCAAACGAGCGCGAACAGCGGAACCAGCCTGGTAGTCATCGCCTTCGAGGTTAGTCGCAGGGGAGCCAGCAACATTGTACTGGAACCGGACGTAACCGCTGGTCTTGATGCAGGTTTCTGTGCCTGGGATGTAGTAGAAACCGGTGCCGTATACGTCGCAAACGCGAACATATTCAACTGGCTCTGGTTCAACGATTACGATCGCGTCAGCTGCGCGAGCGCCTGAAACTGCAACGAGTGCCGCAGCGGAGCCGAGAAGAAGGCTCTTAATGTTCATTTCCTGACCTCCAGTCAAGTTTACAGGTAGGGTTGGGCCTTTTTCCGAAGGACAGCCTTCCCTGCCCCATCCCCTTGAAAGTGGCAGGTTCGTCCCCCCGCCGGCTTTCGAGGTCGACAATAGCTACCAGCGGTTTCGACGCAATCATTAAAACCACCAGTTGCGGCCGATGAAGTATCTTGGCCACAGTGCTGTTGCGAATTCGCCACGCTTATCTTAACGAACCGTTAAATTTTGCCCCATTTCCGGCATTTCCGGGCCTTCCATCGACCTGACGTATACCCAGGAAACAACCAAAAATAGAGTGCAATTGATAGAGGAATCGGTAGAATCACGCCAAATTTCCATTCGAAGTTGCGCTTCACAACAGCAAATTAACGCTTTGGAGTTAGCCGAAGCAGCGAATCCTAAGCCGACAATTTATTAGTCAGCCAATGTTTTACGGCCATGCCTGGCACCTGAAACAGACCTGCCATCCACGCGGCGCCGGGTCTTTTCTGAAGAGTCTGGACGGATGAAAGCACTCCGGACAGCGACCATCGTGAATTGCCATCGACTTTCGTCGGGCGTATTCCCCCGCGCCGTGTCGTGATTTTGAAAGTGGAGGATAGTGGCAGATATCGTCTGTCAGCTCGCGAAACCTGCCCTGCAGGCGCATAGTTTAATCCCGCGGCCAGCGGAATGCAAAAAACCCCGCCGCACAGCGACGGGGCTCTGAAAATGCAAAGGGCCCGGCAATGCCGGGCCCTTCCCTCCTCAGATAAATCTGAAGAATTAGAAGCTGCGCTGCAAGCGAACGAAGCCTGAAGTCGTGCCTTCGGTCGCATCAACGGTGGAGCCTGCAACAGCTGGAATGTCCAGGTGCTCGTAGGAGATTTCCGTCAACAGGCCGAGATTGTCGGTGATGTCGTAGCCGATGTTACCAACCAGGTTGTAAACGTCGATTGGATCGCCACCAGCAACCAGAACGTCGTCGAATGTCTGACCATAACGACCAGCGAAGGCGAACGAGAAGTCGCCGAAGCCGAAGCTGTAACCAGCGCCCGCAGTCCACAGCAGCGGCAGAGCGTCGCCAACCAGAACCGAGTCAACCGTTGCAAAGTCTGTCTCGTCGAGAGCGTAAGTGCCTTCGATCTTGAAGGTTGAGTCTGCCATCAGCAGATCCGTGACCCAGAGGCCGCCCTTGAATGCTGTGCCTTCGCCCAGATCCGAAGGTGCGCCGTAATAGTCAGCCTCACCGTCGTAAACGGCAGCAACATATGCACCGCCCCAAGCGCCGCTATAGGCAACCTTGCCAACAACGTCGATCGAGTTTTCGGAAACCGAAGGACCACCTGGGAATTCTTCGCCGGTGTCAGTGAAAACTGGGTTTTCAACGCTGAGCGTGCCGGTGATGCCGTCAACCGCATAGGTGTAGGACAGAACGTTGGCCGTTACGTCACCAACTGCCAGATCGGTGTCGGTGAGCAAGCCATCGTCTGCGCCGCCGATGTCGGAAGTCCAGAGCGAGTCATAATAACCAGCGGTCAGGCCAGCCAGCTGCAGGTAGGCCTGCGTCATCTGGAAGTTGGCATCTGATCCATTGGTGTTCTGTGCCTGCAGACGGACGAAGCCGCGCAGTGTGCCCAGATCAGTTTCTTCACGAATATCGAAGTTCAAACGGCCGCGAACGCGTGATACTGCGTCGTAACCACCACCGAAATCGCCAGCGCCGGTGTCCAGCTTGGCATTGCCGTTGAAGTTGTACTGGTAACGGACGTAGCCGCCGATCTTAATGCAGGTCTCTGTGCCTGGCATATAGTAAAAGCCTGCGCCGTAAACGTCGCAAACGCGAACGTATTCAGCTGGCTCGGGCTCAGCGATGACAACCGCATCAGCAGCGCGAGCACCGGATACTGCGACGAGAACTGCCGCGGAGCCGAGAAGAAGGCTCTTAATGTTCATTTTCCTGACCTCCAGTCAAGTTTACAGGTAGGGTTGGGCCTTTTTCCGAAGGACAGCCTTCCCTGCCCCATCCCCTTGAAAGTGGCAGGTTCGTACCCGCCTTCTTTCATCCTCTAAACTATTATCTGATGTCCTTTACAACAATGGATAAAGCGCGCAAATTAGCGAACAGACGGCGCTCATATAAGATTTGTTGTACAGATGGCACGATTTTACTACTCATGGTCTATGCAACCATGAAGTCATAGCCAGTCATTACTACCGCAGGTTTTGTGGATTAACTTGTCATAAACACGTCCGCGCGCAACCGCACGTGGTAAATTATTGTATGAAATGCAATAACTACTACTTTAAATAGCAAATCCGTTGGCGCGCCGTCATAAGCGATGGATCGGCACGCCCAGCGGCGCAAAATCGCGCTCACGGCAGGTGAGGATGATAACCTGAACGGTCTGGGCAGCCTTCATCAAAGCCAGATGCATGCGGGCCAGTCGCACCTCATCCGTGTTCACCAGTGCATCGTCCAGGATAACTGATGCAGGATTGCCCGCCTTCACCAGCAATTCCGCCATGGCCAGCCGCGTTACAACCGCGATCTGCTCACGCGCGCCAACGGATAGCCTGTGAAAGTCTTCCTCAACGCCACCGCGATGCAGGCTGAGAATCTCAAGTGTCTGATCGTTAAAATCCAGCGCACTGTCTGGCTGAATCAGGCGCAGATAAGGAGTGACCGTGCTTTTGATCGGCGCCAGCCAATGGTCTCTCGCAGCCTTCTGGCAATCCTGAAGAGTGGAATGGAGCAGTCTGGCGGCCTCTGCTTCGAGTCGCAGGCGATCAATGCGGGCGCACACTGTCTGGATTTCGCCTTCAACCCGGGTGATGCTTTCGCCCAGCGCCGAAGCCCCCTCCACCCGCAATTCGCCTTCCAGCGAATGAATATCGCGAAGCAGATCATCCAGCGTTTTAGCCAGTTGCGCCACCGCACGCTCGGCCCGCTGCAATTCCAACCGGTTCGCTTCGGGATCTGCATTGTCCACCGCGCGACATTGCGCCTGATGGATTGCCCGTTTTTCCTGCTCGTTCCGCTGTGCCAAGGCAACAGCTTTTTCAAGCTCTGCATCGGACATGACAGCAAGTGATTGCTCCAGCCTTTGCTGCAGGTCACTCTTTATATCCAGGCGATGCTCATGGTCCGCTTTTGCACGGATCAGCTTTTCATTGTAGCCGCTCAGACTCCTGCGCGCGCCGTCGCGCGCCGCTTCCTTGCTTGCCCAATTTTCGCGGGCGCTGCGGCGCGCATCCTGAACAGTTTGCCAGTCCTCCGCCGGTCCTTCCAAAACGGGCAGTGCTGCCAGTTGACCCTCTGCCACTGTCAATGCGTGACGCAGCGCATCAATGCCATCTGGTGCGATCCGCAACAGGTCTGCTTGCCGCGCCGCCAGACTTCGGGCGGTCGTTTCCTGATCCAGAACGCGTTGGCGGGCGTCTTCAACACTTGCTACACCTGCTTTGAAAATCAGTTCCTGCCATTCGTGCCGGGCAGCTTCGGCCCTGCGCGAGTGTTCATCAGCTCCACCACCCGGGCGGATCAGAAGCTGACCAAAGCCCTGCAGAAAGAATGTGCGCTGCCTGCCAATCGGAAGCCCATCGTCAATTGCGACCAAGGCTCCTTCTTCGTCACGGACTTCATTTCCGGCCTGCGGAAGAAACTGCGCAATCGGCACCGCGGCCGACATTCTTATCTGCGCCTCCCGAAGCGCGCTCCACGCCTGTTCAATTTCCTTCAGCATTGCTGCATTGACCGGCCGGGCGGTTGCCGACCGTTTCAACTCCTGCAGATGCTCAACAATGGCGCCGGCATCCTTGCTGCGCTGGCGCAACGATGCAACGTCCTTTTCCAGCGCGATCTGTTGTTGCCGGTTCTGCGCAGCTTCTACTGCCTGCTCGGCTTTATCCACAACGTCGCGCGCCGAATTGACTTCGGCATCTTTGGCCTCGCAGTCTGCGGTCGCCTGACCATGCTTCTCCTGAAGCTCTGCCAGCGCATCCGACGCGGCCTGCCAGGCTCGCTTTGCCTGCTCCAGCTCTTCACGCAGTTTCGTCCGCTGCGTCAGGCTTTCCACATGCTGTTTCAGGGCGAGTTCCGCCGCGCTTGCGTGAAATTCCGACTCGCGAACGCCATCCTGCAGGCGTGCTATTGAATCCGCCGCCTGTCGTGCAGCCTCCAATGCCTCGCGCTCTTTGCGCTCCTGATCATTCTTCTTATAGCCAGCCAGCGTTAGACGGCGCTGTTCCAGCCGCTCCAAACGCTGCTCATACAGGCTGTGTCGCTCTCGCAGGACTTTCAGTTCATCATTGAAGGCAGCCAGTTCGTCTTCCGCCAATCGCAGCGGCGAATCTGCCTTTTGCCGTAGTGCCGCGGTAAAAAACCTGTCCTGAAGCGCCTTTGCTGCGCCAAGTATTGCGCGCCCACGCTCACCGCCCAGAATTTGTCCGACCTCGCCTTCCAGCGAGGATGTGAGCGCATTCTTACCCAGGCCAACATCCAACCCCAGTGGCGAGCGGCCCTGCTCCACCCACAAAAGGCCAAATGTGCCCTGATGTTCCAGAAGTTTGGGCTCAGTGTTCTTCGGGTGCGCGAACCCCAGCAGCTCCGCCAGCTTGTCTTCCACGGCATCGCCCCGCAAGGACCCGCCATTCCAGGAAAGCTCCGCCTCTGCCTTTTGCAAAAATGCCTTTCGCAGAACATAGGTCTGCTGACCCAGCGAGAACCCGACCGTTACTTCCGGCCGCCCGGTGCCATTGTATGGTGCAAACGACTTGACCACACCGGTGGTGGAACGGTGCCGGTGAAAAAATGCGGCCCGAAGCGCGGTGAGCAAAGTGGATTTGCCCGCTTCATTGCTGCCAGCGATGACATTCAATCCCGGTTGCAATTCCGGCAATGTCACATCGCCCAGCGCACCGAAACCCAGAACGGAGAGAGAAAGAAGCTGCATTTCAGGACCCGCCGAGCCGACGATGTTCAACATAGGCCATGCGCAACGCCATGGATGCCGCCTCGCGCTGAGGATCTGAAGGGTCCGCGGCTTTTGCCCGCAGCAGCTCTATCGCCTCGCGCACGAAGCCCGCGACATCGATGCCGGCAAGATCGTCCTCGTCCGGGGCATCCAGAAGATCATCATCTTTGACCCGCAGATCAAAAAGGCGCGAATGCCAGTATTTCAACCGCTCTTCCAATGCCACCCTTTCGCGCAGATTGACGCTGCCGGACAAAGCAAGATTGATCAACGTATCTGCCGGTTGCGGCAATTGCGCCATTGCATCGTCCAGCACCGCAATATCGCCGTTGAGTGAAAGCGCCATGTTTTTCCAGACAAACCGTCCGGTTGCCTGAGCATCTATGCGAGGAGTTGCACCGGGCCCGTCTATTTCCACAATAACGACATGGCCTGGCCGATTGGCGGGGTAACGGTCTGGTTCCGGCGTGCCGGAATAAACCGTGCGTGGCGCAATTTCGACAAAGCCGTGCCAATCTCCCAACGCCAGATAATCCAACTGCGCCGAGACGGCACGTGTATCGGAGATAGGGTTAAGACTTTCAGCCTTTTCAGGCAGACGACCCAGAACCGCGCCATGAGCCAGACCGATGCGGACGGCGCCTGGGCGGGTTTGCGCATCGTCAAACCACTGCGTCAAATCACTGACCTCATGCCTGCGCACCAAAGGTGCGGGCAAAACGGCAACCTGGCCATCCTGCAATTCGATGATGTCCGGTTTGTCCGCAATGATAAGCTGCGGCCATTTGCCCGGCTGGCTGGTCAGCACTGCAATGCGGCTCCAGACAGAAACGGCCAATGCGGAATCATGATTGCCGGGCAACAAGATCCACGGGCCTGAAAAGCCCGACATCGCTTCCAATGTGCGCACGATTTCCCGATCGGAAATTGTATTGTCGTCAAATGCGTCGCCTGCCACCAAAACAGCATGACACCCGCGCGCCTTGGCCAAAGCGGCTATGCGCGCAACCACCGCAAAACGCTCTGCCCGCAATTCGCCGCGCTGATCGGGGCCGAATGAGCCAAACGGCTTGCCGACCTGCCAGTCTGCTGTGTGAAGAATGCGGATCATAAATTCACTGCCAAGGATCGAAACGTCAGCGAAAGGAATTTCGCCTTTCTCTCTTCGCTACCTGTTTGGCCACCTCGCATCAACCTTCATAAGGCTGCCCGCAGGCGGATTGCGAAAGACAAGCTTGATTCATGAGGCGGGCTATCGCACCCTCGCGCAACCATAAGGGGGAAAGCACATGCCAATTTATGCACTGGACGGTGATTCACCGAAACTTCCTGAAAAAGGTCAGTTCTGGGTTGCCCCCAGCGCGCAGATTATCGGGCGCGTTCGAATCGGTAAGGATGTTGGCGTCTGGTTCGGCACTGTTATTCGCGGAGATAATGAGTGGGTTGAAATTGGCGATGGCACCAATGTCCAGGAAAATTGCGTGTTTCATTCGGATGAAGGTTTTCCGCTGACGATTGGCGCCGGATGCACGATTGGACACAGCGCAACTGTGCATGGCTGCACGATCGGTGAAAACTCGCTGGTAGGCATGGGAGCAACAATATTGAACGGCGCACGCATAGGCAAAAACTGCATTATTGGCGCCGGCGCACTGATAACCGAGAAAAAAGAGTTTCCCGACAATTCACTCATCGTCGGTTCGCCCGCCCGCGTTTCAAAAGAGCTGGGGCCGGAAGCGGTTGCCGCCTTGCAGGAATCTGCCGAACACTACATCGCCAACTGGAAACGCTTCGCCGCCGGGTTGAAGCAGATTGATGTCTGATCCCATGCAATTTTTGACTGACACTACAAAGTCGCTGCCGGCGACTGTGCCCTTTGTTGGCCCCGAGGCTCTGGAAAGGCAGCTTGGCATTCGATTCAAGGCCCGTATCGGCGCCAATGAAAGCACGTTTGGCCCTTCCCCCCAGGTGCTGGAAGCCATGGCCAAGGCCGCTGTGGATAGCTGGGCCTATGGCGACCCGGAACAATTCGAGTTGAAAGAAGCGCTGGCGCACCATCATGGAGTGAAGCCGGAAAACATTGCCGTGGGCGAAGGAATTGACGGCCTGCTTGGCTTGACCGTGCAGTTAACCGTAGTTCCTGGCGATAAGGTTGTTACCTCTGCAGGCGCATATCCAACATTCAACTACCATGTGAATGTGCATGGCGGCGAATTGAGCTTTGTGCCTTATCTGGATGACCGGGAGGACCCGCAAGCGCTGCTGATCCGCACACGAGACATAAGGCCAAAGCTTCTTTACTTTGCCAACCCGGACAACCCCACCGGTTCATGGCACCAGGCCGAGGAAGTGACCCGGCTCATGGACGAAATTCCGGAAGAGACTTTGCTGATTCTGGATGAAGCTTATAGCGACCTTGCCCCGCATGGCAGCTTGCCTCCCTTGGAACCCTTGCGACCGAATGTATTGCGCTATCGCACTTTTTCCAAAGCATATGGCATGGCCGGAGTGCGCGTGGGCTATGTTATCGGGCAGGCGGGCCTGATTTCGCAATTTGACAAGGTCAGAAACCATTTCGGGGTTTCCCGCATGGCACAGGCAGGCGCCATTGCCGCATTGAATGACCAGGCTTTTCTGCACGAGACCGTGGCCGCCATACACAACGCTCGGGAAACACTGAACAATATAGCGCGCGATGCAGGGCTGCTGCCTTTGCCTTCTGCCACCAATTTTGTGGCGATAGATTGTGGCAGGGATGGTGCTTACGCACGCGCACTTTTGCAGGCAGTGCTGCGCCAGGGTGTTTTTATCCGCATGCCAGGGATTGCGCCGTTGGATCGGATGATCCGCGTAACTGTTGGCAAACCGGACGAAATGGAAATGTTTCGCGCCGCCTTGAAAGCTGCACTACAGGAAGTCGAATAAAGCTTGAAGTCGAATGCAGCACAATTTGCCCGTGATTTGACAGGAGTTTGTGGCTTGTTGTGCTGAAATTTGAATTTGCTTGAATGCAAACAAATATAGATTTGATGTTATTTTCTACCGCTAATGAATTTAACTCAACCTTTGATTTATTGCTCTATGGTTAATGCCCGATTAAAAACGCAACCATGATTTTTTCTTATTTTGAAACTATACTTTGTTTATTCAATCGTAAGCTGAACGCGCGCTTAACGCCTTCGCCATCTACGGTTAAGCCTGACACTGTATGACTGGCGGCACGAGCAGAAAGGACATTCTCATGGTTTTCAGATTGGCTACCCTTACGCTTATTCTGGCCGCCTTTGCCGTGGGTTTCAGCACCCATGTCAAGTCCGACGGTGGAAATCAGTCCTTCGCATATGTTTCCAGTTGTTATGACCAGGGTCTGGTTTGCGCGCCACAGGGTGGGCTGCGCTAAACTATGAATGTGTAGAGCATTCCACTCGTCGCTTCCCTAGCGAACGAGACAAGGATATTGTCATTGATGCATGACAAAACGATTCCAGATTCCACAGCCCGCCACCCTTGAAACACCGCCGATAGAAAAGGGGCAGCTGTTTCACAGCGCCGACGAGGCTGTTGCGGCCCTGACGGAGCTTTACGATGTGTCGGCTCGCTTTCTGCTGCAAAAATTTGATGAGGTGCTGAAGGAAGGTGGTTCTGATCACCGATACCGCGCCTATTACCCGGAAGTGTCAATCACCACATCTGGCCATACGCGGATCGACTCTCGTTTGTCATTCGGTTTTGTGCCTGGTCCGGGGCATTACGCCACGTCCATCACAAGGCCGGATCTGTTTGGCAGGTATCTGACCCGGCAGATTGATCAACTGATTCAAAACCATCAGCAACCCATTCGCATCAGTCATTCACACACGCCTGTACCGTTGCATTTCGCTTTTCCAGAAGGCTCTTATGTGGATGGTGCCATGGCGGAGCGGCTGAACAAGCCGTTGCGCGACATTTTCGATGTTCCCGATCTTGGCGCGACCGACGACAGGATTGTGAATGGCAATTACGAGCCAGAACCCGGCGAGGCTATGCCTCTTGCCCCGTTCACAGCTCAGCGTGTGGACTATTCACTGGCGCGGCTTTCCCACTACACGGCCACAAGCCCGCGGCATTTCCAGAATTTTGTTCTGTTCACCAACTACCAGTTCTATGTGGATGAGTTCACAGCAATGGCCCGTGCCATGATGGCAGAAGGCGGGCATGGTTATGACAGCTTTGTTGAGCCGGGCAATGTGGTGACCCTGGCAGGCGAAGTCGCGCCGGAAAGCGGCGTCGTTCCGCACCGGCTGCCGCAAATGCCGGCCTATCACCTGACCCGAAAGGGAAATGGTGGCATCACCATGGTCAATATTGGCGTTGGGCCTTCCAATGCCAAAACCATCACCGACCACATTGCTGTTCTGCGCCCGCATGCCTGGTTGATGCTTGGCCACTGTGCCGGCCTGCGTAACACACAGGCTCTGGGCGACTATGTTCTGGCGCACGCCTATGTGCGCGAAGACCATGTGCTGGACGCAGATTTACCAGTGTGGGTGCCGGTGCCGCCCCTGGCCGAGGTGCAGGTGGCACTGGAACAGGCGGTAGCCGACGTGACAGGACTTGAGGGATATGATCTCAAGCGGATCATGCGCACCGGTACGGTTGCAACGATTGACAATCGAAACTGGGAATTGCGCGATCAGAAGGAGCCGGTCGAGCGGCTTTCAAAGTCGCGCGCGATTGCGCTGGACATGGAATCTGCCACCATCGCGGCCAATGGCTACCGGTTTCGGGTACCATATGGCACGTTGCTTTGCGTGTCGGACAAGCCACTGCATGGCGAGCTTAAACTGCCGGGGATGGCGACGGACTTTTACAAACGGCAAGTGGCGCAGCACCTGAAGATCGGCATCCGCGCCATGCAGAGCCTTGCGGAAATGCCGCATGAAAAGCTGCACTCCCGCAAGCTGCGCTCGTTCTTTGAGACCGCGTTTCAGTAAACGTGTTTAAGAAATGCCTTATTACTCAACACTTCCGGATCTTATCCGCCAACATTACATCGTCTGATAAACCGGACCCTCACCGCCTTGCGGTACAGTCCAGCGGATGTTGCCGTTCGGGTCCTTGATATCGCATGTTTTGCAGTGGACACAGTTTTGCGCGTTGATCTGGTATCGAAGGTCAGCGCCCTCGCCCACCCACTCATAGACACCCGCCGGGCAATAACGCTCGGAAAGCCCAGCATACACATCGTGCTCCGATGTTTTCTGCAGCGCCATATCCTGCACCTTCAAATGCACAGGCTGGTCTTCCTCGTGGTTGGTGTTCGACAGGAACACCGACGAGGTCTTGTCAAATGTCAGCACCCCGTCCGGCTTGGGATATGCAATCGGCTTGTGCTTCGCGGCCGGTTCCGTTGCCTGCGCATCCGTTTTGCCGTGTCGCAATGTGCCGAAAAACGAGAAGCCCAACAGCGAGTTTGTCCACATATCCAACCCGCCAAGCACAATGCCACCAATGGTGCCGAACTTTGACCAAAGCGGTTTGACATTGCGCACCGGCTTCAGGTCTTTGCCGATGGCAGACCCGCGCCACGCCGCGTCATAACTTGCCAGTTCATCCTGCGCCCTGTCCGCCGCAATCGCATCGGCCACGCTTTGTGCCACCAGCATGCCCGACGTGATTGCGTTGTGAACGCCTTTGATGCGCGGCACATTGACGAAACCAGCCGAGCAGCCAATCAGCGCGCCGCCCGGGAATGTGAGCTTCGGCACCGACTGATAGCCGCCTTCCGTGATAGCCCTGCCGCCATAGCCAAGGCGTTTGCCACCCTCCAGCAGTTCGGCGATATCCGGATGGGTTTTAAAGCGCTGAAACTCTGCGAACGGCGATATGTATGGGTTGCGGTAGTTCAGATGCGTGACAAAGCCGACATAGACCTGATTGTTCGGCAGGTGATACAGGAACGAGCCGCCGCCTGTGCGGTTGTCCAGCGGCCAACCGAATGAATGCTGGATCAGCCCCGGTTTGTGCTTTTCCGGCGCGATTTCCCAAAGCTCTTTAATGCCAAGGCCGAATTTTTGCGGCTCGGATTGCTCGGAAAGCTGGAAGCGCGCAATCAGCTCCTTGGCAAGCGAGCCACGCACCCCTTCTCCTATGAGCACATATTTGCCCATTAGCGCCATGCCGCGCTGATAGTTGGGTCCCGGCTGACCATTGCCTTCAACGCCCATATCACCCGTGGCCACACCGGCAACCGCGCCCGCTTCATTGTACAAAATCTCTGCCGCGGCAAAGCCTGGATAAATTTCCACGCCGAGGGCTTCTGCCTTGCCGGCCAGCCACTGACACACAAGCCCCAGTGAAACAACATAATTGCCGTGGTTGCCCATGAAGCGCGGCATGGCAAAACCCGGAATGCGAACGCTGCCAGCAGGACCATAAATATAGAAACGATCGTCTGTAACCGGCTGGCTGATCGGCGTTTCTTCCTCCCGCCATTCAGGCAGAAGCTCATCCAGCGAAGAAGGGTCGAGAATACAGCCGGACAGGATATGCGCGCCAACCTCGGCGCCCTTTTCCAGCACAACAACTGACAGGTCCGGATTAAGCTGCTTGATGCGAATCGCGCTTGCCAGCCCTGATGGACCGGCGCCAACAATGACAACGTCGAACTCCATGCTCTCGCGCTCGGGCAGCTCAAGACCGGTTTCGCTAATCGACATTGTTCTTTCCTTACTAAAGTGTCGCAATTGGTTTGGAATGTTTCTACCGATCTTGGCAACCGCCTTTTTCAGTTGGATGTTCAATTTGGCGCCAGTATGATGCGCACATGAATGGTTTCGGTCACAATAATTCGCCCGCCAGCGCCGCAGACAGCATCAATGCCGTACTGCGTTGGCTAAGCCATGCCGGTGTGACCGAGCCGGTGCAGGAATCGCCCCGCGACCGATTTGCCGAAACAGCATCGGAAGCCGCCGAACGGCAAACTTCGCGACCGGCCACCCCATCCGCTGCGCCGCCCCCCGCGGTCAGGGAAGCCGCGCCGCAGGCCAGCAGCCTGCCGGCCTATCACCCCGTTATTTCCGGCGACATATCTGCTGATGAAGCCCGCCAGATGGCCCGCAATGCGCAGTCGCTAGAAGAGCTGGCCGCTGCCTATGCTGCCTTTGAAGGCTGTTCCCTGAAATTGACCGCAAAGACCCTGGTTTTCGGCAATGGTGCCACCAATGCTGATCTGATGTTGATTGGAGAGGCCCCAGGGCGCGAGGAAGATATCGCCGGAGAGCCATTTGTCGGCCGTTCCGGCCAATTGCTCAATCGCATGCTGCACGCCATCGGGCTGGAGCGAAACGACGTGCGTGTGACCAATGTCATTGCCTGGCGTCCGCCCGGCAATCGCAGCCCCACCCCCGCCGAAACCGAACTCTGCCTGCCCTTCGTTCAGCGCCATATTGAGTTGATTGCGCCAAAAGTGGTGGTCTGCCTTGGATCGCCATCGGCCAAGGCCGTTCTTTCCACCACAGAAGGCATTATGCGCCTGCGTGGCCACTGGACCGAGCTGAACCTGCCCGGCCTTGCCAAACCGGTCCCGGCAACCGCGCTTTTGCACCCTGCCTACCTGTTGCGCCAGCCCGCGCAGAAGCGACTGGCATGGCGAGATCTACTGGCTATAAAATCACGGCTCGATAATCTGGCACTTGTCGCAAACACACCATGATCTGTCGTTTATAAGCGTGCAGAAATGCCGCCCAGTTCGTAGGTGATGTGCAAAGCGTAAGGCGTTTTGTGCGCCATGACCGCAAGAGCGTTACAGACGTGTGCTGGAATTGCCTCCAGCTCGAATTTTCATGCCAAGGCCGATGCAATGCGCTCTCATATTCTACCTATCGTTTCCCTGCTGACATCGACTTTTTTCATGATGGCGGGCGCTGGTCTTCAGGGAATTCTGCTGCCTGTGCGCGGGGCAATCGAGCAATGGTCTGCCTATGAAATCGGCCTGCTGGGCACTGGTTACGCCGTTTTCTTCACATCGGGCTGCCTGATTGCGCCGCGACTTGTGCGCAGTGCTGGCCATGTGCGGACGTTTTGCAGTTTGGCCGCACTGCTGGCGATCGCCATTCTGCTGCATGCCATGATCGTTCACCCCATCGCCTGGATTTTGCTGCGTGGGGTTTCCGGTTTTGCTCTGGCTGGGTCTTACATGATCATTGAAAGCTGGCTGAACGAGCGGGTAACCAACCAGTCGCGTGGCACAATTTTCTCACTTTACATGATGATTTCCATGGCCGCGATGATGTCTGGTCAATATGTGTTGCCGCTTAGCCAGCCGCAACTGACCATTCCTTTCATGGTCTGTGCGATTTTCTTCTGCCTGGCGGTTATTCCCAATGCATTGTCACGCGCACAAAGCCCCAAGCCGCTGACACAGGTTCGGTTGGACCTGCCCGCAATTTTTCGCAATTCGCCCGCCGCCGCAATCGGCGTGTTCCTGAGTGGCGTTCTGGCCTCTGCATGGTCGAATATGGCCCCGGTTTTTGGTGCGGATATTGGCTTTTCCACCACCAGCATTGCCACATTGCTGGTGTGCACCATGGCAGGTGGAATGATTTTTCAGTATCCGCTTGGTCGGCTTTCCGATCGATTGGATCGCCGCCTTGTTCTGTGCGTCACCGGTATTATCGGCGTAGCCACCGCCACATTGGCCATCGGCCTTTCTTCCACAACGCCGGCGGTGCTGTTCATTCTGGCATTTCTGCTGGGTGGCACAATTTACCCGGCCTACTCACTGGCCGTTGCCCACGCCAATGACTTCGCTGCGCCAGCCGATTTTGTAAAAATTTCGGGCGGCATGCTGATCTTGTATGGTTTTGGCACCATGGGCGGCCCGCTTCTGGCTGCCTGGCTGATGGAAAATTATGGGCCAATGGGAATTTTCCTGGCGACCGGCACCGCCCATGCGGCTCTGGCAGCATATTCCATCTACCGCACAACGCGGCGTCAGCCGGTACCCGCGGAAAGCCGCGAAGACTTCCGGTCAACACCGCTGGCCAGAACTCAGACACCGGCAACATTTGCTCTGGACCCTCGCGCGACAACCACCGAAGCGAAAGAGCAGGCTTTTACGACGGCCCGGGTGGACTGACTTTTTTCGCAGTCCGCCGTTCGAGGCCCAGCCTGTGTTCGCGGAAGATGATGAACACCCCGGCACTGATGATGATAGTTGCACCGAGAAGCGTCGAGATCCCCACCTTTTCACCGAACAAATAGTAGCCGATCAGCACCGCGCCGATGATGGACGTATATTCAAATGGCGCGATGGTGGAAGTGTCTGCGTATTTGTAGCACCCGGTCAGAAGCAGTTGGCCGACACCGCCGCACAGCCCGGCTGTCACCAGAAGTGCGGCCTGCGTGGCATTGAGCGGCGCCCAGCCAAAGGGCACCGTGGCCAGCGAAATGATGCTGCATGTCAGCGAGAAATAGACAACGATCGTGGTGATTTTTTCATGGGCGACCAGCACGCGAACCTGGATCATGGCAATGGCAGCAGCGGCCGCGGCACCCAGAGATGCCACGATACCCAGTGAGTGGCGCGACACTGCTTCATCAGCGCTAAAAAAAAGGCTCGGCAAGGCAACAATCAGGATGCCAACCAGACCGATCAGCACCGCGAACCAGCGATAGGCACGCACCACTTCGCGCAGGAAAATGGCGGCGAACACCACTGTCATCAAAGGCGCGGCATAGGACAGTGAAACCCACTGAGGGTAAGGCAACTGCGTCAGCGCGAAAAAGCCGAGCGCCATGGACGTAACGCCAACAATACCGCGAATGAAATGGCCCGTCAGGTCGTCTGTGGAGAGTGAGGTGCGCAGCCCGCCGACCCACCACAAGTAAAGCAGCACCGGCACCAGAGCGAAAAACGACCGGAAGAACACCAGCTGCCCGGGGGGTACGACGTCACCTGCAGCTTTAAGGCAGGTTGTCATGCCGACAAAGAAAAACACCGAAATGATTTTCAGCAGGATTCCCCGAAGCGGCCGCGAGCCAGCTTCAAGCGGAATGTGGGACCGGACCATAGCGAAATCAGACTTAAAACTTGCGGGATGGGCGTTTCAAGAAACGAATCGGAAAAGAAAGGCAGGCTTACAGTGTTAGGCTTTTGGGCGCGTTGCGTCGAGGGAGCTGGCTTGCAATGGTGGTAAAGTTGTTTGCCAGCCGTTGGCAAAACGTGAACAGACCGGTAAGCCCGATTGCAGAGCCAAATGCTCTGACCAGATGCTTTGAGCGAGGTTGCCTATGCGTGCGGAAAATGGACAGATCATAAAGCTGGAAGATTACCTGCCGGCCGATTTCGTCATTCATCAGGTGGACATGACCTTCGACCTGCGTGATGGCCATGCAGATGTGTTGACCCGGCTGGTCATGCAGCGGCGCGAGGGCGTTGCTGCCGAGGCCCCGCTTGAGCTGGATGGCGACGAGTTGTCGCTCACGTCGCTGGCGTTGAACGGCACCCCTGTTTCGCCGCAGAACTACACCGTGGCTCCCGACAGTCTCAAAATAGATGATCTGCCGGCACAGGACCAATTCACACTGGAAATTGGCACCCGGCTCCACCCGGAGCAGAACACAAAACTGATGGGGCTGTATCGTTCCAACGGCATATGGTGCACACAGTGCGAGGCCCAGGGTTTTCGCCGGATCACCTATTTTCTCGACCGGCCCGATGTTCTGGCAACTTACAAAGTGCGCCTTGAAGCCGACAAGGCTGCCGCACCGGTATTGCTTGCCAATGGCAATCCGGTGGCCAGTGGTGATCTGCCGAATGGGCGGCATTTCGCCGAATGGATCGATCCCCACCTTAAGCCGTCTTACCTGTTTGCCATTGTTGGTGGACGACTGGATGTGCTGAAGGACAGTTTGACAACCATAAGCGGCAGACATGTTGAACTGGCTATCTACACCGAGCCAGGACTGGCCGAGCGTGCCACCTACGCCATGGATGCGCTGAAACGCTCCATGTGGTGGGATGAGCGCCGCTTTGGCCGCGAATATGACCTTGATGTTTTCAACATCGTGGCAATCTCAGACTTCAATATGGGCGCCATGGAAAACAAGGGCCTCAACGTCTTCAACCACAAATATGTATTGCTGGATTCTGAAACTGCGACAGATGCCGATTATGCAGGTGTCGAAACCGTTATTGCGCATGAATATTTCCACAACTGGACCGGCAACCGCATCACCTGCCGCGACTGGTTTCAGCTTTGCCTGAAAGAAGGGCTGACGGTTTATCGCGATCAGGAGTTCTCGTCTGATGAACGATCGCGCCCGGTCAAACGCATTTCATGTGTGCACACGCTGAAGGCCAATCAGTTCCCGGAAGATCAGGGTCCGTTACAGCACCCCGTGCGCCCCACAACTTACCGGGAAATCAACAATTTTTACACCGCCACGGTTTACGACAAGGGCTCTGAACTGGTGCGGATGCTGGCAACCATACTTGGCGAGGACAAATTCCGCGCCGGGATGGATTTGTATTTCGAACGCCATGACGGTGACGCAGCGACGATTGAGGATTTCATCGCTTGTTTTGCGCAAACGGCCAATATGGATCTTTCGCAATTTGCGCTGTGGTACAATCAGGCGGGCACACCGCGACTGACCGTTTCCCAGAGCTATGATGCAAAGGCTGGCACGCTGACACTGAACCTTCAGCAGCAACTGGACAAGGGCGCTGCGGGAACTGGCACATTGCCAATGCACATTCCGGTGCGCTTTGGCCTTGTGGGCGCAAACGGCCAGGACATTGCGGCAGAAGCAGCGTCAGATGATGCCAGGGTCAGCGGCGACACAATTCACCTGACCACGGCCTCTGCGACCATTGTATTCACAGGCTTGAACCAAAGACCACTTCTGTCGATTCTGCGCGATTTTTCCGCGCCGGTTCAATTGCAATATGAGGAAAGCGAAGCCGACCGGCTGGCCCTTGCAAGGTTGGACCCGGATGCATATGGCCGCTGGCGGGCACTGACCGATCTGGTTGGTGACAGTCTGGCCGATGCTGCAAGGCAATGGGCGAAATCGGGCCCGCAGACAGTGTCTGACACGGTATTGGGTGCAATTGTCGAAGCGGCTGACGACACATCGCTGGAGCCTGCCCTGCGTGCACAAATGTGCAGCCTTCCGGGAGAAACCGAAATCGCGCGGCTGGTTGCGGAAGATGTAAACCCCGAGATTATTCACACCCTCCGCCTGCAAACCCTGGCGCGGCTCGGCATGCTGGGCGGCGAAACTTTCAGATCTCTCCGTGCGGAACTGGCCGAACCGGCTGGTGAATTTTCTGCCTCTGCCGCCAGTGCAGGACGAAGAGCGCTGCGCAATTGTCTGCTGGCACCGTTGAGCGCCGCGGCCGGCAGGCCGGATGATGCGGCCAAGCAATATGCGCAGGCAACCAACATGTCCGACCGCATGGCCGCACTGACAGTGCTCGTGCATCAGTTTCCGCAGGAACTGGTCAGCCAGGATGCATTGACGGACTTCTACAATCGCTTTGAAAGCGACCCGCTGGTTCTGGACAAATGGTTTGCCCTGCAAGCCGCCTCTCCCAATGCTGACACGCTGGAGCGGGTTGAAGCATTGCTGCACCATGAAAAGTTCAAGCTGGCCAATCCAAACCGCGCGCGAGCGGTGATCGGCGGACTGGCTGGGGCCAACCCTTCCGTCTTTCACCGGGCAGATGGTGCGGGCTATCGTTGGGTGTGCGGCGTACTTTTGCAACTGGACAGTTTGAACCCGCAAACCGCTGCGCGGATGGCCACTGCCTTCCGCTCCTGGCGGTCTATGAACCCGGCTTTGCGCCAACAGGCCGAGGCAGCGTTGCGCCAACTGGCAGCCAGTGAAAACCTGTCTCGCGACCTGCGTGATATCGTGGAACGAACCTTGAAGTGAACAGACACAGAAATGTTCAGAAAATTGTAACCAATCCCAGCCTTCCCAGACTGGACAAGTGATTCGCGCTCTGATTCATTGAAAGGTGATTCGGGGGCAGGTTTGCTCTATAGTTACAGAGCAACAAGCGAGGACAGGTACATGGCGGCTAACGCTGGCAGCGTTCGGGCAGCAAACGGGCAACAACGCCCGGGACTGGCCGCCGCCATTGCGCGCAAGGTGCGCCATGCCGTGGATTTTCGGCAAAGCGGAAGCTGGACCAGCATGGCCACGTGGGAGTCTTTCCTGCGCCGCTCCATACCGTTTCTGGCAGTTCTGTTTCTGATAATTCTGGGCTTTGTCCGTTTTGTCTCGCTGATGGACCACCGCGGTGACGTGGAAACGGCGGCGCGAGATCGGCTGAGCGTTAATGCAAGCCTGCTGCGTGCCGAAGAAACGCTGCTGGCGCAAAGCGACACAAGCGCTACCGAACGCGCGCAGGCCCTTCTGACAAGCTATCTGCCGGAAAGTTTTGGTTCGACGGGCGGCAAGGCTTTCGTGACGGATGTTTCGGGCAGGATCATCGCCACCTCGCCGGGCAGCGGCGAATATATGGGGCTGGACGCGGGTGAATTGCTGCGTCAGGCGCAGCCTGTAACCATATTTGGTGAGCGCGCCGGCATTATGCGCACTGATTTTGCCACTGGTTCGATGCTGGTTTCCGGCGCCAACCTGACAGCACCACTTGGTGCGGCTGTTCTGTTGCAGCCGGAGGCGGAGCTTTTCGCTGCCTGGCGGCGCACCGCTGCAATCAATGTCACGCTTTTCGCCATGACCGGCGTTATCCTGCTGACGATCCTGCTGGCCTATTTTCGGCAATCGACCCGGGTCTCCATTACCGATGCGCTTCTGGCAGAAGCCAACCAGCGCGTAGACACCGCATTGTCCCGCGGACGCTGCGGCTTGTGGGATTGGGATCTGGCGCGGGGCCGCATGTACTGGTCGCGCTCCATGTACGAGATATTGGGCATGCGACCTCAGGAAGGTGTGCTTTCATTTGGCGAAGTGTCGCGACTGATCCACCCGGAAGATGGCAGCTTTTTTGAGATTGCCCGGCAGATTGCTTCCGGCAAGCTGACCAACATGGAACGCTCGTTCCGCATGCGCCGCAGCGACGGCCAATATATCTGGCTTCGGGCCCGCGCCGAAGTGACCCGCAATGCGCAAAACGACCTGCATCTGATCGGCGTTGCCGTGGATGTGAGCGAAAATCAGACATTGGCGCGCATGACCAATGAGGCCAACACCCGGCTGCAGAGTGCAATTGAAAACGTGTCTGAGACATTTGTTCTCTGGGATGCGCAAAACCGGCTGGTGCTGTGCAATTCGAAATATCAGGAAGTTTTCGGCCTTTCTGACCGGGACATCCTTTCAGGTACACCTCGTGACGTTATTCTGGCGCGTTCCCGCAAGCCTGTTGCCGAACGCAAGCTGACCAATCCAAGTTTTGTGGCGGGAGAACGCGCCGCCGAGGCACTTCTGGGTGATGGCCGCTGGCTGCAGATTTCAGAACGCACCATGGGCGATGGCAGCTATGTTTCGATTGGTACCGACGTCACCCAGTTGAAAGTGCATCAGGAGCGGTTGAGCGACAGCGAACGCCGGTTGATGGCAACCATCAACGACCTTTCCGCCGCACGGCGGGATGCTGAAGCCAAGGCGAAGGCGCTGGCGGACCTGAACGAAAGTTACATTGCCGAAAAAGACCGTGCTGAGGGTGCAAACCGCGCCAAGACGACATTTCTGGCAAATATGAGCCATGAACTGCGCACCCCGCTGAATGCCATTATCGGCTTTTCCGAAATTATGCGCGACAGCGCCTTTGGTCCGATTGGCAATGAGAAATACAGCGAATATGCCTCGGACATTCATCACAGTGGCCACTACCTTCTTAAGCTGATTGACGACATTCTGGACATGTCGAAAATTGAAGCCGGGCGCATGGTTATGGCATCGGAAGATATGGATGTGACCGAGGTTGCCAGAGAAGCGCTGAAAATTCTGGAAGTTCAGGCGGATGCCAAGAAGCTGACCTTGCAGCGCGACCTTTCGCAGTCCATGCCATTGCGTGGCGACCGCCGCGCCATCAAGCAGGTGCTGCTGAATTTGATTTCCAACGCGGTAAAATTTACCCCGGAGGGGGGAAATCTGCGTTTGCGCAGCCGCGTTGTGAACGGCAAGGCTCTGATTACCATTGCCGATAGCGGCATTGGTATTCCGGCAAACGCCCTGAAAAATCTTGGCCTGCCATTTGAGCAGGTGGAAAACGAGCTGACCAGAACCAACAAGGGAACCGGGCTGGGCCTGGCGATTGCCCGGTCTCTGGTGGAACTGCATGGCGGGCGTATGAAGATTTCCAGCCGCGTGGGCAAGGGAACGCTGGTTTCCCTTTCTGTGCCTCTGGCCTGACCTTCAGAGCATTGCCGTTGAAACGAAATGGTTTCAACGGCAAGACAACGCTCTAGGCGGCCTTCTGCAGAGCATCACCCAGCACTTCGACAATCGTATTGAAGTGCTCTGGCTCTGCAATCAACGGTGGTGACAGCGCGATGATGTCGCCGGTGACCCGAATGAGAACACCTTTTTTGAAGCAATCCACAAACACATCATAGGCACGGGCGCCGATGGCCCCTTCCCTTGGAGATAATTCAACTCCAGCTACCAGGCCGATTGTCCGAATGTCGATGACATTGGGTGCCGATTTCAGCGAGTGGATTGCATCATGCCACTGGCTTTCCAGATGGGCCGCCCGGGTCAGAAGCCCTTCGGACATGTAAACATCCAGTGTCGCCAGACCCGCCGCGCATGCCACCGGGTGCCCGGAGTAGGTGTACCCGTGGAAAAGCTCAATCTGCCCTTCTGGTCCCTGCATCAGCGCATCATGCACATTGCGGCTGGTAAACACCGCTCCCATGGGTATGACGCCATTGGTCAGCCCCTTGGCCGTGGTGACGATATCGGGCAGCACGCCGAACAGATCAGTGGCAAAATTGGCGCCCAACCGGCCAAAACCGGTGATCACCTCATCAAAGATCAGCAATATGCCATGGCGGTCGCAAATTGCCCGCAAGCGTTCCAGATATCCCTTTGGAGGCAGCAAGACGCCCGTGGAGCCGGCAACTGGCTCAACAATACAGGCGGCAATCGTTTCAGCGCCATGCAAGGCCACCAGCCGTTCAAGATCATCCGCCAGTTCTGCCCCGTGTTCCGGCACGCCCTTTACAAAGGCATTGCGGGTTAAATCATGGGTATGGCGCAAATGGTCGGAGCCATTTAACTGCGGGAAGACACGCCGGTTGTTGACAAGACCGCCGACCGAAATGCCGCCGAAGCCGACGCCATGATAGCCGCGCTCACGGCCAATCAGCCGGGTCCGGGTGCCCTGCCCGATAGCGCGCTGATATGCGATGGCAATTTTAAGTGCGGTATCAACAGATTCAGAGCCCGAGCCGGTGTAGAAAATCCGGTCCAGCCGCTGGTCACCCACCCCAGGCGCCACCGCTGCAAGCCGCTCGGCAAATTCAAACGCAATCGGGTGCCCCATCTGAAACGATGGAGCGTAATCAAGGCTGGTGAGCTGGCGTTCCACCGCCGTGGCAATTTCCTTGCGGCCATGACCAGCGTTCACACACCACAGGCCCGCCGTGCCATCCAGCACCTTGTTGCCATCAATATCGGTGTAATGCATTCCCGACGCTGCAACCAGCATGCGCGGGGACGCTTTAAACTGCCGGTTCGCAGTGAATGGCATCCAGTAACTGTCGAGTGAGGGGGTGTTTGATTTTTCCAGGCTGTCCATTGGCCATCTCCATTAACCTGCCCATGTGGACGCGATTTTACATCTGCACACAAGTCGTTTTCTAGGCAGGCACAAGCCATTGACCTGTCTGTGAAAATTTCTCATGTGTTTGATATACTCAACATGAGGAACAACTGCCTATGGCACTGGATATTGGTGGGAGATTGCGGCACCTGAGGGAAGCCCGAGGCCTTTCACAGCGTCAGCTTGCCCAGCTTGCAGGTGTAACCAATTCCACTATTTCGCTGATTGAATCCAACAGCACAAACCCGTCTGTTGGTGCGCTGAAGCGAATTCTGGATGGCATTCCAATCGGCCTGGCCGAGTTCTTCTCTTACGAGCCGGAACGCAGCCGGCAGGCGTTTTATCAGGCGTCTGAACTGGTGGAAATTGGTAAGGGGCCAATCTCCTATCGTCAGGTGGGTGACAATCTGTTCGGCAGGAGCTTGCAGATTTTAAAAGAGTGCTACCAGCCCGGCGCTGACACCGGCAAAGTTCCCCTTGTGCATGACGGCGAGGAAGGCGGGATTGTATTGAGCGGCCGGCTGGAAGTCACCGTGGATGACGAACGGCGGATTTTGGGCCCGGGCGACGCCTATTATTTTGAAAGCCGCCGACCGCACCGGTTTCGCTGCGTCGGGCCCGTACCATGTGAAGTGGTCAGCGCCTGCACGCCGCCAACATTCTAGTCTATTTGCCCGGCAGATCCACATCGTCTGGCATTGGCAAAAGTGCGTTGAACACCGCACGCACTTCCGCCGCCGAATCTGCAACCATGGCTTCGATCTGCGATATGTCCGGAGCGTCTATGCTTCTGGCAATCCGCTCTGCCAAGCCACGCGGCAAATCATCCGTGGCACGGGCATTGTCTGGCCCAAGACGCCGCAATTGCGCGATCCGGCTGAACATCTGCATCGATGTGGAAAGGCCGCTGACAGCCGGGTGATGGTCGGTTGCTTCCAGCGCTGCCAGCACCTCAACCGTTGGCTTGCCAACAAAATCTGCCGGGACAACGCCAGCCAGCAAAGCCCATTGCGCAATAAATTCCAGATCAATCAACCCGCCTGGAAGCAGTTTCAGGTCCAGCGGTCCGCGTGGCGGCTTGTCTTTGCCGATCCGCCTGCGCATGGACGCGACGTCGCCGACAAGTTTGTCATCGGCCTTGTGAGCGGCAATGGTGTGGCGGATGATGTTGCCAACCTTTTCCAGCAAGACCTTATCACCCGCAATCGGGCGGGATCTTGTCAGCGACATGCGCTCCCACGTCCAGGCTTCTTGCTCCTGATAGCGAGCAAAGGCATCAACATGCGTAGCCAGCGGCCCCTTGTTGCCGGATGGGCGTAGGCGAAAATCCACCTCGTATAGAATGCCTTCCGCCATGGGAGAGGACAGTGCCGCTATGAGCCGCTGTGTCAGCCGCGCATAATAGGTTGAGACCGGCAGTGGCCGTTCACCATCCGACTCTTCTGCATCCGCATCATGGTCGTAAAACAGGATCAGATCGACGTCTGACGTGGCCGTAAGCTCGCGGCTGCCCAGCCGACCAAGACCTTGCAACCCAAGCCTGCCACCCAAGACCCGACCATGACGTGAAGCAAACTCATTCTCGACCGTTTCGAGAAGCGCGGTGATCACTTCATCGGCCAGATCAGAAAATGCTTCCCCAGCCTCTTCGCCTTCGATTGCGCCGGAAAGCAGCCGCACTCCGGTGAGAAATTTCTGCTCCGAAGCAAAGATCCGCAATCGGTCCAGCCGGTCCTCATGGCCGGGAGAATCCTGCAAAAATGCCGAAAGCCTCTCGTTGATCAAGTCACGAGACGGCATTTCGCCAAAGAAGGATGGGTCAATCAGCGCATCAAACACGTGTGGGCGACGGGAAATGGTTTCCGTCAGATTGGGCGCTGTGGTGAGAATAAGCGCCAGAAGGTCCAGCAAACGCGGATTTGATGCGATGAGTGCAAAGAATTGCAAGCCTGCCGGAAGTCCTTGAAGAAACCGGTCAAACATTGCCAGCGCAGAATCCGGATCCCTCGCCGATGAAAAAGCCTCAAGCAATTGCGGCAACATGCGCGTCAACTGTTCGCGCGCAGCTTCCGAGCGCATGGCCCGATACCGCCCCGTGCCCCAGCCGTGAATAATGTGCGCAACATCCGACACGCGCTTATAGCCGGCTTCGGCCAGCCATTCCTGCGCCCGCTCGTCGGTCTCATCGCTCAACACCGCCAGCACGGGCGACACTTCCTTTCGGTCGCGGCCAGCAAACAATTGCCCAAAGCGCTTATCCACAATTGCCAGGCGTTGCAGCAAAGCCTTGGAAAATTCCAGCACCGAGCCATAGCCTGCCAGACGCGCCACACGCAGCAGGTCTTCCTGAGTTTCAGGCAGAGTGTGCGTCTGTTCATCTGCGACCATTTGGATGACATGCTCGACATGCCGCAGGAACCAGTAACATTCGGTCAGTTCCGAGGCGGTATCCTTGCTGATCCACCCACCCTGCGCCAAAGCATGAAGGGTGGGAATGGTTTGCAGCAAACGCAGTTCCGGCGCCCTGCCACCGGCAATCAATTGCTGCGTCTGGGCAAAAAACTCGATCTCGCGGATACCGCCTCGGCCCAGTTTGACATTGTGACCGCCAACACCAAGCCCCTCAAACCCGCGGTGCCGGTCTATCCGCCCCTTCATGGCCTGAATGTCGCGTATGGCGGCAAAATCCAGATAACGGCGGTACACAAACGGCGTGATGGCGGAAAGAAACTCGGCTGCCGCCGCCTCGTCTCCAGCAACCACGCGTGCCTTGATCATCGCCGCACGTTCCCAATCCCGCCCGGCACTTTCGTAGTAAACCAGTGCCGTGGGCAGCGGTATGGCAAGCGGCATTGCAGAAGGATCAGGCCGCAAGCGCAAATCCGTGCGAAAGCCATAGCCGTCACGGGTTCGCTCGCCCACCATGCGCACAAGGCGCCGGGCCAGCCGCGAAAACATCTCGACGCATTCCGTCGGGTCCACGATGGCAGGCACTTCCGGATCAAACAGGATGATCAGGTCAATATCGCTGGAGTAGTTGAGTTCACGCCCACCCAGCTTGCCCATACCCAGCACGAACAGGCCGCTGCCCTTTTCCGGATTGGCCATGTCCGGCAATTGCAATTGTCCGCGCCGTTGAAGATCGTTCAGGCAAAAACGCACAACTCTCCGCACGACGGCCTCTGCCAGTTCTGAGAGCCATCCGGTGACATAGGCTTCGTCTTCAACGCCGAACAAATCCAGGAGTGCAATCAACAGACTGACCTGATTTTTGCTTCGGCGGACGAACGTCATCTCCTCGCCTTCAGACGCCCGGTCGGGTACCGGTTCATTCAACGCCGCAACCAATGCCGCGATCTGTTTTTGCGCCGTCTGGTCAAATAAAGCATCCACCCACTCAGGATGGCCAAGCATCAGCCCGTTCAGATAGGGCGAAAGGTCGAGAATGGCGCCCAGATTGGAACGGTCTGCACTCGTGCCGGCCAGAAATCCGACCAGTCGGTGGCAATCCGCCTGTTCCGCCGCAGCAGACAGATCTGCCAGCCAGCTTTCCGCACGCACCGGATCCAATGCCTGCAGTGACACGTTGCCGCCGATCAGCATGCTTTTGCTAGCCAAATCCCGACTCCTGTTCATTGGCGGAAGCTTCAACGCCGTCTGGAAACTCCAGGACGATTTTTAAACCGGGTTGAGCATCTTCGACAAGCAACCTGCCGCCGTGCAGCCTTGCAATTGCCTGCACGAGTGAAAGGCCCAACCCGGAACCAGGCAAGGTGCGGCTCTTGTCCAGTCTGTAAAACCGCTCAAGAACCCGCTCACGCTCTTCCACAGGAATGCCGGGCCCATTGTCGCTTACAGCCAGCCGGCACAGACCGCCATCTTTCTCCACCGTTACCTGCACCCGGGCATTGTCCAGCTCGGCACTACCGTGTTTCAGCGCATTGTCGATCAGATTGGAAAATGTCTGTGCAATCAGTTCGCGGCTGACGAGAGCGCGCACAGGCTCTGGCGCGCCAAGCACAATGGTGGCACCCGCATCTTCTGCAACGGGTTCGTAAAGCTCCACAACGTCAGAAGCGATCTGCGTCAGGTCAACCATGGTTTTTTCCACCGGGTGGGAACCAGCTTCAACGCGGCTGATCATCAGAAGCGCATCGAAAGTGCGGATCATCTGATCGGCTTCGGCCATGGCGCCCTCCAGCGCAGCACGCGGATCAGCTCCTTCGGAATGGTCTGCCAAGGCCGCTTCCGCACGGTTGCGGAGCCGGGTGAGCGGTGTTTTCAGATCATGGGCAATATTGTCAGAAACCTGGCGCAGCCCTTCCTGCAATAACGAAACCCGGGCCAGAAGAGTGTTCATATTTTCTGACAGGCGGTCAAACTCATCACCCGCACCGGTGACAGGCAGTCTTTCGGAGAGGTCGCCTGCCAATATCCGGCGAGAGGATCTGGACATCAGATCAAGCCGATGCAACGCCCTGCGACCGACCAGCAGCCAGGCAAACAATGCGCCTGCCCCCATCAACCCGAGGGCTAGCACCAGGGCATCACGAACCACCTGCCGAATGCGATCCTGATCGGTGACATCGCGGCCGACAAGAACCCGCATGCCGTTGGGCAATGCAATAACCTCTGCCACGGCTTCGTGGTAACGGTCGGCTGGATCTTCGGCGAACCGCTCATAGCCAAAAGGTTTGCTGATATAGCCGGACTTGTCGATTACGCCAAAATCCAGACTTTGCACATTTCCGGCAAGTATGCGGCCCGTGGCATCTGTGACCAGATACAGCGATGCGCCAGGTTGCCTTGCCCGTTGATCGATTGACCGCACGAGCCCAACAATGCCGCTGCGCCCGTAGACGCCGCCCAGTTCGCGGATTTCATCCGATATGACCACGCGGCTCTGCTGCTGCAAAATGCCGGATGCAGTGGCTGTGACATAGACCACCAGCACAATGGCAAAGATTGCAAACAACGCCAGAAAGATCGCCGAAAGGCGAACTGACGTCATTCGCATCAGGGCGCGGAGTTTCTGCAAGGCTTATTCCGCACGCATAATGTAGCCCGAACCGCGCACCGTGTGCAGCAATGGCGAGGCAAAGTCACGCTCGATCTTGGAGCGAAGGCGCGAAATATGCACATCGATGACATTGGTTTGCGGGTCGAAATGGTAGTCCCAGACATTTTCCAGCAGCATGGTGCGGGTTACCACCTGTCCGGCATGTTTCATGAGATATTCCAGCAGACGAAACTCGCGGGGCTGCAGAATGATGGAACGCCCGTCACGGCGCACTTCATGCGATAGACGGTCAAGTTCCAGGTCTCCTACGCGGTACTGTGTTTCATGGTCTTTTGAACCACGGCGACGGCCCAGAACTTCCACTCTTGCAAGCAGTTCGGAAAAGGAAAAGGGCTTGGTGAGGTAGTCATCACCACCGGCTCGCAGGCCGGTGACGCGATCATCCACCTGTCCCAGTGCAGAAAGGATCAGAACGGGTGTTTCGTTGCCCTTCTGGCGCAAGCCGGTGATGACGGAGAGTCCATCGCGTCGGGGCAGCATTCTATCGACAATCAACACATCATAGGATTGGGAGTCGGCCATGTGGAAGCCGGTTTCGCCGTCGCCGGCGCGATCGGGCACATGTCCGGCTTCACGCAGAGCTTTGGCAAGGTAGGCGGCGGCTTCGTTGTCGTCTTCGATAATCAGAATTCGCATGGCACCTGCTGTTGCGCCGAAGTGCGCGGGAGAAAAGGAATCTGCACTGCTCATCGTATGGATTCCTTGAAAGCAATTCCAGCACAAGTGTGAAACGGTTTTGCGTTCGGAATTGCGCCAACAAAAATGCAACTCCAGCAAAGGTGCGTAACGGTTTTGCGGTCGGAACTGCGCCAACAGAAATGCAATTCCAGCAAATGTGTGAAACGGTTTTGCGGTCGGAATTGCGCCAACAAAGATGCAATTCCAGCAAGAGCACAGAACGGTCTTGCGCTCGGAACTGCGCCGGCAATTACGGATTGTCAGCAAAGGGTGAAACGGGCTCTGCTCACAATAGCGGCGGAAAAGCGCGTGCTCCTCCGCCGCTTCAATCAGCTTAAGCGATTATCAGCTTCCGGCGATTGGCAGTGCAACGAACCGGTTCTGGTCACCGGTGCGAAGCTGGAAAAGGGCTGCCTTGCGTCCGGCGTCTGAAGCTGCCTTGATGGCGTCTTCCACGTCTTTCTGGCTGCGCACTTCCTTGCCATTGACGGCAACAATCACGTCGCCGACCTGCACACCCTTATTGGCTGCCTCGGAAGACTGATCTAGGTCTGTTACGACCAGACCGTCACCTTCATCCGAAGGTGTAAGTTTGAGGCCATATCCGGCCAATGCTGATGCATCGGTTGGAACGGCAGGAGCGCCGCCGCTCAATGAAGCGGCTTCATCCAGCGAGGAAATGTCGCCAAGCTTGACCTTGACATCCTGCGCCGCATTATCCCGCCAGATTGTGATATCCACCTCTGTATCCGGGCGGAAAGTCGCAATCATCTTGGCCAGTTCGCGCGGGCCGGCGACGGTTTCACCATTAACGGCGGTGATGATATCGCCGGTCTGAATGCCAGCTTTTGCCGCTGGTGTGTCACTTTCCGGCAGGGTGACGATTGCACCCTTGTCATCCGACAGACCAACCGCATCGGCTATATCGTCAGAGATCGGTGCTATCTGCACGCCAAGCCAGCCGCGCTGAACGCTACCATTTTCACGAAGCGATTCAACAACGGATTTTGCAGTTGAGGATGGAATGGCAAATGCGATACCGACATTGCCGCCGGATGGCGAGTAAATGGCAGTGTTGACGCCGATAACCTTGCCCTCAAGATTGAAAGCAGGACCGCCGGAGTTGCCGCGGTTCACGGCTGCGTCGATCTGCAGGAAGTCATCGTATGGACCGGCGCCGATATCGCGGCCACGGGCCGAAACAATGCCGGCGGTGACCGAACCGCCGAGGCCGAACGGATTGCCGACAGCCACCACCCATTCACCAATGCGAAGCTGCGAGTCATCGGCAAATTCGACATAGGTAAACTTGGTATCGCCGCCATCGACCTTCAGCACAGCAAGGTCCGTGCGCTGATCGGTGCCAACCAGTGTGGCGGGATATTCCTTGCCGTCATTGGTCACGATGGTGAACTCGGTACCATCGGCTACAACGTGGTTGTTGGTGACAAGATATCCATCATCAGAGATGAAGAAACCTGAACCCTGAGCCATGGATGGGCGAGCCTGGGCGCGGGGTGCCGAGCGGCCCTGTGGACCACTGCGACCATCCGGGTTGCCGAACTCGAAGAACCGGCGCAGCGGATGATTTTCCGGCATATTTTCCCAAGGGGACTGGAAATCCTGATCGCGCGAGGCAACAGGCTTTGTTTCGCCGCGAACGCGAACGGAAACCACCGCAGGAGAAACATGTTCGACAACATCAGCAAAGCCAAACTGCTGCTGCGGCGCGTCCACGCTGACAGCCTCCGCGCTGGATGGCAATGTGTTGGTCAAAACTCCGCCAAAGGCGAAGCCAGCAACACCGGCAGCCAAAGCAGCGGCAGTGATACGGCGCCTTGTTTTGGAATGAGACAAATTTTGCATCGTGCAACCTTTCGACGAAGATCTGGTGACGGGTTATCGCCCCGTGTCGAAGGTAGATGTAGGCGCTGCTGACTTACGGAAGGTTTGCGGTGAAATGAAATCTTCGTAAGGTTGCGACAAATCAGCGCCTGTTTTCATCCAGCAATTGGTTCAACGCCTGCTCTTCCTCACCTGACAGCGGTTTTTCCGGTTCAGGTCGAGTGCGATTTCTTGTGAAAAGAAAAAGCGCACCACAGACGAGAAGGATTGCCGGCAGCGCCCAAAGCGCCACGGTCTGCCAATGCATCCTTGGCCGCAGCAAAACAAACTCACCATAACGCGCTACCAGAAAATCAATCACCTCATTGTCACTGTCACCCGCAGTCAGCCTTTCACGCACCAACAGCCGCAGATCCCGCGCCAAGGGCGCATCACTGTCGTCGATTGACTGGTTTTGACAGACCATGCAGCGCAAACCGGAAGACAGGTCTCTGGCCCGTTGCTCAAGCGCAGGATTGTCCAGCACCTCATCGGGCAACATGGCATAGGCTGTTGACAGGCTGAACATCAGCAGTATCGCCACTAAAAACCGCGTCATGCCGCGCTCTCCTTTGGCGCAACCTTGAGCGCAGCCCGACGTGAAGGTGCACCAACCCGCAACCGCCTGTCGGCAAGGGACACCACACCGCCCAGCGACATGAAGATGGTGCCAATCCATATCAGCGTGATCAACGGTTTGTACCAGATGCGGACCACCATGGAACCACCATTGGACTGCGCATCACCCAGGGAAACATAGGTCTGGCTGAAAATATGCGTGTATATGCCTGCTTCCGTGGTTGGCATTTGCCGCGCCGTATAAAGCCGCCGCGAGCTTTCAATGGTTTGCGGTGAGCGCCCGTCCCGCAGCAAGGTGAATATTCCGGTTTCCGCCGTGAAATTCGGCCCCTGTCGTGCCTCCATCCGTTCGAACCGAAGCTGATTGCCGCCAACCTCCACCACCGAGCCCGGCTCCATCAGCCGCACCGTTTCGGTTTCCAGTGCACTGGTTGAAACAATGCCCAGCAATGTTACGCCAACGCCAAAATGCGCCAGCGCCGTGCCAAAAGCGGAACGTGGCAGGCCGACAAATCTGCGCCAGGCCACCGATGGAGAAACGCGCGGCAACCCTGAACGGTAATAAAGGTCAACAAGGCTGCCGACCATCAACCATACCGAAAGGCCAAATCCGAATGCCGCCAGAAGACGCGTGCCATGCATGACCGCCAGTGCAATGATAATGACAGCCATGGCCGAACCGGCGGCAAAATACAGTCTCTGCGCAGCCGCCAGCAGGTCACCCCGTTTCCAGGCCAGCAGAGGGCCGAACGGCACGGCAAACAGCAGCGGCACCATAAGTGGCCCGAATGTCAGGTTGAAAAACGGTGGACCAACAGAAATTTTGGTGTCGGTGAGCACTTCAAGCACCAGCGGGTACAATGTACCGATCAGCACCGTGGCTGTGGCCGTGGTGAGAAACAGGTTGTTGAAGACCAGTGCACCCTCTCGCGAGATGGGAGCAAACAGCCCGCCGCTTTCCAGCTCGCTGGCGCGAAACGCAAACAGCGCAAGCGAACCGCCAATGAACACGAACAGAATTGCCAGAATGAATACGCCGCGTTCCGGGTCCACCGCAAAGGAATGGACCGATGTCAGAACGCCGGAACGAACAAGGAATGTGCCGAGCAATGAAAGCGAGAAAGTCAGAATTGCCAGCAGCAATGTCCAGATTTTCAACGCCGAGCGCTTTTCCATAACCAGCGCGGAGTGCAACAGCGCGGTGCCCGAGAGCCAAGGCATGAATGAAGCATTTTCAACCGGGTCCCAGAACCACCAGCCTCCCCAGCCCAGTTCATAGTAAGCCCAGTAGGAGCCCATCGAAATGCCGGCTGTCAGGAACAGCCAGGCAACCAAAGTCCACGGCCGCACCCACCGCGCCCATGAAGCATCGATGCGCCCATCTATCAACGCAGCGACGGCAAAGGAAAAGGCAACAGAAAATCCGACATAGCCGAGGTAGAGCAATGGCGGGTGAATGGCCAGGCCGATATCCTGGAGGATCGGGTTCAGATCCTGCCCCTGCATGGGTGCCGGGAAAATGCGTTCGAACGGGTTGGACGTCAGCAATATGAATGCAAGGAACGACAGGATAATCCATGCCTGGACCGCCAGGACATTGGCCTTCAGACTGGCAGGAAGGTCTCGGCCGAACAATGTGACCAGGGCACTGAACAGACCCAGGATCAGCACCCAGAGCAGCATCGACCCTTCATGATTGCCCCAGACACCGGTGATTTTATAAAGCATCGGTTTGTCGGAATGCGAATTCTGCACAACATTGAGAACAGAAAAATCAGAGTTGACGTAAGCCATGGTCAGTGCCGCAAAGGACAGACCCAAAAGAGCGAAAATGCCGATGGATGTGCTGTTGCCAACCTCCATCATTCGCGCATTGCCACGCAGCGACCCCGCAAGTGGCACGATTGACTGAACAAGCGCCAGACACGTCGCCAAAACGAGCGCAAAATGACCGAGCTCTACTGTCATGTTCCGCTTTCCTCGCTGACAGCGGGCGCAGGCTGTGCACCGGGCTCATGCTGCCAAAGGCCCCGCGCCTTCATGTCATCGACGACTTCCCTGGGCATGTAATTCTCATCATGCTTGGCCAGAATCGTGTCTGCGTTGAACACTTTGTCCGTGCCAATCACCCCTTCAGCAACAACGCCCTGCCCTTCGCGAAAAAGGTCCGGCAGCAAACCGGAATATTCCACGGCCACGGTTTCAACCGTGTCGGTGACCCGAAACCGGACAAGTTCCGCAGGACCGCGCTGTATGGAACCGTCTTCCACCAGTCCGCCCAGGCGGATGCGCTGCCCGGCCACCGGCTCTCTGGTCATGATGTCTGTCGGGGATTGGAAGAAAGCCACACTGTCGGACAGGGCCGTCAAGACCAGGCCAACCGCGACACCAATGACGACCAGCATGGCGGCAAGCACCGAAAATCGCTTTTGCTTGCGTGTCATTGCGCCACCTCGTCCGCAGGCTCAAGGTTCAAATCGCGAGCGAGCGCGGCAATCGCCTGCTCTTCGGGAGAACCGGGGGAAAATGTCGCCAGTGCCGTTCTCAGAGCCCGGGCCGCATCGTCCTTGCGTTCCATGATTGTATAGGAGCGGATCAAACGGAGCCAGCCTTGTGCGTCATCCGGCGATTGCTCCAGCCGAGCAGCCAGCCCCGCCACCATATCGCCGATGGCCTGTTGCCGCTCATTTTCCGGCAGCGCTGCAATAGCGGCCAGACCATCGGCCTCCGGCACTGCAACCATTCCGGTGCGGCTTCGCGCCTCTTCCAACGCTGCCCTTGCCGTTGGCAGCCAGGGCGAATTTTCCGGACTGTCATCGATCAGGCTTTGCCATGCGGGCACGGCTTCAGCCAGACGGTCCTGCTGTGACAAGGCCAATGCAAGGAAAAAGCGTGGCAGCAGCGCTTGCGGGTCCAGTTCCAGAGCCTGGGCGAAAGCTGAACCTGCCTGTTCGCTCACACGGCCTCCGGCCTGTTGAATCAAAGCCTCACCATAACCTGTCAGTCTGCGAGGCGTGGCACCCAGCAGATCAATCGCCCGTGAAAAGGCCTGAACCGCTTTTTCCGACTGGCCGGTGCGCAGATAAATCGGAGCAAGCGCATCCCAACCCGCCCCCTCATCCGGATTTTGGACGAGCCGCGCTTCCGCTGCCGCAACCAGCGCAGCAAATTCGGCATCAGCGGCATCATTGTCGCGGATGGCCAGTGGCATATCCTCCACCAGTGGAGCCCCCAGCCAATAGTAAGTGGTGACACCTGCCACGGGAACGGCCAGCAAAATCAACCCGGCTATCCAGGCCATTCGTGCCGAAGTTTTGAGTCCACCCTCGGCAGACGCCTCACGTGAGGCCTTCAGAAGCCGGCGCGCAATTTCAGCCCGCGCAACAGATGCTTCCTCACCCCTTATAACTCCGCGTCCAAGGTCAGCCTCAAGTTCTTTCAACTGCGCTTCATACACCATCACGTCATGCGCAGCCCGGCCTTCTGCCAGTGCGGCATGACTGCGCAAAAGCGGCCATACCGCCGCTAGTGTAACGATGGCGGTCAGCGCGGCAGCGATAATCCAAAACAGCATTTCTTATCCGTACAAGCCTACAGGCCGGTGCCTCACCTCTCCAGCTATTCTGGAGCTGTTCCAGCATTCATTATCAACTTGTCGCCCGAAAACACAGCATCACTTTGACGCCGACGTGTAAAATACGGTTTATCTGAAAATTATCAGGCGACCGGGGTCCACTCATCACCCGACCGGCAGGCCGAACCAACGTGCCGCACCGTTTCGCTGCCTGTGGTGATGGTGTGGGTGAAGCCGCGACAATCCTGTGAACCGACACGATAAAGCTGTGTGGGCACAACCTGACCCGACGCATTGCCACTGGACCATGGCACGGGCTGCCCGACTCTACCGAACTGAAGCGCCTGATACTCTGCATCAGACGCCACCTGCTGCGCACGCGCGGGAAGACCCGCACCGGAAAGCCCCTGTGAGACAGGCGGGCGTGATTCCGAGCCTTGCGGTGCCTGACGACTGCTCAGACACCCGCTCAATACGCTGGCGACAACGATCAGGCTGACAATTCTGGCCAAACGAAGCATGACAACATCCACGGCGACAATAAGCATTCCAACTTCACCCCTACAGCATCAGCGGTAAAAGCGGAACGGCTTTCCATTGGCCATGAAGCGTTTCAGGCGATCTTTCTATCAGCCGTAACGGTTTAACCCCTGGGATGGTTAAATTGTCTCGCCGTCAGAATGGTTCTGTGTCAACAGCCGATGCTGTGGGTAACAGAACTTCTGCCCGCAAGCCCCCAATCGGTGCGCGAGACAGGTTAAACTGCCCGCGATATTGCGTTATTGTATCTGCAACAATTGATAAACCGAGCCCGCTTCCCGGCTTGGCCTCATCCAATCTGCGGCCCCGCTTGGTCGCCTGGGCAATCTCATCCTCACCCAGTCCCGGCCCGTCATCGTCAATCAACACCTGAAATGCGTCATCACCCAGTTCGGCAATCGTGATATTGATGTGCGAATGTGCCCACTTGGCCGCATTTTCCAGAAGATTTCCCAACACTTCCTCGAAATCTTCCTTCTCTCCGGCAAAGACCAGCTCTGTGGATGTCTGCCAGTTCACCTTCAGCGAAATCTGCGGATTCAGCCGACGGATAACCTTGACCAATCGTTCCAATGAGGTCTTGACCGGGGTGCGCGCAATTGCACCCTCGCTCAGCGCAGCAACTCTGGCGCGGTCCAGATAATGCTGCACCTGCACCCGCATCCGCTCACTCTGCTCCGCCACGACGCGGCCGCGTTCACCGCCGATTGCGTCGGCTTCGTTGATCATCACAGCGATAGGAGTTTTCAGCGAATGGGCCAGATTGCCCACCTGGGTGCGTGCGCGCTCTACAATACGGCGATTGTTGTCGATCATGGCATTCAGCTCAATTGCCAGCGGTTGAATCTCCAGCGGAAACTGCCCCGCCAATGTTTCACTGCGGCCGGCACGCACCTCGCCCAGTGCGCGCCGAACGCGGCGCAACGGTGCCAGACCGTACAAGATGGCCAGTGCATTGATCAGAATGGAGCCGGCAGCAAACGCTCCGAGATAGAGCGACAAATTCTCATTAAAACGCGCAATATCTGAACGGATGATGTCGGCATTTCCCATGACCCGGAAACGTGCCACGTGGTTGTCGGCATCCAGCACGACTTCCGCCTCTTCGACATAAACCACTTCGCCGTCCAGCCCATCGGTTTCGTAGGCACGGCGATACTGTCCGTCAAACGGCACTTCCGCTGTGGTTGGCGAGGCAATTTCGCCCGGGCCGAGCGAAAAAGACATCAGATGCCCGCTGGTGTTATCGGCCGCGGGCAGCACCTCCCAGTACCAGCCGGACAATGGCTGCGAATAACTCAGGTCTCCAAGATCGGGTGAGCCTGTCAATCTGCCGGCTTCATCCACCGCAACGGTGTTGATGAGATTGAACAATTGCGCACGCACTACAGCCTGAAACCCCGCCTCGGCAGTGCTTTGGTAAAAGCTGGAGATAACTCCGCCAACGACAAGAAATGCCGCCAGCGCCCAAAGGCTGCTTAACGCGATAACGCGGGCGGTCAGGCTGGATAGAAAGTTGGGTCGAACTTTGGCCATAGGCCGTTTACGACTGTCCGGATGCATCCTGCATCCGGTAGCCCAGACCACGCACAGTCTCGATCAGATCGTTACCGATTTTGCGCCGCAACCGGCCAACAAAAACTTCAATCGTGTTGGAGTCACGATCAAAATCCTGATCGTACATATGTTCTGTCAGTTCCGAACGGGAAACGATCTGTCCCTGATGATGCATCAGATAAGCAAGCAACCGGTATTCATGCGAGGTCAGTTTCAACGGTGATCCATCAAGGCTGGCTCTGGATGCCTTGGTGTCCAGCCGAAGCGGCCCGCACAAAATCTCAGCCGAGGCATGGCCGGCCGCGCGGCGGATCAGCGCCCGCACCCTCGCCAGCACTTCCTCAACATGAAAGGGCTTTGTTACATAATCATCAGCTCCGGCATCAATGCCGGTGACCTTGTCACTCCACCGATCACGCGCGGTCAGAATTAAAACCGGCATTGTCCGCCCGTCACGGCGCCAGCGCTCCAGCACACTGATACCGTCCATCAACGGCAGGCCAACGTCCAGGATGATCGCGTCATAGGGTTCAGTGTCACCCAGATAGTGTGCCTCCTCGCCGTCAAACGCCTTGTCAATCACGTAGCCTGCACCGGTCAGCGCTTCCGCAAGCTGACGGTTAAGATCTTTGTCATCCTCGACGATCAGGATTCGCATGTCTGGCGCTCCACTCTTTACTGCGGCACTGTAACAGTTGTGCGGCGGGGGCGACCGCCATCTCGCCCCGGCACAAGCAATGTGACCACGCAGACAGTGCGGCCACCCTGCTGGGCCATCGTTACAGACAGAACCTGACCGCCGGATTGTGCAGCAGCCTGTGAGGCCGCAGCCGAGCAGCTGCCCTGCGCAATCAATATGGCATCCTGCGGTGCTGTATTTTCTGATGCAGTCGACACCAGCGCTGCCGCAGCCGGAAGAGGAGCTGCAAAATACAGCCCGGCGGCGAAAAACAGAAATTTAATACAGCGGTTCACGAGTCGCATATCAAGCCTTGCAGCATCGGGGAGCCTGCATTCAAACGAAGCCCTAACCTATAGGGTCGACATTGAATGCGTAATGAACAAAACCACTTCGCTTGTCTGGCAGTCATCATTGCATAATGGCAATTACCACAGCAATTCCGGTTGATCAAAACAGGCAAGTTCCGGCAGCCGCACTGGAGGCATCTGCCCAGTCTGGTGGCTTTCATCCATCGGCACGGCGGCGCCGCTGGCCTGCAATCTGGCCGCAGACTGGTCCACCAGCTCTTTGCAGCGCCATTTTCGACCCAGATTGATTGCAGAACCAGCACGTTGAATGCCGCTCAGTTGGGCATTTTTCTGGACTGATGGCATCTGAGTCCCGACACCTGAAGCAATCAGAATTTTACCGCCAAGCCGCATGGCCCGCAGAACATAATCAATCAGCGCCTCACGCGCAGAAAGAGAAACGTCCAGCCCGCCAATTTTCTGATAGAACCGCTCGGATATGGCAAAACAGGCGACATCCGTGTTTTCGCCCTGATCGCCGACACATGGCAGGCGATCCAGCACCAGGCAATCCTCACCAGATCCCCTGATCGCCATGACCATTGCCGGGAGTGTGCGGGCTGAAATCTGCGCTTGCGCGTGCACGCCAACATAGAAATTGGCGCCGCTTTCAAAAGCCGCTTCCATTGCACGATTGTGCCCGCCGCTGAACCCGGACACGCCAGCCAATGGCAAACAACGGATATCTCCGGAAACAAGACCCCGGAGATCAACAGGCACTCCATCGTCCACTACCAGACGCATCAGCGGGACTGTCTGGGCCAGAAGGTCCAGACCTTGCTCAATTGCACTGAGCAGGGTTTGCAATTTTGCACTGTCGACAGTACGTGCGACGACGCCCGTTCCAACGCGGTACAAAGTGGCGTCGGTAAGACTGCCATCACTTACAAATTCAGTAGCTGCACTGTGCCAGAATGGCAGGGCAATGGTGTCAGGCCCGCTTAGACGGATTGGCCGTCTGCGCTTTTTGTCTTCACTCAGATAATGCAACAGCGGATGTTGTTTCGCTCTGGCGACCTCTGGATAGGCGTCCAGATACCAGGGCCCGTCAAATGGCCCGGAATAGCGCCCTTCAACAGCACCATACTGGACAAAATGAATATAGGGATCGACACCGGCAGCCAGAACATCCGGGTTTTCCTGAAGATAGACCTCAGCGTCGAACAGATCCGGACGGGCCGCCAATTCCTTGACCAGAAGCGTCTCCTGAGCCGGCTTCGGTTCGCGCAATCTTGCCACATAGCGTTTTGCCCTGTTGGTAAACCTGCTCGCATAGGAGGCCGGCTGGAATGGGGCATTGTTGCTCA
This sequence comes from Aureimonas fodinaquatilis, assembly GCF_008369445.1. Taxonomy (GTDB): domain Bacteria; phylum Pseudomonadota; class Alphaproteobacteria; order Rhizobiales; family Rhizobiaceae; genus Aureimonas; species Aureimonas fodinaquatilis. The sequence continues at coordinate 1,114,502 of NZ_VTWH01000002.1, forward strand.
CTGCTTCTGACGGGCGGCGAACATCTGGCGGCGCTACAGTGCCAAGAAGTTGCACCCGCCGTGACAGGCTGGCAATGCGAACGGCTTGCAGCCGATGCTGCCTTGCAAGCTCCCATGCGTCCGCCAGTCTGGCGCAGCGGTTGGTGAACGCCTGTTTCTGAGGTGGGGTCAGATGCAGAAGGCCGGCCAGCGCCGATGGAAAATCAGTTTCATTGCCGATCAGCGCCAGTCCCAAGCCGGCTCCGGACTGCATTTCAAATGTCTGTGCACCCGCCTGCCGGGCGCATAGCGGCCAAAGATCCGCACCGCAATATCCCGGGTTGATCCCGTGCAGAACAACAACAGCAACGTTGGCAAGCTGTTCCAGCAAGCTTTCGACCTGTTCTGGCTCCACCTCCTGCGCACTCAGCACCAGAAGGTCGAACCGAGCCTGTGGATCCTGCAGACTGGGGGGTCGGCAGAGCCGTTCATGCCTGTCTATGAAATGCTGCACCCCATTCCAGATTTCACCGGTGCCAGCGGCGGTCCGAGGGTTGAGCGTGCTGACAAGCCATTGCAAAAACGGTCCATGCTCCCACCACTCACCAACGGGCAGATCATCCGTTGGCAGTTGGAAAAAGCCTGACCATTCCGAACTTAGCCAGCCTATCATTTCCAGAGACGCTTGATCAGACATGTGAGACCACTGCAAAATAATATCCTGCTTGATCCATACAACGCTATTTGCATTTTTCCACCCGCAGACCGCATAATTCATAGACTGAACATTGAGAATTGCTGCGTGCGCCCGTACACCACTCTGCCAGGCAGCACTAAACTATGTAGGTGATGGGTGATTGAAGACGACAACAGCGGCACACCTGAATTCCCGCTGGTTTCCATCATTATTCCGGTTTTTCGTGGCGGACGCTTTTTAAGGCAGGCCATCGACAGTGCGCTGGCCCAAACCTGGCCAGCGGTTGAGGTTCTGGTTGTTGACGATGGTTCGGATGACGGTGGCGCCACCCGCGCGATTGCGCTGTCTTATGGCGATAAAATTCGCCTGATCACCAAACCGAATGGCGGCGTGGCTACCGCTCTCAATTCCGGCATTGCTGCCATGCGAGGTGAATGGTTCAGCTGGCTTAGCCACGATGACCTGTATAAGCCAACCAAAATCGCTGCCTATATGGCAGTGGCCAGAACGCTGAAGGAACCGGCCGTCTTGTTCGGCAATGTCGATATGATCGACGAAGACGGACGCTTCCTGCAACTCAATGACCTCACCAAAGGCTTTTTTGAAACGGATGGATTATGGGCTGTTATGGAAGCCCGGATCAGCGGCTGCGCAACGCTTGTATCCCGGCAGATAGCCAAAAGCTTTGCCTTTGATCCGGCACTACCGACCACGCAGGATTACAAGCTCTGGTTTGAAATCGCCAAACAGCACCCTTTCGTGCCTGTGTATGAATCGCATGTTCTTTCACGGGTGCACGAAAATCAGGGGTCGCGCAGCTTCCGGCATCTCGAAGAAGCCAATCTGCTCTGGTGCCAGATGCTGGAGGAGCGGATTGAAAGCCCTGCACAGCTAAAAAGAGTTTGGGGCTTTTTGCGCGATGCGCCCTATCATGGCGCGAAAGCCCTGGCGCTTGGTCGCATGAAGCAGTTGCTCAAGGATCAAAAAACTGTCTTGATTGTCGAGGCTGAAAATGCGGATGGCTTGTCGCGACAAATGGCGAAAGTGCAGGCCAGCGGAACAGCGGTTGAAAAGCTGATTGTTCTGGACCGAACGCAAGATGCGTGGGTTTCCTTCAACGAGCGCAGAACCATCCATTCCACTCCGGCAGAATTTATCCGATTGGCGGGTCATCCCGATGCGCAATATGCAGACCTGATTCAGGCACTTTATAACGGCCAGGACTCGAACTGTATGGTGTTTCTGAGTGCCGGCAGCACGGTCAGCGCCGACAATCTGACAGAAGCTCTTCTCGACTTGTACGCGTCGCCGGCGGTGGCCTACATGCACATGCCCGCCACGCCGCCAGAAGACTTTTTGACATTGCTGATGCGTGGCAGCGTTCTGGGCCTTCGTTCCATGGCCATTCTTGCAACAAACCCCAACAAGCCACCTGTGCAGACACTTTACCGGTCCGGGCTTCGAATTAGGCACTTGAAAGAGGCCGCTATCACGCAGCATGCGACGCCGGTGAACCTGGCAGGCCAGTTGCAAGCTGAAAGTGTTCCGCGCATTCAAACCGGCGAAAGGATCACTCTTCAAAACCACCCGATCACCAGCCGCCCAACGCTTCTGCTGTTCACCCATGGTGTGGGCGGGGGCACAATTCGCTATGCCGACATGCTGGCCGCCAAAATGCGCGACAAGTCAAATGTTCTGTTCGGCTGGGGCACAGACGAACAGAACTTCTTTCTGTCGTCAGTTGATCCTATGGTCCCGGAAGCGGCTTTTGATGTTGCGAACGGACTTTCAAACATTGCCCATGCGCTGAAGAGCCTCGGCGTCAACCGGGTTGATGTGCTGCACACTTATGGATTTGATGCACATATAGAAAGTCTGCTGGACCAGCTGGGTGTGCCGTTTGATGTGACCCTGCTCGACTATCAGATGATCGCAGACAGTCCGCATATGACAGACACCCGTGGCCGTTTCACGGGTGACTTTGCGACGGGCCAGAAAAATCGACGGGCATTTCGACCTCTTCTGCAAGGGGCAGACCGCATCGTTGCCTGCAGCGGTGAGCTTGCTGCGCGCGCGCGTCGGTTGGCACCGCATTTGACAATCCGTCCGGTTTTGCTGCCCGAACCGGGAAAACCGCATAAATTTGCGCTGCATGCCAGCCCGCTTCGCGACAATGAGACCATGCGCGTGCTGCTGTTGGGCGTTTTGACGGCCCATAAGGGGCGGGACATCATTCTGGATGTGGTGAGGGAAACCATCCGCCAGCGGCTGGATATCACCTTTTATTCTCTGGGAGCGGGCACTGAGTATCCGCCAGCGGATTTGCAGATCAGCGGGCGGCTGAAAGTGCTGGGCAGCTTCGAGCAATCACGATTGATGGAGTTTGTCTGCCAGCTTCGCCCGCATCTGGCGTGGTTTCCGTTCACCGCCGCCGAAACCCACAGCTTTGCCTTGTCCGATGCAATGGCCAATGGCCTGCCTGTTCTGGCGACTGGCATCGGCGCTGTTCCCGAGCGCACTTATGGCAGACCCGGCACCTGGCTGGTGCCACCAGACGAGGCCAATGCCGAAGGGTTTTTGCAATGGCTCTGCCGATTGCAGCAGGACCGGCTGAAAACCCCCGAAAACTGGATTGAAGTGGACCATCTGCCAATGGCAAGCGCGGACTATTATGACCGCGAATATTTCAGGCCCACTCTCAACGCCTTTTGAGACATCAGGCAGGCTTTTCATGAAAGGTTGCGTATTGGTATTGCTCGACCAGTGCCTGCGCTTCAACAAAATCTTCCGGGCGGCCAATATCCAGCCACCGGCAGTCGGTGATGTGCGTGTTAACAAAGCCGCCGGTCATCAGCATTTTTTGCAGCAGATCCGGCATATCAAGCCTTTGACCCGGCGTAACCAGCGGCCGCACCGCCTCCCGACGCAGCGCGTAAACACCCATGCTCAGAATATTTTCTGACGCTGGCTTTTCACGAATTCCGGCAAGACGCCCGTTGTCATGGATGTCCAGAACGCCGTATTCCAGCCGGGTTACCCGCCTTACTCCTGCGATGGTGGCGTCCGCGCCGGCCGACACATGCCGCGTCAGCAATTCGCTGAAGCTCATATCCGTCAGCAAGTCGCCATTCAGCAGCAGAAAGTTCTCCGCCATATCATCAAGCACTTGAGATACCGGCCCGCAGGTTCCAAGTGGCTGGTCCTCAACGGCGTATTCAATCCGCATTCCAAGGTGTGAACCATCGCCAACCACTGCCTGGATCAAAGCCTTGAGATAATTCACCGCAACATAGACGCGTTCTACGCCGTTGGCGGCAAGCTGGCGCAGCAAAAGCTCAAGGATTGGCCTGTCGCCCAGTGGCATAAGCGGCTTTGGCAAAACAGTGGTGTAGGGGCGCAGTCTGGTGCCCTGCCCCCCTGCCATTAGAATAGCGCCGACGCCCTGATCAGATGACATATCCAGCCTTTGGCAAAAGATGCGGGTTTGCTTGGAAAAACGCGACAGTGCGGGCAAGGCCATCTTCCAGTGAAACCTCCGGCTGCCAGCCCGTGGCTGCCGTGAATGCATCATGGGATGAAATCAGCCGGTCCACTTCGCTGGCCTCCGGACGCAATCTTTGAGAGTCGCTCTCAATCCGTGCCTTGCTGCCCATAAGGTCCAGAAGTGTCTGCGCCAGTTCACCAATGGAAACGCCGCGGCCAGTGCCCAGATTGTAACATCCGCCGACAACATTTTCTGCCGTAGCAGCGGTGATAAAGCCGCTGACCGTATCAGTGACATAGGTCAGATCGCGAATGGGCGTAACCGAGCCCAGCTTGATAACGCCACGGCCGCCCAAAGCCTGACCGATAATGGTCGGAATAACTGCTCGTGCCGACTGGCGCGGGCCGAATGTGTTGAAAGGCCGGACTGTGACAGCGTTCAGACCAAAGCTGTTAATGTAGGATTCTACCAGCTTGTCGGCACCGATCTTGGTTGCCGCATAGGGAGACTGGGCCTGCAGCGGATGTGATTCATCCATCGGCACGAAACGCGCGCTGCCATACACTTCAGACGTGCTGGTGTGAACCAGCCTGGCAGACCCCTGACTGCGCACAGCCTCAAGAAAATTCAACGTTCCGGAAATATTGGTCGCAACATAGCTGCGGGGAGCCGTGTAGGAATAAGGAATTGCGATCAACGCGCCAAGGTGAAAAACAATGTCACGATCGCGAACCAGATTATAACAGAATTCAGCATCCGTTATATCGCCATGAATGATTTTGACGGATGAAAGAACATCTTCCGGCACCAGTGCAAGATTTCCGAGTGCACCTTGAGCATTGTAATGCAAAAGCGCATGAACATCTGCTCCGGCCCGTGCCAGCGCCTCAACAAGGTGGCTGCCAATAAACCCTCCGGCCCCGCTAACCAAGACCCGTTTACCTGCAATACCCATGGTCAAACTCACCATTCATCTCCCGACGCGCACCGGGCAACAGCCCTTGTTTTCACCAGACACGCATCAAAAATGCTGAGCCTGCTTCGCATCGCTGCTTACAGGTATTTTAGGTCCAACGTCTAGTTGAATTTGCAGGTCGGTCCTGGCGTCAGCCTCCCCAAGCCGGCATTCAGGCGAGGAGTTGACGGACAGCGCGAAAGCGCAGAATGCCGTGGTAATTGATGCTCTCGGGCTCCTGCCGAGCCTGGGCGAATTCCAGAAACAGCCGAGCCACTTCTTCACCTTCCAACGGCAGGCAACTTTCATGCAGGCGCTCGGAAACCGTGTTCATGATTTCAAAGGTTTCAGCTTTTCCTTCACTTCCTGCCCATATGTGCAGCGTCAGCACAAATTCCGAGCCATCATCCAGGCCTCTCGACCAATCAATAACCGAAGTGCAGCCAAGCGTGAGATAAGGAAAACTGGCACGATTTGCCATGTGTTCGAAGACTTTGGGCCCGCCCAGCATATTTGTGAGCGTCTGATCCCCGACAAGTCTGTCAACGATGGCGGTTTCAAGTCTGGCGTCGGAATGTGGCATGTCCGGCTCCTGTTAATCACGTCAGAAACATAAAGTAATCTGGCGTGATCGCCCGGATTTGTCCACGTTAATATTTATTAATCTGTTCACCAAATCGCGGAGTGCCAGCTCGCGGAGTTGCAACGCGATTGCTGAAGACGAGGCGGGCGGCGCGAAGTCTCGCACCTAATTCAGCAAGGGCCAGTTGTCTTTCTGAGCCGGATTGCCACCGCGATAGCGCCTGCCATTCACCACCATTCCAGGCAAAGGCAACATTGCCGGTGCACCGCTGGCACCAGACCGGCAAAGCATTGCAGAAAATGTTTCCCCTGGCAGCAGGTAGGCAGCAGAACCGGTGGGTGACACTGGCACATTTGCCTGGAAGGAAAGAGAGTTGGCGCTGTCTTCCCAACGCAAATAGGCCAACCAGGGTGCCTGCTCGGCCCAGTGCTTCTGCCGCTTGATGCGCAAACGCACTCGACCGGTTGGCTTTGCTTTGGGTGATGATGTTTCCATTACATTTGAACCCGGCTGACTGGCAACCATTACCAGTTTATTATGAGTTATTGTCATGATGGCCCCCTCTGGTACTCTGCGGTTGCAGCCATACCATTCATGTGAAGCTTTTCCAGATATTTTTATGGAGGATCTGATTTAGCTGTTAATAACCCCTAATATTATTAAAAATTTCTACTTAAGGTTGAATGTTTTTATTGCCCTTTATAAATATCAACAAACATCCATCGACTGAGATGTAAAAATCATTTCGATCATTGCGAATCATTCCAGAAATTTACAATGAAATTTTTGGAAATTATTGACTTAAAGAGATCAACTACCAGAAGTTACCATGGCGGCAGGAAGTTCTGCAGAATGACCGCTGCGGGGGCCATTCTGCAAAGACGATTTAATCCGTGCATCTCTGAATAATCAGCGGCCAGCGCCTTTAACCCAGCCTGCCAGCTTTATGGCGCCTTCCCAAAGCAGCAATGCTCCCAGAAAACCACCGGCGATGGATATCGCCAGCCATCTCACGAATTTGCCAACGGTGACAGATGAGCGGACAAGCTCAATCCCTGATTCCAGGAGGGCAATGTCGTCCCTCTCCAGCCGCTGCAAAAATTCGCGCGTGTCGGATGGCAGCTCCGCCCATTGGGCAGACGGTGTGTTGTGCTCACTCACTGGCTTCCGGCTCCAATCGTCCTTTTGGCACGCCACCGGCCGTAGAGCGTCAATGCGCCGCCAGCAGTTGCACCGGTCGCCGTTAGCAGCGCAACCAGTTCATCTGCCTGCAGCCATTCTGTGGCAACACCCAGTGCAGAAAGAGCAGGCACCGCAACAGAAACTATGGCACCCCATGTCACGCGAGAGCGAAACCAGGGCTCGGCATTGGCTTCATTGGCGATAATGGGTTCAATTGCCCTTTCCACTGCCGCCTGCACTGCGGGCACGGCATTCGCATCCATTGCGACAGACGGGCTGGCGGCGGCAGCGTTCAAGCCGGCAAGAATTCCGGATATGAGACCAGATTTCAGTCGATTCATCACATGACTCCTATGGATCAGATTGCTTCTCTCAAAAGCTGCAGAACATCGACCTGCTGGCCCTTGGCCCATTGCACAACGCCGCCCGCCGTCGCCGGATAAACGGTTGCCCTGCCCTGATTTGAGTAAACGCCGTCGCGAAACAGCTTCTGCTCCGCTCTCCTGCGAGGGATGATTTCAGCCGGCTTTTTCCAGCTCATGAACAACTCGGCTGCCCGCTTCATATCTGCAGAATTGATCGCCTTGGTCAGTCCGGCCCAGCCGATAGCCCCAGTGTTGTAGTGAAACGAGACCAGTGCATCGAACTGCGTCTGGTTTACGGGCACCTTCAGCGCCCGAAGCACCTCTGCCTCGTATCTGGCGACATCCTGTCGAAACAGGTCCAGCAGCTCTGATACGGTATATGTTCGTTTATCGCTGGCAGGATCGGGCGCGCCCGCTGCTTTTGTGTGCCCAACGCCAATGGTCCAGATGCCGACACTATCCTTGTACCTGGACGTGACAAGGCCCTCATGACCCGCCAATTCGGCAAGGCCCTGTTTGCTCATTTTCATATGTAAATCCTCATTAAAAAAGCCCGCTCGTGGCGGGCTGAATCAGTCGATTTGTTCAGATGCTGGCGGCTCGAAAAGGTCATCACCTTCGGCCACAATCCGCGGCAACGGGGAAAGCCTTTCATGCCATCGCTCGTAATCCGGATCTTCCAGCAGTCGCGCTGGCGCCACCCATTTCCCGACGAGTTCACCCGCCTTTTCATTCACGATCCGGCGTGAGCCAAGCATGGCATTCCGGTCGTTCAGCACCGTTGCCCGGGCGCGTTGGTCGGGCGTCATCAAAATCCATTCCATTACGCCGCCCCCACTGCTGTCATGTATGTTGAGAGTGCGTTTGTGATCGCGTCCTCTTGCCCGACAGTCATGCCTGCGCCAAAATATGCCGCTGCCACCCGATGCTCGGAAAAGCCCCACCCGCTGGTACCCGCCAGAATTCGCTCGGGAACAGCCCTCGCATATGCCACGCCATTCATGTCATACCGGGCCGCCAAGCCGTGACGCTGAGTGTAACCAGGCTCGCTAACCCTTGACGTGTGAAACATCCCCGTCCCGCCCCCATTCCTATAGCCCGATGAATTGGAGTTCGTCCTGGCTGAAAACTGTGTGCCTGCGGTGTTCAAGGGGTAGATGTTTGTGTAGGCACTTGCGCCGCCTGCCATTGCAACCTTGTTCGCGGTATTCACCACTTCCTGCGCCCACAACCCCGCACTGGCGTCAGTCAGTTGAAACTTCACTGAATCGGCCAATGGACTGGCGATGGCCAGATAGGCTGAAACTCCATCGCCCTTATAGCCCCTGTCCACCGTAAAAACCGGCGATGCAACCAGGCTTAGTCCAAGCAGGCCGGAAACCCAATTCAGCCTTGCCGCCTGAGCATCATGGGAGGCCAGCACATAGAATGCATCAAGCTTTGACCAGACCCCGCCTGCCTTCAAAGCTTTGATCAGATTTGAAATCAGCAGCTTCCGGCTTGCATTCGGCTCGACACTCATCCGGGCGATGAGCGCCATTGCATCGGGGTCAAGCACCGGGCCAGGCGGCTTGTTGTTAAACCCGATGCCAATGGCAAGGCCGATTGCCGGGGACATTATGCCAGCCCCACAATGTGGGTGGCCGTGGTGCTGGTGGCATTAATCTTCGCGGTGCGAACCGGAAGGATGGAACCAGCAGGTACGGCCTTGAATGTCACCGCTGTGCCGCTGGTTTTGTCTACCAGGACGATATCACCGGCACCACCAACATAAATGCCATTGGTGACATAGGCCAACTCATTCACATCATGCGGCGTTACCGCAAAAACAGCGGTAGCCGGGGCGAATTCCTTGACGGCAGCACTGGCAAACCGATCAATTGCAGGCATGGTCACCTCCATAAAAAAAGCCGCCCAATGGCGGCGGGCAAGTCAGAATGTTGAAGTCGCTACCGGCTTTCCAACTGCCTCACGCGGGCGGAAAGCTCCTGAACCGCCTTTGCCAGATAAGGCAGAAGAGTGGCCGGGTTCGGCGATAAATACTCGCCAATTTCGGTTACAAATGTCGGTTCGGCGGCCTGCAGCTTTTGCGCGGAAAAGCCGATTTCATGACGGGTGTTTTTGTCGAAGCCATCAGCGGAGTAGTTGAAGTCGATGAATGACAAGGCATCAATCACCGGCAATGCGGCTTTGGTAGCAGGGCCATGAACCTGTTTTGCCCGCTCATCCGATACAAAGTAGTTGCAGCCAACAATTCCGATATCCGAATTGAATTCGATATAGCCGCTCTTGCGGTTGACGGCGAAAACCTGGTTCAGCACGGTGCTGATCATGTGGGTGTATGTGCCATCTGAACTTTTACGGAAAAATGGCCGGTAACGATCGCCACCAAACAGCCCGCCAATGTCCACGGAATCGCGAACTATCCGGTTGTTCTGCGCATCATCGGCCTTGGTCCAGGCATCGTTGGAACGTGTACCGGCGTAATCTACAGCGGCATAAACATCACTCAGCCACCGGCCATTCAGCCAGACATTGCCGCTGGTTTCAAACACGGCCCGGTCAACAACGGCCGTTTCGTCCACAATTCGCAGGCGTCCGGTGTGGTGGATGTCGAACGACCACGATCGCGCGCCGGGATATGTGAGCTGATACTTAGGGTCGACTTTGGAAACCAGCAGATTTCCGGTCAGGACGCCGCCCGTCACATTCACCTTCGTGGCAGGGTTGAAGGTAGCCTCTGTCCAAATCGCCGAGCCATTCACCTGCGCGCTGGTGGCTTTGATATTGACCTGCGCAAGACTATCCGCCCCAGCGCGTGGGCCTATGATGATCTGACCGCCATTCGGTGCATTGAGCCACAGACGGTTGCCATTGATGCCGGTATTGTCGGAGTAGACGCCGTAACCCTGCATCAGATCGGCAAGCATATTGCTGCTGGACAAGGCTTTGTTGAATGTCAGCAGCCCAGTCATGGTGTCGCCAGCAGCAGCCAGAGCGCCAACATCTGCCCTAGTTTGTGCAGGTGTCCGACTTTCCCACGCGGTGCCGGCAGCATTCACCCGCATATAGCGCCCGGCAATGCCAATCGCCAGCACGGGAAACCAGCCACGAACCATGGCCAGCAGTTTCGCCAATGTATTCGCCCCGGCTTCCACGCCATCGCGAATGTTTACCTCTGCCTGAACGGCGCGGGCTTCGGCGGTCACAGCTTTGCTGTCGGCGGTGGCCGCGGCAGTTTTAACGGTCGTCAATCCATCGGCAATATTGTCCAGTTCATTATCCACCTTATCAGCGGAAATAAGGTCGTCTGGCGGGCCAGCATTGCGATCAGAAACAAAGTTCTGGTTGCGCACGAAATTGTTGCCAGTGAAGGGCATGGGTTTCTCCAATAAAAAACCCCGCCGGAGCGGGGCTATTGTCAGCTAATGGCTTATATGGCTCAGGTCCAAAGCCGCAATCAGGCTGATAAGGCTTTGGAGTTACTGCTCAGATTCAATAGGTAACAAACTCGAAATTGTCGCGGACCGCACGTAGCGAGCAGCAAGGTCTTCCCACATTTTATTCTCAACATGCGGTTTGTTAGCCGGAATTTTCGTTATCAGAAATGCCGCTCGCTGTGGATTGAGAACGGCATCTCTAAGAAGATCCTCAGCCGACTCAATTCCGTTCTGACGGAGAGCGCCCAGAAATATTTGGAGGCTGCTCACGCCAGCAGCTCCGGCAATACTGCCGTAATCCCCTGCTACGACGTTTCCTACCGTGCCACCCACGCCCGCCCCGAGCGGTTCTTTAAGCCTCTGCCAAACACCCTGCCCTCCAACCACCTTCTGCAGGATAGACTCCGGTCCGTAGGACCTCCCCGCATCGGTGGCCACCGCCAACATTGTGTCGAACTCTTCTTTCGAAAGAACGAGACGTAGGGCTTTTTCATTCTTTTGAACATAAGATCGGACCTCGTCTCCCTTCAACAAGTCCTTGGCCTTGGCATTACCAGCGACATCAGAAAGAATGCGCGAAGAAAAATAGTCTGCTGTTGCCCGTCGCATGCCTTCAAGTGCCTTTTGATCATCACCAAGAGCATGTCGGACTGTCAGGAGCTCGTCATATCCGCCGGGCGTCTCGTATAGCCGCCCAAGGTAATTTCGAATCGTCGCGGGATCTTCCATCTTCAGAAGCGTGCCCAAAGCTCCAATCTGTCGATCTGCAACCGCGTTGGCACGATCGCCCATCGCTTTTTCCATCGCGCGTGCAGCATCTTCAGCACTGAGAACGCGTTGGTTCAAATCGGGCAGACCTTGCAATGCCGAATCATAATGCGACCGCCATTTCAGCAGTTTTTCCGCGTCGATACTGCCATCGGCTTTCATTGCGAATTTCCGCAAGCTATTCACGGCGTAGCCCTCAAGCGCTTTCATCGCTGCTTCGGTACCGCCTGCCTTTTGAAAATCTGCAATAATCGCTCGGCCCTCCGGACCTGGCGCAAAAACACTCGCGGCAAAACTTGCCGCCTCCGTCTTGTAAGGTGCGGTGTAGGAAGCGCGTTCCAGCATTGGCCCGAAACGAGATTCGTCGAAGGTTGCAGCCAAATTCCGAGATGCATTTTGCGCTTGAATCACTCTTCCGCGTGCTGCCTCGTCGAGGGGGGAAGATAAAGGTGCAATTTGCCCGCCTCGCGAATCGCCCGGTAGTCCCGGCACGCCTTCAGAAGTTGCAGATCCCCGCGCTGGCGGGCGCACTGCTCCATAAAGGCCACTAACGGCATTTGTTCCTTGGGCTCTCGCTCCGACAATATAAGAGCCAGTGTCCTGACCGATTGCTCTTGAGCCTCGCTCAACATCCCACTCTTCCAATACTCCTAAAACTCTGGACGAGAATGCGTCTTTCTCAGCCAGAACTCCAGAGCCAACAGCCTTACTGTCTTGTAAAATTCCAAAATTTACAACATTTCCGACGTCTTCATCAATAGAGTTTCGAATACTTGACAGTCTATGCCATTCTTCGGACTTTCCACGAAGATTGTACTCTTCTGTCATTGCCCGGGATACACGTGACCGGAGCACCGAAATTTCACGGAATGGTATGATATTCTTATACTGGGTGACAGTATTATAAATTCCAGCCTCTTCACCCATTGGCAGCTTGGCCGATTTGGGAATATCACGGTGGATATTCGCCACGGCGCTAACTGTCGTTTGTGGCTGCATTGCCAGATTTCCATCGGGATCGACTGCATTCCACAAATCAGCTTCTTTTTTCATTGCGGCAATTCTGCGAGCCTCTAGTTCGGCACGCATTATGCCACCAGCCTCGGTTGGCGATGATGGGTAACCGAGTTGGTCTACCGTAGCGTCAGAGAGCTTTCTTGCATCTGTGACAACGCTTGCTATTTCATTGTCGATACCAGCCAATTGCTCACGTAAAAGCATTGAAACACTGTCTGCTGAACCGTGTGGAGCGATATTTGCCAATGCGGATCGGCGAGCAGCATTCTGATCCAGTATTCGCTGCTCGAAAGCCGAAGGCTGTTGGCCATGCAATTTGTGTTCCAGCCTAGTGATTCCAGCGTCGCCTGTATGCTGGCCTAGCGTCGGCTTTGAACCGGGAACCAGCTCGATTACTTGATTTGACGCTTGTTCTCGGAAAAGCTCTGGATCGTCGGCCCACTTTATAAGCTTCTCGCCCGCAATACGCTCCTTGCCTGTTTGCGTAAGCGGGGCGATGAAATCCCCAATCAGTTGCCCGGAAGTGCGCACCCCTGCCCAAGCCAGTTTAGGGACAGCGGTAAGTGCAGTGCCAAACAGGCTGCCACCCAATTCGCCCGCGAGACCAGCAGTGGGCTTATATTTGTCCGGAACTTGCTCCTGTGTCCAAGCTGAAGTGGCCCCTCCCACACCAGCCGCAAACATTTCCGCTGTGGCACCTCCCACACTATTGGTTTGGCCAGCGAACCGGCTTAAAAACGTCATAGCTGGAATTCCAACTCTTGCAAGCAGTTGAACACTCCGCGTAAGAGGGAGCGTTGCAAGCGTAGCTCCGATAGCATTGCCTGCATAACGCAAAGCCCTTTCACCAGTAGTGTTGGCTGCGGTGTTATCGGGGTCAAAGGCTGGATGTAAGGAGCCTACCGTTTCCTCCATCCAACGCGACGCACCTATGGGAGCGCCAAACACATGGCTCATTCCCTCGGTCATACCAGCCCCTAAATTTGCAAATCCATCATATTGAGGCTGCCTTGACTGCGGGTTTACCCGTTGTGCAGAATCTTGTTTGAATTTTGCGATAGCGGTTGCTTCGTCTGGTTCATCTAACCGGACGATTTTGCCATCTGGAGCGTAGATTTCAAAAATTGGCATCTCACTTCCTCCGAATTCTCAAACCGTCCACAACCTGCCAGCCTTCATTGGGCTGCATCGTCATTGCCCCATTCTCGCGGTTAAGCCCGTGAGCCAGCCTTGAATTGTTGTAGTTGCTGTTATTTTCGATCTGCCTTCCGGCCATATAGGCGGTCGCTATGTTGCTAAAGGCCTCAAACGGGCTACTAGCCTGACTGCGCATTGTCCTTGCCAGCAAAGCTTCTGCCAGAGCATTCGACTTCTGTGGGCCGATCTCAATGGGTCGAATCATTTCGTTATCTCCGCTCATCACAGTCAACTCATCAACCAGGCTGTTCCAAGGTTTGAGACGGAGCCCCAAAGTCCCTGTTGCCGGTTGTTGTAGCTGTTCAACTGGTTCTGATAATTCTGGTTGATCTGGCCGGTAATATCGGCGGGCTGCATCGAATAGGCCGGCTGATTCATAAAGCCCGGCGACTGCATGGCAGGTGCGCCCTGCAACATTGCCGAGGCCTCGTTGAACGACTGGTTCCGCAGCATCATGGATTCAGTCAGAGCGTCGTTGCGCTGCTGGTTAGTGAATGCTGCGTTTTGCGAGCTTTGGCCGTAACGCTGTGCCTGTGCGGAATTGGCGAACTGCGCCGCCGTCATATCCTGCCCGAACCGGCTATCTGCCACCTGATTGTTGAAACCAGCGGTGGCAAGCCCCTCGCTATGCAACTGGTTGCGTGCGGCTGCAGCCAGACCGTATTGCCGTGATTGCTCTGCCGCGCCAGCCGACACAGCATCATATGCCGCGCGGTTTTGCGCCTCGCTCTGCGCCTGCTGCATGCGGTTTAGCTCTGCCTGCCCCGCGGCACTGTCCAGTGGAATGCCGCGATCTGACAGCGATTGCACCAATTGGCTTTGTTCTTGCTGCTGCCCCGGCTGTAACAATGCCTGCGCCTTGGCAAATGCCGCATCCTGCGCAGTTTTTGCGGCCGCACCAAAATCATTGGCGCCTGGCAGTTCCGGCAAACCATTCGAATTGTAGGTTTGCAGATTGGCAGACTGTGAAGGCACAGAGCCTTGCACAGCACCAGCATTTGCAATGCTGGTCTGGCGCGAAGGCAGGCCGGAAATATCCATTGGCCCTGTTGGTATCTGGTTGACCAGCTGGCTGGCCTTGCCGGTCAACTGGTCTGCAATACCCACCTGATTGTTGAAAACATTCTGCACGCCCGGCGCAAGGCTGACTGTCTGAGAAACCGGGACGCCATCAGGAGCACGCTGGTACGTGGTCGAGCCATAAGGCCCATACTGGTCTACAGCATTCAGCTTGGCGCTTTCACGAGTGGCGGCAGTATTGGCCTGCGTTTGCGCCGCCGCTGTTGCGTATGGATCCGGCGCTTTTGGTGCTGATTTACCCATAATTCTTTTCCTTCAACCACTTGCATTCAGTTCGCAGCATTCCGTAGCTGCACAGCGTTCCACCATCGGCAAAGGATTGCCGGTGAACGCCTTCAAGTTTGAAACCCAGCTTTTCCACCAGCTTGCGGGATGGCTTGTTGGTGCGTTTGACCATGGCGGTTATCCGCCGACAGTCCTGATCAATGAACGCATAGGCAAAGCCGGTTCGCAGCAGGCGCAGCGACAGCCATGGCCCATAACCGGCCACGGTTACGCGCATGTCGGGATGGCGCATTTCTGTGAAGGCAATGCCGCCAACCAGCATGCCATTACGCACCGCGCCAAAGGCTACAGCGCCGGACAAATCTGGCTCATCGGTGATTTGTCTGGCAATCCAGCGCGAAACCAGATCGCTTTCATTCAGCAACAATTCGTAGGCCATGGCTCAGCCCCCGAATTCGACATTCATTGTCGTCGCCAGCCACTTAACCGGCCCGGCCTGACTGTCCACCCGCAGGCCCAGGCCAATCCACTCGCCAAGTGCACCGCCACCGCGAAAATCCGCCGTCACCTTTTCGGCACCCGCCCAAACGGCGTGGTCCCAGTCGCTTGTGTCCCATATGCCGGTATCATCCGCCACGGTCAGGCCCGCCGCCGCGCCATAGACCGGCGCTCGAAAATCCACGCCGATAATGTGCCGTACTGTGGGCGTTGCCATTGAGGTTACGTAGGGCTTCACCAGTCCAATGCGCTTTTTATGCCCTGGCGCACCCATCACATTCCATGCGGCCTGCGCCGTTGCAACAATCGGCGCCCCCGCATCAGAATTTGCGCCATATGAGCAAATTTTGCCGTCGGATGTGCCGAAGCACAGCGCATCGCCAATATGGCCCCATGTGGTGGCCGGCATGTCTGTCCAGCGCGACCATGCGCCGGTTGCCATGTTCAAGATATGCTGCTGGCCGCTGGTGGCAGTTTGCGGAAAATGCACAAGCAACAAGCCTTGGCCGGGGTGATACAACACCTGCCAACCGGGGTTGTGGCCAAAATCAGCCACCGCGCGGCGGGCGATGCGCCCAAGCTTTGCACCGAACCCGGCAACCGGAGAGCGGCCCGCAGGCAATACCCGCGACAATTCAGAATACCCATCGGCTGAAACTGTCAGAACATCGCCCGCATGACTTTCCGCCACCACCGGCCGCGCAACCTGAAACACGCCAACGCGGCCCCAATTACCCGCATCATCCGGGTTGGATCCGCGATAAACAATCGCCTCTCCCGACGACATGAAGAACACGATTGCGTCGTCGTCGCCGCCAAGCCCGCCATCCGGTGCCATTGTGGCAATGTCCACCAGTGTGCCACCGCGATTGCCAATGCCGGAAAGGTCGAAGGATTTCAACGCGCCTGCAATATTGCCAGGCGCTTCCGTGTACCAGAAGCTTGCTGTTCCCTTTTCCGCAAAAAACAGCCGCTTTGCATGGGCGCGCACCCGGTGCAGCTTTGTCAGGTCGGCGGGTCCGGTCCACGCCGTTGCAGTGACGGAACCGGCGTATACTGTGCGGGGTGCATCACTGCCATTCACCAGCATAAGCCGCTGGTTCATGACGGCACAGCGCCAGCGGTCGGACGTAAAGCCGGACGCCAGAAGCGTGACGCCGCCCGCCACCGAAAACAGCTTGCCGCCGCTGCCCGCGATGCTGGAGTCACCGGCTGGCATTTTGTGCAGAAAATGCACTGGCGCACCGGTGCCAAGGTCATTGCGGATTGCATACCCGGCGCGGGTTTCCAACCCGCCATCGATGCAGATGAAATTGCGCAAATCGATTGCGTCAACCGGGTTCATGCCCCCGGCCAGCGCGTCAACTCCGTTGATGCCGCCATAGGGCGCCTGAATGGTTTGTGGCATCGCGCGGCGCATGCCGGGTGAAACACGGCGAATAAGGGGCTGGCGCATCAATAAACCACCTCACTGCGTGTTGCTCGCAAGTGCCGCGCCGCCGCCCGCGAAATGCTGTCTTCGGTTTGCCGAAAAGCCTCGGCATAATCCAGCCCGTTCCACTCCTGCCAACGCCATTTGGTGGCGGCGCGAATGGTGGAAGTGTCAAACAGGATTTCGTCCGTATCCAGCGTCACAGCATCGGTTGCGGGGCCGATAGCGGGTTGCACCCATTTTCCATCCACCAGCAAGCGGGTGTATGGGTGGCGCTGCACCAGTTCGTCCGCTGCCGATGCAAGCGCCGACAGCATTTGCGAAACAGCCGGGTCAGAATTGCCAACCACAGTGCCCGGTCGCGCCAACTGCAGGCTGACCAGAATTTCCTGAACCAGCGAGCCCACCTGCATTATTCGCCCTCAGCAGGCTTTGCGGGCTTTTTCGCCGGTTTTTTCAGCCGCGCAATCTCGCTGCGCAGTTCGGCAATATCCTCATCCCGGGCAGTCAATTCGCTTTTCAACTGTGCAATCTCTGCCGCAAGTCGTGGCGCATCCATGCGAATGTCATCGATGAATTTTGCGGCCTTCAATTGGGCATCACGATATTCCACCGGCGCAGCGGCAAGGTCGGCCTGTGCCAGACGCTCCACGGTGTATATGCCCCGTTCGGCAAGACCCAACCGCACGGCCTCATCCGCGCCGGGCCAGGCCACAAGCGGAAAGCCATCATCAGCATCCACCCGCGCAGCCTGGTAAGCAGCGTATTGTGCCGGATATGCAGCAATGTCGGCCGGGCGCGCCCGGCGCACGATCCGCGTGGTGATGTCGCGGTAAGCTTCGAAATAGGTTTCCAACCGGTAGGTAGCCAGGCCGTCGCCTCCGGTCTCTGCCGGTTCAGCCTTGTCGTAAAATCGGATCATTCTGCTCTCCTGTAAAAACAAAAGCCGCCGCAAGTTGCCTTGCGACGGCGCTTCACATTGAATGCGGGGGAAATTAGAGGCCGGTGACAATCAACCGGCCATGGCGGTTGCGCTTGTAGCAGGTCATCGCGCCCATGAAGCCAATGTGCTTGGTAACAGCATCAACATCCGGGGTGGATTCCGGCAGGTCCAGTTCATCAAACCCGCGGCCCTCATAATATTCGAGACCCAGAAAGTCCGTGTTGATGAAAAAGCCATGATCAGCCGGGTGCGCGCTGCCAGCACTTTCGGTGATCACCGATGCCTGGCGGAATTTCAGCGTGTCAAAGCCCAACGCCGCCGCATTGGCATCGGCATAACGCTGGTTTTCCTGCAACCCGCCTTCAAACACGCCATAGACATCATCTTCCAGCGTAATGACATCCGGCTTTTCGGTGCCAACGGCGCAGGCCCGATACAAGGCGCTCATCCCTTTGCGCAGGCGGCGATAGCGCTCTGCGTCATCCGCAGCACCCGCCATGGCCACAGTTACGGCCTTATTGCGCCACCATGCCTTGGCAGCCGCGTCAATGCCGCCAACGGTGCCCACTGCTGGCGTATCAGAAACAATGGCGTCCAGACCGACAAAAGACTTTGCCAGCGTACCATCGCCATAAATGGCGCGGGTGATGCCGGATTTCAGAGTGTTTTCGGCGTTCTGCGTTTTGCCGCGCATCAGCTTGACGATCTGCGACTTGCCATTGTTCTTGGCCATTTCCTCACCGGAAAGGGTAATGGAAGCGGCTGCCATGCCGGGGCTGTAAATCGCCTCGCCTATGGTTTCCTTCTGGACACGGCCAAGGCTGTCCATTCCATCATACCATTTGAATTCTTCCTCATCGAAAATCACCGGGCCGCGAATGTCTGCGCCACCGTCGATAGACGTGATGCGGCCCTTTTTCTCCAAAGTCGCAAGAATGAGGTTGGAGCCAGTGATGTTGTCATAAAGCTGGCTGCGGTAGTTGGAAATTGTTGTTGCAAGCAGCTGGCGTAGCATGGCTGGAGACATGAGATACTTCCTTTTTATGCGCCAAGCCCGGCAAGGGCGGCGTTGATTGCGTCATCGAGATTGTTGATTTCCGGCTTGGCGCTGAGAGCGCGCCCGCCAGCCCGGACATTATGCCGGGCAGCTTTTGCGGCCTGGGCCGCTTCCAGCTTTGCTCGCTCATCAGCTTGCCGTTTGGCAAATTCGGTTTCCGTCATTTGCTGTCGCACAGATGGGTTGCCCCACGCAGCACGTTCATAGGCCTGCTCAAGCGAAAGCTTTGGGTCCGCCCGTAACAACAGAGCCATGTCCTGAGTTACGGCATCATGGTGACTGTGCCGGGGGTCGGCCTTGAACGCGGTTATCTGCTGCTCAACAATTGCCTGCTGGCGGGCAAGCTCCTGCTGCTGCAAATGCTGTTGCATTGCGCCGATCTGACTTTGCAACCTGGCGACACGCGGGTCTTGAAACGGGTCGTCCTCCGCCGCAGAGGCATCGGTGCGCAGGCCAAGCACCATTGCCGGATCAACCCCGTTGGCCTGAACCTGCTGGACGACAAACCGCAGATATCCCGCAGGATCTTTTGTGGCAAAGCGTTCAAGATTAATCAGATGCTGAAGACCGGCAATTTCGTCCATGCCAGAGGCTTGCAGGCGACCGCGCAAATCGCCGTCAAGCAGAGCGTTCACGCCTTCTGCAAGCTTCAAGGCACCGGCGTGTTCATTCATTTTGCTGGTGTGGCCAGCTTCAATTGCACCAATCCGTTTGCCAAGAAGGGCTTGCACCTCTGGTGACAATGCGGCCAGCGCAAGCTGGTCTGCTTCAGTCCATTCATCGGGGGCCGCAACCACCTGTTCGGCGGTTGCAGCCGGCGTCTGATTCTGTGTGCGGAGGCTGTTCTGCGCGTCAGTTCCAGCCCGTGTGGCCTTTACCGTATCAAATGCCGCCCGCAGGGCGTCATCAATTGTCTGGGCTTCTGTCTGGTCCGTCGTGCGCATGATCTATCCTCTATGCGTTGTGCCATTGGCCAGCCGCATGCCCTTCAGGTCACGGGCATCAACACAGCCATGGCGTTTCAGGTCTTCCGCCCGTTCTGCACGGGTGGTGATTTCGCGCCCGGATACGGGCGAGCGGTATGGAGCCATGGCCCGGGCAATGCCGGGACATGGAAAATCAGAACGGCAATCGTTCATGGTTTCCTCAGATATGCGGGGGTGGTGGGGCGCTGCTTCGTGCTGTTTGCAGCAGCATTTTTTCGCGCTGCAAGGCCATGTCCTGTTGAGCACGTGCCATATCAACTGCGTGCTTTTCCTGCCGCAGTTGCATGTCCTGCTGCCTTGCCTGAAGGTCTATCTGCGCTTTGGCAGCCTGCATCCGGGCCTGTTGGCCAGCCATTTCCTGTTCCTGGGATGGCGGTTGCGGCTGGTCCTGCGCCGGTTGCTGAAGCTGTTGCTGCTCAATCGCCTGGTTCAGAATGTCGATCAGATCGCGCGATCCCTTGAAGGGCCGCAGCAGCATTTTCATGGTTTCGGCCACAAATTCCGGCGGAGCGAAACCGGCCTGCACCAAGGGAGCAAAGGTTTGCAGAATTCCGCCCACGGCCTGCACAAGCCGGGTTGCGGTTTCCTGTTCGCCGAACTCATCGGCTGCAATGGTGCTGTCTGTTTCCACATCAACATGGCACATCAGCATGGCCTCGTTGCGCAGAAACGCCTCGACATCCTGCGTCAGCTCATATCCGCTCATCATCGACAGGGTTTGTGCGGAGAATTTCGAGGCCATGATTTCGGCGGCAATTCGATTAACCTGCTGAATGGTGCCGTTCAACGCACGCCGCCGGTCGTCAATGCGCAAAGTGCCGAAATTGCCTTTGATCCGTTGTGCAGTGGCGGTTTCGCCTGCTACAGACGCCCCACGCAAGACATCAGAAATGCCGGTAACTTCATAAAGTGCCTGTTTGGATTGCTCTCGCGCGCCGTAGAGTGCCATGGCGGTCTGCGCCAGCATGTCCAGTGGTATCAACCAGATATTGCTGGCCAAAGCTTCCATTTCCACGGAGGCAACGGCAACCATCTTGCCATCCTCGCCATCCAGCGCATCGGCCAGTTCCTCGATTGATCCGTTAAAAAGGCCGCGTATGCGCATGCGCTTCATAATCGCATCTATGCGCTCGGTCAGCCGGGCGACTTCCGCTGCAAGGTCGCGGTAAATCTCATATTCCGGCACCGGCACCATTGTGTTGCTGGTAGAAACAGATGTCAGCGGTTCGGCGCATGGAAAAAATCCCTGAAGCTGCAGGACATCTTCGTCACGCCGCAACAATTGCGAGCTGATGCCCGGCACAATCCAGTCAATCACACGGCCAGTCTTGTCCCAGCATTCCCAGACAATGGCCCTTGGCTCCGCAGACTTGCAAGTATTGCTCAGTTGCTCCGTATCGGATGGAGAATGAACGAATGCTGCGCGCGACCATTCACCATCATCCAAAAGCCTGGCAATGTCTTCGCTGTCGCCAAACTCTTCCCGCATTTGCTGCCGGGTCAGATAATGGCGGAAAGCGCACCAGTTGACTTCTTTCCAACGGCGCGCCGGCTCACAGATAAAATCTTCCCAGAACACGTGATCGTATTCCAGCGTCTCCCAGACCTTCCGCACCTCTTTCAGTGGCACGCCGTCGGGGCCGGTGCTCAAGAGTTCCTGAACCACGGGCACCCACCTGACACGCAGCACTGCGCGCCCGGGCAGCAGCACATCCTGCACCATGCGCTTGACTTCACTGTCCAGCCCACCCGTCTCAAACGATGCATTCAACGCCGCCTGCAAAATTGCGGCCGCGCGGTCTGCCACCGGGTTTGCCCGGCTGAAGCGGCGGCGCACGTCCGCCCGTGGTGGCTGCTGATACATCGCAGGGGCCAGAATGGATGTATTGGCGTAAAGCATGTTGAATCGCCCGCGCCCGCTGCCGCCATCGGCAGTTTTCTCGGCCCGGTAAATGTCGATCACCTCCCTGCCCTTGGTTCGCCAGTCTCTTTCCACCCGGCGCGCCTCTTCAATGCGGCCCGACCAATCCGTTGCGTTGCTCAAAGTCGTGTTCCTGCTTTTCTGGGGGCAAATGCATTGCGTGCCGCAAACGCATTGCGCATTGTGTTTGCAGCCTGGCTGTCAGGTGCGCCGCGCATGCGGTCCAGCATCTGTGTTGTCTTGGTAATGGCATCAACCTGATCGTCATGGCGGCCATTTGGAAAGACCATCAACTCGCTGATCAGGTCAGCCTGCCATTCGGTGCCACGGCGAAAGAACACTTTGCCGGAAGCCATCTGGCCCTGAAACGAGCGCGCCCGCGCCACTTTGTCGGTTGTCGATGCTTCCTGTCGGCGCTGAAAGAACACTTTGCGCTCTGCCATGCGGCGGCGAAGAAACGGGCCAATGGATTTGTTAATCTGTCCGGCCTCTTCCGCCCAGCAGAGCGGATTGTGAAGCTCCACCAGATCCAGCAGCGGCTCAATCCATTTGTCCGGTTCACCTTTGCCGCGCCACAAATCGTGAATGTACAAATTACCGTCGCGGTCAATCGCCAGAACAACGTGAACGGTAAAGTCACCCTCGTCCGACACAGCGTAATCTGAACCGCCATAGAAACGGCAACCCTGCGGAAGAGTGTCGTAATACTGCACCCACTCGCGCTGAAAAATGTCGCCATTATCGGGCGACGGTCGCTGCTGGAACAGGCTGGCCCAGGTTCGCGGGTTCTGCTCGAATTGTCGCCAGTGCTCACGGCCAAACCATTCCGGCCAGAGATACTCCCCCGGCTTCCGCCCCAGCGGGTCGTCGCCGCGCTCTGCCCTTGCCTGCAAACAGACCACGCGCCAGGTCTGACCATCGCGGCATTCGATTGCGCCGGATTGCCCGTCATAACCCTGCGGCAGAATCGCCCCGGCGAGGTCGTCCTCGTGCCAGCGCGTCTGGACAATGATCACCGATCCACCGGGAAGCAGCCGCGTCATCAGGTCATCCTGATAGGCGTCCATTGTCTTCTTGCGAACCGCCAGGCTTTCAGCGTCCTGCCGGCCTTTGACCGGATCGTCAATCAACACCAGATCGGCGCGATTGCCGGTGATGCCGGACAGAATACCCCCCGCCATGTATTCCGAACCATTTTTCAGTGCCCATTCATCCGCTGCCGCGCTTTCGCTGGAAAGCGCGGTGCCAAACGTGGTGCGGTAGGCGCTTTGCCGAACTATTGCGCGGCAGCGACGCCCGAGTTTGCGCGCCAGATCACTCGCATAACTGGCGCCGATAACCCTGAAACCGGGCTTGCGCCCCATAACAAAGGGCGGTGTCAACACACTGACATAGGTGCTTTTGGCGCTACCGGGCGGCATGAATACCATCAGCCGGCCGTTTGGCGTGTCCACACAGGTCTGCACCTCCTGCATTAAAAGGCGGTGATGCGTGGCAATACCACTTTCAACCTCCAGAAACTCCTCGCAGTCCTCATCCTCATTTTCAGGCTTGCCGGGTATATCGACAGCCTTGGAAAAGCCGATCAGGCTTCGGCGTCCGCGCCTGCGGCGCAAGAGTTCCCGAGCAGCCTGAAACGGCATAATCGGCAGTGTCATCATTCTGGAATTTCCGCAAAAACGCGTATGTGATGGAACGCTGGGCCCACATGGTGGCTTTAAGCGATTGGGCGCCAACAACACGGGAGGTCAAAATGAAGACCTGCACAACCGCAGTTCTGGCCACTATTCTCGCCATTGGTCTTGGCGGCACCGCCACTGCAAAATGCCATGACGACCAGGCATCAATCTCCAAGGATGGCAGCATGGCCCCCTTGCAGACGCCAGACACCACACAGGCGCCACCGCAATCCGGGCAGGATGCGGCAGCCACAACTGGTGCCGAGTCCGGCAGCAACGCCATTGCCAAGGATGGCAGCACCATGCCTCTTGCGCCTGCTGGGCAGGACGGCAGTCAGGTGGCGACGTCACCTCAGGATGTTCAGTCTCAACAGGAAGGCGAGAAAACTGCCGCTGAAATGGCAGATGAAGATTGCCCGGAATGATCAACAAACCAGCGAAACTTCAAGGTACGGCTCTTATCACGCGTGCTTCAAGCAGTTTCGCTGGTGCCTTTTGCAAGCATAGGCCCACCTTGGGCAATGGCCACCAGTTCCTCATCCGACAGTTCGCCAAGGTTAACTGAACTCGGCAGTGGCTCAATGTCTGCGGCAGTTTGGCTTGCGGTCGAAGGTTTGCCATAGGCGCGATCTAGAATGGCATTTGCTGCGGAAATGCGGGCCGTTTCACTTCCCCCTTCACGCGCAATTTCCACAAGTGCCGCCAATGCGTCCTCGGCGTGTCCCTTTGCCATATCCGCCAGTTGCTGCCGGTCAGTTTTTGCGGTTCGCCGTTTCTGGCGTGCGCCCGTTCCGGTTTGTGTTTGACGGGCCATTGTCACCCCGAACGCAAAAAGGCCGGCAATTGCCGACCCATCAAAATTCTTACAGTTTTCCGACTGTAGGTAACGTCTACCCAACATCCGTTACGCTGTCAATCCTTATTCTTTCATAAAATGAATTTAATCTTTCATAGGATTCTCGCCCGGCCAATCCGCCAGGTGGTCCTCGTAATCGTCCGGCCCTATTCCAATCTCGCTCACCACCCGCCCACGCACGGAAATTCCGGCTTCGTGCACGGTTTCCCGGCTGCCGGAAACAAGGTGGTGCCACCAGTAAAGATCCTTGCCTTCGGCCACCAGCCGATAACCGCATGTTGGCGGCAACCACGAAATTTCGCGCACGCTGACGGGGGTCAGCGGCAGGCAGTCCGGCACTGTGGCCAGCCGGTTGGGATAGTCGCCGCAACGGCAGGTGTCGCAGTCCAGCAAACTGCACGCCACCGAGGTCCAGACAATCTCGCCCGTATCCCAGTCTTCCAGCTTGTTCAGGCAGCAGCGCCCACAGCCATCGCAGAGTGATTCCCATTCCGCTTCTGAAAAAGCCTCCAACGGCCGCCCTTTCCAGAACGGGCCGTTGCCGAAATCACGCACTGGAGGAATCAATGACGATTCCGCGACTTGTGGCTTGTTGTTTAACGTCAATTTGCACACCTAGAGTTAAGAAAGGCGTATGATAACTGGGCAAAGTCAGTGCCCTAATGTGTGGTGGTCAGAAGCGTGCCAGAACAGTTCCCACCCAGGAAACCGAAGAGCCACAGGCTTACACCTCTTATTGAGGTTGACGCCTGGCTGGATACCAGCTTGTGGCGTTTTTTTCATGGCTTTTCTGCCATGTGGGAGCGTTTGACCATTTTTTTCCGCCGGTTTCGCGTGCGCGGCTTCAACCGCGCCATGGTGGAACTCGGCTGTGAAACCATGACATTGGGCCTCGCCGGGCTTTTCGTCCTGCTTGCTCTTGCCCAGCCGGCCATGCAGTTGACCGCAGGGGGGCTGCCACAAAAAGGCGCTTACTCCGTTTTGTTTCTGGACAGGCATGGCAACGAAATCGGCCGCCGCGGAGAAGTACGGGCTGAACCTGTGCCGATTGAGGAAATTCCCGACCATTTTCTCAAAGCCGTGCTGGCAACCGAAGACCGCAGGTTTTTTGAGCATTGGGGCATAGATCTTGTCGGTCTGGCGCGCGCAATGAGCGAAAATGCGCGTGCCGGCAGTGTGGTGCAGGGTGGCTCGACGTTAACCCAGCAATTGGCAAAAAATTTGTTCCTGACCAATGAGCGCAGCTTTGATCGCAAGATCAAGGAAGCTTTCATTTCGCTCTGGTTGGAAGCCAACCTGACCAAGCACGAAATTCTGGCTATGTATCTGGACCGTGCCTATATGGGCGGCGGCACATTTGGCGCGCCTGCGGCTGCCGAATTTTACTTCGGCAAGGATGTCCGGGACGTGACGCTTGCAGAGGCCGCCATGTTGGCCGGACTTTTCAAGGCACCTGCGGCTTATGCTCCGCACATCAACCTGCCTGCCGCCCGCGCACGAGCCAATGTGGTCCTGAAAGCCATGGTGGATTCCGGTCTGATGACCGAGGGTCAGGTGGTGGCGGCACGGCTGCGTCCAGCCACTGCGGTAGACAGATCGACCATCACCTCGCCGGACTATTTTCTGGATTTTGCTTTTGATGAGGTGCGCCGCATCACCGCAGACATGAACATTCGCAATTTCACCGCACGCACCACGATTGATATGGGCCTGCAGAAAGTTGCGGATGACGCGGTGGATTATCACCTCAAGCAGTTTGGCAAAACCTATGACGTGGAAGAAGGCGCCATGGTCGTGCTTGACCATGAAGGTGGCGTTCGGGCGCTGGTCGGTGGGCGCGACTATGGCGTTTCGCAGTTCAACCGCGCAACGCGGGCGCTGCGCCAGCCCGGCTCTTCTTTCAAACCCTATATTTATGCCGCAGCCATGGAAGATGGCATGAAGCCGGAAGACATGGTGGTGGACAGCCCGGTCAGAATTGGCAACTGGTCTCCAGGCAATTACGGCAACTCGTTTGCAGGGCGCATGACGGTGGAAACCGCGCTGGCGCGGTCCATCAACACGGTTGCGGTCAAGCTGAGCCAAAAAGTCGGATCGGGGAATGTGGCAAAGCTTGCTCAGGAAATGGGCGTTGCGACACCCCTGCGCGGCGATAAAACCATCGCGCTTGGCACGAATGAAGTGACGGTCATGGATCAGGCAACGGCCTATGCAGTGTTTCCGGCCGGCGGCATGGATTCCCACCGCCATGCAATATTGGAAATACGCAATCGCAGAGGCAACACCATCTGGAATGCTGCAACAGATTTGCCGGAAAGACGCCGCGTCCTGTCAGAACAGGCTGCCGGGTCCATGAACAAAATGCTGGTTCAGATTCCCGAGCGCGGAACAGCGCGGCGTGCGGCACTGACCATGACACGCGCCGCAGGCAAAACCGGCACCACCCAGGCCTATCGTGACGCTTGGTTTGTGGGCTATACCGGCAATTTCACCGCAGCGGTCTGGTTCGGCAATGATGGCTACCAGCCAACAAAGCGGCTTACTGGTGGTGTTCTGCCGGCAATGACATGGCAACGTTTTATGGAAGCGGCGCATCAGGGCATCGATCTCCTGCCAATCCCCGGCATTGAAAATCCGTTGCCGGATCCAGGCAGTGTGCCGGTGGCCAGCAACACTGACGGTGAGCAGCCGGTTGTGGTGCGCAGACCCGGCATCAACGCCGAGGCGCAAAAAGTGTTGGTAGACCTGTCCAAACGCCTGACAAATGCAGCGCCGATAGACACAAATCGTGTCGCCACGGTGCGGCAGCCCGGCACCCGGCCTGTCGAAACACACTGAAGAGTCCGGAAATGGCATTCATTCGCACAGTTTTGCTAAGCCTCGCTGCTCTGGCAATCGCATTTGCCGGCGGAGCCTGGTCTGCAAAAGCCATGCTGGACCATTTTTCCGGTTCGGACATTTTGCGCGTGGGGCCATGGCAGGCAGACAGAATGGCCGGTTCGCCCAATGCCGATCCTTATTCGCGTGCCAGTTACGCGCGGCAAGGCAGTCTGGCACCAGGGCTGGGCGAAGGTGTCTCGTTTCGCGCGGCACTGGATTCTTCCGGGCAGGCGCTGCACACAAACTGCACCTATAGACTTAGCGGGCGCGTTCCGGCCGCTCGGTTGTACAGCCTTGCTGCGTTTTCGGTTGACGGCCAGATGCTTGTGGCTCAGCCTTCAAATCTTCCAGCCTATCTCCTGTCTTCCGGATTGGCGCGCAATGACGCCAACGAGGCACCCATTATCGTAAGCGCAACAGCTCAGCCGGGAAACTGGCTGGCCTTGGCAGGAAACAGGCCTTACGTCCTTGCATTGACGCTGTACGACACACCTGTCACCACCTCCACCGGTGCAGCAGTTCCGGTTATGCCGTCAATCGAGCGCCTGGGATGCAAGCCAAATGGGTAAAGTGCTGCTTGCAATTCTGATTGGCGTCGTGGGCGCGGGTATTGTCCATATTGCGGTCATCTTCGCCCTGCCCTCGCTGGCGCAGGACAACAATTGGGGGCGCATCGCCCGGACGGCGGAAGTGTTCGAAAGCGCAACAATTGCGCCGGATACGCGCACCATGTTTCCCTTCTTTGATCCGGCGTTCGAGATTGCGGTGTGCCGCTTTGCGCTTGCAAGTGGTCCAGTGCGAATTACAGCGCAACCCAACAGTGCGTTCTGGTCCACCGCCATTTTCACCAGAGCGGGGGATAATTCATACAGCATCAACCAACGCTCGGCACTTGATAACCAGTTGGATCTGGCGATCGGCTCTCAGGAACAATTGGACGAAGCCAGAATTGCCGGCTTTTTTGATGAAGCTTCCGCAATTCCTGTGCCGTTTAATGCCAGCGAAGGATATGTGATCCTGCGTTCAGTTGCAGAAGAGCCGAGCCTTGCAGAAAAGGCGCGCGATTTTGTTTCGACCTTGTCCTGTACGCCGCTGCAAAATCCCAACCTCTGATCGCATGGTTAATGGATGATTAATACTTTTGGTCTAATTTTGGCGAACAGGCCAAACAAGGTGGCATTTCAACCTGACAGGCATTGACCACGCATCGGGGGCAATCATCTGGCTATGAAAACATCTTCGCTACCATATATTTTTCGTTCGCTGGAAAAAGCAGAGGGGCGTGCCGGTTTCGACACGGTGACTCTCGCAGCGGTTGCGGCCTACACGGCCCTTCAGCGCCCGACGGACCATCAGCAAAACGCGCTCGTCAGTCTGATTGCCGCCAATTGGCCAAAGCTGGCGCCATCTACCCGGCGCGCCATCCGGCAGGCATTGTGCACAGCGGCCTGCATACCTGCGGGCCTTTCAGCACTGTTTGCTCAGGATGAGGCGTTCAGAGCCTTGCCGCCTGCTGCTGCCTCAATGCTGAGCCATGTGCGAAAAACGCAACTTGCGCAGCATCGAATCTCCGCCGAGCAGCGTCATGTCAGCTCGAAAATGTGCCCGCCGGCTCAGGAAAGCGTGAAAAAACGGCCATTGCTAAGAAATTTCGGTTTGCTCCGGCAGCCTTCCGGCGAAAGACTGATCGTAACGTAAGGATTTGACTCGCAGTCATTCTACCAGCGTCAGATACCGCTCGGGAGTTCCGGTCTCCAGCTCGACAAGCCAAAAATCCGGGTCAAAGCGCTCCTCGCGCTCCATGCGGCGCTCAATAGCCTCGTCGGTGTCAACATTCTCGCGCATGAAGCGCCGTTCACCATCGTCAGCTGCCATCATCTGCACAGCCGGTCCATAAAGCGCGCTTGCGCCGTTCTGCCCGCGTATGATCACAAAAACAGCACCGGCCGCTTCTGCACCGCGACGAACGATTGCAGCAAAGCCGCCATCATTGAAAACTCGCCGCACGAGTTGAGAAACAAAAAGCTCCGCGGTTATCCGCATGGGCCGGCCATCAGTTCACAGCACCCAGTTGGGTCAGGCGTTCCAACACGGCACCGTCAGGTTCCCCGGTCACATTCAGCCCTGCCGTTGCCTGAAAAACTCGAATGGCTGCACGGGTCTGTTCTCCGGCAATACCGTCGGCTTTCAGCTCGGCAACTTTGGCGTTGGTCAACGCAGCCTGAATCTGGCGCACAAGCTCACGATCAGGCTGCGGCTCAGCGTTCAGCTCTGCAACGCGCTCTTCCAGACTGCGGTCATCACCGCCCGGCGTAGGGCTGACGGCAAGCAGTTGCCTGATCTGTATCAGCAGCATGGGCTCAATCACACCGTCAACTTTCAAGCCCTGGCTTGCTTGAAACTCACGGATTGCCAGGTCGGTAGCCTGCCCGGGTCGTCCGTCAATCGCACCCTTGTAATAGCCTTCTTCTTTCAGAAGCTGCTGCACTTCCCGCACCAGCGGCACAGACATTACGCGTGGGTCATTGGTCGGACGCCAAGGCTCTGCAGCCACCTCTTCCACCGCAACTTCCGGCAAGGCGCCAACCACGGGTACTGTGGTGTCCATGCGCGTCGCCAGAATTGGCGCAGTGCTTGTCGCCTCCTGGCGAAAGGCGTTGCTGCCAATCATGACGCACAAAATCACAAAGGCTGCTGCACCGGAATAAAAGGCCGGGCGGCGTGCGAAAGCGCTGGTGGCGGCCACAATGCCCGCCACAATCAGGCTCATCAACAGGCCGAAAACCTCTCGCACACGGCTAGGCTGTGCGGCGGTCGGTCTTCTGCGAGCGGGACTGCGGGTGGTCTTGGTTTTTCTTGCGGGCATCGATCAGGTCTACGATATTTTCCAATGGGTTGAATGCGGGTGTTTGAAATCTTTCGGCACAATCAGCCGGAATGCACAGGCTGACCTCGCTTCCCACACCGATCTGGCTGGAAACATCCATTCGGCCATAGTGCAGTTCGCATAAAGCCTTGGCCAGAAGCAGCATGAATGGCAGTTGCGCGGATTGCTCGTACCCAATGCCAGGGCCGGTGTCTGCCACCCTGATGGTCAGTGCGCCTTCGTCCAGGGCAATGCTTATGGTTACGACGCCTTGCGGTGCCTGCCGAAGGGCATTGCTGCACACACAACTCAGCATCTGATGAAGCGAGCGCCGATCGCCGGTAAAAGTCGTGGCGACATCGGCCGCTGAGGCAATCATCAGCCTCTGCTTGTCCGGCAGCGAATCATGAACATCAGTAACCAGTTCCGACAAGACCATGGTGTCTGGCTGCAATGCGTAAAGCCCGGCTTCAATTCTTGCCAGATCGGAAATGGCAACAGACAGGCTATGCAAATCAAACGCCGAAGTCGCGTGCTGACGCGATTGCAGCTCTTCACCAATAGCCGCCAGCAAACCACCATTTGCAACAGCAGGCATTTTGCTGGTGGCCTGTGCGCGTTCCGTTGGCAAACGGTCAAAAAGCCCCAGAACGGCTCCGTTTCGGTCGGTGCTGTCGGCTTTTATGAGCCGCATTTCCACCAGGATCCAATCAGCATCGCCCTGCATCACGCGCAAGCGGGTGCTCGAGCGCTCGCGGCCTTCGCGCAAATCTGAAAATGCCGAAAGAAAGGAAACCCGGTCGCGAAGATGAATTGCAGTTGCAAGACTGTCGCCGACGTTCAATGTCTGTGAAAAAAGCGCGGTGGCTGCGTCCGGCAGACGAACAAGATTGCCCATACGGTCAAACTTCAGCACATATTCGGCAGCGCTTTGCGCCAGGAGGCTGCTTTCCTGTGCAGACAAACCGTTGGCAGCGCGCTTTAAAGCCGGCCAGATCGCCAGTTTGAATGTGCTGGACGCAAGAACGGCAACGGCGGTCAACATCAAGGAAGCGGCACAGATAATATAGAGGACGGGGCCGGTGAATTGGCCGGAAAGCACCAGCATCAGAAAGACCAGCGTGAACACAACGGATATGGTCAGCCCGACACCAATCAGCACAGCACGCAGACGCCTCTCCCGCGCGCAATCAATTTCGGCAGGCACAAAAGTATCCAGCCCATTGAACGCCGCGTTCAACAAGGCAGCAGCATGAGATGTGGATGATCTCCCTTTCCTGCCCTGTCGTTGTGTCATCGCCTGTTCCATGTCTTGCCGCCCGATGCAGAGGTGCATCAGGAATCTGTTGGCAAATGGTGACGCCAATCCTTTAAGGAAGCCATAAATTGCTCCTGCTCCCGGGGCCGAAATGCCGGGTAAAACGTCCTCAAACACCCGCAAATCTTGACCAATGTCTTTTATGGTTAACGCCAGGTATCACGCAATGATACATACAAATCAATTAGTTAGCTATTTTCGTTATTGCTTCTGGCTTTGCGGTTACTGGTAGATTGCTCACTGGCAAGAAAGCAGAAACCGCCATGCGGTAGAACGAGGCAGACCAACCGGCAGGACAGGCGCGAAAGGTGATCCGCTTCATTATCAAAATTGCATTCTGGCTGGGCGTTATCGCCTTTTTCCTTCCGGGCAGTAAAAGCTCGAATGAAGGCGGCGAGATCAATTATTTTGTCGCCTTTGCCGGGTTTCAAGAGTTAATGTCGGATATGAGCGGCTTTTGTGACCGGGCTCCGACAGCGTGCGGCGCAGGCGGGCAGATAGCCAGCTTTG
This sequence comes from Aureimonas fodinaquatilis, assembly GCF_008369445.1. Classification (GTDB taxonomy): domain Bacteria; phylum Pseudomonadota; class Alphaproteobacteria; order Rhizobiales; family Rhizobiaceae; genus Aureimonas; species Aureimonas fodinaquatilis. The sequence continues at coordinate 1,146,420 of NZ_VTWH01000002.1, forward strand.
TTGGCAACCGCATTGGTGACGGGCTCAACTACGGTTACGAATTGATACGCGGGCAGAACAACCCGCCCCCGGGCACCAACACACCGCCCGCTTCGCTGCCTCTAACCCCGGCGCAAAACCGCGCCCCTCCAGCAGGCGGCACCCCTGTACCGGCCGCAACGCATGGCGTGACCCAGCCGGAAAATGCGATTCCGACGCCATCATCCCGCCCCGGTCAAACAGGTTCTTGACTTATGGGCTGCACCCGGAGCAACTCCGGGCGCAATTCGTTACACGTCCAACCGAACCAGATCACTGGAATTATGTCATGCGAACCATCGAGGATATCGACACAGATTTTGCCTATCTCGATGATTGGGAAGACCGGTATCGTTATCTCATTGAGCTTGGGCGGGAGCTCGAGCCCCTGCCCGAAGCGCAGATGAATGATTCAACGAAGGTTCCGGGCTGTGTCAGTCAGGTGTGGCTGACTGTAAAAACAGATGATTCGAAACCGCCCCGGCTTCACTATTCAGGTCAGTCGGACGCCCACATTGTCAAAGGGCTTGTGGCTATTGTGCTCGCCTTGTTTTCCAACCGTACGGCAGCCGAAATTCTGGAAACCAACGCGGAAGAGGTCTTTGCGAGCCTTGGCCTCAAGGAGCATTTGACGCCGCAAAGGTCCAACGGGCTTCGCTCCATGGTGGCGCGGATCAGGAAGGACGCGGAAAGTCTTTCTCAATCCGGTGTCTGAATGGCAGTTCAAACCGGCATGGAAGCCACCCGGTTGTCGTGCCAGCTTCTGACACGACCTGCGTTTGCCCCGCTTCCGCATGCGGTTTCATCATAGCCGTAATATCTGGCCAGTACCGATAAGGCTGTCTTCAGCATCAGCTTGCCGGACCGTGCGGGCCATTGGCGTTCTTTCTCCACTTCGGCAACGCCCCGTTCCAGGCAACAGACATCCAGCAATATACCACTTAGTTCCGGCCCCACTGCTTTCAGTGCATCACTCACCCGCTGCCTGCAGTCCAGGGCGGTGTCCTTCAGCCGGTCGCTGCCGCCAGAAAAACCGCTATCCGCGCGCACGGCAAACTCATAATTCTGCGTCACGCGAGGCTGCATACCTCCACGCAGAAAATCGCTGCCCAGCCGTTCTCCCGCCAGCGCCTCTGCTCGGGAAAGATAGGCGCCACCATGCGAGCCATCGCGACTTGCCAGGCGGGCGAGCGGGCTATCCGCCCCGCGCTTCATTGTGCAACTCCCTCGTCAATGCTGTGGTGGTTAAGCTGGTCGCGGCAGCTGGCGGCTAACCGCTCCATCCGGCACAAGAGTGCATCAAATTTAACGTCATCGCGCCTGTCCTCCACTCTGCGCAATGCGTGGGTAATGCTGGTCCTGTCCCGCGCAAAGGCAGCGGCTATGCTTCGGTGCGGCTGCTGAAAAACAACATGCGCCAGATAGATCGCAATATGCCGCGCTTCACAGGCTGCCGCAGACGATCGGGAAGGAGAAGAGATTTCGTCCTCCTTCTTGTCAAAAAACGCACCGGCTATCGAGATGGCCAGCGAACAGGCCCGGTCACTTTCACGACGCTGCGACGCGCTGGCACTGATCTTGTCTCCTCCGCCCTGCACAACTTCTAGTATCTGTATCATTCCGAATGTCCTTATCGGCGTTCTATCGGCATGATTGAACAATGATCCGAAGCCATGTGAATAAGTTCCTTCATTGAAAGGCTTAAACGCACCATTGCAAGGCCGCGGCCACTGGGTTTTCCACTGCAATTCAACTATCTGTTAAAGGAATTTTATCCTCGCTCTCTGCGCGCAGTGCATCCTCTGGTTTTTCCCGCCCGAGGTGCCCTATGCAAAAAAACTTCCTGTCGCTCGACAAAACTGAGTCCTCTCTGGCCAAGGCAGTGCACCGCTATGTCAACCTTCTGCGCCAGCAGGAAAAGGACAACGCCAGCATTTTTGAGCTCTATAAGGTTCTGGTGCGGCTTGGGTTCGATTGTCAGGAGGTGCTCCGGTTGCCGGAGCGGGGTACAGCCAGCCTGTCGCAGGAACTGCGAATCGCAGCGCGAGCAGCCATTGAAATCCAGCTTCAGGCTATGGGGCGGCAAGTGCGCCAGGGCGGGCATCAATATGATATCAACGCACACATCGCCCTTAAACGAGCGCAAGCGATGCTGGATGCAAAACCCGCTGAGAAAGCTGCTGAACCACGGTTTTCAGGAAGCCAGCTCAACGCGCGATTTAAAAGGGCGGGCCGGGTCCGACACAGGGAAAATCAACACTAACGAAGCCTTCGAGATGCATCGTCTCGAAACGGGTGTGCTTCAAATTTTCTGCAGGCTGGCAAAAAGCCCCTGCATGCTCAGGGCGCCCACTGTTCGCAGATCAAATTCGCAACTGTTGCGCAGCCACTCCACCAGCAGTCCGACGATAATGCACACAAAGGCATCCGTAGCAGCTTCAGGCGTCCAGCGGCGATTCAAAAGCCCAAGCCGGTTTGCATATTCAAACACGGCAAATACATGAGTGCGCATTGAATCTTCATTGGCGCGGTGCTCGCAGAGCGCTTCTTCCATTTCGCCGACATATTCACAGCGCAACAGGATAATCGTGAACACACGCTTGGCGCGTTCATCCGTAACGAAACGGGCAAATGTCTCATCGGTAAAGCGCAGCAGCGCCGTCAGCGGGTCTTCCAGCTCCAGAAATGCCTGAGCCTTGAAGTATTCCTGCTGGGGCAGATGAGCCCGGTCCTGCATGGCGCGAAACAGATCGGATTTGTTGGAAAAATGCCAGTAAATGGCCCCGCGTGTTACCTGTGCGGCCGCGGCTATCTGGTTCAGGCTTGTCTGGCTGACGCCACGCTGAAAAAAAACTTCTTCGGCAGCATCCAGAATGGCCTCTCTCGTCTGGGCTGCTTCCTCCTTCGTGCGCCGCAAAACAGGCTCCCTCATTACATCCACATATGAATGTAAATAGTCCTTATCAAAAAAAAGTACAGGTGAAATCAGCGCTGATGGTTTACAGCCCCTCCAGCAGGATCACACGATATCGGCTGGAAGCCAGCCGCTGTTTGCGCGCTTCCTGATATCGTTTGCTTGTGTACCAGTTTTTGGCAGCTTCCATATCGGGAAACTGCAAGATAACGGCACCATCAATTTCCTCACCTTCCAGCGTTTCGTGTTCACCGTAAATCACCAAAGGGGTTATCGGATGACCGTCAAAACTGGCCGGAACTTTTTCTGAGTAGCGGGAAAAGCCCTGCGGATCATGCATCTCTTCGCGTATGAACACCACATATGCTGTCATATGGCCCGTCTCCCGTTACAAGATCGATTTGCGCAAATTACGCCGGTTCCGTCAGAACTGCGAGAGGTCCTTTCAAGGTTGCGCCAGCTTTCCGCCCGCCAACGGAGCGGCCACTCCGGTCGTCATGGGAAAACTGATCGGCAAGCTTTTCAAACAGCGAACAGCCAGAAACGCAAAGCATTCGGCTTCGATTGCATCGCCGCGCAACCCCACATCATCTGCATCAACAATCTCCACGCAAGCCCGAATTTGCAGCTGCCGCATCAGCGTCGGGTTCCTGCGTCCGCCGCCGCACACAATCAGGTGGTCCGGGCGACTTGGCAGGCGGTCCAGACCCGCACCTACGGATGCGGCGGTGAATGCCGTCAAGAGCGCCGCCCCATCCTGCAGGTTGCATCCTTCTGCCATGCCTGAGGTGAAATCATTTCGATCCAGCGATTTGGGATAGTCAGCAGTCAGATATGGGTGCGATAGCAAAACAGCCAGCCGCCCCTCATCCACCGTTCCGGCTGCGGCCAGGACGCCGTCCCGGTCCATTGCTGCCCCTGTATGGAGCCGCATCCAGTCATCTAACGGGGCGTTGGCAGGCCCCGTGTCAAAACCGTGCACAGTTCCGGCAGAATCACACCAGCTGATGTTGGCAACGCCACCCAAATTCAGGATTGCGGTTTCTTGCCCCGCACCCAGCCAACGCAGCAATGCCCTGTGGTAGATGGGGGCCAATGGCGCTCCCTGCCCACAAGAGGCAATATCTGCAGTGCGAAAGTCGTATGCAGTGCAAATGCCGGTCATCCGGGCCATCAATGCACCGTCTCCCAATTGGCGGGTTGCACCCTTTATTCCGCTTGCAGGCGCGCGGTGAAGAACGGTCTGCCCATGAAATCCAATGACGGCAATTTCGGCCGGATCGATATGGTGACGAGCAAGAACCGCGTTCACAGCATTGGCCTGCTCTCTCGTCAGAGCAGCTTGCGCCCTGGCAAATAGTTCCGGCTCCGGGCCGGCAAAATTCCATTCCCGTGCCATGGCCACAGCGTCAGCAAGCAGTGGCCCAATGTCAGTGGAATATGGCTCAAGTGATTGTGGACCGAACGAATCGATAGTTTCGCCATCGGTGCGCAGCATCGCAACATCAATATTGCCATCCAGCGCTGTTCCGGTCATCAACCCGATCGCCCAAACACTCATCACTTACTCCGGCGTGGATGCCCCTTTCCTTTTGCCCGACTTGGGCTAAGAGAAAGGAAGCCATTACAAAGGGCGGCCGACATAACTGCACAGGCGAACCATCATTCTTCGCCGCTGTCTGCCTGCCGGAGAACACTCTGCCATGAACAGCCCCGCCACCGTAAGGGTGGTTGAACCACAACACTCCTGGAGCAGCAACATCCGCGCGACGTTGCTGCTTGGCCTGCCTTTGATTGGTGCGCAGCTTGCCCAGATGGGCATCAATGTCAGCAACACCATCATGCTTGGGCAGCTGGGTGCGCATGAGCTGGCAGCGGCAGTGCTGGGCATGCAGCTGTTTCATATTATCTGGATGTTCGGCTCCGGTTTTTCCTATGCGGTCATGCCACTGGCAGCAAACGCGGCGGGGCGCGGCGACCATCAGGCCGTGCGACTTTCGGTTCATATGGGGCTGTGGGCCATCACACTCTATACACTGGTAATGATGGTTTTGCTCTGGAATGGCGAAGCGCTGCTGATTCTGCTGGGTCAGGACCACACTATTGCGGCCATGGCGGGCGACTATATGCGCGTGCTGCAATGGTCGCTTTTGCCGCAACTCGTCATCATGACACTGCGTTCTTTTCTCAGCGCAATCGAGCGGCCCAAGATTGTTCTTTATGCATTGCTGGCTGGCGGCGCACTGAACATTCTGCTCAATTATTGCCTTATCTTCGGCAATTTCGGTTTTCCGGCACTTGGCATGCCCGGCTCGGGTTTGGCCACGGTTGTTTCAATGTGCTGTGTGGCGGGCTATCTGGCATTTTACTGCCGGGCCAAGGCCGATTTAAAGCCCTATAATCTGTTGAGCCAGATCTGGCAGCCTTACGCACCGGCATTCAGGGAAGTTGTAAGGCTTGGCTGGCCGATTGGTGCGACTATTCTGGCGGAAGTTTCCATGTTTGCGGCCTCATCCATCATGATGGGTTGGCTCGGCCCTCTGCCGCTGGCCGCTCATGGCATCGCGCTGCAGCTCGCCTCCATTACATTCATGATTCCGCTGGGTCTTGCAGGTGCGGCCACGGTGCGCGTCGGACGTGCCTATGGCCGGCATGATGCGCTTGCAATCTCACGCGCAGCATGGGTGGCGCATGGCGTCGGCATCAGCATAGCGGCTTTGGCAGCGTTGCTGTTCCTTCTCTTACCCTCACCGTTGATCCGTCTGTACATTGATCCTGCACAGGCAGATGCCGTGCAACTTGTGCCGCTCGCCATCAGCTTTCTGGCAATTGCGGCGGCCTTTCAGCTGGGTGATACGGTTCAGGTCATATCCAGCGGCATTCTGCGTGGGCTTAAAGACACGCGCGTTCCCATGCTGCTGGCAATTTTCAGCTACTGGCTGGTGGGAATACCCGCAGCTTATGTTCTTGCCTTTACAGCAGGATGGGGCGGCATAGGCATCTGGTGGGGTCTGGCGATCGGGCTCACCTTCTCGTCCTCGCTCATGACGATGCGCTATTATCTGAGGGAAAAGCGTGACGCTCTGCTATTCGGCGCCGCGTAAAAAACTCTCGACGGTTGCGGCAGCACCGTCTGCCTGCAATTGTTCAAGGTGCTGCGAAACAGCCGAGACAAAACCGGCATTGACCGGAAGATCTGTGCCGAACACAGCATCCAGCGACAAAAGCGCCGCAACAATGTCGTCGGTCGAACCGGCACCTTGCAACCGCCCGCGGATCTCATTCAGCATCGGGTCGCGCACATCGATGAAATCACCGGCTTCGTCAACGCCGCTGACATAGCGCATCCAGGCCGCAACACCCAGGGCCAGACAGGTGTAACCCTGCCCATGGGCAATTCTGGCCCGTATTGTTCCCAGCAGGCGTTGCGGGATTTTTTGCGAGCCGTCCATGGCAATTTGCCATGTGCGGTGTTTCAGCGCCGGGTTTCTGAAGCGCTCCAACAACTGGTCGCAATAAACCGCCAGATCAAAACCCGGCAATGGCGGTAAGGTTGGCATTGCCTCGCGCATCAGGCTGGCAAGCAATGGTTCAAACCCCGGCGCAGCCATCGCCGCATCCACGGTTTCATGGCCAGCCAGATATCCCAGATAGGCAAGTGTTGAATGGCTGCCGTTCAGCAGTCGCAGTTTCATCAGCTCAAATGGCTCAACGTCAGAAACGAAAGTAACTCCGGCATTTTCCCAGGCAGGTCGGCCACTCACAAAGCTGTCTTCCACGACCCATTGCGAAAATGGTTCGGTAAAAATCGGCCACTCATCGGTAAGACCAGTTTGGGCCTGAATATGCTGCCGATCCGCATCCGTCGTCGCGGGCACGATCCGGTCCACCATAGTGGAGGGAAATGACACCGATTCCGCGATGTACGCCGCGAGTTCAGGATCCCGCAGCTCGGCAAAACGACGCACTACACTGGCAACGGTTTTGCCATTGCTTGGTAGATTATCGCAGGAAACCACGCTGAATGGTGGCAGGTTGGCGGCGCGACGTCGGCTGGCCGCTTCAACCAGAAAACCAATGGCACTGACAGGCGCGTGTGGATTTGCAAGATCATGCAGAATATCCGGATGCTGCTCGTCCAGTGCGCCCGTTGCAGGCAAATAGCAGTAACCTTTTTCCGTAACAGTCAAGGTCACAATGCGCACATCCGGGGTGGCCATGGCCGCAATAATGGCTTCAGGCAACTCCTGGGCGACGAGCAAGCCTGTAGATGAACCAACAATCTGCAGCGTCTCTCCTGAAGCATCACGCACGGCAACCGTGTAAAGGCCGTCTTGTGGCGCAAGGGCATTGCGCGTCGCTGGCGAGCGAAGGGAAACCCCCAGGATGCCCCAGCGCATGTCGCCGGAGTTCAGAATGGATTCCGTGTAAACCGCCTGATGGGCTCGGTGGAACGCCCCCACTCCAAGATGCACAATACCGGTTTGCAAGTCGTCCGGGCGATAGGCCGGGCGTGAAATGGCTTCCGGCAGGCGCGACAAAGCGGCCTGGCTAAGGCGAAGAGACATGCAATGCTCCAATTTCAGGCGGCAGTCAGCACAACCTTGACACTCTGCGAACGGTCGAGGGCCAGACGAAACGCAGCAACGGCGTTTTCCAGCGGTTGCCGGGCGGTGATCAGCGCTGCAACATCAATGGTGCCATTGCCGATCAATTGCACTGCAAGATCAAAGACATTGCCGAAGCGGAAAGAACCTTTGAGATCAATTTCCTTGGACATGACATTGTTGGCCAGCACCGGAAGCTCACCCGCAGCAAGATTGCCTATCTGCACAATCGTGCCACCACGCCGCACGACGCGGATAGCGGAGTTCAACCCCGCAGGCACGCCCGTTGCTTCAAACACGACATCTGGCATCTCTGCCAAAGCAGCCGCCAGATCAGCGTGAGACAGATCCACGGGCGTGAAGCCCAGCTTGGCGGCAAAGGCCAGAGGTCCGACAGCAATATCGGCCAGGGCAACGTGCGCGGCACCCCGGTAACGAGCCACCATTGCAGTCAGCAGACCGATGGGGCCAGCCCCCATGACCAGCACACGCTTGCCAGATACGTCGCCCGCCCTGGAAACAGCGTGCAGGCACACTGCCAGCGGCTCAGCCAGCGCTGCGGCCTCCATAGGCACGCCATCAGGAATTTTTACGCATTGTGCGGGCACTGCGTCAAAACTGGAAGCAAAACCGCCGGCCATATGCGGAGTTTTGGACGCCGAGCCCATGAAGTAGATATTCTCGCACAGATTTTCTCGATGAGCGCGGCACTGCGGGCATTCACCACACCAGCGAGAAGGATTTACCGCGACACGGTCTCCGATCGCCAGCCCGGATACGCCCTCACCCAGCGCCTCAATCGTTCCGGCGACTTCATGGCCAAGCGTCAGTGGCGAGGTGACAACGAAATCCCCGGTGCGTGCATGGCGAAAATAATGCATGTCGGAGCCACAAATGCCGCCCGCGCCGAATTTGACGCGAACCATGCCGGGTGCCACGGTGCCCAGAGGTTCATCCACAACTCGCAGATCTTCGGGAGCGAAAATTTTCACCGCACGGGCATTGTCTATGCTCATTGATTCAACCCTCAAATGACAGGAGCAAATTGGCCTGACCAAATTTGCTTTTGTGTGACTTATGTACAGACGCAAGTCAATGCTTTGAGCATTTGTTGGCTGATAAAGGCTTTCCTCACGCGTTGTGTTGGATTAAGCCTGCAACGCTAAACAAGGGATGTAATGAATGAGTGAGATTCCGGATCGTCTATCGGTCAATCCATCGAGCCCGTTTCACAATGAAGACCTTCTGAAGCAGGGTGTTGGCATAAGGTTCAACGGCGTCGAAAAGACGAATGTCGAGGAATATTGCATCAGCGAAGGCTGGATTCGCGTTGCCGCCGGCAAGGCACTGGACCGCGCGGGCAACCCGATCACCATAAAGCTGAAGGGCACTGTGGAAGCTTATGTCCAAACATCGGCAGAGAAGTGAATATCCTGCTTGACAGGAGAGCAATGCTTTTCCTATATCGCGCCACTGCCTGCGGCTAATACGGCTCGGGCGGTGGGTCGGTGCTTCCATTAGCTCGATTTTGGCGGAGTAGCTCAGTTGGTTAGAGCAGCGGAATCATAATCCGCGTGTCGGGGGTTCAAGTCCCTCCTCCGCTACCAAAAATAAGCTTTTAAAACAGCGCCTTAATTGTCACGCCGTCTATATGATGGGTGGTTTCAGGTCGCTAACGGATGCGTGAAATTCCCGTTTATGACAGTGGCATCCTGGGCTAACGACGAATCCGTGCGACACGCGGGCGCCAAGTCAGCGACCTTCACTCACTTGTAGCCAGCGCTGTTATGGCTCGCAGAAAGTTCGCTGCCCGGCGCGCAACAATCCAAATTAAGTAGTGCAAGAACGAGCATCTTAGTCTTCAGACAGACGAAAATAGCCCGCTCTTCACCGGGCTATTTATTTGCAATGCCGCCTAATCAATCAAAGGAATCTGTGCGGAGATCCTCCTCAGCAAGCTATCAGGTTTCAAGCGACTGATAAATTTCGGACTTGGCCAGGTTGAACGCAGTGCTGTTTCTGTCAGCCGCGTCAGACGGAATGTCGACAACATCTTTGATGCGTCCGGGGCGAGAAGCCATGACAACGACCTTGCTGGACAGCAAAACTGCTTCTTCCACATCGTGTGTGACCATCAGGGCCGTTATCCGGTGATGCCGCCATATCCGCAGAAGTTCCAGTTGCACCTGCCGCCGCGTCAGCGAATCCAGAGCACCCAACGGCTCATCCAGCAACAGCACATTTGGCCGCGTCACAAGGCTGCGGGCCAATGCCGCCCTTTGCGACATGCCGCCAGAGAGTTGATGCGGAAAGGCACTGGCAAAATCGGTCAGGCCAACGAGTTGCAGCAGTTCCGCAACCCGCTGCTGTTTGATCTCCGGTGCCAGTTGGGACTTGTGAAGGGCCAACCGCACATTGCGCTCCACGGTCAGCCATGGCAGCAGCCTATGATCCTGGAACACCATGCCCCGCTGGATACTGGGACCCGCAATGGGCCTGCCGCCAACTTTCAGCAAGCCGGAATCTGGAGTTTCCAAGCCCGCAAGCAAGCGCAGAATGGTTGATTTGCCACAGCCGCTTGGGCCCACGATGCTCACAAACTGACCTTTTGGCACATCAAGCGAAACGTCCTTCACTGCATCGAATGCAGCACCGTTCACCAGAAAGCTTTTTGAGACATGTTCGAGGCTTAGTCCCTCACTCGCCGGGGCAATTGCCTCGTTGATCAGTTCTCCAACCATGCTTCACCCTTCCGAGAAACGATTTTCAGAATTCGGTGCAGAATGAAGCCAATGATGCCCAGCACCAGAATTGCGGCCAGAACGGCGTCCATCCGCCCGTCCACACGGGCCGCGGCCAAAACGACACCCAGCCCGTCACCGCTGGCAATGAGATACTCCGCGCCAACGGTGGAAAGCCACGCAGAAGCAATGGCCAGTTCAAGCCCGGATACAAAGGCCGGAAAGGCCGCTGGCACCACGATTGTGCGTATCTGCGCCAAACGGCCCAGTTCCAGCACATCCCCTACTTCAAGATACGAGCGTGGAACCTCGCGGCAGCCGGCTTCGACACTGATGACAACCGGTAGAAAGCTGGCAAGCGATACCAGCGCGACAATCGCTGTGCTGCCATTGCCAACCCAGGCTGTCAGCAGTGGCACCCAGGCAAATATGGCCACCTGCCGCAAAGCATTGACACTTGGACTGCCAAGAGAACGCATTGTGGTGGAAAGGCCGAATGCCAAACCCAGAACAATTCCGGCTGATGCTCCGATCGTAAAACCGAGCAGCATTTTCAGCACCGTATTGCCAAGCGAAGTCAGCAGAGTACCGTCCGCCGCCATTGAGACCAAGGCGGAAAGAATGGAGTGGACGGGCACAATGATATTGGGGTTTCCCCACTGAAAATGGGCAGCAATCCCCCAGGCGAGCAGAATTATCACCGGCAGTGCCAGACCACGCATATCAGGCATGGTCAGCGCTTTCGCGGAGTTTTCCGGCGAAGAGGCACGGCGAAACAAGGATCTGGGGGGATAGCTTGGGGGCAATTCGGCCGTCATTTCTCATCCTCGCGGAAATTTGCGACCCAGCCAGGTCTGCGCGTGCAGAAGGCCATAGTCGAGTGCCCAACCGGCCAAGCCGATGACAATCACCACAACGATCAGGATATCGAGCTGAAACATCGTCCGACCCCACGTCATCAGATAGCCAATGCCCGACGCCGAGGCGATCATTTCCACAACGACCAACGCCTGCCAGCCTTTGCCTACGGAGGTTCGGAAGCCTGTGAACAGCGCCGGAGCCATGGCCGGCAGAACAATGAAGCGCAGCCGTGCAAACCTGGAAAGCTCCAGTACGTCACCCACTTCCGACAGGCGGCGCGGCAGAATACGCGCACTTTCATAGGAATTGACCAGGAGGGGCAGAAAGCAGGCCTTGGCAATCACCGTAATCTTCAGGGCCTCGCTAATGCCCAGGAACAGCATCAAAAAGGGAATCCAACCGAGACTTGGTACAAACCAGATGGCACGAATGAATGGGCCGAGATAGGCATCAACCCTTTTGGAACGCCCCATTGCAATTCCCAGCGGGATCGCCAGAACCACCGCCAACAGCAGGCCCTGCACCACCCGCAGAAAGCTGATCGCCAATTCGCTTTGCAACTGGCCGGTACCGATCAGTTCAACAGCGGTTTGCAGCACAAGTGAAGGAGGCGGCAGGATTAAGGGCGAAATCAGCTCATACCGGGCAGACACGCTCCAGACCAGCAGAAGCAAAAGTGGCAGCACAATTGGCAAGAAGGCGCGACCGCGCCAGACAAGCGGCGCTTTATCGCCGCGCCCACTCCACCAGGCCGCGCGACCTGCCGGAAGCGCTCCGCCAGCTTCTATCTGATGGCTCATTCGCTCAACCTGAAATTCTGTGCGTTTTCACTTCCGCCAACCTTTCCGCGCGCCCACCCCAACTGACGTGCATAGCTGCCAAAAAGACCCGCCTCGCTGACATTCTCTTCGCTGATGCCGAGCGGGCCTTCGGCATGCGGATGCACATAAAGCGCATCGGCCGGACAATAGATTTCACAAAGAAAGCAGGTCTGGCAGTCGTCCTGCCGGGCTATGACGGGTATGCGCTCGGGCGTCGTGTCAAAAACTCCCGCTGGGCAAATTTTGACACAGATATCGCATTCGATGCATCGGGTGGCTGAAACGACCTCGATCATGACGCAGCACTCCGGGACAGCGGTGCAACGAACTGCCCATCCTCACCACTCAGAAGCAGTCGTGCGGGCGTGCGCAGATGCTGGGGTGCGTCCTGCCTCCGGTGCAGGCCCCGTGTTTCCTGCCGCGCCAGTGCAGCCCGTGTGATCCACCGACCCACAGCAACCATGCCCGCCAGTTCACGATGTCGAAACCGCTCAGCGGGCAGTTGGCCGCCGCGTTCCCGGATATGTGCCCAAAGATCATCAAATACACCCAGGGAGTTGCGAAGCGTTGCGCCCGTTCGAAAGAAACTCCGGTCCAGCGGCACCAACTCCGCACGAACGCCTGCAAGTATTTCCTCCTGATTCAAGCTGCCAGCGACGTCCGGTCGCAAACCTGCTTTGCCAAGGGGAATTTCCCGGCCATCGGCATTTTTCGCAGCAGCAGCGGTCTTTGCTGCGCCTTTGCCCGCCCAGGCGCCACTGGCAATTGCCCATGAGGCATTGATCGCACCGCCGCCGGAAACACCGCCCGACAGGTTTTCGCGACTGGCGGCGTCGCCTGCAACGTAAAGGCCAGGAACACCTGTCCAGCATTCATCATTCACCACATGCACGCCGCCCGTGCCTCGAACTGTTCCCTCATACCGCATGGTCACCGGAACAAGGTCCTGGAACGGGTCAACGCCAATCCGATCATATGGAAGAAAGCAGTTCGGTTGGGCGATGCGAAACCACTTCTGGCGATAATCGTTCAGACGCTCGATCCGGGCAAAAACCGGCCCTGCAAGCAGCGCCCGGGCAACTTCGGCATCACGCTCATCCCCGGCAAGACCTGGGCTGTTTGCAGCTTCAATGGACGAGCCATCCTGATTGTAAAAATTGGCATATTGAAAGGCCACGCCCTTGTTGAGGGAACTGCCCAGCGGCGCCAGCGTGTACTTGCCGGTAAATTCCATTCCGGACATTAAAGCACCAGCCTCTGCGGCCATGAGATAGCCCTCGCCCGTCATACCGGTGCCACCCAATATGCGCTCGCGAAAGGCGCAGCCGCCGCTGGCAAGAACCACAGCGCCTGCCATTATCTGCCAGACATCACCTGAGTGACGCTCGACCCCTGCCGCTCCAATGACCCGACCGTCAGCGTCCGCCAGCAACTCCAAGGCTGGATGATGATCGAAAACCTTCACGCGGCGCTTCAGCACTTCCCGGCGCATGAAGCGCATATAGTCCATGCCCCGCAAATGGGTCATATAGACCGTTCCATCATCCTTGCGGGGAAACGGAAACCCAAGTTCGGAAAGGCGAACCAGGTTTGCAAACGACATATCGAGGGTTCGATACATCCAGAGCTCGTCGCCGAGACCAAGGGAAGCCGTAAGCTGCTTCTCCACCGTAAGTCTGCGCCCTTCACCAGGCGGCACACACCATGTACCCGTGCTGGAGGGGGCGGTTGCTCCACTTGTACCCAGATAACCCTTGTCGACGAGCGTAACTTCCGCTCCGGCTTCAGCGGCAGTCAAAGCGGCCCATGCCGCTGCGGGTCCGCCGCCGATAACCAGAACGCCTGTGCGCAATGCCTGCTTGTTGTTGGATAGTGTGTGCTGTCTTGCTGCCATTTCCGCTCCAGACACGTGCATGCTTTACGATGCCAGCAGGCTGGAATTCATGCCTTGACGGGCGCGCCCGTGGCATCACGAACCGGCCAGAAATTTGTAAGGTTGAGCTCCTGCAGAACAGTGTCCAGCGGTTGCCGGTCAACCCACTCATCCAGATCAATCGGAGAGCGGATGAACTTGTTTTCAAGACTGAAAGCTATTCCCGCTTCAAGTTGCGCCAGATACAGCTCATCAATGACCGGAGAGAATTGGGTTTGCAGATTGACCCCTTCGAACTCCTCCTCCATCACCGTGCGTGACTGGCCGGAGAGCGTCCACAAATCCAGAACTTCCTCGCGGTTCTCTTCATTCGAGCCCCAAGCAGACTCTTCAATGAAAACGCGCAGAACCCTCTGCGTGGCTTCAGGGTATGCTGCTGCAAATTCTTCAGTGACAAGGAACGAGCCAAACGTGCTGACCGGCGAAATCTCATTCTTGGAAGAATAGAGCAGGTCGGCAACACCATCCTTCACCAGCTTCAGAAAGTTGGATCCGCCCCAGCCGAAATCGAGATTGCCCGTCGTCAGACCGGTGATCTGATCAGGGTTGGTGATATCAAAAAGCTCAACGTCACTTTCCTTGAGACCATGGGTGGCCAGCAGATTGGATAAAGTCAGCTGGCCGATACTGCCGCGGTTCAATCCGATTTTCTTGCCGCGAAGATCTTCGATCGTTTCGATCCCCGCCCCTTTGCGCACGACGAGATACATGTGGCCCGCGCCATAGGATGACAAAATCTTTGTCTTCAACCCGCGGCTGCGGCCGATAATGTTTGGCAGCCCTCCATACGCGGCAAAGTCTATCTGCCCAGCGGCAAGACCCTCATTGATGGCCGGTCCGGCTTTCGTTGGAAAATCCCACTCGATGCGAACGTTTTCGCCCGCAAATTCCTTCTCGAGACTTTCTTTGGCTCGCACCAGTCCAAGTCCCTGCAATCCGTAGTTTTTGCCATAGCCTGCACCCGGCCCGGCAAGTCTTATAACGTCCGGCAGCGCGTTGTCTGCATGCGAGGGTCTGTGCAGAGTGGCCAGCGCCGCTGCTGCCAGCGCGCCCTTGAGAATGAGGCGACGGGATGGGGATCTGGTTGTCATATTGCGGCTCCTAAACAGTGAACCAACAATATCTATTAAATCCATAGACAATAAGGATTATCATTTCATACTGAGTAGCCTTCTGAAATGCTTATGCTACTGAGACGGAAAATTTGAGGATTCTGGAGCCGACCCTACCGGCTTGTAACGCGCACAGAGCCGGACACTTGACATCCGGCCTTCGGCGTCTGTCGCGCTCATTGATCCAGGTAAAACAGACTACAGTTGGGACCGCGCCACTCAAAGGCACGGTGGCCCGCGTGCGCCACGCGGTTATGCCACAATGCAGCGGTTTCTGCCTTGTGACTTGGCTTTATAGAGCGCTTTATCGGCCTTATCGAACCAGGATTGCACTTCCTCCAAACCGTGGCATGCCGCTACGCCAAAGCTCGCGGTAAAGGGCAGACTGGGCAATTGAGGGATCGTCGCGGATTCAATAGCGTGGCGCAGACGCTCCGCAGCTTTCAACGCGTCCGCACCGTCTGTGTTGACCAGCAGCACAGCAAACTCTTCCCCGCCAATTCGTCCCAGTTGTTCCTCACTCCGCATAACGTCCTCACAGGCAGCGGTCGCGCTTTTGAGCACGGCATCCCCAACGCCGTGGCCATGTGTGTCGTTGATGGATTTGAAATGGTCCAGGTCAAAAAGAGCAAGGGTGACCGGTTGACCATGGCGCACATGCCGCTTCATCTCGCGCTCAGCCGCCTCGGTAAACGCCCTGCGTGTGGCGGTTCCAGTCAACGCATCGCGTGAGGCGATCTGGCGCAATTCAAACTGCGAAATCACAATTCCGGCGAAATGGCGCAGCGTAGCAAAGTCACCCGGCCCGAACTGTCTCACGCTCGTGTCTGCAATGCAGATAGTGCCAACATTATACCCGTCGGGAGACGTCAGCGGAATGCCAAGATAACTGCGCAAATGCGGTGGACCGACAACCAGTGGGTGGTTGGCAAATCTGTAGTCCAGCAAAGTGTCTTCGACACTGAGAACAGCATCTGACTGAATGGTATAATTACAGAATGCAATGTCACGCGGCACTTCAGAAATGCTCAGCCCTGCACTGGCCTTGTACCACTGACGCTTGTCATCAATCACTGAAACCAACGCTATGGGAACTTTGAAAATAATCTTGAGCAGTTCGACGATATGATCAAATTGTGGTTCCGCAGGCGTGTCTATCACCTCATAACGCGCCACAGCGGCCAACCGGCCGGCTTCATCGCCAAGCTTGAGATCACGAAACATTTGCACACTCTCTGCCGGGGAAGTCAGCGCGACCATACTCAATTAGTGGTAGAAGTCCAAGCCTGTGGCCTAAAATATAAGGGTGGTTCGATGACGGAGTCGCAAGCACTTGTGCGTCGTCGCTTGCGAACACCGTTGATGACTCGAACTGTCAGACCCGTTCCGGTCTTTTGAAATCCGCTCGTGATGTCATTGATCAATCCGGCGTGCCGTTGATTTCGGTGTTTACGATATCATCATCCACCGCAACCCCCTGAAGCATCCATGCGCCCATTGCCACAATCATCAAAACGGCAAGGATTATGGTGATAGTCTTACTGCGGATCATGCTTGCTTCCTTATTTATCGCCGCCGATATTGAAGCCTGCCCATTCTGAGCAGTCGGCTGCATGCGAAATACCACGAGAGCGTTCTCCTCGTCGAGCGCGGCGTACTCAGTATGCGTTCGCACTGCGCGCATTATACCTGCCCGTTGTCAGGGTCCGAACCGGATATTGGCGAGCCAGTCCAGAAAGACTTTCACGCGGGGAGAAAGCTGTCGATCACGAGGGTAGACTGCGCAAACCGGAGACGGCGATGGCGGCGCATCCTGCAGCACTTCGACAAGACGACCCGTCGCCAGATCGGCCTCCACATGGTAGCGTGGCAACTGGATAAGGCCATGCCCCTCAAGGGCCGCCAACCGCAAGGTTTCTCCTCCCGTCACGGAAACTCTGGCTGGCAGCACAATCTCGCGCCTGCCCTTTGCCGTCATGAATTCCAACGGAATGACCGCGCCGGTTACCGATGATATGAAGGCAACCATCTGGTGCCCGTCGAGCGCATCAGACGAGGAAGGCACCCCACACTTTTCTAGATAGGCCGGAGCCGCACAGGTGATCTCGGCTAACTCGCCAAGCCGTCGGGCGATAAGGTCGCTGTCGCGCGGAACGCCAACACGAACCGCACAATCGATACCCTCTCTGACAAGATCGACGAGCCGATCACCTTCTGATAGAACGAGTGCAACCTCAGGATGCCGATCGAGAAAGCTGCCTATCTGCGGCAGCAGAAAGTGGCGCGACAACGTGCCATGGACATCGACACGCAGGCGCCCCCTCACCTCACCCCTCGTAAAGCTGGCCTCGGCATCCTCAATATGGGCCAGGATTGTATGGCAGGCGCTCAAATAAGCCTCTCCATCAAGGGTTGGCGTAACCACACGCGTGGTGCGGTCAAGAAGGCGCACGCCAAGCCGAGCCTCCAGCGACTTGACGGCGTCGGTGACCGTCGAGCGCGGAAGTCCCAATTCCAGAGAGGTCTGGGTGAAACTGCGCGTTTCAGCCACCCTGCAGAAAACACGCATCGCATCGAATCTGTCCATTGTTCGAATTTACCGGATACTGATGCTGGATTAAACGGGATTACCCACAGAAATATTGCCACTATCTGTCCGTGACCAAACACATGGGTCCATGAAAAATGCTTGCAAAGGAAACGGCATATGACCACTGGAAATCTTAAGGTCGCTTTGGTTACAGGCGCGTCTCGTGGCATCGGCGCGGCAATTGCAGAACGTCTGGCAGCGGATGGCTTTGTTGTCATCGTAAACTATTCAACCAATCTGGAAGCTGCAGAAAAGGTTGCAGCAGCAATTTCCAGGGCTGGTGGGCAGGCGCATGTTGTAAAAGCAGATGTCGCCGATGCCAAACAGGTCGCCCATTTGTTCGACAAGGTTGAAAGCTCCTTTGGTTCACCTCAGGTGCTTGTGAATTCGGCAGGCATCATGCAACTGGCATCGCTTGCCCAAAGTGACGACGATCTTTTTGATCGGCTGGTGAGCGTCAACCTGAAGGGCAGCTTCAACACTCTTCGCGAGGCTGCACGACGCATGCCGGATGGCGGGAGGATCATCAATATCTCAACCTCGGTCATCGGCTCCAGATTGCCCACCTACGGCGTCTATGCCGCAACAAAAGCGGCGGTGGAAACAATGAGCACCATCCTGTCCAACGAACTTCGTGGGCGCTCGATCACCGTTAACACAGTTGCGCCAGGCCCGACGGCAACGGAGTTGTTTCTCAACGGCAAGACGGATCAGCAGATTGAGTTCCTGAGCAAGGCCAACCCGCTGGAACGACTGGGGCAGCCGGATGACATTGCGCGCGTGGTGTCGTTTCTGGCCGGCCCCGATGGCGGCTGGATCAACGGGCAGACACTCCGGGCCAATGGCGGCATGATCTAAGGGGAACGCAACGAATGCCTGACCATATGTTTATTGTCACGGGCGGACCCGGCACAGGCAAAACCTGCCTGATCGAGAAACTGGCGCAACGCGGCTTTCTCAGCATGCCAGAGGCCGGCCGGGCAATTATACAGGATCAGGTCAGGATTGGCGGAGTGGCTCTGCCCTGGTCAGACAGAGCTGCCTTTGCAGACCTTATGCTTGGATGGGAATTGCGTTCCTGGCACGAAGCTTCAGCAATAACGGGAACTGTCGTGATGGACCGGGGCATCCCCGATGTGATGGGCTATCTCGACCTCTGCGGACTGCCTGTTCCAAGTCATGTCGAGGCCGCCGCAAAACTCTACCGGTACAACAGGCGCGTCTTCCTCGCGCCATTCTGGAACGCAATTTTTACCGAAGATGCCGAACGGAAGCAAAACCTGGAAGAAGCTGAGGCTACCGGCAGGGTTATGGTCGAAACTTACACCAGGCTCGGCTATGAGATTGTCGAGTTGCCGTTCGTTGGAGTTGAAGAGCGTGCCGATTATGTCATGGAGCGCCTGCGCACTGGATAATCGCTTCATCTAGCTACACACAGCGCGACGCCGCTCCATATTTGGCCGGGCCTGCCAAGTGCCAAAGGAGAATTTGCAATGAACTATGCGGCCCTGATGCTTTCCAGCATCGGCTTTATTGGCCTGGCCTTCTCCGCAAATGCCGAACAATCCGATTTTCATCTGACTTACCACGTTGAACGCACTCCCAGCGCTCAACTCAGTATCGAAACGTGCGGCGAGGCAGTCATGCAGAAGGCAAGAAATACCGGCCTGCGCTCTGACATCCAGAGCTATCCGAACCAGCTTGTGACTGTCAGCGGCGGACGTGAAGGAAGCGGGGCTTTCATCGCGCAGTGCATTGCCGTTGGTGATGTGACAGTCAGCGTGGTGCAAGGCATCGACTACGAAAGTGGGAAGGGAGCGATCGGCTCTTTTGCGGACGATGCATTTGATGCCGTCAAGGCAGCAGCAGATTAATGGCGCTTGACGCTATCCGCTGTTGGGCCTGTATCAAAAGCAACACAATTCAAAACATTGATTGCTGACCACAGGTAGGCAGTACCATTAAATTTATAATCTGATAACGCTTCATTACGAATAAATGACGCTGGAGCTTACCGCCCCCTGTCTTCACTGCGGGACTCTCCAACTCTTTGTTCCGCCGCAATTTCGGGCGAACGGCCGGCAGGCAGTTTCCGGACTTGTCTCAGAATTCGTCACGAGGGCTGAATGTGATGCGTAAACTGCTACCTGTAATATTCGCCTTGGGCGCCATGCATATTGGCAATGCAGCAGCACAGGAGGATGTGCGCATCGCTCCGGCGCCGGAAACCGATATCCTGCTGGAACTTGGTGTTGGTCCGCTCATCCGTCCAAGCTTTGAAGGGTCCTCGCAGTACGAGATCGTTCCTTCGCCAATCATCCGGCTGCATTATCTCAACATTCCAGGCTTGATAGAAATTGGACAGGGGCTGGATACGGGCCTGAGCATCGGCCCCTCTTTTGGCTACACAGGTGAGCGTAAGGCAACCGACGTACCAGGCCTCTATGGGCTTGAGGACCTTGACGCGACATATGAGCTTGGCCTTCGTCTTGGTTACGGCTGGAGCTTTGCGCCGGAATATGGCGCGGAAGTTTATGGTGAGGCACGTTACGCGTTCGGAGAGGCCACCGGCCTGGTGGGCGGACTCGGTGCAAATGGTATATTTCGCCCGACCCAAAGCCTGACATTGAAGTTTGGCCCCACGGCCACATTCGCTTCAAACGGCTATATCGACACGTATTTTTCAGTTTCCCCACAGGAAAGCATAGCATCCGGTGGCGCGTTGGATATTTATGATCCATCAGGTGGCTTCAAGACGGTGGGGCTCAGCGCCGAGGCCCGGTTGGAGTTCCAGCCCTCGTGGTTCCTCAACGGCCAGGCCGGCTACGATCGCCTGATTGGCAGCGCGGCAGATTCACCCATCATGCAGGCTGGCAGCAGAGACCAGCTCTATTTCGGCATTGGCATATCCAAGGTCTTCTCGCTCGACCTGTTCTGATTAACCAGAGCTTGCGCGGGCTTTTGAGGGCCCGCGCCGACCCCGTCACCTGATATCCTGACAGCTTATCTGCTGGCATTCCTTTGCAATGCCGGCCGGCGCGGTCACGCAATCAGAAATATTCTCTATTTTATATATGAATTTTGCTGGACGCGAGAACCATCTCTTAATACATGGCTGTGTGTATAAACGGCGCGGGGATGGCATGAATGCATTGGTATTACACAGTAAATGAAGTGGACAGCGGCCCATTCGAAGAACAAGCTATCAGACAGGCCATATCGTCTGGCCAGATCAATGGTGATACACTTGTCCGGAATGAGGAAATGAAAGACTGGGCACCGGCGCGCGATGTCCAGGATCTTGCAGATATTTTCCGGCTGCCTCCTGTTCTGCCCTCAGCGGCAATATCGCCCACTTTATCAGGTACGAAGACTGATCAGGGGGCCGCCGCCATTGATATGGAGCATGAGCAAATCATCAATGTTCGATTGCTCTTGGAAAACTCTGCCAATCGCCAGCTTGCAGGCCCATGGACGCGGTTCTTTGCACGCTTGCTGGACATGATCGTGATGATAATTCCCGCATCAATCATCACCATCATTATGCATGCGATCATCATCATTGCTCTACCTGTAACAATTAATAATATAATCCAAAATGCAACTTATATATTAATAGTACCAAATATTCTGATATCTAGCGCTTTAACAATAACGGTATTTGGCAATTCCATTGGAAAAGCCATTTTTGCCATCAAAGCAGTCCCAATACAATCTGACCAGCGAACACTGTCATTTAAAGATCATTTATACAGGGAAGTCCGGGTCTGGCGATTTGGACTTGCTTTCTTCTTTCCCCTGATTGATTTTTACACCATGCTCAAAAACTTTTACAGGGTCGTAAAATGGCTGCCTGCCGATTACGATGTTGGCCAGTTTACGGTGTTGTCTTACTCGCAAAACAGATACAGGCGAGCAGCCGCCATTGCCTTTACGGTGATAATTTATGGCGGCTTGAATACGCTCATGATCTTTCTATAAATTCCAGACCAGACCAATGGCCAATAAAAAACGAGCCCGGCAATTTCTGCGGGCTCGTTGAATATTATAAGCCTGGGTCAATGCGCGCCAAACGGTTGGCTGCGCTTATAAAATACCCAATAGCTTGGCGCTTGGAGCGGCTTCTGCCTTCTTTTTCGAAGATTCACCAACAGCCGGTGCAGAAACATAGGCGGCAACGCTCATCGCCTCACCCCAACCTTCATTCCAGGCGTCAAATTCTGGTGTTCCAACGTCATATGTGCAGGCAGAGCGCGCCAAACCGCGGGCATGGTCCTTCTTGCCTTCTTCAAATGGGTTGTCGCTCATATATGCCTCCATAGTCACTGGCTGATTCAGCCAAATCCAACATGGCACAGCTTTGGCCAAATACCAGTACCGACTTCGAAGAATCATCAAAATGATATGCTGTGCCTTACTTCCCCCGGGTTGCACTCGGCAGCGTGCGGGGCTACGCCGTTAGGAATAGCATGCCATTGCAGGAGGTTTTGTGTCAGCCAGAATTGCGGTCATCGGTTGCGGCCAATGGGGCCAGAACCATGTGCGAACATTATCAAGCCTTGGCGCCCTTGCGGCGATCAGTGACAACGATCCGGTGCGTGCTGAACATTTGTCAAACCAGTATGGCGTTCCGCAACTCTCCTTGGAAGCGCTGCTCGCATCTGACCAGATTGATGCTGCCACGGTTGCACTGCCGCCCTATCTGCATGGAACCGTGGCGCGGCAGGTGCTCAGTTCCGGCAAGGATGTGCTGATCGAAAAGCCGATTGCGCTTGATCCTCTGGACGCGGCAGAAACTGTCGAGCTTGCCAAAAGCAGCGGGCAATTGCTGATGGTCGGTCATGTACTGCGCTTTCACCCGGTTTATGAAGCTTTGGCCCAGCAGGTGGCTGAAGGGCGAATTGGCGAATTGCGGCATATTGTTGCGACCAGACTTGGCCTTGGCCGCTTTCTTGGCATGGATGCCGTGTGGGACCTTGCGCCGCACGATCTTTCCATGGTGCTGGATCTGGCGGGCAGCCATACGGTCACCATGAAATCCATGCGCAGCACAATTTTGTCCAACGAAACAGACGTTGCGGATATTCGACTGACCTTCGACAATGGCATCACCGCGGAAATTCATGTTTCGCGCATATCGCCATTCCGCGACCGCCGGCTGAGCGTCATCGGCACGGAAGGTATGCTGACATTTGATGATCTTCTGCCCGATGGCCAGAAACTGGCATTTTACGGCCATCGTGTCTGGGCAGAGGGCTCGCAACACGCCTTCCATCACGCGGATCCGGTCTATCTGGATGTGCCCCCCGGCCTGCCGCTGACGCGAGAGATGGAGCATTTCATCCATTGCGTCGAAACGCGCAGCATGCCGCGGACAGGTGCGGAGGAAGCAGCGCTGGTTGTCGCCTTGCTCAGTACGGCATCGCCACGAGCCTAGCTCATGACCCGCTGAACCAGCTCCGTTTTACCGGGCAAGGCAACAACAAGAAGTGTCAGACTGTTTCCGGCGATCCAGGGTTTGTCTGGAACGGTCGATGTTGATACACGTTGTCCACAACAGCACGATGGGTGCGAGCTATGACGCCACCGCCAAGCACCATGGCCCCTGCCCCATCTGCCGCGTAGAAAACACAGGCCTGGCCGGGTGAAACGCCTTCTTCGCCCTCCAGAAGCTCGATCAGGATTTCTCCGTCCTGTTCCATCAAAACTGCCGGGGCTGGCGGCCGGGTGGAGCGGACCTTGACCATCAGCTCGGTGCGGTTGCGTGCCGCTTCACCCAATGGCATCTGGCCAAGCCAGTTGATCTCCCGCAGCGCCAGCCGGTTGGTCGATAGACATTCCCGCGGTCCAACGGTGACAGTTTTTTCCCGCGCATTGATGGATATGACATAAAGCGGCTCGCCGGTGGCAATGCCAATGCCCTTGCGCTGACCAATGGTAAAGCCGACCACACCGTCATGGCGTCCCAGAACGCGCCCATCAATATGAACAATATCGCCCGGCTCTCCCGCATTGGGACGAAGTTTCTGTATCACATCGGTGTAGCGACCATTTGCAACGAAACAAATGTCCTGGCTGTCGGGCTTGGCAGCGACTCCCAGCCCGTACTGCTCGGCAATGGCGCGAGTTTCCGGCTTTGTCAGCTTGCCCAGCGGAAAGCGCAGAAAATCCACCTGCGCCTGCGTCGTTGCGTAGAGAAAATAGCTCTGGTCGCGCGCCAGATCTATCGGTCGGTAAAGGCTGCGGTGCGCACCATTGGCACGGCTTTCGATGTAATGGCCCGTTGCAAGTGCATCGGCACCCAGATCAATCGCCGTTGCCAGAAGGTCCTTGAACTTGACGGTCTGATTGCAGGCCACGCAGGGAATCGGTGTTTCTCCCGCCATGTAGCTTTCCGCAAACGGGTTGATCACCTGCTCGCGAAACTTGTCCTCATAGTCGAGAACATAATGCGGAATGCCAATAATTTCCGCCGTGCGCCGGGCATCGTTAATATCTTGGCCGGCACAGCAGGCACCGGCACGTCGCGCAGACGCACCTCCATCATAGAGCTGCAGCGTAATGCCAATAACCTCATAGCCTTGCGCTTGCAGGATAGCGGCAACAACAGATGAATCGACGCCACCGGACATGGCGACCACAACACGTGTGTCGGCCGCTGGCTTTGAAATATCGAGACTATTCAACATCAGGCAGAGTTCCAGGGAGTTGAACCGGAAAAGGTCATCGTCATTGACGGACTGAACCCTTCCTACAGGATTGGCACGCAAATCGGTATCGCTTTTAGCGACGGCAAGTCACGCCTGACAATTGCGGCGCGCGGTGGTCAGACCTTTATATCTTAAAAGACGGGCCTGTGGGAATTAACACAAGTTAGCGATTAGTTACTCGTAGGTTAGCGAATTTTTTAAATGCAGTGGTCTAAGTTCATTCCGACGATTGGGTCCTTGAAATGTGTAGAGAGTACAATGACCGATCAGGTTAGACCGAGAGTAAAATATGTCATCGGGCCGGACGGAAGTCCGCTCACCATAGCCGACCTGCCGCCGCCAAATACCCGTCGCTGGGTCATTCGGCGCAAGGCAGAGGTTGTGGCTGCTGTTCGTGGCGGGCTTTTAAGCCTGGACGAAGCCTGCTCCAAATATACACTGACGGTGGAAGAATTTCTTTCCTGGCAGGTTTCCATTGATCAGCATGGTCTGGCGGGACTACGCACGACCCAGTTGCAGGAATACCGCAAGAAAATCGACCTCAACTACGGTTGATTTTTTCTGCTTGTAAAACCTTTGCGAAATATCAATGGGGGCGCTGTAAACAGCGCCCCCATCTTTTTATGCATCAATATCATCGATCGGCACGAATGCCGGTTGATTAGTTGAAGCGGTAAGAAGCCTTGGCCCAGACTGTGTGGAAGTCCAGATCTGAAGACGAAGAGTTCGAGAACGCAGCTACGCCCGGACCGCCTGGCAGCGAGTAATCAACGTTCAGCTTCGAATCACCCAGATCGGTGTAGAGATATTCAACACCAACCGAGAAATTCTGAGTGACGAGATAGTCGATGCCTGCGCCCACGGCGTAACCGACATCATCGGTGTCTTCCGTAACGCTTACGTCGTAAAGCGTGCCACCAATGGTCGTGGTCGCGCTGCCGAGATAGTTGTTCTTCGTGTCGCCGTAAGCCAGACCGCCTGTTGCGTAAACAGCGATGCGGTCAGCCGCGTAACCGAGCTTGGCACGAACAGTACCGACATAGTCGATTTCCTGCGTAGCACCGTAAACAATGCTGTCACCTGGGAAAACGTAGGTCGATGTCGTGGAAGCGTCGATGTAGTTCAGATCAGCAACAGCACCAATCAGGAAATTGCCCATCTGGTAGTCATAACCGATGTGACCACCACCGATGAACGATGTTTCGCTGTCATTGTTGGCGCCAACGAACGACGTGCTGGTGAAATCACCTGCATCGCGGTTGAAAGCAACGCCAGCCTGGCCACCAATGTAAAAGCCGGTCCAGGTAAAGGCAGGCTCGTAAGCCACAACCGGAGCCGGAGCAATTGGTTCTTCATAGATAACATCGGCTGCAACAGCAGGCGTGATCAAAGCGGCAGAAGCAAGTAGAAGTGCAATACGTTTCATGTCGAAACCCCTCATGGTATTGACGCAAATGAATGGCTTGGGAATGCCGATGCTTCATTCACGCTCAGGTTGTATGCCGCTGATATGGATGCCACTTGAGGCTGAACAATGGCCACAATCCAGAGCACCCCTCGCCTGTTGCAGTTGTACAACATTCCAGAAGGCCGAAATTCAGTGAGTAATTCGCTCTGCGGGTATGCAAAACGAATGGCATTTTCTGCTCTGATTGCACTTCTGATTTGTGGCGGCTCAGCTGCTGCCGCACCCATGCAAGGCCCTGCAAATGCTATGGATGGCGACACGATTGTGCTGGAAGGTACGCAGAAGTTTGTGCGCCTGTTCGGCATAGATGCACCGGAGCTGAACCAGCCCTGCCAGGACGCAGATAACCGCCCCTATATGTGCGGGATCGACGCAGCACATTTTCTCCAATCACTGCTTGCGCAGGCCAAATATGTCCGTTGCCAGCCACATCAGGACGATTCTTATGGGCGGATTGTGGCAGCGTGCAGCGTCAATGGAATCGAAATTGGCGCGGAAATGGTTCGCCATGGCTGGGCGCTGGACTACACAAAATACAGCGGCGGTCGTTTTAAAGCTCTGGAAGCTTCGGCACGCCAACGCAAAGTCGGTATTTGGGCCGGCAGTTTTGTCGAACCATATCTCTGGCGGCGGCAAAATGCCGGCAATCCCGGTCAGGGATCATATCGGCGCTGTCTTGTGAAAGGCAATATCAGTGCCGCCGGTAAAATCTACCATATCCCCGGCTCGAAGGCTTATCCAAAGGTGCGCATCACGCCGAGCAAAGGCGAACGCTGGTTTTGCTCGGAACGTGAAGCGCAGAACGCAGGGTGGCGGCCGGTCAGGGGCGAATCAATGGATAGCGTGACAGAAGCTCGCCACTTCTCAGGTCAAAAATCTGCAACTCCTCGCCCTCCGGAGTGAAGAGCCGCACCAGCACGCGATTGCCATCCAGCGAGGATTCGGCAACTTCCGCACCCAGGGGCAATTGCAATTGTATTGAAGCGCCGGGCGCGGGCATTGCCGGTTGCGAGTCGTTCGTTGTGCGGTAGACAATGGCCGCAAGCACGGCCATAACGCCTATGAACATGATGCCGATTGAACCGGCCAGCAAGCGAACCATTTTTCGGCGAATTCGCTCATTGGCGGCATCAAGAGGTGTCTCGGCTTCATTGTCCATATCAGTCATTATTGACCTGCAACCTTTCGGGGAATTGTCATTTCGTTCGTTGGTACAGAAGAAGAAGAGGAAGATGCAAGCAGCTTCATTGTGAATGAGGAATTGACCGGCTCACGCCTGGACCAGTTTCTCAACACAGAGCTGGCGGGCAAATTCTCCCGAAGCCGCATACAGGCGCTGATTGTGCAGGGCGCTGTTACGCTGAACGGGCAAGCGATTCTGCAAAGCAAGCACCGGGTTGTCACGGGCGAGCACTATATGCTGGCGGTTCCCGAACCCACAGATGCGGCTCCAGCGCCGGAAGCAATCACGCTGAACGTCCTCTATGAAGACACATCTTTGATCGTCATCGACAAGCCCGCGGGTCTGGTGGTGCATCCGGGTGCGGGCAACTGGACAGGCACTCTGGTCAACGCGCTTCTTCACCATTGTGGCGACAGCCTGTCTGGCATAGGCGGCGTCAAACGCCCCGGCATTGTGCACAGGCTGGATAAAGAGACGAGCGGCGTGCTTGTGGTTGCGAAAAATGATCTTGCGCACCGAAAGCTTGCAGAACAATTTGCGGCGCATGGGCGCGATGGGCAAATGCAACGTGTCTACCTTGCCTTGGTATGGAACATCCCTGAACGCCGGGAAGGAAAGGTCAATGCGCCGCTGGCCCGGTCCATGACCGACCGAACAAAGCGGTCTGTGGTTCCTGCCGGGCGTCCGGATGCGCGCCACGCGGTGACCCATTATCGGGTGGAAAAAAGCTTTACCGCTCATGGTGCGGATGCGGCCTTGGTCTCCTGCCGCCTTGAAACGGGCCGAACCCATCAGATCCGTGTCCACATGGCCCATATCGGCCATCCGCTGATTGGTGATGGCGTATATGGGGCGGGTTTTCGCAGCAAGTCACAGAAGTTGGATGAGCCTTTGCGCGCGCTCGTTGAAAACTTTACGAGGCAGGCATTGCACGCATCCATGCTGACATTTGTCCATCCCGGTACGGAGGAGGTCATGCGGTTTGAAAGCCCCATGCCCAAAGACATGCAGGATCTTGTGACGGGGTTCTCCTGATCATCCACTGTTCGCCCGCTTGAAATGACAGACCCGCAGCGCCACCTATTCAGAGTGGTTTCCTGGCGACCGGAATGCACAATCTGCAGGCATTTTTCATTTTGGTGAACAAACTGTTTCACCAAATTAATGCAGTTTGGTCGTGTAATTGCCGCGAACAATCCCCATATCAGTCCGGTGAAGCCCGGCAATTGCATCGGCAATTGTGGGCAAGAGATAAAGCGCCCTGTAGCTTATGAAGTGCAGTCGCGTTTTAAAGACGGAGGGTATTGAATGGCTCAGGCAAATTTACCCAGCATCGCTTCTGGCGAAGGCGGTCTCAGCCGCTATCTGGAAGAAATCCGGCGGTTTCCAATGTTGGAACCGCAAGAAGAATACATGCTGGCCAAACGGTATGCCGAGCATGAGGACAGGCAGGCAGCGCACAAGCTTGTAACAAGCCATCTGCGGCTAGTAGCCAAAATTGCCATGGGCTATCGCGGCTATGGGTTGCCGATTGGCGAGGTGGTTTCAGAGGGCAATGTCGGGCTGATGCAGGCGGTCAAGCGCTTTGATGCGGATCGCGGCTTCCGGCTGGCCACTTATGCCATGTGGTGGATCAAGGCATCCATTCAGGAATACATTCTGCGGTCCTGGAGCCTTGTCAAAATGGGCACAACCGCAAACCAGAAACGGTTGTTCTTCAACCTGCGCAAAATGAAAAGCCGCATTCAGGCGCTTGATGAGGGCGATTTGAAGCCTGAACAGGTCAACCATATCGCCACGCAGCTGGGAGTTTCGGAAGAGGAAGTGGTTTCAATGAACCGCAGACTCTCTGGAGATGCTTCGCTGAACGCCCCTATCCGTGCCTCGGAAGGGGAAGGCGGAGAGTGGCAGGACTGGCTTGTCGACGATAAGGAAACGCAGGAAGAAGTCCTTGTCCGCGAGGATGAACTGGATCAGCGCCGTTCAATGCTGGACGATGCAATGAATGTGCTGAATGAACGTGAACAGCGGATTTTCAGAGCTCGCCGTCTTTCCGAAGAGCCACTGACGCTGGAAGCGCTGTCGGATGAATTCGATATCAGTCGTGAACGTGTGCGGCAGATTGAAGTGCGCGCCTTCGAGAAAGTTCAGAAGGCTGTTCGTGAAAATGCGCAAGCCATCCAGCAGACTTTGCGGGTCAGTTCACTTCCCGCATGACGCGGTAGCAAAACACTTTAACCTATCAGAAATTGAAAACGGCGGCATCTGATCTCAGACGCCGCCGTTTTCATGTCAGTTCCCCGGAAGATGTGTCAGCTCCGGCCTCTCCAATCATCCAATGCCTGCTTGAAAACGGCATCCCCTTCGGGGCCTTTTTCAAGTGACATCAAAGCGCGCTGGCCAGATTCATAAGCCAGTGGGATATCGATCCATTGCTCGTTTGCCATCAGGTTGAGGTTGTCATCCACCACCTGTTGCAGATTGTTCAGCGCAACCCAGAAAAATCCGTCCGAGATTTTCCCGGCTACACCAATCAATGGACGACCACGGTCCTGCTCATTCGGCTTGAGAGCCAGCCGCTGAACATTGGCAATCTCACCCCCGGTAAAATTGTCCGGAACTGTGAACAGCATTTCAATGACGTGGCTGGCTGGCAGCGTTGTATCTGCATTGCGCCGAATGGTCAGCGTCATCTGCATGTTTTTGTCAGGAACGTCCACGACACCGCGAATGGCGGGTTCCGGATCCTGTCCGTCGGCTGGAGGCTCGTTCACAATGGACCAGCGAACATTCCCGCCATGCTGAGATCCGGGAACGGAGTTGAAACGTTCCTCGTAAAACACGACGGATTGCGTGCCCTCCGGCAAGACGGCCTCGGTGCCGGCATCAGGGGTTACACCCGGCGCAACAGGATCAGGCGAAGTTACAGGTGCGGCGGGGGCAGCGGCGGAAACGTCGGTCCCCTCGTCAAACACATTCGCAGTGGATGTCCCTGGTCCGGCGTCGGTTTCTGTGCCGTCCGGCAGAAGCCTTTGCGTGTACTCACGCGCACCGGGCTCCTGAACGGCGGGCGTTTCAGTGCCTTCCGCGGCTTCGCCTGTGGCGGTCCCATCCGTTGCCGGCTCGGGTGGCGTCGTTACCTCGCCCGCGCCTTCCTCCGGTTCCACTGCGGCCTGTTGACCATCTATGGGCAGTGCGGGGGCAAAAGCACCACTGTAGTAGGCAGCCGCACCAGCACCAATCAAACCAAGCACAACAAGGCCAACAATCAACGGTGCCTTTGAGCCGGACTTGGCTTCGCTGCGTCGCGGCGCAGGGTAGCGCGGACCCTGCATATCGGCAGCCGGAATATTAGCGTCTTCATAAACCTCCGCCGCCTGATGCTCTTCGGCAGAGGCCGCGGGCTCAAGAGAAACCGGCATAACGGGTGCGGCAGGGGTTAGCGGCGTCTGCGCAGCAGCGGCGACTTCGGCCTCGTCCGGGGCACGGTCATTGTCAATATCCGGCTCGGCCTCGTCTGGCGAATGTCCTTCCAGAGCCAGATAGTCTGCCTCGGTCTGGGCAATTGCATCTTCCAAAGCGCGCAGCCGTGCGGCAGCCACCTCGTCAGGCAAAGGCGGGTTGGCCACGGCAATCTGGCGGTTGATGGCGGCACGCGCCTTCTCATACACCTTGGCACGAAGCTGTGGGTTTGCACCCGGAAGACCATCAATGGTCTTGCGAAGAACGGCGCTCAGATCCGCCATGGCAATGGATTACTCTCAGCTGGATGACATTAAAGGACTGGATGAAAACCTAGTCCTGAAAAGGGTCGCGAACAAGTATTGTATCGTCGCGTTCGGGTGATGTGGATAACATGGCAACAGGCGCACCGACCAATTCCTCAATCTCTCGTACGTATTTCACCGCCTGCGCGGGCAAATCGCTCCAAGAGCGTGCACCAGCAGTTGTGCCCTGCCAGCCTTCAAACCTGCGATAAATTGGTTTCACGCGGCGTTGAGCTGCAAGGCTGGCGGGAAAATAGTCAATTTCCTCGCCATCCAGCTCATAGGCTACGGCGATTCGTATTTCGTCCATGCCGTCAAGAACATCCAGTTTGGTCAGCGCAAGACCATGAATGCCGTTCAAGGCTACAGCCTGGCGGACCAGAACCGCGTCGAACCATCCGCAGCGCCGTTTGCGCCCGGTCACGGTGCCGAATTCATGTCCGCGTTCGCCCAGAAAATTGCCAACCTCATTGTCCTGCTCGGTTGGAAACGGACCTTCGCCCACCCGGGTGGTGTAAGCCTTGGTAATTCCCAGCACATAGCCGGCGGCTGATGGACCAAGCCCGGATCCGGCAGCAGCCTGCCCGGCAACGGTGTTGGATGATGTCACGAACGGATAGGTCCCGTGGTCGATGTCCAGAAGCGTGCCCTGCGCGCCTTCAAACAGAATACGGGCGCCGGCTTTGCGACGCTCTTCCAGCAACCGCCAGACACGGTCGATGAATGGTGTGATTTCGCCAGCCACCGAGTTCAGCTCTTCCAGAATCGCTTCCGGCTTGATTTCCGGCTGCCCCAGCCCGCGGCGCAGGGGATTGTGGTGGGCAAGCAGGCGCTCCACACGTTCGGGCAGTGCCTCTGGCTCGGCCAGGTCCATTACCCGGATGGCGCGGCGACCAACCTTGTCTTCATAGGCAGGGCCAATGCCCCGGCGCGTTGTGCCGATGCGAATGCCTTCAGCCGCGTTTTCGCGAATGGCATCCAGTTCGCTGTGCAATGAAAGAATCAACGCGGCGTTGTCGGCAATGCGCAGGTTTTCAGGTGTCACTGAAAGTCCCTGCCCTTCCAGGCGCTTGCGTTCTGCAACAAATGCGTGTGGATCAAACACCACACCGTTGCCGATAACGGAAAGCTTGCCGCTTCTGGCTATGCCGGATGGCAGCAGCGACAATTTATAGGAAACGCCGTCCACCACCAGCGTGTGCCCGGCATTGTGCCCGCCCTGAAAGCGCACCACGACATCTGCCCGTTCCGACAGCCAATCGACGATTTTGCCCTTTCCTTCGTCTCCCCACTGGGATCCGACGACGACACAGTTAGCCATGCACACTCCTACGGGCTCCAGGCCCTTGGCACAAACAGAGGTTCCGCCAGATTTTGCACCAGCCTTATATGGCGCATGCGGCGGGAATAGGATCGTGTTTCCGTCGGCCAGTTTGCCGCTGAAACAGGTTACAATGTGGTTTGGCTGAAATCCTCTGTGCAATCAAGCCTTGTGCAGGTGTTGTGCCCGCCCTATTGAGCCTCATGAGCAGAATTTTTCACCCTTACGTTTTGTTAGCGCTCGCCACATTCATCTGGGGAGCAAACGCTATTGCCGGCAAGCTGGCAATCGGGCACATCTCACCCATGCAGTTGACGGTGCAACGGTGGGCATTTGCCTCTCTGCTGCTGCTGCCATTTGCTTTGCCGGCATTGAAGCGCGACTGGCCAACAATAAAGGCCCAATGGCCGTTATTGTTTTTTCTGGGTGCCATGGGCTTTGCTGCTCTCAACGCCCTGCTCTATCTGGCGTTGCTCTACACCAGCGCCATGCACGCCATGATCATTCAGTCGGCAATGCCGCTCATTGTGTTCACTGGCATGTATTTTTTCTTCAGCACAAAAGTGTCGCCTCTGCAGGTGGTTGGCTTTGTCATCACTGCAGTGGGCATCGCAATCACGGCGTCACAGGGCCGGTTGACAACATTGTTGCATCTACAGTTGAACAAGGGCGATGCACTCATGCTGCTTGGCGTGCTGGCTTATGCGCTGTTCACCATCGGCCTTTCCCGCAAGCCTAAAATTCATTGGCTCAGCCTGATGTTCGTTCTGACTGTCTCTGCCACGATCGCAACCGTTCCGTTCGCCATTTGGGAATGGCAGATAGGTGCAGCAATTTTCCCCGATAAAACCGGTCTGATCATTCTGGCATTTGCTGTGTTGTTACCCTCCATCGCCTCGCAATCCTTGTACATAAAAGGGGTGGAGATGATTGGTCCCAACCGCGCCAATCTGTTCATCAACCTGGTACCGGTCTTCGGAGCATTTCTTGCCGTAACCGTATTGGGAGAACCGCTGTACCCTTACCTGGTCCTGTCGTTGGCCCTGGTTCTGGGCGGTATCGCTCTGTCAGAAATGGCGAAACGCAGATGATAAAAATCCGGCGCGATGGTCACCGCGCCGGATAAAATTTTCAGTGGTTCAGGCGATCTGCTCTAGACATCAAAAGACAACAGCTTCGCCTGACCAATTGCGTTCAGGCCGCGAACTTCATTCAGGAACGCTTCGTCCAGCGGCGCATCCAGATACAGAAGCGCAATTGCATCGCCCCCTTCATGGTCACGACCCAGATGGAAGTTGGCAATGTTGATGCCGCTGCGACCGAAGGTCATCCCCAGTTCACCGATCACGCCAGGAATGTCCTTGTTAGCGGTGTAGAGCATATAGCGACCGACCTCGGCCTCCATGTTGATGCCCTTGATCTGGATGAACCGCGGCTTGCCATCCGAGAAGCAGGTTCCGGCAACAGAGCGGGTCTGCCGGTCGGTCTTGATGGTCACCTGCACATAACCATCAAACACACCGGACTTGTCACGGCGCACTTCAGCGACAGCAATGCCACGTTCTTTCGCCATCAGCGGCGCAGATACCATGTTCACCGTCTGCATCTGCGGTTTCAGCAAACCGGCCAGCGCAGCAGCAACCAATGCCCGGGTGTTCATTCCGGCAGGTGCACCGTCAAACAGAATTTCAACTTCCTTGATCGGCTCTTCGGTCAGTTGCCCGGCAAAGCTTCCCAGAATTTCGGCCAGCTTGACATAAGGCGTCAGAAGGGGCGCTTCCGCTGCGGTGATGGAGGGCATGTTCAACGCGTTGGACACGGCACCCTGCATCAGATAGTCCGACATCTGTTCGGCAACCTGAAGCGCAACATTTTCCTGAGCTTCCGAGGTCGAAGCGCCAAGATGCGGCGTGCACACCACATTCTCCAGCCCAAACAGCGGCGAATCTGTCGCCGGTTCAGCTTCAAAAACGTCAATGCCTGCACCGGCAACCTTGCCGGATTTGATCGCCTCGGCCAGATCTTTCTCGGCAACAAGACCGCCGCGCGCGCAATTGATGATGCGCACACCGTCTTTCATCGTCGCAATCGCCGCTGCGTCAATGATATTGCGGGTCTTGTCGGTCAGTGGTGTGTGCAGGGTGATAAAGTCGGCACGGCGAAACAGTTCTTCAAGCTCGACCTTTTCAACACCCAGAGTTTCCGCGCGCTCGACCGACAGAAACGGGTCAAATGCAACAACCCGCATTTTCAGACCAACTGCGCGTGAGGCAACGATAGCACCAATATTGCCGCAGCCGATAACACCCAGCGTCTTGCCGGTTATTTCCACACCCATGAAGCGGTTTTTCTCCCACTTGCCTGCTTGGGTAGAGGCATCGGCGGCGGGCAATTGCCGGGCAACGGCAAACATCAGGGCAATGGCGTGTTCAGCGGTAGTAATTGAGTTGCCGAATGGCGTGTTCATGACAATGATACCCTTGCGGCTGGCCGCAGGAATATCAACATTGTCGACACCGATGCCGGCGCGCCCAATCACTTTAAGATTGGTCGCGGCATCAATAATTTTTTCGGTCACCTTGGTGGCCGAGCGAATGGCAAGGCCATCATATTGGCCAATCACTTCAAGCAGCTTTTCCTTGTCCTTGCCCAGATCTGGCAGGTAGTCGACCTCAACGCCGCGATCTTTGAAAATCTGAACGGCAGTTTTGGACAGTTTGTCGGAAACGAGAACGCGAGCCATGAGAGAATATCCTGACTGATGCGGGCGGCGCGGCAGCACCGGCACACCCGTTAATTTGATTTTGGATTACAAGATCGAAAATGCTTCAGGCTGCGGCAGCCAACAAAGCCTTCTGCGTTGCATAGGCATAGGCCAGCCAAGGCATCAAAGCCTCCAGATCGGCAGCCTCAACCGTCGCACCCGTCCAGATCCGCAGACCAGGAGGCGCATCGCGATATGCGCCAATGTCCAGCGCAACGCCCTCTTTTTCCAGAAGTCCGGCCACGCCTTTGGCAAATGCATCCTGCGCATCTTTTGGCAAAGCGGAAATTTCCGGCGCCGTGAAGGACAGGCAGACAGAGGTGTTCGAGCGAATATCAGCGTTCACCGCAAGGAAATCGATCCAGCTGTTTTCAGCAACAAACCGCTCGACAATCGCCAGGTTGGCATCAGCGCGAGCGCGCAAGCCGGCCAATCCTCCAACGGATTTGGCCCAGGCCAGTGCGTCAAGATAATCTTCAACGCACAGCATGGATGGCGTGTTGATCGTTTCGCCTTTGAAAATGCCTTCGCTCAACTTGCCGCCGGAAGTCAGGCGGAAAATCTTCGGCAGCGGCCATGCCGGCTTGTATGTCAACAGCCGCTCTACAGCGCGAGGGCTGAGGATCAGCATGCCATGCGCGCCCTCTCCGCCCAACACTTTCTGCCAGGAGAATGTCACCACATCCAGCTTGTCAAACGGAAGATCCTGCGCGAAGGCTGCAGAGGTCGCATCGCATATTGTCAGACCGGCACGGTCAGCAGGAATGGCGTCGCCATTGGGAACCCTCACGCCAGAGGTTGTGCCATTCCAGGTGAACACCACGTCATTTTCAAAATTCACATCCGCGAAATCAACGATTTCACCGTAAGGAGCTTCCAGCACGCGGGCGTCAGGTAGCTTCAACTGCTTGACGACGTCCGTTACCCAGCCGGAGCCAAAGCTTTCCCAGGCCAGCATATCGACCGGACGCGCACCCAGCAGCGACCAGAGCGCCATTTCAACGGCACCAGTGTCAGATGCCGGAACAATGCCAATGCGGTAGTCAGCGGGAACCTGCAGCACTTCGCGCGTGTCTTCGATCGCCTGCAGAAGCTTGGCCTTGCCAATTTTAGCACGGTGAGAGCGGCCGAGCGGCGCGTCAGCAAGAGCTTCAAGCGACCATCCTGGACGCTTGGCGCATGGGCCGGAAGAGAAGCGGGGATTGGCCGGACGCGATGCCGGCAAGGCGAGATTAGCCATAATAGCTATCCTTTCAGATAGAAGCGCCTCGTTGGGGAGGCGTGTCCCACTGACGGTGCTATTCCAGGCAACAGCCCGGCGTCAAGCATCAATCTGCACGTGCGGAAAATTTTAAAGCGCTTCCCGGCGGGATGGAACCGCTTTGGAAGCAGGACAACGCTACAAAACAAAGCGTTGGAGCGTTGAATGTGACCTTTCGATCACCCGCCGCGGATTATTGGAAGCGAAACCGCAGCCCCGCGGACACCGTATGGCGGTG
Organism: Aureimonas fodinaquatilis; assembly: GCF_008369445.1. Lineage (GTDB taxonomy): Bacteria > Pseudomonadota > Alphaproteobacteria > Rhizobiales > Rhizobiaceae > Aureimonas > Aureimonas fodinaquatilis. The sequence goes on from NZ_VTWH01000002.1 coordinate 1,182,729, forward strand.
AATGCCATTGTCCTTCAGGGTAAAGTCCTGCAAACCACCGCCTGCAAGCTGCAATTGGCCGCTCAAGGCATCTCCCCCGGCAATATCCGTATAACGATATCCCAGATCCAGCATCAGTTGCTCGGATATTGAATATGCGACACCCGCCATTAACGACCAGGATAGCCGCCAGTCAGAATCACCCCTGGCAAAAACCTGATCAAGGCACGCCGTAACGCCGCACAATTCGCCGCCCACACTGTCATAAGAAACGTAGCTGCCACCGAGTCCGGCTCCGACATAGGGAGTAAACCCCATTATCGTGCCAAGATCGGCATAGAGGTTCACGTCAAGGTCAAGCACATTCTGGGAAGTGCTGGCCTCAATTCTGCACGCCACGCCGCAGGCCAGACTGGTGTCGCCCACTGCAAAAACGTCGTTCTGCCCGTAGCGGGCCGACATATCGGCTCGGAAAATTGAATTGAACTGATAGCCAATGCCAACGCCGCCGCTGATCGGCTCTTTCCCCATATAGGCACTGCCGCCTTCAGCCCCCGCGGGCGACACATAAACGCGGTCGCCCTTGATGGACTGTTCGAAAGAATAGTTCAGGTCAGCGCGCGCATACCACCCGGACGTGGCCTGCAATTGGCCAATTTCAGGCGCAGCCGACAAAAAGTCGCCATCGGCTGCCCATGCCGGTGCGGCAATCAGGCAAAGACCAGCGAAATAAATGTGGCGAACAGCCATGGCAACAAACTTTCAGACAGAAACCCTGCCTGAAAGCTAAACGCCCAGCCCTGCCCCAAACTGTACCCTTGGGGCAGTTTCAATCACTCAGACGTCATGCCGCCTGTTGGCGGCCAAGCGCGCCGACAATGCTGTCCACAACATCATTCACCAGTGTCAGGTCGTCGCCTTCTGCCATGACGCGGATCAGCGGCTCGGTTCCGGAAGGGCGAATAACCAACCTTCCATTCTGACCAAGCTGTTCGCGCCCTGTCTCGATTGCCTCACACACATCCTTGCGTTCAAGCGGCTTTCCGCCGGCGAAACGCACATTTTTCAGAACCTGCGGAACCGGGTCAAACTTGCGGCAAACTTCTGAAACGGTTCGTCCCTGCCGTGCGACCACAGCCAGTATCTGCAGTGCCGAAATCAGCCCATCACCTGTTGTGCCATAGTCGGAAAGCACGATATGGCCGGACTGTTCGCCACCAACATTGTACCCATGCTCGCGCATATGTTCGACAACATAGCGGTCACCCACCTTGGTGCGCGCCAGTTGAATGCCCCGCCCGGTCAGAAACCTTTCCAGACCCAGGTTGGACATAATGGTGGCAACCACGCCACCCGCGGCAAGCCTTCCATCTTCGGCCCATGCCTCGCCAATCACGGCCATCAGTTGATCTCCATCAACAATCTCGCCGTTTTCATCAACAATCAGCACACGATCAGCGTCGCCATCCAGCGCAATGCCAATGTCGGCCCGCACTTCCCGCACTTTTGCAGACAGGGCAACCGGGTTGGTTGATCCGCAATTCAGGTTGATGTTCACGCCATTGGGTTCAACCCCGATGGAAACAACTTCGGCCCCCAGTTCCCACAGAACAGCGGGTGCTACGCGGTAAGCTGCACCATTGGCGCAATCAATAGCGACCCTCAGCCCTTCCAGAGAAAAGTCTTTCGGCAAGGTTCGTTTGGCAAATTCGATGTAGCGGTCGTGCACACCGTCGATACGCTTGGCCCGGCCAAGTTGCCCGCCAGTGACCAGCCGCCTGGAAAGATCCTCATCGATCAACGATTCAATTGTCAGTTCCAGTTCGTCGGAAAGCTTGTAGCCGTCCGGGCCGAAAAGCTTGATGCCGTTGTCGGCGAACGGGTTGTGCGACGCAGATATCATGACGCCAATATCGCAGCGCAAAGAGCGCGTCAGCATGGCAACTGCTGGCGTTGGCATGGGGCCGACCAGAAAAACATCCACACCCGCGGCAGCAAAACCAGCCACAAGCGCGTTCTCAATCATATAGCCGGACAAACGGGTGTCTTTGCCAATCACCACGCGGTGGCGATAGCTGCCGCGTTGGAAAGCAATACCGGCCGCCATACCCACCTTCATGGCAATTTCGGCTGTCATCGGGTGGGCATTCGCCCGCCCTCTAATGCCATCCGTTCCGAAGTAAGATCTTTTCATATGTGTAATCCGTCGGCCAATCGTAAGCTCTTTTATCGGCGTGCAGTGTCCAACAAAAAGTAAAAAACTATGTCACCAGCAAACAGTTTGATGCTGAAATTCGCAAAACAGGTCTGCCAGGAGATAAAAATGCAAAATGCCGGGCAGGTTCTGCCCGGCATCTGCAATCAAAATCTCACCTGACGGTTCTTAAACCGATGGCTGTGGCTCCAACCCGTCTTCCTTGCCGGAAGGCTTGGTTGAACCGGCCTTTGGCACGGCCGATCCCCGGGATGGCGGCGTATCGTCACCCATATCGCGCGCCAGCGTTTTGCCCGCCAGAAGATCGCGCACTTCATCACCGGAAAGCGTTTCATATTCCAGCAAGCCATTCGCCAGAAGATGCAGCTCTTCGAGATGCTCCTTCAGAATTTTGCGTGCCTTGTTTTCCGCAACCTCAATGATGCCGCGCACTTCAAAGTCAATCAGCTTGGCAGTGTCTTCAGACATGTTCTGCTGCTGCGAAACGGAGTGACCGAGGAAAATCTCTTCCTGGTTCTGGCGATACCGCAAGCGGCCAAGCTTGTCGCTCATGCCATATTCCATCACCATGGCGCGCGCCATGTTGGTGGCCTGCTGAATGTCGTTGGAAGCACCCGTGGTTACGTTGTCCAGCCCGTAAATAATCTCTTCAGCAGCACGTCCGCCGAAGATCATCACAAGCCGCGCCTCCATCTCATTCTTGCGCATGCCGTAGCGGTCGCGTTCCGGAAGGTTCATGGTCACGCCAAGCGCACGACCGCGCGGAATAATCGTTACCTTGTGAAGCGGGTCATTGTGTGGCTCCAGAATGCCGACCAAGGCATGGCCGGCCTCGTGGTAAGCCGTCAGGCGCTTTTCATCCTCGGTCATGGCCATGGAGCGGCGTTCAGCGCCCATCATCACCTTGTCTTTGGCGTCTTCAAATTCCAGCATTGTCACCAGCCGTTTGGAACGGCGGGCAGCCATCAGCGCAGCTTCATTGACAAGATTGGAAAGATCGGCGCCTGAAAAGCCTGGTGTACCCCGTGCAATGATCTTCAGGTCCACATTCGGAGCCAGCGGCACATTGCGCACATGCACTTTCAGAATCTTCTCACGACCGCCAACATCCGGGTTGGGCACCATGACCTGACGGTCAAAGCGGCCCGGACGCAGCAAGGCAGGGTCCAGAACATCGGGACGGTTGGTGGCCGCAATCAGAATAATGCCTTCATTGGCCTCAAACCCGTCCATTTCCACCAGAAGCTGGTTCAGGGTTTGCTCACGCTCATCATTACCGCCGCCAAGACCGGCTCCGCGATGGCGACCAACAGCGTCGATTTCGTCGATGAAAATAATGCAGGGTGCATTCTTTTTCGCTTGCTCGAACATGTCGCGAACGCGCGAAGCGCCAACACCCACAAACATTTCCACAAAATCCGAACCGGAAATGGTGAAGAACGGCACGTTGGCCTCACCAGCCACCGAGCGGGCCAGAAGGGTCTTGCCAGTTCCGGGAGGGCCAACGAGCAGAACACCACGTGGAATCTTGCCGCCCAGACGCTGGAACTTTTGTGGCTCGCGCAGAAACTCTACGATTTCTTCTAGGTCCTGCTTGGCCTCATCAACACCGGCCACATCGGCAAAGGTCACGCGGCCATGGGCTTCCGTCAGAAGCTTGGCTTTGGACTTGCCAAAACCCATAGCCTTGCCGCCCGCGCCACCCTGCATCTGGCGCATGAGGAAAATCCACACACCCAGGATCAGCAGAATTGGGCCGAATGACAACAGCATGGACCAGATCGGGTTGGAGTTATCGGCCGGCGGGCTAACGGTGATCTGCACATTGGCATTGCGCAAGCGAGTCACCAATTCCGGATCGTTTGGCGCATAGGTCTGGAACGGGCTGGAATTGTCGCTGTAGGCACCGGTAATGCGCGGACCCTGTATCGTCACCGAGCGAACTCTGTTGCCTTCCACATCCGAGACAAACTGAGAGTATGGAATCTCGCGCGAATTGGCCGATTGCGAACCATTTGAGAACAGTTGGAACAGCGCGATCAGCAGAAGCGCGATAATTGCCCAGAGGGCGAAATTGCGAAAATTCTGGTTCATTTTCCGTCCTGGATTTGCGCCGGAGGCCAGCAAGAGCCTCAAGCAACGGCGCGCCCGTCTTTGGTCAAGATAGTGATCGCTCAACTCCTTGCCAACAGGCAAGGGCGCATTTGGGGCAAAATGGCTGCTTTAGAGCTAAAATTTTGCAAATTCAGGCAAATCCGCGGTCATCCGCCAAAAAACGATTTCGTGTGCAGGGAGAATCTCAACCAGGGGAGAGATGCGGCCTGCCACTTTCGAATGTGCCGCAACGATTCGCATTTGCTCATCAACCACCACGGGCAGACAGCGGGTAGCAGCGTTTCCGCGGCGCAGAAAGCCAAGAGAACACAGTTTCGCGCCGGCCGAAGTTTGGATGTCGATCAGGAAACGCCGATCAAAAACCACCGTCTGGCACCCTTTGGCCAAATTGCAGATTTCGGGCCCCAGCCGACCATATTCCCTTCGCAACAACAGATATTTGCCATCCGCCAGAATTTGGCATCCACCAAGGGTTGAAGCAACCTGCCCGGCGCCTAGGCCCGCCATCACGCGCTCAATAGCAGAAGCGGAGGGCGGGTAAAGTGCACCGCCTGCCGCAGTGATCATGCGTGCCAGCAATTCGCTCGCACGATCATCGGGCAACTCGCGCATCGCAGAAATTTCAAGTCGCACCTGCGCCGCATCATCAATGATCAGCGCCTGGCGGCTGACCAGATGCTCAATGGTCTTCGCCATTCCAGCATCCGCAGCTGCTCTTTCAGCCGCAGCTTTGGCAATCTCATGCAAATGGTCGGACCGCCGCGGCACGCTTTGCAAATGCTTGCGCAGTCTGGCGCGGGCATATCGATCATTCTGGTTGCTGGGATCTTCCACCCAGTTAATTCCCTGCAGCAGCAATGTCTGGCGAAATCGGGAGGCCGGAATGCTCAGAAACGGGCGTGCAAGCACAATGTCTGGAAAAAGCGACCGCCAGCGCCGCATACCCGCCAGCCCCGCCCCTATGGCCCCCCGATCCTTGGCGAGCAGATGCGTTTCAATCTGATCATCCTGATGGTGCGCGGTCATGACAGCGAATGCTTCAAGCTGGCGCGCGCGGTCTGTCAGCATCCGGTAGCGCGCTTCACGCGCAGCCGCGGACGGATTGTTCACGCTGCTCTGCCCGTCCCACCGGATTATGTCATGCGGCAAACCCAACCGCTGCGCCAGATCAGCCACATAGCTTGCTTCGGCAGCAGATTCTGCGCGCAAACCATGATCGATCGTCACAACGTGAAATTGAATGTCCGGGATGGAGCATTGCGCTGCCAGCAACATCATGGCCGTTGAATCGGCCCCGCCAGAAACAGCCAGAACAACTTTGCCCGGACGCGCCCTGGGCAAGGTGCTTGAAATGAGTTGCGCCGCTTCGGGCGCTGAAATCGGAAAATCTTCGGTCGTCAAAGAGTTAACTGCACTTGGAGGCCTGTTCCTCAGATTGCAGCTTGCGCTTGATATTGTCATTGATCTGCGGATAGCGTCGTTCCACCTCGGCATAAGTTGCGCAGGCAGTGTCGCGGTTTTCCAGTCGGGCCAGAGACATGCCAAGTTTCAGCAACATTTCAGGGGCTTTGGCGCTCGTACCAAATTGCTTCTGTGCGTTCAGAAACACCTCGGCCGCATCGCGATACTTTTCCTGGGCAAACAGGCTTTCACCAAGCCAATATTGCGCGTCGGCGCTGTTCTCGGATGTCGGATAAGCCTGGGTGTACTGCCGGAAGGTTTCCTCAGCGCGCACATAGTCACCGGACAAAAGATAATTATAGCCCTGATTATACATGCTGGAGGCTTCTGCTGGCGGCGCCTGCGTAGCCGGTTGCGGCGCATTCTGGAACGTGTTTTCGTTCAATCCCGCGCTGAGCATTCCGGCAATCTCGTCGTCTTGCGATGGCGCGGGTTCTCCCGCGCCAAGTGCAAAGTCCTGATCGCCGCTGCTGCCAGGTTGCGGGCTGGCATTTCCCTGCCTCTGTGGCGCAGCGCCACCACCACCGCCCTCAAGATCCTGAAAACGCAGGTTGTTGTCTTCCTGTGCATTGCGCAACTGTTCCTGCAATTGCAGAACCAGGAATGACATTTCCTCAACCTTGCCCGTCAGACGGCGGATTTCTTCCTCCAACTGCGAAAGGCGCACGCCAGAGTCACCTGCCTGCGCCATCAGCACAGGCTGCTGGCTCTTTTGCCCGCCAAACAGGTCAATTGCAGATGCCGGGCTTGCCAGCATTCCGGCTACTGCCAGTGCAATCACCGGCAATCTCGTAAAGCGGTATCCAGACTTCAGAGCATTTCGGCTTTTCCCTGAAGCGCCGAAAGACTTCAGTAGTGAAAGGTGGATCATGGGCAATTCCCCGTGAGCCGGCACGCCGGCCATGAATTTCAACAATATGTCGCAACCAACGTCGCATGGACTGCCGTGTTTACGCTTCTTTTACACTCTGGAAAACGTTAGTTCGGCCAAATTTTGACGGCGACAGTTAAAACCGGGGCTAAAACGACGAACGGCCCGTAACGGGCCGTTCAATGCTTATCACTGTTGCTGAAAATACTCAGCTACCGGCACCGCTCAGCACGGTTACAGCGCGGCGATTCTGCGACCAGCAGGAAATGTCGTCGCATACTGCAACGGGGCGCTCCTTGCCGTAAGATATTGTCCGCATGCGGGAAGCTGGCACACCCTGTGAGGCCAGATAATCGCGAGTGGCAGCAGCGCGGCGTGCGCCCAATGCCAGGTTGTATTCGCGCGTTCCGCGTTCATCGGCATGGCCTTCAACCACGATCTGGTAGCTGGAATACTGGTTCAGCCACTGCGCTTGCCGGGACAGAGTCTGCTGGGCATCTGCACGGATGGACGAAGAATCGGTGTCAAAGAAAATCCGGTCACCGACATTCACGGTGAAGTCCTGCGATGTTCCAGGGGCGGCGCTGCCGTAACCACCTGCGCCGCCAAGGCCAAGGCCAGCAGCATTATCAGGAAGCGCCTGATTTTTCTTGGCGCAACCTGCGAGAGCAAGAGCGGCTACCAGCACCAATACTGTGCGGCTGAGAGTGCCTGTTGCGATGCGGCGCATTGGGCCGACTCCTTCGAATTGAACAGATTATTGTTATATTGCGTTTACGATGAGCAAGGTTAACGCCCGGTCAACAAGGCCACCCGGGCGCGCAAATTTTTTCAGGCTGCAAACCTATTCCAACAATGGCGACCAGGCAGGGTCGGATGCAAATCCTGGTGTTGCAACTCTCTGTTCATTACGGCCAGTCAAATCAATGGAATAGAGCTGTGGTCCTGCGCCACCACGCTCATCGCGGAAAAACATGAGGACACGGCCGTTGGGCGCCCAGGTTGGCCCTTCATTGTGAAAGCCGGACGTGAGGATACGCTCACCGGAGCCATCTGTCCGCATGACACCAATCTGGAACTGCCCGCCCGACTGACGGGTGAAGGCGATCAAGTCGCCGCGGGGTGACCAGACAGGCGTTGAGTAAGACCCCTGCCCGAATGAGATTCGGGTCTGTCCGCTGCCATCTGCACCCATGACGTAGATTTGCGGTCTGCCGCCACGGTCGCTTTCAAATACAATCTTCGAGCCATCCGGCGAGTAGGATGGTGAAGTATCAATAGCGTTGCTGGATGTCAGGCGGGTCGTTGCTCTGGAGCGCAGATCCAGCGAATAAATATTCGAGTTGCCGTCCTGTTGAAGGCTCATAACCACGCGCTGTCCGTCAGGCGAAAAGCGCGGAGCAAAGGTCATGCCCGGGAAATTGCCAACAATTTCACGTTGGCCGGTTTCCAGTTGCAACAGGTAGACGCGCGGATTCGACTGTCCGAACGACATGTAGGTGATTTCCTGCCGGCTGGGCGAGAAGCGTGGCGTGAGAACCAGATCATCGCCTTGCGTCAGATAGCGGACATTTGCACCATCCTGGTCCATGATAGCCAGACGCTTGCGGCGCTGATCTTTCGGTCCGGTTTCATCAACAAAAACAATGCGTGTATCGAAATATCCTTTTTCACCCGTCAAACGCTCGTAGATCGCATCTGAAATAATGTGGGCTATGCGGCGCCAGTTGTCGGGATTGGCATAAAACTGCTGGCCATCCAGCTGCTGCCCTGCAAATGTGTCCCACAACCGGAACTCAACGCGCAAACGGCCATCAGCTTCCGGGGTTACGCGCCCCGTTACCACGGCCTGCGCATTGATCACCGTCCAGTCCTGAAAGCGGGGCGTCACGTCCGGTCCGATATCGCGTTGAATAAACGCGGCCGGCGCAATTGGCGCAAACAGACCAGAACGTTTCAGGTTCGCGGTCACCACATCAGAAATCTGCTGGCCGAGCTGGTTGTTGGATTGAAACGCTGGCACCGCAATTGGCAATGGCTGAATATTACCTTGTGTAATATCGATTTCCACCTGCGCTTTGGCGGGAGCGGATATGGCAAGTCCGCAAGCGGACAATGCCAATACAGCGATCAGGTGCCTGAGCAGAAATTTCATGTTTAGGGACCCTTTCCGGCTCCGGGATAGTATGGCTGTGCCGATTTTCCGGTGCACCATGGAATTAGAACATCTGGCTTGGGTCGAAGTTCATCGTAACATTCGCCCAGTTGTCGTATTTGTCGGCTGGCAAAGAGTAAGGAGCGCAGCGGCGCACCGCGCGCACAGCGGCATCACCAGCGGCACGCTCCACCATTGAACTGCCGCCGCCCCGTACAATCTGCGGCATTCCCATCAATTGCCCGGTCGGGTCCAGTTGCATTGTCACGGTGATCAGCAATGGCCCGGCATCGGCCAGACCAACGGGCGGCGACCAGCAGCGGGAAACCTGCGCGCGCAATGCGTCCAGCTCGGACTGGCTCAGTTTCGAGCCGGTCTGGCGGGTGGTGCCAAGATTGGCCGTTTCGGTAGAACGACGGGCACCGCCACCGGCCGAAGCGTCACGGTTCAGCAATGCGGCAATTTCATCCGCATCGAATTCCTTTTCGGCATCATCATTGGCAGTTTCCGTCGTGCGTGTTTCCACCGGCCGTGGCGCGGCGCGCTGCGCTGGCGGCGGGGTTGGCTTGGCCTGTGGCACCGGCACGTTCTGCGGCATCTGCGGCATTTGCGGCTCTGGCGGCGTTTCCGCCGGCAGCGCTGCCTCGTCAATCACTTCCGGCTCGGGCGCTGTCTCTGCAGGCTCGGCAGGCTGTGGCTCGGCCACCGCCTCTGGCTCGGGCGGCTGGGGCTCAACCGGTTGCTCTGGCTCAACCTGCGGCTCCGGCTCCGGTGTCGGCGGTGTTTGTGGCGCGGGTGGTGGCGGCGCTTCGGCAGTGGCTGTCTGTACAGTGTCACGCGGCGCGGGAACGGGTCTGGGCGGAGATTCCAGATCCACTTCGTTGTCGCCTACGTTTTCTGCAGGCATCGGCGTCTGTTCAGGCGTCTGCGTCGGGTCTGGGGTTGATGTTTCGGCAACCGGCGCGTCTTCTGCCCCGATCATTGCCTGACTATACTCTTCCATCGTGACAAGTGTTACCGGCAGGGACTCGCCCTGGGTCAAATCCAATGGTCTGGGTTCGCCAAAGGCCCACAACCCCATTGTAAGGATAACAGCATGCAGCGCGGTAGAGGTTGCAAGAGACTTCATGGTGTCAGCTTTGCGCGTCCTGGGCCGTCACAAAGCCGATATTGCTGAATCCGGCCGATGAAATCCGGGCAATGACCTTCATGACCGTACCGTATTCGACGGCCTGATCGGCACGCACGAAAATCCGCTCTTCATAGCCGGTCTGGGCAATGGCTTGCAGCCTGGTGACAACTTCATCGACCGGAATTTCGGACTCCTGAATGTAAATCTTGCCATCAGCCTGAACAGAAATCGTGATCGGCTGCTTGTCGGCGTTCAGTGCGCGGGCGTTTGTCTCCGGCAGTTGCAGGGGCACGCCCACGGTCATCAGCGGAGCTGACACCATGAAGATGATCAACAGAACAAGCATCACGTCCACCATTGGCGTCATGTTGATTTCGTTCATCGGTTGGCGTTTGGCGCGGCCGCGCCGATTTCGGGACGAACCGCCTGCGGCTCCACTGGACATGCCCATGCTATCAGCTCCTGGTTTGCATTGCGCCGATCAGCGTGCAGTCATTTTCTCGTCGATCTGCCGCGAGAGGATGGAAGAGAACTCGTCTGCAAAAGCTTCCATGCGAGAGCTTAGCTTGGTCGCGTCGGATGACAGCTTGTTGTAGGCAACAACCGCAGGAATAGCGGCCACAAGGCCAATGGCAGTCGCCAGCAGGGCCTCGGCAATGCCTGGAGCCACAACAGCAAGACTGGTCTGCTCGGAGGCGGCAATGGCCTGGAACGAGGTCATGATGCCCACGACAGTGCCAAACAGGCCGACAAACGGCGCTGCAGAGCCGACACTTGCCAGAAATCCAAGTCGGGATTCCAGGGTTTCATTCTCACGGGCAATGGTCACATCCATTGCCTTTTCGATGCGGGTTTGCAGTCCCACAGGAGAACGTGCACCCTTTTCGAAACTTTTCTTCCACTCGCGCATGGCGGCAACAAAAACCGAACTCATGCCGGTCGTCTTGCGGTCGGCAAGGGTGTGGTAAAGCTCTTCCAAAGACTGGCCGGACCAGAAATTGTTCTCAAAATTGTTGAGCTGCCGACGAAATGCCGCGTAGCGGGTGGCCTTGTCGAAAATAATTGCCCATGTCCAGATGGAAGCAGCGAGCAGGCCCAGCATCACCATTTTAACGACAAATCCGGCCTGCCAGAAAAGATCCATCAGGCCAACACCGCTGCCATGCGCTGCAAGACTTGTCTGGGCAACTTCGTTCATGAATTCAACCCTCGAATGGCCGCAGCCCGTTTGGCGCGGTTGCCATAAAATGAATGTTTGAGGCGGCGGGCGCATGGTCAATCAATGCGCCGCCATCCGGATCGCCCCTGCCCCACGCTCCTTTTACCTGCAAATCCGGTTAAAAAATGGCGCGCCAGACAATAGGATTCGGCGCGAACAGAATGCCTTGTTAAGGTTAACACCCCGTTACAAGTTGCAGCGCAACGACTTGAACCGTTCCAGATCACCCGAAAAAGCCGCATTCACATTCCGCTGAATTTCGAAAGCGCGACGGGTTTTTGAGAAATCTGGTCTGGCTGTGCGGCAGAACCGCACAGCCTTTGTGTCCGATCAAATCACCAGATGGCCGTTGAAAATGAGATCGTAAATTGTCGTGCTCTCGGCAAATCCACCGGTCGTATATGGTTGGCGCATAGCGAGCAACGGCCTCACCATAATTTCCAACTAGAATGACGCCGGCATAGACCAGTTGCTCCAGTGTGACAGCCGGAGAAAAATTGCCCGCGGCATAGAAGCTGGTCAGATTGATGATCATTTCCGGCGTTCCGTTTACGCCGTCAGTATCCACCCGAATGACCGCGTGATCTGTCCCGGCAACTCTGGCCAAAGTCAGAAAGTCACCCAACCGGTCAGGGTCGATATAGTTGTGCAATGCCGTGAGATAGCGCCGCAGATCCAATTGATCGTGCTGCACACGGCTGAAGTCTGTGATGGTGTCGGTTCCGTTTGCGGCCAGAATGAAGATGTCGCTGCCGGCTCCACCAGTCAGCACGTCATTGCCCGCCTGGCCGTCAATGATGTCGTCGTAAATCGTTCCGGTTAGCTGGTCATCGCCTTCATAACCGTTCAGAATAACTGCAACTTTGAAATTGCCGGCATCAATGATGTCCGCCGCGTTGCTGCCGGCAATAACCGCCATCGCAAGAACCGGTCGCCCGGCGTCGTCCAGAAGGTCAGTACCGACATAAATGACAATGTTACCCGGCAGTTGCCCCTCTGGAGTCAGGACCAGTCTGCTGTAGCCGTTCACCGGATCGGACAGCACGGCCGACTGTGCAAATACCAGTTTTGTTCCATCCAGATTGGTGATGATGAATTGCTGTGGCGTCAGATTTCCGTGCTGAACACCGCCCCAGATATCGATGTTGATAACCCCGTCGCCGACAAAAGCACGGTAGATGCTGCCGGCATGAACGCCAATAGGCAAAGCTTCCGCAACAAAGCTGCTTGTCTTGACCAATGATGCATTGCCGGCCGGATCTGTCGAAACAGCACTGACATGAACAGTTTGATCCAGCGCCCCGCGCAGGCTTTTCGCCTGATCGGATGTCAGCGTTACCAATTGCCAATCGCCGGTGCCGACCATTGTTTTGACAACGCTTTTGCTTCCCGCCGTAAAGGTGACGGTAATCAAGGCGCCAAGCTCACCCTTGATCTGAGTGGAGCCTGCCATGAGCTCGCCGTGCATCGCCCCGTCTGATACCGAAGTGTCCGCCGCAATTTCCAGATCATTTCTGGTATCAATTGTGACCTTTCGGCTCTGGCTGAACTCACCTGCCAGTGCGTTTGGCTGCACAATGCGCGTTCTGATCAATTGGGAAGAACCGTCCAGAGCATTGGCAAAAAGCGCTGCGCTGAGATCAACATTGGTGTGGGACTGCCCGGCTGAGAGGACAACCACATCGACACGAACATTGTTGTGGTAGATTTCCAGCCGCGCCCCTGCAAGGGCCGGTTCGTGCCAGACACTGAACGAAACGGTACGACCCTTTTCTGCAGAGTTGATGACGTTGTCACCCTCAATAGCCCCGATCATCGGTGCAAAGGCACTGTCGCGCGGCTCTCCAATAACAATGGCGGAACTGAACACCAGCTCAACCGTGAAGGCGAGATTGACGGAAGCGGTCGTTGAACTACCGCCTGGAACCTCGAACCTCGTACTGAATGAGTGCGCACCCTCACTCAGTTTGCCAGATGGCGTGAAGGTCCAGCTCTTTCCATCCTGGCCAATTGTTGCAACACCCATGCGTACATTGCCGTCATAAACGACAATCTGAACACCAGGATGCAAGGCAACGGTCAGCGTTCCACTCAATTGCGGCTTGCCGACATTGGTTGCACTGCCGGGAACCACGCCCGAAATCGTTGATGTACCGGAGTGATAGAGAGCGTCAAGCTGAACGGGCCCAAGCGTCTGCACCTGCTCGAAAGACAGGCCAGCGGCGAAATTCAACGCCTGCAACTGGGCGGGCGACAAAACCTGCAGCAACTGCACTGTCAGGCCAGACATGGCAGATGTCGGGATTTGTGCAATTTCAGTCGGCGTCAGGCTGGCCAAAACCGAAGGCGAGATGGCAGCGAGCTGCAAAGCCGTCATCGTTGAAAGCGAGCCGGCAATTTGCCGTGCGGCCGCGCCTGCGACTGCGACGTCACCGTTTTTCTGCAACATCCCGGAAACAACCGCAACCGTGGACTGCAGGTCATCCGCCATGTTTGCACCAGCGATGACAAGGCCAATGACTTCCTGCCTGTCACCGCGCAACAAGGCACTTGTCATGATTGACAATGCCTTTTCCACGCCGTGCAATGCCTCCAGGCCGGAAAGCGTTGCCAGCACAAAACCTATATAGTTTGCGCCGGCGTTCGCAGAACCGTTGGTATTGATAACGGCGACAATGGACTGCAAAAGATCGCCACCAATGCCGAACACGCCGGCCACCGCGGCGTTGATTTCTGCGATTTTGGCTGGCGTGACATCAGCACCAACGATCGCCGATGCTCCTCCGTCACCACCCGACATACCCAGCAAGCGAACAGCAAGCTCGCTGATAGGTGAAATTGAGATTGTGATGGTCGCCGCAATGGTGCTCGAATTGGAGAATGCAGCCCGCAAATCGCCGACCAGATCCTTAGCATCGCCAATCGCCTCGTCCATATAGTCGAAGCCGGAGTCCAGATCGACAACGCGTGCTATCACCGCACCAGTGTACGTGGCAGAGAATGTGAGCGTAAAACTACCATCGGAACTGACTTCAACCGGACCGGAAAGCAATGTTCCATCAGCACGATACAGCGCTGCCGTCAGCCCATGCCCGAACACGACAGGGCCGGCAACAACCATACCACGAACAGTGATAATCTGACTGACCGGCGTTGGGTCCACCGGATTTGGAGTGGGCGGGACTGGCGTCGGATCCACGCCGCCGCCGCCGCTGCCACCGCCGCCACCGCCCATTGCAGCAGCAACACCACCCAGCAGACCACCAATCCCGCCGATGGTGAACAGCATGGAAGAGGACCCCTCTTCCGCAACCTCTTCAACAACCGGAGCAGCAGCAACCTTGCGCCCACCCCATGTTCTTGGATCCAGCACGTCGTAGTAGGACGAGAAGCTCTCGGCCATGTCATACAGCGAACCATAGTCACCGAAAACATAGACAAGCACCGACCCGTCGGCACCACGAGCCAGCGCAACCGTGCTGCTGTCGATAACCACGCGCGTGCCGCCGAGTCCAGGCAGCTCCACTCCGCATAGCAAATCATCGCAGATCGAGAAAAATTCCTGGAAAATCAGGCGCGTCGAACCATCCAGCAACAGGATGAGATCACCACCTTCCGCATCGGGAGTCTTGATAACGGCAACTTCGGTGACATCCTGCAATATCTCCTCATCGCCATTGAGAATGCGCTTGAAGATTTTGTAGCGCCGCCCGGCCAGCGGCTTGATCGAACTGGCTTGATTGTGACGGATGACTTTTCGATCCAAGCCATCCGTTAACACATACTCAGGGGTGCCGCCCCCTTGTTGTCTTGCCTGATCTCCGGCCTGCTCAGTCCTTCCTTCGCCGCTAGCGGCATCTCCAAACGCTTTTAAAATGCTGTGAATATCTGGAAAACTAGGCATGAAACCAAACCTTACATACAAATTATATATTGACTCCTTTTATATGTTATAGAACCAAGGTTAGTGTTTCAATGTATGAATGTTATATTTTTTGCAATCTGATCGGGAGGTCGCCACCTGTGACCAAATGACCATAGGTGCGGATTCAATTGGTTAAACAGCGGTAAATCCGCCATCGAGCGGCATGGAGATACCGTTCACCATCAATGCCCGATTCCCCAACAACCACAGGATTGCATCAGCGACTTCGTGCGGCTCGACGAAACGGCCCGCCGGGATCCGCGCCAGCATCGGCTCAGACTTGGCAGGATCACTCCATGCCTTCACGGCCATGGGCGTCAATGTAACCACCGGATTGACGGAATTGACTCTTATACCCAGCGCACCAAACTCCAGCGCCATAACCCGGGTTGCCGCATCCAGCCCTGCTTTTGAAGCACAGTAGATGGCATGATCACGAATGCCGACATTCGCAGCCAGACTGGAAACATTAACGATAGCTCCGACAGCCTGACGCTCGACAAGCCCTTGCGCAAACAGGCGAGCTAGCACCAGAGGCGCACGCAAATTCACCGCCATGATGTCGTCAAACGTTCGGGGCTGGAAATCCAGAACAGACTCAAGCGTTGTTGTGCCTGCACAATTCACAAGATCATCCAGAGGCGTGACATTGCGCATCAGCTCCTCAAGAGCGGCTACGTCTGAAAGTTCGGCAATGTGCACTTCGCAGCCAAAATGGCTCGAAACCTCTTGCGCCTGATCGGATGCACGTACCACTGCCACAACCTGCGCGCCCTCCTCCACCAGCGCTTTAACGGTGGCACGTCCAATACCTTTGGCCGCGCCGGTCACCAGCACGCGCCTGTTCGAAAAATAGCTCATTGAGGTCTCCATCCGCATCAAATGAAATTTTGTATTTTTATTTTTACAAAATCTCTTTTCAACCACAAGCAGGTGTCCTAACATAGGTTGTCATTAGGGAGGCAGCAGAAAGCAGAACCGATCCGCAACCGTTCAGGTGCGTCTGTCGCTGCCAAAGTTTTTGCACACCGGGGAGGAATTTATGAGAAAGCTTCTGCTAACCTGCGCAAGCGCACTGGCGCTTACGCTGGGCGCGCCACAGGCTATGGCACAGGACGCCGCTGGCTGGACCCTTGAAAAGGCTGCTGAACCCTTCAAGGGCTCAGAACTGAGCGTGATATTCCTGGATCGTCCGGGTTATCGGGCAATTATCGACCTGCTGCCACAGTTTGAAGAAGCAACGGGCATCAAGGTCAACTACGAGATTGTGCCTTACGAAAATTCACGCGAGCGGCAGGTCTTGAACTTCACCTCCAACGGCGATCTGACCATTGCGCTGGTGGATCTGGTCTGGATTGGTGAATTTGCAGAAAACGGCTGGATTGTACCGGTTGAGAATTTCACCAGCGATGCGGAAATAACCGACCCGAACTTGAACCTGGAAGGATTTTTCCCGCTTTTGCTGGATGCATTCGGCACGTGGGATGACGTCGTATACGGGCTGCCATTCGACAATTATTCGGGCCTCCTGTTTTACAACAGCTGCATGCTCAAGGAAGCGGGCTTTGATGCACCGCCTGCCACATGGACCGAGTTGAAAGACACCTACGGCCCCAAGCTGACCAATGCGGCTGAAAACAAATACGCATTTGCCCTGCAGTCGCGACGTGGTGAAACCCAGTCGGCCGATAGCTTCATGCGCGTCTTGTGGCCATTTGGCGGCTCGCTGCTGAATGACGAGTTCCGTTCCAACCTGATGAGTGAAGAGAGCCAGGCTGGCCTGCAGTTCCGGCAGGAACTGATGGAATACATGCCACAGGGCATTGTCAGCTATGACCACAACGAAGCTGTCAACGCGTTGGCCCAGGGCCAGGTGGCGATGATCACTGAGTGGTCTTCCTTCTACTCCACGCTGGCAGATCCGGCCACATCCACATTGGGTGAATGTCTGGCGGTTGCACCGGAACCAGAGGGGCCCGCCGGCCGCTTGCCGGCACTGGGTGGCTTCTCGCTGGCTGTAGCAGCGCAGGCTCCTGAAGACCTGCAGAAGGCCTCATGGCTGTTCATTCAGTGGGCAACGTCGGAAGAGATTGCCAATGCCTATGTTGAAGCAGGCGGCGTTTCCGGGCGCACTGCGATTTACGAACAGCCTGAAATCCAGGAAAAATATCAGTTCGTTGAGCCAATGGTTGCTTCGTGGCAGGCCGGTGTTCCGGAATACCGCCCACGCTTCCCGGCGTGGCCTGCAATTTCCGAAATTGTTGCCGAGTGGGGCAGCAAGATGATGCTTGGTGAGGTTACAACCGAAGCAGGCGCACAGGAAATCGGCACCCGTATGGAACAAGTGCTGGATCAGGAAGGCTACTACGGCGGCAACAAAGAACTGCTGCAGTAGGACAGACTGGATGACAAGCCCCTACAATAAAGCGTTGGCCGAAATCGGCCACGCAATGGGCGGCATTGATGGCGGTGAGTACACCGCCGCCATCGAAGCACTGGCCTCAGCCCACAATATTGCACTTTATGGTGTTGGCAGAGAGGGTCTGCAAATCAAAGGTCTTGCCATGCGGCTTTTCCATCTGGGGCTTTCGGCCTCTGTGGTTGGCGATATGACAACACCGGCTCTGTGTCGCTCGGACTTGCTGGTCGTCTCTGCCGGACCGGGCAGCTTTTCCACGGTCGAGGCATTGATGAACGTTGCTCGGGAAGCAGGCGCAAACGTGCTGCTGTTCACTGCCAATCCGGATGCACCGGCAGGCAGACTTGCCACCAGCCGTGTGTTGGTGCCAGCTCAGACCATGGCGAACGACATTCATGGCGATTCAGTTTTGCCGATGGGCTCGCTGTATGAAGGTGCACTGTTTGTTTTGTTTGAGATGCTTGTTCTGTCACTGAAAGAACGACTGAATGTGACGGCAGCGCAGATGCGCGCGGTTCATACCAATCTGGAATAAGGGGAAGCGGCGTGGCATCAGATATCAGATCGCCAAACCGGGGATATGCCAAGTGGACACCATTCTGGTTTCTTGCGCCCTCGGTATTTGTGCTGCTGGCCGTGGGCATATACCCGCTGCTGTTTGCACTGGTCACCTCGTTTCGCCGTTACAACATCACCCGCCCGCGGGATGGGTTTCCGTTTATCGGCTTTGACAATTACATTGCAGTTTTCAACGACTCCACCTTCTGGAACGCCCTGGCGCTGACCGGCCGCTTCTATCTGACGTCCATGCCCGTGCAGCTTGTTCTCGGCTTGATAATAGCCTTGCTTTTGCACCGTCCTGGCCTCGGATTTTTGCGCGCTTTGGCTCGCGTTTCCCTGGTTGTGCCACTGGCAACAACCTATGCGGTTGTGGGGTTGGTCGGCCGGTTGATCTTCAACGGTGATTTTGGTGTCGCCAATCAGTTCATCGGCTGGCTTGGCTTCGCCCGGATAGAGTGGCTTGGCTCTCCATCAGGCGCATTTGCCGCTATTGTCATGATGGATATCTGGCAGTGGACACCCTTCTGCGCTCTCATCTTTCTGGCTGGCCTGTCCATGGTGCCGGTAGAGATCGAAGAGGCGGCAAGGCTGGAAACACGATCGCGTTTTTCAATGCTGCGCTATGTTCAGTTGCCCTATCTTCTGCCCGGTTTCACGGCAATCCTGATCCTGCGTTCAGCCGATGTTCTCAAACTGTTTGACATGGTGTTTGTCATGACGCGTGGCGGACCCGGTTCGGCAACAGATCTTATCTCAGTTTACATCCAGCGTGTTGGTTTCAGAGTGTTCGACATGGGCATGGCTTCGGCACAGGCCATCGTGCTTCTGATCATCACAATTTTGATAAGCCGGCTGTATATCCGCCTGTTCTATCGGGAGATCGAATAATGAATTCGCCGCTATCCCGCGCATTACACGGCATTGGGCTGCTGCTCGTCGTCCTTTTCACGCTGTTTCCGTTTTACTGGATGGTATCATCCAGTTTCAAACAGCAGGCCGATCTTCTTGCCTCGCCGCCTTTGTGGATTTTCAGTCCGACGCTTGACCATTATCGTGCAGTGCTTGCGGATGCCCGCGTCCTTTCGTCGATCATGGATTCCGTTATCGTTGCATCCATTACCACGGCCATTGCCGTGGCCCTGGGCGCACCGGCGGCTTATGCGCTCGCCCGGTTTGACTTCCGCGGCAAATCCGATCTGTGGTTCTGGTTCATCTCCAACCGCATGATTTCGCCTATCGTTCTGGCTCTGCCAGTCTATCTTCTGGCCAATCAACTGCGTCTCCTGGACAGCTACGCGGTGCTGATCCTGATATACCTGACATTCAACCTGCCGATTGTCGTTTGGATCTGCACTGACCAGTTCCGATCAATTCCCAATGAGCTGGAGCAGGCGGCGCGGCTGGACGGCGCCAGCCAGTTCACAATTTTCCGAAAGATCTACCTGCCGCTTGGCCTGCCTGGCATAGCCGTATCAGCAATTTTCAGCTTTATTTTCTCCTGGAACGAGCTGCTTTACGCATTGGTGCTGACGCGCAGAAACGTCCAGACAGCGCCGGTTATCGCCACCAGTTTCATGTCCGGCTACGAATTGCCCTGGGGTAAAATCATGGCAACAGGCACGTTGATTGTGTTGCCGGTCACCATTTTCGCCATTCTCGTCTCACGTCATATGGTCAGAGGTCTGACGATGGGAGCGACCAAGTGAGCACAACCACATTGGATGATCCGATTTCGGCAGGCTTCATTCCGGCAGATGCCGGTTATGAGGCAGAAGAACTGCTGACGCGGGTCGTGTGGTATTATTATGTTGGCGGGCTGACACAGCAGCAGGTTGCTGAAAAGCTGGGGCTGACCCGGCTACGGGTTAACCGCATCATCGGCCAGGCGCGCACAGAAGGCGCGGTCCGGTTTGATATTCAATTGCCAATGGCAGGCTGCGTTGCACTGGCTGAGGGCCTGCGTGTCCGCTTCGGCCTGACGGAAGCCGTAGTTGTTCCTTCGCTGGACGACGTGCAGGAAACCCAGCGCGTGATTGGCGAAGCCGCTGGCACGTTGTTGAACACTTTGCTGGATGATGGTGTGAAGCTGGGTGTCGGTTGGGGCCGTACGCTCTGGGCCAGTGTGCGCAATCTTTCGTCCCGGCGGTTGGCCCGCAGCCATGTGGTTACGCTGATGGGCAGCCTGACGCGCGGCTCTGGCATCAACACCGTGGGTGTTGCTACGGCAGTCGCCAACCGCATAGGTGCGGAATGCCATTATCTGGCGGCCCCTATTTATTGTCCGACGACTGAAATTCGCTCGGCGCTGATGGCCCACCCCGGTCTGGAAGAGGTTCTGGATCTGGCAAGCAAGGTTGACGTTGCTGTCATCTCGGCAGGCGATATGTCGCCACTTTCAATTCTTGTCAGCACCAACATCGTTTCGCAGGAGCTGGAAAGCCTTAAAAAGGCCGGAGCAGTCGGAGACATCCTCGCCACGTTTCTGGGAAGCGACGGCATTCCGATCGATCACCCGTTGCGATCTCGTGTTATGGGCCTCGCACCGGAAACGTTTCAAAAAATTCCCGTTCGGCTGCTTGCGTCAGGCGGCGCGCACAAAGAGCCGGTCCTCAGGGCAGCATTGCGCGGCAATTACGTGACCCATCTGGTCACAGACGAACTTGTCGCCCGGATGTTGCTGGAAGCCGAATCCGCTGAAGAAATGGAAATCTGACATGTCATTCCTAAGCCTCGACAACGTCACAAAAACCTATGGTGAGCATCAGGTCATCAAGGGGGTCAGTTTTACGGCGGAAAAAGGTGAGTTTGTGGTGTTTGTCGGCCCGTCGGGCTGCGGCAAATCCACATTGCTGCGCATGATCGCCGGGCTGGAAGATATCACCGGCGGCGATGTTTCAATCGACAATCGGGTTGTCACCAATGTCGAGCCTGCATTGCGGCAGGTTGCCATGGTGTTTCAAAGCTATGCGCTTTACCCGCATATGAGCGTGTTTGATAACATGGCCTTCGGGCTGCGCATGATCAAAACCAGCAAGGCAGAAATCAGCAAGCGTGTTGCCGAAGCTGCGCGAATTTTGCAGATTGAACCGCTGCTCGACCGCAAGCCACGCCAGCTTTCCGGTGGACAAAGGCAGCGTGTGGCCATTGGACGCGCCATAGTGCGCAATCCAAAACTGTTCTTGTTCGATGAGCCATTGTCCAATCTGGATGCGGAACTGCGCACACAGATGCGGGTGGAAATTGCCAAACTGCACCGCGCTCTGGGTGTGACAATGGTCTATGTGACCCACGACCAGATAGAGGCCATGACGCTGGCAGACCGCATTGTTGTTCTGCGCGGTGGTATTGTCGAACAGGTGGGCACCCCAACACAATTGTACGACGAGCCTGCAAATCTGTTCGTGGCGGGCTTTATCGGCTCACCGAAAATGAACTTTCTCCATGCGGAGATTGTCGAGATCAAGCCTGAGGGCATTGTCATCCGTCACTCGGCTTTCGCAAATGGCACTTTGAAACTTGCACGCTCAGCGCCGGGTCTCGCGGCGGGCGATAAAATCATTCTTGGCATGCGGCCTGAGCATCTTTCGCTTGGCGGCCCGCCGGTGCTTTCGCTCAAGGTGGATTTTTCGGAAAATCTTGGCGGTGCCACGCAGATCTATGCTCGGCCGCCGGAAGGCGATGTGCTCTCACTTGTGGTTCCGGGGCGCCCGGACATCAACCCAGGCGACACCGCGTCGGTTTCCATTGAGCCTCGGCACATCTACCTGTTTGAGCACGGCGGCGACGCAGTGCCCCATGTTGCACCAGCAGTCGGAGCATAACTAATGTCACATGTCGGAAGTTCTGCCCGAATGACGGCAATTGTCTGCCATGGTCCGAAGGACTATCGGGTTGAAGAGGTTTCCCGCCCGGAGCCGGGCGACAGGGAAGTTGTTCTGAAAATTGTTGCGTGCGGAATTTGCGCCAGTGATTGCAAGTGCTGGTCAGGCGCGCGCATGTTCTGGGCCGGGCAGACGCCATGGGTCAAACCGCCTGTCATTCCTGGCCATGAGTTTTTCGGAATTGTGGAATCACTCGGTACAAATGCCGAGGAGCATTTTGGCGTCAAGGCGGGAGACCGCGTGATTGCCGAGCAGATTGTGCCTTGTGACAAGTGCCGCTATTGCCGTGAAGGCAAATACTGGATGTGCGAAGTGCACAATATATTCGGCTTCCAGCGGCAAGTGGCAGATGGCGGCATGGCCGAATATATGCGGCTCCCGCCAACATCACGCGTCCACATCATTCCGGAAAGCATCTCGCTGGACGATGCGGCGATTATTGAACCGCTGGCCTGTGCCATTCACACGGTGCAGCGTGGCGACATTCAACTGGCGGATGTGGTGGTCATCGCCGGTGCCGGGCCACTGGGCTTGATGATGGCGCAGGTGGCACGGCTTAAAACACCCAAAAAGCTGGTGGTTATCGACCTTGAAGATCAGCGGCTGGAACTGGCGCGGAAGTTTGGCGCAGACATTACTATCAACCCGAAGCAACAAGACCCGATTGAAGTGGTTCGGGAACTGACGGGCGGTTATGGCTGCGACGTATACATCGAGACAACGGGTGTGCCTGCTGGAGTGACGCAGGGGCTCGAAATTATCCGTAAACTCGGCCGTTTCGTGGAGTTTTCGGTATTTGGCGAGGAGACCTCTGCCGACTGGTCGATTATTGGCGACCGCAAGGAACTGGATGTGCGGGGCGCGCATCTGGGACCCTATTGCTACCCTATCGCCATTGATCTTCTGGAGCGTGGCCTCGTCACCTCGAAGGGAATTGTCACACACCGCTACGGCTTGGAAGATTGGGATACGGCGGTGCGCAAGGCATATGGCACGGAATCGATCAAGGTGCTGATGCAGCCCGGATTTAAGGCCGAAGGCCAGAGCATTTCTCGTTGAAGCGGCTACGTTTCAACGGCAAGACAATGCGCAAAACTAGTATCCAGAGCATTTCTCGTTGAAACGGCTGCGTTTCAACGAGAGGACAAGGCTCTAAATCAGCCCGTATTGCCGCGCCTTGCCGCGCAGGAACGGCAGGCCCTCACCCAGTACTTCCTCGCGCGAGGGCGCAACCGGCCGCCAGACAGACAATGCGGAGGCCACCTGTGGCGGCACCTCGATGAAACTTTCCATCGCCATTCCGCCGGTAAAGCCAATTGCGGCCAAAGCTGCAAAGACTTCGTCCCAGGCAATTGTGTCGTGCCCCGGCGTGCCGCGATCGCTTGCGGAAAGGTGGATATATTTCAAGTGGTCCCGAGCAATGACAATGCCATTGCCGATGCCTTTTTCCTCGATATTCATGTGATAGGTGTCAAGGTGAACAAACAGGTTGGACCCGCCAACCTTTTCAACCATATCGACCGCCTGTTGCGCGGTGTTGAGGATGTGGTTCTCGTACCGGTTCACAGCTTCCAGTCCGTAGTCCAGCCCAAGTTTTGCTGCATAAGCTGCAGCCTCGGTGACAACGCGCGCGGTGGCGTCAATTTCATCCGACGTCGGGGGCTTGCCAGTGCGCTGGCCAATGCCGCCATAAATCACACCGCTCATTGCCTGGGCACCAATGGCAGCCGACTGATCCAACGCATGCTTTAGAAACTCCAACGCCCCATGCGGATTGTTGGTCGGCAGCTTGTCCAGTGGCAGGCCGAGCGAGCAGACGCAGGCAACCTCGTATTTTTCCAGAAGGGCGCGTGTATGCTGCGTGTCCACGCCTGCCGGGTCGAGCATGGTGATTTCAAGGAAATCAATGCCGTGGGACGCCGCACTGGGAATTGCAAATTCTGCGGCGGCCCTTGTCCATTCCATTGCCCACATTGCCGTGTGAACGCCAAATCCACGAATGTTCATTGCCGTCCCCTCAAAATGCAGACATGTATTGGTATATCAGGCGGCTGAAAGCTTTGCCAATGTGGCTTCGTCCACCTCAAAATTAGCATAGACGTTCTGCACATCATCATCATCTTCGAGATTGGCAATCAGCCGCAACACGGACTGAGCCTTTTCCTCATCCACTGGAGTGCCGGTTTGTGGCCGCCAGATGGCTTTGACGCTTTCCGCCTCCCCGAGCGAGGTTTCAAGCGCAGCGGCAACTTCACCAATATCGCCAAATGCGGTGATGATGCGGTGGCTGTCTTCGTCCGACTGCACGTCGTCCGCTCCCGCTTCAATCGCGGCTTCCATAACCTTGTCTGCATCGCCAGCAGATAACGGAAAAACAATTTCGCCAACCCGGTCGAACATGAAGGCAACTGAGCCGGATTCACCCAAAGCACCGCCAGATTTGGTAAAATAGGAACGAACATTGGAAGCAGTGCGGTTGCGATTGTCGGTCAAGGCTTCGACAATGACCGCCACGCCGCCTGGCCCATAGCCTTCATAGCGCACTTCGTCATAGTTTTCGCTATCGCCGCCAGCCGCTTTTTTAATGGCGCGCTCAATATTGTCTTTGGGCATAGACTGCGCCTTGGCGTTGTTCACGGCCAGGCGCAAACGCGGGTTCATGGCAACATCCGGCGTTCCGGCTTTGGCAGCAACGGTTATTTCGCGTGCAAGCTTGGAAAACAGTTTTGAGCGCACGGCATCCTGACGGCCCTTGCGGTGCATGATGTTTTTAAATTGGGAATGACCGGCCATAGGGGCACCTGTTCCTGATCTTTTTTAATTTTGAAAATCGACCGACATATAAAAAAACCGACAGCCGACGTAAAGCGCTGAGGGTTACCAGAAGTCCGGTATGCTTTCCGAAAGCCTCGGTCCAAGCCGAACAGGGCTGATTTTCTCAGCAAGCCCGGTGCGATCGGAAATTTCGACCGCCAGGCCGCAAAGCGTTGCCGGCCCACTTGCCGCTTCAAATCGGGCACGTGGTATTCGGGTCAGAAAGCGGTTGAGCGGTTCTTCTTTTTCCATGCCCAGCGAGGAATCATAATCGCCGCACATCCCGGCATCGGATTGATACGCTGTGCCCAAAGGCAGAATTTGTGCGTCGGCGGTTGGCACATGTGTGTGAGTGCCAACAACAACACTGGCGCGTCCATCGAGGAAATGACCCATTGCCTGCTTTTCGCTCGTAGCTTCGGCATGGAAATCCACAATGACTGCATCCGCCTGCTCTCGCAGTGGGCTTGCCTCCATCAATTCCGCCGCGCACCGAAACGGGTCATCCAGCTCGGGGTGCATGAAAACGCGGCCCATGATATTGGCCACCAGAATGCGGGCACCATTGCGTGCGACAAACAGGCCTGTGCCTTGCCCGGGTGTCCCTTGTGGATAGTTTGCAGGGCGCAGAAATGCATCGTAGCGCGGCGCAAATGACAAGGCTTCGCGTTGGTCCCAGACATGGTTGCCCGTGGTCATGACATCAGCGCCGGCCTCCAGTGTGGCCTCCAGAATGTCCTCTGTTACACCAAAGCCGCCTGCGGCGTTTTCGCCGTTAACAACAACAAAATCCAGCTTCCAATCTGCGATAAGCCTGGGCAATCTCTCGAACACCACAGTTCGCCCGGTGCGCCCGACCATATCTCCGAGAAACAGAAACCGCATTAATTGCTCCTGATTGCATATTTCACGCATTAAATCGCAAGAATGCCGGATTCTCCGGTTTCTTAGCCGATAACCGTTCAGAACGCTTCACCTGACCGCTCGATCATCTGAAACGTTCCTGTTGTTTGTTTTGTCGCATTGTCCTGTCTTTGAAGCGATTCCGCTTCGACGGGAAATGCTAGCAGGGAAAAGCCAGCATTGCGTAAACTTTCTCTTTCTGCCCTGCCCCGCATTTTTGCGCTGGCCGGGGTGGTCTTGCTTTCAGGGTGTGTTTCGTCCGGTCAACAATCTGCCACCGAACCCCTGCCGATCAACCGGCAGGCCGCACTGGCCAGCGTCAACCAGTTTCGTGCGCAGAATGGCCTGCCGCCCTTGCGGATAAACAGCCAATTGATGGCCGCGGCACAGGTGCAATCGAACGCAATGGCGGCACAGGACAGGCTTGATCATAATGCCGGGGGTCGCCTGCCGGGGCGGGTTGCCGCTGCGGGTTACAACTGGAGCACAACGGCTGAGAACATCGGTCGCGGCTATGCCAATTATTCCGCGGCGATGGCTGGCTGGATTGGCTCAAGCGGCCATCGCCGCAATCTCCTGAACCCGAATGTTACCGAGATCGGCTTTGCCGGGGCGCGCAGCGTCAATGGCGGACGCAATTACTGGACGCAGGTTTTCGCCGCACCCCGTCAGGCTCCGCAACCGGGCGGAGTGGTCTTCACCGGCAGGGCGGTTACAATCGGTGGAATGTTGAGCACTCGGTAACAATCATATCCAGCGGCTCATCATGATCGGACATCGGCACGGCGCCGACTTCCTGCACGCTGAACGCCAGACCGATGGTCATCAAGGGTGCACCATCCGCGCGGAAGCGGGCAATCGCCCGGTCATAAAAGCCTTTGCCATAGCCCATGCGGCCACCCTGCCGGTCAAATGCCGCCAATGGCACCAGCATAATGTCGGGCCTCAGAACGGCAACATCCGGCCCCGGAGCAGCAGTGCCAAAGCCCTGCGGCTGCAGCAAGGCACCCGCCTCAAGCTGTCGAAACTCCAGTTCCCCCGCGACAATGGCTGGAACGCAGAGCCGATGTCCGCGATCTGCCAGTTGCTGCATCAGGTCGCGCGGGTTCACTTCCGAGCGTATGCTCAGATATCCGGAAACAATGGCTTGAGAGATTTGCGGAAGACTTTCTGCAACGCGCTGCTCGATAGCGTCTGAAGCAGCCATTCGAAACTCGGCAGACAATGCATCGCGCGCGGCCAATACCGCTTCGCGAACCCGCTGCTTTTCCAGGTTCAATGAATGAGGCGTCATGACACCTGATTGCCGATAGGGAAAATGTTGGAAGTGTAGCGAGCCACCTCAGCCGATGAGAATGTCGATCCCGGGAACCTACAGAGTAGGTGGGCACCGTGTGCCCCGGTCCACGGACCAAGGCAGGGACAGCTCCCTAGGGAATGACTAAGGCCCCGAGGAAATGTTATCCCTGTCGAACCGCGCAGCCCGCTACAATCTCTATATAGCGCTTCTGCCGATGGCCCGCCAGAAGGCAGCCGAAATAATAATCGCTCAATCGCGATCTTCCAACCGTTCCAGCTTCAATGCCACACGCTCGATCGCGTCCGAAACGCCATTCATCGTCTGAATCAGCACATCGCGACCATTGCGCGCACTGCTGTTTTCGCTGCGCGCCTGCGCCAGTTCCGTTTCCAGTTCCTGCACCCGGTTCTGCGCTTCGGCCACTTCGTCCATCGTGGTAATCGCAGCCATGACTGTCAGCCGCTGGTCGCCAATTTCACCAAAACTTCCACGCAGTTCGCCTATGCGCGCATCAAGGCGCGCCGCAAGGCCGAGAAGATGGTCCTCCTCCCCCTCGGAACAGGCCATACGATAAGTTTTTCCGTCGATTGTGACGACGATCTGCGGCATCAACGAACCCCCGTTTGCACCGGCATTGTCTTTTTGGCGCTCAAACGCGCCGCTGTTCCATGACCTGCCGTATCGCTTCCATAGCAGCAACCAGTCGGCGGGAAACTTCTCTGTTGGCTTCTTCCAGGCGACCGGCCTTCAGCATGCAGGCGTCCAGTTCGGTTGCCAGCCTGCCTCTGTCCACGGTCATCCGCTGAATTTCTTCATCAACCGTTGCGGTTGCACTTTTATCTGCAATTCGCGCGCTGACCTGTTCCAGTCGTTCCAGTGCGCGCTGCAATCGTTCAGAGGCTCCGGAAAGCGTCGTATCGTCCTCCATCGCAGCTTAAATCCCCCTGGCATCCACAACCGTCAGCGGCGCAACCCGGCTTCGGCTTACAAAGCACATCCGATTGTATCTAGCCTTGTTCGCCCCGGATGAGAAGAGAAAGAGAATCACACTGGCCGGACGGTCAAAACTTTCTGAAGATTCGCTCACCCGGTAAGATTGGCAAAAGGCAGTGATAAGCAAGGCTTTTTCTTATAGCTGGCTTAATCGGTTAAAATTTCAGCACGTCGCGTTTTTTTTGTTGCATAGGCACTAAAATGGCCAGAATTGCGGTTTCCACAGCCACCGACAATGCTCTAAGAAGCATCCATCCAATGACCGGAAAAGATTAGTCTGGCTCCGGTTTGAATATTTTTTCGCCAGCGTTCGTTCCCAAGGAGGACTCTTATGGCAATTCGCGTCGCCATCAACGGATTTGGCCGGATCGGCCGCAATGTGCTGAGAGCCATTATCGAATCGGGCCGCACTGACATTGAGGTTGTCGGCATCAACGACCTTGGTCCGGTTGAAACCAACGCACATCTGATCCGGTTTGACTCTGTGCATGGGCGCTTCCCCGGCACTGTTGTTGTGGACGGCGACACGATTGATGTCGGCCGCGGCAAAATCCGTGTCACGGCAGAGCGCGACCCAAAGAACCTGCCATGGAAAGAGCTGGGCGTTGACGTTGCGCTGGAGTGCACCGGAATTTTCACCGACCCTGCTAAAGCGGCTGCTCATCTGGAAGCTGGCGCACGCAAAGTGCTGATTTCCGGCCCGCTGTCCGGCGCAGTCGGCACAGAAAAAACCATCGTTTACGGCGTCAATCACAAAACTCTGACGGCGGAAGACCGGATCATTTCCAACGCATCGTGTACCACCAACTGTCTGGCGCCTGTAGCCAAGGTGTTGAACGACGCGATTGGCATTGAAAAAGGCTTCATGACGACCATTCACTCCTACACGGGTGACCAGCCAACTCTCGACACCATGCATTCCGACCTGTACCGCGCCCGCGCCGCGGCCTTGTCAATGATCCCCACCTCCACAGGTGCGGCCAAGGCTGTCTCGCTGGTTCTGCCGGAGTTGAAGGGCAAGCTGGACGGCGTTGCAGTTCGCGTTCCAACCCCTAACGTTTCGGTTGTTGACCTGAAGTTCGTGGCCAAGCGTGCAACCACGGTTGAAGAAGTGCAGAATGCAATTCGCGCTGCCGCTGATGGCCCTTTGAAGGGCGTGCTGGGCTATACCGACTATCCGAATGTCAGCCATGACTTCAACCATGACCCGCATTCATCGATATTCCATATGGATCAGACAAAGGTGATGGAAGGCACGCTGGTGCGCATTCTCTCCTGGTATGACAATGAGTGGGGCTTCTCCAACCGCATGTCAGACACGGCTGTGGCGCTGGCGAACGCCTCCTGATAGCGGGCGGAAAACACCCGGAGCCGGAACGTTGTTCCGGCCCTGCTGTGAAACGATGCCATGCCGTTGAAACGGTTAGGCCCAGGCGGCAAGGCATTGCGTTCAACAAAGAATTGAAGCGGCACCACAGTCTGATCAGGAGGAGCGCATGACGCCATTTAAAACGCTGGACGATGTGAACTTCTCCGGCAAGCGGGTTTTGGTTCGGGTGGATTTGAACGTCCCGATGCAAGACGGGAAAATCACCGACACCACGCGCATTGACCGTGTTTTGCCAACAATTCAAGAGATTGCAGACAAGGGCGGCAGGGTTATCCTGCTGGCCCACTTTGGCCGCCCGAAGGGCAAGGTCGACCCGTCTCAATCTCTCCAACCCGTGGCGGCTGGCCTGGCCGAAAAGCTGGGCAGGCCCGTCGGCTTTGCTGAAGACTGCGTTGGCCCGGTGGCAGAGGGCATTGTCGCCAATATGACCAATGGCGATGTTCTTCTCCTGGAAAACACCCGTTTTCATCCGGAAGAAGAGAAAAATGACGATGCTTTTGCGAGCCGGCTGGCCGCACTTGGCGATCTTTACGTCAATGAGGCTTTTTCAGCAGCGCACCGTGCGCATGCTTCCACCGAGGCCATAACCCGCCACCTGCCCTCCTATGCTGGCCGCACCATGCAGGCAGAGCTGCAGGCACTGGAGCAAGGCCTTGGCAACCCGGCACGCCCGCTTGTTGCCATTGTTGGCGGTGCCAAGGTTTCTTCCAAAATTGATCTGCTTTCCAACCTTGTTGGCAAGGTTGACTGTCTGGTCATTGGCGGCGGCATGGCCAACACATTTCTTGCGGCCCTGGGTAAAAATGTTGGCAAATCCCTGTGTGAGCACGACCTTGCAGATACTGCGCTTTCCATTTTGAAAAGCGCTGAAAAATCCGGCTGTGTCGTCTTACTGCCGGTGGATGCCGTGGTTGCGCGTGAATTCAAGGCCAATGCCACGAATGAAACTGTGTCGGTGGACAAGATCCCGACAGATTCAATGGTGCTGGACCTGGGACCGGCAAGCGTAGGCCAGATCAACGACTGGATTTCCAAGGCCAGAACATTGATCTGGAACGGACCGCTGGGTGCATTTGAGCTGACGCCATTTGATGCAGCCACGGTTGCAGCAGCCCGGCATGCAGCAGCACGCACACGCGGCGCGCATTTGATATCGGTGGCGGGCGGCGGAGACACAGTTTCTGCGCTGAACCATGCCGGGGTTGCAGCGGAATTCAGCTATGTGTCCACGGCAGGCGGCGCATTTCTGGAGTGGATGGAAGGCAAACCGCTTCCGGGTGTGGATGCGTTGAAGGCCTGATGGCCGTTGGGGCAAGGGCATCCACGGCAATATAATGCAACAAGACAAGGGACCAGATCGGCCCGATCGTCGCAAGATCACGTGAAACGCTCTGGCGGATTACAAAAGGTTCATGGGCGATTTTTTCGCAACCGCGTTAACATAGCGCCGGACATGATTGTCCGGCGCTTTTGTTTGCGCATTTATAGTGTATGCGCATCACACCAACCGCTCTAACAGGAACCTGAATGCCACTCTTTCTGAAAGCCATGCTTAGCTGGCTGCTGTTTCCGGTCTATGTCTGGCAGGGGCTGGCTCTTCGCCGCAGCGTAGAACGCTTGCATCCGCCGCAAGGCCCGACCAGCGGCTATTTCGGCCCCACTGCTTTGGCAGCGGATCCGGAAATTCGACTTCTGGTGCTGGGGGATTCCGCAGCGGCAGGCGTGGGTGTGGAGCAGATGGAAGACAGTCTAGCTGCACGGTTGGCAGAACGGCTGCACGTGGTTTCCGGGCTTACCGTCGCGTGGCGGGCAGTCGGCTCAAACGGGGCTGTCTCTGCCGAGGTGCGAGATTACGTCGTGCCAAACATAGCGCGCGACCCCTACACCCATATTGTGCTGATGGTCGGTACAAATGATGTGAAGAATTTTCACCGCCTCAAGCGATTCAAAACAGGCTTTGGCGGTTTGCTCTACAGTCTTAGGGCGCGTTGGCCGCAAGCACGAATTGTCTGGTCTCCGCCAGTGGACATGAAACGTGTTCCGGCCTTGCCACGTGGTATTGCAACTGTCCTGGAAATGCGGGCCGATCTGGTGCGAAAGCTGGGGGCACGGCTTTGTCTGGAGCGCGGTGCCATTCCGTCGGTTTCGCTTCCACGCGTTGAACCCGCCGGCTTTTCACGAGATGGCTTTCATGCATCGGTGGAAGGCTCGGCTTATTACGCCGGGCATCTGGTAGACTACGTTATTGGCGATCGTCTGGCGTTGAATTTCGCCAAAGATACAAGCACCGCTAGTTCCTGAGCGTTTGAAAAAACGCTATTTTCAGGTTCTTGCGGCTGGCGGATAAGCACGGCATATCAATGGGATTGCAAGCCTCTCGCCAGGTCGTTTCCTATGCTGGCTTTTGCCCGTAAATTCTTCCGCAGCCCATCTTCAAAGCGCCGGCGCGGTGGTTGGTGGAGCGCCACCACCACGCATCACACCCCGGTGGAAGATGCAATTGGCGTTATCGCAGGCACCGTGCTGACAGCGCTGGGCATCACAATGCTCAGCCATCTGGGTTTCATGACCGGTGGCACGGCCGGGCTGGCATTTCTGGTTTTTTATGCCACCGGCTGGAATTACGGTCTGATCTTTTTTGTGCTGAACCTGCCATTTTACGCTCTGGCAGTCGCACGGATGGGCCGCGCATTCAGCATAAAAACCAGTTTTGGCGTTGGCCTTTTATCGCTCATGACAGCGTTTGCGCCCCAATTTCTTCGGTTTGACTATATTGATCCACTGTTCGGGGCCATGCTGGGCGGGCTGCTGATCGGCTTTGGCCTTCTGGCATTGTTTCGCCATCGCGCCAGCGCGGGTGGCGTCGGCATTCTGGCTGTTTACCTGCAGGACAGGTTCGGCTGGCGCGCGGGCTGGACGCAAATGATCACGGATCTGATTGTGCTGTGTGGCGCTTTCGTCGTCATCCAGCCATGGGCGATTGTCTATTCCATCATCGGCGCTGTGGTCATGAATCTGTTTCTGGGAGTTAACCACAGAACCGATCGATACCTGGCAACATAACTGCCTGTCTGGGCTTGGCGATGCATCGGCCCAACCCTATTTTGCAGAACGTGAGCGTATCCCGAAGCCAGACCAGCACCCCCGCTTTGCCTGACGCGTTTGAACAGTGGTTCGAACGGAAAGGCTGGCGTCCCCGAGCCCATCAACTGGCCCTGCTTGCGCATGCCCAGACCGGGGCATCCACTCTACTGATCGCGCCCACCGGCGCCGGCAAAACGCTGGCAGGCTTTCTGCCCAGTCTGGTGGACCTGTCACAGCGCAAAAAACGGGCGCGTGGCACCCGCGCACCGGGCATACACACACTTTACATTTCTCCATTGAAAGCATTGGCCACCGACATTCGGCGCAACCTTGCCACTCCGGTTGAAGAAATCGGACTGGCCATCACCATGGAAACCCGCACCGGTGACACGTCGCAGTCGCGCCGCGCACGTCAGAAAATGCTGCCGCCGGATATTCTGCTGACAACGCCCGAGCAACTGGCTCTGCTCATTGCCAGCAAGGATGCTGACAGTTTTTTCGCTGATCTGCGTTTCGTCATCTTTGATGAGCTGCATTCGCTTGTTACCAGCAAGCGCGGTCATCTTCTGGCGTTGGGGCTTGCTCGACTACGCACCATTCGACCCGGCCTGCAGACAATTGGCCTTTCCGCAACCGTGTCCAAACCGGATGATCTGCGCGAGTGGCTGGTCGGCCAGCAGCCGGATGCTCGCCCCCTGGCGGAACTGATCAAGGTTGAGGGCGGGGCTCAGCCGAATATCAGCATTCTTCAATCGCGGGAGCGGGTCCCGTGGCAGGGACATCGGGCGCGCTATGCGGTGCAGGAAGTTTACGAGGCAATCTGCGCTCACAAAACCACTCTCCTGTTCGTCAACACCCGCAGCCAGGCAGAATTGCTGTTCCAGGATCTGTGGCGGATCAATGAGGAAGTCCTGCCGATTGCCCTGCATCATGGCTCGCTGGATGTTGCCCAGCGCCGCAGGGTTGAGACTGCAATGGCTGCCAACCAGTTGCGCGCTGTCGTGGCAACGTCCACGCTGGATCTGGGCATCGACTGGGGAGATGTCGATCTGGTCATTCATGTTGGCGCACCAAAGGGCGCAAGCCGCCTCGCGCAGCGTATCGGCCGCGCCAATCACCGGATGGATGAACCATCCCGTGCCATATTGGTGCCCTCCAACCGTTTTGAAGTGATCGAGTGTCAGGCGGCACTGGAAGCCAATTACCTGGGAGATCAGGACACCCCGCCTTTGCGCGCTGGCGCTTTGGATGTGCTGGCGCAGCATGTTCTGGGAATGGCGGTCGCCAGGCCTTTTTATGCGGATGCGCTTTACCTGGAAATTACCAGCGCAGCGCCCTATCGCAACCTGCAAAGGGAGACGTTTGATCAGGTCATCAATTTTGTTGCCACGGGGGGCTATGCGCTGGAAGTCTATGAGCGCTATGCCCGAATTCGCCTGACGGAAGATGGCACCTGGCGTATTACCCACCCGGATGTTGCTCGCAATTATCGGCTGAATGCGGGCACCATCATTGAAGCGGAAACCCTCAACGTTCGGCTTGTCCGCCGCAAAACCCGCGCGTCTATTGGCATGGGTGGCAAGGTTTTGGGCAAGATAGAGGAAAACTTTCTCGAAACCCTGACGCCGGGTGACAGTTTTCTCTTCGCAGGACAGGTCGTGTGCTTTGCCGGAATTCATGAGATGGAATGTGTTGTCACCCATGCCGCGCCGGGCGAAGAGGCCAAAGTGCCATATTACGGCGGCTCCAAATTTCCATTGACGACTTTTCTGGCCGAAAAGGTCCGCGAAATTCTGGCGGATCCGGATGAGTGGCAAAGGCTTCCGGAGCAGGTTGCCAGCTGGTTGCGCATTCAGCAGATCAAGTCGCTGATCCCCCAGCGCAATGATCTTTTGATTGAAACATTTCCAGACGGCAACCGGTTCTACATGGTTGCGTATCCTTTTGAGGGGCGGCTGGCGCATCAGACGCTGGGCATGCTGCTGACAAGACGTCTGGAGCGTGCTCGTGCAAAGCCGCTCGGCTTTGTTGGCACGGATTATGCGCTTTCCATCTGGGGTGCAGCGGATATGGGGCATATGATTGAAACGGGCCGGCTGCGCCTTGCAGACCTGTTTGATGAGGACATGCTGGGTGATGACCTGGAAGCGTGGATGTCTGATTCATGGTTGCTCAAGCGCACATTCCGGCAATGCGCAGAAATATCGGGCCTTGTGCATCGCAGGCTTGCCGGGCAGCAGAAAACCGGCAGGCAGGTGACTGTTTCAACCGACCTGATCTATGATGTGCTGCGCTCGCACGAGCCAAACCACATATTGCTTCAGGCAACATGGGCAGATGCAGCAACCGGCCTTCTGGATGTTGGGCGGGTTTCGGACATGCTCTCGCGCATCAAGCATCATATTGTCCATCGCAATCTTGAGGAGGTATCGCCACTGGCCGTACCCATCATGCTGGAGATAGGACGCGAGCGGATAGAGGGCGAAGGCCGTGACGAACTTCTGCAAGCCGCAGTGGAGCAGGAACTGATTGACCGTGCATTGGGTTGAACCGAAACCACACCGCTGTCCCAAGCCAGGGCTGTCAATCGCTTGCTGTGGCGCATTGTCCTGCCGTGGGGCGATTCCGTTTCAAAAAGAAATGCTTTAAAGCAGGTTCATGAACATGATTCAGCGGCGCTATAAACTTGCTGACCAGAGCGGCATGGAAACCGGCATCAACGGTGTTGCGGTCGTGTGCGACCCATCCGGAGTGATTTACATACCGGCCGAGCAAATGCTTGTTGTTTCAGACCTTCATCTGGAAAAAGGTGCGGCATTCGCCCGGCGTGGAATGATGTTGCCGCCTTATGATACCGCCGCAACGCTTTCTCTGCTGGGTATGGCGCTGGCCCGGTACCAACCGCGCCGGGTCATAGCGTTGGGAGACAGTTTCCATGACCGGCAAGGGGCAGCTTTCATGCCGGCAGGTGTGCGAGATACGCTTGCCGCGCATATGAAACATCGGGACTGGATATGGATTGCCGGAAATCATGACCCGGAGCCGCCTGTGGGGCTGGAGGGGCAAACACTCGCACAGCTGGCTGCTGGTGGGCTGCTGTTTCGGCATGAACCTTCCGCACGGCCCAACCAGGGTGAAATTGCCGGGCATCTGCATCCTGTTGCCAAAGTTGCCGGCAAAGGGCGCAATGTCCGGGCAGCCTGTTTTGCAACGGATGGCATGCGCATGATCATGCCGTCATTTGGCGTCACAACTGGCGGGATGAATGTTCTGGGTCGCGCCTTTGCCAACATGTTCGCGGTGGAAAGCGCCAAGGCTTACATTATCGGCGTTTCAGGAATTTTCCCCTTATCTTTCTCCGCACTGAGCCACTGACCATTTCCAGCCATCTCAGGGTCGTCAATTTGGTCCAGCTCTGTGCTTCACGCCATTGTCCTGCCGTCGAAACTCTCGCGTTTCAGTCGCGGCGGAAGAGCAGCCTGCCGAACCAGCCCGTCACAACGGCAAGCAGCACCGCCATCAGGCCGTAGAGCACACCATAATTGGCGGCAAAAACTGAAACCTCATTGTCGAAGCCGGTTTTCCGAACCCATATCTCGTCAGAACGCTCACGGATCAACTGCCCCTCTCGAAACAGATAAGCACGCAGCAAATGCCTGCCCACCGGCAAATCGGGAGATAGGACCAGTGCGGCCCTGAACAGCGTCTGGCTGACGAACTCAACCGTACCAATGGACTCGGTGTATAATCCACTCTGGGTTTTCAGGCGCAGCATAGCGGCGGCATAAGCGTCCACCTGCCCCTCGCTGGATTCAACACTTTGCTGGGCGCGCAGCACTTCATTCTGCGCGCCAATGGTCAATTGGCGCAGCACGCTTGCAGGTGCAATATCACGAAGCGGCCGGGTAGAGGCGAGCGCGTAGGACTGTGCCAGCCGGTTGAAATCTTCCGAGCCGCGGTTGATCCACACTCCCAGAAACCTGTCGCGCTCGCGGATAACCACATCGCGGCGTGGGCCCTCCAACACCACAACAATGTCATAACGACCCTGTCGCAAAACTCGCTGATCGGCATTGTCCAAAGCGCCAAACACCACCAGCCGGGAACTGCCAAAGCTTGAACCAACAGTGACAGTGTCACTGGAAAGGCCGATTTCAAAGCCTTCCACCCGGGTCTGGGCATTTGCCGGCAAAGCCAGGGTCAGCAACAGCATTGCTGCCAATGTGACCCGCCACGTCACTGCAGGACCCCGCTTGGCAGGCTGATGGAATAAAGCTCTCTGGGAGTCAGCACAAGTTCAACCAGCAAGCGCGCGCCAACCGCCAGAACCAACAGCGCCAGCAGGGCGCGCAATTGTTCGCCGCGCAATTTGCGCCCTGCCGAGGCGCCGAACTGCGCACCCATGACACCACCCACCATGAGCAGAAATCCCAGCAGGATGTCGATCGTTTGGTTGGTCGCGGCTTGCAGTACCGTTGTTACGGCGGCAGTGAACATGATCTGCACGAGTGAGGTGCCAACCACCACATTGGTCGGCACGCGCAGAAGATAAATCATGGCCGGAACCATGATGAAGCCCCCGCCTACACCCATAACGGATGCCAGCACACCAATGCAAAAGCCAAGGCCCAGCACCGGAATAACCGAGACATATAGCTTGGATCGTCGAAAACGCATTTTAAAAGGCAGGCGGTGAACCCAATTGTGGTGCGAAGTGTGCCGCACATCGCCAGAGCCACCCTTGTGCACGCGCAGCATTGCCTGCATGCTTTCCACCAGCATCATGCCGCCAACGGTGCCAAGCATCAGCACATACAGCAACGAAACTGCCAGATCGAGCTGGCCGACACTGCGCAGCAAGGTGAACAGTTGCACACCGACAAGCGAGCCGACCGCGCCTCCTATCAACAGCATGAACGCCAGCTTCAGGTCCACCGTACCGCGTTTGTAATGCGCCAGCGCGCCGGAAAAGGACGCGGCAATAACCTGGTTGGCGCCGGTGGCCACTGCAATTGCAGGCGGGATATTGTAGAAAATCAACAGGGGCGTGATCAGAAATCCGCCGCCAACACCGAACAATCCGGACAAAAAGCCAACCGCGGCCCCCATGCCAACAAGAATGAGGGCATTGACCGAGATTTCAGCAATGGGCAGGTAAAGATTCACAACCGGCCACAACTCTTCCACTGTTCACCGGAAAACCGGCTGATGTCGTGCGCCCGCAAATGTTCAGCTTTGCCCGGGGTTGATCGGTGCTGAATCATTGGCAGTGCGCAAGGGAGTGAGCGGACGCCAGGTGGCGACCGCAAGATCGATTTCAGCTCGCCGGGCAGCAGGCAGTTGCCCGGCCAGCTCTGCTCTTTGCCGAACAGCAGCCTCATCTCCTGACTGTGCGGCAATTGAAAACCAGCGATAGGCTTCGCCAATGCTGGGCTCCACGCCCGTGCCTCGGCTGTACAGAATTGCAAGGTTGAACTGGCTGTCGGCCATGCCACGTTCGGCGGCGGCTTTGAACCAGCGCGCAGCGGCCATTGAATCGACAGGACCAGCGACACCCGAAGCTTCCATAACCGCAAGATTGTACATGGCCCGCACATTGCCTTTGCGCGCGGCCAGCAAATACCAGCTCCGCGCCGCACCGGCATCGCGTGCAACACCTGCACCATGCTCAAACAGGATGCCAAGCTCATATTGGGCTGGCGCATAGCCGCGCCGCGCCGCCTGACCAAGCCATGCCAGCGCCACCGCACCATTTCCGCTGTCTCTGGCTGCAATGCCAATCTCATGCATGGCAGAAAGATTGCCACGACGTGCGGCATCATGCAGGGCTGATGTTGCCCCTGCCGGAAATGCCGGCAATTCTCCACGCGCGGAGGCGGGCAGCACCAGCACCAGATTGGCAAGCAGGTCGGCACTGGTTTCAGCGCCTCGCTTTACTGTTTGCGCCGGAATGGACGCTGTGGTTTCCATCGAAACCCCGGGCACAGCTTGTTGCGGCAATTCGCGGCCGGCAATCTGCTGAGCGCTGCCATCCTGCTTGCGCAATTGCTCCAGGCCAAACGGCAGGGCCAACAGCGCCAGAACAATGGCACTTGCTGCCATAAGCACCGGCTTGCGGTGTGCGGATAAGGCACCCGCGCGGTGGAACGGTCCGCGATGCAGCGCATCCGCCTCGGCCGAGGCCGCAGCCGCAGCGCGCCTTGCCGCTGCAATAAAATCAGCCCGGGTTGTCGGGCCGCCGCTGCTGGCGCGCTCGTGGCGGCGCACTCGCTCCAGCAGTGTGCCAAACTCCGCCTGTCCGGTCGCCGTAGCCGTGTCGGCAACGTCTTTTTCGCCCGCATCGGCGGCGCGGCGGCTCAGGTGCTTTTCAAGCGCGTCATGCAGATCCGGCTGGGCCAGGTTGCTCTCATCTTCATCCGGCGTCCATTTGGAAAAATCAGCGTCAAAAACCGTGCCCTCACCCGGCTTGCTTCTGACCGACCCTGCCTCCAGTTCCAACGCAGCCAGACGTTCGGCAACATTTTTCAGAATGGCACCGAGGTTAACCTCAATCTCGCCTGCGCGCTCGTCGCTAAGCTGCCACAACTGTTCCAGGCGCTTCAGCTCTTGTGTCAAGGCCGCAGCATGGCGTTGATAGCGCTCCTCATCGGCTGTTTCCAGCTGCTGCATAAATTCGGTCAGCCGGTTTTCCAGCATCGCTTCCGGAAACGCGGTTCGGTCAATCCGCTCGCCCAGTTCCACCGCCCGCTCGTCACCGCGTGCTGCCAGACTGTCAATCTGCCGGCACAGCAGTTCCAGCCGCTCTTCAATGGCGCGGCTGTCAAAGCCGTCAGCGCCGCTGTCCAGCGCCAGAATGGCTGACGATATTTCATCCAGCCGTTCCTCCACATTGGAGGAGCTGCCTTGAGGAACCGGCAAAACATCCAGCGCATCCATGCTTTCAGTCAGCCTGCCAATACGCTCTTCCAGCCTTGAAAGGCCCAGAACATCCGGCAGTCCCAACAGTGTCGCTTCAATGGCTCCCAGGCGTTCAGCCAGACTTTCCATGCCGCCATTAAACTCGTCCCGGTTTAATGTGTCGGCACCGTGCCCGGCCAGCAACTGGTCTACGCGCTGGCTCAGACGCTGCATTTCAAGGCTTAGATTTTCAAACGCACGTTCATCGACATCGCGGATTTCGGCAAGCTGCGCCTCAACGCCGTCCCACCTGTGGGTGTTCAGCGATTCCGTTTCTTCATAACGCTGTACAAAGCCGGAAATGACATCAATCTCCCGGCGCAGATGGTCCAGTGCGCTCTCATCCAGGCTGCCGCTTTCCAGGCTTGAAATGCGGTTCAGAATTTCTGCCAGGCCATCGGCCAGCAGTTCCGATTCCTCGCGCGATTCCATAGCGGCACCCAAAGTTGCAAAGCCGCTGTTGATGGCCTGCTCCTGTATTCGTGCTTCTGCCGCCATTTCCTGACGAAGCTCTGCGCGCAGGGCGCGGATTTCCCGCGACATTTCCTGCATGGCCGCTGTGGTGGGTGCGGCAGAAACCGGTGAATGCTCTTCCGGGCGGGGCATTGCGCCACTGCGCATGTGGCCACTGTCGACAATCTGCCGCAAACGCTCGGATGGTGTCAGCTTTTCCTTCGGAGTGGGCTTTCCCGAAGACAGGCGGGCTAGCCGCTGCTCCAGTTCCTCAAGGGTGCGGGTCAACGCGGCCACGCTGGAAGGTGATGCACCTGCCATGCTCCGCCCTGCCTTTGCCCTTTCGGCTACGCCCATTTTTGTCCCCTTGAACGCAGCGCCAAACCGTTTCAGGCGATTTCATCATCGCCGAGAACGGTCTAACTCTCTGTTTTGTCCCATTGTCCTGACGTTGAACCATGCCCGTTTCAACAGGCGATGTTCCAACACGACGCAGCATCATTACACCCTCTGTTGCATCATCGGTCGGAATGGTTAACCCACCGCTAATGCCCGGCGCGAAAGCTTGGAAAATCCCACTTGCAGCGGCAGTTTCGCGCAATTTTGCAACCAGCCCTTTACAGAACGGCGCATTTACGTTTACGAAAACGTCAAAGTTTTTGCTCAGGAGATGGTTATGACATCCTATGCAGCCCCGGTCACCGATACGCTTTTTGTTCTCCGCGAGATTGTCGGCCTCGGCAGAAACCAGCCTTTGCCGGGTTTTGAAGAGGCTACCCCCGATCTGACAGCCGCGATTCTGGAAGAGGCAGGCCGCTTTGCCGCAGAAGTGTTCCATCCGCTCAACCAGTCAGGCGACAGACAGGGCTGCACACGTCATGAAGATGGTGCTGTAACGACACCAACAGGTTTTAAAGAAGCCTACAACCTGTTTCGTGAGGCGGGCTGGGGTGGTCTATCCGCCAATCCGGAGTTTGGCGGGCAAGGCCTGCCGCACACACTGGCTGCCGCGGTGAACGAATATTTGTCATCGGCCAATATGGCATTTGCCATGTATCCCGGCCTGACAAGTGGTGCCATCGCGGCCATAGAGGCGCACGGCCAGCCGGAACAGAAGGCACTTTACCTGCCGCACATGATTGATGGTCGGTGGACAGGCACGATGAACCTGACGGAGCCGCAATGCGGAACAGATCTGGGACTGCTGCGAACCAAGGCCGTGCCACAGGCAGATGGCAGCTATAAGATTTCTGGCCAGAAGATTTTCATTTCGGCCGGCGAGCACGACCTTTCAGAAAACATTGTGCATCTGGTTCTGGCCCGTATTGAGGGCGCTCCATCCGGTGTCAAAGGCATTTCGCTGTTCATTGCGCCAAAGTTTCTGCCCGACGAAACGGGCGCGGCCACCGTTCGCAACAACCTGTCATGCGGCGCCATTGAAGAAAAAATGGGCATTCATGCCAATGCCACCTGCGTGATGAATTATGACGGAGCCACGGGGTGGCTTCTGGGTGAAGCGCATAAGGGCCTGAAAGCCATGTTCACAATGATGAATGAGGCGCGGCTGGGTGTTGGAGTGCAAGGACTGGCTATTGGCGAAATTGCCTATCAGAACGGTGCCAACTATGCGCGAGAGCGGCTGCAGGGCCGCGCTTTGTCCGGCGCGGCCGCGCCGGACAAGCCGGCGGATCCTCTGATTGTCCATCCCGACGTTCGCCGCATGCTGATGACAGCGCGTGCTTTTAACGAGGCCGGCCGCGCGTTGATTCTCTACACCGCCTCACAGGCCGACATTGCGCACCATAGCCCGGATGAAAAGGTGAAGCAGGCTGCCAATGACTGGCTGGGGCTGATGACCCCGGTGATCAAGGGTGTGCTGACCGACAAGGGTCTGGAAAGCGCCGTCATGGCCCAGCAGGTGCTGGGAGGACACGGCTACATTGCCGAATGGGGCATGGAACAGTTTGTCCGTGATGCCCGCATCGCCCAGATTTATGAAGGCGCAAACGGTGTTCAGGCGCTGGACCTTGTTGGTCGCAAGCTTGCACTGGATGGCGGAAGAGCCATCAGCGCTTTCTTTGCCGAGGTTGGAAAGTTCTGCGAAGAAAACCGCGCAGACCCTGCCCTGTCTGTTTACACAAAGGGTTTGAAGAAGGGCCTGGGCGATTTGCAGCAGGCCACGCTCTGGCTTATGCAAAATGCTGTGACCAGGCCAGACAATGCCGGAGCGGCCTCCACCGACTACATGCACCTTCTGGGGCTTGTGGCGCTGGGTTACATGTCTGCACGCATGGCAAAAGCTGGGGCCGAAGGGTTGGCACAGGGCGGTAACGACACCAGTTTCCTCAACAACAAGCTTGTCACTGCGCGCTTTTTCATGGACCGGTTGATGCCGGAGACGGCTGCGCATCTGGCTCGAATTGTTTCCGGCGCAGATAGCATGATGGCGCTGGAAGCTGACGCATTCTGAACGGAGGACCACATGGCTGAAGTGTATGTCTATGATCACGTTCGCACACCACGCGGACGCGGCAAAAAGGATGGTGCCTTGCAC
Source organism: Aureimonas fodinaquatilis (assembly GCF_008369445.1). GTDB lineage: Bacteria > Pseudomonadota > Alphaproteobacteria > Rhizobiales > Rhizobiaceae > Aureimonas > Aureimonas fodinaquatilis. The sequence continues at coordinate 1,225,110 of NZ_VTWH01000002.1, forward strand.
GAGGTGCCCGCCGTGCGGCTGGGTGCCAAGGTTTTGCAGGCGCTGCAAGAGCGAAACGGCTTTGACAGCGCCAAAGTAGACGACATCATTTTTGGCTGTGTCGACCCGGTTGGTGAAGCGGGAGCGGTTATTCCAAAAGCTTCCGCCTTTGAAGCAGGGTTCGACTTTGCCGCACCCGGCATCCAGATCTCGCGCTTCTGTGCATCGGGTCTGGACGCGGTCAACCTTGCGGCGGCCAAAATCGGCTATGGTGGCGATGAGCTGGTTATTGCCGGTGGCGTGGAAAGCATGTCCCGGGTGGGAATGGGCAGTGCGGGCGGCGCATGGTTCATGGACCCATCCGTCGGCATTCCATCCTATTTCATGCCACAGGGCGTTTCAGCAGATCTGATAGCGACGAAATACGGCTTCTCCCGCACCGATGTTGACGCGCTGGCAGTGGAAAGCCAGAAGCGTGCTGCCCAGGCGTGGAGCGAAGGGCGATTTGCCCGCTCCGTTGTTCCTGTGACAGACCAGAATGGCCTGACCATTCTGGACCGGGACGAGCATATGCGGCCGGAAACAGACATGCAGTCTCTGGCCAGCCTGAAAGCGTCGTTCACAGCGCCGGGTGAAATGGGCGGCTATGACGCAGTGGCCATTCAGGCGCATCCGGAGCTGGAAGCTGTGGACCATGTCCACCATGCGGGCAACTCATCCGGCATTGTCGACGGGGCGGCAGCAGTGCTGCTCGGCTCTCGTGAAGCGGGCGAAAAGCTGGGCCTGAAGCCCAGAGCCCGCATTCGGGCATTTGCCAATATCGGCTCCGACCCTGCTCTGATGCTCACCGGTCCGGTGGATGTCACAAAGAAACTGCTGGCCCGCAACAATATGCAAATCAGCGATATCGATCTGTTTGAACTGAACGAGGCGTTTGCCGCCGTTGTGCTGCGCTACCTTCAGGCATTCGACATTAACCCGGCCCTTATGAACGTCAATGGCGGAGCAATAGCCATGGGCCATCCGCTGGGTGCAACCGGGGCAATCATCCTCGGCACCGCGCTGGACGAGCTGGAGCGCAGCAACAAGGAAACAGCGCTTGTCAGCCTGTGCATTGGTGCTGGCATGGGCACGGCAACTCTGATTGAGCGGGTATAAGGGAGACTGGTCATGACGTTTACCAATTTTCATATGGAAACGGATGCAGACGGTATTGCCACCCTGACCTGGGATATGCCGGACCGTTCAATGAATGTTTTCACCCAAGAGGTGATGGACGAAATTTCGCAGGCGCTGGATGCCATAGTGGCGGATGAGGCCATCAAAGCTGTGGTGTTTGCTTCTGGCAAAGCGGGCAGCTTTACCGGCGGCGCCGACCTTAAAATGCTCAGCGGCATGTTTGCAGAATTTGCGGCATTGAAACAGCAGAACCACCAGCAGGCTGTGCAGAGCCTGTTTGACAATGCGGGGCGCATGGGCGCTCTCTGGCGGCGCGTGGAAACGTGCGGCAAGCCATTTGTGGCGGCCATTAATGGCACTTGCATGGGCGGCGGTTTTGAACTGGCACTGGCTTGCCACGGCCGCGTTGCAACGCCAGATGCAAAAATGGGCCTGCCTGAGGTCAAGGTTGGCATATTCCCCGGAGCCGGCGGAACACAGCGCCTGTCGCGCATGGTGGACACGCAAAACGCATTGCAAATTCTGCTCAAGGGGGAAACCCTTTCCGCTGCCAAAGCGCAAAAGCTGAAACTGGTGGATGATGTTGTCGCGCCTGAGGAATTGATCACACGCGCCAAAGCGCTGTTGAAAGCCGGTCTTTCACCGGTGAAAGCTTGGGATGAAAAGGGTTTTCGCCTTCCATCCGGCCCGGTTTATTCCCCGGCAGGTGCACAGGTCTGGCCAGCCGTGGCCTCATTGTATCGTAAGGAAACCTACGACAATTACCCCGGTGCGCGCGCCATTGTGAAATGCGTCTATGAAGGGTTGCTTCTGCCCATTGATGCCGCCCTTCGGGTTGAACAGCGTTATTTCACTGAAGTGCTGCAGACGCCGGAAGCGCCTGCCATGGTGCGATCTCTGTTCGTTTCCATGCAGGAACTGGGCAAAGGCGCCCGCAGGCCGGCAGACATTGCGCCGCAGAAAATTCGCCATGTCGCCGTCGTTGGCGCAGGCTTTATGGGCGCAGGAATTGCCTATGTTGCGGCCAAGGCGGGCTTGAAGGTCACATTGCTGGACCGCGACCTGGCTGCGGCAGAAAAAGGCAAGGCACAGGCCGTAGGCATTGTCGAGGCATTGGCAGCCAAGGGCCGTGCAAAGGCAGAGGATGTCGCGGCTCTTGCTGCCGCCATTTCAGCCGAAACAGACTATGCCAGTCTTGCCACCACGGATCTGGTTGTCGAGGCTGTGTTTGAAAACAAAGACGTCAAGGCTGCTGTCATCGAACAGGCCGCTGCGGTGATGAAGGCGGACGCAATCTTTGCCTCCAACACCTCAACCATACCGATCACCAGTCTTGCAAAACACTTCCCTGATCCTCAGCGCTTCATCGGGATTCACTTTTTCTCGCCCGTCGACAGGATGATGCTGACAGAGGTCATTCTGGGAGAAGACACCGGGAACCTTGCATTGGCCGTTGCACTGGATTTCGTCCGCGCCATTCGCAAAACACCGATTGTGGTCAACGACACGCGCGGCTTCTACGCCAATCGCTGCGTGCTGCGCTATATGTCTGAAGCCTATAATATGCTGGTCGAGGGTGTTCCTCCGGCCATGATTGAAAATGCTGCCAAGGCGGCAGGCATGCCGGTTGGCCCGTTGGCTCTCAATGACGAAGTGGCGATAGATCTTTCGAAAAAGATCATGCAGGCCACCATGGCGGATCTGGGTGAAAAATCTGTCGACAGCCGCCATTTCCAGTTGGTCAGCGATCTGGTGTCAGCCGGCAGAACCGGGCGCAAGGGCGGCAAGGGATTTTATGATTACCCTGAAAAGCCGGCGCGCAAGCATTTGTGGGCCGGGTTGAAGGACCTTTTCCCGCAGCAGGACCCGGACAAGGTTGATTTCAAGGAATTGCAGCAGCGCTTTCTTGTCACCATGGCACTGGAGGCCGCACGCACTATGGAAGAAGGTGTCGTAACCGATCCGCGCGAGGCCGATGTCGGGTCAATTCTTGGTTTTGGTTTTGCGCCGTATACTGGCGGAACCATTTCCTACATCGACACAATGGGCACGGCTGAGTTTGTAGCGCTTTGCGAAAAGCTGGCCGCCAGATACGGGCCGCAATTCAAGCCAACAGCCCTGTTGCGGCAGATGGCAGCCAGCGATGAAACATTCTACCAGCGATTTGCCGCGGCCGCCTGATGGAGCAGTCCCCGTTGAAGCGCTTGCGCTTCAACGACAAGCACTGCGTCCATTCACGGAGTTGAAGGTTTCTTGCGAAGCCGGGCAAAAAGGCCCGGCTTTTCAGGCTTTACCTCTCTGTCACCGCCCACGCGCATACCAAGTGAATCGGCAACCCGGGCCCCCCGCTCACCCAAAGGCTTCTGCCCGTGGCTGGTGGTGTCCATTGCGGTCTGATGCTCCATCTCGGCGTTGATTTCCGCACCGAACACGAAGATTACGGAAGAAATCCACATCCACATCATAAAGCCAATGACAGCGCCCAGCGAGCCATACATGGCGTTGTAATTGGCAATATTCTGCAAGTACCAGGAAAAGCCGATTGTGGCAGCCAGCCACGTGACGGTGGTCAAAAACGCACCGAACAAAATCCATTTCCATTTTGCCCGGGTGCGGCTTGGTCCATAACGGTAAATCGCGCTGATCGCCAGAATGACCAGCGCAAAAACCACCGGCCAGCGGCTGATGGACACCAGGTCATCGGTCAGGCTGGATGCGCCAAGTACGGCCATTACAGCGGGCACAACGCCCAGCGCCACAAACACCACCGTGGCAATCACCATACCGCCCAGCGTAAAGCACACTGCCACCAGATTCAGCTTTACAAAGCTTCGCTGCTCCTGCTCGCCATAAGCAACATTCATGGCCTCAAACAGGGTCTTTATGCCGTTATTGGCGCTCCACAGCGCAAAGAGAAGGCCCGTTATAAAGCCGATTGAAAGGGAAGAGCTGTTTTGCGAAACCAGATATTCCAACTGCGAATTCACCAGCTCCAGCCCGGCGGGCGGCAAAAAGCGGCCGAGAAATTCAATGTGACCGGCAATTGTCGCCGGATCGGCAATAATTCCATAAATGGAGACAAACACCGCCAGCGCAGGAAACAGCGCCAGCAAAAGATAGAACGTCGCGCCCGCTGCTATCAGCATGACCCGGTCTTCGAAGAATGAAACCCACAGCCTGGAAGCAATGTCGCGCCAGCCGGCAAACGGTATGCTCAATGGCCCGCGGGCGGCGCGCCCCCTGCCCGGCTCACTGGCCCGGCGGCGCGTCTCTTCGCTGGTATTGGTTGCAAACCGGAGACTTTTAACCACGTATCAACTCCTGTTCACAACACAACACATCAGTGGTTATAGTTTACTTGAGGCTTCCGTCCAGCGCTGCGCGTATCAATGCCCGGGTTTCTGCAACTCCATAGAGTGCGACAAAAGAGCCAAACCGCGGGCCTTTCTCCTGCCCGATCAGAATTTGATACAATGCCTGGAACCACTCAACGGAAACACCGGGCCCTCCGTCAGGGCCGGTCTTCTTTGCGTCCTGATAGCGTGGAATTGGCCGGGCAATATCCAGAACAGCATCCTGGATCATGCCGGCATCGGCATTGGCCGGCAATGCGCCAAGACGCGCGTCCAACTGCTCCAGCGCGTTCCGCTCCAGATCATCGGGCGCACGGAAAACCTTGTTCGGGCGGACAAAATCTTCAAAATAAGCAAGGGCATAACCCACCAACCGGTCCAGGTCGGGCGCAGTTTCCTGCGTAACATCCGGCGCATAGCGGGAAATAAAGCCCCACAAAGTGCTCTTGTCGCCTGCATTGGATGCAGAAACCAGATTGAGCAGCATGGCAAACGGAACTGCAACGCCCGCCTGCGGCACATCACCATCATGAATATGCCAGACCGGGTTTTGCAACTGCTGGCGCGCATCCTGCCGCTTGTAGGCATCCAGAAAGGCATAATAGTCATCGACTGCCTTTGGAATAACGTCAAAATACAACCGCTTGGCTGCCTTCGGCTTGCTGTACATGTACAGCGACAGGCTTTCCGGCGAGGCGTAAGTCAGCCATTCATCAATAGTCAGGCCATTGCCCTTCGACTTTGAGATCTTCCCGCCTTTTTCATCGAGAAACAGCTCATAGTTGAAGCCTTCAGGCGGCTTTTCGCCAAGCGCCCGGCAGATTTTGGAAGACAGCATCACACTGTCAATCAGGTCCTTGCCGGCCATCTCGTAATCAACCTTCAGCGCAGCCCAGCGCAAAGCCCAGTCTGCCTTCCACTGACACTTGACCGCGCCGCCGGTCACACTGGTTTCCACCCGCTCGCCAGTTTCCGGGTCCAGATAGGCAATCATGCCACGCGCAGGATCGCGGTCCACCATAGGCACCTGCAGCACCACGCCCGTCCGCGGACAAACCGGCAAAAATGGCGAATAGGTTGCGCGGCGGTCCGGTCCAAGCGTTGGAAGGATGATGTCCATCACATCGTCGTAAACCGTCAACATTTTCAGCAGCATCGCGTCCAATCGGCCGGATGTGTAATAATCGGTTGCTGATACAAACTCGTAGTCGAAACCAAACTTGTCCAGAAATGCGCGCAGGCGCGCATTATTGGCAGCGCCGAATGATGGATATTCATTGCTGAACGGGTCCGGCACCCGGCTGAGGGGCTTGCCAATATAGGCTTCCAGCATCTCGCGGTTCGGCACGTTTTCCGGCACTTTCCGCAGGCCATCCATATCATCGGAAAAGCAGATCAGCCGGGTCTTCACCTTGTCCTGTGTCAGCGTGCGAAAAGCATGCCGAACCATGGATGTACGGGCAACTTCGCCAAAGGTGCCAATATGCGGCAGACCCGATGGCCCATACCCGGTTTCAAACAGAATCTCGCGTGAAGGGTCGGCTTCGATGCGTGGCAATAGTTTTCGTGCTTCCTCAAACGGCCATGCGTTTGATTTCAGAGCTTCATCAAGAAACTCGGCACTAAGCTCTTGCCGGTTTTCAGCCATTTTCATGCTCGCTTGTTTCAACTGGATTAATCCGGGCACGCCGGAAATGCTCGACTGAAGCGCTCCTGTTGACCTTCTGATCACCTGAACCGCTTCAACGGGAAATGTTCGTCTAAAATTCTTCGCTCAGTGCGTCAACAAAACAGACCCATTTAAAAGGCGCTATTTGGAAAATACTTCAGCAAAAGCTCTGAAAAACTGCGGCTTGCAACAAGACGCGTCAGCGCCTCGTCAAACCGCTCAGCCAGCAGCTTGTTTTCCGGTTTGAGCGCAATTGCCAGCCCCTCCCCCAGAAAATGCGCCGAAAAATATGGTCCCCCGGCAAAGACACAGCAGTCTTGCGCATCATCACTGGCCAACCAGAAAGCAAGGCTCACGCCATCACCGAACAAAGCCTCTGCCTGGCCGTCCCTTAGTGCCTGAAAAGCTTCATCGCGAGAGGCAAACGGAACCGCTTCAGAAGCCGGAAAAAACGTTTTCAACATGGCTTCATGCGCCGTTGCACCCACAACGGCAATTTTTTGCGCCGGCAGTCCGTTGTCCAGTGCATCGTTCAGCGATTTGCCTCTGACTGTCACAAATCGCGCGGGAAAGCGAAAATAGGAACGGGTGAAAACGTATTTGTCACGATTGGCAGAATTGATGGCAAGCCCGGCTATGATGGCCTCACCTTCGCCAGCCTGCAAACGATCTTCCAGATCGGCAAAGGGCAATGCCTCAATCTGGCAGATATCAATCAGCTGCAATTCTTCACAAATGGCACGTGCCAGCTCAACGTTGAAACCAGCCAGTTGCCCGCGCGAATCCAGAAAGCTGAAGGGTGGAAACTCCACGCTGGTCAAAAAGCGTATGCGCTGCACCGGGAAAGCCGCAGGTGACGCCACGCGCTGCTGCTGGTCGATAAAGTTTGGCGTGGCAACGGTCTGAGCCATCGCTGCATTCTGCAAACTGCCGAACGCTATCAGGCTCAGGCCAATCAGAAACGCCCGGCAAGTCGCTTTCATTCTGTCCATTCCGGCATGCTGTCAGTCTTCATTGTCCGGGTCTGAAATGTCAGCATGTGGCCGGTCATCCCCGCGTGAAACTTCTCTGTGCCATTTCCCGTCGGCAGTCTGGAAAACAATGCCCTCAGTCTCACCGCTCAGCTCCTGCCTGGCCGCAGCATCCCGTGCGGCCGCCAAAGCGTCATCATGCGTGCGAAAGGTTTCGGAAAACACCCCATCGACCTGATAGGCCCACCCGCCATCATGCTGGACGATGTGATACTGGATGTCTGCCATGGCACTGTCTCCCTATGCGATACCGCAGGTTTTTAAACCTGCGGTGCAGCGGTCTGGTTCCCGGAACGATCAGCAGAGCCGACCGGCAATACAACAACACGCGTTCCGGTTGGCACGCGGCGGTGCAAGTCGATGATATCCTGATTGAACATTCGAATACAGCCGCTGGAAACCGACTTGCCGATACTCCAGGCTTCATTCGTGCCGTGGATCCGATACAGAGTGTCCACGCCGCCCTCATACAGATACAGAGCACGGGCGCCGAGAGGATTTGTTGGCCCACCAGGAACGCCACCGGCAAACGGGCCGTTTCGTTCCGGATCAAGGCGGATCATGTTGGGCGTGGGCGTCCAGCGGGGCCATTGAGCTTTGCGTTGAATGATCGCGCCGCCCTTGAATTCAAACCCGGCCCGTCCAACGCCGCAGCCATAGCGCAGCGCTTCGCCATTCTCCATGACGTGGTAGACGAAACGCCGTTCCGGATCGACAACAACCGTGCCCGGTGCTTCCTCACCATAATAATTCACAACCCTGCGCCAGAATTGCGGGTCAACCGTGGTCAGGTCGATAGCCGGAACCGGGTGCGGCTCATCATTAATGGCCGCGTACATGGCAAGATAGGCTGGCGGAATTGCCGGTTTTGCAGGAGCGGCTGGTGTGCTTGGCTGGTTGGTGACGCAGCCGGCAAGCACAACCGGTGCTGCAATGAGAAAGCCGCGACGGCTGAATCGGATTGACAAGATCGTAGGCTCCTTGAGCGCCAGTATAACGAGATAGAGCAGTTCACGTCCTTCGAGGAACCACTGAACTGCCCTTTAATCTTAAGTAGCATACTAAACTACGACAACAACTTGTCATTATCTGGACGGCTGAGGCACATTTCCCACTCTGTTGCCAATGGGCAACGGAGATTTCCAGGTATCACAAATTTCACTTCAAGCTTTTGTATAAAATGCTATTGCCCATCCGGTAATCTTATAGTCCGGATGTGTTCCATGCCTGCGCACCCATCGCCCTCTCCCTCAAATCGGTCTCTTGCCGGCATAGGCTTCATGCTGCTGGGCACATTCATGTTTGCCTCCAATGATGCGCTGGGCAAATATCTGATATCCAGCTATTCCATCGGGCAGATTTTGCTGGTTCGCAGTGTGGTTGCGCTGCTGCTGATTGCACCATTCATATACAAGAACCGTGCGGCAGTGTTTCGGCCCCAGCGTCCGGGCATGCATCTGCTGCGGGTTATCTGCTCCACTGCTGAAGTGGCGTTGTTCTATGCCGCCCTCTACCATCTGCCACTGGCAGACGTCATGACCTTTTATCTTGCCGGACCGATTTATGTCACGGCGCTGTCAGCCTTGATTCTACGCGAGCAGGTGGGTTGGCGGCGCTGGCTTGCCGTCATGGTGGGCTTTGTCGGAGTGTTGATTGCGCTTGGGCCAAGCCTCGGCACTGCCTCCCTGGGTGCCATGCTGGCGGTTGGCGGCAGCTTCGCTTATGCGCTGCTCATCATATCCACCCGGTCGCTATCCGGTTCAGGCGGCACCACGCTCATCACGTGGCAAACCGTGGCCGCGCTGGTCTTCGGAATTTTTGTCGCCCCGTTCTCCTGGGCGCCGGTGGATATGACAGGCTTTGCCGCCCTTGCCTTGCTGGGTGCGGTGTCCATGCTGGCGCATGTCTTCATCAACCAGTCGCTTAAAATTGCCGAAGCTTCAACGGTGGTGCCCTTTCAGTATACCTTGATTGTCTGGGCTCTGGTTTATGGCGTGCTGTTTTTCGGTGACCAGCCACAGGCAAGCCTGCTCATGGGTGCAGGGCTGATTGTTTTGTCAGGCCTGTTCATTTTCCTGCGCGAACAGAAGCGCGGAAAAATCTCCACTGCAACCGTTGTGCCCGATGTGGCCCCCATTCAGCCAGACCGTCCGGCAGACCGCAGATAGCGATGTTCCATTTCCGTTCACGTGAGTCGGAAATGCAACGCATTGCAACCATCTTCTTTCGAGGTATGGCAAATTATTCCACAGACTCTACCCTAGTTTTCCACAGGTGAATCGGGGGATTTTCACATGCCGTTAACAGTTATACTCGCCGACTATCTGGCAGGCCTTATTTCCGCGCCGGAAGCTCTCCGGCGCTCCAGAATGTCAGCCATTGAAGATCTGATCCATGCGGTTAATTCCGAACCGCAAACCACTGCAGTACAGGCACTCAGGCAAAAATTGCCATATACTCGCCTGGCTTGAAGCCCACCGTTATCTCTCCTTCATGCTCCAGCACAGGACGCCGGATCATTGCCGGCTGCTGCAGCATAAGATCCATGGCTTTTTCCACAGTCAGATCTTTTTGCATGTCTGGTTCCAGTTTGCGAAACGTCATGCCCTGCTTGTTCAGAAGTGTCTCCCAGCCCAGCCTGTCTACCCACTCGGCCAGCTTTTCACGCTCCAGCCCCTGTTTTCGATAATCGTGAAATTCAAATGTCACGTTGTAGTCGGTCAGCCAGAGCATGGCTTTTTTCATCGTATCGCAATTCTTGATGCCGTAGATTGTAACGGTCATTATTCACTCCGAAATAGTTTGATGCAAAACCGCATTGTCGTTTTGCCGGGATAACAGGCCGAGGGCAAACAGATGGTGAAAACGCCAGGCAAAATTTATGTTGGTGTCGGCGGCTGGGTTTTTGAACCATGGCGCGTCAGTTTCTATGAAGAAGGTTTACCGCAAAAGCGCGAGCTGGAATTTGCCAGCCAGCGGCTCACATCCATAGAGATCAATGGCACCTATTATGGCTCTCAAAAGCGGGGAAGCTTTGAACGCTGGTATCAGGAAACGCCAGCCGGTTTTGTATTTTCGCTGAAAGCACCCCGCTTTGCCACCAACAGGCGGCAATTGGCTGAGGCCGGAGCTTCGATTGAAAAATTCTTCGCCAGCGGTGTGACCGCGCTTGGCGAAAAGCTTGGTGCCATCAACTGGCAGTTCCAGGCGACCAAGTCCTTTGATCCGGAAGATTTCGCAGCTTTTCTGGATCTGTTTCCCAAAGAGGTGGACGGTTTGAAAATCCGGCATGCGCTGGAGGTGCGCCACGAGAGTTTCTCCCAGCCCGATTTTATCGCGCTTGCGGGCAAGCATAAGGTTGCCGTCATTCGAGCCGTCGATTCCAGATATGTGGAAATCGAAACGCCCACGGCACCGTTTCGTTATCTGCGGATCATGGGCTCACAGGAAGACGAGGCAGCGGGGTATTCGCCTCAGAAGCTGGATGATTGGGCAAAGCAGGCGCGCAACCTGGCCAAAGACGGCACCGATGTTTTCCTGTATTTCATCAGCGGCGCCAAAGTTCGCAACCCGCATGCTGCAATGGGCCTCATAGAACGGCTGCATAAAGATTGAAGGGCGATCAATATGGGTTTGGAATCAGTCCGGTCGTTTCTGGCAAATGCTGCGCCCGATGTGGAAATCATCGAGCTGGAAGTCAGCACCGCGACCGTGGCAGAAGCTGCGCAGGGCCATGGCGTGAGCCCTGGGCAGATTGCCAAAACTTTGTCCATTCGCGTCAAGGATCAGGCATTTCTGGTTGTTACCGGCGGCGATGCCCGGCTGGACAACCGCAAACTGCGGGACGTTTTCGGCGGCAAGGCAAAAATGCTGGACTCAACTGAAGTGGAAGCAATAACCGGCCATCCCGTCGGCGGAGTTTGCCCTTTTGGTCTGGCAACGCCCCTTGCGGTCTATTGCGACATTTCTCTGAAAGCATTTTCCGAAGTTGTGCCGGCAGCAGGGTCTCGAAACAGCGCGGTCAGAATTTCTCCGGAGAAAATGGCCGAAATAACCGGTGCACAATGGGTGGATGTTTGCCAGTAAACGCAATTGGCTGGCTCAACGCCATAATTGTATCAACAATCTGTTGAACTGGATGCTTTGCAAAACGGCGTTCGGGCCGTATAGCAAAACCATAAGCCGGATATGTCCGGTGTCGTAGCGAAAGCTGCCTTGTTATTTTAGTGCACTGGCAACCAGACTTAATTGCCGGTTGCAAGCCATCAGGAGACGGTACCTTGTCCAATACATTCGACCGGGTTGCGGATATCATTGCCGATACCAGCGAAATCGACAGGTCAGAAATCACCCCGGATAGTCACACGATTGATGATCTGGGCATCGACTCGCTCGACTTTCTGGATGTGGTCTTCGCCATCGACAAAGAATTCGGCATCAAAATTCCTCTGGAAAAGTGGACACAGCAGGTCAATGACGGCGAGGCAGAAACAGAGGAGTATTTCGTCATGAAAAACCTCTGCGCCAAAATTGACGAATTGCGCGCCGCGAAATCGGCCTGAACCAGAAAAGCGTCATCTGCACATGGCTGTCACTCAGCATGAAGTTGTCATCACCGGCATAGGGCTGGTGTCCTCGCTTGGCGAGGGCGTCGAAGACCATCTGCGCCAGCTTGCCGGCGAAGTCCCTGCGCAGCCGGTGCTGGAAGCGGAGCGGTTTGCCCCTGCCCTTGTTCACCCACTGCCTGCGATTGACTGGTCCCAGCAGATTGAGCGCAAAGGCGACCTGCGGCAGATGGACACCTGGCAGAGGCTGGGGGTTTATGCGGCCGGGTTGGCACTGGCAGACAGCGACCCCGAGCGGACGGAAAGCTTTCGCAACGCGGTGGATATGATCGTTGCGGCTGGTGGCGGCGAACGGGATGAAGCGGTTGATGCACTGGTCATGCAGCGAGCCCGCAGCGTGGAAGAACCGCGCCCGCTGATCAACGAGCTTTTGATGAGTGAATTGCGGCCCACTCTTTTTCTGGCGCAATTGTCCAACCTCATGGCTGGCAATATCTCGATTGTTCACAAGGTGACCAATTCTTCCCGCACCTTCATGGGAGAAGAAAGCGCGGGCATTTCCGCTCTTCAGGTCGCAGCAGCTCGCATTGCAGGCGGACAAGGCACAGCCTGTCTGGTCGGCGGTGCATTTTCTGCCCAGCGCAAAGATATTCTGGTCAATTACCAGTTGGGCGGTTACCTGCAGACTGACCAGTGGCAGCCAGTTTTCTCACGCAGCGCGCCAGGTGGCTTTGTCCCTGGCAGCGTGGCAGCGTTTCTTGTACTGGAATCCGCTGAATCGGCCGCAGCCAGAAATGCTACAGCCTATGCCAAAATCAGCTTTGTCGCGGGCGACAGAGGTCCGCGGGACGAGGCGGCTACGGCTGCACGGCTTGACCGGATGATCCGCCAGAGCGGCATTGAAGACCGGGATCTGATGGTCCTGTCCGGTGCCACCGGAATCAGCCAGTTGACAGACACGGAGCGCACCGTTCTGCACAAGCGGCTGCCGCACGCAGCGGTACGCGCCTATGGCAACATGCTGGGCCATGGCATGGAGGCGCATTTCGGCGCAGGTGTGGCGCTGGCTGCTGCAGCCCTGTCACGCGGTCTGGCGCTTGCTCCCGCCGCTGGCGGCGAAGAACGTATAGTCGACTTCGCGCCCCGCCGTGCAATGGTGACAACGGTTGGCCATGTCCGCGGCGAAGGCATCTGCACACTAGAATCTATGGGATGACGGTTCGATGAGCTCTTCCGATCTGGATTTCCTTGGCCGGCCGATTGTGGCCATTACCGGCGTTGGCGTCGTTTCATCGCTGGGCCGTGGTGTTGCTGAAAACTGGTCTGCTCTGACTGGAGGCCGCTCCGGCATTCACAGCATCACCCGTTTTCCGACGGGCAATCTGCGCACAACGATTGCCGGCACTGTCGACTTCATGAATGTCGAGCCGTGGAGTGGTATCGACCTTTCCTATGCGCTGGCTGAAGCCGCCGGTACTGAGGCTATAGAGCGCGCGGGTCTGCACCCGGAGCATTTTAATGCACCACTGTTCCTGGCTGCCCCGCCGATTGAGCTCGAGTGGTCGCAAAGGCTTTATCTGGACAGTCTGCCGGATGCCGTTCTGGAAGAGGCTGGATACGACCGGTTGATGCAGATCGCCACGCGGCGGCCTTCAGAATCCATCTACAATCTCACCTTGTTCGGCGGCATTTCCGAACGTCTGGCCGACAAATTGGGCACCAGAGGCCTGCCCGTCACCCTTTCCACGGCTTGCGCCTCCGGTGCAACCGCTATTCAACTGGGTGTGGAGGCAATCCGACGTGGTGAAACGGAACGCGCATTGGCCATTGGCACGGATGGCTCGGTTGGTGCCGAGGCGCTGGTTCGTTTCTCACTCCTGTCCGCGCTTTCCACCGCCAACGATCAGCCGGAAAAAGCATCCCGCCCCTTCTCCAAAGATCGGGATGGGTTTGTCATGGCAGAAGGTGCTGGCGCTCTTGTGCTGGAATCTCTGGCTAGCGCCAAAGCGCGCGGAGCGGAAATTCTGGGTGTGCTGCTCGGTTGCGGAGAGTCGGCGGATGATTTTCATCGCACCCGCTCCAAACCGGATGCCTCACCCATTGTTGCAGCCATCAATATCGGCCTGTCAGATGCCGGGCTGACGCCGGATCGTATCGGCTACATCAACGCGCATGGTACCTCCACGCCGGAAAATGACCGGACAGAGTATTCTGGTCTTTCGCAGGTTTTCGGCGAGCAACTGGCGCAAACGCCAATTTCCTCCAACAAGTCGATGATCGGCCATACGCTGACAGCGGCCGGCGCAATCGAAGCGGTGTTCTCAGTTCTGACACTCCGCGAAGGACTGCTGCCACCCACCATCAACTATGATGTGCCAGATCCGGCCATTCCACTGGATACAGTGGCCAATGCGGCAAGGTCTGCCGACGTTTTCGCCGCAATATCCAACTCCTTTGGTTTTGGCGGGCAAAATGTCAGTCTGGTCATTGGCAGAGAGCCAATCGGCTAAGTCACCCAATTGCATGGTCGTTCTGCGGCCATGCACCCGAAATTCCTGAAGCCTTCGGCGTTCAGGCAGGTTCGGCATCAGGAAAGTCTGTCCCATGCGTGCATTGCAACTCTTTGGTGATAAAGAGCTGAAGACTGTCGAGCTGGCGGAGCCTGCGGCTCCCGGCCCAGGTGAGGTAACGGTTGGCATACGAGTTGTCGCCCTGAACCATATCGACGTGTGGGGGTGGCGCGGCATGGCATTTGCCAAGCGCAAAATGCCATTGGTCATAGGCGCTGAAGCCTCTGGCGTGGTGGAGCGTCTGGGCGAAGGCACGTCCGGTCTGGTGCCTGGACAACTGGTATCGATCTATGGCGCACGCACTTGCGGACTGTGCCGCCATTGCCGCGAAAAACGAGACAATCTTTGCGAGCATGTTGGTGGAGTTCATGGTTTCCATCTTGACGGATTTGCGCAGGAGCGGATCAACCTGCCTGCGCGTCTGCTTGTTCCTGCACCCCATGGCTGTGATGCGATTGGGGCAGCGGTAGCGCCGGTTACCTTCGGCACTGTTGAACATATGCTCTTTGACAATGCCCGGCTGCAACCGGGCGAAACGGTGCTTATCCATGCGGGGGGCTCGGGGATCGGCAGTGCCGCCATTCAGTTGGCCAAGCGCCAGGGTGCAACCGTTATCACCACTGTCGGCTCTGATGACAAAATTGAAAAGGCCAGGGAGCTTGGTGCAGATCACGTCATCAACTATCGCACCGACCGCTTTGAAGGCGTAACACGCAAGCTCACGCGCAAAAAAGGCGTGGATGTGGTGTTTGAACATGTTGGCGCTGATACATGGGCGGGCTCGATGCTGTGCCTGAAACGCGGCGGCAGGCTGGTGACGTGCGGTTCAACATCTGGCGTTTCAACCCAGATCAATCTTATGCAACTTTTTCAGCAGCAGTTGAAACTGCTCGGCTCCTTTGGTTGCCGCATGGAGAATATGGCAAATGCCATGCAAAAAATTGCCGAAGGCCTTGTCCGTCCGGTGATCGATACCGAAATTGGCTTTGACAACATCAGCGTGGCGCTCGAGCGCATGGAAAGCCGTCAGGTTTTCGGCAAGATCCTTCTGCACGTCAACCGGGAAGCTGGCGCTGCATGAACCTTCGCATAACCGGCTTGTATCTGCGGCTGCGCCGTTTTCGGGATTGGCTGATTGCGCAGTTTCTGTTTGGCATCATCGCCATTTTGCAGTGTTTCCCAGCCAATGCCGGGCTGGCATTTGCCGATTGGCTTGCACGGACGCTCGGTCCACTGACCCCGCGTCACCGCCTGGCATTGAAAAACCTGCAACTGGCCTATCCCGAGCAAAGCCCGGAATGGGTGCGGCGCACGGCTCGGGCAAACTGGGGGCAGATGGGGCGCATTGCCGCCGAATATGTCTATCTGGATCAGTTGTTTGACTATGAGCCCGGGCAAGCGGACGGCGAAGGGCGGATCGATGTTGATGGCGTGCAGCTTTTTGAAGAGCTGCGCGACCGAAAGGGACCGTTTATCTTCTTCACCGGTCACATCGGGTGTTTCGAGCTGCTGCCCGTCTGCGCGGCCACGTTTGATCTGGAAGTCACTGCGCTGTTTCGCCAGCCGAACAATCGTTACATTGCCGAGCGCGTTGCCGGTGCCAGGGTCGTCAAGGGTGGTCATCTGGTCCCCTCGCGTGCGGGCGCAGCCAGAACGCTTGCTGCGCGGCTGGATGAGGGCCGCTCCATCGGCATGTTGGTGGACCAGAAATTTGCCAAAGGTGTGCCGGGCACATTTTTTGGCAGAGCTTGTAAAACCAACCCTCTATTGCCCAAGCTGGCCCGTCAGTTCGAGGCCGAAATCTATCCGGTCCGGTGCATTCGCCTGCCAAACGGGCGCTACCGTTTGCATCTTCAGCCTCGGTTGGAGCTTCCGCGCACGGATGATGGGGATGTGGACATCGCCGCCAGTACGCAACTCATGAATGATGTTGTGGAAGGCTGGGTGCGAGAGACCCCTGAACAGTGGATGTGGTTTCACAGAAGGTGGCAGGTCTAGAGCGCATCAAGTTGCCCTGAGATCACCGGCCGAGGCTTCAGCCCTTGGTTCAGCCACGTTGGTTTGCCGTTCAAACCATTCCGTTTCAGCGTGAAATGCTTTAGCAATGCAGAGCGGAGGAGCAACGCATGGATGTGGTGTCACAGTTTTTGAGCAACACACCCCTATGGGTCTACATCCTGTTCTTCTATCTTCTGTCTCGCGGCATCAAAGGGTTCAAGCCGGCCACCGTCAGCCTGACAAAGCTGGCAGTCATCCCGGTTCTTCTAACCGGATGGAGCCTGATTGAGCTGATACGGCTCTATGGCCTGAAACTGGAAACAAGCCTGATATGGATAGCGGGTATTGGCGTCGGGGTGGGAATTGGCATTCTGCTTCTTCGGCGTGCTGCCATATTCGCAGACCCCTCAACCGGCCTGATACACCGGCCGGCAGATTATACGCTCCTGCCGCTGGTGCTCATCACCTTTGCAATCAAATACACCTTTGGCGTCATTGCAGCAGTGTCGCCTGAACACATGCTGGAACCGGCCTTCCGGTTTTCCGATCTTGTCCTGCCGGGAACAGCGAGCGGCATTTTTGTCGGGAAGTTCACAGTCTATCTGCAGCGCTGGATGGCTGTGCGTAAAACGTCTTTGCCATAAGCACGCAAAACAATGGCCGGATCGTGGAGGCGATCCAGCCATGTTTCATCAGGTGTCAGGTGTCGTGTTGCAATTCAGGCTTAACGCCGTGCAACATCAGTCACAGCGCTTTCGGTGGCTGACACCGTATTTCCAACATCTCGACCGACCCCGCGAACAGTATTTGCACACGCGGAAAGCGCCATGACGGCGGCCAGACTTAAAGCGATTGCGGCGGTACGTGGCATTGGGCGACTCCAAACTGAAAAAGATGCCGTATAAACGCCACGTGTGGCAAATCGTTCCACATCTGATCAAAATCGGTTGTCAGAAGAGTTATATGGCTTGTCTCGCCTTTCACATGACTGGATCGGTGTTTAAGGAAATAGTGTCATCACAACGGCAAATTGCCCTGGAATGATTCATTGAGGAGCATGCATGAAGCTGAAAGACTATATCTGGCCTGTGATCGGTCTCGCGGCGGTGATTTTTTCCGGCTGGCTGCTGTATCACGAGGTTCGGGGTCTCTCTCTCGATGACATTCTGACAAGCTTTCAGGCGATCACCGGAACTCAGTGGGCTTTGAGCATAGGGGCGGCGATCGTCGCTTACACAATGCTGGCGTTCTATGATCAGCTTGCACTGCGCCACCTCAAGGCCAATGTGCCGTTTCCGTTCATTCTGGCCACGTCATTTGCCACCTATGCACTGTCTCACAATATTGGAGCTTCAGTTTTTTCAGGCGCCGTGGTGCGCTACCGCGCGTACACTTCCAAGGGACTCAGCGTCTCCAAGGTTGCGTTGCTCATTGCCTTCTGCTCGTTCACCTTTGCGTTGGGCGTGCTGATCGTCACATCCGTTTCGCTTCTCTTCTATCCGGAAGCGGTGAAGGGTTATGTTGATATCGGGACCACAATCCCACGGCTCGTTGCCTGCGGAATTCTTGTTCTCGTCGGGCTTTATGTGTTCGGCAGCTTTGCCGGGTTCCGTCCTTTGCGCATAGGCCGTTTTGAGCTTCACTACCCGGAACGCTCTGTGGTTCTTCGGCAGTTGTTCATTGCCCCGGCAGAAATTGTTGCAGCGGCGGCCATCATTTATTTTGCTCTGCCGCCGGAAAATCATCCCGGCTTTGCAATGGTGGTGGCGATTTTTGTGATTTCGTTTTCACTGGCGCTGATTTCGCACGCGCCTGGTGGCCTCGGCGTTCTGGAAGTTGCGTTTCTGACCGGGCTGGAGAAGGTGCCGGAAACCGAAGTGCTGGCAGCGCTTCTGGTCTTCAGAATTCTTTACTTCCTGGTGCCATTCGCAATCGCAATCTTGCTGGTGCTCGGGTTTGAACAAAGCTCCATGGTCAAGCGCAAACGCGCGCAACAGAGTGCGAATCCGCCCAAATAGAATGGGGATCGAGCTTGCCCGGCATGGGTTGGCACTCAGGCCGCTCTCGTCACAATGACATCGTCAACAGCAGGACAATGCACCGTATCGTGAGGTCAGGCGTTACAGGTGATCCGTCGATCACCTGTAACGCTCCACTTCTCAATAAAATGCGTTATGCGTCACGAACTTCGGTGACAGAAACGATTCCATCGACTCCGCACCGCCTTCCGACCCGTATCCGGAATCCTTGACACCACCAAAAGGTGTTTCCGGCAACGCCAGACCCAGATGGTTAACCGTCAACATGCCAACTTCAACCTCGTTGGCCAATGTCTCGACAATGCGCGCAGAACGGCTGAAAGCGTAACTGGCCAGGCCGAACGGCAGTCTGTTGGCTTCAGCCACAACTTCCTCGACATCGCGGAATGGCATCATCAGAGCCACGGGTCCGAAGGGTTCTTCATTCATGATGCGCATGTCGCGGTTGACATCGGCCAGAACCGAAGGCGCGTAGAATGACCCCTTATTGCCAATGCGCTCGCCACCAAGAGCAACGCGCGCACCGTCTTTAGCAGCAGCGGAAATCAATTCGTCCACGGCCTGAACACGCCTTTCATTGACCAGCGGCCCCATTTTGACGCCACTTTGCAAACCATCGCCAACTGTCAACGCGGCAGCGGTTTCCACAAAGCTGGAAACAAAGGCGTCATAAACGCTTTCCTGCACCATGAAGCGGGTGGGCGAAACGCAAACCTGACCGGCGTTGCGATATTTGGAGCTGGCCATCGTGTGGGCCACTGCCTGAACATCGACATCATCGAAAATCATGACAGGCGCGTGGCCGCCCAGTTCCATGGTGGCACGCTTCATGTGCTTTCCGGCCAGTGCGGCCAGATGCTTGCCGACTGGAACGGAGCCGGTGAAGGAAATTTTCCTGATGGTGGGGTGCGGCACCAGATGTTCGGAAATCTCCGCCGGGTTGCCATAGACCAGTTGCACGACGCCTGCCGGAATACCGGCATCAACCAGCGCGCGGATCAGCTCAGCCGGCGATGCAGGCGTTTCTTCAGGAGCCTTGACGATGATGGAGCAACCCGCGGCAAGCGCCGGCGCAACCTTCTTGACCACCTGACTGACTGGAAAGTTCCACGGTGTAAAGGCGGCAACCGGGCCCACAGGCTCGCGAATGACACGCTGCACCACGCCGTCTGCGCGTGAGGGTATCAAGCGTCCATAAATGCGGCGGGCTTCTTCCGCAGACCAGTCAAGAACATCCGCCGAGAGAAGGACTTCGACCTGCGCTTCGGCAAAGGGTTTGCCCTGCTCTATCGTCAGCAGGCGCGCGATGGAATCGGCTCGCTCGCGCAGCAATTCACCGGCCTTGCGCAGCAGCGCGGCGCGCTCGACCACCGGGGTTTTTTTCCAGAGTTGAAACGCGGTCATGCTGGCTTCCAGCGCGCGGTCCAGATCCTCAATGGAAGCCTTGGCCACGGTTCCGATCTGCTCGCCGGTGGCCGGGTTAAGCACATCCAGCGTAGCGCCGCCTGTTGCGTTGACCCATTCACCGGCAATCAGCATCTGCGTATTCGGATACATGCTCAAATCCTCTTTGATTCGCCAACGCCAGCAACCGGCAGGAGGCGTTCGGAATATATGCATGCGTAACAAAAATTACAGTCCCTGCCTTCCTGAGAATGACGGAGATCGCTTCTTATAGTGCGAAATGGTGCAGCTTTTGGTTATAGACGTCTTTTCCCCAGTGCATTTGGGCTTTTTTCAACAAAGCAACGTGTGGGCTATGGACATCCGACAAATGAAACACTAGAAACCGCCCAGTGAAGAGCAACCGCGCTTCACAGCGCTTCATGCGTTCGGGTGATTAGCTCAGTTGGTAGAGCAGCTGACTCTTAATCAGCGGGTCGTAGGTTCGATCCCTACATCACCCACCATTTTCTTCTGAAAATAATATTCTAGCCGGGATGCGCATTTCTTCGCATCTGGCGGCGGGTCAGTGTGTCGCTACCGGTCAAATTCCGGGCAGATGCGTGCGACACTCCCACACCGGTTGGCGTCGTTGACTACGCTGGCTCTGCCACTTTCTGCATGTTGCTGATAGCTCTGCCGCCGGCATCAAAAGTCAGAAGATCATCCCGATGCACCCAGATACCAAGTTTTCCGCCGTCGGTCACAGAATCGACGGATACACCACTGTCGACAGCCACTGCTATTTCGCCGGCAGTCGTCGAGATGTAACAAAATGCTCGATCTCCCAGTTGCTCGATGCCCAGAATTGTGAAGTCACCAACCGCGAACTCAACACATTGCTTCATCGGATCTGGAGAAAATGACAAGGCTTCAGGTCGCACAGCGATAGCTTTCACCAACAGCGGGTCACTGCTTTCAACTGCCAGCAGGCAGCCATTTTGAAGCGTTACCTGCGCGGCACTGCCATCATGTCGAACCGCCTCAACGTCGAGGACATTCATTCCCGGAGAACCGATAAAGGTGGCAACAAATCGTGAAGCTGGCTGACGGTAGATATCGAGTGGAGCACCGACCTGCTCCACATAGCCGTCATTCATGACAACGATCTGATGGGCGAGTGTCATGGCTTCAACCTGATCGTGCGTTACAAACAGCATGGTTGCCTGCAATTCGCGCTGAAGGCGCGCAATCTCCAGTCGCATCTTGACACGCAAGGCTGCATCGAGATTGCTCAAAGGTTCATCAAACAAGTAAACATTCGGCTCGCGTATAATGGCTCGACCCATTGCCACGCGTTGCCGCTGACCACCAGAAAGATCACGCGGCAATCGATCGAGATACGGGGCAATTTGCAGCATTTCCGCGGTTGCGTTGACCTTCTGCCTGATCGCTTCGGGCTTCTCCCCCGCCATCGTCAGCGGGAACGCGAGATTTTTGTAGACGGTGAGATGCGGGTACAGAGCATAACTCTGGAAAACCATCGCACAGCCACGTTCTTTCGCCGCAACTGTATTGACCTCCCTGCCGCCGATCAAAAGTTTCCCCCGTGTTATCGGCTCAAGACCGGCGATCATTCGCAGCAGTGTGGACTTTCCACATCCGGAAGGCCCGAGCAGGACGGTCATCTGGCCTTCGGGAATTTCGAGATCGATATCGTGGAGAACTTCCACAGATCCATAGCTCTTGCCAACCTTGTGAAGAGAAATGCCTGACATTGATGTCCTTTCGGCGAGAACCCGCCATTTATCCTTTTACGGAGCCGGCGGTTAGGCCCGCTATCAGAAAACGCTGCATGGCGATGACGAAAATGGCTACCGGCACAAGATGCAAACTTGCAGCGGCAAAAAGAACTCCCCAGTCGACGCCTGTTACGGACCCCATCATTTCACTCAATGCCATCGGCGCAGTGCGTGCATTTGTTGATGTGAAGATGAAGGCGAACAGAAACTCGTTCCAGGCAAAAATGCTGATGAAGACCGCCGTTGCAATCATGCCGGGAGCGCCGAGCGGCAGAAGAATTTTGACCAGAGCCTGAAAAGGGTTGGCGCCATCCATCGTTGCTGCCTCATCAAGTTCTCGGGGAACCTGATCGAAAAACGCCTTCATGATCCATGTTCCCAGACTGACGTAAAAGCTCGCATACAGAACGATCAGGACAATGTGGGTGTCGTTAAGGTGAACCGCATTGATCCATGGAAACAACGGCAGGGTGATAACAATCGGCGGGAACAGCCTGACGATGATCATGAAAAAT
This sequence comes from Aureimonas fodinaquatilis, assembly GCF_008369445.1. GTDB lineage: Bacteria > Pseudomonadota > Alphaproteobacteria > Rhizobiales > Rhizobiaceae > Aureimonas > Aureimonas fodinaquatilis. The sequence continues at coordinate 1,247,193 of NZ_VTWH01000002.1, forward strand.
GCTGATCCCGTAAGCAATGCTCCTCGATGTCGTGAGTAGACATATCCGGCCGTAGAACTGACGATCACGGTGAGAACAGTAGCAAAGCCCGCAATAATCAAGCTGTTCCAGAGACCCGAAAAGAATTGCGGCCATTCAGCCAGAAGCCGAGTGTAATTATCGAGCGTGGGGGAGAAGACGAATAATTTGGGCGGGACGGCAAAGATGTCGCGAGACACTTTGAACGACGAACTGACAACCAGATAGATCGGGACACCAGACCAGAGAAGCACCATCGCGAGTGCAAAATATCGTCCGCCCGTGGCGATAATGGAGCTGAACTTCACGCGAACATCCTCCGATACATTGCACGAAGGTACACCGCGGCAATTGCAAACGAGAGCAGAACCATCACCCAGCCAGTGGCTGATGCGACACCAAAGTCATGGTAGCGGAAAGCGTTCCGGTAAAGATAAACGGCCAGAACCTCTGTCATCCTGGCTGGTCCACCTTCCGTCAAAAGCCAGACTTCAGAGAATATCCGGAAAGCGAAAATGTATCGGAACATCACGGCAACCATTATTGCTGGCAAAAGCAAGGGCACCGTTACATGGCGGAAAATTTTCCAGGGGGTACCGCCATCAAGATCTGCAGCCTCATAGACATCTTTAGGCAAACCGAGCCTTGCGGTGTAAATGAGAATGAAAGTAAACGGCAGATTCTGCCAGACACTTATAAGCACCACCAGACCCAGCGCGTGGACGGGGTTGATAGCCCATTCGACAACCGGCAGCCCCAGACCTTGAAGGAAAAGATTCACAACTCCGGCGCTGGGGTCAAATATGTAGCGCCACATCACTATCGCAACGACCTCACTGACCGCATATGGCAGGAGGACGATCGCAACCATCACACGCGGCATCGGAACGCCGCGCACGAATAGAAGTGCAATAGCCAGACCCAGAGCAAGCTCAAGGTAGACAATAAGGTTCACAATCACGACGGTGTTTATGGCTGCACGCCAGAAGTTGCGATCCCCTAGCAACGTCATATAATTTGCGAAGCCTACAAACTCCGTTGTCCCGCCAAAAGTCGCACTGTGAAAACTGAGCCAGCCAACATAAAGCGCTGGCACCATTATGAAGGCGATCAGCAGCAGGTGAACGGGCGAGATAAGAAGGAATTGTCCTAGCCGGCCGAGCATTTATGGCTACCCTTTTGACCTGAGCCTGTCGACGACATCGAAATCAAGCTCGATACCCAGGCCGGGGCCTTGAGGAACATTCACCTTACCGGTTTTGAGATCAATCGACCCAACCGGCTCCGTTGCAAGTTCGTCACGCAGTGCGCTTGGAAATATCATGCTCTCGAAGATGACAAAGTTGGGCATTGCGGCCGAAAGCTGAAGATTTGCGGCTGCAGATACAGCCCCGCCGCCACCTATATGCGGCGCATAGCCAACGTTGAAAGCGTAGGCGGTGTTTGCGATTTTACGCGTTTCGGTAATGCCGCCTGCTCTGGTGCAATCGGGCTGAATCATCCCGACGGAACGTGACGCAATCAGTTCCCGTGCGCCAAATGATGTGTGCTCGCTTTCGCCTGCCACAATCATCATCGGGGAAGCAGTTCTGAGACGCTTGTATCCATCAATATCTTCGGGGATCAGCGGCTCTTCAAACCAGTAAAAATCCAGCTCGTGCAGAGCGTTTGCTACTTTGATTGCCTCATCGAGGCTGTAGGCGAAGTTGGCATCGGCACAAAGCTTTATGTCCGGACGCACCATGTCTCGAACCTTTCGGCACCATGCAATAGCATCGTCAGCCGGCGCACCAAGCTTGACCTTGATCATTTTGAACCCTTGGCGGGTCGCTGCTTCGACCTGTTCAGCGGCCTTATCTTCCGCGTTCCATGAAATGGACGATGCATAAGCATCCACTTCCGTACGGCCACATGTGCCCAACAGGCGATGGATTGGCTGGTTCAGCGCCTTGCCCATAATGTCCCAAAGGGCGATATCAATTGCCGATATGGCTTCCATCAGCATTCCACCGGATTTGCCACTGTGGCTGCGGAAAGCACGTTGCCACAGGCTTTCGACTTCAAATGGATCCTTGCCGATATATTGAGGTGCCAGCAGCTTTTCGACCAGCATGGCATATGATTGCGGGCAATAACGCGCCAAGCCTTCGCCATAGCCTTTAATCCCTTCGTCCGTCACCACCTCCACAAGAACGATGGATATTGACGGATAATCTCCCCACCAGGTCCGGTGCTCTCCCGGAGCAATAGGCATTGACAAGGGAATGGCGTTTACCTGGATGATCTTCATGGAGTGGACATACCTATGCTGGAAAGCGCCGGAATTCGACGCGCGTGTAGCCGATGGCCGCGCACAGCCTCCGACGCTTGAACTGTTGATGAGTTGACGGTTTAAAAACGCGCTACTTCGGAAGCAGGCGCTGAAGCTGCGCGGCAAGATCCTGCAACGCAGGCTCCGGCTCGACAAATCCCAGGACGACACTTTCGTAAGTTTCGCGAATTAGGTCCGATGCGCGCGGCGCTCCGTCGAACGCAGGCATTGGAACACGCGCTGCAGCAAGAGCCCGTGCTTCTTCGTCCGAATATTCCAACTTCGCGCTGTACTCAGCATCATCATATATTGAGCTGCGAGCAGGTCCGTTGCCGTTCAAAGCCCCGATCCTCGTATTCTCAACTGAGGACATTGCACGGATCAAATCCCACGAACGTTCCTTGTTGGCAGCATTTCGGGGAATGACATAACTCCAGATTTCAGTACCAACCGGGGCCACATCAAACTCCGAACGCAATTCTTGCGAAATTGGCACGGTGGTGGTTTTGATTCTACCGGGAAAACTTGATCTCTCGGGGTCGTTGAATTGCGCGTTGCGGCTCATATTCGTTATAATCATCGCTGCGCGGCCGCCCTGAATCCAAGTGCTGGCTTCTTCCTGTAGAAGCGAGGGGAACTCCCGAGGAAATGCGCCAGCATCGAACAATCCCCGAAGCTCCGTCAGTGCCTTGACCATCGGCGCATCTGCTGCCCGCACCTGAAAGTCTGTACCGATGAAATCGCCGTTCCAGGCGCGGGCCATATTGACGATATTGGAATAGTTGTTCGGGACAACAAATCCTACAACCGGTGTCCCGTCCTGCCGTGTGTATGTGAGCTTCCGGGCATATTCCAGCAGCTCTTCCATGGTCTCTGGTGGGCCCGAAAGCCCTCTCTCTTCGAACAGTTCCTCATTGTAATGCAGGCCAGCGGTCGCGTGGCGCATCGGGATGCCCCAAAGCTCACCGCCCGAAGACATTGCATCAACCATTCCCGGGAAAAAATCTTCGAAATTCTCGATAGGCGCCCGCTCCATGTGGGCATTCAACGGCTCGAACAGGTTAAGCGCTGTCGGGTTGGCCCATGTGTGGAGCATGTACGACATATCAATATCAGTGGACGCAAGCCCGGCCTCACGGAACAATCGCTCCTGCAGTGGGCCTGTATCAAATGTTCGCCACTCGAGCCGGGAGGAAGTTTCCTCTTCCCAATCTTTTGTCGTGGATCCGGCAGGTCCATTTGCAACGCCCTGATGCACCCGATGCGCCAGAATATTAATGATATTCTGCTGGCTACGCGCAGAAACCGGAAGCGCCCCAGCCAGCGCTATCCCCGCCGTTCCTGTGAGAAAATTGCGCCTGGAAATGTGCATCATTACCCTCCCCGGTAATTTCTGAACCACGGGTTGTAGTAATACGTATACAAATGGCTACAGTCAATGCGAATGAAACGGATTTATGTAGTTTTATGAAAATCACCGGGCGACGCGTTTATCTTTCAAAGCCAGCTTCATGTTCTGAATACGGTCACTGATGCCAGGTCCGCGCCTGACGGCGACGGCCGTTGCCAGAACATCAACAACAGCAAGGTGTGCAAGGCGTGTCGTCATTGGTGAGTAGTCGAACGTATTCTCAATTGTGTCGACGTTGATTGAGATTTGAGACATCTGAGCCAGAGCGGAGTCGCTGCGCGTAACACTGACAACGGTGGCACCCGCGTCTCTAGCACGTGTAGCGCAACTAACAATATCGACCGTTTGCCCGGTGAACGAAAAGCAAACGGCGACATCTCCGGAAGAGAGGGAGGCAGCAGACATGATCTGAAGATGGGAATCGTGATGAAAAACAGCCGGAACGTCAAAAAACATAAATTTTTGCTGCGCATCGTAAGCAATGACGCTGGATGGGCCGGTGCCAAAAAAATCTATCCTGCGCGCGTGAGACAATGCGCCGATTGCCCTTTCAATCGACGCAGTATCCAGAGTGTCAGATAATGTTACGATCGCCGATATGCTTGAATCGAGGACCTTTTTGCATATATCCGAAATCGTATCGAGAAGGCTGACTTCCTGGTGGACATAGGGTGTACCGGAAGCCAGATACTCAGTCAGTCTCAGCTTGAAATCCGGAAATCCGGTGCATCCCAGCTTTCTGCAAAATCGTATTACAGTCGGTTCACTAACTCCTACTTTCTGAGAAAGTGCGGCCAGTGAAAGTTGCGTTACAAGACGGGGTTCGGTCATCGTAAATTCTGCGAGCCGCAACTCGGCCGGTCCGAACTGAGATTTTTTTCGTTCGAGTTCTTTCAGCATCAGACCCTCAGTGTAGCTAAACTACAGGGCGTTATGAGGCATTGCGTCCGCGCACGCAACTCATCTGCCTGGTTCTATATCGATGAGGGTTCAAAAGATGTTCTGTTCCAGCTGCTATCAAGACATCTGTCAATCTCAAGTGAAGCAGCTCGTACCGTGGACGAGGATCGGCCCCATTCCGAGTTGTCGTAAGAAGACAACTGCGCCTCCATGGTCAAGTTGACGAACTGTGCATCTGTTAAAAACAGGTCGCATAATATTGCCGCACTCGCAGACCACACTGGCAAAGTCGCCAGACGCGGCCGTTCGTTGGCTTTGCTGCCCCGCAAGGTAGCGATGGTTGTCTTCGTTGGTGGGGAAACGGTCGCGGTAATTGGCATATGTTGCACTCAATCAGACTTCTCGCTATCGGCGTTTTGGCCATCTGGCTGAGCGGATGCGTGTCCAGCGTGCTGTCTGTAGACACCAAGGCGACACAACCAATACCGGCCGCGCTTCTAGCCGAGATGTCGCAAAAATCGATGTCGCCATCGTCTCCGATCCTCATCCGCATTTTCAAGCAGGAAAGCGAGCTGGAAATCTGGAAGCAGGATCGATCGGGCAGATATGCGCTGCTGAAAACCTATCCAATGTGCCGCTGGTCAGGCAAGCTTGGGCCGAAGACCCGTGAGGGAGACCGTCAAGCTCCTGAGGGTTTTTATCATGTTACGGCAAATATGCTGAACCCGACTTCGCAGTTTCACCTGTCATTTGATCTGGGTTATCCAAACCGGCTTGAATCTGCCCTTGGCTATACAGGTGACGCCTTGATGGTTCATGGTGCATGCACCTCTTCAGGCTGCTACGCGCTGACCGATGATGGCGTTTCAGAAATCTACGCTGTGGCGCGTGAGGCGCTTAAAGGCAGACAGCAAGCTTTTCAGGTCCAGGCTTTTCCATTCCGGATGACGCCACAGAACATGGCAAAGCATCGGACAGATCCAAACTTCAGCTTCTGGACTGACCTCAAACGCGGTTATGACAGTTTCGAAGTGGCACGCCGGCAACCCAAAATATCCTATTGCGGCCAGCGATACATTATCGATACGGATTTCGCTGGCGGTGAGCCGACCAACCCTCTGGCAGCCTGCCCGCCTGCGGTCAGCCAACCGAACCCGGCCATTGCCAGCCGCACGCAAAGCGATATGCAGAAGATTGACAATCTGGCTTCAAGCGGAGCTGCGCTGACGGCACACTTCTATGTTGATGGTGGCATGCATCCGGTGTTTCGCGATATTTTGCGCAAAAGCGGTGAAGATGCTTTGGCCAGGCGCACCTCTTCCCTGTCTGCCGTGCCAGTCAGCAGACCCAGTGCCGGATTGGCCGACCCCCACACTCCGGGAAACTGATTGCGATGTCCGGGCCAGCAGGGTCAATACCGTTGGGCTACCTGCGGGACACGGTTTCCTGCGCTTCCGCAACAATCCAGTCACGGAACAGCGCGATTTTGCGAACCTCACGGTAGACCGGCGGGTAAACCAGCGCATGGCCACTGATGATGACATCGCCGAAACCCGGTTCAAACAGGCGAACCAGTTCACCCCGTTTCAGGTAGGGTTCGGCAAAGATCGTGCTTTCCAGCGCCACTCCCAGACCTTGGGCCGCCGCCTGCAAGGCCAGATATCCGCGGTCGAAATACAGGCCCCGGTTCAGTGTTCGGCGGAATGATTTCCCGCGGAACCACTCTCCCCAACCGATCGGCGCCCGCTCCGAAAAGATCAACGGAACATCACTGAGCGCGTCCACCGCGTCGAGATTGCAGATGCGTTGCTTGATGTCCGGGGTGCAAAGCGGTGTCAGGGAATCCGCCATTAGGGGAAACACGTCCAGTCCCGTCCAGTCAGCGCTGCCGTAGCGAATCTCACAATCTGTACTGGTTTTGAAAAAATCCACCGGTTCAGGGCTGGCGTGAATGCGCAGGTCAATGGTTGGATATGCGTCCATGAACCCTTTGATGCGTGGCAGAAGCCAGGACGGGGCAAAGCTTGGCGGACAGTGCACTGTCAAAACATCGCTGGCCATGCCGCCAACAATGCGTTCGCTCGCTTGTTCAATGCGGTTGAATGCACTTGCCACCGTTTGAAGATATTCCCGGCCAACATCTGTCAGGATCATCCGTCGGTTGGCGCGATAAAACAATTGAACGTTCAAGTGCTCCTCCAGCCGGCGCAGCCGATGACTGATTGCCGATGGAGTCAGCGAAAGCTCTTCTGCAGCATCCGAAACGGAGCCCAGCCGGGCAATGGCCTCAAAAGCGTGAATTGCGCGAAGGGGTGGCAAGTGGCGTGACATGTGAATCCATTTCAGCAGTTTGTGGAAAAATAATCATTTGTTGGCATCGAATTCAATGATTATCCTTCTGGAAACTCTGGGGACGGAACAATTACAAATGGCAGTTACATCCAGCGCACGCGTGCAACACGCACAGCGGGTAGAATTTTTACGGCAGAATGCAGACCGGCTGGTCATCGACGGGGATGTGCACCCGACAGATCGTAAAACATTGCCAGCGGCTGTGCGCCAGCGAATAGAGAGCGATGCAAATTACTATCATGGCCGCCCGCTGCTGACTGAAAACCTGTTTGCCCGCATGGAGCAGGCTGGCATCGACATGGCACTTTGCTGGCAAAACCCCGCGGTGCTGCAATATGGTGACGACCAGAAGCAGAATGCCGAACTGCTGACCGCTGCCAATCAGCAGATTGCCGCTTTGGCCCGTGAACATCCCGAACGCGTTATTCCCGCAGGCTGGACGGACCCGAAAGCGCTGGGCGTTGATGCTGCGATTGCCCTTGCACGCCGCTGCGTTGAGGAATTCGGCATGCCAGTGGTGAAAATGAACCCTGCGCAAAATCAATACCCGATTGACTCCGATGAGGTTGCACAAGTCGTGGATGTCATTGTCGGCTTAGGTGCGGTTCCCGCCTTTCACTTCGGTTCAGATACTCCGTTTACCCCTGCCGAGGGGCTGGCGAGGATCGCAAAACGCAACCCGGACAGCCCGGTTATTGGCGTTCACATGGGTGGCGGCGGCGGCAATTTTGTTGATGCCGAACCGACCTATCAGGCCGCACGCCAGATAGGTCTCGAGAATCCCAATATATTCTTTGTCCTGAGTGCCAAGCGCGACGTGCACATAGAAAGCGCACTGATCACCTATGCCAATGCAGGCCGGCCATTCTCGCGCAATCTTGGCGCGGGCAGCGATGCACCATATGCCGATATGGTGTTCAGCTATGGCGCGTTCCGCGCGCTTTTTGCTGCCCTTGGCGATGGCCAGACCTACGGCGACCCACGCCTCGCGGCAAAGCCTGACCTTTTCGACGAGGAAATGGTATCCGGGTTCATGGGCGGAAATCTGGCACGGCTGATTGCTGACGCGTCGGAACGCATACTTTCCCGCTCAGACAATCAATAGGGTGGAAGTGTGATGATCGCCATCGTCCGGCGCATAAGCGCCTATGCCAATTGGATCACTGAATGGCTGCTCGTGCCGATTGTTCTGTTCTTTGCGGGGCTGCTGATCGTCTCGGTGTTTTCCCGCTATGTCTTTCAGCTGCCAATTGTCAGCGCAACCGAGCTGACGCGGCTTGCATTCGTATGGGCAACATTTCTTGGCATTTCGGCCGGTGTAAAGCGCGGTGTCCATGTGCGCGTGGTGGCGTTTGTTTCGCTTCTGCCAAAGCTGGTTCGCGGCCTCACGGTCTATCTGGTGCACGGCTCATTCCTTGTTTTCGGTATGCTCATGATCTGGCAAGGTTGGAGCCTGACCCTGCGCATGATCCCGACGACCTTTCCAACTTTGGGAATTTCGCAAGCCTGGCTCTATGCGGTCCTGCCGGTAGCGGGCGCGTTGATGTCGCTGCATGCGCTGTCCAGCCTTTTGTCCGGTGAGCCGGTTGATCACACACCGCTGGAAGAGATGACGCCATGATCTCCGTTATTCTCATTGCCTTTTTCACGATGATTGCGCTGTCAATTCCCATGGCAGTGGCAATCGGCCTTGCAATGGTCACCGGGTTGATGGTCGCCAGCCCGTTTCCCATCACCATCATGTTTCAAAAGATGATTGCGGGTGCCGACAATTTCGTTCTGGTGGCAATTCCGCTGTTCATTCTGACGGGCAATCTGATGAACGCTTCCGGCGTCACAGACCGGATTTTCACCTTCGTGCGCAGTTGTATCGGCTTTGTACCGGGCGGTCTTGCTTATACGAATGTGGGTTCAAGCGTGGTCTTTTCCGGCATGAACGGCTCTGCGGTGGCAGATGCAGCCTCACTGGGAAAAATGCAGGTTAAGGCCATGCGCGACAGCGGTTACAAAACCGACTTCGCGGCCGCGCTCACGGCAGCGTCCTCTGTTATTGGTCCCATTACGCCCCCTTCCATCCCGCTTATTCTTTATGGTGCGCTGGCGGAAGTGTCGATTGGCCAGCTTTTCGCTGCGGGCATTCTGCCGGGTCTGCTGTTTGCCCTCATGCTGTGCCTCTGGGTAGCGATCATGGATCGCTGGCACAAATTCCCGCGCGATCCCAAGCCGAACTGGTCGCACATCATCAGGTCGTTCGGGCGGGCTTTTTTCGCTCTGGCAACGCCTTTCATCATTCTCGGTGGTTTGCTCGGCGGCATTTTCACACCAACAGAAGCAGGGGCGGTCGCGGCGGGCTACGCTTTCGTGCTGGCCTTCGGCGTCTATCGCACGGTCAAGTTTTCGCAGTTGCCGGCCATACTTGTTGATACGATGGTCACCACGGCCATCGTCCTGTTCATCATTGCCAATGTTTCGGCGTTTTCATGGGCGCTCGTGGTTACCCAGTCCGCACAGGCATTTGGAACCATGCTTCTGGCCGTCAGCGAGAATCCGCTGGTGTTTCTGCTGCTGGTCAACCTGTTGCTTGTGTTCCTCGGCTCGTTCATCGAAGACGGCGCGGTCCTGATGCTGATGACGCCGATTCTGGTGCCCATTGCACTTTCACTGGGCATTGATCCGGTGCATTTCGGCGTCGTCATGGTGCTCAATCTGATGATCGGCGTGGCAATCCCGCCGGTGGGGATGAGCCTGTTCGTGACAGCCCATGTCGCGGGAATATCCATAGAACGCATGTTCCGCGCCATTCTGCCGTTCATTTTGCCAATGTTTGTGACGCTGGCAATCGTCACCTACTGGCCTGGCATGGTGCTCTACATTCCCTCGCTCCTGTTTCCATAGGCCGCGGGTTCATTAATGCATAAACACTCAGGGAGGAGATGACATGAAAATCCTGAAAACGCTGGTTGCCGGAATTGCTCTTGCTGCTCTTGCAGCAGGTTCAGCCGCGGCTCAGACCGCACTTAAAATCGGCCATGGTCACAGTGAAAACCACAGCTTTCATCAGGCAATGACCAAGTTCAGCGAGGCTCTTGAAAGAGAAGCCCCCGGTGCCTTCGAGGTGACCATCTACCCACAGGCTCAGCTGGGTTCAGAGCGCGAAATGCAGGAGCAGTTGACGACGGGCACGCTGGAAATGACCGTCACCGGCGTTCTGGCAATCTATGAGCCCAAAATCACTCTGCTTGAACTGCCTTATCTGTTCCGGGATCGCGAACATATTCTGAAGGCGCAGCAAAGCGAGCCGACCCAGGAACTGTTTGCAACGCTGCCAGACAAAGGCATTCGGCTGGTCGGCTTTCTGGAAAATGGCTTTCGCCATATCACCAACAACACACGCGCCATCAACTCCCCTGCGGATGTGGTTGGCCTGAAAATCCGCACACCTGAAAATCTGGCGCAGATTGAAACTTTCAAGACATTGGGCGCCAGTCCGACTCCGATGCCATTTTCCGAGCTTTACGCAGCACTGCGGCAAGGTGTTGTCGACGGGCAGGAAAACCCGTTGCAAGGCATCAATGACGGAAAGCTGTTTGAGGTTCAGAAACACCTGACATTGACAGGCCACATCTATAACTCTGCCTATGTCATCGTGTCGGAGAATTTCTTCCAGGGTTTGCAGCCTGAAGAGCAGGAAGCCATCGAAACGGCTTTGAAGGAAGCAACTGACTGGCAGTTTGCTTATATAACAGAGCGCGACGGCGAATTGCTTGAATCTCTGAAGCAGGCAGGCATGGAAGTTACCGAACCTGATCAGGATGCGTTTCGCACCGCGACAGAGCCAGCCTATGATGCGTTCTATCAGCAGTTTGGCGACGATGCCCGCAACTTTGTAGAAGGTATCCGTGGGCTCTGAGCACCAAGAGCCAGTTGCTGATTATCGAAACGCCGCGCTTGTCGCGGCGTTTCAGTGCTCGCCGGAAAACACCAGTGTCTGAATCGGCAGCAAGAGCGCGTGTATTCTGAGTATCAAGGCATGAACAACGCCGACTGTGTCGATAACGTGCAGGAAAAGCCAGGTTCCGGTGCCCAAATCCGGATCAGCGTATCGGTCGTGATTGCTGGTATAGACATTGGCAATGCAACTGCTGCCTGGCGGAACACCCTCAAACCCTCCCTGATACAGCGGCTCCATATACACAGTAATTGTGCCAGGCCTCACCACCTGCTGCGGATCAATCAACCGGTCTGAAGCCTGCACCTGGCCAGCCGCAATCAACTCCTGCACACTGGTCACCACCATCGGGATGATCGTCAGCGGCTTTGAAATGCATGTCACCTCACCCACCATGCTGCGTCTGATGACCTGTGCTTCCAGCTGGCTGAAGCCGGCAACAAGACCAGATCGCCCGGCCTCTTCCGGAACTAGTACGCCCGCAGAGCGCATGAACGGGTTGACGATATCACCTTTGCGCAATGTGAACTGTTCCAGCCGCCCGTCAATTCCGGCACGCACTATGGTCTTGTCCAACTCGACCTGAGCTTGATCCAAAGCAGCTTCGGCACTGGCTTTCTGTGCCGGAAGCAAGGTGGATATCTGAACCTGCACCGTCTGCTTGCTGGCAAGCGCGGCAGCAACAGCCGCCTGACGGCCATTTACAACATTCTGCAGCCTTTCAACTTCGCGTTCAGAAACCGTTCCGGAATTGCGATTCAGAAGCTCCGTCCTCATTGCCAGTTCGTCGGTGGATTGGCGATAGGCGCTTTCGGCCTCCTGAATTCGCGCGTCCGCCCCCGCCAGTTCCGTCTGTGCAAGTTCGATGGCGGCATCCACCTCGGCCACACGTTTTTGCGCGGTCAAAAGGGCAGCTTCCTGACTTGAACTGTCCAGCCTGAAAATCGGATCGCCTGCTTTCAGATCATGCTGCAGGTCAACAAAAACCTCTTCAACACGCCCGGAGCCCTCCGGCAATATCGGTACCGTGCGATAGAATGAGACGGCGCTGGTGGTTGATGGGTGAAAATACAGGATCAGCGTCAGCAGCAGAACGGTCAATCCGAGACAGGCTGTTATTCCGTAGCGCAGCTCGTACCAGATTGAATAGAGCGTGAGTTCGTGGCCAAGGCGCTTTCCCTGCACAAAACGTCGATAGAGAAAGTCGGGCAAAATCGTCACTACAGAGCAGAGCAACAATTCAATCATGACGGATGCCCTTCCGTTTTTTCCACCTCCGCAGGCGAAACGTCGGCCACGATGCCATGTTCAGTGGGCGGACCCTCAACGGCCTGCTCTCCGGGTCTTCGTCGCATCGGCACCATTCTGGACAAAGAGCTGGCCATAGAGGACAGCGGCGTCCAGAAATCCGGAATGGGAATGACTGCGATCAGCAGCGCAAGCACCCAGAACAGGTTGTTGTGAGTGAAAAGTGCAAGCAGAGCCAGCACGCCAACCAATTGAAACTGGGTCTTTCCTGTGCCGTGAGCGATACGCTCAGGAATAGAGTGAAGCCAGAAATAGGTGCTGCCCAGCACCATCAAAAGCACGATTAGGAAGATAATGGACCCGACCAGAAGAACATCGGTCTCCCCAGCCGGAGTGATGAACCCCGGAATATGTTCAGGAGCCGCCGAATGAAGAACCACGCTTGCCATACGATTGTCCCCGCCGCCATGGTGAAACTATAGCGTATTTTCAAAGGCAGTGTATGTAATTCTTAAGTCGAGGATCGCCTTGCCTGTCGGGTGTCAGTTACAATAGCCGTGTGCTCAGTTGCCTGGCGCTCGGCAACGAAAATTCCCCACACCGTCAGAAACAAAGCAGCAATCAACGGACCAACCACAAAGCCGTTAATGCCGAACAGGGTTATGCCACCAACCGTTGAAAGCAGCACGAGATAGTCGGGCATTCGGGTTTCCTTGCCCACAAGAGGCGGGCGCAACAGATTGTCCACGAGGCCAATGACCGCAACACCCACGGCGATCAGGATGACGCCCTTCAGATAATCTCCCGTTAGAAAAAAATTGATCGCGACAGGCATCCAGACAATCGCCGCTCCGACCGCCGGCAGCAGCGAAAGAACCGCCATGATGGTTCCCCAGAGAATAGCGGCATTGACGCCCAGCGCCCACAGCGTCAAACCGCCGATAGTGCCTTGCAGTGCTGCAATGACAAAATTACCGCGCACAGTTGCGCGAACCACAGAGTGAAAGCGCCGGATCAGTTGTTCAGTATGGTCGGCACGAAATGGCGCAGCGCGGCGCAGGACATTCATGATCTTCGGGCCATCACGAAACAGGAAGAACAGAATGTAGATCATGAGACCAACGCCGACCATGAAGCTCAAGGTACCCTGCCCAAAGCTCCAGGCACGTCCGGCCAGAAGCTGGCCAAGCTGACCAAATGCCGATGTGATCTGCGAGGAAAGGCTCTCAGCCCCCAGGCCGTCAAGCCATCCCTGTACCTCAGTTGGCAGCATTTGGTGGATTTGCGATATGGCTGCGCCGGGGTCAAACCCCTCGCGTGAAAGCCTGCGATACAGTGCCTGCCCCTCGCGAACAATCGAGGCTGTCAAAAAAGCCATTGGAACAATGGCAAACAGGATGCAGGCAAACACGCTGGCAATAGCGGCCAGATTGACCCGGCCGCCCATAGTGCGGACAAAATAGCGATGCATAGGCGAAAAGATGACAGCTAGAACGACAGCCCAAAGAACCGCACCGTAATAAGGGCGGATCAGCCATAGAAACGCTAATGTGACAATTGCGAGCAGAAGAATGAAAGCTCTTCGCTGGATGGTCTCACTCATATAATCCACTCACCCGGCGTTCATAACTTCAGATTTTACAACTGCTACTGGAATCCAAATCTTATAGCTACATTATATGTACGCGCAGACTGCGAAGATGGAAGCCCGTGGCGCAGAATATCATCAAGTCTGCAGGATCTCGCACTGTGTTTCCAATTTGGTCAAAATTCACGTTCAAATTCGGGTCCGGATCACACAGCTTGTTGGATGCCCGTATTTTTTCATGTCATATGCAAAATATCTAACGGAGAATTTTTAAATGGCACATGCGCATCCCGCTGGTCAGATACCGACGATGAAGAAGTTTGACTGGTCCGATCCATTCCTGCTTGAAAATCAGTTGAGTGAAGAAGAGCGCCTTATTCGCGATACGGCTCGTGATTTTGCTCAGGAACGGCTTTTTCCCCGCGTGATGGAAGCTTATGAGAACGAGACCACCGATCGGGCGGTGTTTGAGGAAATGGGCGAGCTCGGCCTCCTCGGTGTGACCCTGCCGGAAGATTATGGCTGCGCCGCGGCCTCCTATGTCGCCTACGGACTGGTTGCACGCGAAGTGGAGCGTGTCGATTCCGGTTATCGGTCCATGATGAGCGTCCAGTCTTCGCTGGTCATGTACCCGATTTACACCTATGGCAGCGAAGAGCAGCGTCTTAAATACCTGCCCAAGCTGGCCAGTGGCGAGTGGGTGGGATGTTTTGGCCTGACCGAGCCGGATGCCGGATCAGATCCTGGCGGCATGAAGACCCGAGCCGACAAAATTGATGGCGGTTATCGCCTGACCGGCACCAAGATGTGGATCTCAAATTCACCAATCGCAGATGTGTTCGTTGTCTGGGCCAAATCACCGGCGCACGACAATCAAATCCGCGGGTTTGTGCTGGACAAGGGAACGTCTGGACTCAGCGCTCCCAAAATTCACGGCAAGCTTTCATTGCGCGCGTCAATCACTGGCGAAATCGTCATGGACGGGGTTGAGGTGGGCGAGGACGCCTTGCTCCCACATGTTGCCGGGCTGAAAGGGCCGTTTGGTTGCCTCAATCGCGCGCGATATGGCATTTCCTGGGGCGTTCTGGGCGCGGCGGAAGATTGTTGGCACCGCTCTCGAAGCTATGCCCTTGAGCGCATCCAGTTTGGCAAGCCACTGGCAGGCACTCAGCTGGTGCAAAAGAAGCTGGCCGATATGCAGACAGAGATCACGCTCGGTTTGCAGGCATCGCTGCGTGTAGGTCGCCTGCTTGATGAAAATCTGGCTGCGCCGGAGGCAATCAGCCTTGTGAAACGCAACAATTGCGGCAAGGCATTGGATATCTCGCGTCAGTCACGCGATATACATGGCGGCAATGGTATTATGGGCGAATACCATGTCATGCGGCACATGCAGAATCTGGAAACAGTCAACACCTATGAGGGAACGCACGATGTGCACGCGTTGATCCTCGGCCGTGCGCAGACCGGGTTGCAAGCGTTCTATTGAGAGCCCTTCAGAACGGGGCAATAGCTTCGTCGACCCCCATCTGAAGCCAACACTGTGACACTGACCCGCTAACCCGGAGCCGCACCACCAGCAGCTCCGGGTTTTGTGTGTCTGTTTCAGGAACAAATTGCTAAACTCCACAAGCTCCAGCACTCAGGGCGTATTAAACCAGCTAAAAACCGCTCATGCCTATGGTTCGTAGGTCTCTTCCCCGCTTCCATACATGCACAGCAGGCCTGCTTACGGGCTTGGAAGAAAGAGACGATCATCTCATCCATAATGACCCTTTCGCTGAATATGATGGACGATCGCCAACGCAAATAGCCGGTAATCAAGCCCTTTCGGCGAGGGTGAACACAGCCCCATTCAAACTATCGAGCTCCTGCCCACGGTCCGCTCTATGCATAGTGTGCCTTGCGTTGTTTCTCTCGCTTTTCATGTGCCCGTTCTTCTCAACCGCTTACCCGATTGTGCGGCGGCTGGCAGCGATCAATTCGACCATCAAGAGCCACACAGGAAGTGGGTCTGACTGTGTTGCTTGACAAAAGAATAGGCACAACTCTGAGGGGAACATGCCGGGCGGTTTTAGCGACTGGCGATGGGCCTTCCGTAAGTGGCACTTGCGCTGAGATTGCTCATCCGCTCATAGCCAATCAGGTTATCGCGTCGCGCTGACTGTCATCTGAGCTGGAGAGTGCGTCTGGTTATCGGATTTTGGCGGTCAACTGGGAATGCTTTGGGGCGCTGAGCGTCATCACAAGCACCGAATTACAGCACCAGTTTTGAGGCAACGTGTCTTTGGTTCTTCCAGCCCAAAAGCTTTTCTACATTGGTTGCTTTCGCCCTGACATTGCCCATCCGACCATAGCCGATCGGGTCATTGCGCCGCGCTGGCTGCCATTAAGCTGGAGAGTGCGTCTGGTGGTCGGAATTTGGCGGTCAACTGGGAATGCTTTGGGGCGCTGAGTGTCATCCTATGTCACTGAGTTGCCGCCCAGTTTTGAGAGGACGTGTCCTTGGTTCTTCCAGCCCAAAAAGCTTTTCCGCGTTGTTCGCTCTAGCTTATCGCATGACCGTTCTCTCCACTGCTTACCCGATTGTGGGGGCGACTGGCAGCGATCAGTTCGAGCATTATGAGCCTCGCCACGGGTTGGATGCGATCTGGCGCCCGGCTGTGTGTCTCTTGTGGCTTGGGTTTGTCTGGCGGCAGAGTTGCCGCTGCACAGGCAGACGAGCAGGCGAGACATGGCTCCGCTGCGCCGGAGGTCATTGGGTTGAGTTGTTGGACTGAACGATCGTGATCGTGCTGGCTTTTGCGCCCACTCAGTTCAGGTTAGTGGCCAGAGTGTTTCGGCGGCGAAGATCTCGAACACCTCGTACGTTTGACGGCCTGTGGCATTGTCGCGGCGATGCTTGACGTGGCAACATCGCCGGGCTGCGTGCGGGTTGATTATCGGCGCTTTGGCGGACCAGAGCCATGAACCTGACGGCAACATCGAGGGCCGTTTTTCCGCCGGTAGGTTGTGCGCTGTTTTGCCAGTTAAGGCTCTACGGCTCTGCAGGCAACCATCTAAGGATGGCTGCGCGCATTTGCCGGTGACGTGGTCGCGGCTGACGCTTCAGATGGTTGTGGCGCGGCGCTGCTTGTGGAACTAGGCCGCTGCTTGTTGAGC
>NZ_VTWH01000003.1 GCF_008369445.1 Aureimonas fodinaquatilis
GCTGTGCACGCACCTGGCTGCCGCCTTCCAGCAAGGCGGTGCGAACCGAAGCCTGTCCCTCACCCGAAAGCTGGTTGAAGGCATGCACCGCCTGATCGGCATTCAGCATCAGCACCGCATTGTGTAAGGCAAGGCTGGCCGAACCCGGTGTCTGGTCAAGCTGGTCCAGCGCACTGGCTGTGCGACGCTCATTTTCCGTTCCTGCAACCTTCGGGAAAACCGGGTGCGGGTCTGTCGGATCCTGCGGGTCGGTTTTCACCGCCAGAACCAGCGTGGCATCAGTGGCTGAATATTCGACTGTCGAGCCAAGAAATGCGCTGTCTATGGTCAGGTCGGAACTCAGAGTGCCTTCAATCTGACCTGCTTCGACCACCTTGTAACGCTGGCCATTCACATAGCTGATCGTGCTGTCCAGTGCCGAAACTTTCAGGGTTGCGCCACCCAGATTCGCCGTGCCGCCCACGACGATCTTGTCGGAATGGCCTTTGCCAGCAGCGGCTTCAAACTGGTAGGTTGACCCGGCATTCATCGTCATGTTGCCGGAAACGGTGAATGTGCCCGGCGAATTGCCCGGAGCAATGGTTGAGCCCGATTCCAGGACCAGTTCGTTAACCGTTCCATTGCCTTGAAGCAGCGTGTTCTCTGAGGCCACAACCGAGGTGCCAAGCGTTCCATTAACAACCAGAGTGCCGCCGTTCAGCCAGGTTGTGCCTGTCAGGCCGCTGTTGATGCCATTCAGTACAAGAGTGCCGAAATCGGTTTTTGAAAAGCCGTTGCTTCCCACCAATGGTGCGTTGATCGTGGCTATGTAGTCTGCACTGTCGCTGCTGTTGTCGCCCACCTGAATGATCACATGCGCATCGCCGTGATCCAGTTTCAGCGTATCGCCGCTGATCGTATATCCGTGATGTTGAGAGTGCCGTTAGCAGATAAATCATAGCCGACGGAAATAACGGGACCAATGACCGGAGCTGACAGTGCCAGATTCACGGTGCCAGCCAGATTGACGGAGCCATAGACAGTCAGTGCGGTTCCACCGCTTCGCTGCGTCACATTCAATGTTGCACCACTGGAAACGTCCAGATCATTCTGAAGCGTCGTGGTCATTATGGCTGCACTGGAAACCTCCAATGTGCTGCTGTTTTCTACAGAAACATCACCACCAAAACTGTTTTCATTCAGAATGGCCTTACCTTTGGACACGGTCCACTGTGAAACCGAATATGACGGACTTCCCGTCAAGGTCCACTCAGTCAAATCAGAGTCAGCATTCACGTTGACCTGCGAAATGCCGTCAAAAGCACCGTCAACGTCTGACTGGTTCAATGATGTCAGATCAAATGATCCGTCAAAACTGCCGCCAAGTGTCAGTGATGCGGTGTTGACGCCGCTGACGATAACTCTGCCGTTTGAAAACGTGTATCCACTTTCCAGCGTGATAGAGGTGTTGGCCTCTTCCAGCAGAATATCGCCGGTAATGACGGAGGTGCTGCTGAGAAAAATGCTGTTCGTTCCGCCGGTCAGATGAATGGCAGTGCCATAATCATTATAACTGCCCTGACCGGAAGCGACGGTGCCGGAAATATTCAGAACCAGATCTCCACCGACAATGCCGGTGCCTTTGGTGGCGTAGACAATCATGGAGCCATGCATCGCGTAGCCGCTGTTGCCACCCTGCACAACCGCGCCATTCGCAATCATCATCTGCATGTCACTGCCCATGATGGCGTTGCCGCCGTAGCCGCCGGTTTTCGAGCCGGAAGAACCAACTGACGGAGCGTTACCGCCGGCGCCACCCGATATGTTGGCACCTACGATGATCATGCGGCTGTCTATCTGATCCAGAAAATAGAGTCCGACACCGCCGCTGCCGCCAGAGCCATCCTGGCCGGACACATCACCTGCGGCGCCACCACTGCCGCCATCCCCACCAGTGATGTTGTTGACGAAGGATTCTGTAGACGGTGCTATGAGGTTGATAACAGCGCCCCAGCCGCCAGCACCGCCACCACCGCCGTGGGTTGCTCCTCCCATACCCGCACCGCCCGCGCCGCCATTACCACCTGTCATAGCTCCGGGAGGTGCCACGTCACCAATATACCCGTGTGCGCCGCCACCACCGCCGCCACCGGAGGCGGTGGTGGAAAACCCATCCGCGCCGTCTGCTCCCGCACTGGCTCCGCCAAGGCCACCCATACTGTTGCCCATGCCACCCGCGCCACCAATATTGCCCGCGCCGCCACCGCCTCCGCCACCTAGAAGGAGGCCGCTTGCCCCAGCGTTGCCGGCGGTGTTGGTGGAATCAGTGCCTCCTGCTGGCTCTGGCGATGTCATACTGCCGCCGGCGCCACCATCTGCATAGGCCGCCACCATCAAGGCCGCGGGCACTGCAATCAATGCCGTTCCCGTCATCAGGCACGCATACAGAACGCGCATGGTTGGCGCTTTGCGAGGCAGCTTTTGATGATGCTGGATGTTGAGGGCTGGCTTGGCTGAGAGGTTTGGCAACGGTTTTACTCCTGACAAGTGCGTCGGAATTCCGAAGCACTCCTAATCCTGCTGATTGGCATCCGATCGAAGACCTATACGTTCAATATATAAAGGACAGTTTCAATATGTTAAATTGCAAATAAACATTTATGTTACCAATCCGCCACTACCCGGTATTTGGAATGGTTTAAAACAACATGCAAAATCAGTGACTTGACTTAAATATGAGTTCAATTATCATATTTAAGAGGACAGGAGGCTGGTATGGGGTTCGTTTCTCCGGTGGATGTTTTGGCAGTGTTGGGGCCAATCAGTGCGGTTGTTCTGCATGAAGCTGTGCGCACTCGCGTCACTCTCGCAGAGCTGCATGAAGCGGTCAGGCTGGTGCGATACGGGGACGAGGCTGACCCCGCAGTTTACGGCGCCCTTGAAGCAAGGATGCGCCGACTGGTGGATCTTGTTTCGGTTGTTATCGAGCGGCAGGAGGTGGGCGGAAAGCCGGGCAAATCCGCGGCGACGTCAGAGACGCGTCTACTGTTTTAGAAATATTCTAAAAAGGACTTGAAGGTTCTGCCAGGCTGCTCTAGATTGGAGGCAATCTAAAGAGTGGCTGGCCTGAATGTGCAGCCCCACACCATTGGAGTTTATAAAATGGGTCTGATCGCCGCGAAAATCGAACCAAACGCCAAGGAAGACATCGTCAATGGCCTGACGCAGGCGCTGGCCGAAACGGCGATCGAAACTCTCAAGGCACAGAATTTTCACTGGAACGTAACGGGCTGGTCTTTCGGCCCGCTGCATGAGCTGTTTCAGAAAATGTATGAAGACCATTTCGAAGCGCAGGATCTACTGGCAGAGCGCATCAAGGCGTTTGATGCTCATGCTGAAGGCCGCTACTCCGTATATCTAGAGCGCAGCGCCATTGAAGAGCATGATGGCAAGACAGATGCCCGCAGCATGGTAGAGGCTCTGCTTGCAGATCAGGAAACTCTGTCATCCACGCTGTCTGCTCTGGCGGAAGTCGCTGATCAGCATGGCGACTGGGCAACCAACGATCTGGCAACCGGTCGCATTGCCGCGCATGACAAGTTTGCCTGGTTCCTTCGCTCGCATCTGAAGGCCACAGGCGCCTGAGCTTTGCAGCATGGAAGTTTGAAAAAAGCCCGGCTCACCGCCGGGCTTTTTAGTTGAAATGTTCAGGCGATTTCAAGAACGGTTCACCAGAAGATGCCCTAGCGAGAGCTCAGGTGGCCGGGTGGTTGATCTGAATGACCGCGCTCTCGCCAGAGTGCCGGGATTGCCATGAGGGAAATGCCCAGTATGGCCATCGCGCTTTTTGTCAGCTCGGAAAACTCGGGTGTCGTCAGGTCGATGTAGATAACCGCATAAACGATGACGATATGCCATGCATAAACCTGCAGGGAGTGCCGGCCCAGCAGCCGCAGGAACGGCCACTTCAACAGCCAGATCAGACCATTGGCCAAAGTGCGAACATAGGCATAGTGATGTTTTGGCCCGGCAATCAGAAGCCATGCGACCCCGGAGGCCGCGGCAACGAAATTCAACAGATAGACGAGACCGAAACTGGCGCGCACCTCGAACGGCATGAACCGCTGCAACATATCGTCCGGCATCAACCCATAGCCCGTAGCCACTCTCAGCGGCAGAAAGAACAGGCATATTGCCAGCGCGGCCAACGGAATAATGCTGTGCCGAGGTGAAAACACCTTGCCCCAGTTAATGGCGTTTTGCGAAGTCAGTGCGCCCAGCACCACACCGGAGAAAAACACAATCTGCCAGGCCAGCAGGTTGAAATGCGCCCGGATGCCGATGGGTCCATCTCCCGCCAACGCGCTGTTGAGCGGTTCAGTGAATGGTTTCTGAAGACCGAGCTGTGCAACCATCCACAGCAGAAGTGACACAACAGCCACCACGCCCCAGCGCCCGTTCAGGCACAGCCAAAGCGCAAATGGGGCAAACAGCATGTAGAAAATGTACTGCGGCAGAATGTCCATATAGGTTGGTTGGAACACCATCAGCAGTGCGGAAACCACCCTGACCGGATTGGTCAGCGACAAATCCCCGATCCAGGGCCGCCAAAGCTCTGCTGCACCCGGCAGTACGGCAGTTGCAACCAGAAGCGCCGCCAATGCCAGGAGAACATAGACATAGAGCTGCCGTGCACGCCGCCAGATGGCTTTCGCGCCAGCAGCAAAGCCGCCACGCTGCATTTTGCGTGCGTAAACGAGCCCGACAAGCAGACCGGACAGGAAGATAAAGCCTTGCGCATCTTCAACAAAAGCCAGCTGATTGTGGTTTAGCTTCACCAACTGGAAACCACCTGTGAAATTGAGGTGGTTGATCATCATGAACACCAGAAAATACCCGCGAAGGCCGTCAATGATTTCAAGTCTGTTCATGCTACAAGCCGCGCTGCATTTGCTCAGTTAAAAAATCTTTAAGCATAATCATATGGCGTAAAATGGGCCGAATAGTTCGTAAAGTCTGACAAGCCGGTTTCCACGGTGCCGCCATATGGCAAATGCCATGACATATATTTATAGGGCGGCTGCGATTTTTTCCGAATCCATTTCGGCAGCAACTTTCTGAAAAGTGCGCTCATAATGCTCAACCAAGGCCGTTGTCGCGGTCTTGATGTCTCCATCCAATGCTGAATCCATCAGCACGCGGTGATCTTCTATATTGTTTGCAAAAGGCTTTTCGGAAGAGGCGGAAATAGCCAGATACCGCTCAGCATGGGCCATCAGCGTATCGCAAAACTCGGTCAGCCAGGGCGAGCCGTTGTTGGCAATCAGCGCCTGGTGAAATTCCCGATGAAGCACTTCCCATTCCATCCGAAGCTCGACATTGGTATCAAGCCCTACCCAGATTTTTCGCGACAAGCGATGAAACGCAACAACAATGCGTTCCTCCCACTCCTGAGTGCGGCTCGTCATCGACAATTCAAGCGCTTTTGTTTCCAGCCAGCAGCGGGTGTTCACAATCTGTCGCCAGCTTTCCAGGCTGATCGCTGCAACGGAAAATCCCCGCTGGTCAAACCGTTCGACAAGCCTTTCAGATCCGAGCCTGGTCAAGGCTTCCCGGATCGGAATATTGCTTGTTCGATATTGTCGCGCCAGAGCGTCAATAACCAGCTTTTCACCGGGCGCGATGATGCCACGAAGTATATCCGCACGCAGGCTCCGATAGATGAGTGTTGAACTCGTCTCTTTCTCAGCCGCTGCCGACATGAAAAACTCCAATTTCCTGCATTGCTCCGGCGCGTCTCACGGTCTCTCAACCACATGAAACGCTCCGGATTTTTGTCCAGTCGCACTGTCTTGCCGTCCAAAACGAAACCGTTTCAACGAGAAAAGTTCTAGCGTTCGGCCTGCTCCGCCGCGGTGCTCTTATGCCAGAAAACCAGTCGCCTTTGCGCCCAGATAACCAGGCCGTACATCAGGCTGCCTAGCAGACTCAAGTACAGAATGAGCGAAAAGACTCTGGGCGTGTCAAGCTGCGATGCTGCGACACGTATCAGTTCACCAAAGCCTTTGCCACCACCCAGAAATTCTGCGGCGATAGCGCCTGCAACAACACTGACCGATGCAATTTTCACACCGGTGAAAAAATGTGGCAGGCCTGCAGGAATTTTCAATCTGATGAGTGTCTGTAGACGGCTTGCACCAATGCTCTGAAACAGCATTCGGGCATTGTTATCTGCTGCATGCAGACCTGCGGCTGTGCCGACAATCACAGGAAAAATTGAGACAAATGCAGCCAGAGCCACTTTTGACGAAATTCCAAAACCAAGCCAGGCAACGAAAAGCGGAGCAAAAGCAATTTTAGGCATCGTATCGATGGCGACGATATATGGCATGACTGCCCGTTCGCCAAATGCCGTTTCGCCGACAAGAATGCCCAGTACTGCGCCCAGAACCACGGCTATGACAAAACCCCACGCGACTTCCTGGGCTGTGATCAAAAATGCGCTGAGCATATAGGTGCCGGAAAGAAGGTTCTGTCCAACAAAGACAATATCCTGCGCAGTGCGCCATGGTGTCGGAAGCACAATTGGCGAAACCAGACCATTGCTGGTGGCCAACTGCCAAAGGGTGATGAAGGCGACAAACAACAGTGCCATTGCAATGGGTCTTGGGACACGGTCAATCCAGCTGGCCTTTTTCACCCATACAGTGTCTTCTTCCTGTGCAGCGGGAAGCGTCAGGTCGCTCATATGAATGCCCCCTTATCCAACAGACTGCGGATGTGATTGGTGTAAGTCCCGAATTTTGGCTCACTCATCATTTCCAGCGTGCGCGGCCGGGGCAGGTCTATTTCCACCGCTTCAATAAAGCGCCCGGGTCTGGCGGACATGACATAAACCACATCTGAAAGAATAACCGCCTCGGGAATGGAGTGAGTGACCAGAAACGTGGTCGCCTGCCGTTCAAGGCAAATGCGCTGCAACTCCATATTCATGAAATCCCGGCTGATTTCGTCCAATGCACTGAACGGTTCATCCAGCAGTAGAACGTCCGGCTCCGCAATCAGCATGCGGCACATGGCGGCGCGTTGGGCCATGCCACCTGACAGTTCCGACGGATACACTCCGTCAAAACCCTTCAGGCCAACAAGATCCAGCAAGGCCAGAGCACTTGGCTTTCTGGCGTCCGAAGCCTTTTTTCCATCCCGTATTTTGATGGGCAGCAGGATGTTATCAAGTGTCGTCAGCCACGGAAAAAGCGTAGCCTGCTGGAACATCATGCCAATATCACGTCTTGGACCCAGAACCGGCTTGCCCACCAGTTTGACGCTGCCGCTGGAAGGCGACGTTAACCCGGCCATAATCTTCAAGAGAGTGGATTTGCCGCATCCGCTTGCACCGATAACAGAAGAAAAACTGCCACGCGGCAATGTCAGATCCACATTCTGCAACGCCTGGATTGAACGCGCGGAATAAGATTTGCTGACCGATTTCAGCACGAATACTGGCGGTGATCCCTCACCGCCATTGATAATAGCCGGGCTCGACGCTGCCATTAATTCCGCGCCTCGTTCCATTTCTCCACAAAGTCATTGGTGTAGGCTTTGTCGAGGTCGTCCAGCCGGTTTTTCAAACCACCTGATGCAATGAGCGCGTCTTCCCAGAGCTTCCATTGTTCAGGGTGGTGGTAACCCCAGCCGTTCGACAGATCTGTGGGAGTGATGCGGCCCTGGATCGTGTGAAACAGGCTTGTGGCAAATGCTGGATCCTCGCCTTCCTGCGGATTTCCAATTTTTGCATGTTCAAGAACTTTTGGCAGATTGGCAGGGTCGGCGCCAAATTCAGCACCGCGAACCAAAGCCCGGCCAAAACCAACCATGACCTCCGGGTTGTTTTCCATAAAATCTCTGGTGGTGATGAAGCCGTTGCCAAAATAGGCCATGAACTTTTCGGGTGTGATGTCTTTCAGCGGTATCCCCCGCAGGCCAAGAATGGCGGCATCACGTGTGGCGGAAGCATAGGCGTCTATTTCGCCGCGATCAAAGCCGACAGCGGCCATGCCGCCATCGCCCACAACGATGAACTCGTAGTCATCGCCTTCGGTCATTCCCGCATCGGTCAGCACCGAGCGAACAAACGAAACCTCGGCTCCGTCAACGGTACCCACGCCGATGCGCTTTCCCTTGAGGTCCAGGGGCACTGACACGTCGGCATCTTCCTTGACCATGATGCTGAACTGGCTTTTGGCGAAGTAATTGTACAGGTAAAGTGCATCCACGCCGTTTTCACGTGCTGCCAGCACTGCGCCTGGGCCCGCATTGCCCATTTGCGCCTGGCCTGCAGCCAGAACCTGCAACACAGCAGCGGATCCGGAAACACCTTCAACACGAATGGCAAGCCCTTCATCGGCAAAGTATCCTTCACCCATGGCGGAAAACAGCGGATAGTAACTGACGCCCGCACCTGCCGGTGCAGCGATAATGATTTCTTTAAGATCTTGGGCTGACGCGGTTGTATAACCTGCGAAAACTGCACAGGCTGTTATCAGGCCAAATATTCTCCGATTCATCATGCACCAACCCTCCATAGTTGTTGAGCGATCATCGCCAGGACCCAATGCTATGCACGATACAAAAATGTCGTCAACATAATAAATTTTTTTGCAATTAATATTCGATCATGTATGATTTTCGTGTCGGCCATATAGGACACTATCCATGTCATCGGAAAAATTCGTCATTGCCCCAGCCGTTCCGGGGTCCCTGCCTGTTAACGGTACCGAGAAGAAATTTCCGGTGCGCCGCATCTACTGCATTGGAAGAAACTTCGTTGCGCATGTGGAGGAGATGGGGGGCACCGCTGAAACCCGTCCGCCATATATATTTCAGAAGCCCAACGACAGTCTTGTCCCCAATGGAGCCTCTATTCCATACCCAACCATGACGGATGATTTCCATTATGAGCTGGAGCTGGTTGTTGCTTTGAAATCAGGTGGATACAATATCAGTGAGGAAGACGCGCTATCCCATATCTACGGATATGGCATAGGACTGGATATGAGCCGCCGCAAGGTTTTCGGCGAAGGGCTGGATCAGCGGCCGTCCGAACTTCTCAAATCTTTTGATCATTCGTGCCCGTGTGGCACGCTTTACCCTGTTGAACAGGTTGGTCACATCAAGTCCGGCAAGATTCAACTGAAAGTCGATGGCGAAATTCGTCAGGATTCAGACTTGAACCTGATGGTATGGCCCATACCGAAAATCATATCGATCATATCGAAATACTACTCCCTGGAAGCTGGCGATATCATCCTCACCGGCACGCCACACGGCGTAGGGCCGGTTGTTCCGGGAAACACCATCGTGGGAACGATCGAGGGACTGTCACCTCTGGAAATTCACATCACCGAGCCAGTTGCCTGAACCTGACGAGCCAAGGATGACAGCGTGACCAGAGCAGAAATCTTCACCACTCGCCCCGAATTGCATGGAACATTCGGGGTTGCCGCCTCCACTCACTGGATAGCAACTGCGGTTGCCATGAGCATTCTGGAGCGCGGCGGCAACGCATTTGATGCGGCGGCGGCGGGTGGTTTCGTTCTGCAGATCGTCGAACCTCATCTCAATGGACCCGGTGGTGAGGTGCCCATTCTCATCTACAGCCAGAACGAGCGGAAAATCAGGGTCATCTGCGGTCAAGGGACATCGCCTGCCGCCGCAACGCAGCAGCATTTCGATGCTCTCGGCCTCGACATCATGCCGGGTACGGGGTTGCTGCCTGCCTGTGTGCCGGGCGCATTTGATGCCTGGATGCTGATGCTGCGCGACTATGGCACAATGTCCGTGCGCGACGTTCTCGCTCCCGCCATTTCCTACGCTGAAAACGGGTTTCCACTGGTTTCCAAAATTGTCGATGCAATGGACTCTGTTGCCGAAATGTTTGCCACTCATTGGGCAACATCGGCAGCAATTTATCCCGGCCCGGGCAACATGCCGCGTGCGGGGGATTTGTTTCGCAACCCCGACATAGCTGCGACTTACAGTAGAATAGTGGGCGAGGCGGAATCGGTACGCGGTGATCGAGCGGCGCAGATCGATTCAGCTCGACGGGCCTGGTATCAGGGCTTTGTCGCCGAGGCAATTGACGGCTACTATCAATCTGCAAGCGTTATGGATTCCAGTGGCCACCACAATAGCGGGCTATTGTCCGGTCAGGATCTGGCCAGTTGGACGGCCACTTACGAAGACCCGGCCACACTGGATTATCACGGTCACACGATCGCCAAATGTGGAGCGTGGTCGCAAGGCCCGGTGCTGTTGCAGCAATTGTCCATTCTGTCAAAAACGTCCATTGCAGACATGGCGCACGGCAGCGCAGAATTCGTTCATACCGTGGTGGAATCTGCCAAACTGGCATTTGCTGACCGCGAGGCTTGGTATGGTGACTCCGCCGCGCAGCCCCTGGATCTACAAGCAGCACTTTCGGATGACTACGCCATTCAAAGACGAGGCATGATCGGTAACACCGCTTCTCTGGAGTTGCGGCCCGGCCGCATTGCAAATGCAGAGCCGAGATTGCCCAGGACCCGGCTTGTGCAGGATTCAGCCAGCACTCTCAAAGTGGCCGGGGTGGGTGAGCCGACCGTCGCAGGCGATGGCAGCCCTACCACCGACAGTCATGGAACTTTACGGGGCGATACTTGCCATATTGATGTGATTGACCGTTGGGGCAATATGGTTTCCGCAACCCCCAGCGGCGGATGGTTTCAAGCCAGCCCGGTCGTGCCTGGACTGGGCTTCAATATCACTACCCGTGGTCAGATGTTCTGGTTGGAACCGGGCTTGCCAAGTTCGATTGCACCCAACAGACGCCCCAGAACAACACTCACGCCATCCATGGCATTGCGGGATGGCCAACCTTACTTGGCATGGGGCACTCCCGGCGGTGATCAGCAGGATCAATGGTCCCTGTTGTTCCTGCTTCACCACCTTCACCACGGCATGAACCTGCAAGAGGCCATTGACGCCCCGGCCTTCCATTCGGAGCATTGGTCCAGCTCATTCTGGCCAAGGGAAGCTGCACCCAACAAGCTGGTCATGGAAGGGCGGTTCAGTCCGGATACGCTGAATGCGTTGCGCAATATGGGGCATGATGTTCATGTCGGTGGGCCGTGGTCTGAAGGTCGCCTCAGCGCCTGCACTCAAGAGCTTCACGGTTCCACCCGATTTTTGAAAGCCGGAGCCAATGCACGCGGCATGCAGGGATATGCGGCCGGACGCTAGTCGCCCGACCAATCTGCGCAAAACCGCTCCGCACTTTTGCTGAAATTGCTTAGGCATCTCTATGGTCGCAATTTCCTGCGCAAAACCGCTACACACTTTTGCTAAAATTGCTCTAGATGAACCCGTTGGCCATTTTGATGCCCTGTTTACCGGGTTTCTGACCCGGCAAGGGCGACAATTTGTCGTCAGCCAGAGTCATTTTAATTTCTGAGGTGATGGGGTCGTATGACATATTTGAACAGACGGCAATTTCTGTATTCGTCAGCAGCCTTGGCCGCTCTTTCAGCAATATCGCCCCATCAGGCAAGCGCATTGACCAATGCGGATCTGGGTGAGCCATTCGACTTCACCTATGAAGCCCTGGTCGAACGCGCCAGAGAAGCGGCCGCAAAGCCCTATGTTGCTCCCTACCGCCCAATGCCGGAAGTCGTGCAGGAAATCGACTATGATGCACATGGCAAGCTGAAATTCAAAACCGATTTCGCTCCGTTCTCCGGCAGTGGCGGCGCCTATCCGGCAACATTTTTCCACTTGGGCCAGTTCTTCGGCAAAGCCGTGGCCATGCATGTTGTGGTCAACGGTGTGGCCCGCCGCATTGAATATTCGCCGGAGCTTTTCAAAATGCCGCAGGACAGTCCGGCACATCGGCTGCCTGCCGATTCCGGGTTTGCCGGGTTCCGCTTGCAGGAATGGCACGGCGCGGACGATTGGCGCACTCAGGATTGGGTCGCATTTCTCGGAGCATCCTATTTCAGGGCTATCGGCGCTTCCGGCCAATATGGCCTTTCGGCACGCGGCGCGGTCATCAATGCCGCAGTTCCCGATATGGTTGAAGAGTTTCCCGACTTTACCGAATTCTACATCGACGAGGCGGAAGATCCTGAAAACCCGGTCGTCATATGCGCTCTGCTCAGCGGTCCAAGCATTTCCGGTGCATTTCGTTTTTCCATTCGCCGTGGACTGGAACGTACCAAAGGCGTCGTGATGGATGTGGAGTCACAACTCTTCCTTCGGGAGGATGTTGAGCGGCTGGGGCTTATGCCGCTGACTTCGATGTTCTGGTACGGCGAATATGGCAGAGAGCGCATGCGCGACTGGCGGCCTGAAGTGCATGATTCAGATGGCTTTGCCATGTGGACGGCCAATGGTGAGCGCTTGTGGCGGCCTTTGAACAATCCACCCTACGCAACAATTTCGGCCTTTTCTGACGAAAATCCGCGGGGCTTCGGGTTGTTGCAGCGCGACCGTAACTTTGATCACTATCAGGATGGGGTGATGTATGACCGCAGGCCAAGTCTGTGGGTCGAACCTCTTGCTCCCCTGGGAAGAGGTTATGTCGAGCTGCTGGAAATTCCGACCGATGATGAGATCCACGACAATATCGGCCTGTTCTGGGTTCCCGAAGATCCGGCACTGAAGGGCGCGGAATACAAGCTGCACTATCGTCTGCACTGGTTGGACAATGAGCCATATCCTGCAGAAAACATCGCCCAGACCGTTGGCACACGTATGGGCCGAGGCGGTGAACCGGGCAAACCGCGCCCCGATAACCTGTTCAAGTTCGTCATTGATTTCGACCGACCTTCGGTCATGACTCAGATACCCTATGGAATATTCCCTGAGGTGATCGTCAGCACCTCTGCCGGACGGGTTATCCGCACTTTTGCCGAACCGGTGCCGAATGGAAATATCTGGCGCGCAACCATA
This sequence comes from Aureimonas fodinaquatilis, assembly GCF_008369445.1. Lineage (GTDB taxonomy): Bacteria > Pseudomonadota > Alphaproteobacteria > Rhizobiales > Rhizobiaceae > Aureimonas > Aureimonas fodinaquatilis. Next base: position 12,967 of record NZ_VTWH01000003.1, read on the forward strand.
GACCTTGAAATCATGCCTGACGAAATCGCCGAAATGCGCGCTTATCTGGAATTGGACGGCAAACCACTGACTGAAACCTGGCTTTACCAGTTCGACAGCCGCAATGTTCTGGCCTCCGGCTAGACAGACACCTGAAACCAGGCACCCGGCCTGACAGAATGTCGCAGAAATTGTTGAGTTTTTGCAACGGCTTGTGGTGGATAATTGAAATCCCATTTCGTGATTTGCCGCGCGTTCTGACGCGCGGCATGGTGCGCGCAAACCCTCTGATGGATGACAGAGCACTGACGCCCAAATTCCTCACCCTGTCCGGATGTGCATTGCTCCTTGCATTGCCATTTTCGCCTGCCAGCGCCGGTGAGCACACCGATTCTGCGCTGCGGCAGCACCATGTCCTGAGCGAGAGACAAGGGCGCATGGCACGCGATATGGGGCGCAGCCACATTCAGCGGCTGACAAACCGAATGGAGTGGCTCCGAGACAATTCCGGCGGCTCCAGCGGGTTTGATTTCAAATTGAAATCTCATGCTCCTGCGGCGGATATCAGCGATATGGAACGCCAGTGGCGCGAGATGGATGAGCGCCATCCTGCCGGGACGGGTGATGACGTTAACAGTGCCAGCCCGAAAGCAGAGGCGCTGAAAGCGCAACGCAAGTTTGCCGACGAAGGAATTTCACTCTGGTCTCAAGGTTCGGTCGATTTTGCCCGTCATGGCAATGGCATGCTGGATCTTGATCGAACCAATGCCGGCCTTGGAACAGGCCTGGACGTCGTTCTTTCCCGCAATCTCAATCTTGGTCTGGGATTGGAGTTCGACAGGGCGTTTGGCGAAGCCGGAGAAGATATGCGAGTGCGCGGCCAAAGCTACGGCGCGGCATTTTACGGAAGCTATGCGCCAACCGGGCAGACGTTTGTCGATGTTGCTGTGGGGGCATCGCATATCAATTTTTCCAATACGCTTTATTTGCCGGGCGAGCACGACATGACATCGGCGCCAAGACTTGCCTTGCAAGGGTTTGGATCCTTGTCGGTCGGCTATGAACACCGACAGGGTGATTTTGTGCTTTCGCCATATGGACGAATTGAGGTGGCCCGCACCGATTTTGGCGATATGGCGGAGTGGGCGGTGATGGAAGCTGAAGGCCAGCAGCAGGACCGCAACCTGGCTGTTGTGGCTTTGCGCGGCGAGTATGCCATTCATCTGGATAACGCAACGCTGCGCCCAGGCGCACGGGCAGAGTGGGGCCGCGAGGCTGCTGAGCTGGCAGGTGGCGGCGTTGTGGCTGTTGACCGACGGGAACTGATGGTTGCTCCCGGCTTGAATGCGGATTTCGGTGAAGACTGGTCCGGAGGGGTCGAGTATCAAAACCGGCTTGTGGGAAGCGACCGGACCGAACGGTTTTCGCTGCGGCTTGGCCGCAGTTTCTAAGCATTCCTCGACCGGGCGGACATGTTTCAGAGTCAGGATCGCCCGGTCATCGCGCTGCACTGCTCAATTCCTCAAGTTACACCATGCTGCAATTGTGAAAACCGACTGTTGCCGTGTTGCATCAAAATCGCGTGCGCTAAAACATGATAAAAGAAATCATGTTTTATTTCTTGATAATAAGACTCATATTTTGTAGTGCCTGTTTCATAGGCATCGCCGATGCCTTCCGGAAATTCAGTAAGAGTTCGGACCCAGGTGCTTGACGTCGCCTTCCACAGGCGCGGTCGATGACCTGCGCCCGCAAACTGGGGGACGTCTTGAAATGAGCTATAGGCAATCAAAATCGATATTGCTTGCCTGCACGGCTGTTCTAACCTTGTCGCAAGCATCTGCAGTTCTGGCCCAAACCGCCACCACCGCTGCAGAGGGTGCTTCGCAAGGCGCTCAGGCACCGGCAGCAAACAGTGTTTATCTCTCCACCGTAACGGTTCAATCAGCCCAGGGTGTGGACCCGTATCTGGTCCCCGGCGCAACCAGCGTCATTACCGCTGATGAAATTGAGCAGTTTGGTGGCAAGAACATTGATGATGTGCTGCGGGCCACGCCGGGCGTTTTCACGCGTGACAACGTGCAAAATCCCGGTGTTGCGGTCAATATTCGCGGTCTGGAAGGTTCCGGCCGTGTCAACATGATGATTGATGGCGTTCGGCAGAACTTCCGCTTCACCGGACATGAGGCGCAGGGCCTTGTCTATGTTGATCCGGCATTTTTGGCCGGTGTGGATGTCAATCGCGGTTATGTATCGGGTGTAGGCGGCGGCAATGCATTGGCTGGCTCCGTCAACTTCCGCACCTGGGATGTGGATGACCTGATCAAGGACGGCAAGAATTACGGCGGCTTCCTTTCGGCAACCTACGGCACCAACAAGGCCGGCTGGTCGGAATCTGCCGTTGGTGCCTATCGTTTCAACGAAACATTCGGTTTTCTGGGTGGTATCAGCAAGCGTGACCCGGGGAATTACGACAATGGCAATGGCCAGACAGTGCCATTCACCGAATCGGATGAAATTGCCGGTCTGCTGAAGTTTGAATTCACGCCCAATGCGGAACACAGCCTGAAATTCGGCGCCAACCTGTTGAACGATGATTTTCTGGCGAACTCCTATTACCAGACCATCAAATCGCGCATTTTCAATCTCGGCTATTCCTGGGATCCGACAGACAATGATCTGATTGAGTTTCGTGCCAATGCTTACCGCACGCAGCTGAACATGGATTATGACTACAGCCCGCAATTTGCCACGGGTGGCGCGGCGGCCGGGCGCGAAATTGAAAACACCGGAACGGGTTTCGACATTTCCAACACGTCGCGGTTTGAACTGGGCGGCGTTGCAGTTCGCGCCAATTACGGCGTTGAATATTTCTCCGACAATTATGATGTGGTCAACAGTGCTACAGTTCCGGGCGCCGGCGTGAATGGCAGTGGTGAAAACAGCAATTACAGCATCTTTTCCTCCACCACATTGAGCTATGGCATTGCCGACCTGATCCTGGGGCTGCGCTATGACGGCTACACACTGGAAGGCGATGGCGCTGTCACAGCCAGCAATCCTTTGGGAATGCCGGCCGGACCATATTCGGTTGATCGCTCCGGTGGACGGGTCAACCCAAGCGTAACTCTGGCGCTGCGCCCTGTGGACTGGTTCCAGCCATATGTCACCTATGCTCAGACATCCCGGCCGCCAACCATCAGCGAAACCTTTGTCGGCGGCTCCCATCCGGGCAGCTCCGCACGTATGTCGTTCTTCCCGAATCCATTCCTGAAGCCGGAAATTTCCAAGGGCTGGGAAGTGGGTGCCAACATTGTATTTGATGCGCTGATTGTTCCGGAAGACAGCTTTCGCCTGAAGGCCAATTACTTCAACAACCAGATTCAGGATTACATTGTTGCCAGCTTCGTTGGCGGCACGCACTTTGCCAACGTGCCAGGCTCATCCACTGTGCAGGGCGTGGAAATTCAGGCAGCTTATGACACTGGTCGCTTCTTCGGCAGTCTGGCTTATACGCACACAGATTCCGAGCTGCCATCGCAGGCCAACGGTTTCGGTGCGCAAAGCTATGTGCCCGACGATGTGTTCACGGCAACAATCGGTGCGCGGTTCTTTGAAGAGCGCCTGACGGTAGGCGCGCGCGCTTACGCGGTATCACGCAGCTATGTGGGTGAAGTGAATGTCCCCTCAGGCGTTTCGCCATACGAGCCGGGCTACGAACTTGTCGACCTGTTCGGAAACTACAAGTTCGACAATGGCATTGAGCTCTCCGGCAATATCACCAATCTGTTCGATGAAGCATACACCCCGGCACTCAGCACGCCGCCCGGTGGAAGCGACATTGAAACAGGCCGGGGCCGCACGTTCTTCATGACGGCCAAGTTCAATTTCTGAACGTTTATGACAACGAAAGGCAGATGGCGGTGCAACAGCACCGCCATTTCCTATTGTGGCAACGCATAAGCGATTACGGAATCGCCTCTTCTGGTTCCCAGCGATCCGTGGCCACCGGCGACAACCAGCAGATATTGTCTGCCGTCCGCGCCCTCATAGGTCATCGGTGTGGACTGTCCGCCTGCTGGCAGTCGGTCCTTCCACAATTCCTCACCTGTGGAAACATCATAGGCGCGGATATAATAATCAATGGTGCCGGACAGGAATGCCAGACCACTGGCCGTCATGATTGGGCCACCCAGATTGGGCACGCCCATGGCAAATGGCAGAGGAATTGGCGAAGCATCCCGCACCGTGCCGTTTTTATGCTGCCAGATAATGTTGCCCGTGCGCAAATCCGCCGCGGCCACATATCCCCATGGTGGTGCCTCGCAAGGCAGACCCAGTGCGGAAACAAATGGGCCCATTTCCACGGCAAACGGTGCGCCAAAATTTTCGTTCAATGCCGGAAGCGCGCCGTCAGGGGCCTCGTCGTTGACGACCAGGTTTGTGTTGTCTGCCCGGCGCACCAGTTGCGAGGTGAAGGCAAGATATGAAGGTGTTGTGAAAACAAGCTGCCGCACGGGGTCAACGGCAACGCCACCCCAGTTGAACACACCGAAATTGCCCGGATAAATCAATGATCCTTCTTCGGATGGCGGGGTGAATCGGCCTTCATAACGATATTTGTGGAAGGCAATGCGGCAAGCCATCTGGTCCAGCATTGTCGCGCCCCACATATCCTTCTCGCGCAGGGCAGGCGGATCGAACGACAAGGCCGAAACAGGCTGTGTCGGCGCGGTCTGGTCACCCTCTGCCGCGCCTTGCGGTACGGCGACTTCAGTCACCGGCAACAAGGGTTCGCCTGTCCGGCGGTCCAGAACAAAAATCTCCCCCTGCTTGGTGGGCTGCACAAGAGCAGGCACCATTTCGCCCCTGATCTGCAAATCCACCAATGTCGGTTGGGATGGCACATCATAATCCCATAAGTCATGATGCACCGTCTGGAACACCCAGCGCACCTGACCGGTGGCCAGATCCAGGGCTACTACGGAAGAGGAATACGTGCCGGCTTCCTGCGTTCGGTTGCCGCCCCACTGGTCTGGCGGCTGGTTGCCCATCGGAATGTAAACCAGCCCCAAAGCTTCATCGACACTGGAGATCGACCAACTGTTGGGCGAGTTTGCCATATAGGTCTGGCCGGCAGGCAGCGGCGTTGTTTCATCGGGGTTGCCACTGTCCCAGTTCCAGACCAAGTCGCCGGTCTGAATATCAAAGGCGCGGATAACGCCGGAGGCTTCGGCGGTGGAGACGTTGTCCAGCACCGTGCCGCCAACAATAATGAGATCCTGCGTCACCACCACCGGAGATGTTGAGTAGTAAGAGCCGGGGTTGACGTTTGGCATGTTGTTCCAAAGGTCAATCTGGCCGTCGCCGCCGCCAAAATCGCTGCACACCGCGCCATTATCAGGATTAATGGCAATCAGCCTTCCATCGGCAGTGGGCATGAACAATTTGGCATTGCATGGCCCGGATTCGTGGCCCTCAGCGGCAATCGGCTGCCCGGGGTCACTCCGAACAGCAACCGCTGCCTGCGCCGGTTCTGTTGCAGGCTGAACCGGAGCGTTGTCAGCGGTTGTTTCTGCGGGTGGTTGATAGGAAAGGCCGCGACATGTCAGGTGCTGCAGGGTCAGTTCCCCCTGGATTTGCGGGTCGTAACGCCAGATCTGCTCGCCAGTTGTTGCGTTCAGCGCAATAACAGACTGGTGCGGCGTGCAGAGAAACAGGCGGTCGCCGATCTTGAGCGGTGTAACCTGAAATGTTGTCTCTTCAGGGTCGGTCGGTTCGCTCACATCGCCCGTGCGATAGTGCCACGCAACCTCCAGATCCGATACGTTTTGCGGGGTGATCTGTGCCATTGGCGAATAGCGCTGGCCATAGGCCGTGCGGCCATAGGAGTGCCATTCACCGTCGGGAACATTCAGTTCATTCGGCGCAGGGGCTTCTGCCGAGACAGCCTCGCCGGAAATGCGATGCAGGTCCGTAAACCACGACACGACTGCAACGGCGGTGGCCAGAGCAAGTGATGCGGAAAGCGCCAGCCCAATGCCGCGAAATGCATAGGAATGGCCGGGTATGCCATCCAGCGCTTGCGGCAGGGTTTGCAGGCCCAGCCTGCGGGTGATTGGCGGTGTGAGCAGCACTGCACCAATAACGAAAATCAAGCCGCCTCTGGCTGCAAGAGGCCACCAGTCAAACCCGACCTCCCACAATGCCCACACCAATGTGCCGACAACGATGAGAGCGTAAGCAAGCAAGGCTGCGGGACGACGATTGTAAAGCAGCCAGGCCGTAAGCCCGAAGCCTGCGCCTGCTATTGCATAATACCACGAGCCGCCAGCCGCTATCAGCATGATGCCCCCCGCAAAAAGGGCAACGGCAATGGCAGCCAAGGCAATTGCGGCTATGGAGGTGACGATATTGTGTCGCGCAACGAACATGTTCAACCCCTTCAACATGACCTTTGCAAATGTTGCGCTGACAGACTGCGTCAAGTGGGCGCGGTTTTACACCGGGAAAAGAAGCGGCAGGGCCAGCGTGTCTGTCCGGGCAAAGGTTCCAATAATGCGGCGTATTATGAAATTTTCTTTCTTATTTTGTCGGCTCATTTCGTGAATTTTGGGAACAGGACAATTATAATTTTAAAAATGGAGTGGGTGGATGAATTATTGGACGAAAGTCGGGGCATTTCTAGGCGGGTTGGCCCTGGCCACGACAGCGCAGGCAAGCGAGCCGCTTGTCACCGCACAATGGCTGCAGGACAATCTTGAAAATCCTCAGGTGCGGGTATTTGAAGTCAGTGTCGACACTGGCGTTTACGAGCGCGGACACATTCCTGGCGCCGCCAACCTGAATTGGCACACGGATCTTGTGGACCCGGTCAAGCGCGACATTGCCACCAGAGAAGATTTTGAAGCCAGGTTGCGGGCGTCCGGCGTGTCGGATGACACGACGGTGGTGCTCTATGGCGACAACAACAACTGGTTTGCCGCCTGGGGCGCCTGGGTGTTTGATGTTTACGGCATTGAAGTGAAGCTGCTGGATGGTGGCCGTAAGCTTTGGGAAGCACAGGGCCTGCCGCTTGATACTTCCACTCCGGATTTTGCTGCCTCTGACATCACTCTGCCGGAGCGTAATGAGGAATTGCGCGCCCGACTGCCTGAGGTGCTTGAAATCGCAGAAGGCAAGCGCGACGCGAACCTTGTCGATATTCGCTCAAATGACGAATATAGCGGCAAGGTTTTCGCTCCGGAGGGAGTCAAGGAATTGTCGCTGCGCGCTGGCCATATTCCCGGTGCAGCAAATGTGCCATGGGGCGCAATTGTTCAGGAAGACGGAACGTTCAAACCTGCTGATGAAATTCGCGCGATTTACGCAGAGCAGGGAATTGATGGGTCAAAGCCGATTGTGACCTATTGCCGGATCGGCGAGCGTTCATCGCACACATGGTTCGCGCTGAAGCGCATACTTGGCTATGACGTGAAAAACTATGATGGTTCGTGGACCGAATACGGCAACGCCGTTGGCGTGCCGGTGGTCAACGTTGCTGGTACGGTCTGGACCGGCAAATAACGGCTATTCAGGTTGCAAGTGAAAGACGGCCCGTGTGGCCGTCTTTTTTGTTTGCCGCACACCATGCTGCGTGCGAATGCGCATTGCGGCATGCGGGAAGCAGCTAGATCAATGCCGCTATAGCCTGACCGGCGGCCTTCGTTCCAAGATTTCCCCCCACATCATGTGTCGCCTGCCGGGTTCGCAAGGCGGCTTCGACCGCGCCCTCAATCGCGCCGGCCGCGTGACAAAGATTGTTGATGCGGTTGCGCATGCCAAACCAATGCAGCAGTTGCGCTGTCGACAGGATCAGTGAAATCGGATTGGCAATATCGCGTCCGGCAATATCCGGCGCCGATCCATGAGATGCCTGAGCCATGGCATGGTGCGTTCCGGTGTTCAGCGAGCCGCCCATGCCAAGGCTACCAGAAAGTTCGGCTGTCAGGTCAGACAGGATATCCCCGTACATGTTGGTCGTCACCACCACGTCAAAGCGCGCGGGTGTCCGCACCACATGCGCCATCATCGCATCGACCAGAACATCATCCGTTTCAACATCGGGATACTCTGAAGCCACATCACGGCAAATGCTGAGAAACAGGCCATCTGTAACCTTGAGCACATTGGCTTTGTGAACAAATGTGACATGGCGATTGCGCGTGCGTGCCAGCTCAAACGCGCTGCGGGCAATACGCTCGCAGCAAAGGCGTGTAATGCGCCGCAAAGCAATTGCCACATCCGGCGTGACAAGTATTTCGCCGTTTCCGGCCTCCATGTTCCGGTCGGTGTAGAAGCCTTCGGTGTTTTCCCGAACAACAACCATGTCAAACGGCCCGACCTTATTGGGCACGCCTTCGTATGAACGGGCAGGCCGAATATTGGCAAACAAATCCAGCCGCTTGCGAAAAAACATCGAAGGATTGATCTCGCCCTTCGACTCGTCCTTGAACTCAAATGTTGCGGCCGGTCCCAGAATCAGCCCATCGGCAACGCGCACCTTGTCCAGCAGTGCCTCGGTCACAGTGGCTCCGTGCCGGGCAAGGCTGGCATGTCCGACAATCTCCTCATCAATGTCGATTGTCAGATCGAACTTTGCGATAGCGGCCTCCAGAACGCCGCGCGTTGCGGCCGCAATTTCAGGACCTATCCCGTCGCCGGGCAGCAGAACGAGTTTCATTGAACTCTCCAGGTGCAATAGTGTACATGTGCATACGAGCGGCCTGCGCCTGTATTTTCGCATGCCGGATGAATTTGAAGGCGAGAAAGATGTCCCGAGCAAAAGCCAGCCCCATGCCCAAAAGAGAGGGCACCTCGCGCGATCTTGGCCTGGAGGCTTACAGCCAGCTCAAGGAAGCCATTGAGGATGGCGTTATAGTGCCTGGAACCCGCGTGACCGAGCTTGATCTGTGCGAAAGGTTCGGCATGTCGCGCACCCCCGTGCGCGAAGCCATCTACCGACTGGAATCGGAAGGGCTGCTCAACCATGTTCCACGACGTGGTCTGATTGTTACCCAGCCCGACCACCAGATGATTGTCGAACTTTACACCATGCGTGAGGCGCTGGAGGGCACTGCGGCCAAACTCGCTGCACAGCACGCGTCGGATGCCGAGCTGTCCACCCTGGCTGAAATCAACCAGCAGGAACCTTTGCTGTTCGCCGATCCGCGCTCCTTGAGCCGGCTTAACCGGCGCTTCCATAACCTGATCAGCATGTCTGCGCACAACCGGTATTTGCTCAAAAATCTTGAGAATATGGCGTCCACGATTGCGCTTCTGCCGACCATGCTTGATATGGAAGGCCGCCCGCAGGAGGCGCACAGCGAACATCGCGATATTCTTGACGCGGTGCAGAGCCGCAATGCCGAGCATGCAGAAGAAGCAGCACGCGCGCACATTCGGTCGGCGGGTCGTCGAAGAATTGAGCTGCTGTCTCGCGGCGAGGGGTGAAAACGAAAGCCTCATTTCGCGCTCCGCGCATCGCGGTAGAGCCGAATGGAAGACATGGCGATGATAAGGGCGGCTGCCGCAATGAAACATGCCGAGATCGGACGTGTGAGAAATATTGTGAAATCGCCCTGGGCAATATTCAGCGACTGGCCTAGGGCGCTTTCAATCGGCTTGCCCAGAATGAAAGCCAGAATTGCCGGTGCCAGTGGGTAATTAAGCCATTTCAGCCCGGCCCCCACCAGCGTGAAGAATGCCAGCGCCAGAATATCAAACGGGTTGCTCTGGACGGTGTAGACGCCAATCAGTGAAACCACGACGATGATTGCGCCGATTAGCGTTGCCGGAAGGCGCAGGATCGAAACCCAGATGCCGATCAGCGGAAAACTCAGCGCCAGCAGAATGCCGTTGCCGACAATCATGCTGGCAATCAGACCCCAGGCCACATCAGGGTGGTCCCGGAACATCAGCGGCCCGGGAGTAACCCCTTGGATCATGAGCGCGCCGAACAGGATCGACAATGCAGCCGAGCCGGGTATTCCAAGAGTCATCAATGGCAGAAAACTGGCATTGGCAAAGGAATTGTTGGCGGTCTCCGGTCCGGCCACACCGGCAAGGGCGCCCTTGCCGAACAATTCAGGTGTTTTGCTGACCCGACGCTCCACCGCATAGGAAAAGAAGGTGCTGACGGCTGACGCCATTCCCGGCAGAATGCCGAGCAGGCCGCCAATCAATGTTCCCCTTGCTATAGGGCCAGCGCTTTCGCGCAGATCGGATGCACGCGGCATCAGCCGTGAGATTTTGGCGGCTGAACCGCCAGTTGGCAATGGTTTGAACAGGCTGAGGAGCACATCTGACAGGCCGTAAAAGCCCATAATCAAAGCCAGAAGCGGGATGCCATCGAGAAGATTGGTGTTGCCAAAGGTAAAGCGTGGCAGACCCAGGGCAGGGTCGGTGCCAATTTGCGACAGCAACAGGCCGAAGACCACCATCATCAGACCTTTGATGATGGAACTGCCAAGCAGCCCTGCGGCCAGTGTAAGGCCAAGCAGCATAAGTGTGGCGTATTCAGGCGGCCCGAGTTGCAGGGCCAGCCGGCTGATGGGCAGCGCCACCAGGGCAAGCGCTATGGTGGCGCAGGTGCCGCCAACAAAAGAGCCGATTGCTGAAATGCTGAGTGCAATGCCGGCTTTGCCCTGCTTGGCCAGCGGATAACCGTCAAATGTGGTGACGATGGATTCTGACTCGCCGGGTATGTTCATCAATATGCTGGTTATGGTGCCGCCATAGGCTGCGCCATAAAATATGCTGGCGAGCATGATGATCGCCCCGGCAGGATCGAGATGATAGGTGATGGGAATGAGCAGGGCCATGCCGGCGCTTTGCCCCACGCCTGGCAGAATGCCCACCAGCATGCCGGTCAGACAGCCAATCAGTGCAAGGGCCAATGTCTGCCAGGTGAAAACCACCTCGAAGCCCTGCATCAGGCCGATCAAACCATCCATGGCGAAATCTCCGTATTGCCGCTAACTGTTTGTTTTGTCGCATTGTCGTTTCGGTGAAACGCAACCGTTTCGCCGCGAAATGCTCAAAGCCCGATGGAAGACAGAAGCGGCATGCTGGATGTTGGCAGATTGACCCCCAGCAATATGCCGAAGGCCAGATAGGCGATGACCGCTGCCGCCACTGCCTCGACCGCGCTGCGCATGGCTGGCCGACCCAGAAGCGTCATTGCTGAAAATGCCAGGAGACTGGTGGAAACGATGAATCCGGCTGGCTCGATCAACAGGCCGTAAGCAAACAGCGTTGCTGCCAGAAGGCCGAACCGGACAAGGCTGCCAGGTGTGACCACCATCGGATCCTCGTCTTCATCCAGATTCAGCACCGCCACGACATTGTCGGGCGAGGGTTGGCTGAGCCGCCGCTTGCTGTGGGCAGACAGCACGAGTGCGCTGGCTTGAATGAGACCCAGTACAAGCATGGCGATGGTCAGGCCCCGGATGAAAAACCCGGGCCCTGGTCCAAAACGTGTGACCACCTGAAGGTCGAGGCTGGCTATCAGGCCAACCAGGCCCAGAGCAATCCAGACGCTACACCCTATCCATTCCTTCACGATTGCGTCTCCCGGAAGTTTGCCCTGATTGGCAGGGAATTGGTGCCATGGCGCCGGCATGCCCGAACCATCCGGACAGTCATGCCGTATTGGTTTGGCTTATTTCGAGGACAATTCGCGGAACTTATCGACCTGCGGGCCGAATGTTTCGTCCATATCCTGCCAGAGAGCCTTGGCATCAGCCGCGTTCAGATACCTGATCTGGACGGCACGGGTGCTGGCCAGTTTCTGATAGTCCGGGTCAGATGTAATTTCAGCGATGGCGGTCTCCAGCGTCGAGACAACGTCATCGGGAAGGCCTGCTGGACCGATCAGAACCCGGTTGGTCGAAAGGCTGACATCAAGCCCCTGATCTTTGGCGGTTGGAATGCCTTCGATTTCCGGGCTGGGTTCATCAGCCAAAACTGCGAGAAAGCGGATGTCGCCGTTTTGAGCTGCCGGGTGAAGTTCGGAAAATGTGTCGCTGACTCCGGAAATATGGCCGCCCAGCAACGAACTCATCAGCAGGCCTGGTTCGGTGATTGCCGTCCAGTTGATGTTAACGTCCGCAGCCTCGCTGACCATCATCAGGCCAAGATGGCCAATGGCCAGCGCACCGTTACTGGCCACTGTTATGTTGGAATTCGATTTGGCATCTTCCACCAGGTCCGTCAGGGTCTGGTAGGGGCTGTCTTTGGCAACGGCCAGCGCAACCGTGCCGTAGTCATGCATGGCAATGGGGGTCAGATCGTCCAACGTGAAATTGCCGCCGCGATCGGGGTCAAGATACAGCATGTTGGATGCCGGAATTGGCACGAATGCCAGCGTGTAGCCATCCGGGTTGGCAGGCACAACGCGTGACAACGCCTGCAACCCGCCGCCGCCGGGATAGTTTTCAACGATGAATGTGCCGCCAAGCTTTTCCTTGAGTGCGTCGGCGAGCATGCGGCCCGCAATGTCTGTTCCGCCGCCCGCGCCAAAGCCGATCATGATCGTGACCGGTTTGCCCGCCGCGGGGTAGCTATCCTGTGCATGCGCAAGTGAAGAAAACAGCGACAGTGCCGTCAGTGCTGCCGTTGTTGCTGCCAGATTTGCGAAGTTTTTCATTGGTTTCCTCCATCCGGTTTTTATTCACATTCTGATGGTGACAAGGCGCTCTTCCGTCATCTCCGCCACCGCGAATTTGGGTCCTTCCAACCCGAACCCGCTGTCTTTGACGCCGCCATAGGGCATCAGATCAATTCTGCTGGAACTGGTTTCATTGAAGTGCAGTCCGCCGACATCCAGACCTTCGATCGCCTGCGAAACGATATCGAGATTCTTGGTGAAAACGCCGGCAGCAAGTCCGAATGGCGATGCATTGGCGCGCTCGATGACTTCCGCGAATTCGTCGAATGGCAGCACAGCCAGAACAGGACCGAACACTTCCTCGCAGGAAATCCGCATATCAGGCTTCACATCCGTCAGAATGACCGGATGAATCAGCGAACCTTCCCGCTTGAATGGGGTGGCCAGGCGGGCACCCTGTGCCTCAGCCTCTCGCACCCATGCTTCAACGCGGTCTGCGGATTCCAGCGAAATCAGCGGGCCGATGACCGTTCCTGCCGCCGCTGGTGAGCCGACAGTCATGGCATTGGCGCCACGAACCAGACTGTCCATCACTGCATCCAGAATGGAACGGTGGACATGCAGCAGTTGAATGGAACTGCAAACCTGTCCCGCCTTGCGAAAGCTGCCGGCTACCACTTTGGGCATGGCGCTGGCCAGATCCGCATCGGCGCACAGAACCGTTGAGGCTATGGAGCCGAGCTCCATCTGGGTTCGGCGCAGGCCAGCTTTGGCCTGAATGCTTTTGCCCACTGCAGTGCTGCCGGTGAAAGTTATGAAGCGAATGCGCAGATCGGCCACCAGCTTTTCAGCATTGGCACTGGTGCAGGGCAGGTGCGCAATGAACCCGGAGGGAACGCCAGCTTGCGCAAGAACCTCGACCAGCAGCGCGGCCACGGAAGGCGTGGCCGATGCGGGGCGCAGGATCACCGGATTTCCCGCGGCGAATGCAGGCGCGACCTTGTGAGTCACAGTGTTAAGAGGTGAGTTGAAAGGCGTGATTGCCAGAACTGGCCCAACAGGCACCCGGCGGGTGAACCCCATGCGCCCTTGTCCATGCGGCGAGCCGGTCATCGGCACCATCTCTCCGGTCAACTCCCGGGCCGCTATGGCGGCAAGACGCAATGTTTCCTGACAACGGTCAATTTCACCGTCTGCATCAGCTTGCGGAAAACCCGCCTCAATTGCCATCAGCTTGCGAAACTCATCTCTTCGACTGGCAATCAATGGAATTGCCCGTTCAAGAATGAGCGCACGGGCATTCGGGCTGGGCGCTCCGGCGCGATGCGCTGCCGCCGCTGCGCTGAGCGCCTGCTCCAGCTCCTCCGGCCCGGCCAGAGAAACAGATGCCGCAATGGACTGGTCGAACTTGTCGAGCACGTCCAGGCTGGTTGAGCCCTTGACCCACTGACCGGCGATGAACAATTGGGTTTTGATATGACTGGGATGAAGCATCGGACTAAAACTGAGCCATATATTGTGAGGGATCGATATGAGCGGCGATGATGAGAGGGCGATCTGATGCCGGGCCATCGCTCATCGCTTTTTCAAGCTCTGCAGCAGTGTCGACCCGAACGGCATCGCAGGCCATAGCGCGCGCCAGCATGACAATATCGGTTTCTGGAATCGTCGTGCCAAAGCTGGGGAATTGCCGTGCGTTCTGCTTCAGCTCAATGCGGTTCAGGCTGTTGTCGCAGAACACAACGACCGTTATACCAAGATTGAGGTGACTGGCGGTGCGCAACTCGCCCTGAACCATGGCCAACCCGCCATCGCCGGTAAAGCACACGACGTTGCGTTCCGGCATCAGCAGCTTTGCAACAATGGCGGCTGGCAGGGAATAGCCCATGGATGACAGGCCATTGCTCATCAGCATGGTTTTGGGAAGGCGGGAAACCCAGCCTTGCCCGACCAGAAGCTTATGCGAGCCGACATCAGTGGTCGCGACCGTATCGTGCGGGCTGGCGGCCAGAACAATATCCACCAGATCAGTCGGGTTGAGGCGGCCGGAAACACGGCCAGCAGAATAGAGCGCGCGCAACGCCGTTCGATGCGATGCCAGTTCACATTCGCTCCAGCGGGCGCCGGAATCATGGATCGCATCCGTCAGTGCATCAACCGCAGTGGATATGTCGCCGACAATCTCGATTTCGGCACTGTAGATCTGGTCGGTATTGGCGACAGAATCAATGTGGATGGTTGGGGTCTGCACAGTCCATGGTTTGATCAGCTCCACGGCATCGAAGCCGACATTGAGCAGCAAGTCGGAAGATTTCAGAAAGTCCCAGACAAAGGCGTTGCAGGCCATATCGAGCGTGCCGGCATAATACGGGTGAGTTTCGTCAATGATGCCCTTCGCCATCGGCGAAACCACCACCGGACAGCCCAGCTTTTCGGCCAGGCGCGCAATGGCCGCTCCTGCCTTGCCGCGCACCGCGGATAGACCGGCCAGAATGATCGGGCGGCGGGCATTGGCCACGGTTTTTGCCGGGTCGCGCACGGTGCCATAAACGTTCAGACCATGTGAAATGGCCTGCAGGGGCGGCATGATGATGGCATCGTCCGTTGCTTCCGCACCAACAACATCGCCGGGGGTGGAAATGTGCACCGGACCAGGCCTGTCCGCCATGGAGACGCGATAGGCCTTGCGCATGATCGTCGAAACGGTGGTTGGCAGAATGCTGGTGGTCCACTTGGAAATTGGCGTGAACACCTGGTTGTGGTCGATAACCTGATGAGTGAAATAGGGTTCACGGCGGCTCTCAATCTGGCCGGAAATGGCAATCATGGGAGCGCGGTCGCACCATGCGTTTGCAACCGCATTGACCAGATTGGACGATCCGGGCCCAAGGGTCGAAAGCACGACGCCCGGCTGATCAGTGATCTGACCATAAGCCTCTGCCATCAGACCCGCCGTTCCCTCACGGGTACCAAGCACAAATTCCGTGCCGTGCAGTCTGCAGGCTTCCAGAAATGGAACGCTGGGATCTCCCGGGTATCCAAACACGAATCTGGTGTTGGCCGCCGCTAGATAGCGAACCATGACGTCCGAGCAGTTCATGAATTCCTCCGAGCCGAGCGTCGATTCCGACACTACTTCTTGTTGTGGCTACATTTGTACGCAGTTGTATACTTTCATGTCAAGCACGTGAAAATCTCAGGTAACTTCTGGCAGATGCAGGAAACTGAACGGCTGAAAAACAAGGGGTTAGAGCGTTTTCTCATTTCCGCGAAGCGCGGAAATGGTCTAAAGCACCAGAACGAACCAGCATCACCGATTGCTGATGCTGCGTCTGATGCATTTTTGTTTGTTGCGTTGAAGGAAAAGCCATGAGCTCGGTTGTCCGGCGGGTGTTGCTGCCAGTTGGTATTGTTGTTGCAATTGCGTTGGTTGCATGGCTGGTGCATGCGCGCCCCGGCGGGCGTGACCTGTCATTTTCGCTCTTGGCAGGCGCAGCATTTGGCCTGGTTCTGCAACGAGCCCGCTTCTGCTTTCTCTGCAATTTTCGGGACTTTATCGAAAAGCGTGAGCCGCAGGGCCTGCTGGCCATCATCATTGCGCTGGCTGCCGGGGTGGTGCTGTATTATGCAGTGATCATGGCGTGGGTGCCGGTACCGCAACCGGAAAGATTGCCGCCAAATGCTCATATCGGTCCGGTCGGCCCGGTTCTGGCTTTGGCAGCATTTGTGTTCGGCATTGGCATGGCCATTTCCGGTTCGTGCCTTTCCGCCCACTTTTATCGTCTCGGCGAGGGGTCACCAAGCTCCCCCTTCGCCCTCATTGGCGCGGCAATCGGTTTTGTCATCGGGTTCCTGACCTGGAACTCGCTTTTTACGCTGTCGATCTATTCCAATGAGGCACTGTGGCTTCCACATTCCCTTGGCTATTCAGCAACAATCCTGCTCAGCCTTGGCCTTTGCGCGCTTCTTGCGTTTCTGGTGCTGTATTTTGCATCCGGCAAAGAGCAGACGGTCACCACCACTCTGACGCTGAAAAGCGCTCTGGCCAGTGTTTTTGTAAACCGTTGGCCGCCAGCCGTAGCGGGAATTGCCGTTGCGGCAATTTCTGCCTTCGCCTATTTTCGTGTAGCGCCACTTGGCGTAACGGCGGAACTGGGCAGCATCGCCCGTACCGCAGGAACTTCCGCCGGCTGGTTGCCGGAAACCTTGCACGGGCTGGATGGATTGCGCGGCTGTGCCACTGTCATCAAGCAAGCTCTGCTGTCCAATAACGGGCTTTTTGTCATGGGCCTCATTGCAGCCAGTTTTGCCTCGGCACTTGCCGCAAACAAGTTTCAACCGCAACGGCCACGGCCCGGACAGATTATCAGCGGGCTTACCGGTGGCATTCTTATGGGTTGGGGTGCAATGACGGGGCTGGGCTGCACAGTCGGTGTTCTTCTGTCCGGCATCCATGCCGGTGCGGTTTCAGGTTGGGTGTTTCTGATTTTCTGCACCGCTGGCGTCTGGCTGGGGCTGATGGGTATGCGCAGGTTTGCCCGGCGCGCCGCATAGCTGTAATACAAAATGCCATGAATGGCGCTGGTGGCCGGGTGTTCCCGGTTTCGGCGCTGCACGCCAGCAGGGAATGATACCGTGTCTCACAATGCAGTTTCGCCGGCCGCTCCCTTTCAGTCGTTTCACCGCCATGGGTTCGCAAGGGTGGGCGCTGCAACGCCAGCCATTGTGCTTGCCGATCCTCAAGCCAACGCCGCGGCAATTCTGGAACTGGCTGTTGCGGCAAGCGACAAGGCGGCGGATCTTCTGGTGTTTCCGGAACTGGGGCTGACCGGCTATTCAATTGATGACCTGCATCTGCAGGACAGTCTGCTGGATGCCGCGGAACACTCACTGCTCTGGCTGGCACGAGAAAGCGCACAGCTTTCTCCGGTTTTGCTGGTGGGTGTACCGCTGCGCCGCAACAACCGCGTTTACAATTGCGCGGCTGTGCTTTCCCGCGGGGCCATTCTGGGTGTTGTACCGAAAAGCTTTCTGCCGAACTACCGGGAGTATTATGAAAAGCGATGGTTTGCGCCTGGGATCGGACTGTCCGGCCTGACGATTGACCTCGGCGGCAAAGACGTACCATTTGGCCCTGATCTGCTGTTTGCAGCGCAGGACTTGCGCGATTTCGTGTTTCACGCCGAAATCTGTGAGGATTTCTGGGCACCGAACCCGCCCTCCACAACGGCTGCTTTGGCGGGGGCGCTGGTCCTGTGCAACTTGTCCGCTTCCAATGTGACAGTTGGCAAATCGCGAGAGCGGCACCTGCTTGCGGCATCCCAGTCCATGCGCTGTGTCGCGGCCTATGTTTACGCGGCAGCCGGTCCGGGTGAAAGCACCAATGATGTGGCCTGGGACGGGCAGGGCATGGTGCACGAGCTGGGCGAACTTCTGGCCGAGTCCGCACGCTTTGCCACCTCGGCACAGATGGTTCTGACGGATGTGGATCTGACGCGCATCCGGCAGGAACGCATGCGCACCGGCACGTTCAATGACGCGGCCACGGCAGCGGCACATCCTGAAGCCCGGTTTCGGCGTGTTGAATTTTCGCATCAGCCGGACTGGAGCGACAGGGGCCTGATGCGGGCACTGCGCCGGTTCCCTTATGTTCCAAATTCCGCAAAGCTGCTGGATGAAGACTGCTATGAGGCTTTCAACATTCAGGTCCATGGGCTGATCCGACGTTTTGAAGCCACGCCGGGTGACACGATGGTCCTGGGCATTTCCGGCGGGCTGGATTCAACTCACGCGCTGATCGTTGCGGCCAAAGCCTGTGATGTGCTTGGTCTGCCTCGCCGTCAGATTCTTGGTTTCACCATGCCCGGCTTTGCCACCAGCGATGAGACCAGAGACAATGCATGGCGGCTTATGCGGGCAGTGGGCGTGACGGCGGACGAAATTGATATCAAACCCGCTGCCCGGCAGATGCTTGCGGATATGGGGCATCCATTTGCCAACGGGCAGCCGGTCTATGACGTGACATTTGAAAATGTGCAGGCCGGACTGCGCACGGACTATCTGTTCCGGTTGGCCAACCAGCGAAATGGCTTTGTTATTGGCACAGGCGATTTATCAGAAATTGCGCTGGGCTGGAGCACATATGGTGTTGGTGACCATATGAGCCATTACAATGTTAATCCCGGTGTGCCGAAGACCTTGATCCAGCATCTGATCCGCTGGTGTGTTGCCACGAAGCAGTTTGATGACGCGACGGGCGAGATTTTGACAGCCATTCTGGCGACGGAAATTTCACCCGAACTGGTGCCGGCCGATGCGGAAGGGAAAATCCAGAGCACACAGGACCGGATCGGTCCTTATGAGCTGCACGACTTTTTCCTTTATCATATCATGCGGCATGGGCAGTCGCCCGCCAAGGTGGCCTATCTGGCGTTGAATGCATGGCAAGATGCGGCCCGGGGCGAATGGCCCCCCAATTTTCCGGAGGCGGCACGGCACAGCTACACCTTACCGCAGATTGCACGCTGGCTGGAAGTTTTCCTGTTCAGGTTTTTCCAGACCAGCCAGTTCAAGCGCACGGCTATGCCCAATGGCCCCAAGGTTTCGTCCGGCGGTGCCCTGTCTCCGCGCGGCGATTGGCGTGCACCGTCTGATGCCGTGGCAAACAGTTGGCTCGTGCAATTGCGCGCCGCGTTGAAGGGAGAATTGGTGGAAGATTAGGCCGGGCAGGTTTCCGCGTGCTTCCCCCACTAGTAATATGCCTTACTTACTATTAAATAGGGTCGGTGCATCTGCCCTGTTGATAGCATTTCCCGTCGAAACCGCTGAGTTTCAACGGCAGGACAATGTGACAAACAAAGATTTAGAACAGTCTCGGTGATCGAACATACCTGAAATGGTCTGGGATGGACCGGCCACGACCCGAAATTCAAGAGGCATGAATTATGACGCGTTCGATGGTATCGGCAGGGCGGCAAGGCGTCGCGACTCCGCATCCGGGAATGGGCTTTCGCGAGTTTGTTGCCATTGTCGCTTCCCTCATGGCTGTGAATGCGCTTGCCATTGACGCCATGCTGCCTGCCTTGCCGCAAATTGGAGAGGCGCTATCGATAGCAACGGAAAATCAGCGACAGTTTATCATCACTGCCTATCTCCTGGGATTTGGTGTGGCTCAGCTTGCCTATGGGCCGCTGTCCGACCGCTTCGGGCGGCGTCCTGTGCTGCTTTTTGGCCTTGTGATCTACACAATCGCCAGCTGTGCGGCGATGCTTGTCACATCGTTCGACCAGATGATTTTCGCACGGCTGATGCAAGGTGTGGGCTCGGCGGCGGCGCGGGTGCTTGCCGTTTCCATTGTGCGCGACTGTTATTCAGGACGGCAAATGGCGCGTGTCATGTCCATAGCCTTCATCATGTTCATCCTGGTGCCAGTCATCGCACCCAGCGTCGGCCAGGCCATTGTGCTGGTTGCGCCATGGGAGTGGATTTTTCTGGTTCTGGGACTGGCGGGATTTGGTCTGGCGAGTTGGATCATGCTGCGCCTGCCGGAAACCCTTCCGCCTGAAAGGCGCAATCCTATTGTGCTGTCAGCAGTATTCGCGGCTTTTCGTCTGGTTGCTACAAACCGCCTTTGCCTTGGCTACACTCTGGCCGCGGCGTCAATTCTGGGCTGCCTGTTCGGCTTCATCAATTCTGCGCAGCAGATCTTTGTTGATGTGTTCGATACGGGGTCTGCCTTCCCGATCTATTTTGCCAGCATCGCGCTGTTTATGGCGCTGTCATCCTTCGTCAATTCCAGAATTGTCGAGAGATATGGCACGCGTGTCGTTTCGCACACTGGTCTGCTGGCCTTCACATCCATAGCGATCATCCACGCCAGCATGGCGCTCAGCGGCCATGAATCACTTGTTGTGTTTCTGGTTCTGCAATCATTGATGATGTTTTGCTTTGGTCTTGTCATGTCCAATTTCAGCGCAATGGCCATGGACCCGGTTGGCATGGTAGCGGGAACCGCCGCCTCGTTTCAGGGTTTTGTCACCACGGTGGGCGGCGCTTTGTTGGGCTTTTACATCGGCCAGCATTATGACGGCACAGCCACCCCCGTCATTCTGGGCTATGCATGTCTTGGCATGCTTTCGATTGTGATTGTTCTGATAACTGAAAAGGGACGGTTGTTCCGTCCCACAGTCACCGCATCCAGATAGACACCGGGTTAATTGACAGTGCCGCCAACGTCCATAATGTCTTTCTCGGCAAGGCGACGGGCTATTTCTCGGCCGGTGATAAACAAGGCGGCATCCAGTGCGGGCAAAACCTGTTCCATGCTGGCATCCAATGCGATCTGCCTTGACTGCATCAGCATGTCGGCAAGGTAATCTATATCTTCATCCATATACGACATCTTCGATTTCCTTCGCTTCACTCTTTATGATTGTGCCCTGTCTGTGATGCGGTGTGACGCAAGCACGGTCTGCAAATAGTGCGACTGTATGCCTGAGCCGCAAAAGGGCATGCGCTTTTTGGGGTGCAATGTATACGTGTTGACAAATTCCGCTAGTCTAACAACGTATAGGTATGTATTAAAAAGGAAATATGAATAGAAAAACACGATAAATTTTGGAAAGTTTTTGTGTCTGCAGCGTGTGGCAGGGCGATCCCGCGCTTATCGCTGGCGGGATCGCTTGATTCTCAGTCGGCGCGCGCGCTCAAGGCCAGTCCAACGATAATGAATGTCAAACCGGCCACGCGCGTGGTGCTGATTGATTCGTAACGAAGAGCTACGCTCACCACCGTCAGGGCAACCATCGCAAGCGCGGTCACCGCGGTGTAGGTCAGGCTGAGGGAATATTGCCGGACCGCGGCAACAAAAGCGGTCAGCAGGATAACCGCGCTGATACCGGCCAGCCAGGACCACGGGGACATCAGCAGACTGATGATAATGCTTTTCAACGATTCCGGGTTAACACTTTGTCCGGTTTGCTTAAGGCACAGATTCAGCACCACATTTGCCGCGGCTGCGACAAAAATCAAAGTCCAGTGGGTCATGCGGCTTTTCCAACTGCTGAGCGTTTTCGGTTGCAATAGTGCTGCCCGGCTTTGCCCAGAGACAGTGCCGCCAACATAGCGATAAAGGGTGTGCTGGCCATGTGATAACGATCTTCGACCACGATGATCGCATGCAGCAAAGTGAAGTATGCCCAACCGCCAACGGCAGGGTGAAACAGGCCGAAAAAGCCGCCCTGCATGAAAAGAACGGCCGCGCCCGCCAGTGCAAGCGCAACGACGGCATACCAGTAGCCAGTGCTGACCAGTTTGAACAAGGTCGGACCGATTGCGCCAAGCTTGCTTTCAATCGCGGCTTCGTTCCACGCGACGCCTATGGTTTCGCGGCTGTGCAGTTTGACGGCTTTGACCACGGTGTCCGTCGCAAAACGAATTGGATTTTCAGCAATATAGCCTTTGGCAATCGCAGACAGCGCGGTGGCGCGTTCGGTTTCGCTCATGCCGTTTACCCATTCGGGCAGTTCCATATAGCCGCCCGTGCTTTCAGGGTTGTTGCCCATCCAGAAATTCGGGCCAAAATTGGTGGAGACCAGAACCGGTTCGCCAAATACCAGGTAATTGCGGTAGGTCCACGGTGACACCACCAGCACGATCAGCAGCGTCACGACGATGCAGCGAACACCGGTCTGCACAAACTTGCGGCTTATAGTGGCAGTGGCTATCGCCACGGCGGCTGGCAGAAACAGAATGACGGGTCGCATATAGGAGCCAAGGCCCCAGATCAGCCCGCACAAAGCCAGGTTGACCCAAACCTTGCCTTCACGTCTTTCCCAGAAAAACCAGCCTGCCGTTACCAGCGCGATGAAATAAAGCTCGCTGGAAAGTATGGTGGTGAACAGAATGAGGTTCGGCCAGAATGCAATGATTGCGGTTGCAACGAGGCCGTAGGGGCGGCCAAAATAGATGTCGCCCAATCGGTTGATGAAATACATGGTTGCGAAACTGGCAATCAGGTTCAAAACCACGATACCCAGGAAGCTGTCACCCAGCACCATATAGGTCAAAGCCGCAACGGCGGATGTGCCGACTGGCCAGTAAGCGCCCGGTTCATTGGCATTCCAGCCATAAACCCCGTGGTTCACAATGTTCCATGCAAAGGTGTTGTAGGCGGAGCTGTCGGACACCGGCTCCACCGGTATAAACCCGGCCCAGACAATGCGAATGACCATGCCCGCGCAAACGATGAGCCAGAACCAGCTTTGCGTGGAAAGGGATGCACCGCGAGGTGCGGAATTTATGGACACGTCGCTCATCACCACCAGACCTTCGTTGCTGCCAGAACAATAGCGACAACCAGTACACCGGTGTAAAGGCTGATGCGGTCACGCATGGCGAAAACTATGGGATCATCGTTCATAAAGCCCCGGTCTGTCATGACGGCCATGCGGGCAAGCCAGTAGAACAGCACAGGGCAGACCAGCCACAGGATTTCCGGCGTGGCATAAAGCGCAGCAACGGATGGGCTGGAAATATAGAGAGCCAGAACCAGAACCGAGGCTTGACCGGCGCTCACCGCCATTGTGCGCATCACTGGCAGGTCGCTTGTGAAATAGCCCCGGCCCAGCGCCACAGCTTTATCCGCGCTCAACTGATCCACCAGTTCCGCCTGCCGCTTGATGGCCGCCAGCGAGAAAAAGAAGAACATGGCAAAGGCCAGCAGCCAGGGTGACAACAGAATGCCGGTTGCCGCAGATCCGGCAATGATGCGCATTGTGTAAAGGCCGGCCAGCGCCACAACATCGACCAGAAGCTTGCGCTTGAGCCAGAAGGAATAGGCAAAGGTCACGACGTAGTAAATTGCCAGCACCGCCAGAAATGCCGGGGGTGTAAAGGCGACTGAAACGACCAGCGCCACGAGAATGAGCACAGCGGCCAGAGTCAGGCCCTGTGACGCCGTGAGTTGGCCGGAAGCAAAAGGCCGGTTTCGCTTGCGCGGATGCGCGCGGTCAGAAGTCAGATCGGCCAGGTCGTTGAGAATATAGACGCTTGAGGCCGTGAGGCTGAAGGCGATCATGGCTGCCAGGGCCGCGCCCAATGAGCCGAATTCATGTGAGGCCAGGATAGGAAGCAGGATCAGAGCATTCTTCGACCACTGGTGCGGGCGCATGGCTTTGAGAAACATGCCAGCGCGGGTTTTCGAAATTGGGGCTATGTCCTCAATGTCGATGCCCAGCTTTGTTGCCGCGCGCAGCAGGGTGCTGTTGGCCCGCACCGCCAAGGCGCGGCGGGCGCGCGCCCAGACTGCAAGGTCGGCGCGTGAATCGCCGACATAGTCAAAACCGCGCTCGCCATAGCGCGAAACCAGATAATCGGCTTTCGCCTGCCCGCGCAGATTGTCTGCATTGTCGGTAATGCCGCCAGTTCCCACGGCCTCGTCAAACAGCCCGAGATAGTTGGCTACGGCTTGCACCTGCCGGTTATCGGCAGCGGAAACCAGAACAGTGCGCCGACCTTCTTCCCGCGCCTTGCGCACATAATCCAGCACGGCCTCATCATAGGGCAAGGCTTCAGCCGGAATGATGCCACGCGCGGCAATCTGCTGCTTGAAAGCCGCTTTGCCAGCACGAAGCCAACCAAAAAATTTCAATATGCCAATAGGGTTGGCGGCAATTGTTGAAATAACAGCCTCATGCAGCGTGTCGGTGCGGCAGAGGGTGCCATCCAGATCAATCACCAGAACCGGTGCTGGTTTTGTTGCGGCATTCATAAGGGCCACCTGGCTAAAATCCAGAACATCAGGCCCTTTCGGGCCCTGAGTTCGTGTTGAAAAAATTGCATCAAAAAATCTGAGTGGCCGCCGGAGCGGCCGGTTTTCAGGAAACGCCGGAACCCGGGTAGCTGGTCAGAACCTTCCAGACGATTTCCTGCATCTTGGCTGCCATTTCCGGGCTTGGTTTCTGGCCCTGGCGGATGTTGGCAGGAAGTCCACGCGGATCCTGGTTATAAATCATGGCGTAGTGCGCCAGAGTGATGAAATAGGCGCCAAGATCATTGATGTGGATGTCGTCAAGAAACAGCTCGGAAGCGTTGGTCAGACCCGGAACATTGCCGGCTTCGATCTCGTCATACAGTTCGGCAAACAGAAGGGGACCAGGGATCATCCGTACAAAGGGCGAACCCTCCGGACGGTTTTCGTTGACATAGGCAGCAATTTTTTCCCAGCGCGCCCATTCCAGCGGCATGCGCTCACGAAATGGAATGTGGCCTTCAACATCCTTGTATGGGTTGATGTAATCAGGTCCGCTGGTGATCTCGACCCATGTTGCATAGAGCATGGTCTCGGCACCTTTGCCGTCATTGCCATTTTCCCAGGCATGTTTGGTCCAGCGCAAAGCCTCCTCATCCGACTTGTGCCAGACTGTGGTGCCAGACAGCGAAACACGTTCGGTCAGCACCAGAAGGTCATATTTGCCAATTTCGGTTTTGGCATTGGGCAGGGGTGTTGTCGGGTGTGCCCAGCGCCAGTCCATGGTGCTGCCGGGAATGGTGGATCGGGCAACCTGCACCATTCCACCGCCCTGGGCAGCTATCATTTTTTCCAGCATAGGCGGAATGGGATCCGTCAGGCTGTGGCCGGATTGTATAACCCGCAAGTTGAAATCAACCGGCTTGTCCTGGGCGTTTGCCGGAACAGCTATTGCCCCTGCAACAATGCCGAAGGCCAGGCAAAGGGGACCAAGCCAGCGAAATCCATGCCGCCGCTTTAAAATTCCGCCTGTGTCTCCGCTTCGAAAATCCATCATTGCAAAAAGCCTCTCGCCTTGTTTCAATCTGAGGGAATACAAGCTTTTAGACGTAGGCAGGTCAATTTAGCCCATGGGTGATCACTATCCTTCATCCGGCGTAGGGCGGTGTATCCCAAGGCTCATTCTGTTTCGGAATGATGTTGGAACCAAACATCACTTGGCAGAACGGGCGCGGCGGGCAAAATGCTAGAAAATCCGATTGGCTCAGAGCGAAACACGACAAAATGCCTGATGATCCGCGCACTCATGGGTTGTGGCGGCTAACCGCGCCCGCAGGGCCGGATTGCCAACCGTTGCAGGCCGCCGCCACCGCTGATGTGGTGGTGGTTGGCGCAGGATATACCGGGCTGGCTGCCGCATTGCGGCTTGCGGAGGCAGGCGCAAGCGTGCGGGTGGTTGAGGCAGGGTTTTGCGGCTATGGCGGTTCTGGCCGCAATGTCGGTCTGGTCAATGCCGGGCTGTGGATTATGCCGGATGATCTGCCAGCTATTCTCGGCCCGGTTTATGGTGAGCGGCTGTTGCAGCTTCTGGGCAATGCGCCCAGTGTGGTTTTTGATCTTGTGCAGCAGCATGGCATGGACTGTGAAGCAGTGCGAAATGGCACTTTGCATTGTGCCGTTGGCAGCAAAGGGCAGCAAAACCTTGCACAGCGGGCTTCGCAATGGCAGGCGCGCGGCGCACCGGTGCAATTGCTGAACGCTGCCGAAGCCGGGAAAATGACGGGTGCGAAGGGCTATTGCGGTGCGCTGCTGGACCTTCGGGCAGGCACAATTCAGCCTTTGTCCTATGCGCGTGGCCTTGCACAGGCTGCCTTGCGTGCCGGGGTTGCGTTGCATGAGGCAAGCCCGGTCAGGGCGGTGCGGCGCGCAGGCAGCCAATGGCGGGTCGAAACAGAGCATGGTTCAATCGAGGCGCTATGGGTTGTCATGGCCACCAATGCCTATAGTTCCGGCGTGTTTGAGCAATTGCGCACCGAGCTTTTGCACCTGCCTTATTTTAATATTGCCACGCGCCCCTTGCCGGCGGCGCTGGCACAAACCATTCTTCCGGGGCGGCAGGGTTGCTGGGACACGCGGGAGATTTTGACCTCGTTCCGACTTGATGCGGCGAACCGGCTTATCATCGGCAGCGTTGGCGCGCTGCGTGGCACGGGTGGGCCGGTGCATCGCCGGTGGGCGCGTGCCAGCTTGCAACGTTTGTTTCCGCAATTGGCCCAGGTTGAGTTTGAAGCACAATGGTATGGAATGATTGGAATGACATCCGATGCACTGCCGCGCTTCCACCAATTGGCAGAGCGGATAATCTCATTCAGCGGCTATAATGGCCGGGGTATTGCGCCCGGCACAGTTTTTGGTCAGGCCATGGCTGACCATATTGCAGGGAAAATTCCGCAGGACATGCTGCCTTTGCCGCTGAGTGTGCCGGAAACCCGGCCTTTCCGGCCGTTGCGAGAAGCTTTTTATGAGTATGGAGCGCAAGTGGCGCATCTAACGAGCAGAATCTGACCCGTGCAGTCCGACAACGGCAGAACGGGTGTGGGTGACTTAGAGCATGTCCCGTTGAAACGGTAAGTTTTAGCGGAACGACAATGCGATAAAACAAGGAGTTGGAGCGGTTCAGATGATCAAGAAATGCATCTGAAACTCTCTGAAAGAAAAAGGAAACGACAATGAATCAGCCAATCTTGAATGAAGCCGGCGTTGCCGCACAGGTCGCTGCGATTTTCGAGAGTTTTGGCCTTCAGCGCAACGTGCTGGCAGCGGGAAGCTTTGCCGTGCGCTCACCGATCAATGGTGACGAAATTGCGCGCATAGCAGAACACAGCTCCGATGATGTGAAACAGGCAATCGATCAGGCGCAGGCGGCGTTTTTGCAGTGGCGCAACATTCCGGCCCCGCAGCGTGGGGAACTCGTGCGGTTGCTGGGCGAAGAACTGCGGGCGCACAAGAACGAATTGGGGCGCCTTGTATCCATCGAGGCTGGCAAAGTGCCGTCAGAAGGCCTCGGCGAAGTGCAGGAAATGATCGACATATGCGACTTCGCCGTCGGTCTTTCGCGGCAATTGTATGGCTTGACCATTGCCACCGAGCGGTCTGAGCACCGGATGATGGAAACCTGGCATCCGCTTGGCGTTGTCGGCATCATCTCGGCGTTCAACTTTCCGGTTGCGGTCTGGTGCTGGAACTCTGCTTTGGCACTGATCTGCGGCAATGCCACCTTGTGGAAGCCATCGGAAAAAACACCGCTGACAGCTTTGGCAACGCAGGCGCTCTTCGACCGCGCGCTGACCCGCTTCCGCGCGGGTGGCGGCAATGCGCCCGATGGCCTTGCTGCTGTTCTGGTCGGTGGCCGAGACATTGGCGAAACAATGGTTGACAGCCCGCTGGTGCCGCTGATTTCGGCAACCGGCTCCACTGCCATGGGCCGGGCGGTTGGCCCGCGCGTTGCGGCAAGGTTCGGCCGCTCGCTGCTGGAACTGGGTGGCAACAATGCCGCTATTGTCTGCCCGTCGGCAGATCTGGACCTGACACTGCGCGGGGTGGCATTTGCCGCAATGGGAACAGCCGGGCAGCGCTGCACCACCCTGCGCCGCCTGTTTGTTTACACCAGCGTATATGATCAACTGGTGCCTCGCCTCAAGGCAGCTTACGCCTCGGTGACCATCGGTAATCCGCTCGAGGGCGGCAATCTTGTCGGTCCGTTGATTGATGAGCGCGCCTTCGCCAACATGCAGAAGGCATTGCAGGGCGCCGCTGCGGCGGGCGGCAAGATCAGCGGTGGCGAAAGGGTGATGTCGGCTGGCGGCGAGGCGGCATTCTATGCGCGCCCGGCACTGGTGGAAATGCCGGCCCAGACCGGGCCGGTGCTGGACGAAACTTTCGCGCCAATTCTCTATGTCATTCCCTATAGTGATCTGGATGAGGCGATTGCGCTGCAAAATGGCGTGCCGCAAGGGCTTTCGTCATCCATCTTCACCAATGATATGCGCGAGGCGGAAATCTTCGTTTCGTCGCGCGGGTCGGATTGCGGCATTGCCAATGTCAATATCGGGCCTTCCGGTGCGGAAATTGGCGGTGCTTTTGGTGGGGAAAAGGAAACCGGCGGTGGCCGTGAGTCCGGGTCTGATTCCTGGCGCGCTTATATGCGCCGGGCAACCAATACCATCAATTACGGCCGCACCTTGCCATTGGCGCAGGGCGTCAAGTTTGACATAGCCTGATTGGGCTTGCGTCCGGGGCGATCCGGTGTTGTGGTGCAGGTCATTCGATTCTGGAATGGTGAGTTGCACCCAATGCAGACGCCCCGGCGTTTTCTACCGTCTACCGGCTTGTTGATTGCGTTTGAAGCGGCTGCACGGACAGCCAGCTTCACCGCGGCGGCGCGGGAACTTAACCTGACTCAAAGCGCGGTGAGCCGCCAGATCAAAGCCCTGGAAGAGCAGATTGGCGTGGCCCTGTTTGTTCGCGAGCGTCAAACGGTGCGCTTGACGGATGGTGGTGAAGCTTATGCCCGCGATATCCGCGAAGCGCTGCGGCGAATTTCTGCCGCTTCACTGCATTTGCGTGCCAACCCGGCCGGTGGCACGTTGAACCTTGGCTGTCTGCCGACGCTGGCAGCGCGCTGGCTGGTGCCAAAACTGCCTTTGTTCAGGCAGGCGTTTCCACATGTCATGCTGAATCTGGCAACGCGAATGACAGAATTTGACTTCCAGCGCGACACGGTGGACGCCGCCATTCGCAACGGCCAGCCTGTTACTGGTAACCCGCACCGCACCTTGATGGTGGAAATGGTGGCTCCTTTGGCGGCGCCTGACCTTGCAAGCCCTGATGCAAAGCCGCAGGATCTGTTGCGAAAACCCTTGCTGCACATGGTTTCGCGGCCGGATGCATGGGAAAGATGGTTTTTGGCAAAAGGCGTGGAGCCAGACATGCTGACGGGCATGCTGCTGGATGATTTTGCTTCTGTGGCAGAAGCAGCCAAGGCCGGTATGGGTGTGGCTTTGCTGCCATTGTTCATGTTCAAAACCGAACTGGCCTCAGGCGCGCTTGTGCAGCTTTGCGGGCACGCGTTGGTGGAAGGGGCAACCTATCATCTGGCATGGCCGAGTGAGCGCGACCAGCACCCCCCATTGCTGGCATTTCGCCAATGGCTGGATGCGCTTTCTGAAAATCAGGCGGAGAGGATGATTTGATGCGTAAACCCTCTGCTGGGAAAGATCGACCGCATGCATTGTGTGGCGCGCGACTGTTTGATGGCGAGCGGTTTCACGATGGGGCCGCAGTTGTTGTTACGGGTGCGCAGGTTACCAGTATTTGCCCGATTGCGGCCCTGTCGCCGGAAATTCCGGTTCAGCGGCTGGAGGGCGGAATTCTGGCTCCGGGCTTCGTGGATGCGCAGGTCAATGGCGGCGGCGGCCGGATGTTGAATGACGACCCTTCGCCTGAAACCATGCTGGCCATAGCGGCAGCGCACCGCAAATTCGGCACGACATCACTGTTGCCGACATTGATCAGCGATACGCCTGAAAAGTCGGCGCGTGCCATTGCTGCGGCCATAACAGCCGCGCAACTGCATGCTTCCGTTGCCGGGGTGCATCTGGAAGGGCCGCATCTGGCGCCGTCCCGCAAGGGTGCGCATCAGGCCGAATTTCTTCGCCCTCTGAACGACGATGACATTGGGTCCTATGTGCAGGCGCGGGCAGCATGCGGCACAGTTCTGCTGACGCTGGCTGCAGAGCAGGCCACACCCGACCAGGTGAAGAGGCTGGCTGAGGCGGGTGTCATAGTCAGCCTTGGCCATAGCAATTGCACAGCAGATCAGGCGGAAGAGCTGTTTGATGCAGGCGCCACCGGTGTCACGCATCTGTTCAATGCCATGAGCCAGCTTGGCCATCGTGCGCCTGGCCTTGTCGGGGCTGCGCTGTGCCATCCCCATGTGTGGTGCGGCATCATTGCCGATGGCCACCATGTGGACAGGCTGGCATTGAAAATTGCCTTGCGGGCGAAAGCGGAACCGGGGCGCCTGTTCTTTGTCACAGACGCCATGTCGCTAGTTGGCGAAGAAGGGCAGAGTTTCCTTCTGAATGGCCGCGAAGTCAGGCGTCAGGGAGGTTTGGGCGGCGCGTGTTCACGGCTGACACTGCCTGATGGCACATTGGCCGGGTCCGATCTGGACATGGCATCGGCCATTCAATTTGGCGTCGAAAAGCTGGACCTGCCGCTGGCCGAGGCTTTGCGCATGGCCACCTCCTATCCGGCAAGCTTTCTCAAACTGGCAGACAGGGGTGTGCTGGCACCGGGCAGCCGGGCAGATATGGTGCACATGAGCGGCAAGCTGGCAATTCAACAGGTCTGGACTGGTGGTGTGGCGCGCACTGCGGGCGTTGACGCTCCTGCTGGCAGGCGATAATTAACCTCTGGAATGTTTCATGTGATCTTTTGATCATTTGAAACATTCCAACACTCTGTTTTGTCGTATTGTCTGTCGTTGCGACGGTTCCGTTTCAACGGGAAATACTCTGTGAAACCGTTACCGGACCCCGCAATGTTTCATTCGCTGACTGTGACCCGTCTGGCAGTGGTTCTCATTGCGGCGGTTTTTGTTCTGCAGGGCTGCAAGCCACGGCAAAGCAGCGAAGAGCCGCCCATAACACCGGTCATTGTGCGATCTGTCGCAATGGAAACCTATCAACCCGCGACGGTGCTGACGGGTGAAGTTCAGGCGCGGGTGCAGACAGAACTGGCATTTCGGGTTGCAGGCCGGGTGATCGAGCGGCTGGCCGATATTGGTGACCGGGTGGAAAACGGCCAGGTTCTGGCGCGTCTGGATGCGCGTGAGCAACATGCCGATCTGGCGGCGGCGCGTGCCGGTGTTGAGGCATCGCAGGCACAGCTGGATCAGTCCAACTCTGAATATTCACGCCAGCAAACACTTTTTGAGCAAGGATTGACCACGCGCACCATTTTCGAGCAGGCGCAGGAAGCCGTGCGCACGGCCCGCGCATCACTTGATGCGGCAGAGGCCCAGCAAGCCACGGCAGAAGAGGGGCTGGCCTATACGGAGCTCAAGGCAACGGCACCGGGTGTGCTGACCGCCCGGTCCATTGAAGTGGGTCAGGTTGTGCAGGCGGCGGAGGCTGCATTCAGTCTGGCGGAAAATGGTCCGCGCGATGCGGTGTTCCAGGTGTTTGAAAGCCTGCTGTTTGAAAAACCGGAAAATGAAACCATCGAATTGTCGCTTGTTTCCGCGCCGGAAGTGGTGGCTGCAGGCCGCATCCGAGAGATTTCGCCCGCCGTTGATACGCAAAGCGGCACGGTGCGCGTCAAGGTGGCGATTGATCAAACGCCCGCCCGCATGACTCTTGGCTCAGCGGTCATTGGCCGCGCGCCACGCGCTGCGCAGGAGGCGCTTATTCTACCGTGGAGCTCTCTGGCTTCCGATGCGGGCTATTCGGCGGTGTGGGTGGTTGATCCGCAGACCGAGCGTACGGCACTGCGCCGCGTTGATATTCTGGCTTATGAAACCGGCCGGATCATACTCTCCAATGGGCTTACCCCCGGGGAGCTGGTGGTGATCGACGGCGGAAAATTTCTCCGCCCCGATGAAAAGGTTGAGCCGCGGGAGGACGTGATTTGACATTGCGTGGCTTTGTGCTTCTGCCGCTTTTGCTGCTGGCCGCCTGTTCGGCAGAAGAACACGAAGTGGCGGAGCCGGTTCGTCCGGTCCGATCCATGGTGGTGGAAGCACAGCGCCCGATGGGGTTCAGCCTGCCTGGCACCGTTGAGCCAAGAATTGAGAGCAGGCTCGGCTTCCGCGTGCTGGGCAGAATTGTCACCCGCAATGTGGAAACCGGCGACACAGTTGCGCGCAATGACGTGCTGGCCGAACTGGACCCCACAGCGTTGGATCTTGCGGTGCGCAGTGCGGAAGCGGACTATATCAGCGCGCGCGCGCAACTGGCGGAAGCCGCCGGCGTGGCCTTCCGGCAGAGCGAATTGCTGCAGGCGCGGGCAGCCACACAGGCAAATTTTGAAGCGGCAGACCGGCAACGCCGAACCGCAGAGGCATTGGCTGCAAGCAACGAGGCCAAGCTGGCCAAAGCGCGTGAGCAGCGCAGCTATGCTGAATTGCGGGCAGATTTTGATGGCGTGGTGCTGGCAACCTATGCCGAAGTGGGGCAGGTGGTGAATCCGGGTCAACCCGTTCTGACACTGGCCCGCCCGGATATTCGCGAGGCGGTTGTGGATATTCCCGATGAGGCCGCGGCTCTGTTAACCCCCGGTATGAGCTTCAATGTTTTTCTGGAGCTTGACCGCAATTTGCGCGTCGTTGGCACCATTCGGGAAATTGCGCCCAGCGCAGACCCGGCCACCCGCACACGCCGGGTGCGAATTTCACTCGACAATCCATCCGCTGATTTTCGGCTTGGCTCTACTGTTCGCGTAACACCCGGGCAGGAAATGCCATTGGTGATCCGGGTGCCGGACACGGCAGTTCTGACCGAAGGCGACAACAGTTTTGTGTTCATCGTCGATGAACAGGCGGGCGTTGCGCGCAAACAGGCAGTCAAGGTGGAGCCAGCACCGATGGGCGGAAAAATTGTTGTGTCCGGTGT
This sequence comes from Aureimonas fodinaquatilis, assembly GCF_008369445.1. Lineage (GTDB taxonomy): Bacteria > Pseudomonadota > Alphaproteobacteria > Rhizobiales > Rhizobiaceae > Aureimonas > Aureimonas fodinaquatilis. The sequence continues at coordinate 46,019 of NZ_VTWH01000003.1, forward strand.
TGAATCCGGCAGCCGTATCGCCACTGCCGGGGTTCACACATTGCGCGACGGGCAGGCTGTCAAACTTGGCGGAGGCGGGCTTTGACCGACAAGAGCTTCAACCTCTCTGAATGGGCGCTCAAGCGCAGCTCGATGATCTGGTATTTCATGATCGTCTTTTTGCTGGCGGGTGCCTGGTCCTACATCAGCCTGGGGCGTGAAGAAGACCCGAACTTCACCATCAAGACCATGCTGATACAGGCACAGTGGCCGGGCGCTTCGGCGCAGGAAACCACTCTGCAGGTAACAGACAGAATTGAGAAAAAGCTTGAAGAGCTGGACTCGCTGGATTTCACAAGGTCCGTCACCCGCCCCGGGGTAACAACGGTGTTTGTAAATCTGCGCGACACCACTCGTGCACGGGATGTGCCGCAGATCTGGTTGCAGGTCCGCGACATGATCAAGGACATTCAGCAGACATTTCCGCAAGGGGTGGTAGGGCCGTTTTTCAATGATCGTTTTGGCGATGTCTACGGCAATATTTACGGCTTCACTTCGGATGGTCTTTCGCAACGCGAATTGCGGGATATTGTCGAAAATGCCAGATCAAAAATCCTGACCGTGGCCAATGTCGGTCGCGTGGAGGTTCTGGGCGCTCAGGACGAGTTCATTTATCTGGAATTTTCCACCCGTGAAATTGCGGCGATGGGCATTGACCAGCAACAGATCATCCAGACCCTGCAGGAACAGAATGCCATCAGCCCGTCGGGCGTGGTGCAGGCCGGGCCTGAAAGGGTTTCGGTTCGGGTCAGCGGGCAATTTCAATCTGAAGAAGACCTGCGAGAGGTGAATCTGCGGATCAATGACCGGTTTTTTCCGCTTTCGGATGTGGCAACCATCACGCGGGGCTATCAAAACCCGCCATCGGCGTTGTTTCGCGTTAACGGCGTAGAATCCATCGGCCTGGCGATCGGCATGCGGCCGGGTTCCAATCTTCTGGAGTTCGGCGAGGCGCTGGACAAGGAAATGGAGCTGATATCCACCCAGCTTCCCGTGGGTGTGGAACTGGTGCGCGTGGCTGATCAACCGCTTGTTGTTGAAGAGGCGGTGTCGGATTTCACCCGCGCACTGTTTGAGGCGGTGGCAATTGTGCTGGTCATCAGCTTCATCAGTCTGGGTCTTCGCGCCGGGCTGGTGGTGGCAATTTCCATCCCGCTGGTGCTGGCCATTACGTTTCTGTTTATGGAATACACTGACATTTCATTGCAACGCGTGTCATTGGGCGCGCTGATCATCGCGCTTGGCCTTCTGGTTGACGACGCGATGATTGCGGTGGAAATGATGGTGGCGCGGCTGGAAGTCGGCGACTCCCTGCGCAAGGCCGCCACCTATGTCTACACATCAACGGCGTTTCCCATGCTGACGGGTACGCTGGTGACAGTGGCGGGGTTCATCCCCATTGGCCTCAACAGTTCAAATGCCGGCGAATTCACCTTCACATTGTTCGTCGTCATTGCCGTCGCGCTGCTGGTTTCGTGGGTCGTCGCCGTCATTTTCACGCCGTTGCTGGGCGTTACCATTCTTCCCGCAAAGCTGCCCGACCATAAGGTGAAAAAGAGCTGGTTCGCCCGGCTTTTCAGCCGGTGGCTGCTGGCGGCCATGCGGGCCAAATGGCTGGTCATCGGACTGACACTTCTGGTTTTCGTCGGCTCGATCTTTGGCATGGGTTATGTCCAGCAGCAGTTTTTCCCGTCGTCGGACCGGCCGGAACTGGTGGTGGATTTTTCCCTGCCGCACAATGCATCCATTGCGGAAACCGACAGGCAGATGCGGCAGTTCGAAGAGGAAATGCTGCGCGACAACCCGGATATCGAGCATTGGTCCACCCATGTTGGCGAGGGCGCGCCAAGATTTATTCTGTCTTTTGATGTTCAGACGCCGGATCCTGCATTTGGCCAGGTTGTCATCGTGACCAAAAGCGTGGAGGTGCGCAACAAGGTGCAAGCCGACATCCGCGACTATCTGCGGCGCACATTTGTCGGCACGGACGCCTTTGTGAAACAGCTTGATATTGGCCCGCCTGTTGGTCGGCCGGTGCAATACCGTGTCAGTGGTCCCGATATTCAGACGGTGCGGCAGCTTTCCGACCAGCTTGCGACGGTCATGGCGCAAAACGCCAATCTGGATGAAATTGTGTTCGACTGGCATGAACCTGCACGTGTTGTGCGGGTCAATGTCATGCAGGATATGGCGCGGCGACTTGGCGTCAGCTCGCGTGATATCGCCAATGCCCTGAACAGCGTGGTGGATGGCTCGACAATCACTCAGGTGCGGGACAACATCTACCTTGTCAACGTGGTCGCCCGTGCCAGAGATGCCGAGCGAGGGTCCATAGACACATTGCAGAACCTGCAATTGCCGGGCGCTGGCGGACAATCGGTTCCGCTGGCCGCGCTGGCCACGTTTGACTATGAAATGGAGCAACCGGTGATCTGGCGGCGAAACCGCCTGCCGACAATCACCCTGCAGGCCGCCGTGCGTGGCGGTATTCAGCCGGACACTGTGGTTCAGCAGATGACATCCGGCATCAATGAGTTCCAGCAGCAGCTTCCCTTGGGTTACAGCGTCGAGATTGGCGGTGCGGTGGAAGAAAGCGCCAAAAGCCAGGCGCCAATTGCTGCCGTTGTGCCGTTAATGCTGTTTATCATGGCGACGGTGCTGATGATCCAGCTTCAGAGTTTCCAGCGGCTGTTTCTCGTGTTCACGGTCGCGCCGCTGGCTTTGATCGGTGTGGTTGCCGGACTTCTACTCAGCGGCTCGCCCCTGGGCTTTGTTGCCATTCTGGGTGTCCTGGCGCTGATTGGCATTCTGGTGCGAAACTCGGTCATTCTGATTGTGCAGATAGAACATGCCCGGCAAGCCGGTGAAAATGCCTGGGATGCTGTGGTTGAAGCGACAGAACATCGTATGCGGCCAATCATGTTGACCGCTGCCGCGGCCAGTCTGGCGCTTATTCCTATTTCCCGGGAAGTGTTCTGGGGGCCGATGGCATATGCGATGATGGGCGGCATAGTGGTCGGCACCGTGCTGACGCTGCTGTTTCTGCCGGCTCTCTACGTGGCTTGGTTCCGCATCAAGGAGGAAAAGCCCGGATCCTGACAGCAATTTGACTGTGCTGGTCGCTGTCGGGCTGCATCGGTCAGGGCCGACACTGGAGCGAGTTCAGAAAAACCTCTACACAGTTTGTTGGATATGACTTCAACCACTGCAGGATAAGACCATGACATCTGCTCACGACAATTCCGTAAAGTCGCCGGCTATACCATCAACCCGACTCTGGATTGGCGGTCGCTGGCAGGAGGGCAGAGGCGGCGCCGATATTCCGATTTACGATCCTTCGACGGAACAGATCATAACATCGGTTGCCAATGCTTCACTGGAAGACGGAATTGCGGCTGTTGACGCTGCAGAGGCGGCGGCGGCCAGTTGGGCTGCAACGCCACCTCGTCAACGCGGCGAGGTTTTGCGCCGTGCGTTCGAGTTGATGACAGCGCGTGCGGAATCCATTGCTCAGCTCATCTCACTGGAAAACGGCAAGGCTCTGATCGATGCGCGTGGCGAGGTTGCCTATGCGGCAGAGTTTCTGCGCTGGTATGCCGAAGAGGCGGTGCGGCTGGGTGGCGAAATCGGACGTGCGCCAAGCGGCGCATACAACATTGTGGTCCAGCATGAACCGGTTGGCATTGCATTGCTTATAACTCCGTGGAACTTTCCTGCGGCCATGGCAACCCGTAAAATAGCGCCCGCACTGGCGGCCGGTTGCACCTGTATTTTAAAGCCAGCCACGGAGACCCCGCTGACGGCCTATGCCATGGCAGAAATTTTTGCCGAAGCGGGTGTGCCCGATGGCGTGGTCAATGTGCTGACCACCGGCTCGGCCGGCAAGGTCACCGGCGCCATTCTGAAAGATCCGCGCGTTCGCAAACTCTCATTCACCGGCTCGACGGAAGTGGGCCGGATTTTGCTGCGGGAGGCCGCGCAGCAGGTGCTGAACTGCTCCATGGAGCTGGGCGGAAATGCGCCATTTGTGGTAATGGCCGATGCAGATCTGGACGCTGCACTGGATGGCGCTATGATTGCCAAGATGCGCAATGGCGGCCAGGCCTGCACGGCAGCCAACCGGTTTTATGTGCATGAATCGCTCTACGACAAATTTGCCGATGGTTTTGCCGAGCGCATGCAGGCTCTGAAGCTGGATGATGGCATTCTGCCTTCCACTCAGGTTGGCCCTTTGATCAACAGGGATGCGGTGGAAAACTCGCTGCGTTTGATTGATGATGCGGTATCACGCGGCGCAAAGATTCTGACAGGCGGCACGGCATTGAATCGCAAAGGATTCTTCCTCACGCCGACCGTGCTTCGGGATGTTCCGGCAGACGCCTTGATGATGAACGATGAAATTTTCGCGCCCGTCGCTCCTATTGCCTCCTTTGCCAGCGAAGATGAGGCTATTGCCGCGGCCAATGCCACCGAATATGGCCTGATTTCCTATCTCTACACTCAGGATCTGGCACGTGGCATGCGCCTTACATCGCGTTTGCAAACCGGCATGGTCGGGCTGAATCGCGGCGTGGTGTCAGACCCGGCGGCGCCGTTTGGCGGCATGAAGGCCAGTGGCATCGGCCGTGAAGGCGGGCACCACGGCATTCTTGAATATATCGAAACCAAATATACTGCGGTTTCCTGGTAACTCCCCACCGGGCATTTTTGGTCAAAACCTGATCGAAAATGCCCGGATCGACTGTCTTTGCCTTGGCAAAATTGCGACTCAGATCCAGGCTCTCGCTGAAGATTTCGCGGCCTGGTATCCCGTCGGTGGCACTCTGCCAGTCGCAGCGGTCAAAGCCTTTGCGACCCCCCAGCTCAGTTCTGAAATAATCCACACCCTTTCCGGTTTGATCGGGCCTTGGCGCTCGATCATTTCCGGCCGTGCAAAATCGCGCAACTCAAGAGTGGCGAAATCGCTTGACTCTTCGCAATACCTACATATGATCCATAGAAATTAGATTTTCTACAAATCATCAGTAGAAAGAATCGAATGCGCAAACCCTACTCAATCGGTCATGCTGCCAAACTTGCCGGAGTTTCCGTCTCGACCTTGCGGTCTTGGGAAAGCCACGGTCTGCTGGTGCCGCAGAAGTCCGAGAGTGGGCACCGCTACTACGCCGCGGATGATGTTCAGAGAGCGCAGAGCATCGAGCGATTCCGCAGCATATCCGGCATGAGCATCACCTCGATCCGACGGCAACTGGAGCTGGATGAGAAAGAGGGACGCCGCCAAAGTCCCCCGCGCGAGCAGCAGGAAGCCAATGCAACCGCCATCGGTGCCCGAGTTCGGCATCTGCGCAAGCAGATGGGCTGGTCCATGCGAGAGCTTTCCGAGCGCAGCGGCATTTCCCAATCGCAATTGAGCACGTTTGAACGCGGCCACGCTTCACTTGGTTCTGCGCGGCTTAACGCGCTTGCTGCGCTTTTTGGCAAGGGTCTGACCGAACTGCTCGGCGGCACTGCGTCTGGCGACTCGCCTGTTTTTCGCCGCGGCTCCGGGCGCATCGTGGAAGGCATGGGGCATGGCGTTCGCATCGAGCAGGTCACCGTTGCAGAGCGCCTGATCGATGCCGAATTCTGGACAATCGAGCCGGGTGGCGAAAGCGATGGCTTCTACTCACATGAAGGCGAAGAACTCATCTACGTCATCGACGGAGAGTTTGAGCTTGCGCTTGCCGACAGCGGCGAAGAGGTTCTGACAGCGGGCGACTGCGCCTATTTTAACAGCCGGGTCGAACATCGCTGGCGCAATGCCGGGTCACGGCCAGTAACTCTCTTGTGGGTCAATACCGACAGTGACCGGCTTGGCTCGATGCGTTTCAGCAATTCCAACCGCAAACTTGGCCTTGGTGCGCTTGGCGGCAACAGCCTAGGAGAGGGATCGCTGACGGTTGATCTGCCGAAAGGCGTTGAGACCTACCGCACAATAGAAACCCACACGGCTGGCCACGTCACACGTGTTCTGATTGAACCCCTGCCGGGGCTGGACCAGGCAGGTCTTGCCGAAAACATCGAGTATTTCCGCAGCAATTACGATCATATTCGCGCTTTGCTGCTGGGCGAGCCGCGCGGCCATGTGGGCGCCTTTGGCCTGATTCCGGTGAAATCCAAAAACGCGGATTTCGGTGCGTTCTTTGTCGCTTCCTATGGCTATCCGAAAATGGGCAACCATGCTGTTGTCGGCTACGCGCGGGTTCTGGCCTCTCTAGGGCGTCTTGCCAATCGCTCAAGCTTCACGATTGAAGTTCCGTCCGGCGTTCTGGAAGTGGAACTTGGACGTCATGGCCGATCCGACAATGTCACAATCACCTTTCCTGCCGTCGGGTTGCGTGCCCAAACGGCAAGCACCCAGCTGCTCGGAAAGTCGGTCACAGTCGAAATTGGCACCGAAGGCACGCCCGTTGCGCTGATCAATGCCAAATCCCTCGGAACTGAGCTGGTATCAGAAAACACCTCCAGCCTGAGCGATCTGGCAGCCCATCTGCGCACGAAGCTTGAGGCAGAGAGCAATATCGCCGGGCTTGATTCCATCGTGCTTTACGAAGACGGAGATGGCGATGTCTCACGACAGTTCGTCTCCATCAACAATCTGAAATTCGATCGATCGCCCGGCATTCTGGGAGCCGCTACGCGTGCCGCCCAGCTGGTACGTGATGGGCGCGCCAAAGCAGGCGCGATCCTGTCGTTTGAAAGCATCTTTGGCGACACCATTCTGGCTGAAGTGTCCGGAAATGCAGATGTCTCCAGTAATGGGATGGTCGAGGTCAAGATCACATCGAGATCTCACCTCAATGCAATTTCTACTTTTATTTATGAACCTTCAGATCATCTCTACACCAAGGGTTAGAGCCTCTGGAGAAAACTATTATGAGAGGAGATGGACATGAAATTCAGTCTTAAGAAATGGGTTATGTCAGTCGCGGCCGCTGCCGCGCTGACGGTATCCGCAATGCCGGCAATGGCGCAACAGGTCGATAAGCTCGACCAGATCCGCCAGAGCGGCGAATTGCGTATTCCGGTGATGGTGGGTGAAGAGCCTGGCTATATCCGTGATCGCAACACCGGTGAGTGGGGCGGCTTTTACGTCGAATGGGGCAAGGAGATTGCCGAAGTTCTGGACGTGAAAGTGGTGCCGGTTGAAACAACCTGGGGCAATCTTGCCGCAGATTTTCAGGCCAACCGAATTGATATTGCGCTTGGCCTGAACCCCAATCCAAGCCGTGGGCTTGTGGTTGATTACCTGAGCGTTCCACTGTTCACAGATGCCTGGGCTCTGGTCGCCCGCCCGGACTTTGATGCCACCACCTGGAATGAGCTGAACAATCCGGATGTGCGCCTCGTCGTACAATCCGGTGGCACCATGCAGGTTGTTGCTGAAAACCTGACACCGAATGCAACGATCGTGCCGGTTGCAGAGCGTCCGTTGGGCGTGCTTGAACTGCAGTCGGGCCGTGCCGACGCGATGATCGTCGCAATTTTCGATGCGCTTCAGATTGCCAACCAGGTTGACGTCAAGGTGATCGTGCCCGAGCCGATGTTGCGTAACCCGGCCACGATTGGCGTTGCCCGCACCCCGAACAATGCCGGTTTCATCAACTGGCTGACGAACTGGGTCAACCAGCAGCGCGCGCTTGGTCTTGCTCAGGCAAAACTGCGCAACGCCTTTGATAAGGCTGGCCTCGATACGTCGGTGCTTCCGGCCAACTTCAGCTTCTGACCAACTAACGGTGTCTGGCGGGCCAATTCCGGCCAGACACCCAATTTTCGGAAAGGTTCGCCGTGTTTGACTGGACGACCATAACGCGCAACTACGACCTGCTGCTGTGGGGGCTTGGGGTCACGCTGCAATACACCGTGATCACCTGCCTGATCGGACTGGTGATTGGCCTTGTGGCAGCAATGCTGCAACTCTCTCGCTTCGCTGTCCTTCGAACAGTGGCACTGGTGTTTGTGGAGTTCTTTCGCAACGTGCCGCTTCTGGTATGGCTCCTGTGGACCTATTATGCGCTGCCGATTTTTGCAGGAATCAACATTCCCAAGGAATGGGCGGGAATGCTTGCGCTGAGCCTTTACGGTGGAGCGTATTATTCCGAAATTTTCCGTGCCGGCATCCAGTCTCTCGATCCCGGCCAGAACGACGCGGCCAAGGCTCTGGGCATGAACGGTTCCATGGCCATGCGGCGCATTATCCTGCCGCAAGCCTTGCGCAACATGGTTCCGCCTATCGCGGGCCAGACCATCATCAACATGAAGAACACGACACTTCTGTCGGTGATCACCATTCCCGATCTGCTTTACCAGGCAGGGTATATATCGTCGTTCACATACCGCCCGATGGAGGTCTACACGGTGGTGGGCATCCTGTTCATGGCAATCCTTGTGCCGTGTAACTACATCGCGCGCCGACTGGAGGTTCGTGCAAAATGACGAGCCAGGAAAACAACTCAACCCTCGTATCCGTAACCAATCTGCGCAAGCAGTTCGGTGCCGCAGAAGTTCTCAAAGGCGTCGATCTTTCGGTCAACAAAGGCCAGGTCGTTGCATTGATCGGCTCCAGTGGCTCGGGCAAGACCACGCTTCTGCGCTGCCTCAATCTTCTGGATGAACCGACCTCGGGCCGGATTGAAATTGCCGGTCGCGCCATTTTTGACAAGTCGCCGGATGGAACCGTCAATTCGAAGCTTCGCGAGGCGGAAATCTGCGCGGTGCGCAGAAGCGTCGGAATGGTGTTCCAGCAGTTCAACCTGTTTCCCCACATGAATGTTTTGAACAATGTCATGGAAGGGCCGAAGATGGTGCTTCGTGAGAACGAAGCGACCAACCGCGACCGCGCCATGTCGCTGCTTGAAAAGGTTGGCATGGCAGATTTTGCCACTCGTATGCCGGCAAAGCTTTCCGGTGGCCAGAAGCAGCGTGTTTCCATTGCCCGGGCATTGAACATGCAGCCGCAGGTCATGCTGTTTGATGAACCGACTTCGGCACTTGATCCTGAACTGGTGGGCGAAGTTCTGAACGCGATGATTGATCTCGCGCGGGAAGGCATGACCATGGTGGTGGTCACCCATGAGCTTGGTTTTGCGCTGGATGTTGCCGACAGGGTGGTCTTTCTCGACCGCGGAACAATTGCGGCCGACGGGCCGCCGGATGACGTGCTTCTGCGCTCGGAAAATGAGCGGGTGCGTGCCTTTGTCAGCCGGTTCCACACGACGGCTGAACTGATGAGGCCGCTGCTCGACCTGTAAGCGAGGCCGACTAACTCAAGTCCGGTCCTCCCTTGTGACCAGAAATATGAACGAAGGGGCTGCCAGAGCTGCCAGAAGGCTCTGTGCGTCCAGATGAAAGGCAAATCAATGACCAAGCCAGTATGGCAGGGAATTCACAGTGTGCTTGTCACGCCATTTGATGAAGCAGGCGCAATCGATATCGCCCGCTACGAAGCGCTGGCCCAGACCAATCTCGACAATGGGGCAGATGGTCTGATCGTATGCGGCAGCACCGGCGAATTCTATGCGCTTTCCATCGCAGAGCGCCGCAAGCTGATCACGGCAACCGTGTCGGTTGCAGCAGGCAAAGTACCGGTTCTGGTCGGAGTATCCGATCTGCAGTTTGACACCGTCAAAGAGATGAATGGCATTGCGGAAGCTGAGGGTGCTGACGGCGTTCTTGCCTTGCCGCCAATCTACGCAAAGCCGGATGCTCGCGAAGCAGAGCACTATTACCGGCAGTTTGCCAAGACGACCGCGCTGCCGATCATGCTGTACAATTCGCCGGCACGCATAGGGGTCAACATTACTCCAGACATGGTGGAGCGGCTTGCAGAGTTGCCGAATGTCGCCGCCATCAAGGATTCGTCGGCTGACATTCAGCAGGTCACCGAATTGGCCCGCCGGGTCAAAGACCGTCTGGCCGTGTTTGTCGGTTATGAAACAATGATCCGCTCGACTTTGCCAATTGGTGTCACCGGCGTGGTCGCCATGGCGCATCAGCTTTCCGGCAAGCTTGTCCGCAACTATTACGACGCCTGCGCGCAAGGCAATCAGGCAGAGGCTGATCGTCTGGAGCCTGCTCTGTTCGCCATCTATGCCTGCTTCAAGACCGGCAGTTTCTATGCCGGTATCAAAGCTGTCATGAACGAGCTTGGCTTTGCCGTGGGTGACCCGCGCGAGCCGCTTCTGCCGTTTTCCCAGTCACAACAGGACGCCGTTCGCAGCCGCCTTGAAGCTGCCAATGTCCGTTCTGTCATCGCTTCACTCAAGTAGAGATCAAAATGCGTACAACACGTATTATACAGGGCATTGATTCCCACACCGCAGGTTGTCCGCTGCGTCTGATCACCGCCGGTTTCGGCCCGATCCGTGGCAAGACAATGGTTGAAAAGCGCGCTGACCTGATGTCTCGGGACTGGCTTCGCCAGCTCGTGCTGTTCGAGCCGCGCGGCAGCTTCAACATGCCGGCGGCTGTTCTGACAGAAGCCTGCTCGCCAGATGCCGATATCGGCATGATTATCCTTGAGCCGGATACCTATCCGCCAATGTGCGGCCATTGCGCCATGGCAGTTGCCACAATTGCCATCGAGGCCGGATATATCGACTCTGTCGAGGGCGAAAACCTTGTTCGCCTGGACACCCCGGCTGGCGTTGTGCCGGCTCGCGTGCTGGTGGAAAACGGAGCGGCTGTTTCAGTCACGCTGCAAATGCCGCCGAGCTTTCTTTACAAGCGCGATGTCGAAGTTGAAACCAAGTCCTTTGGCAAGGTTCGTGGCGACATTGCGTTTGGCGGCGATTTCTACCTTCTGGTCGAGGCTGCTGATCTGGGTCTGACGCTGGATACAGACAGTGCCTGGGCACTGGTCAGTGCTGCGGCGGAACTGCGGGAAGGGTTGAAGGCCATTCCAGTCCAGCATCCAACGCTTGCCCATGTGAACGAGATCTATCAGATCGAAATCATTGCAGGTGGCGACGGCGTGAACACGGATGCCAAAAATGTGGTGGTTTGCCCGCCAACCGTGATCGACCGTTCCCCTTGCGGCACCGGCACTGCATCCCGCATGGCCATGTTGCATGGCAAGGGGCAGCTCAAGACGGGTGACAAGTTCCGCCATGCGGGCATTCTGGACACCGTGTTCACCGGTCATGTCGGTGAAAGCACCAAAGTCGGCGATCTGGATGCAATCAACTGTACTGTTACCGGCTCGGCCTACCTCATCGGCAGCTTTGATTTCTACCTCGACCCACGGGATCCATTCCCGCAGGGCTTCCGACTGACCGGCGTGTAATTTCAAGAAGAGAAAGGGTTACGAATGTCCTACGGCTTCAATCCCGACGATATCGAGCTTCCAAACTATCACTTCATCGGCGGCCAGAAGGTCGTTGGCGGCGGAGCCGAAATCGCGTTCCACAGACCGTCGGATGGACGTCAGGTAGCCACTTTTCTCAGCGCTGATGCCGCCACTGTCGATCGTGCGGCATCAGACGCGCAAAAGGCATTTGAAAGTTCGGGCTGGGCGCAGGCCGCCCCGTCCGAGCGAGCGGCCGTTCTCAAGGTCTGGGCAGACCTTATCGACCGGGACCGGATCAGGCTGGCGCAGCTTGAGGCTACCTCCACCACTCGTCCCGTGCTTGACATGATCAACCGTGATCTTGTGCGCGGGGCAGGTGCGGTGCGCTACTTCGCCGAATGGGCCGACAAGGTCGAGGGGCAATATCTGGCTGGTCGCGCGGGTACGACGACGCTGGTGCGCCCGGAACCTTATGGCGTGGTGGGTTCCATCGCGCCCTTTAACTTCCCGGCAATCAACGCAATCTGGAAGTCGGCACCCGCTCTTGCGGTGGGCAACGCCGTTGTCCTCAAGCCATCCGAGCTTACACCTTATTCTGCTGTGGCCATTGCCGAACTGGCGCTTGAAGCCGGTTTGCCTGCCGGATTGTTCAACGTGGTGCTGGGCGCCGGGGAAACCGGCTCGCTTCTGGTGCGCCATCCTTATGTGCGAAAGATCACATTCACCGGGTCCAGCGCAACGGGCGGGCGTGTGATGTCCGATGCGGCTTTGAGCGGGCCAAAGCCAGTAACACTGGAGCTTGGCGGCAAGACACCGCAGCTGGTTCTGCGCGATGTCGACGATCTGGACATGGTGGCGGGCCACGTGGCGGCTGGGCTTACCGCCAATGCCGGGCAGATCTGCACAGCGGGAACGCGGCTCATCGTGCCTCAGGAATTTGAGGCACCCCTGCTGGATCGGGTCATTGCGCTGGCGGCTGAAAAAGTGGCTGCTGCAACATGGGACGAGGCCTGCACTCTTCCGCCCATCATCAGCGAAAGGCAGGCCGCGCGTATTGATGCGATGCTGGCCGAAACAGTTTCGGATGGGGCTGAGATTGTGATTGGTGGAAGCCGGGTTGCGAGCCGCAATGAAGGGGCTTTCTACCAGCCGACCATTTTGCGCAATGTGCCCGACAGTTCCGTCGGGTTCACGGGCGAGTTCTTCGGGCCGGTGATGTCGGTCTACTCTTATGATGATGAGGCCAAGGGCATCGCCATGGCCAATCATCCGACCTATGCGTTGGCCGCCAGCGTCTACACAAATGATCTGCGCAAGGCGAACTCGCTGTCACAGACTCTCAATGCGGGAACAGTCTGGATCAACACCCACGGACGGCAGCCCGATTTCTCCACGCCACAGGGCGGCTTTACAGGCTCAGGCTTCGGCAAGGAAATGGGTCGTGCCGGGCTGGAAAGCTTCCTGCGCTTCAAAACCATCTGGCAAAACCACGGCTGAACCAATGAGCATTCAAAGATTCGACTATCTGATTGTCGGTGGCGGTGCCGCGGGGGCCGTGCTGGCAGCTCGCCTGTCCGAGCGCAGCAGCTTCAACGTTGCCTTGCTTGAAGCAGGGCCTGACACCCCGCCGGGCGAAGAGCCTGCCGACATTCTCGATGCCTATCCCATCGTGGCCTATTTCAACCGCTCCTACCATTGGCAGGATCTGGGCGTTTATCTGGATACGCCCAAAAATGCGGACACGCCGCCACGGCGGTACGAACAGGCCAAGGTGATGGGCGGTGGTACCAGCATCAACGGCCAGTTTGCCTTTCGTGGCCTGCCTTCAGACTTTGCTTCCTGGGAAGAGCGGGGCGCGAAAGGTTGGGGCTGGGACGAGGTTCTGCCTTACTATCGCAAGCTGGAAACTGATCTGGACTTTGGCAAGAGCCCATTGCATGGCGATAGCGGACCAATGCCGCTGCGCCGAATTCCGCGCGCAAAATGGTCACCATTCGGCGAAGCCGCGGCACAGGCTCTGGAAGCCCAGGGAGTGCCGGATATTGGCGACCATAATGGCGATCCGGTTGACGGCTTCTTCCCGATGACCACCAACAACAATGTTGATGGTGAGCGCGTTTCGACAGCACGAGCATATCTGACCAAAGAGGTGCGGGCTCGCAAAAACCTGACAATCATGCCGCTGACGGAAGTGACGTCGCTGCGGTTTGATGGCCAGCGCGCCATTGGCGTCAAGGCGCGCCGTAACGGGCAGGAAATTCTGCTCGATGCTGGCGAGGTGATTGTCTGCGCAGGGGCTTTGCAATCGCCGACGCTTCTGCATAAGGCCGGAATTGGCAATGCCAGCCAGTTGCGCGCCAGTGGAGTGGAGGTGCTTGCCGATCGTCCGGGTGTGGGTCTTAATCTGCAGGATCACCCGATGGTGGCCTTTGCCGGTTATCTTCCAAAGCGCTCACGCCTGCCCAAATCCCAGCGCCGCCACATTCAAATGGGCTATCGCTACTCGTCCGACATTGCCAATACGCCGGGTGGCGATATGTTCATGCTGGCTTCCAACCGGGCGGCATGGCACCCGATCGGCCGTCAGCTTGCTTCAATTCTGGTGTGCGTAAACCGGCCTTTTTCCACCGGTGAAATCACCCTGGAGCGGCGCAATGGCGAGCTGAAATCCAACATCAATTTCCGGCAGCTTTCAGATGAGCGGGACCTCAAGCGGCTTGAAGACGGCATGCACCGGCTATGGAGGCTGGTCAATCATCCTTCAATGAAAGGCGTGGTGGAACGCGTCTTCCCAGCCACCTTCTCTGATCGGGTCCGCAAGCTTGGTGCTGTTACCAATCAGAACTGGCTGATCACCTTCATGGGGTCGATGGTCATGGATCTTGGTGACTTTCCTCGCAAAATGATGATTGAAAACGTAATCGCGCCCAATCAGGATGCTGCGCAGATGATGCAAAGCAACAATGCCCTGCGCGACTGGATCATCGACAATGCATGCGGAAGCTGGCACGCAAGCGGCACTTGCCGTATTGGCGACCCGGACGACAAATATGCCGTGGTTGATTCCAGTTGCCGGGTGATTGGCGTGGAAGGCCTGCGTGTGGTTGACGCTTCCATCATGCCGAGCGTGATCAGCGGCAACACAATGCTGACGACGGTCATGGCCGGTGAAAAAATTGCCGATGCAATCAAGGCGGCGGCGTAACCCATGCCCCGCAACAGCACTGGCCATATCACCACAATTGACAGCCACACAGCGGGGCATCCAACACGGGTGATAACCGGCGGGCTACCGGCTACGCGCGGGGCAACGGTTGCCGAGCGCATGGCCTTTTTCCAGCGTCATCACGACCGGCTGCGCACCTTTCTGCTGCACGAGCCGCGCGGCCACGCGGCCATGGTGGGCGTGGTGCTGACGGAAAGCAGTGTCGCCGACTTCGGGGCGTTTTTTCTCGGCAGTTACAAGTATCTTGAAATGTGCGGCCATGCGAGCATTGGTCTGGCAATCACACTGGACCATATGGGGCTGATTGCACCCAATGCAGAGGGCAGGGCATCTGTTACAGTTGAGGTGCCTGCCGGAGTGATCACTCTTGAAGTGCGCTATGACGGCTCAAGCCCGCAAAGTGTAACGCTTCGCAATGTTCCGGCCTTTGTTGCCGGGAACGGCACGGTGGCAGATGGCGGCAGGCAATTGGCCTATGACGTTGTCTATGGGGGCAACTGGTATGCGATTGTCAGAGCGGACGACGCTGAGATCGACCTTGTACCTTCTGGCGTTGGCAATGCCATGGCTACCGGGGCAAGGCTCAAGGCTTTAATCAACGCCGATATTGCTGCGGGCAAGGTTGTGGGGGCGAAGCAACCCGTTGACAGCCTTTTGTTCTACCGCAACGAAAATGATGCAGACCGCCTGATTTCCCGCCAGTTGATTGTTCTGGAATCCAACAAGTTCGACCGTTCGCCCTGCGGTACAGGAACATCTGCACGTCTTGCCCAGTTGATCGCACGCGGCGAAATCGCCTTTGGCGAAACGATCGTGTCGCGAAATATTCTCGATATTGATTTTGAAGCCGTGGCGACGCGCGATCCGCAGGCCGAAACCACCGTGCTGCCAAGCATTACCGGCACGGCGTTCATCACCGGCCATCACAGTTTCCTGCTGCAAACCAGCGATCCACTCGATCACGGCTTTCTGTGCCGATAACGAGCAGCATGTCCATGGAAGGGACCATTTTATGTATGACGTCGCTCTTAAACTATTGATCAACGGCGCGTGGCGCGAAGGAAGCGAGGGCAAGAGCGAGCCAGTCGTTAATCCGGCCACGGGTGAAGTGCTGGGCCAACTGCCGCATGCTTCTGTTGCTGACCTTGATGAAGCTCTTGCTGCCGCTGCCGATGGCTTCAAGGTCTGGAAGGCGATGACGGCACAGGAACGCTATGTCATCATGAGCAAGGCCGCTGACCTGATTGAGCAGCGCAAGGATGCGATTGGCCGCATCCTGACCCTGGAAAACGGCAAGCCGCTGGCTGAATCGGTTGGTGAAGTGCAATTTGCTGCCGACGCAACTCGCTGGTACGCGGAAGAAGGCAAGCGCGCTTATGGCCGCATTGTTCCGGCGCGTATTCCCGGTGTGCGCCAGATCGTGCTCAAGGAACCGGTCGGTCCGGTTCTGGCCTTTGCCGCCTGGAATTTTCCGGCAAGCAATGTGATCCGCAAGATCTCCGGCGCGCTTGGTGCCGGATGTTCCATCATCGTCAAACCGGCGGAAGAAACCCCGGGAACGGCTATTGCACTGACGCAATGTTTTGTTGAAGCCGGATTGCCGGCCGGGGTCATCGGCATCGTCTTCGGTGTACCGGGCGAAGTGTCGAGCCACCTCATTGCATCACCCGTGGCCAAGAAGGTTTCGCTCACCGGGTCGACACAGGTTGGCAAGGTTTTGCAGCGGCTGGCGGCAACCACCGTCAAACGCACAACCATGGAACTGGGCGGTCATGCGCCGGTTATCGTGTTCGAAGATGCGGACCTCGACAACGCCGTCAACACACTGGCCATGTTCAAATTCAGAAATGCCGGGCAGGTGTGCACCTCGCCAACGCGCTTTTATGTGCATGAGTCGCTTTATGATCGCTTCGTCGAAGGGTTTGCCCAGCGGACTGCCGCTCTCAAGGTTGGCAACGGTATTGATGCGGGCACGCAGATGGGGCCAATGATCGCCGAACGTCGGCTGGCGGTCATGGTGGAACTGGTGGAAGACGCCAAGGCAAAGGGCGCGCGCGTGTTGACAGGCGGTGCACGGATAGAGGGTGCAGGCTACTTCTTTGCGCCAACGGTTCTGGCCGATGTCCCGGACACCGCACGCATCATGTCTGAGGAGCCATTCGGCCCGATTGCGCCGATCACCCGCTTTTCCAGCTATGACGAAGTGATTGAGCGGGCCAACAGCTCGCCCTATGGCCTGGCATCCTTCATCTTCACCCAAAGCCTCGCCACGGCGGCAAAGGCAGAAGGTGATCTGAATGCCGGGCTGGTCGGCGTCAACCACATGGTCGTTTCCACCGCTGAAACGCCATTTGGTGGCGTCAACGAATCCGGTTTCGGCTCAGAAAGCGGCATTGAAGGGCTGGATGCGTTTCTGCGAACCAAATTTGTGACCGAGCGCGGAATCTAATCCCCTTCAGGTCATCATGACGGTAAGGAAGGGCCAGAGCCTGCTGCTCTGGCCTTTTTTGTTTTGCGCGTCCCTGCACAACCGCTCGCCAACACTGAGTTCTTCCGGCTGCATCCTATTGAGGAAACAGAAACGTCAATGTCGTTCTGAATCCCCAGTCCGGTCCGCCCTGCGGCGCGTCGGCGTAATATCTTCCACCAACTTGCAGGCTCAGCGTCTGTTCTCCAACCTTGAAAATCTGTGATATGCCGACGTTGATGGGAATAGTCCATTCGCCATCAATCCAGTTGTAGGTTGCTTCGGAATTGGCCGATACAGTCCGACCACCACCAATGGTTCGGGATATAAAAGGCTGCAGGAAAGTCTGGCTGACATCTTCCCGGCTATCGCTTCCAGCCACCGACCACACATGGTTAGCCAATGCCCCCACGGTCCATGGGCCATCCTGCAGGGCAAGAACACCCGTTGGTCCGACGCCAAATTTTCCAGTTCCCAGCACATCTTCCGTTGCGGTCGGCAGCAGGAAAACGGGGCCAAAACCCAGGATCAGACCATCCGAGCCCGGTTTCTGTGGCGACAGAAAGAAGCTGGCATTAATGTCTCCAAGGCCTCCGACATCTCCATCCGGCAGATAGTCACGATAGGCGATAGGGATGATGGTGCGGGAGATCAACAACCAGTCATCGCTTAGCGGAATGGGGATGACGGGTTGGAGATTCACCGTATACGCAAAGCCGCTTTCCGCAAAACCTGCCCCATAGTCGAAATTATTCTGTATGGGAACGCTGATCAGATTTGCGACCGGGTTGGCAAGTTTTTTGGCAAGCTCGTCAGCTTCCTGGGCGTTTGCTCCGCATGGAAAAAAGACCGCCAGCATCAGAAACCCGGCGGATGTTCTGGAAACTTTCATGCGAACTCCCGTTTGCGATGTCCTGATTGGTCAGCCAGTGCGTTTCATGTGATGGGTCGACCACCAATCTGCGCACCTCTTTGCTCTGTCGCATTGTCCTGCCGTTGAACCATTTTGTTTCAACAGCTACAGGCGCTCAACCGCGGGGGGTGTCCAGGATCCGTCAATGATCGGGGTTTTCGGCCAGTATGCCCGCAGGTAAAGGGTGAAATCTGCATTGGCGGGCGCAGGCAGCCAGTTCGCTTCGAGGTCCGCGCCCGGCGAAGTAGCCTGCACGTACAGCGTCAACGACCCGTCCTCATTAAACTTGAGCGTCTTATTCTTTGTACCCAGTGAGTACCGGTCAATCGGGTTGGGAGCGAAAAAGTGGTGCTCATCGTACAGCGTCAGCGACCAGAACCCTTCCACCGGCGGTGTTTCATCCTTTGCGAATGTAACAGTGTAGTTGTTGGACCCATTCAGCCGTTCACCGTTCACATCAAGGTCCTGATACAGGTATTTCGTTTCCTTAGGCGCGTTGACGAGAATATTGGATTTCGCAACCGCCGTGCGGGTAAAATAGTCGGTGCCAAAGGCGGCATTGTTATCAGTTGAGCTCCAATGGTGGGCGAGCTGCGTTCCCCAATTGCGAAACTGGAGCAATGGTGCAACGAGCTCTGCGTCGGTTTTTCCAGCCTCATCAACCATTGCCGCCATCAGGTCAGGGTCTCGCTCGGCGGCATCCATCACGGCCTGAATCTGCGCATAGCGCGCTTCCTCTCCCGGCAGTGGGGATGCATCGCGCATGACATCCGGCAACTGTTTGAAGAAGGTTTCAGGAAAGACCCATCGGGTTTCACCTTTTCCCTCGTCGCCGGTGGGCGAGCCGAGCGTTGGAAGCTTGCTCCAGTCGTGAGTCTTCAGTGTGCCATCAAATTCTGATAGCGGATAGATATCAATGCCAGCAATCAGGGGCTGGATGGCTTCACGTTCCTCAGCGGTGTCGTTCATGAAAACGCGGGGGCCTACAAAGGCCGTATTGGTTCGGGAACGAAAAACCTGCGTTACGCCCTGTGGTACTTCGCCTTTCCAGTCTGGACCGACAAGCAGGTAGAAGCCGGGTTGAGTGCCATACATCGCGCCAAGCTCGGCGAAGCTATCAGTTCGCAGATCAACGATTTGATAGGCCCAGAACCTGCCGCCGAAATCGGGCACCTGCACAATTACAGGTGTTTGCTCCAGCGCAACAATGCCGGCGCCATAGACGACATCCTGATTTGGACAGGCCACCCATCGCTGGTCCGGTTTGATATAGTCGTGGAGCATCGCCAGTCGATTGAGCGGAGCGAAAGGCAAAACCCCATTCATCAATCCAACCTCGGGAGACTCGCTGAAAGCCAGACGCCGATTGTAGATGTTGACCATTGGCCACGCCCAGAAATAAGCGTCCCGCGCGACCATGCGAGCGTAGGCTTCAGTGATCTTGACCTGGCTGTCCGGGCCGGCAGGCATGGCAGCCGACCAGTTCGGCGAGGGTGGCAGCGGTTGCGGGTTCAGTTCGGCGGCATCGGCCATGCCGGACACGCCGGTGAGCAGAACGATCAGCATAAGCCTGAAGCGGGTCATCGGTGGTCCCCCTACTTGCGGTCGATAATGGTTTTCCAGTCATCCCTGATGCTGACGACATGGAAGCCGTATTCTTTTGCGGCGTTCAACGAATAGTTGTCGGGTTCGCTATAGGCGAACTCCCGGCTTTCATCGTCGTGATTAACTAGAAGTTGAAAACTGGGGCCGTCGCGATCCATCGACCAGCGCATCATGGCAATGTCGCCGCGCCCGCCTTCATTACCGCCGACAAAAGCCGGGCGCTGACCGATTGCCAGATTGATCGTGACGGGCTTTCCCTCGCCATCATTGAGGCGCGCAATTGTGCCGTCAAACACGAGCACGGTTTTGCCGTCCTGTTCGTCCAGTCTTGTGCCGACATAGCTGCCCATCACGCGCTCAGGCGGTATGCCGAACATCTCTTGCGAAAGCTCCCGGGTGATCAACAGGGGACTGCCGCTGCATATCCATATTGTGAAGCCGTTTGCCTCAAGCAGCGCGATCACCTCCCGCATGGGCTGGTAGACTGCTCTGGAATAGGGAACATCAAACCGGGCAGAGGTTTTGCCATCAACCAGCGACCGGACATTCTGTACAATGTCCTCGGTGGTCCTGCCGTCCGTCGCCACCGCGATCAGGTCGTTGATGCCTTGTTCGCCGGCTGCATGCAGTGCGGCCTCGTCTCCCTTCAAAAGGGCGGCCACAGCGGGTTTTTCCGCAAGTTCCGGCTTGGCGGCCACTGCCTGTTGAATGTCATCCAGAACCGGGATGAGGGCGAGCGGAATGGGCTTTTCCGGTATTAAAGTGCCGTCCATGTCAAAAACGGCAATCCGTTCGTCCGGAGGAATGAAACCCGGCCCTTCTTCAGTCGTCGCATCCCGGGCAAAATCCAGAAGAGCCTGTTTGACGGGCGTTTCGTTCCACGATGGCAATGGATCAGTCTGGGCGAAAGCGTATTGCGTCATGCCCAGGAAGAGCGCCAACGCAAAAGCCGTCACTCTGGATGCGCATCTGTCGGTCGGCGATGAACTCATTTCAGAGCGTCCTCTGGTTTGGCGCGGATGTCAGTTAACCTTCGTCACGGCCGGAGGCCAGAATGTTCCATTCGACACGCCATCAAGCGGGCCATAGAAGCGGAACGTCAGGCGATAGAGCGAGCCACTCGGCGTCGGCAGCCAGTTGCCATCCGGCACGCCTTCCGGTTTTTCCGCGGCAAAATGCAGCGTCAGCGAACCATCCGCCTCATATTCGGGGTTGGTTTCAGCGTTTAGAAGATATCGCTCCTGCGGGTTCGGCAGCACACGAAAACGTTCAGTATCGACCGCAATCACCGACCAGAAATACCTGGCAAAGCGCGCGGGCAGGGCATCGGCCGAAAATGTCAGGGTATAGGTGTTGTCACCCGAAAGCCGTGCCGCGTCACCGTCCAGGCTTGCCCGGTAATACATGACCTCCGGCGCAATATTGGCCCAGATGCCACCATAGTTGATCAACGTTCGGGTGAGGTAGTCAATGTTGTAAACGCCGACGGTTGCTGGACGTGCCCAGCCATTGGAAACCGTGCCATGCCCGATTGCGGCCCCAGCCTTTGCAAAGTCAGCAAATGCGCGCTCGCGAATGATTTCGTCTATGCGCTCACGTTCAGCAGGGTCTTTTACCGCCTCGCCGATTGCACGGGCTGCGGCGGCCAGCGGCTCAAGTCCGGGGTTGAGGTCTGGTTCGCTGTCAAGCGCTGCAGCTGCCGCTTCGAACGCTTCAACACCTGGAAGGGCTGTCAGCTCTAAAATTGGGGTCTTCGGCAAATCCGGCAGTTCGGGTGAACCTGTAGCCCGCAGTGTGAACTGGTGCTGCAAAGTGTCGGCGGTGTCCCAGTCGCTTCCAAGCGCCACACGCGTCAAAAGGCGAGATGTCTTCACAGGCAAATCTATGCGCGCCGTTATATCGGCAGGAAGATCAACTCCGGCGCCTATGAGGCAGACTGCAAAATCACCATAAGGCTTGTTTGGAAAGACACGCTCATTGATATTGGCCAGCGTTTCGCCCCAACCATTCAGCAACTGCACGGTGAAATAGCGATCCTGGATTTCAGGCACGCTGACAATGGTGCAGCTTGTCTCATCCACCGCGACCCAGGCTTCCGAGTAGGCGACATCCAGGTTCGGATTTGGCCAGTCAACCGCGCCGGGCTTGCGATGGACAATCTCGTTCCACTCAAAGCCTTCCTGAAAATCAAGCTGCTGACGGCTCGCCACCAGAAGGCGACCAAAAATATATAGATACGCGTCGCTGACGTCCTGGTCGCTATAGCTGGGCTGGGCCAGCGATGGCGTTGCAAATGTCAGAGCACAGATGAGTCCAGTCACAAAACGGGATATGCACGCCGTATCCATGTTTTCCCCCCGTCAGGCCATGGTCAACTGCACTCAATTTCTATGTCGGTGTAACTCTCTTTTTGGCGTGGCCGTGTTGTTGAACGCGCAAACGCATTAACGGCAAGACCATGCTCCGGTTCTGACATTCTGCCAGATCGGGGCACCTGTCAACGAGGCGAATAGGCCGTTATTGCTCGTACCTCACCAGAGGATGTGACAGAGCGGTCATCACCCCGCGAAGCTCTGCCAGCCCTTTCAGCCGCCCGATAATTGGATAGCCAGGCTGTCCCTGCCGTCCAAGATCGTCCACAATGCGCTGACCGTGGTCCGGTCGCATCGGAATTTGATGGTCGGATCGTCCTTCTGCCTTGCGCCGCGATTCTTCGCGAACAATTTCAGCAATGAACGCCACCATATCCGTGCTGCCACCCAGATGTTCGGCCTCATGGAAGGAGGCAGGCACCCCAGTGCTTTCTCTGGCAACATTGCGCAGGTGCAGAAAATGCACGCGCGGACCGAATGTCCGCATCAGCGCGGCCAGGTCATTGTCGGGCCGGGCACCCAATGAACCGGAGCATAGAGTCAGGCCACTGGCCGGACTGTCCACCGCTTGCAAAATTGCCGCGAAGTCTTCGCCGGTCGACATGATGCGGGGCAGGCCCAGCAGCGGGAATGGCGGATCGTCGGGATGGCAGCACAGCCGCATGCCCAATTTCTCTGCGACAGGCACAACCTCTTCAAGGAATGCGATGTAATTGCTGCGCAGTTTATCGGCGTCGATAAGATCATATTCCGCCAGATGCTGCGCGACATCGTCAATCGTCAGGCTCTCGGTTGATCCGGGAAGTCCGCCGGTCACATTCCGGGTGAGCTCAAGACGCCGTGCCTCATCCATCCCGGCGAAACGTTCAGCTGCCGCTTCAACAACCTCGGTATCAAACGACGCCGCGGCATTTCTGCGTTTGAGAATGTGGATGTCGAAAGCGGCAAAATCGATGAGGTCGAAACGCATGCAGGTGCCGCCATGCGACACCTTGAAGGCCAGATCAGTTCGTGTCCAATCCAGAACCGGCATGAAATTATAGCAGATTGTCTCGATACCGCAGTCGCGCAGATTTGCCAGACTTTGCTTGTAGTTGGCGATGTGGGTCCGCCAGTCGCCGGTCTGCTTTTTGATGCTTTCTGAAACGGGTAGACTTTCAACAACTTCCCACGCCAGATCCGATGGGGAGCCATCCTTCATCCTGGCGATCAGATTTTGCCGCTGGCGTATGTCTTCAACCGACCAGACTTCGCCGGTCGGGATCTGGTGCAGGGCGGTAACCACGCCTTCCACACCAGCCTGCCGCATATCGTCCACCGAGGTTTCATCGTGTGGCCCAAACCAGCGCCAAGTTTGCCGCATTGCAGTTCCTCATGTCCAAAAAATCATATCGCATCAGAACGCTGATGCTTTGCCGCCTTACCGGTCGTCTTTTTGTCGCACGCCCTATGAACGGGCGACGGCTTTGCCCTCGGCGTCGAAGAAATAGATATTCTCCTGATCAGCACTCAGCGAAACGCGGCTGCGAACCGGGTATGATTCCTCGCCACGATGCAAGGCAAGGCAAACATCGTGACTGTCCAGTTCGATATGAAGCAGCGTTTCGGAGCCAACATATTCGGCAAGAAGCACAGTGCCTTGCAGGCCAGAGTGATCAGCCGGGCCGATCCTGAAATGCTCGGGCCGAAAGCCGCATTGCGTTGCGGGTTGCGGGACTGCGCGTTCCTGAAAAATTGCGCTGGCAGCATCGACGCTCAGTATGTTCATCTTCGGGCTGCCGATAAACTGTGCGACGAAGATATTGGCAGGCCGCTCATAGAGTTCGCGGGGCGTGCCCACCTGCTCAATCATGCCATCTTTCAACACCACGATCTTGTCGGCCAGGGTCATGGCCTCGACCTGATCATGCGTGACATAGACCATTGTGGTGGCAACGCGCTGGTGCAGACTGGCAATCTCCGAGCGCATATGCACGCGCAACTCGGCGTCCAGATTTGACAGCGGCTCGTCGAATAGAAAAACCGATGGGTTTGCAACGATAGCGCGTCCGATCGCGACACGCTGGCGTTGTCCGCCTGACAATTGCCTTGGAAACCGATCCAGCAATGCTTCGAGTTTCAGCAACGCGGCAGCATCGCCCACCGCCTTTTCCCGTTCGCCACGCGGAACCTTCCGGACCTTCAACCCGAAGCCCATATTGTCGCGCACGGTCAGATGCGGATAAAGCGCATAGGACTGGAACACCATGGCAACGCCCCGTGCGGAAGCCGGAACATCGTTCATCACCCGGTTGTCGATCGAGAGTTCGCCCTTGGTAATCGGCTCCAATCCTGCAATGAGTCTGAGCAATGTTGATTTGCCGCAGCCCGATGGCCCGACAAACACGACGAACTCACCATCCTCGATGGTCAGGTCGACACCGCGGATAATTTCAGCCGACCCAAATGATTTTCTCAAATCGCGAAGCTTAACGCTGGCCATAATATGTCTACCTCAACCTTTAACGCCGGACAGGGCAAAGCTCTCGATGATCTGGCGCTGGGCAATCAGATAAATGATGAGCACAGGGATGACCGCTAGGGTCGTTGCCGCAAGCTGCAGGTTCCACAATGGAAGCCCATAGCTGTCGTTGAAATTGGACAGCGCAAGCGGCAGTGTGAATTTTTCCAGCGAACTCAGGAAGATCAGCGGTTCAAGAAACAGGTTCCACGAGTTCAGGAATGTGATGATTGCCACCGCCGCCAGAGCCGGTCTGGACATCGGCAATGCAACCTTCCACCAGATTCCGAGCCGGGAAAGCCCGTCCATTTTGGCGGCTTCTTCCAGCTCTTTTGGAAGAGACAGAAAGTATTGGCGCATCAAAAATGTGGCGATGACACCCTGTGCGCCGAACACGGGCAGCAGGATCAATGGCCAATGCGTATCAACCAGTCCAACCCAGCGGATCAGGAAGAAATTCGGGATAATGGTGACTTCATCGGGCACCATCAGCGCAGTGACCAGAAACAGCATCACAATACCCGCCCCGGCAAAGCGAATGCGCGCCAAGGCGTAACCTGCCAGCGATGAGATGAAGAGCGTCAGCACAGTGACAACTCCTGCAATATAGAGCGAGTTGAAATACTGCCGGGCGAACGGCTGATAGGTGAACACTTCCACAAAGTTCTGGTACCGCCAGACCCGGGGTATCAGGCTTGGTGCGCCAAAAATTTCCGTTACGCTTTTGAACCCGGCGGAAACCATCCACAAAAATGGAAAAACAAAGGGCACAGCCAGGATCATCAAGAGCACTGTCCAGGCAAGCCGGTTCCAGGATGATCGTGTCATGCGTTTTCCTTTCGGCGCACAGTCAGCTGGACGATTGTCAGCGCCATGACGATCACAAACATGATCATGGCCAGCGCGGATGCATAACCGATGTCGAAGAACTGGAAGCCCTGCTGATAGATGTAGAACGCCAGCACCAAGGTGCCGTTTTCGGGTCCGCCGCCTGTCATCTGGTAAATGTGGTCAAACACTTTGAACGAGCCGATTGTTGTCAGAATAACAATCACCAGTGTGGTTGGCCCAAGCAGCGGCCAGGTGACCATTCGGAAAACCTGCCAGCGCGACGCGCCTTCCAGTCCCGCCGCTTCATCATAATCCCGCGGGATCGCCTGAAGCGCCGCTATATAGAGGATCATGTTCAGGCCAACCATTTTGATGACGCGTGTCACGATAACTGCGGCCATTGCCCAGTTCGGCTCACGCAGCCAGTTGGGTCCAGCGATGCCGATCAGGGCCAGCATCTGATTGACAGGGCCACCTTCACCTTGAAGCATGAATTTCCAGACGATAGCCCAGGCAATTGCGGAGGTGATGACAGGGGCGAAGAATATGGTCCGGAAGACAATGACGCCGCGAAACGGGCGCGATAAAGCCACTGCCAGAAACAGCGCGAGGGCAACATTCAGCGGTACAAGGCCCAGAGCAAACACCGCGGAATTTCGCAGCACATGCCAGAAGTCCGGGTTTTGAAACAAGGCATCTTCAAAATTGGCAAGGCCGACAAAAATGGCCTCACCCGACAGGAAATTCCAATCTGACATCGCGTAAATGAAAATGGCGATGAGCGGGCCGAGAAAGAAAATCAGAAAGCCGATCAGGGTCGGACTGACAAACAACCATCCCTCTATCGCATCGCGTAGCTGGAGGGTCAGCCGGGGGGCGCGAGCCTGCGCGCCTGATCGGTGCGATGAAGGTCTGGTCACCAGCTTTTATCCTTGGAAATTTCAACTGCGAAAAGCGATTTGCTGGAGAATTTTTGCTGATCCGTGCAGCACAAATTCTCCAGGTATCTGTTCCAGAACAATGTTTCATGCAGAAACGTTGGGCGGCCCTGCATGAAACTGATCTAGAGCAACGGTTGAATTGAGGCGCAGATTGCCTGAAGGGATTTGCCGACATCAGCATCAGCACGCCACAAAGCATCAACCCGCGGCTTCATGGCCGCAAAAATCTGCGGAACTTTTTCATGCGCAGGGTGGACACGTCCGTCCTGGATCGCGGCCGCCACGGTTTGCATGATGTCGGGTGAAAGCAATGCGTTGTTGTTGATGAAGGCGTCACTTGCAAGGACGCTCTGGCGTGCTGGCGGGAAGAACTGTGCCAGGGCCGTTACGGATTGCGGCGTTGTCATCTCGGCAACAAGTTCAGCAGCCAGCTCTTTGTTTGCACTGGATTCAAACACAACGAAGCCAGCCTGACCGATCACAGGAGCCTCTTCACCGCCGGGTCCGGTTGGCAATGGTGCAATGCCCCAGTCAAAGCCTGCCTCGGCCATTTTCGAAGCACGGGAAATCTGGTTCACCGTCATTGCAGAACTGCCGGAGAAGTAGTCTCCCTGTTCGCCTGGGGGAACGATTGTCTTGTCGACAAACACCATGTCATGCAACTGCTGCACGGCCTGAACCGCGGCCGGGCTGTCAAACCCGCATTTGCCATCTTCCCAGAGGTCGCCGCCATAGGCGCGGATTGGCGGCAGAAACGCATGGGTCATGCGTGCGCCATATCCTTCACCATCCTTGAACTCGAGAGCCCATTTGCCCGGATTGGCTTCCACCAGTTTTTTCGAGATTTCCTGGAACGTCGTCATGTTCCACTCGCCCTTGGCGGCAAGCTGTGCAGGGTCTTCCAGACCTGCCTGATCGAACATCGCCTTATTGTAGTAGATCAGGAATGGCGAGGTGGAAAACGGTACGCCATAAACCTTTTCCTCATCACGCCACAGCGCCATGCCGGGCTCGGTGAAGTCCGCCAGATTGTAGTCTGGATAGGCTTCAAGCGTCGGTTTCAGGTCGGCCAGAATGCCAGCCTTGATGAATGCCGGCGCGGCATCCTCCATCATCCATGCCACATCCGGCGCATTGCCTCCTGCAACCTGAAATGACAGCTTCTGCGTGTAATCGGTAACGGGAATGGTCTCAAAACGTACATTGACGCCGGGATGAGATGCCTTGAACCCTTCTGCCAGCTCGTTAAGAAGCTTCAAATGAGCTTCACTTCCCGTATAAACTGCAACACGCAAATCCTGCGCTGAGGCCTGCGTTGCCATCAAGACTATGGCGGACGCCGCTAATGTGAATATGCCCTTCATCGCTTCCTCCCGATATGAAGACTGATTTCCGCTCTGTAACGAGCGCACTCTTGGGTATTATTGTGGTGTGGAGACCTGGCCGACAGGCGCATCTCCAATCGACCAACCGCCGTTGACCGGAATATCAGCCCCGGTTACGTAGGCCGCCGCATCGCTGCAAAGATATATATATGCGCCGACCAGATCCTCCGGGCGACCAGGCCGGCCTGCCGGAATTTTTGAAGCAACGGCGCTGCGAAATTGTTGGTCGGCGTAGCGATCTGCATTGGCCTCAATTTCAATCGCCCCTGGTGAAACGACATTCATCGTAACTCCGCACGATGCCACTTCCCTGGCAATGCTTCGAACTGCTGTCAGCTGGGCTGATTTCATTGCTGCGTAGACAATCGTTTCAGCGCGTGGGCGCGTTGCCATAATGCTGCCGGTTGCAACAACACGGCCCCAGCCACGGCTGGTCATTGGTGGCAGCATCCGGCTTGCAACCGTCAGCAGCGCTGCAAAATTGGCTGCAACATGGTCTGCGACAGTCTGTGGAGACACTTCGTTCCATGGACCACGCCGCTCGATTGCAGCGTTCCAGATCAGTATATCAATATCGCCGGCCGCATTGAGTGCCTGATCTGCAAATGCGGCTGCGGCGTTTGGCTGGGTGAAGTCTGCTTCCAGAACCGGAGTCTGGCCGCCCAGCAGGCGGGCAAGGTCTTCAGCCGCATCCTGATCACTGAAATGGTGCACCACAAGCGAGGCACCCTGTTCCGCCAGCCCCAGGGCAACGGCTCGTCCAATGCCGGAACTTGCGCCTGTGACCAGCGCCCGCTTTCCTGCCAGAGAGAACCGGTCGGTGCTCATGGATTGCCTCCTCGGCTGTCTTCGGCAACCTCAACCGAGGCAACGTCGGCAGCTTCATAGTGAGCCAGAATCCTGTCTTCGGCGGCTTGCGGATCTCCCGCCTCAATGGCTTTGAAAATGTCCTGATGTCGCGCAACAGTCCGCCGCCAATCATCCATGCTCCGTGTGGAACGCGTCGAGAAAATCTCGGAAACCTGTGTCTGTATCGACCGCAGGCCTTCAATCTGAATGCGAATCATCGAGTTGCCGGTGGTCATTGCCATGCCGAGGTGAAAGCGGATGTCTGCTTCGGTAAATTCCTGCGGGTTGCCGAGTGACGAATGCATGTCGGCCAGCGCCTTGCGCATGAGAGCCAGTCCGTCCGCATCGCGCCTGCTGGCGGCCAGCTTTGCGATTCCGGTTTCCATGACCCGGCGCATTTCATTCGCTTCTTTCAGCGATTTGATGCTGGAGCGCACGGCATAACCGTAGATTTTGTCCATAGGCTCGCCGCTCAGTGCCTTTGCCCTGGCGACTTTGCCCTGCTGGGTTGTCACCAGCCCGGCTGACGTCAATTGCCGCAAAGCTTCCCGCGCAATGGGGCGCGAGACGCCAAATTCTTTTGCAATCTCGCCCTCTGGCGGCAGTGCTTCGCCGGGCGCAATGCTTCCTTCCAGCAGCGCAGCAGCAATGGCATCCGACACTGTGTCGGCCAGACGAAGCGGGCTTGCCACCTTACCACTGAAAATTGTGCTGCGTTTGATCTCGCTCATACCGATTACCCTAACCTCAACTTTTTAACTTGGCAACTAGGTTTGTTTGTTGATAAGTAGACACCACTGGATGACACTAGCAGGAAACGAAAGCAGAGAGCATGATTTCCGAGCCGATCGAGATCATTGACGTGGTCGCTCATCCACTGCAGCAGACCCTTCCTGTTCCAACTGTGACCTCCTGGGGGAGTTACACGCAGGTTGGTATGGTTCTGGTCGAAGTCCGCACGCGATGCGGGCTTGTGGGGGTAGGGGAAACTTTGGCCCGCTTCGCGCCCAAGGCCTATGCGGAATTGATTCACACCGCCTTGCGACCCCGCCTGATCGGGCAGGATGCGCGAAACATTGCCGCCTTGTGGCACTCAATGCGGCGGGCATTGTCCGGTCGCGCTGGTGGAATGTTGATTGAAGCGATAGCCGGAGTGGATATTGCCCTCTGGGATATTGCCGGCAAGGCCGCAGGACAGCCAATTTCCAGGCTGCTGGGCGGCATGGGCCGTGACCGCATCGATGTTTATGCCGCTGCGGTGAACTGGGGCTCGGATGAGCAAGCAGACCGGGAGCTGCAGCGCTATCTGGATGAAGGTTTCACCCGGATCAAGATCAAGCTGGCCAGCCATGTGCAGGAAGCCTGCACGCGCGTCGAGAGGATGCGTAGAATTGCCGGCGACACCATCGGCCTGTGTGTTGATGCCAATTGGGCCTACGACCTGGATGGGGCAATTGAGGTTGGCCATGCACTGGCCGACAACGGCTATTTCTGGTTTGAGGAGCCGCTAGCTCCAGAGAATGAACAGGGCTATGAGGAACTGCGCAAACGGTGCACTGTTCCGCTGGCCGCCGGTGAAAGCAATTTCACGCTGGATCAGGCCACCCGGCTTCTGGCATCCCGAACCCTTTCCATTCTCCAGCCGGACATTGCGCGTTCAGGCGGCTTTACGGAAACGCGCAGAATGGCCGACTATGCGGCTGCACACGGCGTGGCTTACGCGCCGCATATCGGCATGTCCGGAATCATCTGTGAAACTGCGAGCATCCACCTCGCAGCGGCCATGCCGAATTTCAAACTTCTCGAATGCGAATGTGATCGCAGTCCCTTCAAAACCATTCTTGCCGACCTTGAGCCAGCTTGCCTGCGCCAGAAAAACGGCGTCGTCGAGGTGCCGCAGGGGCCGGGACTTGGCATTGAGATTGATTGGGACGCAGTCAAAACCTTGAGGGCAGAATAGTAATGGATGCGATAACAAGCTCAACCCTTGCCGAAAGCATGCGACTTGCCTTGCTTCGCGCCGATCCCGCGCTGAGCCGGTTCGATCCGCTGCCGCGCATCATTGCGCATGACAGCTTTGCAAAGGGCCATTGTGGCTGGTCGCAGCTGGTTGGCAATTACGAGGGTGACCTGGATACAATGCTGCCGGGCTATGCGCAGCATTCAAGCGCCATGTTGTCCACCTTGTCGCATTGGGACGCAGGCTCGCACGGCGGCATGAACTCTTCTTATGCGTTGAAAGTTGCCACCAAACCGGTTGCAGGTTCACGCAATGTCGCAATCAAGCGCCACACGTTTCGCAAGCGCGGGCCGATCCGGCTTGAGGCTTACTTCACGTTCAAGCCGGAAGCCAATGAACTGAAGCTTTCGGAAACGGACGTGCGGTCGGTCGGCTTCCTGTTCGATCTTCAGGGCGGCGACCAGGATGGCGACGGCATGCGGGTGATGCCACATATGCGGTTTCTGAATGCCGAAAACGGCGTCCACACGCAAAAATGGCAGTTCAAGCGCGAGACGGGCGACCTGAAGGCGGTTGGTTCGGAAGACAAGATTTTCAGCCATGACCACCTGAACCCCAATGACTGGCAGGACCTGCCGGATGGCGGACAGCGGCTCTGCTACAACGAAATTCCCACCAAGGTAAACTGGACCTACATCTGCTTTGATTTCGATCTGGAAACGATGAGGGCAACCGGGTTCCGGTGCAATGATCGTTACTTCGATATGTCGCAGTACGAAAGCATCAAGATCCCAGCGATGAAAAACCTCTGGTGCATGCTGAACATCTGCCTGTTTGCGGAAGCCGATACAGACAAGCGCGCCTTTCTCTATGTCGATTCAGTTTGCCTGTCGGGAGATTTCTGATGCTGCCTGAAAACATCACAGCCATTGTTACACGAAATGACACCTGGAGCGGTGTGGCAGCAAGCGAACCTTTTGAGGCGGGCTGGGCCAGAGAGGCCGTGTTCTTTGTTCGCGCATTGAAGCAACCGATTGGCGCTTCTGCAAAGGGGCGTGTCGAAATATCGCCCGACGGCATCATCTGGATTGCCGAGGGCACCGAGTTCGACCTTCCAGCATCGCGCGATGCAGTGGCTGTCGCCCGTGTCGCACATTTCGGAAACTGGTTGCGTGTTCGCGCCGAGTTCGCGGACGGCGCTGAATGCACCGTTCTTGTCACTCTCCACCTCAAGGCTTGATACACATGACGAACTATTCAACATTCGCTTCAGACGCTTTCAGTGGCCGTTCGGTTCTGGTCACCGGTGCAGCCAGTGGTATGGGGCTTGAAACGGCGCGTGCCTTTCTTTCAAAGGGTGCCGAGGTTGTTCTTGCGGACCGTGATGCGGATGGGTTGCAGCGCGCACGCGGCGAGCTTTCCGGCAAAGTCCATACTGTAACGGTGGATGTCGGGCAGCCTGACAGCATCGAGAAAATGTTCGAATATTGTGATTCGAACCTCGCCCGCCTCGACAATCTCGTATGCTGCGCGGCCGTCATCACGGCGAAAAAAATCCCCGATCAGGATTGGGCGCACTGGGAACGTGTCATGTCCATCAACCTGCTCGGCACATTCTTCACTGCCAAGGGCGCCATCAGCAGAATGCTGACAAACGAGAACGGCGGCAACATAGTCTGTGTCGCGTCGGATGTTGCCTATCATGGCGGCGGCGGGCTGATTGCCGACACGGCCTATGCTGCGTCGAAAGCAGGAACTCTCTCCATGGTCAAATCCATTGGACGTGAGCTCGCCGGCAAGAATGTCCGGATCAATGCGCTTAATCCGGGACCAACGGACTCTCCGATGCACAGCCATATCGACCCGGCTTTGAAAGAGCGGATTGCCGCCAATCTGCCGATGCGCCGCATGGGTCGGCCCGACGATATGGCAGCGGCGATCATGTTCCTTTGTTCGGAAGCGGCAGAGTTTGTCTATGGCTCTGCGCTGGACGTGGATGGTGGTTCAAGCTTCCGGTAAACGCCGCACCAACTGCGAGATATGGTTACGGGCTGCACGATGCGCTGAAGGATCTTCTTCGGGGCATCTGGCGGCCCGTTTCTGTTCATGAGCTGACCAAATTGTATGGAGGTTGAACGTGGAAGAGCATGTTGATCCCTTGCCGGGACCCAGAGCTGTCATCGGCGAGGGTCCGAGCTTTGATGCAGCACGCGATACTCTGTGGTGGTTCGACATCCCGTCCGGGCGACTGTTTGAGCACCGGTTTGCCGACAGGCAAACGGTGATGCATGAGTTGCCCTTCATGGCGAGTGCGCTGGCCCGGATCGATGATGAACGTCAGCTTCTGTGCACGGAAAATGGTTTTTTCATCCGAACCATTGCCACCGGAGAACTTCAGCAGCATCAGCCCCTTGAAGCCGATGACACAAGCACCCGTTCCAACGATGCGCGCACGCATGTTTCCGGTGCCTTTTGGGTAAGCACGATGCACAAGGCTGCAGAAGCGGAATGCGGCTCGATCTACTGGTACAGGAAAGGCGAGGTGCGAAAGCTTTTCGACCGGTTGACCGTGCCGAATTCTATCTGCTTCTCACCGGACGGTGAGAGAGCCTATTTTTCTGATACACGCAAATCCACGGTCTACACTGTGGCTTTGGATGCCGAAACCGGCCTGCCGCAGGGCGAACCAGGCATTTTTATTGAAGATATCCAGGGCCCGGATGGCGCAGTGGTTGATAGTCTGGGCAACATCTACATCGCCCGGTGGGGCGGTTCGCGAATTTCAGTCTTCTCGGCAGACGGTATCCAGGTTCAGGATATTCCTGTTCCAACGGCTCAGCCAACCTGCCCGGTCTTTATCGGGCATGACTTTGGTCGTCTTGCAACGACAACCGCCTCCGTCAACCGGAATGACGAGACTGCTGGCTCAACCTTTGTGCTGCCTGGCCGTGTGAAGGGAATTTCCGATCCAGCGGTCGTGCTTTAAAGCTTCTTTGTGCGCTCGAATGACCGCACAAAGAGCCAGCATATCGTGACGTTCTAAAAGTGGACAGACAGCGTATCGATAGGAGCAGTCTTGGGCGGGGCGAACTTGGTCAGATCAATCCCCTCGACGGCGGCCTTGTATTCTTCAGCGCTGGGCGTGCGGCCAAGAATTGCCGAGAGCACCACCACCGGAGTTGACGCCAAAAGGGATTCGCCCTTCTTCTCCGTGCTGTCCTCAACAACCCGGCCCTGGAACAAGCGGGTTGAGGTGGCCAGAACCGTGTCACCCTTTTCGGCTTTTTCCTGATTGCCCATGCACAGGTTGCACCCAGGACGTTCGAGATAGAGAATATTCTCATATTCGGTCCGGGCGGTGCTTTTTGGCAGGAGATCATCAAATTCAAAGCCGGAATAGCGCTGAAGGATTTCCCAGTCACCTTCCGCCTTCAACTCATCAATGATGTTGTAGGTGGGGGCAGCGACGACCAAGGGCGCCTTGAACTCCACCTTGCCGTCCGTCTTCTCAATATTCTTCAACATCTGGGCAACGATTTTCATGTCGCCCTTGTGCACCATGCAGGAGCCGACGAAGCCCAGGTCTACCTTTTTGGTTCCGCCGTAATAGGAAATCGGGCGGATGGTGTCGTGGGTGTAGCGGCGCGACACTTCGGCATTGTTCACGTCGGGATCGGCAATCATCGGCTCGTCAATCACATCCAGATCGACCACGACTTCGGCAAAATATTTTGCATTGTCGTCGGGGGTCAGAGCCGGTTTTTCACCGGAGCTTATCTCCGCGATGCGCTTGTCCGCCTTGTCGATCAGGCCTTGCAGCGTCTGCGCGGCATTGTCCATGCCCTTGTCAATCATGATCTGAATGCGCGATTTGGCGATTTCCAGGGACTCGATCAAGGTCTCGTCCTGGGAAATGCAGATGGAGGCCTTCGCCTTCATCTCTGCGGTCCAGTCGGTGAAGGTGAAGGCCTGGTCTGCCAGAAGCGTGCCAATATGCACCTCTATGATCCGGCCCTGAAAGACATTGTCGCCATGCTGTTTGAGCATCTGCGCCTGGGTCGCATGCACCACGTCACGGAAGTCCATCCAGGGCTTCATTGCACCCTTGAAGGTTACCTTGACGGATTGTGGAATTGGCATGGTCGCTTCGCCGGTGGCTAGCGCAAGCGCCACGGTGCCGGAGTCCGCGCCAAAAGCAACGCCCTTTGACATTCGGGTGTGACTGTCGCCGCCGATGATGATCGCCCAGTCATCCACGGTGATATCGTTCAGCACCTTATGGATGACATCGGTCATCGCGTGATAAACGCCCTTCGGGTCGCGTGCGGTGATCACCCCGAAATTGTTCATGAAGGACATCAGCTTGGGAATGTTGGCTTGCGCTTTCCTGTCCCAGACCGATGCGGTGTGGCAGCCCGACTGGTAAGCACCATCGACCAGCGGCGAGATCACCGTGGCCGCCATGGCCTCAAGCTCCTGCGCGGTCATCAGGCCGGTTGTGTCCTGCGATCCGACAATGTTCACCTTGACGCGAACGTCTGAACCGGCATGCAGCACCTTGCCCGGAGTGACGCCAACCGCATTGCGGTTGAAGATTTTCTCAACGGCGGTCAGACCCTGACCTTCGATTGCAATTTCCTTGTTCGGAGCGAAGACCGGTGTTGCCTCGACGCCAAGGGTCTGCGCGGCGAAGGTCTGAAGTTTTTTGCCGAAGACGATGGCGTAGGAACTG
Organism: Aureimonas fodinaquatilis; assembly: GCF_008369445.1. Classification (GTDB taxonomy): domain Bacteria; phylum Pseudomonadota; class Alphaproteobacteria; order Rhizobiales; family Rhizobiaceae; genus Aureimonas; species Aureimonas fodinaquatilis. The sequence continues at coordinate 81,165 of NZ_VTWH01000003.1, forward strand.
CCAGCCTTCATGAACTCCATTTTCTGCGGCGTGAAAGCGGAGGCTATGTCCACCAGCTCCGCGCCGTTCTCATCACGAAGCTTCCTGTTCTTTGCGTCGATTTTCAGAACCGTGCCTGTTTCGACAGAGAACTGCTGCTCAAGAACCGGGTTGCCCTCATTGTTCAGTAGCGGCTTGCCGTCCTCGCCAAGTTGCTTGGTCCAGTTTTTCAGGTTGATGCCGATGCCACCTGTCACGTCCACCGTGGTGGCGAAGATAGGGGAGATGCCGTTTGTGCCTGCGACGATGGGGGCGAAGTTGACGAAAGGCACATAAGGGCTGGCCTGTTTGCCGGTCCAGAGCGCCACGTTGTTCACGCCGGACATGCGCGAGGAGCCGACGCCCATGGTGCCTTTCTCGGCAATCATCATGACGCGCTTGTCGGGATGCTGCTTCTGCAGTGCCACGATTTCCTGCTGTGCCTGAGGCGTGATCATGCACTGGCCGTGCAGTTCGCGGTCCGAGCGGGAGTGGGCCTGATTGCCGGGCGACAGAAGGTCGGTCGAGATATCGCCTTCGGCTGCTATGAAGGTGACGACTTTTATCTCATCGTCGACGTCCGGCAGCTTGGTGAAAAACTCGGCTTTGGCGTAGCTGTCGAGAATATTTTTCGCCACGGCGTTACCCGCCTTGTAGGCGTCGCGCAGGCGGAACAAGTCGGCGTCGTAAAGGAAGACCTGGGTTTTCAGAACCTCGCCGGCCTTGACGGCTATGGCTGCATCAGCGCCGAGCGCCATGTCGAGCAGCACTTCCACGGAAGGCCCACCCTTCATGTGCGAGAGCAGTTCAAGCGCGAAATCCGGGGTGATCTCCGGGACGATGGTTTGGCCCAGGACGATCTTCTTCAGGAAGGCCGCTTTGGCCCCGGCCGCGCTGGTTGTGCCCGGCAGCGTATTGTAAATGAAGAACTTCAGCGCATCGGACCGATGCTCGCTTCCGGCGTCTTCGATCAGAGTGATGATTTCGGCGGTCAGTGCCCCATCATCAATCGGCTTGGGAGCCAGCCCCTGGCCTTTCCTGCTGTCGATCTCGGCCAGGTAATTCAGGTAAAGGGTCATGATGCTTCCGACGTAGTGAGTTCTGTGCCACTGACATACATAGTCAGCGGTGCGGATTCAATGGATTCCGACTAATCCGATAGAGGCGGGCGAACAAGGTGCGGCACGGATGTCAAACGGCGCGTCGGCCGGAGGCAACCCAACGACAAGATTTTGCAAGTGGATTTTGTCGGTGTAAAGTGGTGGCCTCTTTTGGGCTTGTTAACAATTGTCGCGCGCCAGATGACTGTCCACACTCCGAGTATGTAAACTGACGAAAATTGTGCACTTGGCGGCTGTGAGATGGCGGGGGAAGATTTGGCAGAATCGGAGGTGTTGACTCTTCGTCGCGGTTAAGCACTTGCGCAGGCGTGGATCGAAAATTGGATAGAGACGCCGCAACGGTCGCTCCGTTTTTCACGGACGCGGTGGCTCATGGATGAACTTGGGTAGCTATGCATTGCCGAAACATTACGACGCAAGAAATGCAAATCCCAATTGTACGTCCGCCTTAGTCGGGCATGGGATATAGTCCACAGCATCCGGTATGCGCTCCAGCCAAAGTATGCGACCAAGTTTTACCGATCCGAAGACGATCAGCCGAGCGATGAGGATAAGCAGCGCATTGCTCTCAACCTGAGCCAAGCGTTTCCTTCGAGCCACAGCAGAATGAAAACGTAAGGTGATTTGAAGCTTGGCCGGAATCATTGTTTCAGCGGGTTTCCTTTATGAAAGATACTTTGCCCTTAGTAGAAACTGAGATCAGGAATTGTAAAATAAGCGACTGTGCGGGTTTAAACCGGAGCAAGCGGGCGGACGATAATCTAGTTGATGGTCTGTCAGCGATATTGACTTCTAATTGGGTTATCTTAGGATAGCGAGTTTTACGATGTTCAACCAATGGGCGTGAGGGCAGAGAGTGAGTTCTTATCTGCAAATTGCAGAAGAGGTCTTGCGTTCGGCCCGCCAACCACTTTCTGCGCGCGCGATTCTAAAACAAGCATACTCGCTCGAAATTGCGCCCTATCACTTGCACGGCAAAACCCAGCACAAAACGCTGCAAGCGCGATTGAGCGAAGATATCCTTCAGCGTCGTGAACACAGCCTTTTTTTTCGAACGAAACCGGGGCAGTTCTTCCTGCGGGAGTTTTTAACTGACACCTCAATACCCGCTGAGTATCGACAGCCGATCGTCGCGCGACGACGCACTCGCGACCTATTACTTGGGCCAGCGCTCTCGGTAAGCTACAGGTATGCTGCAAGGCTTCTACAGGCTGATCAGTATGCGGACGCTGATTTGGTCGAAAAGATAGCTAATTCTGGACGTTATCGGTACATCGATCCCAAGAAAGCAGATGATGACGACGTGCTGCTTTGGGCCGTGTCCGCCTTGACCCGTCCAGGAAAGATGCTTTCTTATCGATCAGGAAGATATAGGGACGACCGAGATCACTTCGCCCACAAAAGGTCAATTGCGTTTTCAACTCTGGTTTCGGAAGCAAACCACACGCTCTTTGATACGCAAAGTCTAGGCGTACCTGATAGTGCGCTGTTTGCGGCGGCGGCGGACTTAGATATCCCGTTGCCAGAAACATTTTCAGCGCGGGCTACATTCGAACATTATATCCGCTTTTTCGCATGGCAGCCTGAAGCTGACGCAAAGAAGAGCTTGCTTGCATTTGTAGAGGTTTGTGCTCCTGATTGGTTTGAGCCTACAGCGTCACGACTATCCCTAAATGATCTTTGTTGGCTGGATATGAGTGTGCCTCCCAATAATTGGGATGATTTCGACCCGCCGTCGCAAACTATACTATCATATTACTTCCCCAGAGCCGCAATGCATGGCTGATCGCCGTAGGAGAATGCTAAACTCTTTCCAGGCGGGCTATCTCAAATCCGAACTTGAGAGCGGATCAGCCATTAGGAGTAAGCAGGCACTTCAGCAACTCTGTAAAATGTTTAGAATGGGCGTCGCGCTCCAGCAAGACGACCGCATCAGTATGGAGATCGCAATCCTTGGCGTTCTTAGCTCTGCGGCTTCTGACGAAAAGATCAGGCGATGGGCGTTATCCGCATTAACGTATGTGGGGCGCAAAGAAGTTAGCCGTAATGCTGTTCTGCGAGCGATTTCCGATTATCCTGATGAGCCGCAAGTGTTGGCCGCGGCCATAGCGACTTTGTTTAAATTTGACGGTAACGCGGCCCAAAAAGTCATAACCCATCATGGAGCTTGTACCGCTGAAATGATCGCTCTGTCAGCGTTGCAAACTACCGACCCTAAACAACTTGATCTGTCGAATCTCAACGTGAACATTGAAAATGCAGAGCCCGTGCCGTTGAAATTGGCATTGCTTCTCGTCGGCCTTGATCGATCACCAGAAAATATTTTCGATCCTCGGCATTCGAATGCCGAGATAGTTAGGGTACTTGGTGCACACCACGAACCGATCGTTTCCCAATACTCGGTATGGGCTGCTGCGGAGAACCCGCACTTAGGCGCTGCCAATATCGGAATAGACCTTAGAGACCTTTATGGACAGGAGCCGAATGTTCGTTCCTATGTCTATCGGCTTTTCGCTGAGGAGAGCGCCGTCTCCTCCCAACGCCATGAGATAATTGTTCAAGGCAGTAAAGATAGCGATAAGGAGGCCCGATCAGGTTTAGCGATTGGATTGCGGGACAACTTCTATGATGGGCTGGAAAGTGTAACCGTTGACTGGTTTCATGAGGAAGATGACCATGATATAGGCGCACATGTGTTGGACCACATTATCGCGCAAGCCGAAAAAGTTCCCACATACGAGAAGATCGCAATTGACCATTACGAATTTGCAGCAGGCGATCTGAAGAAGCGGTTTCGTATGGAAGCTGCAGCGGCAGGCACGAAAATTTACAGCGCGTTCAAGCGCAAGTCGATTGAGCTAGAGGCCGGATTATTTGGGCTAGTGGGAGGTAATGTGACCAACAATAATAGCTTCATCAACAATGGCACCATGCAGGGAGCTGTGTCGCAGTCTGGACAGGCCGTAAACCATGGCGAAATGCAGGCAGCTTTAACGCAGGGTCAAATTCTGGAGTCTCGGAAACTTCTAGATAGGGTAGTCGCGGAAATCGATACTGTGCCGTTATCGGATGAAATAAAGGGCGAGGTCCGACAAGCTGTCGTTCACGCCAAAGGGCAAACGGACAACGAGACACTAAGTACTGTTGTTGGTGTGCTTGAGAAGGCAGAGAAAGGATTGAAAGCCGTAAGCGGGATGGCCGACCATGCGAACAAAGTCGGCACACTTGTCCTCGGTCTTTCAGGATTTCTTTAATTATAACTGTCAGTGAATTTCATATCGATCAGGGCGAAGTCTCTTTCTTCGCCTTTTTCCACGTCAATTGCCTTGATGAACCATTGTTCGTCCGGATGCCAATCAGTTGTGCCGTACCAAATTTTTATAGGCAGGATTCTTCTAACGGAGGTGTCTCCGCGCCAGTTTTTATATACAAACCGAAGCTCTTTCACTGGCTCGCCTAACGTGGTGCTATTGAGAACATTGACCGTCATACGAAATCCATTGTCAATTCAGTTTGGCGAAAGTTCGGTCTTGGCTAGAGAATGGGTGATCTGGTGGTCGTCGTGAGATGCCGTAATTATTGAGTGTGCCGTTTCTTGCTTACCAAAAGATAAACAAGAAAATCATCTGGGTTGATGATGGTCGGTCAGGCAATGGCCTTGGGAATGATGGAAAATCCTCGATCTCTGAAATAAGCGAGGATGATTCAGTCTAAATTACTGAAATTCATATGAAAACTGAGAAAATTTTGGCAGCGGCATGCGTAGCCGTCGTGTAAAGGACGCGGTTTCTCGCCTGAGGACGTGCGAGGATGGGCCGAAAAACTCTATATTGCAGGCGGTCCTTGCGGCGGGAACTCCTGCTGTAATCGCGGGCGCGATCAATATGGAGATGTCCGATGACATTCGATGATCGCCTGCACATGATAATATCTGTGCGGTGGTGATGCAGTGATCCAGGGTATTGCCGCCAAGCGAGTTTTTCGTCTCTTGGGTGACATTGCCCGAAGCTCGCGCGGGCAGCCCGACCGGCCTCGTTGAGATACATGCCGGATGCTCGCACCGCACGTTCCAGGACGTGGTTGTAGAACCTGGGTAAGGTGGGTGAGTTGATCCTGGGTATGCATGGTTTTGCGCGAGCCGTTTCGAAAAGTTGTTCGGAGAACCAATATGGTTCATCGGCTGTTGCCGCACGTTCCTGGGACGCTAGCGCCGAAGCTGCGCACCAGTGCGCGTCTTTTCAGCCTGTCGCGCAAATCTGCTGGAACGGCTCGCCGGAAATGAAATATACGTCCGCCCCGGACGATATTGGAAGGAACTGCAACGCCGCTTCGCTCGCTCTTTGTAGCAAATGCTTCATCCCGCCTGAGGTGGCGCGAGGCGCGTTAATGGTTTCAATGAATTGAGAGGGATTTGGCTGGGGAACCTGGATTCGAACCAAGACTAACGGAGTCAGAGTCCGTTGTTCTACCCTTAAACTATTCCCCAGCAGGGCCATGCCCGAGCAATCAGGCCGACGCGCGGTCTATACAACGCGTAACGCCAATTGCAAAGCAAAAATGACAGATCCAATCCCAAAAGTTCCGCTATACCCTCAGCCACAGCATCAAGGATTTTTACGCGCAGGCTTCTAAACAACCCAACATTGCTATATTGCAGTGCAATATGCGCTGACTGGTTGCGGTGGTGCGCAGAAATCTAACATGCGGGAATCAAGCATGCTCTCCTCAGACCAGACTGCCAGACCTGCGGAGCAGCAAGAGGCTGTGTTGCCGCAGAAGGGCGCGAGCGGTTTTGGATCTGCCGCATACGCCCTCGCGGCGCTCTCTACGGCGTCCTTTTCGATCGGCGTTGGCGAGTTCGGAATTATGGGCCTGTTGCCCGGCCTTGCCAGTGATCTTGGAGTTTCCATTCCGCAAGCCGGGCTTCTCGTTACCGGCTATGCACTGGGCGTGGTATTCGGTGGGCCGTTGCTTGCCGCAATGACCTCCCGCATGGAGCGGCGGCGCTTGCTCCTGGCCATGACGGTGATTTTCATCATCGGCAATCTGGCCTGTGCGCTGGCTCCAACCTACGAGCTCTTGATGGCCGCGCGGGTGTTTACCGCTCTGGCGCATGCCACCTTTTTTGGCATTGGCGCTGTTATGGCCGCCGACATATCGCCTCCCGGCAAGCAGGCACAGGCAATTTCCCTGATGTTTGTTGGCATGACTCTGGCAAATGTCATGGGTGTGCCGCTTGGCACCTTCATCGGGCAGGCATTTGGCTGGCGTTCAACTTTCTGGGCCGTCACTGCCCTTAGTGTCCTGTCCGGCATTGCATTGATGATTTGTCTGCCCAAAAGCTACCCGCAAGCCGATATTCGCTTCAGGGCAGAACTGCGCGCCCTCACCAGGCCGCAAGTCATGCTGGCCATGTCACTCAGCGTTCTGGCATCCATAGCGTTCTTCTCAGTCTTCACCTACATCACGCCCATGCTGACGGATGTGACCGGCCTTGCAGAAGCAACGGTTCCCTATGTTCTGCTGGTGTTTGGTGTTGGCCTGACCATTGGCAATCTGGCTGGCGGCAAATTGGCCGACTGGAAGCTGATGCCGTCCATTATCGGGCTGTTTGCGCTGTTGATCGTCATTCTGCTGGCGCTTTACACCGGCATGGCCAATCCGGCTCTAATGCTTGGCCTGATGTTTCTGTGGGGCATTGTGGTTTTTGGGCTGGTGCCACCCGTGCAGATGCGCATTGTTTCGCAAGCCACGGGTGCGCGCAATCTGGCTTCCACATTCAATCAAAGCGCGTTCAACCTGGGCAATGCCATTGGCGCATGGATGGGCGCTGCCCTGCTGACAGCGGGTTTTTCCTACCGCCAACTGCCCATTGCGGCCTTGGTGGTGGCCTTTGTTGCGCTGGGCGTGGCCATTGTCAGTTCGCGGATGCAGCGCCGTGTCGACAGTCAGCTATGAAAAAAGGCGTTTGCCGAAAGCAAACGCCCTTCTGACTCATTCCGCATAAAGGCCGAAATTATCCGGCTTGCAGTGGCGAGATGGAAATTTCCACCCGGCGGTTCTGCGCGCGGCCTTCCTCTGTTGCATTGGAAGCAACCGGGCGCGACATGCCAAAGCCCTGAATGTTCAGTCGGTTGCCGGAAACGCCCTGCGTTTGCAGGAACTGGCCAACGCTGCCCGCGCGCCGCTGGGACAATGCGAAGTTATAGCTTTCGGAACCAACATTGTCGGTGTTGCCTGCAACGTCAACAATGGTCTGGTTGTACTTGTTCAGCACAATCGCCACAGATGTCAGCGTTGGATAAAACTCCGAGCGCACCTGATCCTGATTGGTTGCGAAGGTGATGTTGGATGGCATGTTCAGGATGATGCGGTCGCCAGAGCGCGTGACGGACACGCCTGTGCCCTGCAATTGCGCGCGCAGGTCCGCTTCCTGCCGGTCCATGTAAACGCCAATGCCGCCACCGGTCAGCGCGCCAACACCAGCACCAATCAGTGCTGCCTGACCGCGGTTGACCCCGGCGATTTCGCCAACAAGCAAACCACCCAGCGCGCCTACGCCAGCGCCGATGCCGGTGCCTGCCGCTGTGCGCGAAACCTGCTGTTCATTGGTGTAGGGATTGGTGGTGCAACCGGCCAGAACAGTCAGTGCGGCGCATACAGCCAGAATCTTTTTCATGAAAGGCTCTTTGATTGGACGAAATCTTACAAAGCAATTCCAGCAGCATTGTGAGGCGGATTTGAGTCCGGAATTGCGACAAAACAAAGTTTTGGAGCACTTTCGCGATTCGAGGAAACGCGAAAAGCACACCGGAATTTGCAGGCACTATGGTTAAAATTGTGTGAATTGTCACGGCGAAGGCAGCGGATCGATGTTTTTCAACCCGCTGCCTGTGCCTACAGCAGAACTCAGGCAGCCTTTGCGCCGCGCAGCAGCTTGCGATTGACCAGAAGTTCGGCAATCTGAATGGCGTTCAGCGCCGCACCCTTGCGCAAATTGTCTGCCACAACCCAAATGTTCAGGCCGTTTTCCAACGTCTGATCTTCCCGAATGCGGGAAATATAGGTTGCATCTTCACCGGCAGATTCAATCGGGGTGATGTAGCCGCCATCTTCCCGCTTGTCGATGACAAGGCAGCCAGGAGCTTCGCGCAGAATATTGCGAGCTTCTTCGGCAGTGATCGGCTTTTCAAACTCGATATTGACCGCTTCCGAATGGCCGATAAACACAGGAACGCGCACGGCTGTGCACGTAACCTTGATCTTTGGATCAAGCATCTTCTTGGTTTCGGCCATCACCTTCCATTCTTCCTTTGTCGAACCGTCTTCCATGAAGACGTCGATATGCGGAATCACGTTGAAGGCGATGCGCTTGGTGAATTTCTGGGTCGAAATCGGATCGGCCACGAAAACAGCGCGGCTCTGCTGGAACAACTCGTCCATGCCGTCCTTGCCGGCACCGGAAACCGACTGATAGGTTGAAACCACCACGCGCTTGATTGTGGCATAGTCATGCAATGGCTTCAGCGCCACGACCAACTGGGCAGTGGAACAGTTCGGATTGGCAATGATGTTGCGGCGGGTAAATCCGGTAACAGCGTCGGCGTTCACCTCGGGAACAATCAACGGCACGTCCTGATCATAGCGGAAGGCCGAGGAGTTATCGATCACCACACAGCCTTGAGCGGCAATCCTGGGTGCCCATTCCTTGGCAACAGAGCCACCTGCCGACATGAGCGCAATGTCAGTGCCAGTAAAATCATAGGATTCCAGCGCTTTGACCTTGAGCGGCTTATCGCCGAAAAAGACCTCTGTTCCCTGGCTGCGGCGAGAGGCAAGAGCCACCACTTCATCTGCCGGAAAGCCACGCTCTTCCAGAATATTCAGCATTTCCCGGCCGACATTGCCTGTCGCTCCGACAATCGCCACCTTGTAACCCATGAAACCTGTTCCTTGCTCCCCGCAGCCAGTCAACGCCTCCAACCCCGTCCCGGGGGAGTGCGGGACGAAGGCTTCAGCTAATCGCGGTTTTAATAATGGAGCGTGTGAACATGGAAAGGGCATATGCGCTGTCACAGCCGCAAAGTCAATCACCCCGCCCGCGTGAGTTGCATAAGTAAATCAGCCTTGAATGAAACTGAACGGTCGCTTTTTTGCCGCTTTTCATTTTTTTAAAGTCAGGTAGCTTCCTTTTATAGCGTCCGGCGGCGGCTTTACTGCCTACAAGTGACGTAATGGGAGGAAAAACAGTGGCTTCATATGATTCTGCGGGTGATCCCCGCTCACATACAAGCATGACCAAAGAAGAGCGCAAGGTTATTGTCGCATCCTCGTTGGGTACCGTATTTGAATGGTACGATTTTTATCTATATGGTTCTCTTGCTGCAATTATTGCGGCGCAGTTTTTTGCAGGCGTAAATCCAACTGCTGGTTTTATATTTGCACTGCTTGCATTTGCTGCCGGTTTTGCGGTCAGACCCTTCGGTGCACTTGTTTTTGGTCGCCTCGGCGACATGGTCGGTAGAAAATATACATTTCTGATAACAATTGTTATTATGGGCCTCTCAACATTCATTGTTGGCCTTCTGCCCAACTATGCCTCGATCGGCGTTCTAGCGCCCGTTCTCCTCATCATTCTGCGTCTTTTGCAGGGCCTGGCCCTTGGTGGTGAATATGGCGGCGCGGTGGTTTACGTTGCCGAACATTCTCCCAACGGCAAGCGCGGCTATTTCACGGCGTGGATTCAAACCACAGCCACAATGGGTCTGTTTCTGTCGCTCATCATCATTCTGGGAACCCGCACCTTCATGGGTGAAGAGGCGTTCCGTGAATGGGGCTGGCGTATCCCATTCCTCATCTCGATCGTGCTTCTGGCAATTTCGGTCTGGATTCGGACAAAGCTGAACGAAAGCCCGGTTTTCCAGCGGATGAAGGCTGAAGGTAAAACTTCGAAAAGCCCATTGCGGGAATCATTCGGCCAATGGTCCAACCTGAAAATTGTGCTTCTGGCCCTGTTCGGCCTGACGGCCGGTCAGGCTGTGGTCTGGTACACTGGCCAGTTCTATGCGCTGTTCTTCCTGACACAGACGCTTAAAGTAGACGGCGCAACGGCCAATATCATGATGGCTGTGGCACTGTTGCTGGCAACGCCATTCTTCCTGGTTTTCGGCGCGCTTTCCGACAGGATTGGCCGCAAGGCCGTCATCATGGCCGGGCTGCTGATTTCAGTGGTAACGCTGTTCCCGGCTTTCCAGCTTCTGACCAATGTCACCAATCCACGTCTTGCTGCCGCACAGGCCAGTGCGCCTGTTTCTGTTACCGCAGATCCGGCAACCTGTTCCTTCCAGTTCAACCCGGTTGGTACTTCCGCCTTTGTGTCATCCTGCGATATTGCAAAGGCATTTCTGGCCAGAAACGCCGTGAACTACGACAATATTGCTGCGCCTCCGGGCACAGTGGCCAGTGTGCAGATTGGCGACGTAACAGTGCAGAGCTTTGAGGGTGCAACGCTTACGCCCGAAGAGCGTAAGGTTCAGACGGATGCGTTTGGCGTTGCGGCCACCGATGCAATTCGCGCAGCGGGTTATCCTGCGGCCGCTGATCCGAATGAAATCAACTATGTAGCGGCAACCGCAATTCTGTTCTTCCTGGTGTTTCTGGTCACCATGGTTTACGGCCCGATTGCGGCTTATCTGGTGGAATTGTTCCCAACGCGCATTCGCTACACATCCATGTCACTGCCATATCACATCGGTAACGGCTGGTTTGGTGGCTTCCTGCCAACTACCTCGTTCGCAATTGTTGCGGCTACAGGCAATATTTACTCGGGTCTCTGGTATCCGGTCATTATTGCAGCCATGTCTTTCATTGTCGGCATGCTCTTCCTGAAAGACACGCGACACGAAAACATCAACGATATCGATTAAACCCGATACAGCAAAAAACCGCCCCGGAACGTTGGTTCCGGGGCGGTTTTTTATGGATGGAGAAGATTTCAGGAAAGCTTGGCGCGGAAGCTCTCCGCAATGGCATCACCCATTTCGACCGTGCCAACCTGACGCGCGCCTTCCGACATGATGTCGCCGGTGCGGATGCCCGCCTGCAGCACTTCTGCAATGGACGCTTTCAGCTTGTCGGCTTCTTCAATCATGTTGAAAGAGTAGCGCAAAGCCATGGCAAATGATGCAATCATGGCGATGGGGTTGGCGATGCCCTTGCCCGAAATATCGGGGGCCGAACCGTGTACGGGCTCATACATGGCATTGCGGCGACCCGTTGTTTCATCTGCCGGGCCAAGTGACGCCGAAGGCAACATGCCCAAAGAACCTGTCAGCATGGCGGCAATGTCGGACAGCATGTCGCCGAACAGATTGTCGGTTACGATAACGTCAAACTGCTTTGGTGCGCGCACAAGCTGCATCCCGCCAGCATCGGCCAGCATGTGCTCCAGCTCCACATCCGGATAGTCGGCGTGCACGGCGGTCACAACCTCATTCCACAAAACGCCTGTCACCATGACATTGCGCTTTTCCATCGAGGTAACCTTGCCGCGGCGCGTGCGGGCCAGCTCAAAAGCGGCGCGGGCAATGCGCTCTATCTCATAGGTCTGGTAAACCTGTGTATCGACACCGCGCTTCTGGCCGTTGCCAAGCTCGGTAATTTCCTTCGGCAGACCAAAGTAAACGCCACCGGTCAACTCTCGCAGGATCAGGATATCCAGCCCGTCAACCAGTTCACGCTTGAGCGAAGAGGCTTCTGCCAGTGCCGGGTAGCAAATGGCAGGGCGCAGATTGGCAAACAGGTCAAGATCCTTGCGCAGCCGCAACAGGCCAGATTCCGGGCGGGTCTCATAGCTGTTCTTGTCCCATTTGGGGCCGCCGACCGCGCCAAACAAAATGGCGTCTGCTGTTTTGGCCAGTTCCATGTCTGCATCGGAAATGGCAGCGCCGTGCACATCATAGGCTGCGCCGCCAACAAGGCCGGTTTCGGTTTCAAAGCCGCTGCCCGCAACTTCGTTCATCAGGCTGATGAGTTTTTCTACCTCAGCCATTGCCTCCGGCCCGATTCCATCGCCGGGGAGAAGAAGAAGCTTGCGGGTGGTCATTGAATTTCCTCCAGATTTGAACTTCTTGTTGAAACGGCATCATTTCAACAACAAAACAGAAAGTTAAAGCGTGACAGATGATCGAAAGATCATATGAAACTCTTCAAGCCTCAACAGACAGTCGGTCGGTGTTTCAGGCCCAGGGGCGGCTCTCGCCCAGGCGTTCTTCAAACGAAGAAATCACGGTGTCGCGCTCCAGCGTCATGCCAATATCGTCAAGACCATTCAGCAACCGGTTCTTGCGCGATTCCTCAATTGGAAAATGAATAACCTGTCCATCGGGGCGGCGAATTTCCTGTGTGGCAAGGTCTACCGAAATGCGGGCGTTGGAGCCTTTTTCGGCGTCTTTCAGCAACTGTTCCAGTTCTTCCGGGCTGACGCGGATTGGCAGAATGCCGTTCTGGAAGCAGTTGTTGTAAAAAATATCGGCAAAAGAGGTGGAGATGACGCAGCGAATGCCAAAATCCAGCAAGGCCCATGGCGCATGCTCACGCGATGAGCCGCAGCCGAAATTGTCACCGGCAATCAGAATTTCCGATTTGCTGTAGGCGGGCTTGTTCAGGACAAAATCTTCATTGGGCGAGCCGTCTTCATTGTAACGAAGATTGGCAAACAACCCGACACCCAGACCGGTGCGCTTGATTGTCTTGAGATAGTCCTTGGGGATAATCATATCGGTATCGATGTTGACGATCGGCAGGGGAGCCGCCACGCCAGTCAGCGTATCAAATTTTTGCATAATGCCTCTCCTCACGGATAATTGGCATTTCGATATCATTTTCGCCCGACACTGGTCAAAAGCATTGCGAGGAATATCGGCATTTGGCAGGAAGGAAATATGACTCAAGCTGATTTTTCTGCCCGATCCGCCCTGTTTGTGCCCGCTGCCAACGCCCGCGCACTGGCAAAAAGCACGCAATTGCCGGCCGATACCCTGATTTTTGATCTGGAAGATTCGGCCGCGCCAACAGAAAAAGCCGCCGCGCGGGAAAATCTGCGCCAGCATCTGGCTGCGCCACGCAGTACGGCGCGGCATGTTGTGCGCATCAACTCACTCACCACACCGGAAGGCACGGAAGATCTGCTGATGGCGCGTGGCGCGCGGGTTGACGCTATCTTGCTGCCAAAGGTGGAAAAAGCGGGCGAGCTTGCCGAGCTTTCACAAGCGCTGGAACAGACAGATGCTCCGCCCGAGCTGGCCATCTGGGCCATGGTGGAAACGCCAAAGGGCATTTTAAATGCCGGCGCTTTGGCCGCAATGCAGCTTGCCTATCGGCTGGAAGCGCTGGTTGTCGGCCCGAATGACATCGTGGCTGCAACCAATTTGCGGCCCTCTGCCGGGCGGGCCGAACTGGTGCCCTGGCTGGCGCAGATTGTGCTGGCGGCCAAAGCGGCGGAAATTCTGGTTCTGGACGGTGTGTACAATGATTTTCGCGATAGAGCCGGTTTTGAAGCGGAGTGTACACAGGGCCGGGCAATGGGGTTTGACGGCAAAACCCTGATTCATCCCGATCAGATTGAGCCTGCCAATCTTGCTTTTGGCCCCACAGCGGATGAACTGGCGCAGGCGCAGGAAATTGTGGCGGCATTTGCTGACCCGGCCAATGCCGGGCGCGGTGTTATTCGCCTTGGCGGGCGTATGGTTGAATTGCTGCATCTGAAAAAAGCGCAGCGGCTTTTGCGACAGAAATCGCTTTGAAAGAGGATTGGAAATGAAGCTTTATCGTTTGTTGACCGGCGTTGATGATGCGCATTTTTGTCACAAGGTTTCGCTGGCCCTGTCGAAAGGCTGGGAGCTGGCAGGAAGCCCAGCTTATGCTTTTGATGCGGCAGAAGGGGTGATGAAATGCGCTCAGCCGGTGACCAAAGTGGTTGAGGGCAAGCAGTATGACCCATCCATGAAGCTGGGCGAACAATAGGTTTTTAGCATTTCTCGTTCAGCGGTTTAATCCGCGGCGTCTTCCAGAGCTTCCATATCGTCGTCCGAAAGGCCAAAGTGATGGCCAATTTCGTGGATGAGAACATGGGAAACCAGCGCGCCAAGCGTTTCCTCATGCTCTGCCCAATAATCCAGAATCGGGCGGCGATACAGAAGAATGCGGTTTGGCAACTGACCGGTTGCCGGTGCCGAGGCTTCAGCAATGGCACTGCCTTCAAAAAGGCCCAGAATGTCATAGGGCGTTTCCAGCCCCATTTCATCGGCGATTTCCTCATCGGGAAAATCAGCAACATGCAGCTGAATATCCCCGCACAGGGACCGAAATTCCACAGGAAGAGCGGCATATGCCACGATGGCAATCTGCTCGATTTCTTCAAGGCTGGGAGCCATGCAATGTGCCCAGTCTGAGCTTCGGTCAAGCTTTCCCATGGATGCGTTCCGGCCTTCTGAATTTTTCCAGTTGAAATGATTTCATTTCAACGGCGGGACAATGCGACAAGCCATGAACCAGCCTCGTCCCACATTCCTGTCACAGGTTCATTATCCACTGACATCGGCAATGCCAAGCTTGACTCTGTTTTACGGTTCTGGAATCTATAAGAACATATAGTGAACATTTCACGGATTCCCATTGGAATCACGGGCGGCAGAATGACCTCATTCTGCTGAAAGAATGGATATTGCCGTTAATGCTGATACCGGAAAAAGCCCGAAAGCTGGAAATGCTGCAACGGCAATTGGCCGGGGTAACCACTGCGCCTGTTGCACCTGACTTGCGCTCATTTGGTGTGGATGCGGCGGACAAGGCCCTTGGCGGCGGCATTCCGGCGGCAGGGTTGCTGGAGGTGCGCTTGCCACAGCCGCGAGGTGGTGGCTGTGGAGCAGGGTTTTTAACGGCTTTGGCGGTGCTGTTCGGGGCCAGCCGCAAACGGCCTTTTCTCTGGATAGGAGAGCAGTTTGTGTTTGGTGAGGCCGGGTGGTTTTACCATTCCGGACTTGCAGCCCATGGTCTGGACCCGGCGGCTTTGGCCATTGTGCGCCCGCCGCGTCTGGAGCAGGCAATATGGGCGGCGGAGGAAGCGGTGGCTTCCGGGGCTGTGGCGCTGGTGGTGCTGGAGCTGTTTGGCAATCCGGCGCGTATGGCGCTGGAAGGTACACGTCGTCTGCACATGCGGGCTTTGGCTGGCGGCACCCCGCTGGTTTTGCTGCGTCAGGCGGCAATGGTGCAAACCAGTGCAGCACCCTTGCGCTTGCGGCTGGCCAGTGCGCCCGCCGCTTTGCCGGAAGATATAGCCAGTCGATGGCGGCTGATTGGCAACCCGGTTTTTGATGTTGAAGTTGAAAAGCTGCGGGGTGGGCCGCCCGCCCGCTTCCGTGTGGAGTGGAATCCCCATGAATGCTGTTTCAAAACCTGCCAGCCGCATTCTGGCATTGCTGTTCCCGTATCTGCCGACCGACAGAATAAGGCGGGCTTGTCTGGGCCGTTTGTGGCGCGTGAACCTGCCGGCCAGCGGCGATGGGCCTAAGCCTGTTTTGCAGGCAGGCGAAACCGACACTATGGCCGGCCTGTTCCGCGAAGGGCCGGGCAGTGCCCACCATGTGCCGCGCTCTGCCGCTTTAACGGCGCAGCCGGCAAGCCCGTCAACCGGGCTGCAACCATTGGTGCTTTATGAAAAAGACGCCAACGCGTTTTGCATAACGGCCTGTTGTGAAGCGGCAATGGCAAATGGTGTTCGCCCCGGCCTGACCATGGCGGAAACACGGGCTCGGTTTCCATTCTTTGCGTTTGAACCGGCAGAACCTGCTGCCGATGCCCGGTTGCTGGAGGCGATTGCCGACTGGTGTGATGGCTATACGCCACTGGTGGCGCTGGATAAGCCAAACGGCTTGCTGCTGGACATTTCCGGCTGTGCACATCTGTTTGGTGGTGAAGCCGCCTTGCTGGACGATCTTGTCAGAAAATTGGTTGCACAGGGGTTTAAACCGCAGGCGGCCATTGCCTCACAGGCAGGCCCGGCTCTGGCACTCGCCGCTTATCGGCCGGGGTTCATTGTGCCGGAAACAGCCGCAGTTGAACCAATTCTTGCGCCTTTGCCCGCCCGGGCTTTGCGGTTTGGCGCGCAGACCACGGCTGTTCTAAGCCGGCTGGGGCTGAAACAGGTGGGCGATCTTCTGGCTTTGCCGCGTGCGGGCCTTGGCCGGCGGTTTGGTGCCGATTTTATGGACCGGCTGGATATTGGTCTTGGGCGGGCTGAGCGTCCTTTGAATCCGCGCCGGCTGGTGCCGCAGCTGATTCATGAGCGGCGGCTGTGCGAGCCGATTGGCCGTATGGAAGATATTGAAGGGCTGACCCTGCATCTGGCCCAAATGCTGAAGCCGGATCTTGAACGGCGCGGACAGGGCGCACGCCATCTGGAACTGGCACTTTTCCGGGTGGATGGCGTGGTGGACAGGGTTGAACTGCGCACGGCCATGCCCCTGCGCGACCCGGAGCGCATTCGCCGCCTGTTTGCAGAACGGTTGAAGGCAATTGGCGATGAGCGGGATGCCGGTTTCGGCTATGATCTTTTGCGCCTCTCCGTGCTGTCTTCTGCGGCAATGTCGGATCAGCAGCAGAATTTTACTGCCGGTGTTGATGACAATTCCGAAGCGCTGGAAATTCTGATCGACAGATTGGCGGCGCGGCTGGGAGTGGAAAGCGTTCAGTCTTTACAGCCTGTGGCATCACATTGGCCGGAAAAGGCGCAAAGATTGCAGGCGGGTCTTGCAACGGCTTCTGTGCAGCTTGCTCATGTGCCGGACTATGCGCCCAGGCCATTACGGCTTTTGACGCCGCCGGAAAAAATTGAAGCCATGGCCGTGCTGCCGGAAGGAGAACCGATCCGCTTTGTCTGGCGCAGGGCCACGCACCGGGTGGTGCGGATGGAAGGGCCAGAGCGGATTGCGCCGGAATGGTGGCAACAGGCGGTGCCGGATATGCCGGCCATGCCTGCGCGGGACTATTTTCGCATCGAGGATTCAGAAGGACGCCGTTACTGGATGTTTCGTCTGGGTGATTATGAAACGCAGGAGCCGCAATGGTTTCTGCATGGAATTTTCGCATGAGCACGCCCGGCGGCAAAACCGGCTTTTTTGCCATGCAAAAAGGCTTTTGTGAAATTGGCGTTTCATCGGCATTTTCCTTTCTGCGCGGCGCTTCCAGCCCGTCTGAACTGGTTGCCGCTGCCAGTGCTCTTGGGCTTGGCGGCATAGGGCTGGCAGATCGCAACACTGTGGCCGGAGTGGTGCGGGCCTATCAGACTGCACGCGATACCGGCATGGCATTTCGGCCGGGGGCAAGGCTGGTTTTTGCTGATGGCACGGCGGATATACTGGCTTATCCCCGCAACCGGGCAGGGTGGGGGCATTTGTGCCGTCTGCTCAGCCTTGGCAATCTGCGCACCAAAAAGGGTGATTGCCAGTTGTTTCTGGCAGATTTGCTGCAATGGGGCGGCGATATGCAACTGGCGCTTCTGTGTCCGGATGGGTTGGCATTGCCGGATTGGCAGACCGTTGCCCGCCCGGTTAAAGTCACGCTGGCAGCGCTGATGAACACATTTCCTGGCTCTGTCTGGCTGGCCGGTTCTGTGCGCCATGATGGGCAGGACCAGAGGCGGCTGGCCCGTGCAGCATCATTGGCGGCAGAGGTGCAAGTGCCATTTCTGGCCACCAATGATGTGTATTACCACATTCAGGAACGGCGCATGTTGCAGGATGTGGTCACGGCCATTCGCGAGCATGTGACCCTGCAGGAGGCCGGGTTTCTGCTGGCACGCAATGCGCAAAGGCGGCTTTGCGCAACAGCGGAAATGGATTTTCTGTTTCGCGAATATCCGCATGCGGTGGATGAAAGCCGCCGGTTTTTTGCGCCGTTGAACTTTGATCTCAAAAGCCTGCATTATGAATATCCCGATGAAGGCTTGAAACTGAACCGCAGCCCGGCGGAAGAGCTTTTTCGTCTTGCCCGTGAGGGCGCATATTGGCGCTACCCCAATGGCGTGCCGGACAATATCTGGCGCGAAATTGACCGGGAAATGGCGATTATCATAGAGCTGCAATATGAGCCCTATTTCCTGACCGTGCACCGGATTATGGAAGCGGCCCGCCGCATGAACATTCTGTGTCAGGGCCGCGGTTCAGCCGCCAATTCCACCATATGCTACTGCATGGGCATAACGGCGGTGCCGCCAGAGGATGGCAAAACGCTGTTTGAGCGCTTTATTTCGCCCGAGCGCGGCGAACCGCCGGATATTGATATTGATTTTGAGCATGAGCGGCGAGACGACATCATCAACTGGATTTATGAAGAATATGGCCGCGAGAATGCGGCCATTACCGCCACGGTCATTTCCTATCGCTCACGTTCTGCCGGGCGCGAGGTGGGCAAGGTTTTCGGGCTTTCCGAAGATGCCTTGTCGGCTTTGTCGGCATCGGTCTGGGGCACATCGCACTCGGCCCCCGGTGAATGGGAGGCGCAGGCAGCAGGGCTGTCGACGCAGGATGCCACCACCACCAATATCCTGCATTTTGCCAGCGAACTGGCCGGTTTTCCCCGGCACCTTTCGCAGCATGTCGGCGGGTTTGTGCTGACCAGAGGTCGGGTGGATGAGGTCGTGCCAATCATGAACACCGGCAGCAAAGGCCGGTTGATTGTTGAATGGGACAAGGATGATCTGGACGAGCTGAATATTCTGAAAATCGACATATTGGCGCTGGGCATGCTGAGCTGCCTGCACCGCTCATTTGATATGCTGAAGCAGCATTATCCGGAAGATTTTTGCGGGCAGGAGCTGGAGCTTGGTTACTTTCCGAAAGAGCCGCCTGATGGTCCTGTGTGGAAAATGACGCATCGGGCCGACACGCTGGGCGTATTTCAGATTGAAAGCCGGGCGCAGATGTCCATGCTGCCCAAGCTGAAACCCAACGAGTATTACGATCTGGTCATTCAGGTGGCGATTGTGCGGCCCGGGCCAATTCAGGGCGATATGGTGCACCCCTATCTGAAGCGGCGGATGGCTGTTGAAAAGGTCACCTATCCGAAAGAGGAGTTGCGCGCGGTTCTGGAACGGACCTGCGGCGTGCCATTGTTTCAGGAACAGGCCATGCAGATTGCCATGGTGGCGGCGGGTTTTTCCGGCACCAAGGCAGATGGCTTGCGCCGCGCCATGGCAACATTCAAGCGCACCGGTGAAGTGGGCAATTTCCGGGATGATATGATCAATGGCATGCTGCAAAATGGTTATGAGCAGGATTTTGCGGAAAGATGCTTCCGGCAGATTGAAGGCTTCGGCGAATATGGTTTTCCGGAAAGCCACGCCGCGTCCTTTGCGGTGCTGGTCTATGATTCCGCCTGGATCAAATGCCACTATCCCGATGTGTTTGCCGCAGCCCTTCTGAACTCCCAGCCACTGGGCTTTTATGCCCCGGCACAAATTGTGCGTGATGCGCGCGAGCATGGGGTGGAGGTGCGCCCGGTCTGCATCAACTCCTCGCAATGGGACCAGACATTGGAGCCCACAGGATTTGATGCAACGCGCATCCACAGGCAGCACGCAGAAATGGCCGGGGCAATTCGCACAAGCCATGCCATGCGACTTGGCTTTCGGCAGGTGAAAGGGCTTTCGGAAGCTGCCATGAAATTGCTGGTAGAAGAGCGCGCCAGACGACCCTTTGACTCGGTGCGTGAAGTCTGGCTGCGCACCGGCCTGCCACGCGCCACCATTGCCCGGTTGGCGGATGCCGATGCTTTTCACATCCTGGGTCTTGGCCGTCGCGATGCCTTATGGGCAGCAGAGGCTTTGGACAAGCAAAGTGCGGTGGAACATCTGCCATTGTTTGTCGCAATGGAGGCAGACCCGGTGCAGGATGAGCCCGACGCGCATTTGCCACCAATGCCTTTGGGTGAGGAGGTGGTGAACGACTACCGCTACCTTTCGCTTTCACTCAAAGCGCATCCGGTGTCGTTTCTGAGGCCGGAACTGGTGGCACAGAATGTCATGCCCAACAGCCGTTTGCCACAGTTGCCTTCCGGTCGCCGGGCCTGTGTTGCGGGATTGGTGTTGATCCGCCAGCGCCCCGGCTCGGCAAAGGGGGTTATCTTCATGACGCTGGAAGATGAAACCGGCATTGCCAATGTTGTTGTCTGGCCAAAGACTTTTGAAATATTTCGCGCCGTGGTGCTGGGTGGCCGTTTTTTGAAAGTGCGGGGGCGCGTGCAATCCAGCCACAATGTTGTTCACCTTGTGGCTGAAGAGATTATCGACATGACATCCATGCTGGGGCAGTTGCAGCAGAAGGGTGGAAGGGATTCCACCCCTTACCGCGCCCGCAATGTTGGCGATGGCAGCCGCCCTGTTGGCGTGTCAGTCCAGAATGGCCGGTAGGTTCAAGCCCTGTTCACGCGCGCAATCCAGTGCAATTTCGTAACCGGCATCGGCATGGCGCATGACGCCGGTTGCCGGGTCATTCCACAAAACACGCTCCACCCTTCTGGCCGCATCTTCCGATCCGTCGCAACAGATCACCATGCCGGAATGCTGAGAAAAGCCCATGCCGACGCCGCCGCCATGATGCAGGCTGACCCATGTTGCGCCGGAGGCGGTGTTGAGCAGCGCATTCAGAAGCGGCCAGTCAGAAACTGCATCTGAACCGTCCTTCATGGCTTCGGTTTCGCGGTTGGGAGAGGCCACCGAGCCGGAATCGAGATGGTCGCGACCAATGACAATCGGCGCCTTCAACTCGCCCTTTGCCACCATTTCGTTGAATGCCAGACCCAACCGGTGCCGATCGCCCAGGCCCACCCAGCAAATTCGTGCCGGCAAGCCCTGAAATGCTATGCGCTCCCGCGCCATGTCCAGCCAGCGGTGCAAATGGGTGTTGTCCGGCAAAAGCTCCTTCACCTTGGCGTCGGTGCGGTAGATGTCTTCCGGGTCACCGGAAAGCGCCGCCCAGCGAAACGGGCCAACACCACGGCAGAACAGCGGGCGAATATAGGCCGGCACAAAGCCGGGGAAGGCAAAGGCATCGGCAAAGCCTTCATCCTTGGCCACCTGGCGGATATTGTTGCCATAATCCAGCGTCGGTACACCCGCCCGATGGAAGGCCACCATGGCTTCCACATGTTCGCGCATGGACGCGCGGGCGGCCACTTCCACGGATTTCGGGTCGGTTTCGCGCTTTGCCTTCCACTCGGCCAGTGTCCAGCCTTTTGGCAGATATCCGTTCAGCGGATCATGGGCAGAAGTCTGGTCTGTTACCATGTCGGGGCGCACGCCACGGCGATACAGTTCCGGCACAATCTCGGCTGCATTGCCCACAAGGCCGACTGAGCGGGCCTGCCCGGCACTGGTCCAGCGCTGGATCATCTCCAGTGCCTCGTCCAGTGTTTCAGCCTTTTCATCGACATAGCGGGTGCGAATGCGAAAATCGATCCGCTCGGGGTCGCATTCAATCGCCAGACATGAAGCACCGGCCATGACTGCGGCCAAAGGCTGCGCGCCGCCCATGCCGCCCAGACCGGCGGTCAGCACCCATTTGCCGGTCAGGTTGCCATCATAATGCTGGCGGCCCGCCTCGACAAAAGTCTCGTATGTGCCTTGCACGATGCCTTGCGTGCCAATGTAAATCCATGAGCCGGCGGTCATCTGCCCATACATGGCAAGGCCGCGCCGGTCCAATTCGTTGAAATGCTCCCATGTGGCCCAATGGGGCACCAGATTGGAATTGGCAATCAGCACCCGTGGTGCATCCTTGTGAGTGCGGAAAACGCCCACCGGCTTGCCGCTTTGCACCAGAAGCGTCTGGTCATCTTCCAGCTCACGCAATGTGCTGACAATCCGGTCAAAATCATCCCAGGTGCGGGCAGCGCGGCCGATACCACCATAAACCACCAGCTCGTTGGGGTTTTCGGCAACATCAGGGTCAAGATTGTTCATCAGCATGCGCAATGGCGCTTCAGTCAGCCAGCTTTTGGCTGAAAGCTCTGTGCCATGGGGGCTGCGAACTTCGCGCATATTGTGACGGCGTTGGTCTATGTTCATTTCAACCTCGTGGCAATTCAGGAGCGAGTGTCTCAAGCTCTTTCAACAGGTCTGATAAATGCAGGCGCAGGCCATCGGCTTTGGCCTCGTCATAGGCAAAGGGCGGTGTTTCTGTGTTCAGATGCGTGCTTTGCGCCAGCTCCATCTGCACGGCGTGCACATTTGCATGGGGCTGGCCATAATGGCGGGTGGTCCAGCCACCCCGGAAACGACCGTTGACCACATGCGAAAAGCCCGCAGCACTGGCGACGACGCGGCCCGCCGCTGCTTCAAGTTCCGGTGCGCAGGTCTGGCCGCTGTTTGTGCCAAGGTTCAGATCCGGCAACCGCCCTTCAAACAAAAACGGAATGATGGAACGGATGGAGTGGCAATCATACAGAATGGCAGTGCCGTGCAGCGCCTTCACCCGCGCTATCTCCCGGCTCAGCGCTGCATGATAGGGCGCAAAGAACTGTTCCAGCCGCAGCTCTCTGTCCAGCTCCGTTGGCTCTTGCCCCCGCTGCCATATTGGTTTGCCGTCAAAGTTCGTCAGGGGGATCAGTCCGGTGGTGTTCTGGCCTGGATAAAGGCTTGCGCCCAGCGGATCGCGGTTGGCGTCAATGACATAGCGGTGAAACTGCGCGGCAACGATTGTTGCGCCCGGCAACAGCCCGTCATAAAGCCGGTGCAGGTGCCAGTCCGTGTCGCGCAGCACCTGACCCTCGGTGTTCAGCCGTGAAAAAATTTCTGGCGGCACATGCGTTCCGCTGTGCGGGAATGCCAGAATAACCGGGCTGTTGCCGGGTTGAACTCTCACAGCACTCATTGCGCCAGTTCCGGCAGAAGATTCTGCGAAACGGCATCGATCAGAGTGCCTTGCGCAATCAACTGTGTGGCTGCCGCCAGATCAACGGCCATATAGCGGTCTTCATCCAGCGCGGGAATGTGCGCGCGAATGGCTGCCAGCGCCTTCAACAGTTCCTGCCCGGTTTGCAGCGGCGCCCGAAACTCCACGCCTTGTGCAGCGGTCATCGCTTCAATGCCAACAATGCTGAACAGATTGTCTGTCATCAACAAAAGCCGCCTTGCCCCATGGCAAGCCATCGACACATGGTCTTCCTGATTGGCAGATGTGGGGGTGGAATCCACAGAGGCGGGGTGCGACATCTGCTTGTTTTCGGACATCAGCGCCGCCGAAGTGACTTCGGCAATCATCAACCCGGAATTCAGCCCCGGATTTTTCGCCAGAAAGGCTGGCAGGCCAAAAGACAAAGCCGGATCAACCAGAAGTGCAATGCGCCGTTGGGCGATGGCGCCGATTTCGCACACGGCCAGCGCAATCTGGTCGGCTGCCAGGGCCACAGGCTCGGCATGGAAATTGCCGCCGGACAACACCTGCCCGTCAGACAGCACCAGCGGATTGTCGGTTACAGCATTGGCTTCAATGGTCAGTGTGTGGCCCGCCTGACGCAACACATCCAGGCACGCGCCATCCACCTGCGGCTGGCAGCGTATGCAATAAGGGTCCTGCACGCGCTCGTCGCCTTCAAGGTGGCTTTCGCGGATCTGCGATCCGGCCAGCAAGCCCCGCAACGTCGCGGCGGCATCTATCTGCCCGGCATGGCCGCGCAAAGTGTGAATTTCTGCGTGAAATGGCGCGGATGAACCCATGGCCGCGTCGGTGGACAGCGCCCCGGTGATCAAAGCGCTCTGGGCCGCGCGGTGGGCTCGAAACAGCCCGACAAGTGCCAGTGCGGTGGAAACCTGTGTGCCGTTGATCAGCGCCAGACCTTCTTTGGCGGCCAATGTTACAGGCTCAAGCCCGACAGCGGCCAGTGCCGTTGCTGCCGGCTGTTGCACACCATTGACGGTAACATAGCCTTCACCAATCATGGCGGCTGCCATATGCGCCAGTGGCGCCAGATCGCCGGATGCGCCAACCGAGCCCTGACCGGGTATGACCGGCAAAACGCCAAGGGCCAGCATGGCTTCCAGCAAGGCAATAATCTGCGGGCGCACGCCGGATGCGCCGCGCCCCAGCGACATCAGCTTGATTGCCATGATCAGCCGGACGATTGGCGCATCCAGTGGTGTGCCAACGCCGCAGCAATGCGACAGAATGAGGTTTCGCTGCAATGTTGCAACATCGCCGGGGGCAATGCGCACGCTGGCCAGTTTGCCGAAACCGGTATTGACGCCGTAGACGGCAACATCCCCTGCGGCAATTTCTGCAATGCGCGCGGCACTGGCGGCTATGCCTGGGCGGGTTGCCGGGTCCAGTGTTACCGCGTCATTGCTGCGGTAAATCCGTTCCAGCGTGGATAGGGAAACCTGGCCGGGAATAAGAACAATGCTCATCAGTTTTTCTCGATGATGGATGAGTGGAGCGGATTAAAGCCGATGCGGTAGGCAAGTTCGGCAGGATGTTCGATGGACCAGACGGCAAGCTCGGCGCGCTTTCCGGCCTCTACGGTGCCGATTTCGTTTTGCAGGCCTAACGCCAGGGCTGCATTGCGGGTTGCGCCGGCAAGCGCTTCCTCTGGCGTCATGCGGAACAATGTCGCTGCCATATTCATGGTCAGCAGCAGCGAGGTAATGGGCGATGTGCCGGGGTTGCAATCGCTTGCCAGAGCCATTGGCACGCCTGCGGCTCGCATTCCTTCAACGGGCGGAACCATGGTTTCCCGCAAGGTGTAAAAGGCCCCCGGCAGCAATACGGCGACGGTGCCTGCCGCGGCCATTGCAGCAATGCCGGCCGGGCTCAGATATTCCAGATGATCAGCGGAAAGCGCAGCGAATTCGGCTGCCAGCGCTGCACCGCCCTGATCGGAAAGCTGCTCGGCATGGAGTTTGACCGGCAGGCCCAGTAACCGTGCGTGCTCGAACACAGTGCGGGTTTCTGAGGTGCTGAAGGCGATGTTTTCACAAAATGCGTCCACCGCATCTATCAGCCCCTCAGCCGCTCCTGCTGTCATCCCGGGCAACACCACCTCGGAAATATAGTCGCCGGCGCGCCCCTTATATTCGGGCGGGGTGGTGTGGGCTGCCAGATAGGTTGTGCAAATGCGAATGCCGGACAGTGCCTGCAACCGGCGCGCGGCGCGCAGCATTTTCAGCTCGTCAGCAATTGTCAGCCCGTATCCGGATTTGATTTCAACCGTGGCCACCCCCTCTGCAGTAAGGGCGTTCAGGCGAGGCAACGCGGTTTCCACAAGCTGGTCTTCAGTCAATTGGCGCGTGGCCTGCACGGTGGAGTTGATGCCGCCGCCCGCCCGCGCAATGTCTTCGTAGCTGCGGCCCTGCAAACGCATCTCAAATTCAAGCGCCCGGTTGCCGCCAAAAATCAAATGGGTGTGGCAGTCAATAAGGGCTGGTGTCACCAGCCGCCCGTCCAGACCTTCCGCGTCCAGCCCGTGCCACTCCTTCGGCAGGTCGCCTTTGGGGCCGCAATAGCGAATTTGCCCATCGGCCAATACCAGGGCCGCGTCCGGAACCAGCCCGTAAGCAGTTTCACCAACCATACGGCAAAGGTTCAGTCGGTCGAGCAGTCTGGCGGCCATAATCCAACATTCCCTTTTTGATTGTGCCGCGACGATAATATGTATAGACATAATGTGTCAACAGGCTAGGGATTCAGGGAGCGGGTCATGAAAATCCGGGCGCAGACTGCATTGCTACCAGACGGATGGGCACAGAATGTTGTGGTCTCGGTGGATTCCACCGGACACATCAGGCAGGTCACCCCTGATGGTGAACCTGGGTCAGCCTACGGTGTCGACGTTCTGCTGCCGGCGCTGTCCAATGTGCACAGCCACACCTTTCAGCGGGCAATGGCCGGGCTGACAGAGCGCAGAGGGCCAGAAGGCAGAGACAGTTTCTGGACATGGCGGGTGTTGATGTTCCGGTTTCTGGATGTGCTGGAGCCGGACGAGGTGGAGGCCATTGCTGCTTTCGCTTTCATGGAAATGCTGGAGGCCGGTTTTGGCTCTGTGGCGGAGTTTCATTATCTGCACCACGCGCAGGGCGGCCAGTCCTATGACGACATAGGCGAGTTGTCGGGCAGAATCTTCGCTGCAGCCGCAACTTCCGGCATCGGCCTGACAATGTTGCCAGTTCTTTACGAGCAGGGCGGGCTGGATGGTCGCCCTCTGGCAGGTGGCCAACAGCGCTTTGGCAATGATCTGGCGCGGTTTGAAAAGCTTCTTTCCCGTATTCAAAGCCAGATTGGCGCGCATTCCAGCGACACCGGGCTGGGAATTGCTCCGCATTCGCTGCGGGCGGTGCCGCCTGAGCATATTGAACACATGTTGCGCATGCTACCCCAAGGGCCGGTGCACATGCACATTGCCGAGCAGGAGCAGGAAATTGTCGAGGTTGAAGGCGCGCTGGGACAACGGCCGGTGGACTGGCTCACCAGCCATTGTGAGGTGAACTCCCGCTGGTGCCTGATCCACGCAACCCATATGACGGAGCAGGAAACCGCCAATCTTGCCCGCAGCGGCGCAGTTGCAGGCCTGTGCCCGGTTACAGAGGCAAATCTTGGCGACGGCATTTTCAACGCTGTTCACTATCTGGAGGCAGAGGGGCGTTTCGGCATCGGCTCAGACTCCAATATTCGCATCTCGACTGTTGAAGAATTGCGGCAGCTGGAATATTCGCAGCGCCTCTTGCACAGGCAACGGGCGGTGCTGGCACCTGCAGGTGGTTCGGTAGGGCGCACACTCTACGATGGCGCACTGGCTGGGGGTGCCCAGGCGCTGGGTCGGCCATCGGGGAGCATTCAACCCGGCATGCTAGCAGACATGATTGCGCTGGACGCCAGCCGCTTCGCCGGTTTTGCACAGGACGACGGAATTCTGGACGGTTTTCTGTTTACCGGCGACAAAAACGCCGTCATGGATGTCTGGTCCGCGGGTCGCCATATGGTGCGAAGAGGGCGCCATATCCGCCGCAAAGCCATTGCAAAACAGTATGAACAGACATTGAGCAAAGTCAGACAGCGCTTATGACAAGTCCAACCCGGTCCTCTTTTCGCAGCATCAAGGATGAGCTTGCGCGGCGCATTGGTGAGCGGGTCTGGCAACCGGGAAGCCTGATACCGGGAGAAGAAACATTGGCGCGCGAGTTTGGCGCAGCGCGAGCAACGGTAAACCGCGCACTTCAGGAACTGGCGCAGGCCGGGCTGGTAGAGCGCAAACGCAAGGCGGGCACCCGGGTGGCCGCAAACCCTGTGCGCCAGGCGCGGTTTTCCATTCCCGTTGTTGGCGATGAAATTGCGGCGCTGGGCAAAAGCAGCCGCTACCAGTTGCTGAGCCGGCAGGTGCGCCATGCGCAAAAGGCAGAAGCAACCCGCATGGGAATAAACCCCGGTGAAAAACTGTTGCACATTGCCTGCCTGCATTATGCCGATGATGTGCCCTATCAGTATGAGGACCGGCTGATCAATCTTGCCACAGTTCCACGCGCGGAACATGAGGGCTTTGAGTCAGTTGGCCCCAATGAATGGCTGGTCAATGAAGCGCCGTTTTCACGCGCGGATTTTACTTTTCTTGCCGCAGCAGCCAGCGAGAAGGAAGCCAGGTTGCTGAACATAGCGCCCGGGCAGCCGGTGTTTGTTGGCGAAAGACTGACATGGCTTCTGGCAAAGCCAATCACCTATGTGAGAATGGTGCATCCGCCCAGCCACCGGCTGCACACTAAGCTGTAATGGCTGGGGACCAGGCTGCTGCCAGAACGGGCTGCATCAGTGGCAGGTAATTCGCGTCTATAATTCCATAGGCTGCCATCATGCCAGGATCCGTTGCCTGTGCCATCGCCTCTGCCAGTAATGCAACCTGACCTCCAGCCAGAATATGGCCGTTGCTGTCGACGAAGGCGGCTTTGCGGTTGCCCGGATTGGTGAAGTAATTGCTGATCAGCACAGTTGCAGGATTTTCCGGCAGTTGCAGTTGTTTGCCGCCAAAGCGTTTTTCAAGCGATACCACTTCCAGATCGTTGTCATGACGCACAAAGAACATTTCAACACTGCTGGTCTGCGTAAACAGAAATATGTCTCCTGCCAGATCAAGCTCATTCTGCGCGACAATCTGGTCGCTGCCTGAATTGCGGTCAAAAATGAAAGTGTCGTTGCCGCGTGCGCCTTCCATGAAATCGGAGCCTTTGCCACCAATAATCGTATCATTGCCATGTCCGGCAAAAATGAAGTCGTTTCCGTCCAACCCCGCCAGATAGTTGGCATATTGGTTCCCGGTTATATTGTCGTCAAACTGCGTGGCTTCGACATTTTCCATTGATATCAGATTTCTGGCGGCAGCATCGCCGGTGGCCCTGAAATTGCGTCTGACGCTGTCACTGACCAGTGAAATCTCAATGCCGAATTTCAAGTGGCGGCCTGTCCATGTGTCGGTGCCGGGGCCGCCGTCGAACAGGCTGTCCAGAGACAAGTCCGCCGCAACAAACACGTCGTCGCCTGCCTGTCCATACAGGCTGTTGCGACCCGAATCGTCAAAGAACACATCGCCATCATCGCCACCGAACAAGACGTCGTTGCCTTCCGAGCCGACGAGAGTGTCCTTGCCGCTTCCGCCGTTCAGTGTGTCATTGCCCGCGCCGCCAACCAGAATGTCGTCTCCGGCATCGCCATCCAGCCGGTCATGTCCGGCATCGCCATACAATGTGTCGTCACCATCGCCGCCAAAAATCGTATCATCGCCGGTATGCCCGGTCACAACATCATTGCCGCCGCCTGCGCGGATAAGGTCGTTGCCCGCTTCGCCGTCAATCTGGTCAGCACCAGAACCCGCTTCAACGGTATCCTGTCCGGCTCCGGCCAGAATGATATTGGCGCCGGATGCATCTTTGATGAGGTCATTTCCCGCACCGCCGGACAGTGCGTCGTCACCATGCCCGCCATCCAGCGTGTCATTGCCCTCATCGCCGCTCAGATAGTCATTTCCTGCGCCGCCATTCAGCGTATCATCGCCTTCACCGCCGAAAAATGAATCAACCCCGCTCGACCCGTTCATCAGGTCGCGACCAGAACTGCCAAAGATCCATTCGATGTTTTTCAGTTCGTCCGTCTGGTTGTTGATCAGGCTGTTGCGACGAAGCACCGCCTTTTTATAAACGACTTCTGTCGTGTGCTTTCCTTCAGTAACGGACTGAGATTCCTGAACGATCTCGAAAAAATCTCCGTAGCCTGATTTTGCTGCGAGATAGGTGCCCGGATCCTTTCCAGTTACGGAAATGGCTGCGCCGCTGGCGGAATGACTGGTAAAAACATTGCGGTAGTCCACCCCGTCAATACCTGTGCCGCCATTGGCATAAAATGCATAAGCGCCAGACAGAATGATATCGTCTCCGCCACCCATCTCCAGACTTAACCCACCGGCTTTTCCGGTGGTGCTTTTGGTCATGCCGTTTTCAGAGACAAGATTGACAATCGAAGCGCTTGCACCGTCTCGAATGGTCAGTGC
Organism: Aureimonas fodinaquatilis; assembly: GCF_008369445.1. Classification (GTDB taxonomy): domain Bacteria; phylum Pseudomonadota; class Alphaproteobacteria; order Rhizobiales; family Rhizobiaceae; genus Aureimonas; species Aureimonas fodinaquatilis. The sequence continues at coordinate 110,879 of NZ_VTWH01000003.1, forward strand.
TACCGGAACTTCTGGCTTGTACCTGGTTTTCTTGCCCGTGGACGAGCCAACCCGCTCAACCTCTTCCATACCGATGAAGGGAGTGAGAAAGGTGATGTATTGGGTTGCCGCGGCTGAAGAAACGTCAATCATGTTTGATGCCAGCCCGACAACCTGTTTTGCGTCGCTGCCGATGAAATAGGTCTGGTTGCTTTTTCCCGTTGCAGCAAATTTCCCGCCCAGATAGGCCGCTGTGACAGCCATGTCGCTTTGCATATAAAGGCTGACAAGACCCACCACCCGGTCTGTCCTTTCTTTCAGGGCAAGGCTGTTGACCATCGCAATATAGTCATGGCTCCACCTGACCATGCGGGAATCGAAACCGTCTCGCCAGAACTGGCTTGCCGCTTCGCTTAACTGTGCTTCAGTTGCTTGGTTTCCTGCGCCATAGTCCGCCATGATCTGCCAATAGATCCGGTCGGAATTGGCCAGGGTGCCCGCAAGGCTGCTGAAAACATTGACCAGCGGAATTGTGCCCAGAATTGCCCCGGTCATCATCTGCCCATAGTAGCTGGCCCGCGCATTGTCGCCCTGCCAGCCAGTGGTGGCGTAAAGATCTGCAGCCGCATTGGCGGCGCTTCGATACTCAAAAACTGCATTGAGTGATGTTGGGCTGAACATTGAGAGGATGGAAGCAATTGCGACACCCCCCACGCCAAGTGAGGGACCAACGGTCATCAAAGCGCCAAGAAAAGCACTCAGCCCGAATTCTGTGCCTGCGGCAATCAACGCGTTTTGACTTGCGCCCGAATCCGCCAGAGATTTGAGAACCAGTATATTTGCAACAATCGAGGCTATTGCGCCTGCGCCACCAATCAGCCCTGTTGCACCTTTGCCCAGCACGTCACCGGCAGATGTTACGCCAGCCGCCTGTGCCAGACCCGGCAGGCGCCTTGCGATGCTGATGACGGATGACACGGTTTGAAGTGCCATAATGGCTTCTTCCATGCCATTTTTGCTGGTTTTGCCTTCCAGCGCCTTTGCAGTCAGCGACACAACACCGGCAACAATCAGCATTGTATTGGTGGCAATTCCCACGCCGCCAGTCAAAGACACGCTTGTGCCGCGCGTTGCCAGCAGGCGATCCGTCATTGAAACGGCATAAAGGCTATGGGCTGCAAGCAACAGGACATCGCCGGAATAGCGCACATTATCGGCGGTTGTTCCCTTGGAAGTCTTGACCAGATTGGGCAGGTTCGCAAATGCCCGCACCACCTGTATGGCCCACGCGCCGAGATTGTCATTCACCAGATCCCGGCCATTGGGAATGCTCTGGATTTTTCGGTCGTGAACCTCAAAATATCGCCCGACAGTGTTGCGCGATGATGCACCAGTGCCGAACTCCTGCGCGATTTCGTTATATTCAAGTGTCGTTCCCCAAAGCCCCGGCATGCGAAACAGGCGGGGAAATGTGGACGCCACATCGCCCACCAGATTGGACAATTTCCCTGTGTCTGAAAACGTCGGAAGGTGGGGCGCTTCTGGATTGAAGGTGACTGCCAGCTCAGAAAACAGTCTGGCAATATCGGCGTGCGATTGAGCATTTGCAAGGATTTGCGCCGCCGGGTCGGCGGTGCCGCCGGGCGCCGCCATTGGGTTTTCCAACCCGTCCAGAGCAGCCTTTAGCGCACGCAGACAGGCCACAAGACCGGTCATCTGATCAGATTCAGGAATCTCGCCCACATCAGCAAATACAGTGCTCACCATCTCATATCTCTATAATATTCAAGATAAATTATGGTGTGTGCACATATAGCGGGTTTTTAAAACTAATGTGACATAAAGGTCTTTTTGTTTCGCAATCTTACAGGCAAGAATTTGATGCTTTTCAAGCTCTTAGTGACATTTCACCACCGGAAATAACTCAAATTGCGGTGTAAAAATTGCCTCTGATGTTTTTGCGCTACTTTAGATTGTATCAAAGACGCTGTAGTTTGGTGAAAGCTATGAGAGAGGCGCAGAGTGGAAGTCGGTTGCTAATGAATTCCATCCGCCATTTCTTCCCGCGCCAATATGTGCCGCCCGTAGCGCTTTTGATCATAACCACATTTGTCGCGCTGTTCTCGCTGCTTTACTATCTGACTGCGGTGCAGGACCGGATGGATACAGAGCGCGACCGGCAGACCATCAGCAGCGGTTTGCAAAGCCTGGTGGAATTTGCTGTCCGCGATCTGCAGGATTATGCCGTCTGGGATGACGCTGCGCGGGCATTGCTTCTGCGTTTTGACCCCAAATGGGCTGATGAAAATGTCAGTGTCTATCTGGGCAATCGCCAGGACTATTCGCATATATTCATCATCGAGAATGGCGAGCGCACGATCTACTCCTTCTATCGTGGCAGCCAGTCGGCAGCACCGATGGATGCCTATAATGTTCTTGGGCGTGGGCTGGCGCGTGGCATAACCGATGCTGCCTTTTCTGCCGATATTGGTGAAGATGCCTCTGGTGGCTACACCCGACAGGGCAGCCAGGTTTTTCTGTACGCAGCGGCAGATATTGTGCCGCTTTCGCCGGAAATTTCCATGCCGGCAGCCTTGCGCCGCACACTGGTTGTTGCGCGTGAACTGGACCCCGTGGCGCTGGATCGGCTGGCACGGCGCTATGGCACAGCGCCGCTGGAACTGATGGTGGATGCCCAGCGTGCCGAGAATTTTGAAGCGGTTCCGGTGGTGGCCCGCGACGGAATTCAACTGGCTGAGGTTGCATGGTTGCCGGACAGGCCCGGCACCGCGCTGATGCACCAGATGCTGCCAGGATACTTGCTGATCACCGTCGTGACGGTGTTGCTGGCCGGTGCGATTCTCAACCGCGCGCGGCGTTCCACTGAAGCACTGAAATTCAGCCAGGGCAATGTTCGTTACCTCGCCTATCATGATGCTCTGACAGGCCTGCCCAACCGCCGCAGGTTGTTGGACAGTATGCGTGGCAAGGCTGGGCTGGGTCCGGAAAACGTGCTTCTCTATATGGATCTGGATGGGTTCAAAGAAGCCAATGACGTTTACGGCCATGCGATTGGCGATGATTTGCTGATAGAGGCCGGCCGGCGCATTCGCAAATCGGTGCGCAGTGAAGATCTGGTCGCACGCACCGGTGGTGATGAATTTGCCGTGCTGCTGGCCCCTGTGTCTGCGGGGCCTTCTGATATGGCAGAAAGCATTCTGACCGCTTTTGAACCACCCTTCAATGTCAGCGGCTACAGCGTCAACCTGGGTATCAGCATTGGTGCAGCCACCAGCCAGCCGGGAATAACGGCAGAAGAGCTGATGCGCCGCGGCGATGTTGCCATGTACGCGGCAAAATCGCGGGGGAAACGAGGTTGGCTTTCTTACGACCCCTCGTTTGATGAGGCCAACCGCATACGCCACATGATGGAAGGGATGCTGCGGGTCGCCGTGGATTCAGATCAGATTGAGGTGGCGTTTCAGCCGATTGTGGAGGCGACCAGCGGCCGCATAGATTGTGTGGAAGCGCTGGCGCGGTGGGACCACCCGGCGCTGGGCAGTGTTGCGCCGGACCATTTCATTCGGGTGGCAGAACAAAGCGGCCTGATCAACGAACTGGGACGCAAGGTTTTGGTCAAAGCGTGTCGGCTGGCATTGGACTGGAATGTGCGGCTGTCGGTAAACCTGTCTCCGGCACAGTTCTGGGACAGAGACCTTGTTTCGACAATCACCAATGCATTGAGTGAGATTGGCTTTCCCGCCGAAAGGCTGGATCTGGAAATCACCGAGCGCTATCTTCTGCGCCGGCCGGCAGAAGCTGAGCAGAAGCTGCGGGCGTTTCGCCAACTGGGCATCCGCATTTCACTGGATGACTTTGGCACCGGTTATGCCAGCATTGGCTATTTGCAGCGGCTGTCACTCGACAGGATCAAGATGGACAAGTCTTTTGTCATGGCAGCGCAGGACACGCAACGGGCGTTTCGTCTGGCGGCAGCCATTGTCGAGCTTGGTACCGCGCTGGGTCTGCCCGTTACGGCAGAAGGTGTGGAGACTGAAGAACAGGCGCAGTTGATGCAGAAGATCGGATGCAGCCATTTGCAGGGCTGGCTGTATGGCCATGCATTGACGCCGGACGAGGTTGAGCGGCGCCTGCAGGAGCCACATCTGGCTGCCACCTGAAGCATATTGCCTTAAGTCTTTCTTCGACGATGCGATATGCGGCAGACAAAGCTTCAGTCCATGTGAAAAACAGGTTCCAGCATGGCCCAGTGCTCGTCCGGTGCGCGGGTTGCAAGCGGTGCCTGACACGGCTCGCAAAATGTCCACCAGCGTTGGGTTTCCGGGTCTGCGGCAATCGCCGCCATATCCGCGGCATAATCGCTGCCGTGATATTCCCAATAGCCGAAGAGCAGATTTTCCGGCTCGCGCAGAAAAATGGAGTAATTGCGAATGTTGGACGCACTTAAACGCGCCAGAACCTGAGGCCAGACCGCCGAATGAAGACGCTTGTACTCTTCGACCTTTTCCGGAACGAGGCCGATGACCATTGCCATTCGTTGCATGGATGTCAGATCTCCAGCCGGTAAAAGCGTACGGCATTTCCACCAAAAATCGCCGCTTCATCTGCTTCGCCAAACTGGCGCGCAACCCGGTCACGGGCAAATTCAAGCCACCCGGAATAGGTGCCGGCAAGGTTCAGCACCGGCCAGTCGCTGCCAAACATCGTGCGCTGCGGGCCAAACAGGTCCAGAACAGTGTCGGCTGCATAGGCTACCCCATCCATGTCCGGTGGGCTGCCTGCCTCTGTCATCAGGCCGGAAAGCTTGCAATGAATATGCGGCAGGTCTGCCAAAGCCCGCATATCCTGTTTCCACATTTCCAAGTTGCCACCTGCTATGTCTGGCTTGCCGCCATGGTCGATAACAATGGCAAGGTCAGGATTGCGCCGGGCAAATGTGAGCAAAGGTTGAAGGTGCGGTGGCTTGGCCAGAGCGTCAAAGGAAAGGCCGCTTGCCAGCATGGCATCAACTGCTGGCTGCAATGCCGGATTGGCAATCCAGGCGGCATCCGGCAAATCCTGCAACATTGGCCGCAATCCCTTAAGCTTCGGATTGGTGGCCAGTTGCTCAATGGTTTTCGCTGCATCATCGGCCAGCAGATCTGCCCAGCCGACAACGCCTTTGACAAAGCTGTTTTGCTGCGCAATGCCCAACATGTAATGCGTGTCGGCCAGCCGGGGCAGGGTTTGCACCAGCACTGTGCCATGAATACCGTTCTGCTTCAGCAAAGGGTCGAGGTCGGGCACGGAAAAATCGCGGTAAATCTGCACCAGATCTGCCGGGGGCCACTCTCCAACCCGGTCTTCCAGCCGCCAGAAATGATGGTGGGAATCAATGCGCATATCAGTTCAACCCCGGTAGTGGCGTGCCTTCGGCAACAAGGCCCTGTGTTGCCAGTGCCTGCCAGAATTCGGCAGGAACCGGGGTTTCAAACCAGGCAACGCTGCTGGCTATCCGTTCCGGGGTGTTGGTGCCGGTGACAATGGAAACAACAGCGGGATGTGCAAGGCCAAACTGAATGGCCGCGGCTGGCAGGGGCACATCAAACTGCTGTGCCAGCGCATTCAGCGTTTCAGCCCGCTTCAACACGTCTTCCGGCGCTTCGTCATAATTAAACTTGCCATTGCCAACCAGCAGCCCGGAATTGAACGGCGCGGCGGCAACAATTGCATGTCCGGCTTTGGCTGCACGGTTCAGCAAGGCAAGGCTGTCCTGCTCCAGCAGCGTATAGCGCCCGGCCAGCATGGTGCAGTCCAGGTCCATTTCGTTCATGGCAGCGTCCACCACCTGCCATTCATTGACACCCAGACCAACCGATTTGACCAGTCCGCTGCGGCGCAACTCTTCCAGAGCGCGGAAGCCGCCGCCTTTGGTCAGTTGCTCCCAATAATGGGCATGGCGCTCGCCATGGGTCATGCTGCCAATGTCATGCACGTAAAGCATGTCGATGCTGGGAAGGCCGAGCCTTTGCAAACTGTCTTCGTGCGAGCGGATGATTGCATCGTACCGATAGTCATATTCAGGCCGAAACGGCAGCGGCTCGCAATAGCCCTGCTCAAATTCCCCGACGCTTGCGTTGGGCCGCATCATTCGACCGACCTTGGTCGACAGAGCAAATTCATTGCGCGCTTCCTTGCGCAGAGCATTGCCCATCCGATGTTCAGAGCGGGTGAAACCGTAGAACGGTGCCGTGTCGAAGTAGCGAATGCCCGCCTGCCAGGCTGCATCAACGATGGCAGCGGCATTTGCATCGCTCATTGCTCGGTACAGGCCGCCAATCTGCGCGCCGCCAATTCCAAGGACTGAAAGTTGCAGATCAGCGCGGGGCAGGGGGCGGCGGTCGGTTACGTTCATGTCTGGGCCATGTTCCTGAATAAAGAAGCGTTTCATGTGATCATTCGATCAGTTGAAATGCTGCAACTCGTTGTTTGCCGTTAAAACGGAACTGTTTCAACGAGACATGCTTTTTGACAAAAAGGCGCGGCAGCCTGTTACAGCCGCCGCGCCGCATTGCCTTAGTATAGTACGTTCTGGGCTTCCGGTGTGTCGATATTTTCCTTGGTCACCAGAACAACACCGGTGTCCTGCTGCTTTTCAACCGGCTCACGGTTGATAACCTTGACCACTGTTTCCACACCCAGTTCGCCCATCTGGAACGAACCCTGCACGGCAATAGCTGCCAGTGTGCCGTCCTTGACAAAGTTCTGCAGGTCTTCATTTCCGTCAAAACCGATGGCGACGACCTGACCTGCCTTGCCGGACTGTGCAAGGGCGCGGCCCATGCCGATTGCAGTCGGCTCATTGGCACCAAAAATGCCCTTCAGATCCGGGTTGGAGGCCAGAACATCGGTTGTCTGGTTCAAAGCAGTTGCCATTTGCGACTGCGAATAGAACGGCCCGACGATTTCAATGTTGGAATTGGCTTTCAGATAATCCACAAACCCGCCCACACGGCCAATTTCCGAGCCTGCACCGGCAACATAGGACATGACGGCGACTTTTCCGTCTGTGCCGATTTTGTCGATCATTGCCTGTGCGGCCAACTCACCGGCGGCCTTGTTGTCAGTTGCCAGAAATGACTGAAAATAGTCCGAGGCACTGTCGGCAATGGCTGAATCGATCAGCACCACCGGAATGCGGGCTTCCCATGCTTTTTTGATGGAAGGAACCAGTGCTTCCGGATCCGAAGGCGCCAGAACAATGCCGGCCACACCCCGGTTGACTGCGTTGTCCACCATGTTCACCTGGTCCGCGATTGCGGACTCGGATGCCGGTCCCTGGAATGTGATGGAATAGCCGTCGGCATCCTTGATCGCCTCATCCGCGCCCTTCTGCACATTCTGCCAGAATGTGGCATTGGCGGTTTTGACGATGACGGCAATTTCCTTTTCCTGCGCCATTGCCGCACCTGCGGTCAGCGACAAAAGGGAAGCCAGAGCAACCTTAGCCAGTTTGTTCATTCTATCCTCCTCGTTAGATGCAATCAGCGCCGGTTGCGGATCTGGTCGAGCCAGACGGTCAAGAGAATGACAAGACCGATGATGATTTGCTGGGTAAATGCAGAAACGCCGTTCATATTGAGGCCATTCCGCAGAATTCCGATGACAAAAGCGCCAATTATCGTGCCTGAAATGGTGCCAACGCCGCCCATCAGTGATGTGCCACCAATTACGGCGCTGGCAATGGCGTCCAGCTCATACATCACGCCTTCATTGGGCTGGGCAGTGACAAGGCGCGACATCAGCACGCAGCCTGTCAACCCCGCCATTGTGCCAGACAGCACATAGGTGAAAAGCGTAACCATTTTGACATTGACGCCCGAAAGGCGCGCGGCCTCGGCGTTGGAGCCAACCGCATAAATGTGCCTGCCAAGAGTGGTGCGCGTCAGCATGATGGAAATGACGATGGCCAGAACCACCATCAGGATGACCGGGTAGGGAATGCCGGGAAACACAACGGTCGGGAAGCCGTCATCGCCAATTGTGACCATGCGAAACAATGCGCCGTTGCCCAGTTCGCCAAACGACGAGCCAAGCCCGGAAACCGGCCGTGCTCCGGTAATTTGCAGGGCAAGGCCGCGGGCAATCAACATCATGCCCAGTGTGGCGATGAAGGGGGGAAGACGCAATTGCGTAACCGCAATGCCGTTCACCAGCCCGCACAACGCACCAACCGCAATGCCGCCCAGCATGCCAACCGGCACGGGCACGCCCGCTTTGACCAGCAGGGCCGCGGCCACGCCAGCCAGTGCCAGCACCGAACCCACTGAAAGGTCGATGCCCCCCGTGATGATGACGCAGGTTGCGCCAAAGCCCAGAATGGCAATGGATGTGACCTGCAGGGCAACCGTCATTCCGTTGCTGACTGTGAAGAAAGCATTGCTGGTGATGGAAAAGGCAATTGTCAGCAGAAACAGACTGCCAAGCGCCGCAAATTTCTGCAGCAGGTCTTTTTTGCGATCGGTGGTCATTGTTTCTTACTGCCCGTCTCAACACCGCCCGGACCGGAATAGCCCGAGGCGTAGTGCATGATTTCTTCCTGAGTGGTTTGTGCAGTGTTCAAAGTGGCCATGATCCGGCCCTGGTGGAAAACCGCAATCCGGTCTGTTACGCCCAGTATTTCCGGCAGTTCAGACGAAATCAGCACAACACCGATGCCATTGGCCGCCAACTGGTCCAGCAATTCGTATATGGCAAATTTGGCGCCCACATCGATGCCTCTGGTCGGCTCGTCGAAAAACAGGACGCGCGATCCGCGAAACAGCCATTTGCCAATAACAATTTTCTGCTGATTGCCGCCGGAAAGCAGCCGCGTAATCTGTTTCTCTGAAGGGGTTTTGATGTTGAGCTGCCGGATATAGGTCTGGGCCGCCTCACGCTCCTGCGCAAAGCGGATAAATCCAAGCGGGCCTGAAACCTTATCCATATTGGGCAGCGTCAGATTTTCCGCTACGGACATTTTCACGGCCAGCCCGTCACCCTTGCGGTCTTCCGAAAGATAGGCAATTCCATTGGCAATGGCATCGCGTGGAGAGTTGATTTTCAGTTGCTGGCCAGCCAGTTCAATTGTGCCGCTGTCAAACGGGTCTGCGCCGAATATGGCCCGGGCGACTTCCGTGCGGCCTGCCCCCATAAGCCCGGCAAAGCCCAGAATTTCACCCCGGCGAATTTCAAAGGAAATGTCGTTGAAACGGTTGCGGCGATTCAGATCGCTGACGCGGAAGATAACGTCGCTGCCAGGCACAGACTGGCGATCGGGAAATTTTTCGTCCAGCGACCGGCCAACCATTTGCGCAACAATGTCATCCACAGTGGTATCGGCAAAATCGCGGGTTGAAACATAGGTACCATCGCGCAAAACCGTGACACGATCCACAATCTGCGCCATTTCATCCAGTCGGTGTGAAATGTAGATGATGCCGACGCCGCTTTTCTTCAGATCGCGAATGATCTTGAACAGGACATGGGTTTCCGCTTCGGTCAGAGAGGATGTCGGCTCATCCATGATCAGCACGCGCGCATTCAGCGACAGCGCCTTGGCAATTTCCACCATCTGGCTTTGTGCAAGAGACAGCGTGCGCACTTCCTGCGTTGGTGCAATATCCACGCCCAATTGCGCCAGCGCACGCGCGGCATCACCATTCAGTTTTTTGCGGTTGATAAACGGGCCGCGCTTTGGCTCTCGAGCCAGGAAAATGTTTTCAGCAACGGTGAGATGCGGAACAAGGTTGAGTTCCTGGTGAATGATGGCAATGCCCGCCGCTTCCGATTCCCGTGTGCCGGAAAAGCGCACTTCCTGCCCATCAAGCAGCATCCGCCCTTCATCAGGCTGGTACAAGCCGCTGATCACCTTCATCAAAGTGGATTTGCCGGCGCCGTTTTCACCGCACACTGCATGAACCTCACCTGCACGCAATGTCAGTGACACTTTGTTCAGGGCCTTGACGCCGGGGAAGCTTTTGACAATCTCTTCCAACACCAGCAGTTCATGTGCAGAATGATCATGTTTGATCACGGCAGCAGTCGACATTTGGCTGGCTTCTCCCCAGTAACCGCCACCTCCCAGCAGCGCATATCGAGGATTGTTTAAATGCAATTGCCCAACTGGTCAATCCAATTTGGCAAAAACTGACGGCTATCCGGTTGAAAAGCCATAGTTGCTGATTTTTTGGTCTGACCAAATTACCGAAGGTGCCTTAACCCGCCTTAAGTTGGCGCTCGGGGAGCGGAGCCGACAAGCCGGAAAAGATCAGGTCCACATGCATCTTTATAATTGCATTCTGCGACAACCGGCCATCCGGGTTGTACCAGTTGCAAACGCCAGTCAGCATTGAAATCAGAGCAAATGCGGTGACTTGCGGATCTTCGACAATCAGCGAGCCATCGGCTTTTCCAGCCTGTAGAATTGCCACCAGTTCATCTTCATAAGCGCGCCGCAATGCTACAACCTCCGCCAGATTGTCAGGCTCAAGGCTGCGCAGTTCGGAATTGATGACAAACACTTCAACTCGCCGTGTCAGGTGATAGCGCAGGTGGAACAGCAGAAATGCCAGCAGCCTGTCGCGGGCGCTCAGTCCGTCACTCTCTGCCAGTGCAGGCCGCAACTCGGCCAGCAGACTGTTCATATGTTCCAGCAGAAGCTCTACCAGCAATGCCTGTTTTGTGGATATGTGATTGTAGATGGAAGACAGACCGATACCGACTTCCTGCGCAAGATCGCGCATGGAAACAGCCGCATATCCCTTTTGGTAGATCAGCTTGAGACCCGCCCGCCGAATGGCGTCCGCGGTGCGTTCTCCGCTATTGGCAGCTCGCTTGACCAACTTCCCCACTCCAACAATCAGTCAGCCTCGTGACCGTTTCCCCTTTTTCTCTCGCTCTCTAGAGCATTTTCCACTGAAACGGAATCGTTTTACGGCAGGGCAATGCGGCATTATGCGAACGATCATTCGTTATTGGGCGAATGTCAATTACTGGTTGTGGGTGGTGACGATATTACCGTCAGCCTTTTGTCTTGAGCAGGAATGCTCCAATGCGTTTCTGCGCTTGCGGGCTGTCCCATGCATCTGCCAGCGCTTCAGCCGTCTGGCGAATAGTGGCCGCATCGATCACCGGGCCTAGCGAGCGCGTCAACTGTTTGGCGCTGGCAACAGCCACCGGGTCAGTTGCCAGATAGGGTTGAATTTCTGCGGCGATGGCTGCGTCCAACTGGTCTGGCGCAACACAGCCCGCCAGAAGGTCCAGCTTGACCGCTTCTGCTGCATCAAAAAGCCGGGCAGAGAAAAACACCCGCCTTGCCCGCGCCTCGCCCATTCTCGCCATGACATAGGGGCTTATGGTTGCCGGAATGATGCCAAGTCGCGTCTCGGAAAAGGCAAATCTGGCAGTATCCGTCGCAATTGCGACGTCGCAGACAGCGATCAGGCCAAGTCCGCCACCATAGGCAGCCCCATTGATCTTGCCAATGAGGGGCTTGGACAAGCGGTTCAGGCGGTCCAGCATGTTGGCCAATGCCATGGCCTGTTCCATCCGGTCTGCCCGACTGGCCTGAAACTGCATCTCCATCCAGCCAAGGTCAGCACCGGCGCAGAAGCTGCGCCCGGCGCCGGTCAACACAACCGCATGAACGTCTTCATTGGCTTCAATGCGCTCTGCCGCTTCCGCCAGTTCGGCAAACATCGCGGCACTCATGGCATTGTGCTTGGCGGGCCGGTTCAGCGTCAGCGTGGCCACGCCCGTGCCATCAAATGTCAGGTCAATGGTCTGCATTGCCTAAATCTCCGCTCGCAGGCCACGCGCAAAAGCCGCCGCCTCACTTAACAAAACAGCGTCCAGCCCCGTGTGATAGCCAAGCCGGGTCAGCAGCCTGTTCACCGCAACCGTATCAACATTGCCTTTGGCGCCCGGGGCGTATGGGCAGCCGCCAAGGCCACCGGCGGCGGCATCAAAAACCGAAATACCCAGCGCTACGCTGGCCTCGATATTGTCGAGCGCCAGCCCGTTGGTGTCGTGGTAGTGGCCGGCGACAACCTGCTCCGGCACCTCCTGCAACACCGCCTTCAACATGGCCTCCACCGTTTCGGGTGTTCCAGCGCCCGTCGTATCCCCCAGGCTGATTTCCACACAGCCCATGGCCAGAAAATCGCGCGCCAGCCGGGCAACTGCGTCTGGCGCAACCGCGCCGGAATAGGGGCATGCCACAACGCAGGATATATATCCGCGCACTGGAATTCTTGCCTCGGTCGCGGCGAAGATGACCGGCTTGAACCGCTCCAGACTTTCACTGATGGAACAATTGATGTTGGCCATGGAAAAGGCTTCCGACGCAGAGCCGAAAATTGCGACTTCGTCGGCCTTGGCGGCGCATGCCGCTTCAAAACCTTTCAGATTGGGCGTCAAGGCGGTGTAGCGAATTCCGGCCTTGCGGTGAATGCCCGCCATAACCTCTGCCGCATCTGCCATTTGCGGCACCCAGCGGGCGGAAACAAAACTCGTCGCCTCAATTCGCGAAAAACCACACGCAGATAACCGATCAATCAACGCGATCTTGCGGTCTGTGGGTACAAGCACTTTTTCGTTCTGCAACCCGTCACGGGCGCTCATTTCAACAATCTCGACAAAGCGGCTCACGCTGCATCCTCCAGCGTCAGGAGCAGCATGCCATCATCCGCCCGATCGCCAACGCTGACAAGAACCGTTGCCACGGTGCCATCGCGCGGGGCGGTGAGGGTGTGCTCCATCTTCATTGCCTCGACAATGATCAGCGGCGCGCCCTTTTTCACAATGTCGCCAGCGCGGGCCGAAACCATGCGCACAGTTCCGGGCATGGGGGAGGTGATGGCATTGCCGGCATCCATCACAAGCCCACTCGAACCCGGCAAGGGGCGGTGCGCCTCAAAGGTTTCGCCGTCGAGAAACAGGCTGACTGCCCATTCCTGCCTGAACCAGCCAAAATGCTGCGAAATGCCATCAAGCGACACGCGCGGGCGTGGGCCTTTTTCAGCAATGTCGATTGTTACAAGCTGGCCTTCAACATCAACCGATGCGAGCGAGCCGCAAAGTGTGGTGCGCACCAGCCGGGTCTGGCCTCCAATGTCCACGCGAATGGGCATGGTTGCGTGACCGAAGTGGCGAAAGCCGCGCAACTGGTCCCACGGCGCATCCGATTGCGGCCGATCAAAGCAGTTTTGCAGAACCAGCGCTGCCAGTGCATAGGCTCGCGCAGGAGGGGCATCATCAGGCACCAGAACGCCCATGTCCCGTTCGATCAGCCCTGTGTCCACCTGCCCGGCAGCAAATCCGGAATGGCCGGCCAGACGGGTCAGGAAGGCCAGATTGGTGGTCACTCCGGCAATCTCGCTTGCAGCAAGACCCTGTTTCAGCTTGCGCAAAGCGGCCTGTCGGCTGGGGCCATGTGCAATGACTTTGGCAATCATCGGGTCGTAGTAAGGGGAAACCTCGTCGCCCTCCCTCACGCCACTGTCTATGCGCAGATCCTGTTGCAGTGACAGCCGCTTCAACTGGCCGGTCGCGGGCAAAAATCCCCTGCCGGGGTTTTCGGCATAGACACGGGCTTCAAAAGCATGGCCGTTCAGGCCAATCTGGTCCTGCGTTGCAGGCAGCTTTTCGCCACTGGCAACGCGAAGCTGCCATTCCACCAGATCCAGCCCGGTCACCGCTTCGGTTACGGGGTGTTCGACCTGCAGGCGGGTGTTCATTTCCATGAACCAGAAGCGGTCAGGCAACAGGCCTTCCGACCCATCGACGATAAATTCGATCGTGCCAGCGCCGCTATAGCCAATGGCCTTGGCAGCCCGCACCGCAGCATCGCCCATGGCCGCGCGCATCTCTGCCGTCATTCCGGGAGCCGGGGCCTCTTCAATCACTTTCTGGTGGCGGCGCTGCAATGAGCAGTCCCGCTCATACAAATGCACGGCATTGCCATGATTGTCGCCAAACACCTGAATTTCGATGTGGCGTGGCGCGGTGATATATTTTTCAATCAGGCAGGCCGCATCGCCAAAGGCTGCGCGTGCCTCGCGCTGCGCGCCTTCCAGCGCAGCAGAGAAATCCTCTGCCCGGTCCACGCGGCGCATGCCCTTGCCGCCGCCGCCTGCACGAGCCTTGATCAGAACCGGATAGCCAATGCGTGCGGCTTCCTGCGCCAGGAAATTGCTGTCCTGCTCGGCGCCGTGATAGCCGGGAACCACCGGCACACCGGCCTGTTCCATCAGACGTTTTGCGGCGTCTTTCAGGCCCATGGCGCGTATGGCCGATGCGGATGGGCCGATAAACACCAGACCGGCGGTTGTCACCGCATCAACAAATTCAGGATTTTCTGAAAGAAAGCCATAGCCGGGGTGAATGGCCTGAGCGCCGGTTTTGCGGGCTGCATCCAGTATGGCGTCCATGCGCAGATAGCTTTCTGCCACCGGTGCAGGGCCAATGTGCACAGCCTGATCGGCCAGACGCACATGCTGGGCGTTGGCATCGGCGTCAGAGTAGACCGCCACCGTGGCAATGCCAAGCCGCCGGGCAGTCCTGATGATCCGAACGGCTATTTCGCCGCGATTGGCAATCAATATCTTGTCAAACATCATCGCCTCACATCCGGAACAGGCCAAAGCGCGTTTCGCCCACCGGGGCGTTCAGCGCAGCGGAAAGCGAAAGTCCAAGCGCGTCGCGGCTCTTGCGCGGGTCCAGAATGCCATCATCCCACAGTCGTGCAGAGGCGTAGAGCGGGTGGCTCTGACGTTCAAACAGTTCGATCGTCGGTCGCTTGAACTCAGTCTCCTCGTCATTGCTCCAGCTTTGGCCGCGCCGTTCCATGCCTTCGCGTTTGACCGTGGCCAGAACGCCCGCCGCCTGTTCGCCGCCCATGACTGCAATTCGGGAATTGGGCCAGCTCCATAGAAAGCGAGGTGAAAACCCGCGCCCACACATGCCGTAATTGCCAGCACCATAGGAGCCGCCAACCAGCATGGTGATTTTGGGAACCGCTGTTGTGGAAACCGCGGTGACCAGCTTTGCGCCATGCTTGGCAATGCCGCCCGCCTCGTAACTGCGGCCAACCATAAAGCCGGTGATGTTCTGCAGGAACAGCAAGGGAATGCCGCGCTGTGAACACAGCTCAATGAAGTGTGCGCCTTTCATGGCGCTTTCCGAAAACAGCACGCCGTTATTGGCCAGAATACCCACTGGCAGGCCGTGAACATGGGCGAAACCGCAAACGAGCGTTTCGCCGTAAAGCCGCTTGAACTCATCAAAGCGAGAACCATCGACGAGCCGGGCAATGACCTCGCGGATGTCATAGGGTGTGCGCGCTTCGGCCGGAACCACGCCAATCAACTCTTCCGGATCGTAAAGCGGCGCTTCAACCGCCTGCCGCTCCACCGTGTGAACCGGCACAAGATTGAGATTGGCCACAGCCCGCCTTGCCAGAGACAATGCGTGCTCGTCATCTTCGGCCAGATGGTCCACCACTCCGGAAAGGCGGGCATGGGTCATGCCGCCGCCCAGTTCTTCCGCCGTTACAACTTCGCCCGTAGCCTGCCGCACCAGCGGCGGACCAGCCAGAAAAATCGTACCCTGGCCGCGCACAATGATGGTTTCATCACTCATCGCCGGAATGTATGCGCCTCCTGCAGTGCACGAGCCCATGACAACAGCGATCTGTTTTATGCCACGTGCAGACATTTGCGCCTGATTGAAGAATATCCGGCCAAAATGGTCGCGATCGGGGAACACTTCGTCCTGATTGGGAAGGTTTGCGCCACCCGAATCCACCAGATAAATGCACGGCAGATTGTTTTCGAGTGCAATTTCCTGCGCCCGAAGATGCTTTTTGACCGTCAATGGATAGTAAGTGCCGCCTTTGACGGTGGCATCATTGCACACCACCATAACTTCGCGCCCGCAGACCCGTCCAATACCGCAGATCAGGCCCGCACCCGGCACTGCGTCATCATAATGGCCATGCGCGGTGAACAGCCCGATTTCCAGAAACGGCGAACCCGGGTCCAGCAGCCGGTCCACCCTTTCGCGGGGCAGAAGCTTTCCGCGCGACACATGGCGATCACGCGCAACCTGTCCGCCGCCCGCCAGCGTGCGCGCCGCCACCTCTTCCACCACGCCAAGCTGGCTCAACATGGAGGCGCGGTTTGTGGCAAAGCTTTCGGAACGGGGTGAAATCTGTGAAGAAAGAACGGCCATCAGTCGCTTTCCTTGAACAGTTCCCGACCAATCAGCATACGGCGGATTTCCGATGTGCCAGCGCCAATTTCATACAATTTGGCGTCGCGCAGCAGCCGGCCAGTGGAAAATTCGTTGATATAGCCATTGCCGCCCAATGCCTGAATGGCCTGCAGTGCCATTTGCGTGGCGTTTTCCGCGGCATAAAGAATGCAGCCCGCTGCATCCTTGCGGTTGGTTTCGCCCCGGTCTGCCGCGGCAGCCACCGAATAGACGTAGGAGCGTGAGGCGTTGAGCGAGACATACATATCGGCGAGCTTGGCCTGCATCAGCTGAAATTCGCCAATGGCCTGCCCGAACTGCTTGCGTTCGTGAACATAGGGCACAACCACATCCAGGCATGCCGCCATAATGCCAAGCGGGCCGGCAGAAAGGACAATCCGCTCATAGTCCAGCCCGCTCATCAGCACGCGCACACCGCCGCCAATTTCACCCAGCACATTTTCCACCGGCACTTGGCAATCCTCAAACACCAGTTCGCAGGTGTTGGAGCCGCGCATGCCCAGCTTGTCCAGCTTCTGGGCGGTGGAAAATCCCTTCATGCCTTTTTCAATCAGAAAGGCGGTGATGCCGCGTGGTCCGGCATTCGGGTCGGTTTTGGCATAGACCACCAAGGTCGAGGCTTCCGGACCATTGGTGATCCACATTTTGGTGCCATTCAGCACAAAATGATCGCCAACCCGTTCTGCCTTCAGCCGCATGCCGACAACATCCGAGCCAGCACCGCTTTCCGACATTGCCAGCGAGCCGACATGTTCGCCGGTGATCAGCTTTGGCAGATATTTCTGCTTCTGTTCAGCCGTGCCATTGCGGCGGATCTGATTGACGCAGAGGTTGGAATGCGCCCCATAAGACAGGCCGACCGATGCGGAAGCGCGGCTGATTTCCTCAATGGCCACGCAATGGGCAAGATAGCCCATGGCCGAGCCGCCATATTCCTCCTCCACCGTCAGGCCCAAAAGGCCGAGATCGCCGAGTTCGCGCCAAAGCTCATTCGGAAAATTGTTGCTGTGGTCAATTTCTTCGGCCCGGGGTGCAATGCGCTGCTGTGCAAAGCGGCGTACCATGTCGCGCAGTGCCTCGATTTCTTCCGGATGTCCAAATTTCAGCCCGCCATCATACATGCCGCGTTCCTCCCTGTTCGTCCGGCGCTTTTGTCAAAGCGGGCAGCCCCACGCTTCGCCGCGCCATATTGATGTAAATTTCTTCCACCTCATCGATGGAAAGACGCCCACCCGGCTTGTACCAGGTGGTTACGCCGGTCAGCATGGCAATCATTGCGCGCGTTGCCACAGCGCTGTCCTCGAGGCAGAACTTCCCGGCACCTGCTTCGAATATTGCCCTTAACCGGCCCTCATAATTGCGCCGCAGAACTTCCACCGCCGCAAAATTTTCCGGTTCCAGATTGCGCAGTTCCATATAGGCAATGAACACCGCATCCGGCTTCTCAAAGTGAAAGCGAATGTGGAATCGGGCAAAAGCCGTCAGCCTTGCCTCTGCTGTGTCATTGACCGGGTCTGTAACATCCCAGGCTGCCAGCAACTCGCCCAGATGCCCGGTCATCAGGTCACGCAGAATATCCTGTTTGGTGGCGAAGTGGTTGTACAGGCCGCCGGCACGAATGCCCACCGCATCAGCAATTTCCCGCATGGAAACCGCAGCATATCCGCGCGCAGCAAAAAGCCGCTGCGCCTCCTGGCGAATGCTGGCAGCCGTAAAAGAGCCTTTCGTTTCTGACATATTGACCAGCGGAATGAACGTTCATTCATATTTGCAGTTCGGTCATTTCCTGTCAATCAATCAGCAATTGTTGCATTTTCCCGACATCTCGCTGTGTTTTAACTCTAGGTTACAGCGTGTGGAACAAGAGGAGCAGGAAATGGCTGACGGCTGGATGGTTGATTTGAATGCGGAACTGAAAGTTCTTTCGGATGCGGAGCTGTCCCTGATCCACCGCTACTGGCAGGCCGCCAATTACCTGTCCGTGGGGCAGATCTATCTTCTGGACAATCCGCTTCTCAAGATTCCGCTGACCCGCGACCATGTCAAGCCGCGGCTTCTGGGGCATTGGGGCACCACACCCGGGCTGAACTTTATCTATGTTCATATGAACCGCATCATCAATGCCCGCGATGAAAACGTGCTTTATGTCTGCGGCCCCGGCCATGGCGGTCCGGGCATGGTGGCCAACACCTATCTGGAAGGCGTTTACAGCGAAGTTTACCCCGATGTGTCGGAAACCGAGGCAGGACTTGAAAAACTGTTTCGCCAGTTTTCATTTCCCGGTGGCATTCCCAGTCACGCCGCGCCGGAAACACCCGGCTCTATCCATGAAGGGGGTGAGCTGGGTTATGCCATTTTGCATGCGTTTGGCGCGGTTTTTGACAATCCGGATCTCGTCGCCGCCTGCGTTGTGGGAGATGGCGAAGCTGAAACCGGGCCGCTTTCCGGGTCATGGCAATCCATTAAATTTCTCAATCCCGCCCGCGATGGCGCAGTCCTCCCGATTTTGCACTTGAATGGCTACAAAATCGCCAATCCGACCGTGCTGGGCCGAATGGATGATGCCGACATTGCCAAAATCTTTTCCGGCTATGGCTATTGGCCCATTTTCGTTTGTGGCGAAGACCCGCAACTGATGCATCAGGCTATGGCAGCAGCACTGGACAAGGCGTTTGATGAGATTGCCGGCATTCGCAAGAGTGCGCGTGCAGGACAAGCATCCTCTGTGCGCTGGCCAATGATTGTGCTGCGCAGTCCAAAAGGCTGGACCGGCCCGCGCGAGGTGGACGGCAAGAAGGTTGAAGGGTTCTGGCGCTCGCATCAGGTGCCGCTTTCCAATGTGCGGGGCAATGCGGACCATCTACAGCAGCTTGAAACCTGGATGCGCAGCTATCGCCCCAGTGAATTGTTTGATGGCAATGGGCAGCTTATTGAGGAATTGCGCGCTCTTGCGCCAAAGGGTGACAAGCGCATGGGCGCCATTCCCGTGGCCAATGGCGGGCAGTTGCGCAAAGAGCTTGTCATGCCGGACTACCGCGCACTGGCCGTGGATATTGCAAGCCCCGGCGCAGTGGAAGCCGAGTCCACTCGTGTGATGGGCTATCTGCTGCGCGAAGTTGCCAGACTGAATGCTGAAACCGCCAATTTCCGGCTGTTCGGCCCGGACGAGACCGCATCAAACCGGCTGGATGCCGTGTTCGATGTGACAGAACGCGCGTGGATGGAAAAATGCGAACCCTATGACGTGCATCTGGGGCCGGATGGCAGGGTGATGGAAGTGCTGTCCGAGCATTGCTGTCAAGGCTGGCTTGAAGGCTATTTGCTCAGCGGCCGGCACGGCCTGTTTTCCTGTTACGAGGCGTTTATCCACATTGTCGATTCCATGTTCAACCAGCATGCAAAATGGTTGAAGGTTTCGCGCGAACTGGAGTGGCGCGCGCCAATTTCATCCCTGAATTATTTGCTGACCAGCCATGTCTGGCGCCAGGACCACAACGGGTTCAGCCATCAGGACCCCGGCTTTGTCGATCTTGTTGCAAATAAAAAGGCAGATATTGTGCGGATCTATCTGCCGCCGGATGCCAACACCCTGCTTTGGGTAACGGACCATTGCCTGCGGACCTATGACCGCATCAATGTCATTGTTGCCGGCAAACAGCCTGCGCCGCAATGGCTGGCCATGGACGCGGCAGTTGAGCACTGCGAAGCGGGAGCGGGTATCTGGGATTGGGCCGGAACCGCGAAAGGCAATGAGCCGGATGTTGTCATGGCCTGTGCGGGCGATGTGCCAACTATGGAAACACTGGCTGCGGTGGATATTTTGCGGCGGGAACTTCCTGATCTGGCCATTCGCGTTGTTAATGTCGTGGATTTGATGACATTGCAGCCTGATACCGAACATCCGCACGGTTTGCCGAAGCAGCAGTTTGACGCCCTGTTCACCAATGATAAGCCGGTGATTTTCGCCTATCACGGCTATCCCTATCTGATCCATCGACTGACCTATGCCAGAACCAACCATGCCAATATGCATGTTCGCGGGTTCAAGGAAGAGGGCACAACCACCACGCCTTTCGATATGGCCGTGATGAATGAGCTGGACCGTTACCATCTGGCGCTGGAGGCTATTCGCCGGGTGCCGGGACTTGCCGATAAAGCGGGCCATGTCGTGCAGCAATTGCACGACAAGCTGGCAGAACATCACCGTTACACGCGGGAATATGGTGAGGATATGCCGGAAATCACCGGCTGGCGCTGGCCGTATCCCGCCTGATCAGAGCCGCATTAACCGAGGCTGGCGGAATTTCGCCAGCCATGGCGGCGGCAATGTTGGCCAGAACGATGCGGCCCATTTCCGCTTTCGTCTCCCCCGTGGCGCTGCCCTGGTGCGGCATCAGCACCACATTGTCCAGATTGCCAAAGACCGGATTGATTGCGGGCTCGTTCCAGAAAACATCGAGCCCGGCACCGGCTATGGTGCCGTTGGTCAGGGCGGTTATAAGCGCCGCCTCATCCACCACGCTGCCCCGAGACACGTTGACCAGAAAGCCCTTCCGGCCCAGTGCGGCCAGCATGGCACTGGAAACCAGCCCTTGCGTGGCAGGGTTTGCAGCAATGGCAACCATCAGAATGTCGGCCTTTGCCGCCAGTTCCTCGGGCGTTGCCACACGCTCCCATTGCTGCGGTGTTTCCACGGCAGAGCGGTTCCAATAGGCAATCTGCATGTCAAAGGCGGCTGCGCGCCGCGCAATTGCCTGTCCGATCTGGCCAAGGCCCAGAATGCCTACTGTTTTTCCGGCAAGGCGCGTGCCCAGCGGCAAGGTGGAACCGGCAGCCCATTGCCCGCTGCGCACCAGTTTCTCGCCCTGGTTCATGTGCCGCAAGGTGGCAATGATCAGGCCCATCGCCAGATCGGCAACATCGCCGGTTAATACGCCGGGTGTGTTGGTTACATGAATGCCGCGCTGACCTGCATGCGCCAGATCAACTTTGTCCAGCCCGACACCGTTGATGGCAATCACCTTCAAAAGCGGCAGGCGCTCAACCCATTGTGTGGAAATGCCGACGCCACCACCCGTGGCGACAACACGAAAGTCGTTCAGGCGCTGTTCGATCAGCGGCGCATCTGCCGGGTTGTGCAGGCGATAGACATCAAATTCGGCGGAAAGCTGCGTTTCCACGTCGTCGATCATCGGTTCGGCAAGGAGAAGAGCGTGTTTCATGAACTGTGTACACCACGCCGGAACAGCAATTGGCAAGCGGGTATTGCACGGGCGGTTGCCGGGCGCGCAAATGATTCCACATAATGGCAGAATCGGCTATGCATGCCTTGGGTTGTGATCTTGGAGTGCCTCCAATACCCGGTTATCCGGGACTGTCCGCCCGATTGCCAACCTATTTGGAGGATATGTCCATATGCAGACAAGAGCAGCCGTTGCCTGGGAAGCCAACAAGCCCTTAACCGTTGAAACCATTAACATCAGCGGGCCGAAAGCCGGCGAGGTTCTGGTTGAAATCATGGCAACAGGAGTTTGCCATACGGATGCCTACACTTTGTCCGGGCTGGATTCGGAAGGAAAGTTTCCTGCTATTCTGGGGCATGAAGGTGCGGGAATCGTTCGTGAAGTGGGCGCCGGTGTAACCAGCGTCAAGCCTGGCGACCATGTGATTCCACTTTACACGCCGGAATGCCGACAGTGCAAAACCTGCCTTTCGCAGCGCTCAAATCTTTGCACGGCCATTCGCGCCACGCAGGGTCAGGGCATTATGCCGGACGGCACCTCACGCTTTTCCTGCAATGGCGGTGACGTGTTTCATTATATGGGCTGCTCCACTTTTTCCAACTTTACCGTGCTGCCGGAAATTGCCGTCGCAAAGGTTCGTGAAGACGCGCCATTCGACAAGATCTGCTACATTGGCTGTGGCGTAACAACCGGCATTGGCGCGGTTATTTACACCGCGAAAGTTTGGCCGGGCGCCAATGTTGTGGTGTTCGGCCTTGGCGGCATTGGCCTTAATGTGCTGCAAGCGGCACGCATGGTCGGAGCAGACAAGATCATTGGCGTTGATATCAACCCGGCAAAGGTTGAAATGGCGCGCAAATTTGGCATGACGGATTTTATCAATCCGGCAGAAATCGGCAATGATCAGGTGGTGCCGGCCATTCTGGACCTGACCGGCGGCGGCGCTGATTTTTCGTTTGATGCCACGGGCAACACCAATGTCATGCGGCAGGCACTGGAATGCTGCCACCGCGGCTGGGGTGAATCCATCATCATCGGCGTGGCGGAAGCGGGCAAGGAAATATCTACCCGCCCGTTCCAGCTGGTGACTGGCCGGGTGTGGAAAGGCACGGCCTTTGGCGGCGCGCGCGGCCGCACGGATGTGCCGAAAATTGTCGATTGGTATATGGAAGGCAAAATCAATATTGATGATCTGATCACCCACACCATGCCGCTGGACGAAATCAACCATGCATTCGACCTGATGCATGAAGGCAAGTCCATTCGCTCGGTCGTGGTGTATTGATACAGCCAGTCGGGCCTTGACCGACTTGGCCAGGGCCCACACCTGTTAAATGACGTGCAAGCGGAGTGGATGACAGCAATGGATGTAATTTCGACGGCAAAAGCGCATGGTGGAGTGCAGGGTGTTTACCGGCACCGCTCTCGGACAACCGATTGCGACATGACCTTTGCGGTGTTTGTGCCGGAGCATCAGCCAGGAGAAAAACTGGCGGTTCTGACCTATCTTTCCGGCCTGACCTGCACGCATCAGAATGTCATGGACAAGGGTGAGTTTCGGCGCGCAGCGGCCAAGCACCGTTTGATCATTGTGACACCAGACACCAGTCCTCGCGGGGCCGATGTGCCGGATGAGCCGGACAATTGGCAATTCGGCTCCGGCGCCGGCTTTTACGTTGACGCGACGGAAGCCCCTTACAACGCAAATTACCGCATGTATTCCTACATCACCGACGAACTGCCCGCACTGCTGGCCGTGAACTTTCCCGTGGCGACAACGCGGCAAGGCATATTCGGCCACTCAATGGGCGGGCATGGCGCCATGACCATTGCGCTCAAAAATCCCGATATCTACCGCAGTTGCAGTGCATTTGCGCCCATTGTTCACCCGGCCAGGGCAGACTGGTCCCGTCCGGCGTTTGAAAAATATCTTGGGGCTGATGCCAAGGCCTGGCGCGACTATGACACGTGCCTGTTGATTGAAGATGGCAAGCGGTTTCCCGGCTTTCTCGTGGATCAGGGAACAGATGACCAGTTTCTTGAAAACGGCCTGCGCCCCGAACTGCTGAAGGCCGCATGCGAGACCGCGCGTATTCCGCTGACGTTGAATATGCGGGAAGGCTACGACCATTCCTACAATTTCATCTCGACTTTTATGGACGACCACTTAGCATGGCATGCCAAACGCCTGAAGCCTTAAGGTGTCTGGCAACATTCAAGGGAATGACGAGGGGATGCTCATGAGCATGGATTCCGTACCACACGCCGCAGCATTCCGTCGCGTGCGGTTGTTTCTGCTGGCCGCTTTTGTACTGCCCATGCTGGCGGCATGCGGGGTCAACAATGTGCCCACTTACGAAGAGCAGGCAAAGGCAGCCTGGGGCGAAGTGCAGAACCAGTACCAGCGCCGTGCGGACCTGATCCCCAATCTTGTGGAAACCGTTAAAGGCTTTGCAGAGCAGGAACGGGACGTGCTGACATCGGTTGTGGAAGCACGGGCCCGAGCCACCCAGACGACGATCAACGCAGACCAGTTGAGCGACCCGCAGGCCATGCAGCAGTTTCAACAGGCTCAGGATGCATTGTCCGGTGCACTTTCGCGACTGCTGGTCACCGTGGAGCGCTATCCGGACCTGAAGTCGAACCAGAATTTTCTGGCGTTGCAAAGCCAGCTTGAGGGAACTGAAAACCGCATAGCGGTTGCCAGACGCGACTATATTGAAGCAGTGCGAGTTTATAACACCGAGCTGCGAACAATTCCGGGGCGTTGGATAGCGGCTATACTTTACCCCTCTGCCGAGCCAATGCAGGTGTTTGAGGCCGTGCAGGGCTCTTCCACACCGCCTGCTGTCAGCTTCGGAACAAATTGAGGCGCAAGGCAGTGCAGTCACTGGTGCAGAAATCCGTTGCGGTCAGGCTGGTGCTGGTTGTGCTGGTGTGGCTTGGCTTCAGCCTCACCGCCCGCGCGCAGGAGTTTCCTGCGCTGACCGGCCGTGTGGTGGATGCGGCTCAATTGCTTTCCCCTGCGGAAGAAGCAGCGTTGAGCGCGCGGTTGCAAGCCTTTGAACAGACATCGTCAGACCAGATTGTCGTGGCCACTGTGCCCGATCTGCAAGGCTATGAACTGGCAGACTTTGCCAACCGGCTGGCACGTCACTGGGCACTTGGCCGTGCGGGTGAAGATAATGGCGCGTTGCTGCTGGTGGCGCGGGATGAGCGGCAGGTGCGCATAGAGGTTGGTTACGGGCTGGAAGGGGTGTTGACGGATGCCCTGTCGCGGCTGGTGATCGAGAATGACATTCTGCCGGAATTTCGCTCAGGCGATTACCCGAAAGGGATTGAGGCCGGAGTGAACGGCATTGTGCAGGTGTTGTCTGGTGACGCGGCGGAGCTGCAGGCGCGGGCGGAAAGAAATGCCGGCTGGGAAAGGGAAACGACAGAGGACTGGGTTTCTCTGGCGGTTATAGCTTTCATTCTGCTGTCCGCATTCGGTCCGGTTGCGTTGGCAGTCATGGCCAGCGTTTTCGGCACAAGATTGCCAGATGGTCGCGTAAAATTTCTCGGCATGGTGTTCGGCACGGATCCCGCCAATCGCAGCGGTCCGGGCGGTGGTTTTTCTGGCACTGGCATGCGCGGCCGGTCAGGTTTTCCCTCGGGTGGCGGCGGTTTCAGCGGTGGTGGCGGCTTTTCCGGTGGCGGCGGATCTTTCGGAGGCGGTGGCGCCTCCGGGCGCTGGTAGGAGGGTATGATGCCGCTGCGCTTTTCCACACAGGATCATGACCGAATAAGCCTGGCAATCCGCGATGCCGAAAAGCAGACCGCGGGTGAGATTTACGCCGTGTTTGCCCGCCAGAGCCATGATGGAACGGCATTGGCTTTTGCCATGGCGCTGGCGCTGTGTCTTGCCATCAGCCTGATTGCCTCACTGATTGCCGCGCTGGTGGGCCACCCGGTCAATGCGCTGACGCTGGCGCTTGGGCAGGGCCTGGGTGCGGGTCTTTTGTGTCTGGCTCTGTGGCGGGTACCCGCACTGCGGCAATTGTTTGTGCCAAATTTTGTGGCCAGTGCGGCGGCTGCCAAAGTGGCGCAGGCGCAGTTTCTGGCGCACAATCTGCATGTCACCTCCGGCCGCACCGGTGTTTTGCTGTTTGTATCCGAAGCGGAACATTATGCGGAAGTCATTGCCGATAGCGGCATTCACCAACATGTCAGCGAAGCGGACTGGCAGCAAATTGTTGACGTTTTGACCAAGGCCGCCCGACAGGACCAGTTGGTTGAGGGATTTGTTGAGGCGATCCGGCGGTCTGGCGCCTTGTTGAGTGTGCATTTTCCACCAACGGCACATGGCCGCAATGAGCTGCCAGACAGACTGGTGGAGATGTAGGGCAATCACTCCCTGCCGAATATGCAACATTGACCGCTCTGCGCCAGCCGCGAAATCTTGACGCGAGCCGGTTGAAGCTTGATACAACCATAACGGATAATTCGGAGTGGAATGATGAGCGAACGGTTGGCCGATATTGGTGTGCTTGGTCTGGGGACTATGGGTGCCAATCTGGCGCTGAACATGGCAGAAAAAGGCTTTGTGGTTGCAGGCAGCAACCGTACTGCCGAGAAGGCCTATGCACTGCGCGATGACAATGGCGCCGTAGGGCAGAACATTGTACCGACAGATTCGATCGAGCAGTTTGTTGCCACGCTGAAAACACCGCGCCTGATTGTGTTTATGGTGCCTGCCGGACCCATCGTTGATGAGGAAATGCAGCGCATAATGCCGCTGCTTTCGCCCGGCGATATCATGATTGACGCAGGCAATGCCGATTTCAACGACACTGTGCGCCGGTCAAAAGCCATTGCAGATACGCCGTTCCATTTTGTTGGCATGGGCGTTTCGGGTGGCGAGCTTGGCGCGCGACATGGCCCTTCCATCATGGTTGGTGGCGAAGAGCAGGTATACAGCCTGTTGAGCAAGATTCTGGAGCCAATATCCGCAAAATATCAGGGCACACCATGCGTTGCGTGGCTGGGACCGGACGGGGCGGGCCATTTCGTCAAAACCATTCACAACGGCATCGAATATGCCGATATGCAGATGATTGCGGAAATCTACGGCATTCTGCGCGATGGGCTGGGTCTGTCTGCCGGCGAAATGTCGGATATTTTTGCCGATTGGAACAGCCGCGGTCTTTCTTCCTACCTTATTGAAATCACCGCTGTTAATCTGGCCGAAAAGGACCCGGACTCTGGCAAGCCGCTGGTGGATGTCATTGCCGACGAAGCGGGCCAGAAGGGCACAGGTCGCTGGTCTGCGATTGAAGCTCAGAAGCTTGGCGTTGGCGCTACCACAATTGAGGCCGCGGTTTCAGCGCGGGGCATTTCCTCACGCCGCAAAGAGCGCGCGGCAACGGCCGCGCTTTACGGCAGCGTTGCGGGCGTGCGGGGAGATTTTCACCCCGACAAGGATGGGTTGAAAGAGCTGGAGCAGGCGCTGGAAACCGCAAAAATCATCGCCTATGCACAGGGCTTCGCTGTGTTGTCGGCCGCTTCTGAAGAGCGCGGCTGGAACCTGCCCTTGGGTGAAATTGCGCGCATCTGGCGGGCAGGCTGCATCATCCGCTCGCAGTTTCTGGATGATATCACGCGCGCTTACGAAGCATCCGGCCCTGCGGCCAATCTATTGCATGCACCGCAATTTGTTGAGCGGGTGAAAGCTGGTGAAACAGCGCTTCGGCGTGTGGTGGCAAAGGCGGCGCTGGCCGGAATTCCCATGCCGGCTCTGGCCGCGGCCTTATCCTATTTCGATGATTATCGCCGGGCGCGAGGCACAACAAACCTGACTCAGGCCCAGCGCGATCTGTTTGGCGCGCACACCTTCCACCGGTTGGATCAGGAAGGCGTATTCCACCATCAATGGCCAGCGGTTTAACGCGTTTCCGGTGATCTTGCGAGTTCCTGAACCGTTGTAACCACTTCATTGGCCGCATTGGCTTCCCGTTGAAACGCAACAGTTTCAACGGGAAATGCTCTAAGCCCAGATTGCCGCAATGTCGTCGGTCGTCAAAAGCTGGAACTCACCGGCCTGAAGGCCGGGAGGTAAAGTCAGGCCACCCAGACTTTCGCGATGCAGGGCAGTGACATGGTTGCCGGTTGCGGCAAACATGCGCCGCACCTGATGGTAACGCCCTTCGGTGATGGCAAGCCGGGCCTGATGCGGAGAAAGAACCTCCAGTTCAGCGGGCAGCAGGGGCTTGGCTTCGCCTTCCAGCATCAAGGTGCCACTGGCAAAAAGCTCAGCCTCGCTGCCTTCCAACGGGCGGTCCAGCGTAGCAAGATAGTGTTTTGCCACGTGGTTTTTCGGTGAAATAATCCGGTGCAGCAAGGCGCCATCATCGGTCAGCAAAATCAGGCCCGATGTTTCCTTGTCCAGCCGCCCGACTGTGGAAATCGCCGGGTCGCGGCGGCGCCAGCGCGTGGGCAGCAGGTCGTAGATCAGCGCCCCGGCTTCCTTGTGCGAGCAGGTCATGCCCAATGGCTTGTTCACCATCACAACAAGTCCGGGCAGCGGGTCCAGCGGCTCACCATCGACAACCAGCCGCTCACGCAGATCCGGTGTTATCGCAATCCGCTGCTCAGCGCTGGCAATGGGCGCGCCATCCAGAAAAATGCGGCCATTGCGCGCCAGCATCTGTATTTCACGCCGGGAGGCATAGCCCATATTGGCCAAAAGCTTGTCCAGCCGCGAGGTTGCGGTTTTGCTCACGCTATGGCCTCCAAAAGCTTGTAGCCATTCTGGTCCTGCCGAACTTCAACCTTGCGAAACGCCTTCGTCAATACGGCTTCATAGGGCAAGTGCCGGTTGGCCACCAGCCAGAACACCCCGCCACGCCGCAGCGCTGCCCGTGCTGCGCGGATGAAATCCTGCCCCAGCGAACGCTGCTCCACCCCGTCGGAATGAAAGGGCGGGTTGGAAATGACAAAGTCCAGCTTTTCCATTCCGTGCTTGCGGGCGTCGGCCCAGTGGAAGCTGGCACGTTCATCAACAATGTTGTGGCTGGCGCATTCCACCGCGCGGCGGTCAATGTCAAACCCGGCAATCGAGGTGACTTTGGCGGATGTCAGCGCTTTGCGCATCAGGAAGCCAAGGCCGCAGCCAAGGTCGATGCCATCGCCGGAAAGGTCCGGCAGCAATGCCATCAACATGGCGCTGCCGGGATCCAGCCGGTCCCAGGAAAAAACTCCTGGTTGCGTCCACAAGCCAAGCCCATCCAGCAAAATCGGGGAGCCTGCCTGAATGGCCGGCTTCAGAGGCAAGGCGGCATCCGGGCGAACAACCCGGCAAATGCGCTGGCGGCTTTTATAGGTTTCGGCGACCTCGCAACCAAAGTCCTGCAACTCTCCGGCCAGCCGCGAACCGCCTTTGTCCTTCGGTGCCAGAACCGTCAGTTCGCCCCCGGGTGCAACGGCCCGCAGGCCGTGGCCCAGAACGAACCGGCGTTCCAGAGACCCTTGGGGTGCAGCAATGCACAAGGACTGGAGGCTGGCATCGCTCAACGCTTCCAGCGATGCTGAACCGGGAATCAAGGGCGAGAGCTGCCCGGCATTGTCTGGCAGATCAACCAGATCAGGCGGCGGCGTGCCATAGACGGCGTGGGGAAATGGTAAAAATGACTTGTTCACGCGTCAGCTATAGCAAGTTCGCATTTTGATAAAAGAGGCAAAGGCTACCAATTTTGCCCGGAACGTGGTTTTAGGCGGTCAAGACAGTGGGAGGACATGAGTTGAGTGTCAGCGCAACGGTAAAAGCTCTAACGCCGCCAGACCTGGTTGCGCGCAAGGGCAAGGAAAAAATCGCCTGTCTCACGGCATATACAACGCCGATGGCCAGACTGGTGGACCGCCACTGTGATCTTATTCTGGTGGGGGACAGCGTTGGCATGGTCGTGCATGGGCTGCCGAACACACTGGGCGTTACCATGGATATGATGATGATGCACGGCAAGGCCGTCATGCGCGGGGCCGAGCGAACACTGGTGGTCGTCGATATGCCATTTGGCAGCTATGAAGCCGCGCCTGTGACTGCCTTTGAAAATGCGGCGCGGCTGATGGCGGAAACCGGCTGTGGCGCGGTCAAGCTTGAAGGCGGCGTGGAAATGGCCGGCACGGTGGAATTTCTGGCCTCTCGCGGCATACCTGTGATGGCGCATATCGGCCTGGTGCCGCAGCGTGTGCAAAGCTTTGGTGGTTATAAAGTGCAGGGGCGCGGTGCCGGCCGGGAAAAGATTGCCGCAGACGCCCGTGCCGTGGCAGATGCCGGCGCGTTTGCCGTTGTGCTGGAAAAGGTGATTGAGCCGCTGGCGCGCGACATCACAGCAGAAATTTCAGTGCCAACCATTGGCATCGGGGCGTCCCCGGCCTGCGATGGCCAGATATTGGTCATCGATGACATTCTCGGCGTGTTCACCGATTTTCAGCCAAAATTTGTTCGCCGCTATGCGCAGCTTGGCAATGACGCCGAAGCGGCAATTTCGGCCTATGCCGCTGATGTGCGGGAAGGGCGTTTTCCGGCCGCAGAACATTGCTTTGTCGAAAGTCGCAACAAGACATGAGCAATCTGGTTGTCCTGCGCAGGCGCGATGCGCTTCGTGAAAAGGTTCGAGAGTGGAAGCAACAGGGATTTTCCGTTGGGCTGGTGCCAACCATGGGCGCATTGCATGAAGGGCATCTCAGCCTGGTTGCAAAAGCATTGCAGGAAACTGACCGGGTGGTGGCAACGCTGTTCATCAACCCGAAGCAATTCAACAGTGCAGCGGATCTTGCCGCTTATCCTCGCACGGAGGATGACGATGCTGCGATGCTGAAGGCGGCAGGTGCGCACTGCCTTTACGTGCCTGATGGCGATCAAATCTATCCGCCCGGCTTTGCAACCAATATATCTGTCAGCGGAGTATCAGAAGGCCTGTGCGGGGCTTTTCGCCCCGGCCACTTTGATGGTGTGGCAACCATTGTAGCAAAGCTTTTCCTGCAAAGCGAAGCCGACAAAGCTTTTTTCGGTGAGAAGGATTTTCAGCAGCTTCAGGTTGTGCGGCGCATGGCTCAGGACCTTGATATTGCGGTGCAGATTTTTGGCTGTCCTACGGTGCGTGAAGCAGACGGGCTGGCAATGTCCTCACGCAATCGCCGGCTGTCTGCAAAGGAGCGTGCAATGGCAGCGGTGCTGCCGGAAACTCTGTTTGCAGCTTCCAATGCCATTGAGGCGGGGGAAAGCATTCCAGCCGTTCTGCACGCGGCGCGCGACAAAATCCTCGCTGGCGGTTTTAAGAGTGTGGAATATCTGGAGCTGCGTGATGCAGCAACCTTGACCCCGATAACCGATGAACTGGTACGCCCGGCGCGGCTACTTGTTGCGGGCTTTCTGGGTGCGGTGCGGCTGATTGACAATGTGCAAGTCACGCCGAACTGACATGACGCTTACGTAAGTGGCCTTCCGTTATGGCGGACCATTGGTTATTCATAACAACAGGGCAACTGGGAGGTACCGACAGCTATGAGTAAACCATGGGTTCAGCACTATCCTGAAGGCGTCCCTGCCGAATTACCGGAAATTCCATACACGTCGCTGATTGAGCTGTTCGAGGAATCCTTTCGCCGCTATGCGGATCGTCCTGCGTTCAAGTTCATGGGCATGAAGCTGAGCTATTCCGAACTGGATAAGGCATCACGCCAATTTGCCGCATATTTGCAGGCTTCGGGTCTGAAGCCGGGGGACAGGGTGGCTTTGATGATGCCCAATGTCCCGCAATATCCGGTGGCAGTGGCGGGTGTGCTTCGGGCGGGCATGGTGGTGGTGAACACCAATCCGCTTTACACGCCGCGCGAGCTGACCCACCAGCTTAAGGATTCCGGGGCAAAAGCGATTGTCATCCTCGAGAATATGGCAAAAACGCTGGAGAAATGCCGCAAGGATGTTCCGGTCGAAAAAATCATTGTTGCATCAGTCGGCGATATGCTGCCCACGATCAAGGGCGCTATCGTCAACTTCGTGCTGCGCAACATAAAGAAAATGGTGCCCGCCTATTCCCTGCCGGATTCAGAGCGGTGGAATGCGGTGATGAGATCGGCATCTTCCAAATCATTTCAACCAGTTAAGGTTAGTTTTGACGATATTGCTGCACTGCAATATACAGGTGGCACAACGGGTGTTTCCAAGGGTTGTATTCTGACTCACCGCAACATTGTTTCCAATGTTCTGCAGTCGGAACTTTGGCACGAGCCAGCAGTGAAGGATCTTCCGGAAAGCGTTCAGGCCAACACGATCTGCGCCTTGCCGCTTTATCACATCTTCGGCTTCACGGTGAACATGATGCTGTCGATGCGGCAGGGCGGGTGCAACATCCTGATCATCAATCCGCGGGACATACCGGCGGTGATCAAGGACTTGAAAGCACAGCCCTTCCACCTGTTTCCAGCGGTTAACACGTTGTTTGGCGCCATAGCGCGGCACCCGGATGCCAAAACGGTGGACTGGTCTTCGCTGCGAATTTCGGTTGGTGGCGGCATGGCGGTGCAGGCAGCCACGGCAAAACTATGGCTGGATGTTACGGGCTGCCCGATCTGCCAGGGTTACGGGTTGTCGGAAACATCGCCGGTGGCGTGCTGCAACCCGGTAACAACGCGCGAATATACCGGAACGATTGGCTATCCGCTGCCGTCGACAGATTGTGTCATTCTGGATGATGATGGCAACCATCTGCCAATTGGTGAGCGCGGCGAACTGGGCATCAAGGGGCCGCAGGTAACGGCGGGCTATTGGAACCGGCCGGAAGACACGGCGAAGTCTTTCACTGCGGATGGTTACTTCCGCACGGGCGACATTGCGGTGATGGATGAAGCGGGTGCAGCAACGATTGTGGATCGCAAGAAGGACATGATCAATGTGTCCGGGTTCAATGTTTACCCCAATGAGATTGAGGAGATCGTCACACGCATGCCGGGCGTTGTTGAAGCGGCGGCAATTGGCATTCCTGATGACAATTCGGGCGAGGCGGTGAAGCTGTTTGTGGTGGCAAACGATTCGTCGGTAACGGCCGAGAGCGTGAAGGCGTTTTGCCGGGAAAATCTGACGGGTTACAAGCGACCCAAGGAGATTGAATTCCGGGACGAGCTACCGAAGACGAATGTCGGCAAGGTGCTGCGGCGGGAGTTGCGGCCGAGCTAGGCACTTGCACTGACAGGGTTTTAGTGGCTTGATGGGGTATGGACAGTGATGCGCCGCAGATTGTATTTGCGGCGTCGGGAATGTTTTTTTCCAAGGAATGCCGATTAGGGCTTTCCATTCACAAAACTGTCGCCTATATCCAACTCATCGCAGCGCCAGTCGCTGCTTTGGTGACGCGGGGTGGAGCAGCCCGGTAGCTCGTCAGGCTCATAACCTGAAGGTCGCAGGTTCAAATCCTGCCCCCGCAACCACTGATAACGACAAACCCGTAGCATCCGCTGTGGGTTTTTTTTGGTGTTTGCAAACGGCCTCGGTGACGTTGGCAGACTTCTCGGCGATCTCGGCCTGTCGGACACGGACCGAATGCCATAGTTCGTCATCGACAATGCGCAGCTCTGGCACATCTTTGATGATCCATTCCGATTCCGGGTTCAGGCGTGAGATGCGCTTTCCGGTGGATGGATCTTTGATGTGGCGCAGCCGGTTCCAGATCAGCCGCCCGATGTAGAGTTCATTGTTAACCAGCCCTGTAGCGCGCTTCACATGGCTCCGAATGGTGGTGTCGCTCCAGAGTTTGCCAGCCGGACCGGGGACGCCTTCTTCGTTCAATGTGCGCGCGATGGCACGCGGGCCGACGCCGGCAGCGAACTCGCGGAAGGTGCGCCGGACGACATTTGCCTCGGTTTCGTTGATCTCGCGATCACCACGAATGGGATCACCGCCCCTAGAGCCAGAGTGCGCCCTGGATATCGCAACGCGCAGAGCTGTAAAGGGAACCCCAAACACTATCGCACAGAATCCGGCTGAAAGAGTGCCAATCAGGCGCTGGCTACCGCTCGCGATGGTGCAGAGATTGTTATGGTGTGCGCTAGCAAAACTGACAGTCTTGCCGAAGTCGGCTTGCAGAACCTGATAGGCGCAGCAGATAACAGTCGTGTTGCCGAGTTGCGGAACCGACCGGAAACGCTTCTGTCCATATCGACGCAATTGGCCAATATGTGATTGTGGTCGCTGCCGGTGCCGATCTGGCCACGACGTCCGTAGCGCCAGTTGCGGACTATTTTGTTTTTACAGTTCCGATGGCGTTCTGCGTTGGTAATTCTGCACTGGCGCGGTGCACAACGCCTGTAGGAGAAGCAAAACAAACTCATCATCAATCCGAATAATGTGTCTGAGCCTGCCCATCTAGCAACATCGATTGTTGACTGTTATAACAAATAACATTACTTACACTGAGAAGCAGATCGTGGAGCTCTGCGGATATGCTCGGACTTTGGGAGGAGTGAGCGCATGCCAGAAAACTGTTGCGAGGCGGCGCGTCTCAGCCCAGCAGAATGGATGCGTTGCTGTGACTTTTGATTTCCAGAACAAAACTCTGCTGTTGACCGGGGCCAATGGCGGTATTGGCCGAGAAGTCGCACGGGTTTTCTGCGCAGGCGGTGCCAATCTTGTGCTGGCCGATCGCGATGCCGAGGCCTTGCGTGAATTTGCCGACACCTTAGATACTTCCGCCGTGCTGGTGCAGAAGCTGGATGCAGCAGATCCTGCATCGGTAGCCAGCCTTGTTGATGCTGCCGTTGCCAGATTCGGCCAGACTGACCATGTCGTGCCAAGCGCGGGCATCTACCTTGCTGAGCCCTTTGCCGAGATGACCGATGAGCAGTGGCGACGCACGCTTTCGATCAATCTGGATGGTGTGTTCTATCTGCTCAGCCGGTTGCAGCCGCATCTGGCATCTGGCTCATCCATAACCAATCTGACCTCGCTGGCGGCGCATCGCGGCGCGACATCCAATGCACATTACTCGGCGTCGAAAGGGGCATTAACCTCACTGACCCGCAGCCTTGCCAGAGAATTGGGGCCAAAGACCCGGGTTAACGCGGTTGCGCCGGGTATTATTGAGACGCCCATGATCCAGGATTTTCTGAAGACAAGGGCTGAAAGCACGTTGGCGCAGACCCCCTTGGGGCGGTTGGGGAAACCCGAAGAGGTGGCGAGTGTCGTCGCCTTTCTTGCCTCAGATGCAGCCTCTTTCATCACGGGCGAAACCATCCATGTGAATGGCGGCCTTTACATGCTGTGACGGCCGGGTCCGGCCTTTTTTGATGAAGAAAGAAGGATGACGCCATGGCAGGTTTGTTGCAGGGGCGGCTGGCATTGATCACAGGGGCCGGGCGGGGGCTTGGTTCAGCGATTGCGCAGGGCATGGCTGAGGCCGGTGCAAGGGTGATCCTTGCCGATTTGAATGGCGCTGACGTTGAAACTCAGGCCGAAACGCTTCGCAAAGCCGGGCTTGACGCGCGCGGCGTCGCGCTGGACGTGACAGACCGTGCGGCACTGGCGGAGCATGCCGCGCGCCTCATGGCAGATGAAGGTGGGCTGGATGTGCTGGTCAACAATGCCGGTGTTGCGGGGCGCGCAAGCTTTGATGATCCTGCCGTGGCCGAGGTCTGGGACCGTGTGATTGCCGTCAATCTGGAAGGGACGTTCAACGCTTCGCAGGCGCTGACACCTGCGCTGATCGCACGCAAGGGAAATGTGGTGCATCTCTCCTCCGTTGCCGGTTTTGTCGCGGGGGGGTCGACTGCCGGCTATGTTGTTTCGAAAGGCGCAGTGCGCTCGCTGACGCAGGTTATGGCGCGCGATCTGGCGCAGCATGGGGTGCGCGTCAATGCAGTAGCGCCCGGTATCATGATGAGCCAGATGGCGGTCGCCCAACTGAACCGCCCGGGCGGTGCGGACTGGTTTCTGAACCGCGTGCCGATGAAACGCATTGGTGAAACCCGCGAAATCGTCGATCCGGTCATCTTCCTAGCTTCCGACATGGCCAGTTTCATCACCGGCACCGTGCTGCCTGTCGATGGCGGCTTCCTCGCCGCCTGACTTACGGTCAACCCATTCCCGTTTACGTTCGCAGAGAGCCGATATGCCCGTTTTTCATGATCTGACCCCGAAAGCCCCTTGGCTCGAGATCGTCGCAACCGACGAAGACCGCGCAGCGCTTGATCCGAAAACCGGCTTGACCATGTTGGCCCAGATGCATTTGATCCGCGCCTTTGAAGAAAAGGTGCTGGATCTTGCCGGGCAGAACCTTGTGCACGGACCGGCTCATTCTGCAATTGGTCAGGAAGGCGGCGCGGTCGGCTCAGCTTTGGCGATGCGGCCCTCAGATCAGGTCAATGGCTCACACCGGGCGCATCACCAGTTTCTCGCCAAAGCGCTCAGCTATGTGGCGCAGCAGGGCATCGATCCGAAATTGCCCTTTGGTGAAGGCGTGCGGGAGCTTGCGACAAAGACGCTCGCCGAGATCATGGGCCTGGCGCAGGGTTATTGCAAAGGCCGGGGCGGCTCTATGCATCTTCGCTGGGCGGAGAGCGGCAATCTTGGAACCAATGCGATTGTTGGCGGCGGCGTACCGATGGCTGCGGGCGCAGCCTTTGCGCAAAAAAACGCGGGAAACGGCGACGTTGTCTATACTTATTTCGGCGACGGAGCGGTGAATATCGGCTCGGTGCTGGAGACCATGAATCTGGCAGCCGCCTGGAAGCTGCCGATCTGCTTCTTTATCGAAAACAACCGTTATGCGGTTTCGACCAATGTTGAGGAAGTCACCGCCGAAACAAGGCTTTCGGCGCGAGGTCTGGCCTTTGGTATACCGTCATTCAAAGTTGATGGGATGGACACGCTTTCGGTCTGGCTCGCTTCAAAAGAGGCCAACCGGATCATGCGCGCCGGTGAGGGCCCGACAATTATCGAGGCCGATCTTTACCGCTTTTTCCACCAGAACGGTCCGCTGCCCGGCTCAGCTTTTGGCTATCGCAGCAAAGAGGAGGAGGCCGAATGGCGCCAGCGCGACCCGCTGACGGCCATGGCGCGCGATTTGCAGGAACGGCAGATCATTGGCGAGGATGCGGTCACGGCTCTGCGCGAAAACTGCGTAAAGCTGATGGACGAGATTACCGACACCCTGGTTGAGACCTTCGATGGCAAAAGACGCATCATCCCGGCGCTTTGGCCGAAGGAAAGCTTCCGCGATTACGGCTTGCGCGGTGATCTGAGCGAAATGGCGGATGCGCGCTATGATGAAGAGGCGACTTTTGCTGGCGAAACGGTGCAAAACGCCAAATTCATCGACGTCGTTGCAGATGTCATGACGCGCCGCATGGAAGAAGACGCGCGGATCGTTGTCATGGGCGAAGATGTCCACCGGCTGAAAGGTGGCACCAACGGGGCAACGCGTGGCCTTACGGCGCGCTTTCCGGATCGCTGCCTTGGCACGCCGATTTCCGAAAATGCCTTTACCGGCGTTGCGGCGGGCATTGCGGCGGATGGCCGGGGACGTCCGGTGATCGAATTCATGTATCCCGATTTCATGTGGGTCGCTGCAGATCAGGTTTTCAACCAGATTGGCAAGGCGCGCCACATGTTCGGCGGCGATAGTTCCATGCCGCTTGTCCTGCGCACCAAGGTTGCGATGGGAACGGGCTACGGCTCACAGCATTCGATGGACCCAGCGGGGATTTTTGCGACCGCGCCGGGCTGGCGCATCATCGCACCGTCGACGCCGTTTGATTATGTCGGGTTGATGAATTCGGCCCTGCGCTGTGATGACCCGGTTCTGGTGATCGAACATGTCGATCTTTACAATTCCAAAGGCACTGCGCCTGCGACGGATCTGGATTATTGCATTCCGCTGGGCAAGGCCCGCAAGGTGCGGGAAGGCGGGCGACTGACAATCCTGACCTATCTGGCGATGGTGGAGAAAACCCGCCTCGTCGTCGAGGAACTGGGTGTGGATGCTGAAATCATCGATCTGCGATCGCTGGATCGGGCCGGTCTCGACTGGGAGATGATCGAGGCTTCGGTGCACAAGACCAACAATGTGCTGATCGTCGAACAAGGTGCAGTCGGTACTTCATATGGCGGTTTTCTGGCCGATGAATTGCAGCGCCGCGTTTTTGATTGGCTGGACCAGCCCATTGCCCGAGTGCATGGCGGAGAGGCTTCGCCCTCGATATCTAAAGTTCTGGAAACCGCTGCCTGCGCCCGCCCGCAGGATATTGCAGAGGGCATCCGCGCTGTGATGGCCGGTCAGGGTCTGCCGCTGGCATAACAATCGGGAACGCAAGAATGGCAATTGAAATCACGCTTCCGTCGCTTTCCGCCGGGATGGAAGACGCGGTCATCGCGAAATGGCTGGTTGCGGTCGGCGACCGGGTTACGAAAGGCCAATTGCTGGCTGAGGTGGAGACCGATAAAGCCACCATGGAAATGGAGGCCGAGGCGGACGGGATCGTCGGGCAGCTTGCAGTTACCGACGGCCAGCGCGCGGAAGTGGGGCAACTTATCGCTGTTCTGCTGGCGGACGGTGAGTGCGTTTCGGCAGTGGCTGAGTCCGCGCCTGAGGCCGCACCCAATAAACTCGTACCAGTTCCAAAACCAGCCGCCGCCGTGCCGGTGGTGGCGGGTGAGCGCAAGCATTCGGCATCACCGTTGGCGCGCAGGCTGGCGGCTGATGCTGGGCTGAATCTGACTGGCGTGACCGGTAGCGGCCCGCGGGGTCGTATCGTGAAAATAGATGTTCAGCGTTTGCGCGATGAGGCCTCTGTTGCATCTGCTCCGCCGCGGGCTGCCGCCGCTGCTCCGGTAGCAGCATCCGCCGGAAACATTCCAGCCGGGATCGGGCCATATGAGGCGAAGCCTTTGTCAAACATGCGCCGCCACATTGCCCGGCGTCTGCTTGAGGCCAAGACCACAATCCCGCATTTCTACCTCTCGGTGGATTGCGAAATCGACGAATTGCTGGCGCTGCGCAGCAAGATCAATACGGGCCGTGACAAGGCCGATCGAATTTCAGTCAATGACATGGTGATCAAAGCAGCCGCCTTTGCGCTTCGCAAAGTGCCAGAGGCGAATGTGATCTGGAACGGCGACGAAATTCTGCAACTGACCGATGTCGACATCTCGGTTGCTGTCGCCACCGAAGGCGGGCTGATCACGCCCATTCTGCGCGGCGCTGACCGGATGAGTCTTGGCACCCTCTCAGCCGAAATGAAATCGCTGGCTGAGCGCGCCCGGGCAAATCGTTTGCGCCCGGACGAGTTTCAGGGCGGTGGCTTTTCTGTGTC
This sequence comes from Aureimonas fodinaquatilis, assembly GCF_008369445.1. Classification (GTDB taxonomy): domain Bacteria; phylum Pseudomonadota; class Alphaproteobacteria; order Rhizobiales; family Rhizobiaceae; genus Aureimonas; species Aureimonas fodinaquatilis. Next base: position 149,758 of record NZ_VTWH01000003.1, read on the forward strand.
CAATCTCGGCATGTTTGGAGTCAAGACCTTCTCGGCGATCATCAACCCGCCGCAAAGCTGCATTCTGGCAGTTGGCGCAAGTGAGCGCCGCCCGGTCGGGCGCGGCGATCAGATTGTGCTGGCGGATGTGATGAGTGTGACGCTTTCGGTCGATCACCGTTCAGTCGATGGCGCTGTGGGCGCAAAACTGCTTGCTGCGTTCAAAGAAGGGATCGACGATCCGATGAGCCTTCTGCTCTGAACCTTTGGCCTTCTATCTTCGATAAGCCATTGAGAGGCCGCTGGATCAGCGGCCCTCATTCAGAATGATATCGGCACCTTTGGCAGCAAGCATCATCACTGCCGCCTGCGTATTGCCCGAGACCATTTCCGGCATGATCGAGGCGTCGATCACCCGCAGGCCTGCAATGCCATGCACACGCAGTTTCGGGTCAACCACGGCCATTGAATCCTGGCCCATGCGGCAGGTGCCGATGGCATGATAGATCGTCTGGCCATTGGCGCGCGCGAAGGACAGCCAGTCTTCGTCGCTGACACATTCGGCGCCGGGGCTGAGTTCGGCCACACGCCAGGCATCCATCGGGCTTTGTCCGATGATCTCACGCGCCAGTTTCATGCCATCAACCATCGCGCGGCGGTCTTCCTCGTGATCAAGAAAATTCGGGACGATTTCCGGCTGTATGGTCAGATCAGGAGAAACTGCGTGAATAGAGCCGCGCGATTGCGGACGCAACTGCGTGACGCCAAGCGTCATGCCGGGAAACTTGTGCAGCTTGCGTTCGGCTGCGTTGGCATAGCTTGCATGCATGAAGAAATACTGCACATCGGGCCGGTCGAGCCCTGCGCGTGAGCGCAGGAAGCCATGCGTCAATCCGGTGCCATAGGTCAGCACGCCGCGCCGCTGCAGCCCGTATTTCATCACCTCGAGAAACAGGCGGGGGAAGCGGGTACTTTCATTCAGCGTCACCGGTTGCGAGACGCGCCAGTTCATCCGGGTACAGAAATGGTCGATGTAATTCTCGCCCACGCCGGGCAGGGCATGGCGTGTTTCGATGCCAAGCGCGGCAAGTCGCGCTGGATCGCCGATCCCGGCAAGTTCCAGAAGCTGCGGTGTTTGAACAGCGCCTGCGGCAAGAACAACCTCCCGCGCATGAACCCGCGTGGCGGGTGCGCCGCTTTGACTAAGGGTGATACCTTTCGCAGCAAGCCCTTCAAGCACAAGGCCGGTGACGCGGGCATCGGTCAGCACCGTCAGGTTGGGTCTCTTACGGGCCGGTTCAAGCCAGCTGCGATCAGCCGAATAGCGCTCACCGTTTCGTTGATTAACCTGATACCAGCCAACGCCTTCCTGAGAGGCGGCGTTGTAGTCAGGGTTGAAGCGCTGGCCTTGAGCAATGGCGGCATCTATCCATGCCTGGCCAATCGCATTCTGCTCGATCACCTCGTTAACCGGCAGCGGGCCATTATACCCGCGCATAGGGTCGTTACCGGCCTTGCCCCAGCTTTCAATCGCGCGGAACCAGGGCAGGACATCATCCCATCCCCAGCCAGTCGCGCCGCTGCTGGCCCACTGGTCATAATCCTGCGGCTGGCCGCGCACATAGATCATGCCGTTGATCAGGGTTGAGCCGCCCAGTCCCTTGCCACGCGGAATGGCAATGCGGCGAAAATCGGTTGCCTGTTCTTCCTTGCTCCAGAAGCCCCAATTGTAGCGCCTGTTGACCAGAAGTTTGTAGAAGCCTGCCGGAATGCGGATCCATGGCGAGCGAGCTTCGCCCCCGGCTTCGCACAGAAGCACTTTATCTCTGCCAGAGCGCGACAGGGCCTCGGCCAGAATGCAACCGGCGGTGCCGCCGCCGACGATGATGTAATCAAACCGCGCATCGGGCGGCAGGTGCTGAGCCATTGTGCTGTAAACTCCGTGAACCCGGGGCTGGGGTTCGGTGCAGCGGTCACGCCTTGGCGGGCGTAACCCCCATATGTTCTGCCATCAGGCGGATCTGCTGGCGCAGCATCGGGCGCCCGAAATGGATAAGGGCACCTTTTTCGCGGGCTGTGGCCAGAATCGGCGTTACCTCTGGCTCCATAATCGCTTCAGCCACGATCTGGCCGGAATGGAAGGCAGTGTCTTCCAGCGGCAGCGGATCACCATCCCGCAGCCCCAGCGAGGTGGCATTGACAACGAGGTCCTGGCTCGCCGTTTCCGGCGCACCAGCAGAAGCTTTGACATTCGGATAATGCTCCGCCACACGTCGGGCGAGGTCTTCTGCCTTTCCTGCGGATCGGTTCACGATGCGCAGGCTGTTTACGCCGGCCTCTGCCAAGGCAAAGGCGATGGCTGACGCCGCGCCGCCCGCGCCCAGAAGGCAGCTTTTCATGCCTCTCACATCGATAGCACTGGCTTCGAGACCGCGAACAAATCCCTTGCCGTCCAGCATCGCGCCCACAAGACTGCCATCAGGATCGCGGCGTATCGTATTGACCGCGCCGATTGCGGCCGCATCACCCACAACGCTGTCGCAGAGCTCCAGGATCGCGGTCTTGTGCGGAACTGTGACGATCAGGCCACCGAAATTTTCGATCCGGCGCAGTGTGTCGATAAAGGTCGCCAGGTTTTCGGGCTGCACATGAAACGGAACCAGCACCCCGTCATAGCCCAGCGATGCGAAATGATTGTTCATCTCTTCGGGGGTTTTGACATGGGCGATGGGGTGGGCGACGATGCCGTAAAGCTTTGTATGTCCTGTAATCATCGGATCCTCAGGTCAGGAGAAAACCGCCGGCGACATCGACGGTCTGGCCGGTGACGAAACTGGATTCGGTCGAGGTCAGCCAGACCACCACATCGGCAACTTCGGCGGGCTCGCCAAGGCGTGCCATCGGTGTCAGCCGCACCTGTTCGGCATTCACCTCCGGCGCGACACCAGCAACCATCGGAGTGGCGATGCGGCCCGGCGCAACCGCATTCACGCGGATCGCATAGGGGCCGAGTTCTGCCGCCAGATGCTTGGTAAATCCGATGATCGAAGATTTTGTCGCGGCGTAATGGCAGGCAACAATCGGCGTGTAGGTTTTTCCGGCCACCGAGGATGTGTTGACGATCCAGCCGCGTTTTGCTTGCACCATGGCAGGGGTGAGCGCGCGGATTGCGTTGAAGCTGCCGGTGAGGTTTACATCAACGACCCGGCGCCATTCGTCCGGGTCCATTTCCCACACCTTATGAGCTACGCCCGCATGTTTGGGCGAAATGCCGGCATTGTTGATCAGTGTGTCAAATTCCAGCCCGGTCGCCGCAATCGCCGCCTCAAGCGAGGCATAGTCTGAAACATCGCAGGCGACTGGCACTGCACGACCGGGGCCCGAGGCGTTGAGTTCTGCGCAAGTCGCGGCGACGTCGTCCAGGCTCAGGTCGCAGATGCCCACCGTTGCGGAACGCTCGACATAAGCTTTGGCGATAGCAAGGCCGATACCGCGGACGGCGCCGGTGACCAGAACGTTCCGCCCTTGATGCGATGGGCGCAAGCGGATTTCATCGGGAGTGATTTCGGTCTTTTCCATGGTTCATATCCCCAGATAGGCACGGCGGACGTGATCGTTTTTCAACAGCGCCTCGGCGGTATCGGCAAGCACGACACTGCCGTTTTCCAGTACGTAACCGCGGTCTGCGACCTTGAGCGTGGTGAAGACATTCTGTTCGACAATCAGCACTGTGGTACCGGTGGCGGCAATCTTGCGCACCACGTCAAAAACCTGACTGACCACGATGGGAGCGAGTCCCAGCGAGGGTTCATCGAACATCAGTATCTTCGGCTTCGCCATCATGCCGCGAGCGATTGCGACCATCTGCTGCTCTCCCCCGGACAGGGATGAGGCGTCTTGGTCCAGACGCTCACGCACACGGGGGAACAGTTCGAGCACCTCTTCAAGTCGCTCGGCCTGACCTTGGCGGGCGGCTTTGCGATAGGTGCCCATCAACAGGTTTTCGCGCACCGACATATCGGGAAAAAGCTGACGCCCTTCCGGGATGAGGATGATGCCGCGATCGACCACCTCATGCGCTGGGAGATTGGTAATATCCTCTCCCATGAAGGTGATCTTGCCTTTGCGCGGCCGGATCTGTCCGACAATGGTGCGTAGGGTGGTTGTCTTGCCGGCGCCATTGGCGCCGACAATGGTCACGATTTCTCCTTCACCGACGGTCAGGCTGACATTTTGCAGGATCGTGGTCGGGCCATAGCCTGCATCGACATTCTCAACCGTGATCATGGGTGAACTCCTTGCCGAGATAGGCTTCGATGACCTGAGGATTGCGGACAATCTCCTGCGGCGCGCCTTCGGCGATGACCTCGCCCGACGCCAGCACGATGACCCGGTCAGAAAGCGACATTACCGCCTGCATGACATGTTCAATGGCGATGATTGAAACGCCCGTGTCGCGGATCGCGAGCATCAGGTCGATGGCGCGGCGCACATCGGTCTGGTTGATCCCGGCCATGACCTCGTCCAGCAGCAGAATGCGTGGCTCCATTGCCATGACGCGGGCAACTTCCAGCCGTTTCAGCCCGCCGATCGTCAGACCGCGTGCCTCGTTTTGCAACAGCGGCCCAAGACCCATCCGCCAAGCGGTCTCACGCGCCGCTTCGCGGGCGTTTTTCTCATCATGATGGCGGTAGAAGGCACCGACCATGATGTTTTCCTCGACCGTCATTGCAGCAAAGGGCTGCACGATCTGGAAGGTCCGGCCAATGCCGAGCGCGGCAAAATCGGCGGCGGTCGTGGCGGATTTGAAGGTGCCATCACTGCTGCGGATTGTGACCTTGCCGGAATCGGGCTGCAAAAAGCCCGAGATCATGTTGAACACGGTGGTCTTGCCGGCGCCGTTCGGTCCGATCAGGCCAAGAACCTCTCCCTCACGCAAGGTGAAGTTGACATTCTTGGTAACATACAGCCCGCCAAAATGCTTGTTCAGCCCTTCGACGCGCAGCACGTCATCACCAATCCCGGGCCGGTCGGGCGCGGGCGCAGCGCGGACCGCTGCCGGGGCCTTGATTGTGTCGGTTTCAGTGGTGCGAACCTCATCTTCCGTTTTGTCTTTGGTGCCGAACCAGCGCTTCAAGAGCCCCATAATGCCGTTCGGCATGAAAAGCACGCAGCCGATCAGCACCAGACCGTAAACGAAACCATGCAGGCCAAGCGCCGAAGAGCCGAGCGAAGCGCGCGCCCATTCTGTCAGCGGCACCAGCAGCACTGCGCCCAGAAGCGGGCCAGCGACGGTGCCAATGCCACCGATCAGCGCAAAAAGTGCGATCTGGATTGAGAAGGCCAGACCGAACATGGCAGCGGGCTCGATGAAGGTCAGATACATGGCGTGGAATGTGCCGACCATGGCACAAAGCGCCGAAGATATTGCAATTGCAGCCAGTCGCACCTGCACGGTGCGCACACCTGCCGAACGTGCTGCCGATTCACGTTCGCGCGTGGCGACAAGGTAGAAGCCAAGGCGCGAATTGCGCACCAGCCATGCCACCAGCAGCGTTACGAGAAGCATGCCGAAGATGATGACCAGAGCGGGCCAGCGCTCGCGGAAAACCATCCACGTCCAGCCGAGTTTCAACTCGATCATCAGGCCGGTTGCCCCGCCGGTTATTCCGGTGAAATGCAGCGAGAGAACGCGGAACACTTCAAGAAAGGCAATGGTGGCAAGCGTGAAGAACGGGCCTTTCAGCCGGAAGCAGGGATACGAGATCACCATGCCGACAACGGCGGCGAGGGCTGCGCCGACGAACATGCTCAGCCAGGGCGAAATGCCCATATTGAACATGATAACGCCGACATAGCCGCCGATGCCATAAAAGATCGCATGCCCAAGCGACATCTGGCCGGCAAAGCCGCCAACGATGTTCCAGGCCGTCGAAAGCGCGGCAAAAAGGCAGATTGTGATGAAGATATGCGAGACGAACGCATTGTCGATCGCAAGCGGCACGACCAGAAGCGCAGCCAGAAGGGCAGCCAGTGAAAACTGGCTCCTGCCGAATTTAAGGCCGAATTTGCTGCCGGTCGGGGTATCGATGTCGCTGATGCTCATGAACTTTCCTCACGACAGATGCGAAAGGGCCTTCCGACTGCCAAAAAGGCCGGATGGCTTGAGGATAAGGATGAGGAGGAACAGTCCGAAGACCACCGCCTCGCGCAGGCCGGAGCCGATATAGAATCCCGCCATGGCGTCGATTACGCCGATCACCAGCGCGCCGAAGAAAGCGCCCGGGATCGAACCGAGGCCACCCAGAACCACGACGACGAAGGCCGTTAGCACGAAGTAGATACCGGTGTTGGATGAGGTCGGGTAAAGCGGCGCAATCATCACAGCGGCGAGGCCGACGCAGGCGGCACCGATGGCGAAGCTGAGGACGTAGATGCGCGGCACGTTGACGCCCATCAGTTCAGCTGCAGCGCGGTGCTGCGCTACCGACCGGATCGCGCGGCCAGTTTGTGTTTTCTTAAGGAAAAGCTGCAATCCAATCACCAGCGCCGTGGCGGCGATGAAGATATATATCTGACCGATCAGCACCCGCACCGGACCGATATCGACGGGGGTGCGCAGTCCGTAATTCGGCGTGTTGGCGATATCAGCGCCAAAAATCAGCAATGCGAGGTTCATCATCGCGGTTGAAAGGCCGACCGTTGCAAATATCTGCACATGGTCATCCTCGGCCCCCATAAGAGGCTGGATCAGCAGCCTTTGCGTCAAGGCACCCAGAATAATCATCGCCGGAACGACCATGATGACCGAAGCATAGGGGTGAAGACCCAGATTTGTGGTGATGATCCAGGTTATGAACATGCCCGCCATGAGAAATTCACCATGGGCAAAGTTTACGACCTTGACGATACCAAATATCAGCGTCAGCCCGATGGCGACGATGGCAAACAGCCCACCAAGCATAAGGCCGTTTGTAAGAACTTGTAGAAATGTCGTCATTTCAGGCTCCCCGGAAGGGGGACGGCATTGCTGCCGTCCGCGTCACTGTCAGTTGCTGAAACGGATTTCATTGCTGGCTGCTTCGGCCGGGTAGACCGTCACCAACTCACCATCCTGCCACTGCATACCCATCATGAACGCGCGCTCATTCTGGTTGTTTTCGCCGAATTTGAAGCCGTAGCCGGTGGCGGTGGTGCCATTCGGAATGTCGAGCGTTTTCATCGCTTCAACAATCTGGTCGGCCTCAAAACCTTCTGCATTTTGCAGTGCTTCAAAAATTGCCTTTGCGCCGACATAGTTGTTCAGCGAATGGCCGGAGCGCGGCGCGGTTCCGTATTTTTCCTGATAGGCAGCGACGAATTCGGTCAGGCCGGGGGTGGCTTCGGTATTGACGATGAACTGCGTGAAATCGACGTCGAAAACCCCGTCAATTATGTCATGGCCCACAGCATCCGCAGTCGGTTGCATTGAATAGCCGCCGCCGCCGCCGATGATTGCAGTTGGCTTATAGCCGGCTTCATTCGCCTGTTGCAGGAATAGGACCGAGTCATTCTGATACGAGGTCTGCAACACGACATCGACGCCTGCATTGCGCAGTTCGAGAACCAAGGAAGACATGTCAACGATATTGGCCGGGTACCCGCTCTTGATCGCGATGGTCAGGCCGTTTTCATCAGCTGTCGTCTGCTGATGTTTCGCAACCGAGGTTCCGTAGGAACTGTCTTCGTGGATGATGCCCAGTTTCAGCGTCTTGGGGTCAATGCCCATGCCGGGAGCGATGTTGTTAACCAGCATCTCAACCGAGTTGCGGCCGATATGTTCGGCAGTTGGATTGGTGCGGAACAGATATTCGAGCCCGCGCCCGGTCACTTCATCGGCCACCGCGCCCAGTTCGAAATATGGCACGCCGGCCAGTTCGGCCACCTGCGACGCTGCAATGGCGCGTGCGGAAGAATAGGTACCGAAGATCGCCTTCACGCCTTGCAGCGAAATCAGACGCCGCGCTTCGCCGGTGGCCTGATTGTTGTCGACCGCGTCGCCGCGCTCAAGCACGATCATTTCGCCGTTGATACCGCCGGCAGCATTGATCTCTTCCACGGCGATCTCCAGCCCGCGCGAGCTTTCATCACCCAAAAGCGCCAGTGGGCCGCTTATCGGATAGAGCGAACCGAAGCGCACCTCTGCCGAAGCCGGAAGTGCCAGCGAAAGCCCGAGGGCCGCACTCATCATGTATGTCGTAAGTTTCATGTTTTCCTCCCTAAATAAAATCAGTAGTCAAGCGCATGTTTGCCGGTAAAGCTTGAGACTGGTGGCCAAGCCCGTTCATCGGTCACGACGTCGATGACTGTCAGCACGTTAGCGGCGATGGCGTCTTGAAGCGCTGCGGGCAGCTGGTCGGCTTGGTCTACCCTGACCCCTCTGACCCCGCAGGCTTTTGCGATGGCTGCATGATCGACTGGCTGGAAATGCACCACATCGGTATGCGCGCCAAAAAGGCTCAGTTCAGCGTGTTTCTGGTAGCCGAGAATCTGGTTGTTCAGCACAACCACGACGACTGGCAGGTTCATCCGCTTTGAGGTTTCGATTTCGGCCCAGACATGGGCAAAACCGCCATCTCCGGTCAGGCAGATTACCGGGGCATCGGGGCGTGCGGCCTTGGCGCCAAGCGCAAAGGGCAGTCCCCAGCCTAGCCCGGCCAGACCGCGTGGTGTCAAAATGCGCTGACCGGCCTTGCGGATGGTGATGCCATCGGCAACCCAGATCGACGAATATGAGGCATCCGCCACGACAATCGCCTCGGGTGAAATCAGCTTGTCGATTTCAGCAACAATCCGCTCTGGCCGCAAAGGTGATGCGTCTGATAAGGCATGGGAACGGGCCGCAGCACTGCTTGCAAGTCCCTCACGGATTTGGGTTTCGACCGCAGAGCGTGCTTTGATGCGGGCGTTGAGATCGCGTGATTGCAGAGCGGTGTTCAGTGCCTCGAGCCCAAGGCGGGCGTCGCCCACAAGGCGCAGAGCTTCATAATTGCGCCCAACCTCATTGCCGTCGATATCAAGCTGAATATAGCGCGCACCCTGCGGGTAAAGCTGCCAGCTATCGGTGCCATTCTGGTTTGTGCGGTTGCCGACCAAAAGGACAACATCCGCTTCGCGAACCATCGGTGCCAGATCCGCGGCCTTGGCACCCGGCCCCATGAAGTAACCTACGACCCCAAGCGACAGCGAATGCGTTTCATCGACAGAGCCTTTGCCCATGACCGTGGTGGCGACGGGAAAACCGAGCTCCTGTAATTCGCTCAGTGCCTGATGCGCCCGCGATGCATGAATGCCGCCGCCTGCGATGACCAGTGGCCGCGCTGCACCCGCCAACAGGTCGGCGGCCTCGGCAATTCTGGCCGGATCGGGCGCAACCGGATCAAGCGGGAAATGGCCGTAGGCTGCTTCTCGGCCAAGGTGCGGTTGTTGCTTGCGCAACTCGTCCATCAGATCGACTGGTACAAGCAGCACGGCAGGACCGGCGCGGCCACTCGTGGCCGCGGTGATCGCCATATCGACATAGTCCTCGATCCGCGAAATTTCGGTTACGCGGCGCACCCATTTTGCGACGCCCTGAAACAAAGCGGGGTGGTCAAGCTCCTGAAAGGCGTTGCGGTCGGTATGCTGGCGATGCACATCCTGCACGATCGCCACCACCGGGATTGAGGCCTTCAGCGCTTCTGCCAGCCCCGCGACCAGAAGCGTCGCCGCTGGTCCGTTCTGCCCGGTAACTACGGCCACCTGACCCGAGATGCGGGCAAAGGCATCGGCCATCGCCGCACCAGCATTTTCGGTGCGGTAACCGACCTGCGTGATGCCGTAATCCGGCGCGGCAAGGAAAAAGGCTGACGGGATGGACTGGCCGAAAACCTTGGTGACACCATGACGGCGCAAAGCTGCGGCCAGAAGATGCGCTCCGGTCTGGTTCGAACGGATTTCCACGTTTTTCATCAGACGGTCCTATCTTCGCAGGCTGTTGTTTTCAGGATGATTTTTCCGGTATGAGCCGAGGCTTCGAGATGAGCATGGGCAGCTTGAACATCTGCCAGGTCAAATACGGAATCGATCACCGGACGGGCACCTGCGTTTAAAATCAGCGGCAGTGCTTCAGCCTCGACAGCGCGGGCAAGCGCGGCTTTCATCGCCAGCGGCCGCGCCCGCAGCGTCGATCCGCTAAGGGTCAGGCGTTTGAACAGAAGCGGCCCCATATCCAGATCGGCGCGTGACCCCTGCTGGAAGGCGATTTGCGCAATGCGGCCATCCTCGGCCACAAGGCTGAGATTTTTTTGCATATACGGCCCGCCGACCATGTCGAGGATCACTTCAGGGCCGCGGCCATCTGTGAGGGCGCGGACGGGCTCAACGAAATCGCCGTTGCGGTAATTGACCGAGGCCAATGCGCCAAGCGCCTCGGATGCACGGCATTTTGCATCGCTGCCGCAGGTGGTGATGACACGCGCACCGATGGCTTTGGCCAAAAGCGTGGCGGTGACGCCAATGCCGGAGGTGCCGCCATGGATCAGAACCGTTTCGCCAGCCTTGAGTCCCGCGCGGATGAAAAGATTGCTCCACACGGTGAAATAGGTTTCCGGGATGCCTGCGGCCTCAATCATGCTCAGACCGTCTGGCACCGGGATGCAGGCTTCGGCCTGCACGATCGCTTCTTCGGCATAGGCGCCGCCTGCGACAAGCGCCATTACCCGGGATCCCGGTGCAAAGCGGTTCACATCCGGCGCCGCTTCAAGGACTTCCCCTGAGAGTTCCAGCCCCAGCACATCGGTAACGCCAGGCGGCGGCGGGTAGTTGCCTGCGCGCTGCATCGCATCCGGACGGTTGACGCCCGCCGCATGGACCCGCACCCGCATCTCACCCGGCCGAAGAGCTGGCAGGTTGCGACGCACCAGTGTCAGAACCTCCGGCCCACCCGGCTGTGTGGTTACGACTGACAGAATTCCAGCTTCAGACATTGGTTTTCTCCCCCCAATTGTTTCGCGACCAGCTCTCACGAAGCCGGATGCAGCATGACTTTCAAAGCCGAACGATCGCGGGCGAGGGCAAAGCCTTCGGACGCGCGCTCCAGCGGCAAACGATGTGTGATCATGCGGCCATAGCGATCTGGCTCGGCGGCAAGGCGTGCCACCGCTTCCTGAAAGCAGGCCCGTGTGGAATCGTGACTGCCGCGCATCTGTTTTTTGCCGCGCACCAGTTGGTTAATATCCAGCGTCAGCGGGGCATCATGAATGCCAACCACGACGAGAACGCCCTCAGAGCGCAGAATGGCAAGGCCCTCGGCCACACTGGATGGTCGTCCTGTGGCTTCCAGAACAATATCAGGACCCTGGCCGAAATGGCGGGCAACCGCATCGGTAAGGGTTTCATCCGCAAGATCGACTGTGCGTGCAATGCCCAGTTCACGCGCGAGCGTCAGGCGCGGGCCGTCCCGGAAGCCTGCCAGCATGACATCCGCACCCCGGCTTGCCGCGACCAGTGCTATACCAAAGCCAATAGGGCCGGGGCCCAGCACCAGAACGCGCCTGCGGCCCCTTTCATTTCCTTCACTGGAAACGAGGCCGGAGGTGTTGACGGCGTTGATTGAGACTGCCAGCGGCTCGGCCAGCGCGGCAATGTCATGTGCCAGGCCCGCAGGCAAGCGCAGTGCATTAGCGGCAGGTATGCGCACCTTCGCAGCAAAACCGCCATCGCGGTGCAATCCGATGACCCGGCGGTTCGCGCAAGCGCTGTAGTGTCCTTCATGGCAGGCAACGCAATCACCGCAGGTGACTGTTGGCAGGCAAACTATGTTGTCCCCCGGACGCAGCGCATCAGGTCCGGCTGCGGCATCGGCGCCGATGGCCAGTACCGTTCCCGCAAATTCATGCCCAAGGGTCAGCGGTAGATAGAGGCGCATGAAGTCGTAGGCGGAGTCGCCAGACCACGCATGAAGATCGCTGCCGCAAATCCCGCAAGCTTCAACAGACACAATGATTTCATCTGCCGCAGGCACATCAACGAAGGCAAGATTGATCAGATCAGCCCCTTGTCCGGGGATGCATTTTTGCAGCGCTAACATTAAAAGCCTCCTCTGGTGCATACGGCTCCTCAACCGCTAGCATGCACCATCCCTATGCGTTATAAGCCACATGTTATAACAACGTGTCAATTCTTGACGACGCTTCAGGTCCTTTAATTACGGGGGAAAAGATGTTGGAAATCAGTGGAAGTGATTGGATTAAGCCGATTCAACGTCAGAGCCTGAGCGAGAACGCCTATACAAATCTGCGCGAGGCGCTGATGGAAGGGCGGATGAAGCCTGGCGATGACCTGCCATTGCGGCCGGTTTCGCGCAGCTTTGGCATCAGCGCGACACCAATGCGTGAGGCTCTGCTGCGCCTTGTCACCGAACATGCGTTGGAAATGGACGGGCGTGGCCGGATTTCGGTTCCGCATCTCACGCGCACCACTTTGCTGGAGGTTCGCAAGATTCGCTCTTTCCTTGAGGGGAATGCCGCACGCGAAGCCGCGCTGCACGCGAAACCCGAAGCTGTGGATCAGCTTGAGCAACTGCATGTTGAACTCAGCGCCGCCCAGGATGCGCGGGATTTCCCGCGCGCAATCGGGTTGAACACCAAGTTTCACCTGAAACTCTGCGAAATCGCCACGCTGCCAGTGTCTTATGAAGTTGTATCCAACCTCTGGGTGCGGTGCGGGCCGTTGCTGTCGCATCTCTATGATTTTGGCATACCCGCGAATTGGGATCCCCATCCGCATGTGCGCGTGGTGGCGGCGATCCGTGCGCGCGATCCCGATGCTGCCTATGCGGCGCTGATCCACGATATTGAAGGCGGCGGAGCGGGCCTGCTGGCGCATGTGAAGGACTGAGCGGGCACGAAGGCCGATGGGTTCCATCACTGAGCCGCTTTGAAACGGGTTTCAACCCAGTCGATGGCTTCTGCGATATCCCGTGATGTGATCGGCGCTGGCAGATGCCCGATATGCGGCGATGTCATGGTCATATCCGCAAGGATAGTGACCTCATCTTCGGTCGGCGCGCGGTCTCCAAGATCCGCCAGTGTAACCGGCAGACCGATATCGTGGCAGAAACCGGCAAAGCGGTCGATTGCGTCCTCAGTAGCGCCCTGCAAACGCATCTGAACTACATTCGCATAAGCGATCTGCATTCCGTGCATTTGATGCGACCATGGCACCAGCGCGCTCAGGCCGCGCGTCATTGAGTGCGCGACGGACAAGCCGCCGCTTTCAAAGGCCAGCCCGCTCATCAGCACAGTTGCCTCGACCATGCGCTCAAAGGCGGGCGTCACTTCGCCGCGGTCAAGCGCGGCCAGCGCATCCCTTGCATGGGCAAGCACGATCTCATGGCAGCTCTTGGCAAGTGCAACCGCTGTCCATGCCGATGTGCCGCCAAACATATTCTTCCCGCCCGCGTCTGCACAGCAGGTGACTTCATGGATCTTGCCGATAGCGTCACCGATCCCGGCCAGAAAAAGCTGTCTGGGTGCAGCCACGATCACGGCGGTATCAACGATCACCAATTCGGGGTTGCGCGCAAGTTTGCGTACCGCGACCAAACGGTGATCGTCATCATAGACAACGTAAATATGCGAGGTGGGCGCGTCGGTTGACGCAATTGAGGGAACCGTCACCACCCGCGCACCAAGCTGATGCGACATGGCTTTGCCGGCATCGATACATTTGCCACCGCCAATCGCGGCAACGATCTCCGGCTTGTTTGGCCCATCAACAGCGGCGAGCAAACGCGAGATCTCGGGATCGGTGCACTCGCCCGAGAAGATCAGGATCTGCGGCGTAAGGCCTGCGCTTTCACACGCGGCCCTTATCCCTGCGCCATACTTCTCGTTCATCACCGGATCAACCAGCAGTGCGACACTGCCGCCCAGTCGTGCAAGCTCTGCGCCAATCTGATTGAGCGCACCCGCACCCTGAACATATCTTGATGGTGATCCGAAAATGATCATCCCGCCTTTTCCCCTTCATCACCCTTTTCAAGTTATGGCCGGATCTCCCCGCCATCGATCATGAAGCATCTCGACTCGTGCATCACATATCATATATGATGCTTGATATTGCCGCGTTGAGTCAATAACCTTTCACCACGCCACCAAAAGAATCGTCGGACAGACAGGCAGGGGGCAGGTGAAAGCGGCCTTGCCCTACAGAGGAGTAACGAATGACACCTTCAGACCCGCAAGCCCCGCCCAGACGCCAGAACAGTTTTGTGCCGGATCAGGGCACGATTGAGCGTCTGCGTGAGCGCGCGCAGTTCATTCGGCTGGAGACGATTCGCCTGATCGATATCGCCAAAACAGGCCATTACACCTCGGTATTTTCGGCGGCCGAGATGTTCTCTGCGCTGTATTATGATGTGATGAAGCTGCGCCGGGGCGAACCGGACTGGGACGATCGCGACCGCTTTACCATTGGCAAAGGCCATGCAGCGGTAGGCCTGTTTCCGATTTATGCCGATCTGGACTTTTTTCCGAAAGACTGGCTGGACGACTATACGCGACTTGGCAGTCCGCTGGGCGACCACCCCGATATGCGCAAGGTGCCGGGAGTTGATTTCTCGTCCGGCTCTATCGGCCATGCGCTGTCCAACGCAATCGGCATTGCGTTGGCGCAGCGCTGGACCGGCAGGTCCTATAAGGTTTTTTGCATGATGGGCGATGGGGAAATGCAGGAAGGCCAAGTCTGGGAGGCGGCGCTTTTTGCCGCGCAGAACCGAATGAAGAACCTGATCGCCATTGTGGACCGCAACGGTTTTCAGCTCGATGGCAGGGTCGATGACGTGATGGGTATTGAGCCGCTTGACGCGAAATGGCGGGCGTTTGGCTGGGAGGTCTACGAGGTCGATGGCCATGACATTGCCGCCGTCACCGAACTGATGCGCAGCCTGCGCGCTGATGACAGCCGCGAGAAGCCGGCGCTCGTCATCTCGAAAACCATCAAGGGTAAG
Source organism: Aureimonas fodinaquatilis (assembly GCF_008369445.1). GTDB lineage: Bacteria > Pseudomonadota > Alphaproteobacteria > Rhizobiales > Rhizobiaceae > Aureimonas > Aureimonas fodinaquatilis. The sequence continues at coordinate 164,768 of NZ_VTWH01000003.1, forward strand.
GGAGTTTCCTACATGGAGACCGAGCCGGGTTGGCATCTGGGCTGGCTTGACCCAGAGGATGCCCAAGACGCCATTGCCGAAATCAAATCGAAGGTCATCGGATCATGAACGCGCCAAAATCTCCGAACTCCTGGCAATATCGCGGACTGAATGCTGTCAATCCCGGACTTGACCATCTATCGAATGGGCTTTTGTGGCTGGTGGATCAGGGGCACAATGTTGTGGCGGGGTCTGCCGATCTGCAATATTCGAACGGCCTGAACCGCTTCGCCGCCGCCCATCCAGACCGCTATATCTCTTTCGGCATTTCCGAACAGAATATGGTCTCTGTCGCCGCCGGAATAGCCACGACAGGGGTCACGCCTTTCATCGCGACATTTTCATCTTTCCTTGGGCTGCTGGCCTGCGAACAGATTCGCATGGATGTCGCCTATTGCGCACAGCCGGTTCGCCTTATCGGTCATCACACCGGCATCTCACTGGGTTTTTATGGCACCTCGCATCACGCGACGGAGGATATTGGCACCATGCGCTCGCTGGCCGATATCGCTATTGTCTCCCCTTCGGACGGGGCGCAACTGGAAGCCGCAATCCGCGCCTCGGCGGACTGGGACCAGCCGATCTACTTCCGCATCGGCCGCGGCCGTGATCCGGTCGTCTATAAGGGCGGCACCGAATTCACCTTCGGAAAAGCCCATATTCACAGCATCGGCGAAGAGCTGACAATCATCGCCTGCGGCATCACCGTTCACGCCGCGCTTGAGGCGGCAGCGGCGATGAATGCAGCGGGACGTTCGGTGGGGGTGATCGATATGGCCTCTATCAAGCCGCTGGACCGCGATGCGGTGTTGCAGGCGGCCGAAGCCTCGCGCTGCCTGATGACCGTTGAAGAACATAATGTCATGGGCGGGCTGGGCTCAGCCGTGGCCGAAGTTCTCACGGATGAGGGAAAGGGCGTGCGCCTGAAGCGGCACGGCATTTATGACGAATATGCGCTGATCGCACCGCCGACCCATCTTTACGCGCATTACAAGCTTGACGGCGCGGGCATTCGCGAAGTGGCTGAAGGCTTCCTGTCCGGGCAGAAGGGCTGAATTTGTTATGACAAAAACCGCGATTATCACAGGCGGCGGGACTGGAATCGGTCTTGCCACCAGCCGCCATTTGCTGGCCGATGGCTGGCATGTCATTGCAGGCGGGATCGACAATGAGGACGACCTGCCCGAAGGGATCGAGTTCATAAAAACCGATGTGACGAGCGAGATAGATCTTGCAGCGCTGGTCGGGCGCGCCGATCGCGTTGATGCGCTGATCAATTGCGCCGGGATCATCCGCCAGATGCGGGAATGGGAGGTGGACCAGTTCCGAGCGGTGATGGATGTCAACCTGACAGCTTCGCTGGCTGCCAGCAACGCCGCTCGCGACAAGCTGATCGCCGCTCAAGGTGTCATTGTTAACCTCGCATCCATGTGGAGCTGGTTTGGTTCAGCGCGCTCGCCAGCCTATGCGGCATCGAAAGGTGGCATCGTGGCGTTGACCCGTTCGCTTGCGGTGGCGCTTGGCCCGAAAGGCGTGCGGGCAAATGCAATTGCGCCGGGCTGGGTCAATACAAGAATGGGGGCAGGCGCAAAGAACGATCCTGCGCGCGAGCCCGCAATCACTGCGCGAATTCCTCTGGGACGCTGGGCGGAACCTGAAGAGATCGCCGAGGTGATCGGCTTCCTTGTCTCGCCCGCAGCGCGCTACATTAACGGTGCCCTTATCCCTATCGATGGCGGCTATTCCATCGCGTGAGCGGTCGTGAAGGGTTCGGGCCGATCAGGCCCGGATCGTTCTATCAGTCCTCTGCAATCCGGGCGATCAGCTCGCGCGACCAGTTTACATCGGCCTGCATCGCGGCCTCTGCGGCCTTTGCATCATTATGCCGAAGCGCCTCGATAAAGCTGAAATGCAGATGGTCACTGCCGGAGAGGCGACGCGCGGGCATCTCCTCGTGAAAGGTGCGCAGAAAAGGCCCCATCAACGCCCACATATTCTCGCAGACGGCTTCCACAAAGGGCAGGTTCGCCCGACGTAAGATCAGGAAGTGAAATTCGCGGTTGGCGCGCGCCGCTTCGCGCGGATCAAGTCCAGCGGCGGCTATGAAGGCAGAGTTCATCGCCTCAAATTCCGCAATAACTTCAGGCGTTGCGATTTCTCCCACGTGATGCGCAGCAATGCCTTCCAGCTGATAGCGTATCGCGACGATCTCGCGCAGGTCGCGCGCCGTGAGCACGGGCACGATCACCGAGGTGGCAGCGGTGAATTTCAACGCCTGTTCCGACGCAAGCCGCATAATCGCCTCGCGAACCGGAGTAATTGAGGTACCGTAAAGTTCGGCCACACCGCTGATTGTCAGACGCTCACCCGGACGGTATTCCCCTTCCATCAGCGAAAGCCGCAGATTGCGGTAGATCTGCTCCGAAAGACTCGCCTTAACTACCTGCTTTCCAGCCATGCCCGCCGCCCGTTTCTGCAGCGGAGCTATCGCATCTTTTAAATGGTTTTACCAGCATAAGCGGGTTGCGCATCCACCATAATCCCCGTGATGAAAGGGATGCGCAGTTTGTTTGAGAGCGAATATTGACGCATTCATCATGCGGAAGCGTCATGACCCCCTCTGACGAATTTGTTTAGAAGCTCCGGTCGGTCTCTCGCCAGCTCGTCTGCGAACTTGGTTTCGTGGGACGGGAGTTCTCGGGCACGGACCTTCCGCGTTTATGGTGGTCGGAAAGTCTGGCGGCAGTTGAAGCGTGAAGACTTTGACGCCGCCCGCTGCACCGTTGCTCGGCTTATAAGGTCGATGAGCCTGCATAACGAACCGGCCGCCGCGATCTGTCCGGCAGGGCTTCAACGCTATCAGTCTTATAGCGACTGAATATGTTGCAGCCAGTTTTGCGCGAGATGCAGAAATCCCGGCAGACATCGCTCATCTCTTCTCACTCCACAAGGCGGGCGCTAAAGCGTAGACGTTCCGCCATGACCGAAGTCTCTCTCCACAGCATCAACACCTCTCGCAAAAGCGAAAAGTGTTACCCATGTCTCCGGTACGAAATGTCACCTATATCTCAGGTCGTGCAGGCTCGCTAAGTCTTTGCCTGGCGAGTTTTTTGTTGTCTTTGAAATCCTGAAATTGTTGCCCACAGTCCCAAGGGACCAGCAGGGACCGGCTGAAATCAGCTTGGCACCTTCGGCAAGCGACATGCCGCTAAAAGTGTCTCGACTACACGAGGCCTCAGTGGGATTTTATGAAACTGGCGATGCTATCCACAACGCCTGGTGCCAACGGCAGATCGGCCGCGGCATAGGTGGCGAGGTTGGCGTCTCGATCATCGGGGCCAACCTGCTTCATGACATGGTTGGTATCCGGCAGGATCGCCAGCTCCGCGTCTGGTGCGGCCTGTTTGATACGTTCGGCATCGGACCCCGACACCTGAAGATCGGTCTGCCCTTGCGCTATCAGGAGCGGCACAGCAATTCCCCCAGCCAGTTCCGCAGGGTCCAGCGCAAAGGTGCTGATGAGAAATCTCTGCACGTCAGGATTAAAAAGTGGCATCAGTTCCGGCGGCAATGTCGCCGTCTCCACAAGTCGGCCGGCTGACAGCTCGTCTATTGCGTGATTGGCCGCGGCCAGCAACTGCGTGTTTGCCGGATTGGCCTGCAACTGCTCTTTGAGAACATCACCGAGGGGGCGTCCGGCCGTAGCGACCAGAATCAATCCGCAGAGGTTATTGGTCTTCGCGGCAGACGCCAACGCAACGAGGCCGCCCTCGCTATGACCGAGCAGCCAGACGCATGTAGCCCCCGTTCTTGCCCGAACTGCATCCACCCAGATGCCAGTATCGTGGACATAGTCGTCAAGTGTCACCGCATTGGCATCAGCAACGGCAGCCTGGCTGCCGAACATGCCACGCTTATCAATGCGAACACTGCCGATCCCTTGCTCGGCCAACCCCTCGGCCAGGAGACGATACGGCGCAGCGTTAACACCCAGAGGGTTGTTGCCGTCTCGATCAGTCGGACCAGAGCCCGGTATCATAAGGACGATTGGTGAATCCACTGCCGGCAGAACCAGCGTTCCCTGCAGTGGTCCGTCGGGACCTGGAGCTTGGATTTCTTCATTCGCCACTGCCGGGGTGCCGCCGGCAAGCAGCATCGCGAGCGCAGCAGACACCATGTTACACCGCATGTCATGCCTCCATCGAAAGGGCTTAAACGGACGCTGGCTTATAGGCAATCACGTCCATTTCCACTTTGGCATCCACCATCAAAGGTGACTGAACAGTTGAACGCGCTGGCGGATGATCGATAAAATATTTCTGGAACACCGCGTTGAAGCTCGAAAAATCACGGGCATCATCCAGCCAGACATTCACCTTCACCACATCTGCCAATGTGCAATCTGCAAGGGCAAGGGCGCTTTTGATGTTGGCCACCACTTGTTCTGTCTGCGCGACGATATTGCCGGCAACCACTTCACCATCGACGGTCGGCACCTGACCGGAAACATAGATGAGGTCACCCGCGCGCACTGCCTTGGCAAAAGGGCGAGGCTGTCCACCAGCCTGGCTGTCTGCAGTTTCATAGCGGATTATTTTATTGTCGCTCATTTCAACTCCTGAATTCGCTTTGGCCATGGCTTCGTCTCACACCATGCTTCCGGCGGACGCACTGCTGCTTGTCATGCAGCCGCATTTTCCGTGTTATTCCAGTCACTCAGTTGCACAAGGTGTCCTGGGCTCACTTCTCGATAGGCTTTTTTCGGCGGTACATAATCATATGATCTGAGAGGGCTTTTGATCTCTTTCCCCAGATCAGGACGCTTCAGTTTGCGTGCTGCTGGATCGGGAATGGGAACAGCGTCAATCAGGCGGCGTGTATAAGGGTGCTGGGGGTTGTTGAAGATGGACTCTCTTGGCCCAATCTCGACAATTTCACCCAGATACATCACTGCAACGCGATGGCTGATCCGCTCGACAACGGCCATATCATGGCTGATGAACAAATAGGCCAGATCGTGCTTTTCCTGCAAATCCATCAGAAGATTCGCCACCTGCGCCTTAACGGAAACATCCAGTGCCGAAACAGCTTCATCAGCAACAATCAGCTTGGGCTGAAGCGCCAAGGCACGGGCAATCGATATGCGCTGACGCTGACCACCCGAGAATTCATGTGGGAAACGCTCGGCCATTGAGGCAGCCAGTCCAACCTGTTCAAGCAGTTCCGCCACCCTTTCCTTCGCCTGTTTCTTGTTCATCAAACCATGCGAGAGGATGGGCTCAGCAATTGCCGCGCCGATACGAATACGCGGATTGAGCGACGCAAAAGGATCCTGAAAGATAATCTGTGCGCTGCGTCGCATGGCCCGCAAGGATGAAGCGCCCAGTTTGGTCACATCCTTATCTTCAATAATGATGCTGCCGGATGCGGGTTCGAGAAGGCGCATGATGGCGCGCCCGGTTGTTGATTTTCCACAACCGGATTCCCCTACAAGCGCCAGCGTTTCACCAGGGCGTAAATCAAATGAAACATCTTCAACGGCATGAATTCGACCATTGGGCAGATCAAAACGGACAACAATATTGGAGGCTTGCAGAATAGGGTTGCGAGTTGATGGAACCGGCTTTGTCACCCGGCCATCTTTCGCTTCACCGGTTTGCGGATTCACCTCGGGAAAGCGCTTTGGCGCGATCGTGTCACCCATGGTGCCAAGGCGCGGAATGGAAGCCAACAGCGATTTGGTGTAAACAGCTTTTGGTGAAGCAAAGATGTCCCTGGTGGCACCAGTCTCAACCATATCGCCGCGCAACATGACAACAGTGCGATCTGCCACCTCGGCAACCACACCCATATCATGGGTGATGAAGAGGACAGCCATGTTCTCTTCTTCCTGCAATTCCCGAATGAGATGCAGAATTTCCGCCTGAATGGTCACATCCAATGCGGTTGTCGGCTCGTCAGCAATCAAAAGCTTCGGGCGGCAGGCCAACGCCATTGCAATCATCACCCGCTGGCGCATCCCGCCTGAAAATTTGTGCGGATATTCATGCAGTCGTGTTTTGGCGGCGGGAATACGGACACGATCCATGAGCCGCAGAGCTTCGGCTTCAGCCTGCTTCCAGCTCAGCTTCTGATGCAGCACAAGTGCTTCAGCCAACTGATTGCCGATTGTGAATACCGGGTTCAGTGAGGTCATCGGCTCCTGGAAGATCATGCCGATTGAGCCACCGCGCACCGAGCGCATTTCGGCTTCCGAAACCTGCAACAGGTCGCGGCCTTCAAGAAGAATGCGGCCTTCTATGCGCGAATTGTCCTTTGGCAGAAGGCGCATGGTGGACAATGCCGTTACGCTTTTGCCTGAACCGCTTTCGCCAACAATAGCAACGGTTTCGCCAGCGTGAACATGGAAATTGATATCGCGTATGACCGCACGCCAGCCGCCAGCCGACTTGAAGGATGTCGTCAGTTGCTCAACGGATAAAACGGGATTTGTGCTGCGGTTGTGTTCCGCCATGATCAGGTTTCCTTCGCAAGACGTGGATCAACCATATCGCGCAGCCCATCACCCACGAGTTGCAGTGACAGCACAGAAAAGACGATTGCCAGACCGGGAAAAAGCATCAGCCATGGTGCGTTGTTCATGTATTCGCGCCCCGATGCCAGCATGGTGCCCCATGTCGGCATATCTGATGAAACACCGATGCCGAGAAATGACAGGCTGGCTTCGGCCAGCATGGCCGATGCGAAAACAAATGTTGCCTGAACAAGGATGGGAGAGGCCAGATTGAGCAGGACATGGCGCAGCAGAACCTGCCATGTCGGCAATCCAAGCGAAATTGCTGCCTCGATATAGGGCATCTCACGGACAACCAGCGTTGATCCACGAACAATACGTGCCAGTCGTGGCGCGTAGGTAATGCCCAACGCGATGATAACAGTTATCAGGGATGGGCCCAATGCAGCCACCAACGCAATGGCCAGCAGAATGTCGGGAAATGACATCATCGCATCCAGAAGGCGCGAGATCGGTGCATCCAGTTTGCGGAAGTAACCAGCGGTGACACCAAGGATAATGCCGAGGATTGTCGAGATTGCCACAACGCCCAAGCTGACAAGGAGGGAAATGCGCCCGGCATAAATAGCGCGGGAGAAGATATCCCTGCCAAATTCATCCGTGCCAAAGAAATGTGTCCACGAGGGGCTTTGCAGCTTGTTGACGATCGAGAGTTTGTTGGGTGCGTAAGGCGCAATCCACGGTGCCAGCAGTGCAGCAAGGACAACGGTCAGCAGAATCAACGCACCCAGTGCAATGGCTCGATTGCCGAAAAGGCGGCGCAGACTGCCGATGAAGGGCATGGAGAAGGAAGCGAGCGTCACAGTTTTACCCTCGGATCTACCAGAATATACAGCATGTCCACGGCGAAATTGATCAGGACGTAAATTGCGGCCACAACCAGCAAGGTGCCCTGAATGACCGGATAGTCACGTCTGAGAACGGCAGAAACGACGAGGTTGCCAATGCCTGGAAGGCCAAAGACGGTTTCTGTCACAACCGCACCTGCAACCAGCATGGCAATTGAAAGACCAATCACGGTGATGATGGGAATGAGCGCGTTCTTGAATGCGTGCTTGAGGATGACCCGCCGCTCGCTTGCGCCTTTGGCGCGCGCTGTGCGGACATAGTCGTCTCCCAGAACATCCAGCATTGCGGCGCGTGTGAAACGGGTTATCAGTGCCGAATTGACCACTCCCAGCGCCAGAGCAGGCAGTACGAGGTGGTGCAGCCGGTCTAAAAAGCCGGCATCCGGCCCGCCATAGCCTGAAGCGGGAAACCACCCCATTCCAACGGCCAGTGTCTGGATGAGAATGAGACCAAGCCAGAAACTGGGAACACTGGCAGCAACCATTGTCAGCGTTACAACCGACTGGTCGAAAATGGTACCTCGCTTGACAGCGGAAAGAATGCCGACGGGCAAGGCAATGGTAATGGCGATCAGAATAGAAAACAGAGTGAGGAAGAATGTGGGCTCCGCACGTGAGGCCAGTGCCTGAGTTACGGGCTGGTTAAGGAAGATCGACTGCCCCAGATCGCCCTGAAATATGCCCATGACGAAATGGGCATATTGAATCAGAATGGGCGCATCCAGGCCCATTCTGGCACGAAGGTCAGCAATGTCCTGCGGGGTCGCATCTGACCCCAGCATGACCGCTGCCGGATCGCCCGGTGTTACGCGAACTATGATGAAAACAACTGTTACAACCAGAGCCAGCACGATCAACATGCCAACCAGTCGGTTCAACAGAGCCCAGGCGATCCGCTGCATTTTAATGCCTCACTGCTTTGGAGTCACATTCCAGAAATGCGGCCAATAGGTTGGCGTGTAGCCACTTACGCCATTTGCAACGCCTGAAAGGGCATTGAAATTGCCAACCTTGTAGAGAGGAGCGTCATCATAGATGACAGTTTGAATGCCTTCCCAGGCTGTCAGCTTATCCTCATCTGTGGTGGCATTCATGTACTGATTGACGGCTTCGGCCTTCTGGTCCGAAACATACCAGCCCGGATAGGAGTCAGTGATCGTGTTGATCGTGGTCGGATCGCCCGGGAAGTTGGAATGGGTGATGAAAATGTCCCATTGCGCAGGGTCAGCGCGACGCGTTGTCAATGTTGCCCAATCGACAACCTGCAGGTCGACCTTGAAGCCGGCAGCTTCAAGATAAGCTTTGGCGACTTCGCCAATCTTGTAATGGAATTCGTACTGGCGGCTGGTCAAAAGGCGGATTGGAGTTCCGTCATATCCAGCATCCTGCAGGAGTTTTGCGGCTGCTTCCGGGTCGCCTTCACCATAGCGGGCAACACCTGCGTCCGTGTTCCAGTAAAAGCCTGTCGGGAAAATTGAACCGCCAACGCTGTAGAAGCGCTCGTCTGAAAAGGCAGCCAGCATCATATCGGAAGCATTCAGTGCCGCCTGCACCGCCTGTCGCAACTCTTTATTGGTCAGAACACCCTGCTGCATGTTCATGTTGAGCGACGCCCAGCCGGAATTCTCAAAAATGACAGGCTTGGCCACGCCGCTGGCCTCAACCCGCTCAAAGGCACTCACAGGCAAGGCATCGGCAAAATCAAACTGTCCTGAAATCAACCCTTCAACACGGGTGTTTGCATCGGGAACCGGTACGAAGCGCAGTTCCCTGGCGATCGCCTCACGCTTGCCGGCATAGTTGCTCGGCTCTCCTTCAGGAGATTGGTAATCTTCAAAACGCACGAGCTGCGTATACTGGTCAGGCCTGCGCTCTTTCAGCGCGTAAGGTCCTGTTCCAATGAATTTCGTCAGCGTGTCTTCAACCGTTTCCGATGGAATGATGACCGATGCCTGCGAAAGCGTTGCCAGAAGGGGAGCATAGCGCGACTTGAGTTTGATGATGACCGCATGGTCGCCATCTTCAGCCAGGCTCTCGACAACTTCCGCAACCTGCCTGCCTTTGGAGTTGATCTGCATCCAGCGTGTGAGGGAGGCTACAACGTCTTTGGCATCGAAGTCACTTCCATCATGGAACTTCACACCTTCGCGCAGGGCAATGCGGTATGTCAGGCCATCTTCTGAAATTTCAGGCATGGAGGCTGCAAGAAGCGGCACCGATTTCCACTGATCATCATAGGTGAACAGCGTTTCAAAAATATGCTGGTCGATGGTCAGAACGATGTCTGTCGGCGTCTGCATGACATCAAGGCTTGGTGGCTCGCCAATAGTGGCAATGGTCAGAACGCCATCCGTTGCCTGTGCCAATGCCATGGCGCTGGAACAGGCAAGGGCGGCCGTTGCCGCAGCAAGTATAAAAGTTTTTTTCATGATTTTCTCCCTTTTATGGATTGGCGAGGCCGCCTTTTCCTATGCGATTAATCAAGGCCCAACGGGTCGGCGACACGCGGCCAGAGTTCAAGACTGGCTTTGCGATAAGGCGTTATCGCCGGATCTGTGGGGTAAGACGTCGGTGCGGCGATGTAGACGATCTCGGACGTGATCGGTTGAAAGCCGGCCTGGAAATGGTTGGTTGATTTGACCAGAAGGAAATCCTTCGATCGGTAATCAATGCCAAGATTGGTGAAGATATCCGGCTCATACGTCTGGGAACGGCTGGTGATCAGGATAATATCGATTGTGGTTCCCACAGGACGCACAACGGCAACGCGTCCCAGATTGACCCGGCTGTTACGGAAGCTTTGCCAACCGGCATCCACGACTTTCCTGATCGTCACCCGCAGATCCAGCGGATCGCCTCCCTGCCAGGACGATTTGCCACCAATCCGAATATCAAGTTCTGCATCTTCACCTGCTGCATGGCAGAATGAGACGGCAACGGGGTCCCATATCGTGGCAACGCCGAAATTATCGAGCCCGCGCTTTTGCATGCGACGAATGATATGGGTTGCATCGCCTGCAACACCGCCACCCGGGTTGTCCCATATGTCGGATATGACAACGGGAAGAGCCGGATTTGCCTTGCGCACGGCAATTGCATGATCAAGGCCGGCTTCTGTATCAAACATCTGCATGGCGGTGATTTTTCGCATGGCGTAAAGCTCATGGCCCAGCCTGCGAGCCAAAGCATCGCCTATTGCCTTGTCGTTGTCCGTCACAACAATGATGCGGGTGCCCATGTCGGGTGCATCACCTGCCATGAAGCCATGAATGACGGACAGTGAAAGAATGCCATCCTTGCCTTGCATGGCAACCAGTCGGTCGACAAAGGAGCGCATTGGTTCCCGGTTGGTCGGATAGATGGTGATCATCCGGCAATCGAAAGTGGAAATAACGGGGCGGATTTCTCCCTTGAGCGCCCTTAAGGCGAGGTCCACAACATGCTCGCCGCGTTCTTCGAAATCCGTATGCGGGAACTCAAGGAAGGTCGCCATGATGTCGAGATTGGCGACGCGCTTGGCCGTCAGATGACTGTGCGGATCAAACTCCGCTGCAATCAGAACATTTGGGCCGACAATTTCGCGGATGCGCGCCAGAAGGTCACCTTCCGGGTCATCGTAGCCCTGCGCAACCATCGCGCCATGAAGCCCCAGCACAACGCCATCGACCGGTAATGCCTGGCGCAATTCGTTGAGAATGGTGTCGCGAAGGGTTTCATATGTTTTGCGCTGGATAAGACCGGCAGGCTCTGCCCAGCAGGCAGTTCCTTCTATGACCGTGAAGCCTTCAGCGCGCGCCCGACGGCGCAGAATCGGCACAACAGATGAACACAGTGTCGGTGTGTCCGGATGTTCACCAGGTGCGGCATAAAAGCCGGCCTTGAACGCATACATGTCGGTTGGAACAGGCGAGAAAGTGTTGGTTTCGGTCGCCAGAGAGGCTGTAAAAATACGCATATGATTGCCCGTCATCGCACGCATAAAGAACGTCAAAGCTTCGCATGATTGCGCTGGTAAAATGTCCTGTCGCTAAACAGGCAGGAGACACTGCGGAAAAATCATTTTTGATGGTCCTCCGCCCATTTCTTGTAATTTATTTTCTAAATAATGCGTCAAACTACGCGTATGTCAACAAATATTGCGATTTTCACGTAAAAAATAGATCATCCATGAAAATATTATGAAATTATTTTTCATTTTTTCATCTGCGTAATTTTGCGTTTCTCATGTCTCGATTATGCGAACGGGTATAAAACCTCGGTATGCGCCGGGCTGGGCAGTTCATAGCCAGCCATGGCTGGGGCAGGCGCTGGCAATGAGACGTCTGCGCACATGAAAAAAAGGCCTGTAAAAACAGGCCTTTTTTTCATGAGAAATGAATGTTTTCGCGCTTACCAAACCGCTCCGCGCGCAGCGACATCCTCGACGCGTGTCACAATGCCATTTCGATGAAAGACCATGCGGTCAAAAAGATTGCTGACAACGCATGTATGATTGGGAATGACACGCACCATTGAGCCGATTGCAGGAAAATCGACTTTGCAATCGCTCAAATCGACCACGGCATGTTCTTCTGAAAGGGAGACAATCCGCGCAGCTTCAAAGCCTTCAATTGTGCCGAAATCGGAAAAGCCGAGAAGATCTGACGTCAGCGCTTTTGAACCGCAATCCAGCACAGCGCGGTTTTCTGCCGGGCGTGAAACAACCGTTGCCAGGATGTACATTGCAATGTCGCCGATTTTGCAATGGCCTGCACGAACCATGCTGCGATCATTGTAAACATATGTTCCGGCACGATGCTCCGTCGCGGACGGCACAAGATGGGCAGAATAGAAATCGGGAGAGCCGCCATTGGACCGGATCGGGCAATCAAGTCCCTGTGCTTTGAGCTGCTTCACCGTTTCGACAATGAAATTCTCAACTTCCTGGGCGCCGCCAACGGCCGGATAGGTCAGAATTCCGGCGAAATGCAAACCGGGCTGCGCGTCAATCGATTGCGCCAGAGTTGTGGCGGCTTGCGGTGTCTGCACGCCGCAGCGCTTGCCACCGGTGTCGCACTCCACCAGTACGGATAGTGGTCGTTCAGCGTCAAATGTTGCGGCCAGTCCTGTTAACGTGGCCTCGCTATCAACCGTCACCTTCAATGCCCGAATTTTTTCATGAAGAGTTTTGAGGCGGGCGAGTTTCGAAGTTCCCAGAATATTGAAGGTGATGAGAATGTCCTCAAAACCTGCATCGGCAAACACTTCAGCTTCCGTTACTTTCTGGCAATTGATCCCCTTTGCGCCCGCATCCACCTGCTGACGGGCGACAGCAGGAATCTTGTGGGTCTTGATGTGTGGACGAAAGGTTTTGCCGCTTTGCTCGATATAGGCTTGAGCGCGCGTGATATTTGCCGCCAGTCGATCTTCATCAATAACGGGCAGCGGGGTAGGCAAGTCTTCAATCCGTGTGCCTGTTGCGGGCCAGGGGAATGTCATATGGAAACCTCTATGCGACATTGACCATTTTCGATGTATATAATTTTCTTATTCGGCTCAATTCAGCCGATCTTATTGACACTATTGCCGACGTTTTCCATAAATGTGAAATTATTTTTCAAGTCCGGCAATCGCACGAAAGGTCTGATGTTTTCACATGGATATCATTCACGCGCTCAGTGATGACGAAAACAGACTTTCGGGACTGGAGAGAAAACTGGCGGCCTATGTGCTTGACAATGTGGATTTTGTTGTTGCTGCATCCATAAGCGAGCTGGCCGAAAAAGTTCAGGTTTCTGCGCCGACGGTAACGCGGTTCTGTCGGCATCTTGGCTGTCAGAGCTATTCGGACTTCAAGGTGCAGCTTGCGAAGATTTCTTATGTCGGATTGCGTTATCTGACCCCGGAAACTCAAACGAACAGCGTTGAAGAGGTTGCGGAAGACATTATTGCGAAGGCCCAGAATGCGCTGTTTCAATTGCATCGGCAATTGGACCTGGCTGCGATTGACAGAGCGGCACATCTGTTACGCAGTGCCAATTTCATTCAGGCTTTCGGCGCAAGTGGTAACTCGGCAATGATCGCCAATGAATTGCACAACCGCCTTTTCCGACTGGGTTGTCATATCCATTCTTCCAATGATCACAGCATGAATGTCATGCTCTCTTCAGCAGCGGTACCCGGAACGGTCGTTGTGGGTTCATCGATGACGGGACGCGATGCAGATCTTCTGCATTGCATGAACCTGCTGCGTGAGAGATCAATTCCGACGATCGCCATCACTCAAAGCCAGTCGCCTCTGGCAAAAGCATGTGACGTGCTGATTGCAGTCGATCTTCAGGAGGGGAAGAATATTTTCCGCCCCACATCAACACGGTATGCGTATCTGGCGGCCATCGATATTCTGGCGAATATGGTGGCTTATGCCGATCGCAATCGTGCAGCCCGCGTTCTCAGGCAAATCAAGGAAGAGCTCGTCCGTTCGCGCGATGGTGATGATCGGCAGATACTGGGCGACTAAAGCATTCAAGGTTGAACCGACAAAGTTCCAACGATATGCCAATGGGACAGAACAAAGCGTTAGACAGTTCAGGCAATCCGATATTGTTCGAGTGCATCGCGGTTGATCTCGATGCCGAGACCTGGCCGGTCCGGTATTGCCAGTACACCATCGACTACCTCAAACGGCTGCGATGCAATTGCCTGCCGGAACGGGTTGGGGGTGCGGTCGAACTCGAATATCGGCGCGCGTGGCGCGTGTCGATCCGGAGCCACGGGCAAAGATGCCAGAAACTGAAGCGAGGCCGCAATCTGGATCGCTGTTCCCCAGACATGCGGCACAACACGCACTCCGTAAAGAGTGGCAAGTTCCGCGATGCGCCGGCACTCGGAGAATCCGCCCGCGCCGCAAATGTCGGGTTGAGCGATGTCGACAGCCTCGGCCTCGAACGCTTCCCGGAAGCCGTAGCGGCCATGCCAGGTCTCGCCTCCTGCCACGGCGATCGGCTGCCCGGCTCGCACCTTGCGGTAAGCGCCAAGGTGTTCAGGGATTACCGGTTCTTCGAACCAACGAACATCATAGTCTGCTGCCGCTTTGCCAACCTCGATCGCCTCAAGCACGTCATAGCCATGGTTGGCGTCGATCATCAGTTCGACAGAGGGGCCTAGGGCGCTGCGCACAGCGGCAATAACGGCAATATCTTCAACAGGGTCAAAGCCGATCTTGATTTTTACTGCTTGGAAACCGTTCGCAACATGCCCGGCAACCTCTATCGCCGTGTCTTCAACTCTATCAGTGCCGACCCGGTGGAAGCCGCCGGTTGCGTAGGCCTGAACGCTTTCGCGAAAGCGTCCACCCAGCAGCGTTGCGACAGAGACGCCAAGATGTTGACCCTTGATATCCCAAAGAGCGACATCAATGCCCGATAAAGCGGTCATAGCCAAGCCGCGTTGCCCCTGATCCCGGCTGGTACCGTAGAGCTTTGCCCACACCACTTCCGTATCCATTGGGCTCATGCCAATCAGGTGAGCGGCGTAGAAACGCACCATTGCCTGATTGGGCATTGCCGGACCCAGGCACTCACCCCATCCAGATGTACCGTCATCACAAACGACCTCCACCACGCAGTGCTGACGGCGGTCGAATGTCATTGTGGAGCTTTGAAACTGTTCATCCAGAACATGTTCCAGAACGTAGGTCTTGACTTCGACAATTCTGATCGGGGTCACTGTTGCTTCACTTTCAAGGAAAGGCGGGAGAGCTGTTGATGCTCCGTCTTGATGCTGGCCGAACCGGGTAGCGACGCACGCTGATCCCGGTTCGGGCAAAATGGAACTCTTAGCCTCTTCAGCGGGCTTGAATTGTTTCCGGCAATTGGGTGCCGAAATAGCCTTGGAACGCCTCGTTCAGGCTGCCACCTTCGAGGTTTTTACTGATTGCGGCGTTGAGCGCTTCCTTCAGTTCCGGCTCTTCCTTGCGCAACCCCACACCGATCGGAAATTCAACCAGCGTGAATTTCAACTCCAGGTTACGGTTTGGGTTCTGCTCGACGATGGACTTCAACGTGGCAGGTTCTGTTACAGCGGCCTGAACCTGCCCGCTGACGAACGCAGTCATGTTGGTGGCTTCGTCATCGAACCGGACGATGTCGGCATCGGGCGCCTGGGCAGTCAGCGCAGTATCGTTGGTCGAACCGCGTACAACCCCAACGCGGACGCCTTTCAGATCGGCAGTGGACGAAATTGCCAGATCCTGCGGGCCGGCGACGCCAACAATTGCACTGCCGTATGGGATTGAGAAGTCCACAACCTTTTCGCGCTCGGGCGTGATCGAAAAGGTCGAAATCACCGCATCAACGCGACCGCTTGTCAGAAACGGAATACGGTTCGGCTGCGTCAGCTCGACAATGGTCAGGTTCACGCCGAGTTCTTCAGCGATCAGCTTTGCCGCATCAAAGTCGTAACCGGCAGATTGAAGGTTGGCATCCTTGTAGCCCCATGGCGGACGTCCAAATTCCAGACCAACGCGAATCTCGCCGGCGCTTTTGATCTGTTCGAGCAAATTCTGCGCCGACGCGGCTCCCGGCATCGCAAAAGCGATGACAAGCGCCCCGATCACGGCGCGGAAGAATTGTCTTTTCTCGGTCATTCCATTCTCCTCCGTTTAGATTATTTTTGCTCGTTTCGTCGCTGGACGTCAGGCCGCTGCTACGAATCTGGCAAGTTCCTCGGTGCCTGGGTTGGTCAGGATTTCCGGACCCCCTTGCTCCCTTACGACGCCGTTGTGCATGAAAATGATTTTGTCAGCCACGCGGCGGGCGAAATCCATCTCGTGCGTGACAAGGATCATTGTCATGCCGTCCTTCGCCAAACCTTCGATGACGCGCAGCACCTCGCCCGTCAGTTGCGGGTCAAGCGCCGAGGTCACCTCGTCAAACAGCATGACCTTCGGCTGCATGGCCAACCCACGAGCAATGGCGACACGCTGTTGCTGGCCGCCCGAAAGCTGTTCAGGGTATGACTCCACCTTTGATTGCAGGCCGACACGGTCCAGCACTGCATTGGCAATCTGGGTGGCCTCCGCTTTGGTCTTGCCTTTCACCAGTCGCAGGCCCAGCATCACGTTCTGCGCCACCGTCAGGTGCGGGAAAAGGTTGTAGCCCTGAAACACGATGCCAACGTCTCGCCGCAGAGCCGCAAGGTCGACGGTGCCCGTATGCATGGCGTGACCGCACACAAACATCTCGCCGCCTTCGATGGTTTCCAGGCGATCCATGCATCGCAGGGCGGTCGACTTTCCAGAACCGGACTGGCCGATAAGTGCCACGACTTCGCCGCGAGCGACTGAGAAGCTGACGCCCTTGAGCACTTCCAGGGAGCCGAAGCGCTTGCGAACGTCGCGAAGTTCAACGATGTTCGACATCGAGTTTCCTTTCCATGTAACGGCTCAACTCCGACAGCGGATAGCACGCGATAAAGTACAGGAACCCGGCAATCCCGAAGTATACAAAGGGTTGGAAGGTCGCGTTGTTGATCAGCTTTGCGTTGTAGGTCAGTTCGGCATAACCCACGACAAGCGAAGCTATTGATGTGTTCTTGATGACCTGCACCATGAAGCCGACAGTGGGTGGAAGCGCGATGCGAATGGCCTGTGGGGCGATAACCCGCGCCATGCGTTGTGTACGAGTGAGGCCAAGGCACTCGGCCGCTTCCCACTGCGCCTTGGGCACTGCCTGAAGACATCCGCGCCATATCTCACCGAGATAAACGCTGGCATAAATGGTCATTGCCAGGGTTGCGGCGGCCAGCGGCCCAATGTGTCCGATCCCCAAAAGGCTGGGGCCGAAAAAGCTCAATCCCATAAGCACCAGCAGTGGAATGCCCTGAACGACACTGATATAGGCCCCCGTGATGCGTCGTATTGGAACGAGCGGGGAAATGCGGGCAAGCGCCAGCACAATTCCGACGAAGCCACCGAAAATGAATGTCAGACCGCTGAGGATCATGGTGGCCAGCAGGCCGTCCACGAGGGACATGACGAATACCGGGTTCATGTCTGCGGCCTCACAATGGCGTTCCAAGCTTACTGCGACGCGGGAACATCAACTGGCCAAGCCCCCAGAAGAAAAGGCGCACCAGCGCGGCCAGCAGCACGTAGATGACTCCGATCACGACGAAGATTTCAAAGTTGCGGAAGGTGGCCGATTGGATGCGGTTGGCCATGCCAAACAATTCGTCCACGCCGACGGCCGACACGATGGATGAAAAGAGCATCAACAGCACATATTGGCTGGTGAGGGCCGGATATACACGTTCCAGCGCCGGGCGAATGATCACATGCAGATAGGTTTGAAACCTGGAAAGACCCAGGCATTCCGCTGCCTCTATCTGTCCGCGTTTGATAGACTGGATGCCCGCACGCACAATTTCTGTGGTGTAGGCGCCGACATTCACCGTCAGGGCGATAGTTGCACCTAGTATAAAAGGCATCCGCACACCCATGGATGCAAGCCCAAAGATGAGGAAGTAGGCCTGGATCAGAAGCGGTGTGTTACGGATGATTTCGACATAGACCGTCACGACCGCCCGCGCCCATCGGACATGCGACGTTCTTAGCCCTGCACATATCGACCCCAGGATAATTCCCAGAACTGTCGATACCGCAGTGATCTGCAACGTCACCAGAACACCCTGCAACAGCAGAGGCCAGTGCTCGAGAACAGCCTGGAAGTCAAACTGATAGGCCACACATCCTCCCACTCGACGCTTGGCCCAGCCGACCCGCACCATTGTCACAGGCCGGCTGGAAAACAAATTTCAGTCTGCCCCAAAGGAGCAAATGACGTGCGGCCTTGTCAGGCGAGCCGCGTCACAAGTTCATTGGCTTTTGCAATGATACTTTCCAGAAGCACTGTTTCGTCGGACGTCAGGTCTGAAAGTGGCGGACGCACCGCGCCTGCCTCGAAGCCACGCAGCCGCACGCCTGCTTTGACCGCAGAGACGGCGTAACCCTTGCGACGGTTGCGCAGCTCCATGAACGGATAGAAAAATTCTGTAAGGATGGTTTCGCAAAGCGTGCGATCACCCGTCCGCACACCCCGGTAGAACAATTGCGCCAGATCCGGCACGAAGTTGAACACAGCAGATGAATAAGTGGTGAAACCCGCGGCAAGGTAAGCTTCGGCAAACAATTCCGCGGTCGGCATGCCACCCACATAGGTCAGCCGGTCGCCCAGCTTGGCAGTGACCTGACGCACCAGGGCAATGTCGCCAACGCCATCTTTGAAGCCAACCAGATTCGGGCATGTATCACAAAGGCGCGCCAGCGTGTCGGCTTGCAACACCGAGTTATCGCGATTGTAGACGACAACCCCGATTTCGACTGCGCGGCACACCGCTTCAACATGCTGATACAGACCCTCCTGCGGAGCATCAATCAGATAATGCGGCAAAAGCAGAATGCCGTCCGCGCCGGATTTTTCGGCGGCTTTTGCAATGGAAACCGCAGTCCGGGTGCCGTAGCCACAACCGGAAACAATTGGCGTATCGCCAGCCGCTTCTTTGGCGGCACGCACAATTTGTGGCACTTCCGCAGGCTCCAGCGAGAAGAACTCACCTGTGCCGCCGGCAGCGAACAGGATCGACGCATCATAACCGGACAGCCAGTTGACATGGCGCTGGTACGGCTCTGGATTGAACGCGCCATCAGCATCGAACGCGGTTACCGGAAACGACAGCAGGCCGCTGCCAAGGGCCGACTTGAGCTCGGAAAGTTTCATGAAGGCGGTTGCTCCGTAAATATGCACACTTGTTGGCGTACTCATGCATATTTATCGTACAAGCGTCAATAAGTCGTCATACGAATTTTTCTGCTTTTCGGAGAATCATTCTGTATCGCTGCCTTCCACCCAGCAGATGCACGCGCATTGCGTCGCGTGCGCGTTCCACGTCGCCGTCCAGCACAGCATCGATAATTTGGGCATGTTCCTTTTGAAGCCGTTCAACATTTGACTTCAGTTCTGCTTTGTCCACTCCAAGTGCAGCGCGTGGGATGATGTCTCGACCAATCATCTCAAGAAATTCGCGAAAGCGATGATTGTTCGTGGCGGCGGCGATGGAGATATGCAGCGCGAAATCAGCGTCAGCGGTCGATTGCCCGGCCGCGGCGCATTGGTCTATCTGTTGCAGACACAGCACCATATCCTCTTCCTGCGCGGGAGAGCGGCGTTGCGCGGCAAGTCCCGCCGCCTCAACCTCGACAGCTGCCCTGAGTTCAAGAAGCTCGAGCACCGTCGATATTTTCTTGTAATCAATGTCCTGAAAGGGCTGGACCGCGCTCTTGACCGGATCGATTATGAAAACGCCAGCGCCTTGTCTCGGCTCTACAAGCCCGTCTGCGCGCAGAATCGTGACTGCCTCGCGGACGACCGTGCGGCTGACGCCATGATTGAGCGTCAGTTGTGCCTCACTGGGAAGCTTGTCGCCAACCTTGTATTCTCCCGCTACAATTGCTTCGCGGAGAGTTTCGGCGAGGTTCTCTACCAGCGTTCCGTTTGCTTGCCGCTTCTCGCCACCTGTTTTCGACACTGCGCAGATCTCCGTTCCAATCGCATGCTTCTATGTCTATTTATCACATGAGATTTGCAAGTCATATGATAAGTTTCAAGGCAGTTTTGCTGCAACAGGCTTTTGTGACCAAACTTTCAACAGGACCTCACGGCGTCTGACTCTGCTGGAAAGCCTTATGCTGCATTCGCGTTCAGAACACCTTCCGGGCTGCGGCCCACAATCTTTTCGTAAAGCGTGGAATCTGTTGCACCTTCTGTGTTGATGACCAGCACACGGGCTTCGGGACCTAGGCCAATCTGAACGGCAAGCGCCGGGTCGCGTTGCACGGCGATAAGTCCCGCAAGCCCTGCTCCCCCGCTCTCACCTGCAACCACCGCCGGATCGCCAGCCGCGGGAGACGCAAGGCGTCGCATGACTTCAGGGGCGCACTCCTCATCGACCGTCATGAAGCCGTCCGCCACCCGCGACAGTATCCTGAACGCAACCAGGGAGGGTTCGTAGCACTCAAGCATGACCATGATTGTCGGCTGGTCTCCCTGCACCTTGACAAGCGTGCCGGCCTTTGCGCTTTCGAACAGGCAGGCGGAGCGGGCGGGCTCGACGATAGTGACATGTGGCTGGTGACTGCCCAGAACGACGGACATATGCCCTGCAACTGCAGCGGCGAAGCCGCCAACTCCGGCCTGAAGAAAGACATGGGTCGGCGGATATGGAAGATCGGCGAGAGTCTCGTGAACAAGTGCGATGTAGCCCTGAGATACGAGGCTTGGTGTATACTCATAACCCGGCCATGACGTGTCAGACAGGACCGTCCAGCCATTGTCCCTGGCTGCGCGGGTGGCTTGCGCTACGGAATCATCATAATTGCCGTCGACCCGCAGGATTTCCGCACCGAAGCTTGCGATAGCCTCGATCCGAGCGTCGCTGACGCCTGAATGGACAAAAATTTTTGCCTGGGCGCCTATGAGCGAGGCACCCTGCGCTACAGAGCGCCCATGATTCCCGTCGGTTGCGCAGGCAAAGGTCATTCCGGCTGCAATAACGCCAATCTCATCGGACATCAGCTCATCTACACAGACCGGCCGCTTAAGGCGGCGTTCGGCTTCCTCCTTGACCAGGATCATGAGCGCATATGCGCCGCCAAGAGCCTTGAAGCTCCCGAGACCCAGACGAAACCCCTCGTCCTTGATGTGCAGCGAGCCAAGGCCAAGTTCAGCCGCAAGTCCCGGCAACGCATGCAGTGGCGTCGGTGCATTGTTATCGCGCAAAGTCAGCACTTGAAACACGCGTTCGACAGCGGTCAGGCCTAGTGTTTCGGCGTCTGTCTGCTCAAGAGGTTGGGCATGAGTGGATAGGGTATTGTGCAAATATTGGATCGGCATCGCAGCACTCCATCTGGGCTGGAGCCACACTAATTCACCGTCAGCAATAAAAGCGCTCCAATTTGGAGGGGCAAATGCAACATTGTTTCGTCCAGGCTGAATGATCATCTAGCGGATGCATGGTGAGCCTGCACACTATCCCAGTGGAACGGTCAGTCCTGCTTTGATGCGATCCATGCAAACAAGAGTCCGGAAACGCTTCACATTGGGGTTTTCAAAAAACAGACGCCGCGTCAGAACCTCGTACTCGGCCATAGTCCTCACCACGACAATCAGGATAAAATCCACGTCTCCTGTCACATAATAGCACTGCTGCACTTCCGGCACCGAGGAAAACAAACGCTTCGCGTCGTCGAACATCTCGGCCCGTTCACTTTCCATCTGAACCTCGACAAAAAGAGTAATAGCGCGTCCAACTTTGGCCGGGTCGATCAGTGCGGCATTTCCTGCGATAACCCCTGTCTCTTCCATTCGTTTGATCCGGCGTTGCACAGCAGGTGCAGACAGATGCACGGCTTCAGCAATGCGGCGTTGTGGTGTCTTGTTGTCCAACTGAAGAATTTTCAAAATCGCAAGATCGGTCTTATCCAGCTCAATGCGTCCTGAACCTGACTTTTCCCTCACCGCCGCCCTCCGTTATCGATCCAAATTTGCGCGAGGATTGGCTGTTTCTGGCACATTTGGTGCAGGAGGCGGAAGATTGGTTTTGTGTGGCAGTCAATATCACCATCGCGCTCCCCTTCTGTCGACAGCAGGGTTTGGGCCTATGGCGCAACCGCAATTTCAGCTTGCCAGATAGCCGCCATCGACGGGCATGATTGCACCGTGGACATAGGAAGCATCGTCGGAAAGCAGAAACGCAACCACCTTGGCGATTTCGTCTGTTGCGGCCCAGCGACCCAGCGGAATGCGGGCGTCAATCCGCGCCTTGCGTGTTGCATCGGCGCGCGCGCCTTCTGAAATTCGCGTTTCCACCCAGCCCGGTGCCACCGCGTTGACCCGGATTCCGCGCCCGCCCCATGAAACCGCCAGCGACCGTGTCAATGCAGCCACCGCCCCCTTACTGGTTCCATAAGCCGGTGCAACCGGATTGCCGAACCAGCTCCACATAGACGCAATGTTGACAACTGAGCCGCCCGACGATTCCAGGGCGGGCAGGGCCGCCTTGCAGCAGTTCAGCACACCCGTAACATTAACGGACATGACCCGTTCAAATATTTCGGGCTCCCATTCCTGCTCAAAGCGTATTGTGCCCGCGCATGTCACAAGTCCGCCAAGCTGATCAATGCCGGCGAAGGCCGAAGCAACAGACTCCTTGTGCGTTACATCGCATTCGACAAAACGGGCATTGTCTGGAAAATCCGCATCGCGCTCAAGACCCGCTGCCGTGACCTGCCAGCCCCGCGCCGCCAGCAACCGCGATGTTGCAAGTCCTATACCGGTGCCCCCGCCCGTCACCACGACATTTCCCCTGCTTGTCATATCAATCAAATCCGTTCGTTCAGCAGTTGCATGGCCCGCACAAGATCATCCGGTTCAAGGCTGCGGTAATAATTGCTGGCATAGGGCGCGCCGAGTGCGACCTCTGCCATGCGGCGGAATGTGGCTTCGTCCGTAATGCCAAACGGGGCAAACCGGGTGGGCAGTCCGATGCTCTCCAGAAATTGTGCCAGATCGCCAAGCTCTGCTTCATCACCCTGACCAGCGGCGATCTGGGTTAATGTGCCAAGCGCCACCATCTCGCCATGCAGCAAGCCGCTCAGTTGCGGCACGGTTGAAAATCCGCGCACCATGGAATGTGCGATGGACAGGCCGCCGCTTTCAAATGCCAGACCGCTCAAAAGAACCGCTGCTTCAACCACACGCTCAAACGCTTCGTTCGGCTTGGTTGCCGCCATGGCTGCCAGACCGTCGGCCAGAAGAATGGCCCGCGCCCGCTCGACAATTGCAAGCGTCAGTTCGGTGGGCTGTCCGCCAAAGAAGTTCAGTCCTTTGCCAGCCACTGCCCCGGCGAGTTCATATGGTTTTGACATGGCATCGCCAATTCCGGCGGCCAGAAAGCGCCTTGGAGCACCGGCGATAATTGCCGTGTCGACCAGCACAAGCGCAGGATTGGTTCGCATGCGGCGCACACCTTCCACTGCGTGGTCAGGGGTGTACACCACCGCGATGTGGCTGGTCGGGCTGTCATTTGAGGCTATTGTCGGCACAATTCCAACCGGCAGGCCGCTGATGATGGCGGCCCCCTTGGCGGTGTCGATGGCTTTGCCCCCGCCAACACCCAGGATGATCGCGGCACCTTGCGTTTCCGCAGCGCGGGCGTCGATCTCCCCGGCGGTGCATTCCCCGCCAAATTCCAGAAGCCGCGCCTGCGGCAGCAATTGCAGGATGCGCTCGCCCAGAAGCTGACGCGCTACAGGATCGATGATCACAGCCACTGGCCCTGATCCGAAGATCGCCACCTCTTCGGCCAGCCGATCAATGGCACCCGGCCCCTGCACATAGCGTTGAGGGGCACCCAGAATGCGGATTGTCATGTGGGCTATCCTTTCACCGCGCCAGCAGTCAGCCCCTGCACGAAGTAGCGCGACAAGGCGATAAAGGCGGCGAAAAGCGGCATTGCGATCAACGTTGAACCCGCCATCACATCACCCCACCGCAGGTCAAACGCCCCAATCATTGAGGCCAGGCCCAAAGGCACCGTTTTGTTGGCATCCGAACTGATCATGACCAGCGCAAAGGTGTAGTCTGTCCAGGACAACAGGAATGCAAAGATTGCAACCGTAACGAGCCCAGGCGCCGTTAGCGGCAGAACCACCCGAAGAAACGCGCCGAGCCTCGTGCAGCCATCGACCATGGCCGCTTCTTCCAGCTCGAACGGCATTGTCTTGAAAAAACCCCACAGAAACCAGACGCCAAGCGGCATGGTGATGGTCAGATGTGAAATGACCAGAGACAACAGTGTGTTGTTCAACCCGATAAAGGTCATCATCGAGTAGAGCGGGATGGCCAGCAACAGCGGCGGAAACATGTAGGCATACAGCATACCGGCAATGATCATCTGCTTGCCGCGAATGCGCTGCCGGGTCACGCCATAGGCAATCATGACCGAAAGGATCATGGTCAGCACAACGGTTGTAACCGCCACGATCAGGCTGTTCAGGAACTGGCGCGGATAGTCCGTCTGGGCCAAGAGGCTTCTGTAATACTCAAATGTCCACCGCTCCGGCCAGAGAGTCGGCTCCATAAGCAATTCCTGCGTCGGGCGAAGCGACGACACAATCATCCAGTAGATGGGAAAAGCGCTGTAGATCGCCAATACAATGGCCGCGAAGTAGATGCCGACGCGACCAGCGACGCGTTGCGCTGTAATGGGGTGCGTCATTTGCCCGTCTCCATTGGGAAAAACCGGAAGTAAAGAGTCACTGCAAGCATTAGGACAAGGAATGACAGGGTGGCGATTGTTGCACCCGTGCCAATGTCATAAAGGGCAAATGCCTCGCGGTAAGCCAGAACCGGCAGGTGCTCGGTCGAGCCCAGCGGCCCACCTCCTGTGGTCAGCCAGATCACGTCGAATTTGTTGAACATCCACACGCCGCGCAGCAGGATGATAACCGTTAGAATAGGCCTGAGCGAGGGGAGGGTTACATGCAGGAACCGCCGGATAGGGCCCGCGCCATCAACCCGCGCGGCCTCGTAAAGCTGGGGCGGAACAGTTTGCAGACCGGCAAGAAAAGTGGTTGTGACAAACGGCGTCCACAGCCAGACCGAAATCAGGATGACGGAAAACATCGCAGCGCGCTCGGTTTCAAACCACCAGATTGGCGGAAGACCCCAGTCATCCATCTTGATGGTGACAATGCCGAGTGAGCCATCCACCATCCATTTGAAGACCAGCACTGCCACGACAGTGGGCAGGAGGTATGGCAGGAAAGCCAGACCGCGCAGCAGGGTGCGCCCTATGAAATTCTGGTTCAGAAGCAGGGCAAAGCCAATGCCCAGCACAACCTGAAGCACAATGGCCAGACCGGCATAGACAATGCCGTTCCACAAGGCGTTCCAGAAGGCACCGCTCGACAAAACCTCGGCATATTTGCTGAATCCCACCCAGACGGGCTCAGCCGTAAGCGACGGCATGTCATAGAAGCTGAGGGAAACCGCATAAAGTGCGGGGCCGACAATCAGCAGCAGCGTCGCGATTATGCCGACGCCCAGAAAGCCCGGCAGCAGCCAGCGGGTCATTGAAATCTCCTCATGGGTCGGCTTGAAACGTCAGTGCGGGGGAGGGATGTCCTCCCCCGCATTCCAGATTACGCTATGACTTCGCGCATCTTGGCCGCGGCGGCTGTCACTGCATCGTCTGATGACATGCCACGCAGCAGCTTGTTCTGAAGCATTTCGGGCATGACAAAGGATTCCAGCACCTTGCCGGGACGAACATCGGGCGCAGGGCCCTGAGTGTCGATCGATGTCAGAATGACGGAAGGATCCGTGATCAACCGATGCATTTCCTCGATCTGCCCGTCAAACTGCTTGATCAGCGCATTATCGCGCCAGCGAGGATCATCATAAATGTCCAGCCGCGCCGGTTGGAAGTGAACCGGTGCCGTATGCAGGAAGTCGACGATCTTGTCTGTCGTCAACCACCGCATGAAATCCATGGCCGGGCCGGTATTGTCAGTTTTCATCACCACCCAGCCATCATAACCATGGCTGACCGCCTTGTTGGCTCCGCTGCTGTCCATGTAGGGCATGATGTCCAGATTTTCGGCCATTGCGGGGTTGTCGCGCGCTGCCGCCTCATAAACGCGACCGGCATAGGCTGCGTGGCCAACCGTGCCTGCGACCAGGTTTGACAGCACGTCGGAATAGCCAGCCTGCAATGCGCCGGGAGGCATGGTCGGGTAAAGCCGGGCCATGAAGTCCAGATAGGCTGCCACTTTCGGGCGCATCACATCATCGTCAAGAATGACATTCCACTGGTCGTCAAACAGTTTGACGCCGTCTGCCCAGAGAAACGCAAAGGACATCCAGTTCGAAGCGCCGTTCGAGCCGATCGGGAACAGGCTGCCCCGCTGGCGACCTTCAACCAGAGCCTCGGAATTGCCGACAAACTCATCCCAGGTGTTGGGTATTTTGAGGCCTTTGCCTTCGTAAAGGTCCTTGCGATAGTAGATCAGCGCAAGGTTGTAGTCGAAAGGATACCAGAACACCTTGTCGTCTATCGGGAACAGAATGTTGTTCCCCCACTTGTAGTCGTCGGTCAACTCGTTCAGCGGCACAATCAGGTCTTGGTCAGCCAGCATCAGAACCTGGCCGATATAGCCGACATTGGCGACATCATATGGCGCGCCGGACCGAATTCCGTTGGTGATTTTGGTGAATGTCTCATCCAGCGGAACGGAATCGACAATCACCTCGATGCCGGTTTTCGTCTGATATTCGTCTGCCATGCTGGCAAAAAACGCCAGTGTGTCTTTGCCGGTTTCACAGTTCAGAAACCGGATCGGGCGGGATCCCTGCGCCCGCACGGCGGGGGCGGCAAGGCCGGAAAGTGCAACGCCAAGCCCGAGACTTCCGGCACCCAGCAATGTTTGTCTGCGCGTTAACAATCCGCGGCTGTTCCTGTGGTCTTTCATAGTTTCCTCCACCTATGATCCGCGAAAGGCGCGGCCCTCCCTTAATGCAAGTCTTTTAAGCATTTCCCGTTGAAACACTTACGTTTCAACGGCAGGACAATGTGCCAATACAAA
This sequence comes from Aureimonas fodinaquatilis, assembly GCF_008369445.1. GTDB lineage: Bacteria > Pseudomonadota > Alphaproteobacteria > Rhizobiales > Rhizobiaceae > Aureimonas > Aureimonas fodinaquatilis. The sequence goes on from NZ_VTWH01000003.1 coordinate 191,910, forward strand.
GAGTTAGCGTGCCGCAGGGGACCGAATGGTCACCTGAAACACGCTAGGCTCCGGCTCCCAGTCTCTCGCCGCTTGTGCGGTCAAAAAGGTGAAGCGCGGCTTCGGGCAGTGCGACTGGCACTGTGCTGCCCAGAGCAATGTCGTCGCGGCGCCCTGTCATCAGGCGCATGCGCTGGCCTGCCAGTTCACCAATCAGCAGAGTCTGCGAGCCCAGTTGTTCAATGGCCCTGACAGAAAGCGGCTGCCCGCTCTCGCTGATTGCCAGACCTTCTGGCCGGATACCGATAGTGACCGGTCGTTGTTGCGCGCCCAGCCATGCAGGGGCGCCTATCGAAACGCCGCCTCCCAGAGCAAGCTTTCCTCCCGAAAGCTCGCCCTCAAGCAGGTTCATTTCGGGCGATCCGATGAAGCCGGCCACAAAGGCATTGGCCGGCCGGTCGTAAACCTCCAGCGGTGAGCCGATCTGTTGAACATGGCCGTCGCGCATAATCACGATACGGTCGGCGAGCGTCATCGCCTCAACCTGATCATGCGTCACGTAAATCATCGCCTTGCCGATGCGTCGCTGCAGAAGCGCAATCTCTTCACGCATTCGAGCCCGCAACTTGGCGTCGAGATTGGACAATGGCTCATCCAGCAGAAACACTGCGGGATGACGCACCAGTGCCCGGCCCAGGGCAACACGCTGCATCTGCCCACCAGACAACTGGCCAGGCTTGCGATCCAGAAGATGGGTGATATCCAGCATTCGCGCTGCATCATCGACCCGCCGGGTGAACTCGTTTGCCTCCGTTCCGCGCATTTTCAGGCCAAATGACATATTGGCGCGAATGGTCTTGTGCGGGTACAGGGCGTAGTTCTGGAAGACCATCGCGATGTCGCGGTCCTTCGGCTCCAGCGCGGTAACGTCTCTGCCTCCGATCAGCAATTGCCCGGAACTGATGCTTTCCAGCCCTGCCACCATGCGCAGGGTGGTCGATTTCCCGCAGCCTGAAGGTCCCAGGAGGACAACCAACTCACCTTGGGCGATTTCCAGATCCACACCTTCAACAGCGACAACGGTGCCGTACGTCTTGCGCAATTTGCGCAGGCTGACCTCGGCCATTATTTACCCTCCCTCAGTTCACGCACAGTGCTATGGTTCAGTGAGGTGAGGGCCTCTTTGGCCGCGCGGAACCTTGCGAACCCCCTTGCATAAACATCTGCATTGGCCGGATCAGGCTGCAATGTTTCGCTGACCCTGATCACCCGTGCGGCATCATCGGTATCGGCAAACACGCCAACGCCAATGCCAGCAATCAATGCGGCACCGTAGGAGGCATCACCTTCCGCCGGTATTTCGATTGTCAGGCCCGTCACGTCGGCAATGATCTGCCGCCACAACGCGCTGCGCGTACCCCCGCCGACAAGGCGGGCGGTGTCAAAGCCCATGTGCCTGTCCTGCAATACAGCCAGACAGTCGCGCAGCGTATATGCAATGCCCTCATACAGGGCCCGGCAAATATGCGGGGCACTGTGGCCAAAGCCCAGTCCGACAAAAGATGCGCGCAGGTCCGGGTCCCAATAGGGGCTGCGCTCGCCGTTCAGATAGGGGTGAAACAACAGGCCCTCGCATCCCGCCGGTGCGGTTTGTGCCTGCTTGTCCATGCCATCAAAGCCAATATCTGCGAACAATGCATCGCGCAGCCAGCGATGGGCCGACGCACACGAGTTGGTTCCGAGAATGGCATAGTAATGCTGCGGCACGAGATGCGGATAGTGGATCACATCTTCGGAAAATGCCGGTGACGCCGTCAGGGTGGAAACCGTGCCAGCAGTGGCCAGTTTCAGGGCGCCAATTCCGGGTCGCGTCATGCCAGCGGCATAAGTTTCCGCGTTGGTGTCGGAGGTTCCACAAATCACCACCGTGCCCTGCCGAAGGCCGGTCTGAGCCGCAGCCTGGGCTGTAACCTTGCCGGTTACGGCTGTTGAGGCCAGAATGGGAGGCAGTGCATCGACAGACAATCCGGCCATTGCGCATAGCGCATCTGACCAGCCACCTGCCTGCGCGTCCGCCAGCATCAGGCCCCAGGCATCGGTCACCTCTGTGGCAATAGTGCCGTCCAGCCGGAAGCGCAGCCAATCCTTGGCGGGCAGCACGCAGCGAATGGCCGCGTGCGTTTCGGGCTCCTGCTCCCGCACCCACATCAGTTGAGGCAAGCTCCAGGTTGCGCTGATCCGATTGCCGGAGAGAGCAAGGATTTCGCGGCCTTGCGCTGCGCGCGCCTTGTCAACCTGCACGCCCGAGCGTTGATCATTCCACATGATCGCCGGGCGCAGAATGCGCCCATTGCTGTCTGTCAGAACATGAGTGTGTGCGCCGGCTGTAACTGAAACAGCGGCTATCTGAGCTGGATCGACGCCCATTGCCCAGATTTTGCGCAGAGATCCGGTCAGCGCGCTCCACCAGCCTTCCGGATCCTGCTCGCTGAAACCGGGCTTTGGCGACAGAGTCTCCACCGGCAGTGAAGCCGTGGCCACAACGGTGCCGGAGCCGTTGATCACCGTCGACTTCAGCGAGCCTGCGCCGAGATCAATGCCGAGCAGCAGGGTGTCACTGCTCATGGGTTGACCTGTCACGATACGGGTCGATTGCATTGGGACGAGGCGGGAAGCCCAGCTTGCCGGGGTTGAAGAGATTCTGAGGGTCGATAGCGGCCTTGATCCTTCGCAAAACCTCCATGCCGGCGCCGTGCTCGCCATCCATCCATGGGCCGCGGAAAAGGCCACTGCCATGGTGATGGGCAATTGAGCCGCCGTGAGCCAGCGTTTCGCCGGTGGCAATTTCCCACAGCTCGGCGTGAAGCGGCAGAGCCTTTGCCTGGTCCATTGGCGGCAGGCGGATCGTCATGTATTGGCAAACCCCTTCCGGGTAGACATGCGACCAGTGGGCGCTGAAATGCGCATCGGGTGCAACCTGCGCAATGCGCGCAGCTATGGTGTCGTAAAGCGAGGTGGCTTTGGTCCAGTTAACCGTCACCTCTATCGTATCGTTGTAATAGCCCTTTTCGAGCCACTGTTTGGTGATCGAGACATAGCGGCTCTTGCGCCATTCATCGAAGGGCCGGGTTTCAGTTTCAACGGCATCAACACTGGCGGCAAATTCGCGCACGATGACAGCTTCCGCGGCCACGATGGCAGCTTCTCCGCACAGCACAATATTGGCCATTACAGGGCGGTCGCCAAAGGCGGCAATTCCTTCGGTTCGGCCTGCGGTTTCCTTTTCGTCATAAAGTCTGACGATGCGCGGATGCAGCCCTGCCTGCATGATTTTCCGACCAAGATTGAGCGCCGCTTCCCGGTCGGGCAGGGCCAGAACTATCTTTTCCTCTGCCTCTGGCAGCGTCCATATCCGCATGGTCAACTGGGTGATAACAGCCAGCGTGCCTTCATTGCCAACAATAAGGTCCAGGATCGAAGGGCCTGAGGCGCGCTTTGGCAGAGGCCGGATGTCCAGCACTTCGCCGTCTGGCAGTATCGCCTTGAGACCAACGACAATGTTTTCAATTTTTCCGTATCGGCTGGATTCCTGCCCGCCACCCCGGCACGCGGCCCAGCCGCCTACGGTTGAAATCGTCAGTGATTGTGGCAGGTGGCCGCAAGTGAACCCTTGAGCGTTTAACGCATCTTCAAAATCTTCACCGTGCATACCGGCTTCAACCGTTACGAGGTGGTTTTCCCGGTCAAGCTCAAGAATCCGGTTCATTCTTCGCACGTCGAGCATCAGTTCATTGCCAAGCGGAATGATGCCGCCCAGAACGCCGGAGCCACGCCCGTAGGGGATCAGGGGCAAATCCAGTTCGCCCGCCTTGCGCACGACGGCTGCCACCTCTTCCGTAGTTTTTGGCCGCAGAACCAGTCCCGGAAGCGTGCCGACCAAAGCGCCCTCACGAGCGCGGAAATTCGCGTATGGCAGGCGGTCATGTGCATAGCCCGACCGGGCAGCTTCATCGGTTAGGACATTTTCCTCTCCGATCAGCGCCGAGAACTCGGCGCCGGGATCAAGTTTTGTCACTGTGCTTCCTCCCCACAGCTCAAACCGGTCAACCCTGTTTCCAATTTGAGCAAACGTTTGTTCAACTGCATTTGAGCAGATTTGCTGCAAATGTCAATCCTGAGTAGGTGGAGCCACGGATCCGCGGATAATCAGTTGGCCGGGAGGCAGGAGAACCGGGCTTCTGCCGCCCGAACCGTCCTGCCGAATCAGTCCCAGCAACCGGCGCACAGCAACCCGGCCCATTTCGTCCGATGGCAGTGCCACGGTTGTGACCTGAGGATAGACAACACGGGCAAGAAGGTCGTCATGCATGGTGACGACAGAGATTTCGCCCGGAACGGACGTGCCGATTTCATGCAGGCGTGCGATTGCCGTAACCGCAGTCAGAAGGGTTGCTGCGTGGATAGCGGTGACGCCCCGGGCGACAAGCCTGTCCACGGCGTCGGGAACCAGTTCGGGGCTGTAGCCTGCCTCGGCCACAAGATCATCCCCGTGATCCAGTCCGGCTTCGGCCATGGTTTCCCGCCAGCCAGACCTGCGCATTTCACCGTTGAAACGACCCAGTCGCCCCGCCAGATGGCCAATTCGCCGGTGCCCGTTTTCAATCAGATGTGCAACACCAATGCGCGCTGCCAGCCGGGTGTCGATTGCAACGCAGTTCTGCTCGCCCGGCAGATGCCGGTTCAGAATCACATGTGGCCGGTCGGTGGATGACATGGTGTTGCGCAGCCTTCCATCCTCGTCAAAACTGGCAACAACAACACCCTCGATCAGGCTGGAACGGGAAATTTCGGTCATCAGTTCAGGCCCGTCGCTCTGCTCATAGCAAACTAGGAGCGAATAGCCTGCGGCGCGTGCTTCCGCCTCGGCTCCGATGATTGCCGAGGCGAAAATCGGGTTTTCGATCTGCGGCACCATCATCAGTATCGTTGACGAACGTGCGGTTTTGAGAGCACGGGCAATCGGGTTGCTTTGATAGTTCAGCCGTTCCGCAGCTTCAAGAATGCGTGCTCTGGTGTCTTCGCCGACACGGCCCTTGCTTTGCAGCGTGCGCGAAACGGTAGAGACATCAACCCCTGCCGCGGCGGCAACATCGCGCAGGGTGGCCGGGTGTTTTCGCTCCGTCATGGTTTTCTCCGCCAGAATCCGGAATGTGACCTCAGGACATGTTGCTGCTGCAAGTCAAGTAATCAGCGCCCTGGATAGGTTTTGCATTCTGTCTCAACCTCAATCATTCAAGCGCTCGGCAGCGACGCAACACAGGCTGTGTGGTGGCTTTTTGCCCACCACTGATTATAACACGTGCCGACGTCGACAAAGTTGGTCGACATCGTGGTTCGCGGGCCGGGCCGGCTTGCGGCAGAACTCTGATCGGGGGGAATTCATGACCATTCACCGCAATTTCATCGATGGCGCCTGGGTTGAAGGTTCGGGAGTATCAAAGAACATCAACCCATCGGACGTGTCCGATGTTATCGGCGAGTATACGCGAGCGGATGCCGCGCAGACGCACGATGCCATTGCTGCCGCGCGCGCGGCTTTGCCAGGCTGGCGCGTTGCCACGCCGCAGCAACGTGCAGATGCGCTTGATTTTGTTGGCACAGAGCTGCTGGCACGCCGCGATGAACTGGGTCGCCTTTTGTCCCGGGAAGAGGGCAAGATCCTTGCAGAAGGCACCGGCGAGGTGGTTCGTGCCGGTCAACTTTTCAAATTTTATGCACAGGAAGCGCTGCGCGTCGCGGGCGATATTCTGCCTTCGCTGCGGACTGGTGTTACTGTTGATGTTCGTTACGAGCCTGTCGGTGTTGTTGGGTTGATCACCCCGTGGAACTTTCCAATCGCCATTCCGGCGTGGAAGGCGGCACCGGCGCTCGCTTACGGCAACACCGTGGTTCTCAAGCCAGCGGAACTAACGCCTGCTTTGGCCTGGGTGATGACGGAAATCATCTCTCGTTCCGGTATTCCGGCGGGTGTTTTCAATCTGGTAATGGGCCCGGGGCGTGAGGTCGGCAACGCGCTGGCGCAGTCTGAAGGTGTTGATGCCGTGTCGTTCACCGGCTCGGTTGCAACCGGTCAGACTGTGCGTGAAATGGTGGCGGGCCGCGGCGGCAGGGTTCAGGAAGAGATGGGCGGCAAAAGCCCGCTTGTCGTTCTGGATGATGCCGATCTGGAAAATGCGGTTGGTTGCGCAATTGGCGGCTCGGTGATTTCCACTGGGCAGCGCTGCACGTCCAACACGCGCATTATCGCAACTCCGGGCATTTATGACCGGTTGCTTGAGGCGATGGTGGACCGTTGTCGTGGGTTGCGCGTGGGCCATGCCCTGGATGCTCAGAGCCACCTGGGCCCGGTGGTCGACGAACGTCAGTTTGAAGTCAACGAGTCCTACCTTGAAATTGCCCGCAATGAAGGTGCCGACGTGCTTTGCGGCGGCGAGCGGGTCTCACGCGAGACGGATGGTTTCTTCATGTCGCCAGCCGTTATCGGCAATGCCAACAACACTATGCGGCATGTTCGCGAGGAAATTTTCGGACCTGTTGTCTCCGTGCTGAAAGCCGGGGATTATGAGGAAGCGCTGGCCATAGCCAATGACAGCGATCTGGCACTGTCCTCCGGCATCTGCACGCGCTCGCTTAAATATGCCGAAGATTTCAAGGCCCGTTCAGATTCCGGCATGGTCATGGTCAACCTGCCAACAGCAGGCGTGGACTACCACGTTCCGTTTGGTGGGCGCAAAAAGTCCAGCTATGGCACCCGCGAACAGGGGCGGGCTGCGCGCGAATTCTTCACCAGCAGCAAGACCTCATACACGCTGCCGCTCTGAAGTTCTGATTTGCAGGGCGCGACCGTCAGGCCGCGCCCTGCCTCTTTGCTTTGATGCAATTCAGTAAATCGCATCAGGTTCGTTGGATGGCGCGCCGCGCGACATTCAGTCGCCCGTTCCGGCGGTCGGATGGGAATAAAGCCGCGCTGCTTCTGCCTGCTGAATTTTCTGTTCCAGTATTGCAAGCACAGTCTCGGCAGCGGGTGAAAGCATTCTCTGCGCCGGAACCACAACCGAATAGGGTGAAACCGCAATCGGGTTCGTGATTGTCAGCATTCTGATATTGCTGCCAAGCGCGTTGCGGCGGGAGTAAAACTCGCCCACCGATGTTGAGACTGGCGCAACCGCATTTGTGTCGCTGATAATTGCCAGTGTCAGCAGCATCGACGCCGTTCCGAGAATGCGCACGGGCAGTTCATAGCCGTTTTCCAGAAGATAGGTTTCAACCGCCCGGCGCATCAAACCGCCGGGTGGCTGCATAACCCAGTCAAATGGCAGGCATTGCGCCACGTCGATCCTGCCGCGCTTGTTCAGGGGATGCCCGGTCCGGGCAATGAAACTTACCGGCTCGGGGCCGATAAGCCGCATGCGGACGGCCCGGGCATCAACCCCCGGCGGCAGCCGCCCGATGTAGAAATCCATCTTTCGCGCGAGGAGGGACTCAATCAGCTTGTCGCTGGTTTCAACATCAATCGAAATTTCAATCTGCGGAAAAGTCACGCGCAATTCGCGCAGAGCCGGAAGCACAAGCTCCAGCGCGGGGCCTGTCACCGCGCCAATATGCACATGACCCCGCATGCCCCGCGAAATGCCGGTGATTTCGCTGTGCGCATCGTCAAGCTGGCGCAAAACAATGGAGGCCTTTTCCGCTAGCAATTGCCCGGCCACCGTCAACAACACCCCTTTGGAATGGCGGCTGTAAAGCCCGGTTCCTGCAATCTGCTCCAGCTCTGCCATCAGCCGGGAAGCCGCGGGCTGGGTAACCGCCACTCGCGACGCCGCACCCGAAATCTGCCCTGTATCCTGCAGCGCCACCAGCAATCGCAGGTGTGCCAGCCGCAAACCGCGGCGGATAAACTCGTTTGGAAAACCGGACGCTTTGCCCTCTTCCATCATATCGCTTTCGATATATTGCCCGGCACAGAACTTATTTGAAACATATGGTAGTTCAAGCAATTCTCGCAAAGGTTGTGGTCCGGCCTGAACAGAAGCGAAAAAAGACCTCAACCAAAGATGTTGCCGCGCAGGGAGGCGTGGCGACCGTGAATGCGGATGTTGCAGGCTTAGCCTCTATCTTGTCGCAGCGGTTGTCGGATCTGCCCGAAGCGGGGTGTAAGAGCCCTCTCAAGGATCGTGTCAATGCTGCTTTCCCAATGCCTGTTTGATGATGGCACGGTGCAGGTTGTCGTACGTGACGGTCCCGAGGCCTATGCTTTAAAGCAACGTATGTCGCTTCACGCCTTTGTACTTGATTGCATCGACAAGGGCATTTCTTTGCGCCAGGCCGTTGGCGTTATCGGTCTCGGCGATGCCGTAGACCTCGCCACGGCCGCAGCAGAGGGGCGCGTACTATCACCCATCAGCCATGAAGATCCGGCCCATCTTCATCTGACCGGTACCGGGTTGACGCATTTGGGCTCAGCCGCAACGCGTGATGCCATGCACAGCGCTGCCACGGATGAGGCCACTACGGATTCCATGCGAATGTTCAATATGGGCCGGGAAAACGGCAAGCCGGCCCATCTGCCCGGCGCGCAGCCGGAATGGTTCTACAAGGGAAATGGCAGTGCCGTGGCCGCGCCCGGAAAACCGCTGGAAATGCCGGCCTTTGCCGAAGATGGAGGTGAGGAGCCGGAAATCGCCGGCATCTATGTCATTGGGCGGGATGGCACGCCCTTCCGAGTAGGCTTCGCACTGGCGAACGAGTTTTCCGACCACGTTGTGGAGCGCGGCAACTATTTATGGCTCGCCCACTCCAAGCTTCGAATGGCATCCTTCGGCCCAGAAATCCTGGTTGGAGAATTGCCGGTCAGCATAGAGGGCACGAGCCGCATCCGCCGCGGTGAAGACGTGGTCTGGGAAAAGCCATTCCTGTCTGGCGAGGCGAACATGTCTCACAGTCTTGCCAATCTGGAGCACCACCACTTCAAATACGCGCTGTTTCGCCAGCCGGGCGATGTTCATGTCCACATGTTCGGCACCGCCACACTCAGCTTTGCCGATGGTGTCCGCACGAAGGAGGGAGACGTATTTGAAATTGAGGCGCCAGGCTTTGGCCTGCCGCTTCGCAACCCTCTTTCACGCGCTGTGGACCAGGGCGTTGCCACTGTGAGGGCACTGTGATCATCCGCAGAAGGGCGGATCGACTGTGCTTGCAGACTACCCGGACCAAAGGTCCGGTCTGAACCATAAAAACATTGTTCGCGGTCAACCCCAGGGAGGATATTATGACCTTAAGGACACTTCTCGCCAGCGTGGCCATTGTCACTCTCACCGCTGGCGGTGCTTTTGCCCAGACAGTCGGTTTTTCACAAATCGGATCCGAGTCCGGGTGGCGGGCGGCGGAAACCACAGTGACCCGGCAGCAGGCAGAAGAACGCGGATATGATCTGCGCTTCTCCGACGCGCAGCAGCGCCAGGAAAACCAGATTGCCGCGCTTCGCTCATTCATCGCACAGGATGTTGATGCGATCCTGATCGCCCCTGTTGTGGCCACCGGTTGGGATGCAGTTCTGCGTGAGGCGCAAGAGGCTGAAATTCCGGTCGTGCTGCTTGACCGGCAGGTCGACAGCTCGGACGACCTTTACCTGACAGCCGTGGGTTCCGATCTTGTCCACGAAGGCGCTGTTGCCGGCGAGTGGCTGGTAACCGCGGTTGATGGCAAGGAATGCCGTGTTGTCGAGCTTCAGGGCACCACAGGATCCAGCCCGGCTATTGACCGCAAGACAGGGTTTGAACAGGCAATCGCCTCGCACAGCAATGTCAGCATAGTGCGCAGTCAGACGGGCGATTTCACCCGTTCGGGTGGCAAGACCGTCATGGAAAGCTTCCTGCAGGCTGAAGGCGGTGGCGCCAATATCTGCGCCGTCTACGCCCATAATGACGACATGGCACTCGGGGCAATTCAGGCCATTCGCGAAGCGGGCTTGAAACCGGGTACAGATATTCTGGTCGTTTCAATCGACGGTGTGCCGGACATTTTCCTGGCGCTTGCGGCCGGTGAAGCCAACGCGACAGTTGAGTTGACACCGAACATGGCAGGGCCAGCCTTTGATGCCCTTAAAGCGTTCTGGGACAATGGCACAGTGCCGCCGAAATTTATCCAGACCGAGTCGCGTCTCTACACTCAGAAAGACAATCCGCAGGCTGAGTACGAAGGGCGCAAGGGCCTCGGCTACTAAGCCTCAAACTACGCGACACGGGCGGGTTGCACCGCCCGTGCTGCCATTTTTTCTTCAGCCAGGGATAGATGCGTGCTGTTGACCGTTAGAAACCTTACGAAATCCTTCGTTGGCGCCAAGGCGCTGGATGCAGTTGATTTCGATCTGGCAGCCGGAGAGGTGCACGCCCTGCTGGGTGAAAACGGAGCGGGAAAATCCACACTCATCAAATGCCTGACCGGTGCCTATCGCCGGGACGCTGGCGAGATCGTCATGGACGGGCGGGCGATTGATCCGCGCTCGACCTCGGAGGCGCAAAGCCTGGGCATCGGCACTGTGTATCAGGAGGTCAACCTGCTGCCCAACCTGACAGTGGCACAAAACCTGACATTCGGTCGGGAGCCGACACGCTTTGGACTGGTCGATACCCGCGCCCGCACCCGGGAGGCGCGCGCAATGCTGGAAGGCTACGGGCTCGACATTGATGTCAACCGTGATCTGGGCAGCTATTCCGTGGCAATCCAGCAAATCGTTGCAATTGCCCGGGCTGTAACGCTTTCCGGCAAAGTGCTTGTGCTCGATGAGCCCACCGCAAGCCTGGATGCGCGTGAAGTCGAGATGCTGTTCAAAGTTGTGCGGGATTTGCGCACACGCGGTCTCGGCATCGTCTTTGTGTCGCATTTTCTCGATCAGGTCTTTGCTTTGACCGACAGGGTTACGGTTCTGCGCAATGGCCGGAAAATCACGACCGAAAAAACGGGTGATCTAGACCGCGTCAGGCTGATTGAGCATATGCTGGGCCATGCGCTGGAGCATGAGGTCGGGGCCCGGATGGCAACGCACGACAAGGCGCGGCAGCAACATGCCATTGCCTACAGCTTTCAAGGCATTGGCCGGGCAGGGACCATCGAACCCTTTGACCTTGATATTCATGAAGGTGAGGTGGTGGGCCTTGCAGGTCTGCTGGGCTCCGGGCGCACCGAAAGCGCCGAGGTCCTTTATGGAATTCGTCCGGCACAGACCGGCACCGCGCGCAATGCAAAAGGCGCGCTCGATATTCGCAACCCGCGTGCGGCCATTGCGGCCGGTCTGGGATTTGCGCCGGAAGACCGCAAGACCGATGGAATTGTTGCGGACCTGACCATTCGGGAGAACATCATTCTGGCGCTTCAGGCCCGGCAGGGGTGGATGCGGCCGGTTCCCCGCGCTGAACAGAGCCGGCTGGCTGATGATTACATCCGGCGGCTGGACATTCGCACCACCGGGCCGGAAAAAAAGGTTGGCGAACTGTCAGGCGGCAACCAGCAAAAGGTGATCCTCGCGCGCTGGCTGGCCATGAACCCGAAATTCCTCATTCTTGATGAGCCGACACGCGGCATTGACGTTGGCGCCCATGCCGAAATCCTTCGCCTGATCCGCCATTTGAACGAACAGGGAATGTCTATCCTGGTCATCTCGTCCGAGCTGGAAGAGCTTGTTGCTGCGTCCGACCGCATCATCGTTGTGCGAGATCGGCGCCATGTTGCAGAACTGACCGGCGCGGAAATGACAACTGACACAATCGTGCGTTCCATTGCTGCGCCCGAGGCGTCGTCTCCTCAGTCAGAGGCGAGCCGATGATCATTCAGACCCTTCGTCGTCTTGCCCCTCAGCTGATCACGTTGGTTGCGCTGATCTTTCTGATAACGCTTGTTTTTCCTTCCTTTCTGAATGTCGCCACGGTGGATGGCCGACTGGTTGGCCCTCTGGTGGATATGGCAAAACGCAGCGCGCCTGTGGCCATTCTGGCCGTTGGCATGACACTGGTAATTGCCACCAAGGGAATTGATCTTTCCGTTGGCACAATCATGGCAATTTGCGGTGCTACGGCTGCGTGGGCCATCAGTTCCGGCTATGGCATTTTCCCGGCACTTCTTCTGGCGTTTCTGGTTGGCGCGCTCTGCGGGCTCTGGAACGGCGTGCTCGTCTCGCTGGTCGGCATCCAGCCTTTTGTCGCCACGCTTATTCTCATGACCTCGGGACGTGGCATCGCCCAGCTCATCACGGAGGGGCGTATTCTGACGTTTACCAGCCCGGAATTTGGCTGGATCGGCTCGGGAACATTACTCGGCCTGCCCGTGCCGGTCTGGCTGATATTGGCCACCACGGTGCTTGCGGTGCAATTGCTGCGCCGCACTGCGCTCGGCATGCTGATAGAGGCAGTGGGCGTCAACCGCCGGGCCAGTGCACTCTCCGGCGTCAATGTCACGGTGCTTCTCATTGCGGTCTATGTGGTTTCCGGCCTTTGCGCCGCGCTGGCCGGAATTATCGTTACCGCAGATATACGCGGCGCCGATGCCAACAATGCGGGCCTCTGGCTGGAGCTTGACGCGATCCTTGCCGTGGTGATTGGCGGCAACTCACTGCTGGGCGGGCGGTTCTCCATCGCGGCCTCCGTCATCGGAGCGTTGATCATCCAGACCATCAATGCCGGAATTCTGCTGGGCGGTTTTCCGCCCGAATACAACCTTGTAATCAAGGCTGCGCTGGTTGTGATCATTCTGGTTCTGCAATCGCCGCGCCTCGCGGGAGAGTTCACCTATTGGCGCAGCGCCATTTCGCCTGCTGGTGGAAAGACGCAACCGGCAACTGCGCCGCGGGAGCCAAAGTCATGACCAATCCACGTCTTCTTCCGCTGCTGGCAACCATCGCAATTTTTATTCTGGCGTTGGTGATTTGCTATATTCAGTTTCCCAACATGATCTCGACCCGGGTCATGGGCAATCTTCTGACCGACAATGCCTATCTGGGCATCGTAGCAGTTGGGATGACCGTGGTGATCCTTTCAGGCGGCATTGATCTTTCAGTCGGCTCGGTCATTGCCTTTTCCGGCGTTTTGATTGCCGTGCTCCTGCGGGACACCAGCCTGCACCCACTTTTTGTTTTCGCCATTCTGCTTTGCATCACAACGATTTTTGGCGCGGCAATGGGTGGGCTCATCCACGCACTTGTCATGCCTGCCTTTATCGTCACACTCGCCGGCATGTTTCTGGCACGCGGTGCCGCTTACATGTTGTCGATTGACTCGGTGCCAATCCAGCATGAGTTCTACCAGGTGCTGCAAGCCTATTATCTGTTGCCAGGGCGCGGGCGGCTGACACTGATTGGGGGGCTGATGCTGATTGTCTTTGCCATTGGCATGCTGATTGTGCACAAAACCCGTTTCGGCACGGCGGTGTATGCTTTGGGTGGTGGCGAGGCTACAGCCAGGCTCATGGGTGCACAGCCGGGCCGCATCACTGTCGGCATATATGCATTTTCAGGGTTCATGGCAGGGCTGTCCGGCATCGTCTTTTCAATATACACCGGCTCGGGCTATTCGCTTGCCACCGTTGGCACTGAACTGACCGCTATTGCCGCGGTTGTCATTGGCGGAACCCTGCTTACGGGTGGCGCAGGCTATGTTTTCGGCACATTGATCGGTGTTTTGACCATGGGTCTCATCCAGACCTACATTGTTTTCGATGGTACGCTGTCCAGCTGGTGGACACGGATTGTCATCGGCATTCTGCTGCTGTCTTTCATCCTCATGCAAAAAGGGTTGGTGCGGCTGGCACGCAAGGGGCAGGAGGCGTTGCCAGCATGAGCGTTGCAGACATTTACGACAATCGCACCTGCGAATTGGGCGAGGGCGCCTTCTGGCATCCTGAGCGTGGCCAGTTGTTCTGGTGCGATATTCTGGGCAAACGGCTTTTGAGCCGGGATGCTGGCGGCCAGCTTGAATGGCAGTTTGCCGAGCGCCCTTCAGCATTGGGCTGGATCGACCGCGATACGCTGCTCATTGCAACAGAGACTGGACTTCGCCGTTTTGACATCGCCAGTGGCGAGCACGAACTGCTTGCCCCATTGGAAGCAGAAAACCGCGAAACCCGATCGAATGATGGGCGCGCCGACCCATATGGCGGTTTCTGGATTGGCACCATGAGCCTTTCCGCTGAAGAGGGTCGCGGAGCGATCTGGCGTTATTATGGCGGAGCTATCGAGCGGCTTTACTCCGACATCACCATTCCCAATGCGATCTGCTTTTCACCGGATGCAGCACTTGCCTACTTTGCCGATACGCGAACTGGTCGCATCATGGGCCAGACGCTTGATTCCAGTGGCTGGCCCAACGGTGCACCCTATGTTTTTCTTGATCTCAAACCGGAAGGGTTGAACCCCGACGGCGCGGTTGTTGATGCTCAGGGCGGGTTATGGAATGCGCAATGGGGTGCAGGCCGCGTGGCGCGTTACCTGCCGGATGGCAGACTTGACCGGGTGATACAGGTAGGCGGGCTGCATACCTCTTGCCCCGCGTTTGGTGGCGCAGATTTGACGCGGCTGTTTGTCACCACGGCTTGTGAGGGGATCAAAAATCCCGATGCAGCGCAGGGTCTGACCTACACAATCGAAACCGGCATTACCGGACAGGCCGAACACAAGGTAATTGCATGACTGGCCGGCAGGTTTTCGGACATTTTCCAGATGGCCGTCCTGTGGAGAGCCTTACCCTTCAAGGCGGCGGGCTGACGGCAAAACTTCTGACCATGGGCGCAATAGTGCAGGATCTGCGGCTGGAAGGGGTTGCTCATCCGCTCGTTCTGGGTACGCCGATGCTGGAACCCTATTTCAGCAGCATGCAGTTTTTTGGCGCAATCGTCGGCCGTTTTGCCAACCGCATCGGCGGTGCTCGCTTCACACTTGACGGGCGAGACTACCGAACCAATGCCAACCAGCAGAACCGGCACATTCTACATGGCGGCGATGATGGAACCTGGCGGCAATTGTGGACACTGCACGACCAGGCACAAGACCGAGCCGAGCTGCGTCTGGCGCTGGATGACGGCCATATGGGGTTTCCCGGAAAGCTCAGCATTGCGGTGACCTGTGCACTCAGGGACAAGGGCACGCTGGAATTTGACATGCGTGCAACCACCGAGGCGCCGACACCATGCAACCTTGCGCATCACGGCTACTTCAACCTTGATGGAACGGCGGACATCTGCGACCACAGCCTTCAAGTCGCTGCGTCCCAATATTTACCCGTCGATGCAGAACTTATCCCGACCGGTGAAATTGCCCCTGTTGACAACAGCCGCTTTGATTTTCGTGAGGCTCGCCTGATAGGAGCTGGTGGCATTGACCACAATCTATGTCTGTCGACCGAAGAGCAGCCTTTACGCTGTGTAGCGACACTGCGGGGTCAAAGCGGCGTCAGAATGGACATTGAAACCAATGCCTGTGGCCTGCAGGTCTATGATGGCAGCCACATCAGCGGGCTCCCCGGTTTGGATGGTCGAATCTACCACGCCCATGCGGGCATTGCGCTGGAAACCCAGGGCTGGCCGGATGCGCCGAATCAGCCGGGTTTCCCATCTGCGATCCTGCGTCCCGGCCAGACCTACCGCCACCGCGTCCGCTACTGCTTTTCCGCCTGAGTCAGAGCCAATTTTGCCCATCAGCCAGTAGAAACCACATCCACACTTGACAAATCGCGCCGCATATAATGATGTATCAAACATCAAAATATTGATTTGGCTGATTGAAGGAAATGTGGATGGAGCGAACGGCAAGGGACGCGATTGGCAGTCAGGTGTCCATTGAAAACATATCCAAGGCCTACGGAACGGTCCTTGCCGTTGACAATGTTTCGTTTGTCGTGGGCAAGGGTGAGTTTGTTTCGCTGCTTGGGCCATCCGGCTCGGGCAAGAGCACACTTCTCATGATGATTGCCGGCTTTGAAATGCCTGGGTCCGGCTCAATCCGCGTTGGCGAGCGCGACATAACCAATGTCGCGCCAAACAAGCGCGGCATCGGCATGGTGTTTCAGCGCTATGCTCTGTTTCCACACATGACCGTGGCCCAGAATATTGCCTTTCCGTTGAAAATGCGGGGAGCGACCCGCGCTGAGATTGATCGCCGTGTTGAAGCTGCTTTGGCGCTTGTGCGGCTGGAGGCCTATGGTCATCGGATGCCAAGCCAGCTTTCAGGCGGCCAGCAACAGCGGATCGCCGTTGCGCGGGCGCTGGTGTTTGAACCGCCTGTGCTTCTGATGGATGAGCCGCTTGGAGCGCTTGACAAGAAGCTGCGCGAAGAAATGCAGATCGAGATTAAAAGCCTGCAACAGCGCCTTGGCGTCACGGTTATCTACGTTACACATGATCAGGAAGAAGCGCTGACAATGTCGGATCGTGTTGCTGTCATGAGCAATGGCCGGCTTGTGCAGATCGGATCTCCACTGGATCTTTATGAGCAGCCTGAAACGCCCTTTGTCGCAGACTTCATTGGCAAGATGAATTTTCTGCGCGGCGAATTCATCGGAGGCGACGAACAGTGTGCAGTGATCGGTCTGCCGGGTGATGTGAAGATTGAGGCACAGGGCCTTCATGGCACCGCTGCTCAGTTTGCCACTGGCAAGCCGGTTGATATTGCAATGCGGCCAGAGCGTCTGACACTGCACCGTCGCGGCCTTGGTGGCGACTCTGCAATTCCCGGAACAGTTGAGACCGCAATTTTCGCAGGCTCGTTTCATACGGTTTTTGTAAGGGTCGAGGGAGCCGCCGACCCGGTGCATGTTCAATTGCCTGCATCCGGGCTTGGTGTCGGCTACGGTGCGGGAGACAGCGTAGACGTCGTCGTGGATCGCGGGGCGGTCAAAGTTTTCGCGGCAGAGGTCTGATCATGCCATCCTCTGCACGCACATACTCCGCACCGCTTTCGCTGTTGCTCGTTGCGCCCCTGCTGGTCCTTTTGACCTTTGGCTTTGTTTATCCTGTCGGCAGCCTGATCTGGGGCAGTTTTCTTGGTGGAGCAGGCCCGTTTGCAAATTACGAGCGCATTGTCTCCGAACCCCTGTTTCTGAAAATACTTCTCAGAACGTTCCAGGTCGCGCTTGCCGTCAGCATCCTCACATTTCTGCTGGGCTATCCGGTGGCTTATGCCATGGCACGGCTGAAGGGTCGTCTGGCCTCTATCGTTCTGGCTTGTGTGCTCTTGTCGCTCTGGACGTCGGTGCTGGTGCGCTCATACGCGTGGATCGTCCTTTTGCAACGAAATGGCATTCTCAACACGTTCATGCTTGAGGTTGGCATCGTCGAATCTCCATTGCGGCTGCTTTACACCGAAGGCGCGGTGATCATGGCGATGTCGCACATTCTGCTGCCATTCATGATACTGCCGATTTACAGCGCACTCCGCGGAATTCCCGAAGAGTATATGCGCGCTGCCCGAAATCTGGGGGCCGGCACCACCACGGTTTTCATCCGCATCATATTGCCGCTCAGCCTGCCGGGAGTTTTTGCAGGCAGTCTCATGACCTTCATTCTGGCGCTTGGATTCTACGTAACCCCTGCTCTCGTTGGCGGACCGCGGACGCTGATGATGGCGACGCTGATCGGTCAGCAGGCAACGGAAATGCTCAACTGGCCCTTTGCCGGTGCACTTGCTGCTGTTCTCCTCGGTTCAACACTTCTCGTCGCTTTTGTGTTTCGCAAGGTTCTGACCTTGAACAAGGGGTTTGACCATGGCAACTGAAACAGCAATTGAAACCCAGCGGTCAGCGGCTTTCAGCTCACCGATAAAGCTCTCTGCCGGTATTCTCTGTTTCGGTGTGGTTGTCGGGTTGGTCCTTTTCTTCATAGTGCTGCCAACACTTCTGGTCATTCCAATGTCATTTGGCACGGCGAGCTACATCGAGTTTCCGCCCCGCGGTTTCACCTTCCGCTGGTATATTGCATATTTTCAAGACCCTGACTGGATGGCGGCAACGTTTTTCAGCCTCCGCATTGCCATTGCAACCACCCTTGCCGCAACCATCATCGGCACTTTGGCAGCCATTGCACTGGTGCGCGGCAAATTGCCAGGCAAAAGCCTGATCCAGGCCTTCACGCTCAGCCCGATAGTGCTGCCGCACATCGTTATTGCAGTTGCTCTGTATCTGGTGTTTTCGCCCATGCGGCTGACCGGAAATTTCTTCGGTTTTCTCATCGCGCACACCATGCTTGCTGTTCCCTATGTCGTCATAACCGTAACGGCCGTTCTGCAGCGGTTTGATCCGTTGCTGGAGCTTGCGGCGTTGAACTGTGGGGCCAGTCGACCACGCGCATTTTTCACTGTGGTCTTGCCAAATATTGCTCCGGGCGTTGCAGCTGGCGCAGTGTTTGCGTTCCTGGCCTCGTTTGACGAGGCAACAGTGTCATTCTTCATCTCGGGCGTAGATGGCAAAACCATCACTCGCAAAATGTTTGAAGACATCGACTTCAACCTCACCCCGGTTATTGCCGCAGTTTCGACAGTGATGGTTGTTGTCTCGCTTATCTTGATGGGAGGCATTCAGCTCTTGCAGTCCCGCCGCAAGACTTAAGGCGATTTCCATCCGCAACCCAGAAATTCAAGCCTTACAAATGGAGGTAAAGTAATGAAATATCTGGCATATATGGCCGCCGGTGTCGCTGTCACGGCAATGATGCCCGCAATGGCGCAGGCTCAGGAACGGGTGGTTTTCGCTTCCACTGGTGGCGTGTTTGAACAGGCGCTTCGTGAGGCCTGGTTTACACCTTTCACCGCGGAAACCGGCATTGAAGTTGTATCTGTCACAGCAACAGACGCGGAAATGCGAGCTCGCGCCCAGGCGATGGTACAGGCAGGCGATGTTACCTGGGACATTATCAACAATGTCGACATTCTGGCAGAGTCTGCGCAAAACCGCGCCTTTACCATTGATCTGGCCGAGTTTTGTCAGCAGTTCGAGGATCGGGCAGATCTGGTTGACAAGGCATGCAACCCGGCCGGGGTCCGCCTTTCGCTGAACGGAACCTTGCTGGTCTACAACACGCAGGACTTTCCAGATGGCGGGCCGACCACCTGGCAGGAATTCTGGGATGTTGCCAACTTTCCAGGACCGCGTGCACTGCCAAATCTGAGCGATCCGTGGCGGGTTTTTGCCGGAGCGCTTTTGGCTGATGGTGTGCCAGCTGACCAGTTGTTTCCATTGGACATTGATCGTGCATTGGCAAAACTGGACGAAATCCGACCGGAGGTGGAACTCTGGTGGCGCACCGGCGATCAGAGCCAACAGGGTTTCCGTTCAGGCGAATATGTGACCGGCATGATCTGGGGTACGCGTGCCAATGCTCTGAAGGATGAAGACCAGCCAATCGCAATGTCATTCGACGGCGCATTCATGTTGGCAGACACTTTGCAGATTCTTCAAAATGCACCGCACCAGGAAAATGCACTTAAGCTGGTGCAGTATTACCTCAACAATCCGGCGGTTCAGGCGAATTTTGCCAAACAATTCGGCATTACGCCGCCCAGTTCGGATGCCGTGGCTCTGCTGGATGATGAGGCACGGTCCAAAATTCCTTCGCCGGATGAATTCAAAAAGACTGTTCAGCATGATTCCGAATGGATCAGCGCCAATCAGGAAAAGCTGGCGGACGCATGGAACGACTGGATCACACAGTAACATGATGAGTGTGTCGAGGGTTCGTTCGGACCTTCGACACCATAGCCGTCAGACTGGCGCTTTTCGTTTTTGCTGGATAAAATGATGTATCACATCACATCACAGCGGAATCGAATGTCGCAAAATCCTCTTTCCAACATTGTCGAACCGATTGCCAAAACCATCAGCCTTGGCGAGGTCACCTACGACCGGCTGAAGGATATTATTATCCGCGGAGCGTTCCCGCCCAACAAAAAGCTGACAGTTCGTTCTGTTGCTGATGCCCTTGGAGTCAGCACAACTCCGGCCCGGGATGCTATCAACCGGTTGCTGAGTGAAGGCGCGCTTGTCAATGCCGGTCCAAAAACAGTTGTCATTCCTGTTTTGACCAAAGAGGTTCTGGAGGAAGTCACAGCCACGCGTCTGGCTCTGGAAGGGCTGGCAGCAGAACGTGCCGTGGCAAATATTTCCGACAAGGATATTGCTTCGCTGGCGCGTCTGCAGGAAGTGATCAACCGAAGTCTTGATAAGAATGATTATCCCGAAGTTCTCGCCGCGAACCGCGAGTTTCACTTTCTGCTTTACCGGCGCTCCAACTGGGCGCGGCTTGTCTCATTGATTGAATCACTCTGGTTGCAGGTTGGCCCATCACTCAATGTGCTTTACCCGGAATTTGCGGTAAACCGGCGCGGTGTTTCCAATCACATGGATATTCTGGACGGGTTGCGAGAACGTGATGCGCAGAAAGTTCGGCGCGCCGTTGAACAGGATTTGCGGGACGGGTATGCGCGCCTCGAACGCTTTCTGGAGGAATACGACGCGGAGCAATAAGCTCCGCTTTTTTGCAATAATTTTTGTTGCGTCAAATATCAAAAAATAATAATCTGCCCTTACTTTGACGAGTCCATTTCATGAGGGGGCAGGAGAGACATGCAACCAGGGCACAACGCAACAGGCCCGAAGTCGGCTGAGTTCTTTGCCAGAGCAGGCAAGGTGTTTGGCGACGGAACGACGCGCGTCACCATCGAGAAAGATCCGATCCCACGCTATATTGCCAATGGCGAAGGTGCCTATGTCACAGACGTGGACGGGCGTCGGTTTCTTGACCTGAATGGCAATTTCACGACCCTGATTCATGGGCATGGCTTCAAGCCGGTCGCTGATGCGGTAGCACATCAGATTAACTCGGGATCATGCTTCGCCAATCCAACAGAGCATGAACTTGCACTTGCGGAACTGATCTGCGGGCGCGTTCCTGCCATTGATTGGCTTCGCTTTGTCAACACTGGCACCGAGGCTGTGCTTTTTGCCGTCAAGGCAGCAAGAGCTTATACCGGGCGTCCTGCAATAGCCAAAATCGAGGGTGCCTATCATGGTGCCTGCGATTGGGTGGAGGTGAGCCAGTCCAGCACAGCGGATAATTGGGGCGATCCGACAGAGCCGGCGTCGGTTCCCTATTATCGCGGCACTCCCGCTTCAGTTCTGGATGAGGTCGTTACGTTGCGCTTCAATGATGTGGAGGGCTGCAGGCGGCTGCTGGCGAAAAACGCTCACCGCCTGGCGGCAATCATCATTGATCCCACACCCAGCAGGGCCGGACTTGTGGTTCCAGACCCTGAATTTGTTGAGGCTATCAACACAACAGCCAGGGAATTCGGCATTCTGATCATCGCCGATGAGGTGCTCAACTTTCGTCAGGGATATGAGGGCGCTTCCGCGCGGCACGGTTTCACGCCAGACCTCATTACACTTGGTAAAATCATCGGCGGTGGGTTGCCAATCGGGGCAATCGGCGGCTCCCGCGAGGTCATGAGCGTGTTTGGCCGCGGTGAAAAGCGCCCGCCGCTGCCGCAGGGAGGCACCTTTTCCGCCAATCCACTGTCAATGGTGGCAGGGCTTGCGGCAATGAAAGCGCTGGACCACGCCGCATTCGAACATCTTGAAAATCTTGGCACGCGACTGCGGCACCGGTTCGCGTCAGACATCGCCCGGCATGATGCGCCATTCACCGTCACAGGTGTTGGCTCTCTGTTCAGAATTCATCCCAAACGCCTGGCCCCGCGTGATTTCCGCGAGGCTGCGATGACGGCTGTGGAGGCGACGGTGATCAATCAGCTGACCCGCATCTATGCCTCAGAAGGCATCATCATACCCAATGGTGCGGCCGCCTGCCTCTCCACTCCGATGACCGACGCTGACATTGACCATGTAGGCGATGTGTTTGCGGATTTTCTGTCATCTCACCAGCAAATATACGAAAGCCTTGCAGTATGAGCACCACCAAACCGACCGTTGCCCAAGCTATAGCGCAGGCACTTGCCCGCCACGGCGTCGAGGTCATTTTCGGCCAGAGCCTGCCATCGGCTGTCATTCTTGCTGCGGAAGCGATCGGCATACGTCAGATCGCCTATCGGCAGGAGAATATGGGCGGCACCATGGCGGATGGCTTTGCGCGCATTTCGGGAAAGGTCGGCGTTGTTGCTGCGCAAAACGGCCCAGCGGCAACCCTGCTCGTGCCGCCATTGGCGGAAGCTCTCAAGGCAAGTGTGCCAATCGTGGCTCTTGTGCAGGAAGTCGAGCGCCATCAGGTTGATAAAAATGCGTTTCAGGAACTGGATCACATTGCGCTGTTTGCATCCTGCGCCAAATGGACCCGGCGAATTGGCACGGCTGACAGGGTGGAAGATTACGTCGATGCCGCTTTCATAGCCGCCACAAGCGGCAGGCCCGGCCCAGCGGTTCTACTCCTGCCCGCAGATTTGCTGCGGGAGGAGGTTGTTGCGTCAGATCATGTGCGCCGCGCCAATCTGGGTGTATGGCCACTGGACAGGAGCCGGCCAGCCGACGCTCTCGTCCAGGATGCAGCCTCCATGATCGCGGCGGCGAAATTCCCTGTCGTCATGGCGGGTGGGGGTGTGCTCTCCGCCGATGCCTCCGCAGTTCTTGCGCGACTTCAGGATCTGGCGTCGCTGCCAGTGTTCACAACCAATATGGGAAAGGGCGCAGTCGATGAAATGCACCCCCTGTCCTGCGGTGTTCTGGGCGCCCTTGTCGGTCCGACGGCGCTTGGACGCTTTACAAAAGATATTCTCGGCGATGCCGATCTGATCTTGCAGGTTGGCACCCGCAACAATCAGAACGGAACCGATAGTTGGCGGCTGGTTAAGCCGGGAACAAGTATCATCCAGATTGATGTGGACCCGCAGGAGATTGGCCGTAACTATGAAGCTGTGCGCCTTGTGGGCGACGCTGCTGCAACTCTTGAAGCGCTGACGCAGGCGCTTGCGTCCTGCGATCTTGACGCCAGAGCCGAATCCCGCCCATCCATCGAGGCACGCATTGCCAAGGCGTGGAATGACTTTGAAACAGTTCGGGCGCCGCTTGCAACGGCGGATACAAGCCCGCTTCGCCCCGAACGGGTGATGGCTGAACTGCAAAAACTGCTGACGGCGCAAACCATCGTCGCTGCCGATGCCAGCTACTCTTCAATGTGGGTGGCGGGCCAGTTGCGAGGTGCGCATGCAGGTATGCGGTTTATAACACCGCGTGGGCTGGCTGGTCTTGGCTGGGGGTTGCCGCTTGCAATGGGCGCAAAAATTGCCCGCCCCGACGCACCGGTTGTGGCATTGGTGGGCGATGGTGGCTTTGCGCATTCCTGGGCGGAACTGGAAACCATGGTGCGCATGGACGTACCGCTTACAATCATTCTGCTGAACAACGGAATTCTTGGCTTTCAGAAGGATGCCGAGACCGTGAAATTTGATGCCTATACCAGCGCATGCCACTTCAAGCCCGTTGACCATGCGGCGATTGCCCGCGCCTGCGGTTGTGAGGGCGTGCGGGTCGAAAGCGCGGAAGATCTGCCGTTCCGTCTGCGTGAGGCCCTTGCATCATCACGTCCAACGCTTGTTGAGGTGATGACAGATCCCGGAGCCCATCCACCGATCTCGCTTTTTGCAGGGAAGCTGGACCCGATGGTGGAGCTTCCAGGCCAATGACTGATGGATTGGATATCGCCGGGCTGAAATCCACGGGGGATGCAGCTTCCCGCCTCGAGATGGCAGGCCGTGTCTGGCCTGCCCAGTGCCTGATAGGAGGGGAATGGGTTGGCAATGCAGACAGTCCGGTTTTCAACCCTTCCACCGGAGCGGAAATTGCGCGCGTTCCCAATTTCGGCCAGAAGGAAACAGAACAGGCCGTAGCTGCAGCCAGAAATGCGTTTCCCGGGTGGTCGAGGCTGCTGGCAAAAGAAAGGGCGGCAATTCTCAGGCGCTGGCATGATCTTGTAATCCAGCATGTTGACCAACTTGGCGTCTTGCTGACGACCGAGCAGGGTAAGCCGCTTGCGGAGGCAAAGGCCGAAATTCTGTATGCTGCATCCTACATCGAGTTCTACGCAGAGGAGTGCAAGCGCGTTCATGGCGAAACACTGCCAACGCACATCAGCGACGGCAGAATAATTGTCCTGCGACAACCGGTTGGCGTTGTCGCTGCCATAACTCCATGGAATTTCCCGGCTGCCATGGTCACCCGCAAAATCGCCCCGGCCTTGGCCGTCGGTTGCACGGTGGTTCTCAAACCTGCTCCGGAAACTCCCCTGACGGCCTTTGCCTTGGCCGAACTGGCGGAGCTGGCCGGCGTGCCCGCCGGCGTGCTGAACCTAGTGACGGGGGATGCGGTTGCGATTGGGCAAGTCCTGTGCGCCAGTCATGATGTTCGCACCCTCACGTTCACCGGCTCGACCGCCATCGGCAAGCTGCTCATGGCGCAGTGCGCTCCAACCGTTAAGCGGCTTGGCCTCGAGCTTGGTGGCAATGCACCTTTCATTGTGTTTGACGATGCTGATCTGGACGCGGCTGTTGATGGGGCGATCCTGTCCAAATTCCGCAATGCCGGCCAGACCTGCGTGTGTGCAAACCGCATTTTTGTCCAAACTAGCATTTATGATGAGTTCGTCAGAAAGTTTGCCGAAAAAGCATCCGGTCTTATGGTTGGCGACGGGTTTTCGACCGCGGTCGCAATTGGCCCGCTTATCAATGACGCGGCGGCTTCCAAAGTAGAGGCGCATATTGCAGATGCGATCAGAAAAGGCGGAACTGTCATAACAGGTGGCAGGCGGCACGCAATCGGGGGTAACTTTTTTTGCCCCACGGTCGTGGCCAATGCCACAGTACAAATGCTTGTTGCACAGGAAGAGACGTTTGGTCCGCTGGCTCCAATCTTCAGATTCGAGGATGAGAACGAAGTGACTGCGCTGGCCAACGCAACGCATTCCGGACTGGCAGCTTACTTCTACGCGCGCGATCTGGGTCGTGTCTGGCGCGTGGCAGAGGCGCTCGAATACGGCATGGTGGCTATCAACAGCGGCCGCCTTTCAACCGAGCTTGCGCCATTTGGCGGGGTCAAGGAATCAGGTCTGGGGCGCGAGGGTTCACGGCATGGACTCGATGAATATCTCGACACAAAATATCTGCTCATGGCTGGTTTGTAATGGGAGCAGAGCAAAAAATCCTCTTTGGATGCGGGGTTGGAATACAGATCAATTAATACTCCGGAATCAGTTGCTTGGACGTAATTGTGGCATTTTGAAGACTGTTCTCTGACAGCCGCATCGCGCGGTGAATATAGACGCTCTGCACGCTCGCCCTACCTTCTTCTGCCAAACGAGGGTTGTGTAGTTGAGTTCGATTGACATTGCAGTGCCGCTCCCATTGCGTAACTCTTTGCAGCTGGATGCCGCCTACGGCACAGATGCATCCAAAGTCACACTTGCCATTGTCGAACACTGGTCTGATCTCAATGGACTGGTGGATTCTGCATCCGCTTTGCATCACTCAATTCCTGTCATATCGCTTGATCAGTCGGATGCGGCTGATGTGGCAGTTGGCGCAGGGGAGGTCGCCTCGGCAATCGAAACACTGCGGCCGATAGCGCACCGCCTTTTGAAGGTTCCGGAACAGATACGATATTCGGAAGACCCGGCGCTGGGTCTGCTGCTCTACATCGCCGTCAGACATGGCGTCATGCAGCCGGAGTTCAGTTTTCGCCATCCGCAGATAGCGAATTTCAGGGAGCGGGCACGTTTTCCCAATCTTGATGAAGTGTGCACTGAACTTGTTTCCCGCGGGCATCTTCTTGCAAAATTCAGCGAGCGCCTGAACCATTGTCCGAATTGCCTGTCAGCGCGCATTCTTGTGCGGGATCAATGCCACCATTGTGCCAGCAGTCGCATTCGTGACCGGGCAGTCATTCACCACTATCAGTGCGCAACGCAAGCTCCGGAACAACAGTTTCAGAACGAGGATGGACAGTTGCGCTGTCCGAAATGTCGCCGGTTTCTCAACAATGTGTCCGTGGATTATGAAGTGTCCACCGAACTTTGTGAGTGTGAGGCCTGTGGTGAACTGTCCCAGCATCCCGATGTCGGCTTCCGCTGCACAGATTGTGGTCTGGCAGGTGTCGGTCAGGCGCTTTTGGAAAAAGACGTGGAATCATTCCTTGTAACAGCCGCGGGCATGGCACTTGTTTTCGGTTCTGAAGATGAGGCCGTTGGTGCTGTGAGTTCGCCGGAATGATGGATCTTGCGATGTTCAGCTGGGCCTATGCGAGTCAGCGAACCATTGTGGAGATGATCGGGCTCTTCTGGTTTTTGCTGGTGTTCGACATCCCTCGGTATTTCCTCGGATTTATATGCGTTTTCATCACCAGCAGCACAGAGCAAAAGAACCGCGATGATCGTGCCTGGACTGGAAAGGTCAGTGTTCTGATCGCGGGTTACAACGAAGCGGAAAGCGTTGAACGGTGCATTCGTTCGCTTCGAGGGCAGTCCTACCCCAATCTCGAGATCATCTGTGTTGATGATGGTTCACTGGATGGCATGTATTCCATACTGCATCGCCTGGAGACAGAAGGCGTTCTGGACAAAGCCATTCGCGTTAACGATCGCGGCGGCAAGTCGGCGGCGCTCAATCTTGCGTCCAGTGTAGCCAGTGGCGAGGTCTTTGTGGTCGTGGATTGTGACTGCACACTCGACCGCGATGCGGTTGCGCAATTGACGCGAGCTTTCGTTGATCCGGATGTCGGGGCAGTGTCCGGGGCAGTGCTTGTGCGCAATACAAGCCAAAGCATCATGTCTTCGCTACAGGCGATAGAGTATATTTTTTCCATCCATCTGGGCCGGGCGCTGGTTGATTATTTCGGGCTTGTAACCTGTGTTTCAGGCGCACTGGGTGCGTTTCGGCGCAATGCGTGGGCTGCGGCGGGGGGAATGGATGTCGGACCGGGTGAAGATCTGGACCTGACATTGAAATTGCGTCAGCGCGGTTTCAAAATCCGGTTCGCCAGCGATGCCCTATGCTGGACAACCGTGCCCGCGTCACTGAAGGGCTTTCTGCTGCAGCGCCGCCGATGGGAGCGCGATGCGGCTCGTCTGCGATTTCAAAAATTTGGTTTCACTTTCAACCCGTTCGACAGACGGTTCAGGCTGATTGAAGCGCTGCATCAGGTCGAGTTCCTGCTCTATTGCATCTTGGCAGCGGTGGTTTTCATTGCGTACGCAATCTGGCTTTCGATGAATGCCCCGCTGCTGCTGCCCATCGTGCTGATCATCACCACCCTGCTGATCATCCTGCTTGATGCGGTAACGCTGTTGCTGGCAGCCCATACTCTGAAACGCTACGAGTATCTCGGATTGCTTCCATTCATTCCGTTGTTTGCACCTTTCCAGTTTGTGGTCATGCGCAATGCGCGTTTGCTGGCGTATCTGGAAGAATTGCTGTTTGCCACCTCGCAGAATGACAATTTCGTACCGCTCAAGGTCCGCAAATGTCATCAGGCCCGAAATCAGAGGTAATACGCCGGTGATACGCAACAGAATACGCACGACAAACGGAAGTTCACTGGCGGTGGAGCAGGCTGGACGTCATGAAAGACCCCTGCAACGCAAGCGGAAATTGGGGCGGATCGTCTATCTGCTGCTGGTTATAGGCTTCCTCGCCTATCTTGTGGTGACACTGACAGGCCATCTCTTCATCCTCAAAGCCTCCGGCATTGTAACAAGCGATCGCTTCGTCGTTGGCGCTGCCTATACCGCGCGCGTGCTGGAGACTGACGTGGCCCCCGGCAGTCCGGTTCGTGAGGGAGATGTCATAGCCAGACTGGAATCAACCGAAGTCCTGACATCACTGGCGCAACTGGCCCAGAATACTGCGTTGATTGAAGAGCGGCGGCAGGCTGCCATTAACCGGCAGAAGGTGGTGGAGTCGCTGATCCCGATAGCCGAGCGCCGCTTTGAAGCTGCGCAGAACGGCGTGACGCGGCTCGACCGCAGCACTTCCGGCAACGCGATTTCCCAGACTTATATCAGTTCCGTACTGTCTGAAGCATTTGCTGCTGAGCGTGATCTGATGACGCTTCGCACCGAAGCAGGCTCGGTGCTTGAGCAACTGGCCGTCATAAATGACCACCTCGCCGAAGTGACAACGGCAATGTCCAATACCAAATCTGCCTATGCCGACGGTGTTGTCCGGGCTCCACATGATGGAACAGTCAGCGCGCATGTTGCATCGCCTGGGCAGGTTTTGACGGTAGGTGAGCCTGTGCTGGAATTGCTGAATGGCGAAACCTTTGTCCTAGCCTATCTGTCACGCGGGCGGGTTTACGATGTTGTGCCTGGAAATCACGTTATCATCACAGATGGCGTGCGCACTGTTGATGGCGTGGTGGACAGGGTGGACGTCGTTGCGGACAGTTTGCCGCCCGAGTTCCGCACGACATTCGGTATTCAGGAGCGCCAGCAAATCATGCGGGTGAAGCCGAACGAACCATTGTCGTTTCCATACTTGTCGCGAGTCACCGTTGCCTCGCCATGGTCGCTCACGCATTTGTCTGCGCGGCTGTTCGGACTGTTCGACGGCCGTTTTTAGCACAGCGCATTTCGCGGCACGCGCTTCACTCGACAACTCCCAACATCGGCCCGTAGCCGCCATACCATGAAAAATCGTTGCGGCGCAGGTCCGGCGAATAGAGACCCGTGCCGCGGCCGCCATCAAGAAACAGCGCATTGGGGCAGCCGAGTTCATCGCGAAACAGCCGCGCAAATTCATGAAAATTGACGCGGCCTGAACTGATGGCAAAGCGCACAAGACCAGTTCCGCATACGCCGACGCCGCTGCGGCGTGTCCTGTCCGTTGAGCCGGGAATCAACGCAGGGTGCAAGGCATTGTCAATGACCAGCATTGGCCCCGATTGCGTGGCGAAGCGTACCGCTGAGCGGGCGGCGAGGAATTCATCAGTGGGCAGAATGCCTGCGCCTGCCTCTCCAATAAAGAACACGCCATTTGGCTTTTTGTAAAAATTGGGAATTTGAGCTGGTCGACCTTCAACGCTGCTCACATCCGCAGGGCGTAGCTCCTTGCCATTTTCAACGTAAAGACCAAGCGGTGTGTAGTCCGGCTGATACATGCCGCCATTGATGGCGAACACCAGCTCCTGACCTTGAGTGCGCACTGCATCAGCAATGCGGGAGAATCTGCGATATGGATCGCCGGCATCATTTTTCCAGAACAAACGCAGGTCCGAAACAGCTGGGTCAACCGTGCAGACAACATAGCTGCTGCCCTCAAAACCTTGCTCTGTGCATTGGCGGGCCTGAGCGCCCGGCATGCAAGCAAGCAGGAAGAGGATAGCCAGGGCGGCAAGAGGCAAGTTGATGTTCAGAATTCTCCGTGCGGTCATGCTGCGCCTCCAATTGCGGTCACCTGTAATCGGTCTCAACATTGGAGAATTCATGTCGGGAGCTGATGAGGCGCAGCTCGGCCAAGGCACGCTCAGAGTTGCGCACCAGTTTTTCCGATACCGAGAGAAGGACTTTCAACTCCTCGCCATCAACATCCTGAAACAGAATGTCGTTGATGGTGCGCACAATCTTGATAACGTCTGATACTGCACTTTTTCCTGCCGCAGTGAGATTGATGAGCACACCGCGCCTGTCCACCGGGCTGGGCCGTTTGTTGAGCAGACCCTTGCGAACAAGCCTGCCAACCTCTGTTGTGGCATGGGTTGGAGCAAGACCAATATTGCCGGCAATGGCAGCAATGCCCACACCTTCCTCCCCCTGCATATAGGCCACGCTCATCAGCACCATGAACTGGGTGCCGGTCAGTCCCATTTCCCGCGCGAACCCTTCCCGGCAATCCGCAAGGCGCCCGGCCGCCTGTACGAAGCGGTAGATGGACTGGCGGAAGTGGTGATCCGTGTTGTTGCTCAACATGTCGGGCAGCGACACGGTGCGCGGGGGGAAGACGTCTGCCAAGGCAATCTCCAGATTTGAACCGACAAGGGCCAAACCTGTATAGCCCGAAAAAAAATCAAAATGCCACCACTTGACATGTACATAATGTACATATTGACTGTAGGTAAAAGGAGATGGCAATGGATGCACGTGAGCTTCGCAATCTATTTGGTCACTTTGCCACCGGCGTAGCGGTGGTGACCGCAAAATTGCCCGATGGCAACAAGGTCGGAGTGACGATCAGCTCTTTCAACTCCATTTCGCTGGAGCCTGAGCTGGTGATGTTCAGCTTGACCAACACATTGTTGAGTCTGCCGGCTTTTGAAAGCGCAGTGAGTTACGGCATCAATTTTCTTGCCGCTGACCAGCAGGAAGTTTCCCGCCGGTTTGCCGTAAAAGGCGAGGATAAATGGGCCGATACTGCCATGCGGCATGGTGAAAGTGGTGCGCCTCTCCTTGATGGAGCCTTGGCCCATATCGAGTGCAGCCTTCACCAGCGCGTCGAAGCCGGGGACCACGTGATTTTCATCTGCCGGGTGATCAGCTTTGCCACGCCGGGGGCGACCAAAGAGCCGCTCGTTTTCTTCAAAGGTCGATATTGCGGCATCGAGACTCCCGCACCGCTCTGCCAGTCCGCCTGACATCCGGAAGGTGTCAAACCTCCCGTCATAAGTCGAACACTCTGTTTCAACCCAATTTTTTCGAATTGCCTTAGCGCGGTTCCGGGAAAAGTTGCTCTCAGGAGAATATGCCACATGACCGCATCTGCACTCGCTGCCGTTTCCCGAAGCGGGCCCGCCACGGCTCCGCTTCGCACCGGGGCTGATTTTCTTGCCGATCTGCGCAACACCCCGCGCACCATCATTGTCGATGGAAGAACCGTTTCCGATCCGTCCAGCGATCCGGCGTTTCGCGAAGCGGCGCGCTCAATTGCCCGTCTGTATGATTTTGCCGCGGCTCCGGAGAACCTGGAGACAATGACATATCCATCGCCGGTGGATGGTCTGCCAGCTTTGCGCGCATATCAGATTCCTGAAACCCATGATGATCTTCGAGCCAAGCGAATTGCTGCCGAAAAATGGGCGGAGCTGACATTCGGCCTCATGGGCCGTTCTCCTGATCACGTAGCCGGTTTCTTCTGTGGTTTTGCCGCCAAGTCTTCGGTTTTTGCTGCTGGCGGCCAGCAATATGCAGACAATGTTGTGCGGTTTTACGAACATTTGCGGGCAACGCATGCCTATGTCGCCTATGCAATTGTGCCGCCTCAGATCGACCGCAGCAAACCTGCTCATCAACAGGCCGACCCGACGCTTTACGCAGGCGTGGTGAAGGAAACGACAGAAGGAATTTACATTTCCGGCGCCCAACAACTGGCGACGGGTGCGGTTTTTGCAGATTATATTCACCTGAGCTCCATACATCCGCTGCGCCCCGGCGATGAAAACTATGCACTCAGCCTTGCCGTGCCGGCCACGGCCAAGGGTGTCCGCCTCTATGTCCGCAAGCCTTTCAACCTTCAGGCAAC
This sequence comes from Aureimonas fodinaquatilis, assembly GCF_008369445.1. Taxonomy (GTDB): domain Bacteria; phylum Pseudomonadota; class Alphaproteobacteria; order Rhizobiales; family Rhizobiaceae; genus Aureimonas; species Aureimonas fodinaquatilis. The sequence continues at coordinate 223,429 of NZ_VTWH01000003.1, forward strand.
CGATGCTGGCGAATATCCGCTGACAACGCGATTTGACGAAACCGACAGCATGGTTGTTTTCGACAATGTGTTTGTGCCTTGGGAGCATGTGTTCGCCTACAAGAATCTCGAAGTGACGTTCAATCAGTGGTGGAAAACCCCTGCGCATCTTTATGGAAATCTTCAGGCCCAGGCGCGCTACGCAACCAAGCTGCGTTTCTTGCTTGGAATTGCAAAACGCATGAATGAAATCACCGGCAATGATGCAACGCCGCCGGTTCAGGTCATGATGGGCGAACTGGCCGCTTACGCTTCAATTGTCGATGGGATGCTGAAATCGCAGGAAACAATGGCGACTTACGATGAAGAGGGCGTTCTCTGGCCTTCCAAAACGTCGCTTTATTCCGTCATGGCTCTGCAATCGGAAATCAACCCCAAGATGGTGGACATCGTCAGGGAGATGACAGGCGCAGGCATGCTGACGATCCCATCTTCATCCAAAGACTTCGATAATCCGGAAATTGCAGCCGAAATTGAGCGGTATTATGTGTCCGGAGTGACCAATGCCCAGGACAGAATTGCCCTGATGCGTCTGGCATGGGATTTCATCGGCTCGGAATTTGGTAACCGCCACCAGCAGTATGAGAAGTTCTATGGCGGCGCGTCGTTCCTGGTAAAAATGAATGTCTTCCGCTCATTCGACTTCAACCGTTCAGGCGCGCTTGTCGATAAGGCGCTGAATCTTCCGCCTGTCGAATAGTCAGGCAGCGCATCGGGTCCCGCAGAAGGTGTCAGTCGCCTTCTTGCGGGGCCGAGTTTGCGTAAACTTCAAAAGCTGCTTCTGCTGCACGTGTCACATGCATGACCGCCATGCCACGTGCAGCCTCCTCATCACCGTCGGCGATGGCATTGGCAATCCAGGATAGTTCTTCAGCAGAAGCCAAGGCTCGCCCGGCTCTCGACATCGACTTGCCGCGAAGGAAGCTGATTCTTGCGTGCAACCCTTCCAGAATTTCGGCAATGATCGGGTTATGCGCAATGCGCAAAACAATGTCGTAAAAAGCTTTGGTTGAGGAAATCTGTCGTGCGGCATCGCCACGGCGCGCAGCATCTTCAAATGCCTCAAGGGCAAGCCGGAGGTCAGATATGTCGGCGGGCTTGGCCATGCGCGCGGCCAGGGCTGCAATCTCGCCCTCAAGCAGCATTCTCGTTTTGTAAATCTGCTCTGCATGCTCCCAGGGCATCAATGGAATTACGGGCCCTTTGTTGGGAATGATGTCCACAAGCCGCTCTGCTTCCAGACGGCGCAAAGCCTCGCGAACAGAGGGGCGGCTGACATTCAGCATCTGACAGAGTTCGGCCTCGACCAGTCTGTCGCCTGGTTTGAAACGACCCTCGACAATCGCCTTTCGTAAGACCCGCACGGTCTCACTGAGTACGGTGTTTGGACTGATTTTGAGTTCCACTGCGTTGCCCCGGCTTTCGACATCACGCTGCGCCGCAGCGTTTCCGGTGATCTTGCGCACCTTTGAAATGCTTCTGACGCCATGTTCTGTCGCATTGAAGTGCGGTTGAAACGCAACCGCTCCAACGAAAAAATCTCTAGCACGCTTTTGTCTTTTTGTAAGACAAAACACGATTTTATGATTGACAGATTGTCAGACATTAACTTAGCGTTGCGCAACTTCATTCATGTGAGTTTTGGTTATGGATCTGAATATTCGTCGCGTTCTTTCTTTTGTGGATGACATTTATGAGGAAGGCGTCACCCGGGTCGCAACGCCGTTGCGCAAGGCTGCCATCATTTTTGTGATTGAGAACCCGATGGTCGGCACCAAGGGTGCGGATCTTTCAGAGATGATTGCTGTCAGCCCAAGCCTTGGCGAAAAAGTGGGCGAAAAGCTTCTGGCCGTCATGGGCGATTTCGACATTCAAAGCTATGGCAAAGGTGGGCTTGTTGGGCTGGGTGGCGAAGCAGAACATGCCAACGCTCTGCTGACCACAGCGTTTGCGAACCCGATCCGCAAGTTGATTGGCGGGGCAGATGCATGGATATCGTCCTACCAGAAGGTAGCCGGTCCAAATACGGTCATCGATATTCCGATGAACCATAAGGATGAGGTCTATGTCCGCTCACATTATGATGGCATGACCGTCAGCGTGCCGAACGGTCCGCTTCACGATGAGATTGCCATCATCTTCTGTGCCGCAAGCCGTGGGCGTCTGAATGCGCGCGTGGGCGGGATGACACATGACGAAGTGTCTGCACGCAAAAGCGCCGCCGCATCGGCATAAACATCGGCAAGCCGGGAGGGGACATGAAAACCGCAATCGTAAACATTGGCCGCATTTTGACGGGCGACATCGCAGCGCCAACCGTTGCAGGCGATGCAATTCTTCTGGATGCGGGGCTGATTTCCAGTGTTGGAACATTGAGCGCCAGCCAGGTTGAATCGGCCGATGTTGTTATTGATGCGGCAGGAACAATCGCTATTCCAGGGCTTATTGATTCCCATGTCCACATAACCTTCGGCGACTATACGCCCAGGCAGAAGACAGTCGGCTACCTGGAAAGCTACACGCATGGCGGCGTAACGTCTTCGGTTTCTGCTTCGGAAGTGCATGTTCCGGGGCGGCCTAAAGATCCGGCCGGCGTCAAGGCGTTGGCTGTTGCCGCGATGAAGTCGTTTCAAACATTCCGGCCCGGCGGCATGAAGGTGCATGCCGGTGCCGTTATTCTGGAACCGGGTCTGACCGCGCAGGATATGGTTGAACTGAAGGCTCTGGGCCTGCGCTATGCAAAAGCGGGTTTTGGCGCGTTTGAAACGCCGTTTGATTATGCGCCGATTGTCAAGGCGGCGCGTGATGCCGGGCTGATCACCATGGCTCATACCGGTGGATCATCCATACCCGGCTCGTCCGGCGTCTGGGCTGAACATATTCTGGCAATGAACCCGCATGTATCATTCCACGTCAATGGCGGACCGATTGCCATGCCGGAAGCCGGGTTCAGGCGGCTCGTGGATGAATCTGATGTTGCGCTGCAGATCTGCACGGCGGGCAACCTGCGAACGGCTCTGCTTGTCGCAGAAATGGCGCGCTCGTCGGACAAGCTGGACCGGCTGCTGGTGGCAACGGATACGCCAACCGGAAGCGGCATCATGCCGCTGGGAATTCTTTATACACTCAGTCACCTCTGTTCCCTGGGCGGACTTGATCCGGAACTGGCATTTGCCACCGCCTGCGGCAACAATGCCCGGGTGTTCGACCTGAATTCCGGCTTCATCGCTCCAGGTCGTGACGGTGATATTGTTCTGATAGACGCCTGTGCCGGCGGTTCTCAGGATGATGCGCTGAGCGCTCTGCGCAATGGCGATATTCCGGCAGTTTCAGCAGTGATAACCGATGCCGTGCCGCGTTTTGTTGGGCGCAGCCGCAATACGCCGGCCGGCATTCGCAAGGTTCGCACGGCTTCCAGCAAGATTGTCGAGCTTTTCGAGGGTGGCGCGCATTAGGCCTTTCTCACGGTTCAGTCGATAGAAATAGAAGAGGAATGGCAAAATGCCGATCGACGCAGTTCTTTTTTCAGAAATGACGCCGGCTCCGGATTGGGAGGAGCGCTTCAATTCCTGGTACGACACGCACCACATTCCCTTGCGCATGACGTCAGAGGGGTTCGTCGGGGCTCAACGTTACCGAAGCACGTCGGACAACGGCTATCTCGCAATTTACGATATGACCGGTGTTGATGCGCTTTCGACCCCGCAATATCAGGAAATCAAAGGAAATCCGTCCGAAGAAACGGCCTGGATGCTGAAATCCGTTTCGAACTTCACCCGATATATCGGCCATCTGATTGGCTGGCAGACGCGGGAGGAAGTTTCCGAGGAAGACCTTCTGAACTCCAGATACGCCTATGGGGTGCTGTTCAACGTGCCGGAAGACCGGCAGGCTGAATTCGATGACTGGTATGACACGGACCATGTGCCCTTGCTGCTGAAAAACGAGCATTGGCTGGGTTGCCGTCGCTACCGGATTGTTGATGGCGCACCCGACAAGGTTACGCATCTGGCCATCCACCACCTTGCCGATCTGGCAGCGCTTGAAAGCCCGGAACGCGCGGCCGCACGGCAGACCGAATGGCGCGACCGGCTTTCGCAGGAGCCATGGTTCAAGGGGCGCTATGTAACGTTCGAGCGCCATGGCGAGCGCTTCGACGGCATCGCTTCCAGCACAAAGTAACGGCGCGCACCATGAATGGTTTTTCTTCCTATTCTGCCCAGTCAAGCGCGTTCCAGACCGGGCGCAGCTCTCCCTCGCGTCTTCTGGAAGATGCGCTGGCATTGATTGCGAAAGAGGATGACAGGGTTGGCGCGTTTGTTGCGCTGAATGTTGACGGCGCAAGACGTGCGGCAGCGGAATCAACAAGCCGTTGGCTTGCCGGCAAACCTTTGTCTCCGCTCGACGGTGTTCTGGTCGGCGTTAAAGACATCATTGAAACCAGAGATATGCCAACGGGGCAGGGCTCACCCATGTGGGAAGGGTTTGCCACAAACCGTGATGCGGCCAGCGTGCAGGCTCTGCGTGAGGCGGGCGCTGTTATCCTCGGTAAAACGGCAACCACCGAATTTGCCTCTACCGAACTTTATGCAAAAACCACCAATCCGCATGACTCAAAAAGAACGCCGGGTGGATCAAGCAGTGGCTCAGCGGCTGCCGTTGGCGCGGGTTTTCTGCCGCTGGCCCTTGGCAGCCAGGTCGTCGGTTCAACGGTGCGGCCTGCAAGCTATTGCGGCTGCTTTGGCTACAAGCCAACCTTTGGTGCTCTCAACCGCAGCGGCTCCTATGATCATCTGAGCCAGAGCTGCGTCGGCATTCTGGGTGCGACGCTTGAAGATGTGTGGCTGTGCGCACGCGCCATTGCCTCGCGCGTCGGCGGAGATCCAGGTCATGCAGGGTTGTCTGGCCCCGATGAACTGCCTGCGGCCCAAGCGCCGCGCAAACTGGTGGTTCTGGAAACCGACGGGTGGCGCAAATCCACCTCTGGAGCACGCGAAGCGTTTGCGGCGGCGCGCGAGCGAATGTCGGGTCAGGGTATAGAGCTGGCAGATAGAAATTCCGATCCGAAGATTGATGCATTTGAAGGCCTGATTGCCGGAGCTCTTGATCTGACATGGATCATGATGGCGTGGGAATTCAGATGGCCGCTGGCAACGTATGAGCAGCGCGCTGCATCGCAGGTGAGCGCGGCAATGCTGGCGCGGTTGCGACAGGCAGAGGCGATGACGCAACGTGACTATGCCGACGCATTGGAGCGCCGGGTAAGAATACGGCAGGCTTTTGCCGACCTGATGACAAACTATGACGGCGCGGTGACTTTGGCGGCAACCGGCGCTGCACCGGCCAGTTTCGAAACAACGGGTCATCCTGGCTTCAACGTGCCAGCCTCATTGCTGGGCGTGCCAGCAGTTTCGCTGCCTGTTCTGGAAGATGAAGGCATGCCGCTGGGGCTGCAACTGATTGGCCGTGCCAATGGCGACGCAGAGCTGTTCGCGATGGCCCGCAGGATATGTGAGCAACGCTGATGGCACAGGCGCACAAGGACCAAAAGACATGCTGAAACTTGAAAAGCTGCTTGGGGTCTTTGTCGACCTTCTGGGCATCGTGCTGATTGCAGGCGTCCTTCTCAATTTCTCCAATGCTGTCATGCGCTACGGATTTGGCGCAAGCTTTGTCTGGGCCGAGGAAATCATGATCTTCGGTCTGATATTGATCGTCATGGCCGGCATCGTGGTGATCACCATACGGTACGATCATCTGCGGATTGACGCGATTTCTCCGATTTTGCCCGATTGGGTCAAAGCCGTCATACGCATCATGATAAGCCTGATCATATGCGGTGTGCTGGCCTACATCGCAGTGCAATCCCTCACCATCGTGCAGTTGATGATGCGTCTGGGGCAAACCAGTGTTGCTGCCCGCATTCCAATGTGGATTCCGCACAGCTTCCTGCTTGTTTCCTTCTCGCTTGCCGCAATGGCGGCGCTTTATCGGGCCGGGGTGGATCTGCGCCAGTTCCTGAGCAAACAAACCAACCCCGCAGAAGAGACGGTAAACTGAGATGATCTGGACGCTGGGCGCATTTCCTCTTTTTACGCTGTTGCTTGGGCTGCCGGTCTTTGTCGTTCTGCTGCTGGGTGTTCTGGCAACAATCGGCTTTGTCCTGCCGCTGCCGGCAACGATGGTGCACCAGAACATGTTTGGTGCAATTTCCAGCTACACCCTGCTTGCGGTGCCGTTTTTTCTGTTTGCCGGCGAGTTGATGGGCCGTGGCGGCATTTCCAGCCGCATCATTGAATGGGTGTTGGCGCTGGTGGGCAGAACGCCGGGCGCCGTAGGTCTGGTGGCAGTGGGAACCTGTGGGGTCTACGGCTCCATCTCCGGCTCAAGCCCGGCCACCGTTGCCTCCATCAGCCGGCAGATTTACCCGGATATGGTGCGCAGCGGCTACTCAAAGCAGTTTTCGATTGGCCTGATCAATTCGGGTGGTGCGATTTCTGTTGTGCTGCCGCCCAGCATCAATTTCCTGCTGTATGGCGCGGTCGCCGAACAATCCATTGTCCGGCTTTTCACTGCAGGCATTCTGCCTGGATTGCTGATGCTCGGCATTCTGGCGATAGCGGTGGTCGTTTATGCCATGCGAAAGGGCATTCGTGAGGGACAGGCATTCTCGCTTCCTCACCTTCTCAAAACAACACGGCGCGCAGTATGGGCGCTCCTGGCCCCGGTCATCGTGCTCGGCTCAATCTACGGAGGAGTTGCAACTCCAACGGAAGCAGGCGGCGTTGCCTGTGTGTACGCCATCCTTGTAACAACGCTGATCCACCGCGACCTGACATTTCGCGATGTTGTCCGGATCGCCGGCAGCTCTGCGCTGTTGACCGCACAGATCATGATCATCGTGGCTGCGGCCGGGGTCTTTTCATGGATCTTGACGATCAGCGGTTTTCAGAGTGCGCTTTCCAACTACGTGGCTGCGCTCGATGTTCAGCCCTGGATGATCATGCTGGCCATCAACGTGCTTCTGCTGATCCTGGGCTGCTTTATCGACCCGGCATCGGCAATCCTGACACTGACGCCGCTTCTGCTGCCCATCGCAATGCAGCTCGGCATTGATCCCATCCATTTCGGGGTGATCATGACCGTAAACCTGGCCATTGGCATGTATACGCCGCCTCTGGGCCTCAACCTCTTCGTGACGCAAGCGACGCTGAACGTCAGCACTCTCGATATTTTCCGCGGGGTCATGCCGTTCGTGTTCCTGCAGATCATTGCATTGATGATCGTCACCTACGTTCCCGCACTTTCTCTCGCTTTAATTTAATGGAAAGGCTCGACAGATGAAGCATTCAATCTTCTCCAAAGTGACCAGAAATTCTCTGACTGCGCTGGCTTTCACACTTGCCGGAGCCCTGCCGGTATCGGCTCTGGCCGCCGACTACACTTTGAAGCTCAGCATGCCGACCATCAACGACATGCAGTTCGAGTGGTCGCAAATGTTCAAGGAGGAGCTGGAAGCCGCGTCTGAAAACCGCATTGAGGTGCAGATATATCCTGCCAATCAGCTTGGGCCGATCGCGAGCGTGATCGAGGGTCTGCAGCTCGGCTCGATTGAAGCCACGATCACGCCGGCGGAATTTTATGTTGGGGTGGACAAGCGCTATCAGGCACCTGCTGTGCCCGGCCTTTTCACCAGCATGGAAGACGCGCGTGAAAAGCTGGATGCACCGGAAGCGCGCGACGCGCTGCTGGCGGTTGGCGTTGACAAGGGGCTGCGGGGCATTGCTGCCGTCGTCTACGGGCCGCAGGTTGTCATCTCACGCATGAAGACTGACAATATTGCGGGCCTTGCTGCCCAGAAAATCCGGGTTCTGTCATCCGAGACAGAAATCGGCACAATCAACTCGCTCGGTGCTTCTGCTGTGCCCATGCCGTTGAACGAGGTACCGGCAGCGCTTCAGCAGGGAGCGCTGGATGGAGCCAGCACGGTTCTGGATGTCTTCATTTCACTCAAGTCCTACGATGTTGCACCAACCGCTGTTCCAACTGAGCTTTGGTACACGATTTCGCTGGCCACGGTGAGCGACATCTGGTTTCAGAGCCTACCGGAAGACCTGCAGCAGGCAGTGCTGGCATCTGCACAAAGCGCCGAAGAGCGCATGTTTGCCCGCCAGCTTGAACGCCAGGCAACCAACAATGCGCTGTGGACCGAAAATGGCGGCGTGATTGTTGAACTGTCGGATGAGGAACAAGCCAAGGCGCAGGAGTCAGCGGCAGTGGTTGCGGAAACTTTTCTTAGCGCCAACCCCGATATTCGTGAGCTCTACGACCTGATCAAGGGTTCCAACTGATCAAGGACATTGAGGGTGCATCGGTCATCAACTGACCGGTGCACCCGAGCATTTCTTGCCGGAACGCTGACGTTTCAACGGCAAGGCGATGCGACGGGACAAGAGCGTTGGACATTGCATGCAACGCTCTATCTTTTTTCATTTTTCTGAGGGTGGCATGGTGCGCACGGACCAATTCTATATCGACGGGCAGTGGGTAGCGGCGGAAACGAGTGAGACTTTTCCGGTTGTGAATCCGGCAACGGAAAAAACCGTTGCGCAGTTGAGCATGGGAACGGCTGAGCATGTGGACCGTGCCGTTGCGGCTGCGCGCAAGGCGTTTCCGGAATTCTCACGTACAACGCGTGAAGAACGTCTGGCGCTGCTTGAACGGATTATTGCAGTCTACGAGTCCAGGGCCGAGGAATTGGCACATCTGGTGATGATTGAAATGGGTTCGCCTTTGTGGTTCGGCCGTGAGGTGCAGGTGCAAACTGCGCTCAATCATTTCAAACAGGCGCATAAAGTTCTGCAAGACTATGATTTCGGACATATGATGAGCGGCACACGCATTGTGCGCGAGCCTGTGGGCGTGTGCGGGTTCATCACTCCGTGGAACTGGCCGATCAACCAGGTCGCTGCCAAGTTTGCTTCCGCCTTTGCTGCTGGCTGCACAGTTGTGGTCAAGCCCAGTGAAATCGCGCCGCTCAGTCCTTTGCTGCTGGCGGAAATCATCCACGAGGCAGGTGTTCCAGCCGGCGTGTTCAATCTCATCAACGGCGACGGCCCAACGGTTGGCGATGCGATTTCACGCCATCCCGATATCGATATGGTGTCATTCACCGGTTCAACACGCGCCGGGGTACTGGTCGCCAAGGCTGCCGCGGATACGGTGAAGCGGGTGCATCAGGAACTGGGCGGCAAGTCAGCGAATATTCTTCTGCCGGGAACGGACCTGCAAAAGACGGTTCCCGCCAGTGTTCTGCGCAGCTTCACCAATTCCGGCCAGTCCTGCCAAGCACCGACGCGGCTGCTCGTACACAGAAGCGAGGCAGGCAAAGTGTACGAGATAGCGCATGCAACGGCGCAAAGCGTGACAGTCGGTGATCCGGAGGCTTCAGACTCGCGCCTGGGTCCGCTGGCCAGTGAACTTCAGTTCGAGCGTGTGCAGGCGATGATTCAGACCGGGCTGGATGAAGGCGCAAGATTGCTGGCAGGTGGTCCCGGCCGTCCGGAGCATCTGGCCACTGGCTGGTATGCGCGACCCAGCATTTTTGTGGATGTGCAGCCGCAAATGACGATTGCGCAGCAGGAAATCTTTGGTCCTGTGCTCAGCATTCTGGTTTATGACACTGTGGACGAGGCGGTGAAAATTGCCAATGACAGCGTTTATGGTCTCGCGGGCTATGTCAGCGCGCCATCGCTGGACGAAGCAAAAGCGGTGGGCATGCGTCTGCGCGCCGGCCGCATCTATCTCAATGGCGCCCCGCACAGTGGTGCTCAGGATGTCGAAGCGCCGTTTGGCGGCTACAAGCAGTCTGGAAACGGGCGGGAAGCGGGCCTTTACGGGCTGGAGGATTTCCTCGAGATCAAGGCAATGATCGGCTATGCGGCCTGAAGCAGGCCCCAGAAGCCCTTGAACCGTCCATCGGCAGCCGCCGCTTGCTGGTTGCAATTTCAAACTCAAAACCGTTACACGTCTTGTGTGAAATTGTGTCATCAAGGGCCGAAGTCATCATGAGCCAGACCAAGCTGTTTTCTCCCATCAATGTCGGCGGTGTGAATCTGAAGAACCGCATCGTCATTGCACCTATGTGCCAGTATTCAGCGGAAGATGGGAAAACCACTGACTGGCATCTTATGCATCTGGGCAATCTGGCATTGTCTGGCGCGGGCCTTTTGACGATAGAGGCAACGGCCGTCAGCCCGGAAGGCCGCATCAGCTATGCTGACGTTGGCCTTTATTCCGATGAATGCGAGGCCGCAATGGAGCGCACACTTGCCGGTGTGCGCCGCTGGTCAGACACGCCGATTGCCATCCAGCTCGCGCATGCGGGGCGCAAGGCCTCGTCAAACCTGCCATGGAAGGGCGGTCGCCTGCTTCCTCCGCAGGACCCTGATGGCTGGCAGACGATTGCGCCTTCCGCCGTGCCCTTTGTAGAGGGAGACAATGCGCCGGTTGCAATGGACAGGACGGCGCTGAACACCATTCGGGATGCGTTTGCACAGGCCGCGCACCGTGCCGGGCGCCTTGGGTTGGATGCCGTGCAGATTCATTCGGCACATGGCTATCTCCTGCATCAGTTTCTGTCACCACTTTCCAATCTGCGCGAGGATGAGTATGGCGGTTCGCTGGAAAACCGCATGCGCTTTCCCCTGGAAGTGTTTGACGCTGTGCGCGCTGCCTTTCCGGCTGACCGGCCGGTTTCTGCCCGGGTTTCGGGAACGGATTGGGTGGAAGACGGCTGGGATGTTGAAGACACCATTGCCTATTCACAGGCGCTGGTGGCCAGGGGTTGCGCCGCCATCCATGTTTCCGGCGGCGGTCTGCATATTGCGCAGGAAATCCCGATCGGGCCGAGCTATCAGGTACCGCTGGCAAGAGCGGTCAAGGCAAATGTGAATGTGCCGGTGGTGGCCGTGGGCCTGATCACCGGATTTGATCAGGCCGAGGCGATCCTGACCTCTGGAGATGCCGATCTTGTCGCCATAGCGCGCGCCGCCCTCTATGATCCGCGTTGGCCATGGCACGCAGCGGCGCATTTTGGCGAAAGCATAGAGGTTGCTCCGCAATATCTGCGCTGCCAGCCGCGACAGTACCGCAACCTGTTCGTTCAGAAAGACTGACCCACAAGCCCGGGACTTTTCGCTTAGCTCAAGACGGGCTTCTGGTTCGGCCGATCCAGCGGGGAACAGCCTGAAGGTAGCGTGCATAGCTTTGGCCATGCACGCCCAGCAGCACAGCCTCCTCGCTTCGGATTTGCGCATTGGCAGACAGGATGAACAACACCAGGGCAAGGCCTGTCATCACCCCGGGTAGCGCAAGCGCAACACCAGCAAGCAGCAGGGCCTGGCCAACAAAAGTCGGGTTGCGGGAAAAGGCGAAGAGACCTGATGTGACCAGATCGCCGGTTTCGCCTTCCACAACGCCGACGCGCCAGGACGCTGCCATGCCCAACTGGGCCACCAGCGCAAGCATGGCTCCGCTACAGGCAAGAACTGAGCCTGTTACGGAAAGGAAGCGCCAGTCTGCATTGCTCCAGCCGACAGGTCCAAGCAAAGCAAGAACAAAGGCCAACCGAAAGCCAATGGCGGCAAGGCGGTCACGTCCCTTTGCGGTACCGAACAGCCAGACGCGCTGCCCCAGTTTGGCAAGGCGGAATGTGCCCGTAAAAAACAGCATGAGGTAGAGGGTGAGGGCCGCGAATGCGACCCAGCCAGTTACAGGGATCATGCGCGTCAACCCTCTTCTGTCGGATTGTAACGCAGGAGACGCAGGGCGTTCAGCGTAACCAGAACCGTTGCCCCGGTATCGGCGAGAATGGCAATCCACAGGCCGGTAATTCCCAGAACCGACGTCACCAGAAACACCGCCTTCAGCCCAAGCGCTATGGTAACATTCTGGTGGATATTGCCCATGGCTGTGCGTGCCAGTCGGATGAGGGCAGGCACATCTGTCACACGGTCGCGCAATATCGCGGCGTCAGCAGTTTCCAGCGCCACATCGGTGCCCGATCCCATGGCAACGCCCACTCCTGCCTGTTTCAATGCCGGCGCATCATTAATTCCATCACCGATCATCATGACGCCGCCTTGGGCGCCAAGCTCGCGGATGACCGTAAGCTTGTCTTCCGGCAGCATCTCTGCGCGGTATTCCATGCCAAGCTGGATGGCAATGGCCGCGGCGGTGCGCGGGTTGTCGCCGGTCAGAATAATGGGGGCAATGCCCAATGCTTTCAGCTGCCGCATGGCATCGGCCGCATCGGCGCGTGGCTCGTCCCGCAGAGCAATAAGGCCCAGTGGCTGATCTTCACGATACACCGCCACCACGGTTTTGCCTTCCGATTCAAGCTCGGTTGCGCGGCGCATATGCTCCTGCGCAATCCCCCCGGTTTCCAATGCATGCCGGGGAGAGGACACCCAGGCTCTGGATCCGCCCACAATGGCCTCCACGCCCTTGCCTGCGATGGCGCGGGCATCAATTGCGGGCAACGCCGCAACTCCAGCACGTTCCGCCCTGCGCAACACTGCCTGTGCCAGCGGGTGGCTTGATCCGGCTTCCACTCCGGCAGCTATGGCCAGAAGGTCGCTTTCGGTTACACCCCTCGCCGCAACAATATCGGTTACCGCTGGTTTGCCATGGGTCAAGGTGCCGGTCTTGTCAAAGCCGATGCGGCTGACATGGGCAGCGGATTCAACGACCGCGCCGCCTTTCAGCAATAGGCCTTTCTTCGCACCGGAGGACAAGGCCGATGCAATGGATGCTGGAACCGATATGACCAGCGCACATGGGCAGCCAATCAGCAGCAGAGCAAGTCCGCGGTATATCCATGTGTCCCAGTCAGCGCCAGTGGCCAGCGGCGGCACCAGAACCACCAGTGCAGCCACCGCAACGATGGCGGGCATGTACCAGCGCGAAAAGCGGTCGATAAACCGCTCCGTTGGCGCGCGGGCGTCCTCGGCTTCCTCCACCAGTTTGATAATGCGCGAAATCGTGTTGTCCGCTGCGGCTTTGGTGACGGTGATCCGCAGCACCGCCTCGGTGTTGATGGATCCGGCAAACACTGCTTCACCGGGGCCACGCGTCACCGGCACGCTTTCGCCGGTGACCGGGCTTTCGTCGATGCCCGATGTCCCTTCGGCAATTTCTCCATCCGCTGGAATGCGGTCGCCGGGGCGCACCAGAACGCGCTGGCCGACTGCCAGTTTTTCCGCAGAAACCTCAAGCGTTCTGCCATCCACCTCCAGCAAGGCGGTTTTGGGCACCAGATTGGCCAGCGCGCGAATGCCATCCCGTGCCTTGCCAGCGGCTACGCCTTCCAGAACTTCGCCAACGGCAAACAGGAAAACAACCAACGCTGCTTCTTCCGCGGCGCCGATGAACAGCGCGCCGACCGCGGCAATGGTCATCAGGCTTTCAATGGTGAAGGGCTGGTCAAGGCGCAGCGCCTCGAACGCCCGTTTGGCAACCGGTGCCACCCCGATCACACAAGCCGTGGCAAAGGCCCAATATCCCCACTGCGCTGTGGTCAACAGTTCGAAAATCCAGGCCATTGCCAGAAGTGCGCCGGTGAAGATGACCAGCCGGCCCTTATTGGTCTGATACCATGCTTTGCCGCGATCGGCCGGGTCGTCGTGCACATGACCGGGGCTTCCATGCCCGGCCTCCATTTTCGCGGTCAACGGGGCATCTGCGTGATCAGAATGGTCGTGGTCATTGTGGTCATGTTCGTGCCCGTTGCAGGCAGGGCCGTGAACGTGGCGTACAGGTTCTGCTGGCGCACGGGCGGCAATGCCTGCTCGCGGCGCGATCTGATAGCCAAGGCGTCGGACGATATCCTCAATCTGATCCGGCGCAGTGCTTTGCGGGGCAAGATTGAGTGACAGCCGCTCGCTCATCAGCGCAACCTTGACGTCGCTGACGCCGGGCAGCCGTTCCACAGCTCTGGTCACTTTAACTGTGCAGGCGGCGCAATCCATTCCTGCAACTGTCCATTCCCGCCTTGTGGCGTCACTCATTGCCAGTCTCCCGCCCGGAACCACCCGGATTGCTTGCATTCCTTGATTCGGAGTTTTAATCTCTCTAGTAACTAGAGGATCAAGAGGTATTTATGCTGAGCATCGGAAAACTGAGCGAAGCCGCCGGTGTGAAGGTGCCGACGATCCGCTATTACGAGCAGATTGGGCTTCTGCCCGAGGCCGAGCGCAGCACAGGCAACCAGCGGCTATATGGCAAGGCAGCGCAGGAGCGGCTGGCTTTCATACGCCATTCGCGAGATCTGGGCTTCACTTTGGATGCAATACGCGAATTGCTGAGCCTGTCCGATAAGCCGGAACAGTCCTGTGCGGCTGCCGATGATATTGCAAGGCGGCAGTTGCACAGCGTGAAATTGCGCATTGCGCGTCTGGTCGCATTGCAAAGCGAGCTCGAGCGAATGGTGGTGCAGTGCGGCCATGGCAAGGTTTCTGACTGCAGGGTGATTGAGGTCTTAAGCAACCACGCGCACTGTTCCCACGACCATATGTCTGTGGCGGACTGATAGCGACTTTGCAGGGCTTCACACGCCTTTCTTTCCCGCTATACTGATTTTTGGTGGCACCGGCTGGAGGCAGTCGGAGTGATGGCATGGATGGAAGCACCTCGCGGGCACCCGCACTGTGGGAAGAGGGCAGCCCGCATGAGTTGGCACGTCTTGCCCAACTGCTCGGACAGAGGCTTGTTGGCCGGACCGAGCTGATTGAACGCCTGCTGATTGGTCTTTTAACCGGCGGCCATGTGCTGATTGAAGGCCCACCCGGATTGGCCAAAACCCGGGCTGTCAAGCTTTTGGCCAATGGGCTGGATGCCAGTCAGGCCCGCGTGCAATGCACGCCCGATCTCATGCCCTCTGACCTGACAGGCACGCTTGTGCTGTCCCCTGAAAAAGGCGTGTTCGATTTTGCGCCCGGTCCGTTGTTTCACCAGATTGTCCTGGTGGACGAAATCAACCGGGCACCACCCAAAGTGCAATCGGCGCTGCTGGAGGCAATGGCTGAAGGGCAAGTCACCGTGGGGGGCGTCACGCGCCGTCTGCCCTGGCCCTTCATGGTGGTCGCAACCCAGAACTCGATTGAGCATGAAGGCACCTTTCCGCTGCCCGAAGCACAGTTGGACAGGTTCTTGCTGCATGTGCTTCTGGAACTGCCAAACGCGCTTGAAGAGCGACAGGTTCTGGATCTTGTGGAACACGAGGAGACAGTGCCCGATGAAGCGGGGCAGGCCGAAGGGCTGCCGCTGGATGTTGTGGCCCATGGCCGGGATGCCGTCCGGGCGGTTTATATTTCGCCAGCGCTTAAAGATTTTATGGTGCGGCTTGTCATGGCGACGCGCGGCCCTGATCCTGCCCCCGATCTGTTCGAACTGGTGGAGCATGCCGTATCACCGCGTGGGACATTGTCTCTCGCTGCGGCTGCCCGTGCTCGCGCCTATCTTCATGGGCGCGATTACGCCACCCCGCAGGATGTTGAGGAACTTGCCGTCGATATTCTGTCTCATCGGCTGATCCTGTCCTGGCGCGCCATAGCGGATGGCCAGACGCCACGCAGGGTCATTGCCAGTCTGCTCGAACGTGTTCGGCCGCTATGATTGAGGACACTGCGTCCATGCAAGGCGTCATGCTGGATGCCGGAGCGTTGCTTCGCCTGCGCGCACATGCAGCAGAGCGGCACCGGCATCATCTGGCGCCCACGGGCCGACCCGGCGGCTTTGCCGGGCGCCGGGCAGGCAATGGCAGCGAAACCGCGGATCTGCGCCTTTATCTGCCGGGGGATGATATTCGCCATCTGGAGCGCAGCGCCACCGCTCGCACGGGTGTGCCGCATGTGCGCACTTTTCACGAGGAACTTGAAAAATTCGCAATTCTGATAGCGGATTTTTCCCCGCCGATGGTCTGGGGCACGCGTCGCTCATTGCGGTCGGTTGTGGTGGCCGAGGGCCTGGCTCTTTGCGGTTGGCTTTACGCAGAGGAAGGTGCGCGAATTGGTCTTCTGGCCAGCGCTGATGGAGAGATTCACTCGGTTACGCCGCGTGCCGGTGCACGCGGCATGGGCGGTGTGGTGACCGGCCTTTGCCATGCTCATGGCCTGTCAATTGCGGCCGCGCTTGCGCGGCACGCAGCAGAGCCGGTGGATTTAAGCGCATTGCTCGAACGGGCCGCGCGAGTTGCCACCACGCGCAGCACACTGGTGCTGGCTTCTTCGTTCGAGAGTCTGCCACCGGAGTTTGAACGGATGGTCATGAGCCTGATTCGCCGGGTGCGCATGGTGGCGCTTGTTGTCTGTGACGCATTTGAGCTTGATCCTCCCGCCGGAACCTACCCGTTTGCCACAAGACAGGGCGGCCTGAGCTGGGGCCAGGTGGCGAAGGGAAAACAGCGTCAAGGCGACACGCGCGTGGCGTTTCTGGAACGGCTGGGCATGCGCGTCATCAGGATTGACGCCGGCTCTAAGCCGCAGACCGTGATTGCCGAACTGGACAGGCCCCATGGACAGCACCGCTGATCTGGTAGCCGCCCTGCGGCCTGTGCGTGAACCGATGCTGACCCTGCCGGAACTGGCTGCCGATGCTGCCCTTGCCTTTGCACTTGGCATCGCAGTTGCACTGCTTCTAGCGGTGCTTTTGCGGCTCGTTTTCTCCCGCCGTATGACCCGACAGGAGAAACTGGATACAGAAATCCTCGCTGCGGGCGCGCTGAGCCCTGACGAGCGCTTGCTGGCGCTGGCGCGCATTGCACGCGATTGCGGAGTGGAAATATCCAATATTCCCGGGCTTTCACAGGCGCTGTACCAACCGGGCCGTGATTTTGTGCCAGATGCACTAGAGGCGGCGGTGCGCAGCCACAGAGCCAAGGCATAGGTGCGGCATGTGGAGCTTTTCGGCACCGCTGATGTTTTTGCTGATGCCGCTTCCGCTGGTGCTGCGCTGGCTGGCGCCCGCGCGTGAGGGAGCAGCAGGTGCTTTGCTGGTGCCGCCAGCCATCGCCGGAATTTTGGGTGCAGGACGCCCCGGTTCGGTTCTGGCAAATGCCGGCTCTGTGTTGCTGCCTGCGCTGGCATGGCTTGCCCTGGTGTTTGCATTGGCGGGGCCGCAGCAATTGCTGGGCCGCGCAGCATTGCCGGTATCGGGCCGGGATGTTGTGCTGGTTCTGGACCTTTCCGGTTCAATGGAGGCAGAAGATTTCGAGATTGATGGCCAGCCGGTACAAAGGCTGGAGGCGGTGAAACGCATGGCCGCGCACTTTGCCCGCCAGCGTGAAGGTGACAGGCTTGGTCTCGTGGTCTTTGGTCAGAAGGCCTATGTCGCCGTACCAATGACCTATGATGTCAACTCGGTGGCTGAGGCGATTGAGGGCGCGACAATCGGCATTTCAGGAAGGTCCACCGCAATCAGCGACGGGCTGGGGTTGGCAATCAAACGTCTGGCCAGTTCCGACGCTCCTTCTCGGGTCATCCTGCTTCTGTCTGACGGGGTGGATACCAGTGGCACGGTCACACCCGGCAGTGCCGCAAGCTATGCAGCCGGCATGGGCATTCGTCTGCACACCATAGCCATGGGGCTTACGGTCATGGGTGAGGCTGCGGCTGGCCGTGATGCGGTGGATGCGGCGACTTTGAAGGTCATGGCCGAGGCAACGGGCGGGGAAAGCTTCATTGTCCGCACCACGGACGAATTGAATGCCGTGGGACAGGCAATTGACCGTATGGAGGCCAATGCCCAACAGCGGCCCGCGGTTGCCCTGTACGCGTCTTACTGGATGTACCCGGCGGCTCTGTCGCTCTTGATGCTTCTGGCGATAGTCGCTCTGGGCTGGAGGCGCTGGCAATGATCGAGTATGGCGATTTGGCCCTGTTGCGGCCTTTCTGGCTGCTTGGCGTTCCCCTGGCCTGTGCGGCATTGTGGTTCACTTCCGCCAAGGCCGGCGTTTCTGCATGGCAGCGGGCAGTGGATCCTGCCCTTTTGGTCGCGCTTCATCGCTTTGGCCTGATGCGGGAAGGAAATGTCCGTCGGCCATGGCCGCTGGCCTTGACCACGCTGATTTTGCTTCTTGCGCTGGCTGGTCCGGCGCAGCAAAACGCCGATGCAGGCGCTTTTCGCAACCTGGATGGGGTGGTGATTGTCATGGACCTTTCAAGCTCCATGACGCAGAGCCCGGCATTTCCAGAGGCTGTCCGCGTTGCACGGCAAGTGGTGGATGCCACAGCAACCCGGCCCACGGCCCTGATTGTCTACGCGGCAGATGCTTACCTCGTTAGCCCGTTCAGCACCGACCCCGCCACACTTGGCACAACGCTGTCGCTTCTGACACCGCAGACTGCGCCAGATAGTGGCAGTTGTCTGCAATGCGGGCTGGACCTTGCAAAGTCGGTGCTGGAAAAAGCGGCGCTTGTTGCCAGCGATGTTGTGTTGGTGTCCGACGGAGAAGGGGCAGAGACAGCGCGCTTTGACGTTCCTGGCGGACACTTGTTTGCGCTGGCTCTTGATGCTGAACATGCGATGCCGGATGCGCCGGTGCCGCAATTGCTGGATCTGCAGAGTTTGACCGCCGCGTCTGGTGGGCTTGCGGCAAATCTTTCCGCGCCACGGCCGGTCATTGATGCAATTGCCGCTCGCAACGGTGGAGCTTCTGCATCAGCCGCAGCCACTACCGAACTGATCTGGACCGACTATGGCAGGCCATTAGCCTTCTTTGCGGCATTGCCGCTTCTGCTGTGCTTTCGCCGGGGTGTGTTGCAATGAACAGGCGCCGGGTCACCTTTGGACTTGTTGCCCTGATGCTGGTTGCAGGCGCGGCCGCCGGGCCATCGGCCTGGGGGCGGCTGTTTCTGGCCATTGGCATGCCGCAGGTGGCGGCACAATTGCTGACAGAACCCCGCTGGCAGGGCGTCGCATTGTATCAGGCCGGTCGCTATGCCGAGGCCGATGCAGCATTTCGCAAGGCTGGACGTGGCTCCACTTACAATCGCGGCAACTCCCTGGCTGCAACCGGGCAATACAGAGATGCTGTGGCCTATTATGAGGCAGTGCTTTATGTCGATCCGCAAGATTCGGACGCGCTGGCCAATCGAGCCACCATTGCCCCATTGATTGATCCGGTTATCGGCGAATCCAACTCCATAGATGGAATTCCTGCAACGGCAGCGACTGGTGTGGCGATGCCAACCATTGGCACTTACGAAATGAACATCCAGGCTCTGATGCGCTCTCGTCCTGCGCCCGTCACGCCGCGAAGCACGGGACAGTCCATGGTGCCAGGGCCGGAATGGTTGCAGGGCCTGGCGGATGAGCCGGGCCAGTATCTGCAATTGCGGCTTGCTGCCGAGCGGCAGCGCAGGGCCGAGGCTGGAGTGGCGGCACCGGAAGGGACAAGTCCATGGTGAGACACCTGTTGCCCCTCTGCCTTTCCACACTGCTGGTCATCTGCGTAACGCCGGTCGGAGCTCAACAGACAGTTGCCAGCCTGACTGTCGTACCGGATGAGATGGCACAAGCGCCCTATGTCGGTGAAATGATCCTTGCCACTGTGGAAGGGCGATACAATGGGCTGATCAATCGCCAGAAACTGACAATTCCGCCGCTTGAGCAATTTGACTGGATGCAATTGGGTGAAGAAAGCTGGTCGGAGGAGCTGATCGACGGGCGGCCTGTCAAATTATATCACCAGCGCATTGCCCTGTATCCGCGCAAGTCTGGTTCGCTTTCCATCTCGCCCTTCACACACAACATGATCCTGACTGATTTGAAGGGTGATCGGGTTGAAACGGAGGTCAGGTCATCCGAACTGGTTCTGGAAGTTCAACCGGCACCCAAGGTTCAAACGGGGGCATTTCTGCCCGCGCGTGCTGTGCGCATCAGCGATGACTGGTCGGTGAACCCAGAACAGATTCAGCGTGGCCAATCCACAATCCGCACGGTGACGCTGGAGGCGGAGGGCCTGCCGCCGCAGTCCCTGCCGGTCGCGCCGCCAATGCATGCAGGTGGCCTGTTCACATTCAACCTGCCGGAGCAGCGGCTAACACGCTTGACGCCGGATGGCCCGGTATCCACAGTCATATGGCAGTACGAAATGCAGCCACAGAGCGATGCGCCGGCGAATCTTGCCGACATTCCCGTCAATTGGTTCAATACAGCAACCCGGCAAGGACAAGCCTCTATCCTGGCAGGGCGCGAAATTGCCTTTGAAGGCAAAGGTGGCCTGATGCGCCAGCCTTCGGCGATGGCTATGAATTTGCCGCTATGGGGCGGCCTGGCCGGTGTGTTTCTGGGCTGCATTCTGGCTGTGCCTGCCATGACAATGCGACGCGGAAAACTGGGCTGGAAGGCTCGCTGCGCCTTGATTGGGCATCATCTTGCATTGCGTTTTCACCTGTGGCGCAGGCACACAGCCAAAGCGCGCCCGCACGTGATTTCGCTGCTGCAACTGACCGGGCAAAAGCCTGAAACGTCAATTTCGTTGAAAATGATTGACCAGGCCCTTTACGCGCGGCATCCAAGCATCCAATTAGACTACCGAACGGTATTGCAATCGCTGAGAGCGGGTCGTCATATGCCGGTGTGAGGCGGTATGACGGATAAAAAATTGCTACAGCCGGGACAGAATTGCTGGCGGGTAGAAAGCGCAAACCGCTTTGCGTTCATTGCGGACGGGGCCGATTATTTCGTGGCTGTTCGCAAGGCCATGTTGAAAGCGCGCCGTTCGATCATGCTGATCGGCTGGGATTTTGATGCAAGAATAACGCTTGGCAACAGTGAAGATGGCGGGCCGAAGCGGCTGGGGGACTTCATTATCTGGCTGGCAGATCAAAATCCCGGTCTGGAAATCCGCCTGCTGCGTTGGGACACCGGCGCCCTGAAAGCCATGTTTCGGGGCAATACACTGTGGACCATCCTGCGCTGGAAAGCCCATCCGCGAATTACGTTGAAACTGGATGGTGCCCATCCGCTGGCAGGCTCTCACCACCAGAAAATTGTGGTTATTGATGACAGTATCGCGTTTTGCGGTGGCATTGACATGACCATGCAGCGCTGGGACACGCGCGAGCATCTGGATGATAATCCGCGCCGGGTCAGCCCAAACGGCAAAGTGGAAGACCCGTGGCATGATGCCACCAGTGCGTTTGATGGCAATGCGGCGGAGGCGCTTGGCGATCTGGCGCGTGCAAGGTGGCTGGCCGCGACCGGAATAACATTGCCGCCTTGTCGAGAGGTGCATGATTGCTGGCCCGAAGGGCTGCAGGTGACATTTCGGCATATGCGGCTGGGCGTTGCCCGCACCATTCCGAAAATGGCCGATGTTACGCCGGTTCATGAAATTGAAGAGGCGTGGCTGGACATGATCGCCGGCGCACAAAACATGATCTACGCCGAAAGCCAGTATTTTGCCTCGCGAAAGATCGCCCATGCCATTGCCAAGCGGCTGGCTGAAGAGCATCCGCCAGAGATCGTCATCGTCAACCCGTATCGCATCAATGGCTGGCTGGAACCTTTGGCTATGGATACGGCCAGAGCCAGACTGTTTGAGGCTTTGAGCAGGATTGACGTGCACAACAAGCTGCGCATCTACCACCCGCAAACCGTGGGAGGAAACCCGATCTATGTTCATGCCAAGGTTATGGTGGTGGATGACCGGGTGCTGCGCGTGGGTTCGTCCAATTTCAACAATCGCTCAATGCGACTTGATACCGAGTGTGACATCATTCTCTCGGCTGACGAACCGGGCAACGAGAATCTGGTGAATGAGATCGCTCATCTGCGTGACGACCTTCTGGCTGAACATCTGGGTGTATCGCCAGATACAATCACCGCGACTCTGGCCCGAACCGGGTCATTGATTGCAACGATAGAGACATTGCGCAGTGAGGGGCGCAGCCTTGTGCCCTATAAAAAGCCCGAATTGACCGATTTTGAGGAATGGCTGGCCGAAAACGAGATACTGGACCCCAATGGACCGGACGAAATTTTTGAATCCACCGCAAATCGCGGGCTTTTCAAGGGGTGGGGCCGCTTGAAAGAGCGCTTGAAGCGCAAGCACTAGAGCCTGTCCGGCTGAAACGGCATGGTTTCAGCCGCATACCAATGGGTCGGCCCGTTTTGGCGGTCCCGAGATCGCTTGAAAGTTCGGTAATTCGATGCCGGCTTATTGCCCGTCGCGCGGCATGCCAAGCTGGTCCAGCATGCGCTTTGCCTCGCGTGTGCGAGCCCGCACGACAGCGTCCCAGATTTTCTGGCCGAATTTCCTGCGTGGGTTGCTTGAGGTCGTGTTCATCAGCTAGCTCCATTTTTTGCCTGCTGTCAGTAACCTAAGACATGAGCGCGCGCTGTTGCAGTGGAGTATTTTGCATCGCAGCAATGCATTTTCGAAACGGCTGGGTTTCAGGCTTTCTGCTGTGTTCCGGAATGCTGCAAGTTGCAATAAAGTTGTTCCGTCGCTCTACATCAAGGTGCAGGATGCAACTTCCAATCAAGGCAATTCTGGTTTTTCATGCGGCGGCTCGGGCGGGCAGTATTTCGCGCGCTGCCGAGGAACTGAGTGTGACGCCGTCGGCCGTTAGCCAGCAGATTCAATTGCTGGAAGGGCAGCTGGGTGTGACCCTGCTGGCAAAAGCCGGTCGTGGCATTGCGCTGACGGAAGCGGGTGAACGCTATTTTTCGATGATTGCCGACCAGATAGAGCGAATTGAGGAAGCCACGGGTACAATTCGCGGCTTTCGATCGGTAACAACACTGACCGTGCGCGCAACGCCGACCCTGTCCAACAAGTGGCTTCTGCCACGCCTGGGAAATCTTCTGGACCAGCATGCCGATCTGGAGGTTCGACTGGATGGCACCAATGAGCCCACCGACTTCAATCAGGAATCTGTCGACGTTGAAATCCGACACGGGGATGGGCGTTGGCCGGGATTGTTTGTGGAAGAGATGGCGGAGGAGCAGTTTTACCCGGTTTGCTCCCCCGACTATGCGCAGGCGGGCAGCTTGTCATCGCAGGAGCTGCTGGAGCATCGCCTTATCCATTCGGTCAAATCACAGGCCCAGTGGAACAGCTGGTTTCCGCTGGCAGGAGTAACCCCGCAGAACCGCTGGCGGCGTGTGTTGTTTGACCGCAGCCATATGGCAATTGATGCAGCCGTGCGCGGCATGGGAATTGCGCTGGAAAGCACACTGATGATGGGCGACGAACTGGCAGAAGGACGCCTTATCTGCCCTGTTGCAGAACCGCCGGAGGTCAGAATTGTAACCCAGTGGATTGTGTGCCCGCGCGACCACCTGCGCCAGAAGAAAGTGCGGCTGTTTCTGGACTGGTTGAGGCAGGAACGGGAAAGCTGGCAACAAGCTTTCCCGAGCAGGCCCAAGTCTGGCTAGAGCGCTTCGCTTGAACCAGCCTTAATACATTCCCAGCATGCGGATAGGCCCAAGTGTCAGCACCGGGAAGATGACCAGTGCAAAGATTGCCAGTGTCAGAACTGCCATGGGAGCCAGTGACCCGCGGATCACATCCTCAATATTCATATTGGCCACTTGCGCCGCTGCAAACAGACACACCCCGACTGGCGGCGTCACCAGACCCAGCGTCAACGTCATGACGGTGACAATGAGAAAATGCATCGGGTCAATTCCAATTGCCATGGCGGGTGGCATCAGCACCGGTATCAGAATGAACATTGCCGGAATGGCTTCCATGAAAATGCCGATGATCAGCAGGAACACGAAGATGACCAGCATGCCGCTCAGCGGGCCAAGGTTCATGGCCTGGAGCAGATCGGCAACTTTTTCCGGCAGGCCGTCATAGGTAAACACCCAGGCCGCGATTTGTGACGTGGCGGCAATGAACAGGATTGTTCCTGAGATACGCGCGGTGGAGATCAGGATTTCAGGCAATTCCCTGACAGGCAGAGTGCGATAGACAAGCACTCCCAGAATGGCAACGTAGACCACGGCCACCGCCGCTGCCTCGGTTGGCGTGAACAGGCCGCTGGCAATGCCAATGATCAGGATCAGCGGTGTCAGCATCGGCAGAATGGCGCCAATGCCGGTAATGAGAACCATGCGCAGGTTGAAGGGGGAAGGCGGGTTGTATCCGTAATAAACAGAGTAGAAATGGTTGAACACCATGAAGGCAAAGGCGATGAACAGGCCCGGCACCAGACCGGCCACCAGAAGCGTGCCGATGGAAACATTGGCGATGGAGCCGGCGATCACCACCAGAATGGATGGCGGGATGATGGATGACAGGGTGGACGTGCACAGCGTCATTCCAACCGCATAGCCCTTGGGAAAGCCATGCCGCTCCATTGCCTTGATTTCAATTGCGCCGACAGAGGCAATGTCCGCCACGGAAGAGCCGGACACACCGGAGAAAATAACCGACGAGATGACGTTCACATGGCCAAGGCCGCCGGGCAGCCAGCCGACCAGAGCCTCGGCAAAATCGAATATGCGCTCGGCCACTCGGCCGCGTTCCATAACGGTGCCGACCAGGATGAACAAGGGCACGGCAACCAGCAGAAATGAATTCATGGAGGAAAACATGGTCTGCGACAAAAGGTCGAGCGGCATTGAGGTGAAAAGCCACAGGGAAGCAACGCTGGCCAGCGCCAGCGCAACGGCCAGTGGAATGCCCAGCATGCTCAGTCCGAAAAAGGTGACGAGGAGAAAGACCGACATTGTTCAATGTCCTGAGCTGATGGAAACATCGGCATGGGCAATTTCACCCGCCGGAATTCCAAGTTCGGGAAGAGCAATCAAATCACGGCGGGTTTGCAGCGAATCCAGAATTGCCAATATTGCAATCACGGCGGAAACCGGCATCACCATGCCAATCACCCACATGGGTATGGGCAGCGTGGCGGCGGTTTCGTTCATCATCATCTGCTGGCGCATCAGGGTGAACCCGGTCCAGCCCATCAAGCCGAAGAAGAAGACAGATGAGCCGACATAGATCGGCACTGCGAGATGCTGGAACAGCCGTCGCCCCATAACCAGAAAAATCACCACCCGGGCGCTTTCCACAGTTCTGAAACCTGCGGCCAGACCCAGAAAAACCATCCAGATGAACAGGAAGCGTGTGGCCTCTTCTGTCCAGGGCAATGGATGGCCACTCAGCCGACCAATCACCTGTAACAGAACGACGATCAGAACCCCGGCGCACGCGATCCCGGCGGCCACATCCGCCACAATCCGAATAACCTTGTCCAGCATTGAACTGATTGAACGACGCATTTGATTGCCCTTTTTCGCAAAGCTGCGGGGACAGATGGAAGGCCGGTACTGTGCCAAAGGGCAAAGTACCGGCGAGGCATCAGTTCGCGGTGACGAAAGCGCGTGTGCGATCGAAGAAAGCCTGATCTTTGACCAGTGCAGAGAATTCTGCATCCAGACTTGTGGCCACGTCGATGAACGCCTTGCGTTGCTCATCAGTCAATTCGTTGACCTCCATGCCATTGGCTTTCAGCGTTTCAATTGATTTCTCAATATCAGCCGCGTCATTTTCGGCCTTCCAGGCTTCCGTTTCCACGGCGGCCTCATTCAGCGCAGTCTTGAACTCGTCGCTCAGGCTTTCATAGCGCGCGGGATTCATGCCCAGCACCCATGCATCCGCAATGTGGTTGCTGATTGTCGCGTATTTCTGCACTTCATACAGTTTTGCGCTCACAGGCACGTTGATCGGATTTTCCTGCCCATCCACGACTTTCAACTGCAAAGCGTTGTAAACCTCGGCAAACGCCATTGGCGTTGGCGCGGCGCCCATTGCCCCGAAAAACTCGACCCAGAGCGGGTTGTTCGGTACGCGCAGCTTCATGCCTTTGAGGTCGGCAGGCGAAGTGATGGGCAGTTTGGAATTGGTAATCTGGCGCAGCGGGCGGGACCAAAGGTCAATGCCCTGAATGCCGATTTTGCTGAGATCCGACTGAAGCTCCTGGCCCGGTTCGCCATCCAGATAGGCACGCAACTGATCAATATCGCGGAACTGGTAAGGAATGGCGATCGCTGTGAATTTAGGGTTGAAGGTAGCGTAAAGCGATGTCGAATTGAGCAGCATGTCCAGCGAACCGCCAGCCAACTGCTTGACCGCGGCCGACGGATCGCCGCCATACAATGTGCCGTTCGGGAAAACTTTGATGGTCAGTTCGCCGTTGGTCTTGGCAGACACGAGTTCTGCAAACTTGTTCGCAGCCAGCGTGATCTCGGACGTATCGGGATCGGGCGTGGACAAGGTCAAGGTTTCCGCATGTGCAAATGTAGCGGACAACATTGCGGCTGCGGCAAACAGGCTGCGGATGGTCAGTTTTTTCATGGTATTCCTCCCATTGGGTCGTCAGGCTGGCATGGTGTTGGCATGCTCGTTCGGTTTTATTCACCTGGCATTTTCCGGCACGCTGGACCGTTGCAGGCAATTTCACAACCACCAGAAACGCCCTAACTCTTTGTTTCTTATCATTTTACTCCCATTGAGCTGCGTTCGTTCAACGAGAAATTCTCAAAACGCGCCGGCAGTCACTCCGCTCAGTCTTCACGGATAGTGCCGCGTGGCGAAGCGAACGGGCCGCTCCTCCACAATCAGCGGCGGAAAGGCACTCTGGAAACGCTTGAGGTGCGGCGTTTCCAGATGGGCATTGAAGGCGGCGCGGCTGTCATAGACCTCGTAAAAAATGACGGTATCGCCCAGTCCGTCCGGGCAGATCACATCAAACTGCCGGCACGCAGGTTCATCGGCAAGCGAATGGCGGGCGTCATCCTGCGCAATTTCCAGAAAAGCCGAACGTTGGCCCGGCTTGACCTGAAATTCGGCAATAACCACAAATGCCGAAGCTTTCATCTCACTCACTCTGCTGCAAGCGTGGCGGGCCGAAAGCGATTTTCCATCTCCCGCCGCAGGTTGACCACGTCCAGATCCTTGACGATTTCAACATCATCAAAAGACACAATCTGGTCTTTCCGGATAGGGCGCTTGAGTTTGACATTGTGCGCAAGTCCAATCGGCAGCGCCTTCAGATCAAGGCTGCGGCTGGCCGGAATGGCGTTGGCCCAGACTGCATAGCCGCCTTCGCCATCCAGCATCTCGCCGGGCTGCATGTCTTTTTTCGCGGTTGCAACCGCATCTCCGCGAAACTCCTTCGAGCAGCCGGTCGGCTCGTTGCGCAGGACTGCCGACAGAACGCTGACGGATGTTTCAAGGCCAATGATGTGGAATGGCCGCCACATGGAGGCATACCAGCCTGACGGGTCCGTCAGCAGGCCATATTGTTTGAAGCAGGCACGTGCATATTCATTATGTGCCTTGAACGTGATGAAGACACCGTAACGAATATTGTTGAACACTTCGCGGCCATCCGGCTCCTGACTGGCGGCAATGTCCACCAGGCCGGAACGAGCCATGCGGCCGCCATCGGCCGCCGGGCGAAACACGCGTGCCAGATCCTGCAAGCCTGCCGGCGGAAAAGCCAGACCGTCATCCGGACAATCCAGCCCGGTACCATTGGCCACGGCTGCCATTTCAATGGCGGCCTTTGTGCCATCAGTGAAGGAATTGTACATTTTAGGGTTGAAGTCGCCCTGCCTTACCTCTTCCTCGGTCCAGCCGAAAAAGCTCCAGACCGTATCCGGTGTCGAGTAGCGGTACCGTGGCTCGAAATTCATGCCTTTGCCGGCGGAAGTTACTTCAAAGCCCGTGGCGCGCGCCCAGTCCACCAGTTCGCAGATCAGCGCCGGCTGGTCGCCATAGGCCATGGAATAGATAACACCGGCTGCGCGGGCTTTTTCCGCCAGAATTGGCCCGACCATCACGTCGGCCTCAACATTGACCATGATGACATGCTTTTTGCTGTCAATCGCCCCCAGCGCATGGCGTGTTCCGGCTATAGGATGGCCCGTTGCTTCAATAACGCATTCTATTTCATCGCAATCAAAGATGTCGCCGGCATCGCTGGTTATGTAAGTTTTGCCGGTTTTGAGAGCATCGCCGCAGCTGCTGGCCTCGTAACGCTCTTCCGGCCAGCCGACACGCTGCAGGGATTCCCGCGCCTTGCCGACGTCCAGATCAGCAATGGCAACCACATGAAGACCATCAATTCGCTGTGCCTGAGCCAGCACCATGGAGCCGAACTTGCCTGCACCAATCAGCGCAACCCGAACGGGCTTGCCGTCAGCCGCTCGCAACGAAAGAAGAGATGAGAGATTCATTAAACAACGTCCTCAAATAGGGAATGAGTGAGGAGTGTCCCTAATGATGTCCGCTTGAACTCTCCCGATGGCTGCCAAGCGCATTTCCGCCTCTTGATGGGCGCGATATGCGTAAAATTCCAACGGGGAAAGTGCGATATCAACCGTCACTCCCAGCTGCCTCCCGAGCAACCTTGATCAAAGGTTAGGACGGTCGTGAAATTAGCTCAATTTAGAAATTTCGGATTAATGATTAGCTGTTCTAAACTTTTACCCGGGTGAGCCAGGGTTCAGAGCATTGCCCGCAGCGTTTCCAACTTGTCTGCCTCACTGGCCGGTTTGTCCCAGCGTATGCGTGATATGCGCGGAAACCGCATGGCCAGGCCGGAGCGATGGCGGAGCGAAGCGTTCAACCCTTCAAATGCCACCTCGATGACAAGTTTGGGCGCCAGTTGACGCACAGGTCCAAAGCGCTGGGTTGTGTTCTTGCGCACAAAGCGGTCCAGTTCGCGCAGCTCTTCATCGGTGAAACCGAAATAGGCTTTGCCCACTGGTACAAGGTCTTCACCCTCCCAGAGACCAAAGGTGAAGTCGCTGTAAAAGCCGGAGCGCTTGCCGTGGCCGCTTTGGGCATAAAGCAACACGGCATCAATGATTTTAGGGTCTCGCTTCCACTTGAACCACGGGCCACGCGGACGCCCGGCCAGATAGGGCGAGTCCCGCCGTTTGATCATCACGCCCTCGATGACCGGCGCATGGGGTGCGGCGCGCAGCCGTGCCAGATCATCCCAGGTGGTGAATGGCAAAAGCGGTGAAAGGTCGATCTGCGGGCTGTCGAAGTTCAGTTCTCCCAGTATTTCGCGCCTTTTGGCCAGTGGCAACGGCCGCAGGTCCTCTCCCTGCCAGAGCAAAACGTCGTAAAGCCGCAGCCCGGCAGGGTGGCTTTGCAGCATTGCACGGCTGACCGCTTTGCGGCCAAGCCGTTTTTGTAAGTCGGCAAAGGGTGCGACATCTTCCATTCGGCGGATCAGCAATTCGCCATCCACTGCGCCGTCAAAGTTCATGGCGTCGATAATGTCGGGAAAGGCCGCACCAATCTCTTCGCCGGTGCGCGAATACAACCGCCGGAGACCGCCTTCGGAAACCGCCTGAACGCGGATGCCATCCCACTTCCATTCGGCAAAATGTTCCTCAGGGTCCAAACCCGCCAGTTCTTCCGGTGTGATGGGGGTGGAAAGCATGACCGGGCGGAAAGGCGCCTGCGCAGGGGCGGGCGGTTCCCCACCGGCCAGCCACTCGAACATTGGCAGAAAAGGCGGTTCCAACCCATGCCAGATTTCCTCAATCTCTTCCACGCTGCGGCAGCCTGTCTGCGCCAGCGCAACCCGCGCCAGCCTGGCAGAAACGCCGATGCGCAAATTGCCGGTGGCGAGCTTTAGAAAAGCCAGTCGCTCAGGCGGTGTCAGGCTGTCCAAAAGGTCGGCTACCAAAGCGGGAAGCGCCATTTTGCCCGTCTCACGCAGGAGAGTTACGGCCTGCGCCACGCTGACGTCTGTGCGTTGGGCAGGTTCTGTTGGCCAGATCAGCGAAATTGTTTCTGCCAGATCTCCCACGTAATCGTAGGACAAGGCAAACAGCCGCTCATCAACCCGCTCGGCTGCCAGGCGTTTCAACAAGGATGGCGAAACCTGCCGCAAATTCAAAGTGCCGGTCAGCGCGGCCAAAGCCCAGCCGCGATCCGGATCGGGGGTATCGCGCAGATAGTGCGAAAGGATTGTCAGCTTGGCATTTCGCCCGGCTGTAAAAGCCAGCCGCTCCAGAAGTCGCGCAAAGGCTTTCATTCCGGCTCGTCCTCATAACCAACCAGACGCAATGGGCGAGCAGCTATGCCTGCCAGTTCGCACCATCGCAGCAGGCCATCTTCAGCGCCATGGGTGATCCACACTTCCTGCGGGGCAAGTTCGGTGATTGTCGAAGTCAATTGCGGCCAGTCCACATGGTCGCTGATAACCAGCGGCAGTTCCACCCCGCGTTGCCGCGCACGTGCCCGCACGGTCATCCAGCTGGAGGCATAGGAAAGAACCGGGTCGCGGAATCGCTGCACCCATGGTGAGGCAAAGGCAGAGGGGGGCGCAAGAATGAGCCTGGCGTCTCCCGGATCGCTTGCACTGACCAGCTCGCCCAAATCGATGCCCTGCTCAATGTGGTAATCACACAAGCGCTTCAGGGCACCGTGTATGGCAATGGGCCCGGTATGTCCGGCAGCACGGGCCAAGGCTATGACCCTTTGTGCTTTGCCCAGCGCATAGGCACCGACAAGATGAGGGCGATCAGGAAATTCCGCCATGCTGGCCAGCAGACGCGAGGCCTCTCCCATCGGGTCCGGGTGGCGGAAAACCGGCAAGCCAAAGGTTGCCTCAGTGATGAACACATCACACGGAACCGGTTCCCAAGGTGCGCAAACCGGGTTTGGCGTGCGGCAATAATCACCTGAAACCAGAATACGGGGGCCGTTGTCGGGAGTTACAAGAATCTGCGCGGAGCCGAGCACGTGTCCCGCTGGGTAAAACTCGACCGTGACGCCGCCAATCCGAACTTTACCTTCGGCAACCTGCCTGGCTGCTGTAAAATCCTCGCCATAGCGAATTGCCATGATTTCGAGCGTTTGCCGGGTCGCAAGCACAGCTCCATGGCCAGCCCGCGCATGATCGGCATGACCGTGGGTGATCAATGCCCGCGCAACTGGCACCAAAGGGTCGATGAAAAAATCCCCCGGCGCGCAATAAAGGCCGGCATCTGTCGGGTAGATGATGTCCTGTGCCTGCAAGCGCGCCAAACTCCAATGCTCCGTTTCCATAAACCACCGCAGCGGTGAACCGGTTCCCCGGCATGGCTAAGCCGAGGAAATTCTGCTTGCCTTCCAAGCCGTTCCAATGTCTTCAGTCAGTTCTGCCAGCGCTTTGGCGCGCTCGGCAGGATCTTTCACACGCAATATGTAGGATGGGTGCCACGAAATCAGCACCGAACCGCCATGCATGGTGGATTCAACCTGCCCGCGGCGGCCGGCCATCGGTGCGGAATTGCCGGTGAGGGCATAAGCGGCTGAGGCGCCGAGTGCCAGCACCATGCGTGGTTGAATGAAGGCCAGTTCCAAACCCAGCCACCAGCGGCAATGCTGAATTTCCTGCCGGTTGGGGCTTTGATGCAGCCGCAATTTGCCGCGTGGGGTGAATTTGAAATGTTTCACCGCATTTGTCAGCCAGGTCTGCTCCGGGTCCACGCCTGCTTCTCGCGCCGCAGCGCGCAGAATTTGACCGGCAGGACCGACAAACGGGCGACCTTCCAGATCTTCCCGGTCACCCGGTTGTTCACCCACCATCATCAGGCTGGCTGTTGGCGGCCCTTCACCCCAAACTGTTTGCGTGGCTGGCTCGCACAGCCCGCAACGGCGGCATTGCAATGCGCCCTCACATGCCTCTTCCAAAGTCGCGGGCAGTTCAGGCGATTGTGGCATGGTTGCGCGGTAGCGGGTGGAAACGGCCGCAGCACCGGGGCGCGGCGCTGTTGCTGCGGCTTCCTGCATCCGCTCCACTCGGGCTTGCGCATCGCGCAACATATCCGGGATCAATTGGGTTTCCGGAAGGTTTTTCCAATATTTTTTCGGCATTTCAGAGCGCATGGCATCCAGCTTGATGCGGGCCGGATTGAAGATATTGGCGAAATAGGTTGCCCAAAGTGTTTCCGATGCATCCTCGGGAAGATCCGGCCGCACCCCGCCAGGGCAAAAGCTTAGCCGCCCATTATCAAACCGCGCGGTCAGGCGCGGCGTGGCGATCATCCAGTCCATGTCTGCAAAGCGTTTCACAAAGAAGGAACTGCCCGGGATCAGCGTGGCATGTTCAGGCTCAAACCACGCAGCAAAACGGCGGCGGCCTTCCGCGGGCAATTCGCGAAAACGCACGAAGGCGTGCATTTTGTGAATGTCGCGGCGAACCGATTTCGCCATCAGGTTCAGCCTGTGGCCGAGCGGGTCAGCATGTGAAAGCGGATCGCCCTGACGCCGGTCAAGTTGCCAGAGTGCCTGATACAGAAGGCTCAGCCGCTCTGGCGCTGAATGCCAGATCACTGAACCGGCAAGTTTAATGAAAGCTGGCGGCACGTGGGCCTGATGCAGACCGGGTTCATCCGGCAAGGATTGTGCTTCAAACAGGCTGGCGCTGTTTCCAGTCCAGTCAATGTCAACCGGCGCGATGCGGTGGCCGATGGCGGTTCTTGCCGCAGCGCGCCAAGCTTCAAACATGCCAATATCGGGCAATGTTACGGAGTAAGTCACAACAAGGACAATTGTTGAGGCTGGGGCGCAAAGCGCGCTCGCAGTTTGAGACTGTCGGTCAGCCCCCGTGGCGACCAACCGGGCAACGAAATGAAGCTGCGCGTTTTCTTCATCGAAACACCCAGCCGTGCCAGATCTTCATATCGCAGGGATCGGTTGCGACGTGCCGCCAGAATACGGTCGACAGTGCGAGTGCCAAAGCCGGGAACGCGCAGCAGCATATCGCGGCTGGCGCGGTTGACGTCCAACGGAAACAGGCCGCGATTTTGCAAAGCCCAAGCCAGTTTAGGGTCAAGGTCCAGATCGAGATGTCCGGCATTGGTGCCAGTTGCAATCTCGTCAGTACTGAAACCGTAAAACCGCAAAAGCCAGTCCGCCTGATAGAGGCGGTGTTCACGCACAAGCGGGGGTTGTATCAGCGGCAGCGCACTGGAAGCATCGGGAATGGGCGAAAAGGCGGAATAGTATACCCGCCGCAGCTTGTAGCCATTGTACAATCGGACAGAGCTTTTCAGGATCGTCAGATCATCGGTGCCATCGGCACCGATGATCATCTGGGTGCTTTGGCCGGCGGGGGCAAAACGGCGGGCAGCGCGTCCCGTGTGCGTCTTTTCCTTGGCTGCCTCGCCCTCCAGTCGCACTTGCGCCATGGCAGTGCGAATGGTTTCCGGCCGTTTCTCCGGCGCAAATTTGCGCACGCTTTCATCCTGCGGCAATTCCACGTTGATGGACAGGCGGTCGGCATAGAGTCCCGCTTCGCGGATCAGGTCCGGGCTGGCATCGGGAATGGTCTTGAGGTGAATATAGCCCTTGAAGCCGTGTTCTTCACGCAGGGTGCGGGCAATGCGCACCATATCCGCCATGGTCTGGTCGGGAGAGCGGATAATGCCGGACGACAGAAACAAGCCTTCAATGTAGTTGCGCCGGTAAAATTCCAGCGTCAGAGTAACCACTTCCTCGACAGAAAAGCGTGCGCGCTCCACATTGGAAGACACGCGGTTGATGCAATATGCGCAGTCAAAGATGCAGAAATTTGTCATCAGAATCTTCAGGAGGCTGATACAGCGCCCATCAGGAGTATAGGCATGACAAATGCCGCTTCCACCTGATGACCCTATACCACCCTTTGTCGAATCCCGCTTTTCGCCGCCGGATGATGCACACGAAGCATCATATTTCGCAGCATCCGAAAGAATGGCGAGCTTGTCTTGGAGGGTCATCTTTGTCATGACAGAAACTATAAGTGTTCACGAAATGTTCGTCAATTCGCACGCAATCAGAGGGTATGATATGGACATGGTAATTGGCGGCTGCCTGTGTGGTGACATCAGGTTCAAACTTGAGGGAAAGCCTTATCGCGTCGGCATTTGCCATTGCATGGATTGCCGAAAGCATCATGGCGCACCTTTCGCGGCTGCGGCAATTTTTCCCATTGAGGCAGTGTCGGTAGAGGGTGAAACGCGAAACGTTGCAGGGCGGCATTTTTGCCCGCAATGCGGCTCTTCCTTGTTTGGTGTCACGGGTGATGAGGTGGAAATCAGCCTTGGTTCGCTGGATGCGCCAGACCAGTTTGTGCCAACCTATGAATTATGGACAGTGCGCCGTGAGAGCTGGCTGAAGCCATTTGCTGGCATGAAGCAATATGAACGCGACCGGGACACATCTTCCCGCTCGGAAGTGTAATTCGGCAGCCCACTATCCATTTCAAAGAGGACAATGAGCAATGGCGCCATCACAGTTGGAAACTGCGCGCAAGCTGGCGGAAGAGGAGAGACCGCGCCGGGTTCGCGAGGGCAAGGACGCCATTTTGCCAGACCAGAACAGTATTGCTGTTCTGAAAACGCTGCGCCAGCAGATTGAGGCTATTGAAAAATGGTTGGGTGCGGCATGCACGGAAAGCGTGCCAATCCGGGCCTGTGCACTGATGGAAGCCGCCAACGCCGCGCAGTCGCTGCGCTTTGAGAGTGAAGAGCTGGTGCGCCGTATTGAGGTGTTTCGCAATGAAACAGACCCTTGGAGATTACCAGTCTCGCAAGTCCAGCACTAGCGAGCAAGCATCTGGATGTCCCAGGCTTCGCTGATTGGCATCAGGAAAATGACCATGCGTTAAGTCCGTTTTGGGCCAGACTTTGAAATACGAGCCATCTCTTCCGCAACATTCATCCTGGGATATGTTTTTTGAATTTCATGTGCCCATGAGAATACGAGATTTGCGGCTTGATGTTCGGGATCGATTCCGTAGTCGATTTGGGCGATCTGCTTCGGGGTCATGTTCAGAACGTAGTAGAGAAAGCGGAACTGCTCGGCCCAGGCGTCAAAATCGCCATTGGTAAAAAGGTCCGGACGCGGAAATATCCCATCAGTCTCATGCATGGTCATGACCTCCCTGCGCGGTCTTGCAGTTGTTTGTCCCATCAATCGGCCGGATGCAAATCTGCAAAAACGCGGCGCTCTGCCATGCATCAGTACCACATATACATCAACAAAGCCTCGCACAGAAAAGCCCCCGGTTCGACTGCAACCGGGGGCTGATAGCTGGGCACTGGCGCATACGCCGCTGTCAGCCGGCTTGCTTCAGGCGCACGGCATCCGGGTTGTAGGCGTAGCCGAAGCGATTGTTCAGGAAGTCCGTCAATGCCACTTCTTCCTGACGCACAAAGCCCTTTTGCGGCAATTTGCCTTCCGCCAGCATATCCAGCACCGTGGTAATGCCTGCCGCCGTGGTGATCTGGATTGCGCTCATGCGCTTGCCCGCAACAACGCCTGCATAGACTTTGTTCGCATAGGTTTCCTGCATGTAACGGCCATCTTTCCAGCCGCACACAGTTACGAATACGACAACCACATCCTGCATGGTTGCAGGCAAAGCGTTCTCGAACAGGTCTTTCAGCACATCTCGGCGGTTTTTCAGGTTCAGATCGTTCAACAGCGCCTTGATAATAGCCTGATGGCCCGGATAGCGAATTGTCCGGTAGTTCATGGTGCGAACCCGGCCCTCAAGCGACTTGGCCAGAGTGCCCAGACCACCCGATGTGTTGAACGCTTCGTAAGTCACGCCATCCAGCGAAAACTCCTCACGCTCCTCCATCGCCGGCACCGTGACCAGCTTGCCCTCAACCACGGCCTCACATGGCTCAATATACTCGTTGATCAGGCCATCCGTGCTCCAGGTCAAATTGTAGTTCAACGCATTGGATGGATATTGCGGCAGTGCGCCAACCCGCATTCTGACGCTGTCCAGCGTGTCGAACCGCTTGGCAAGATCATTGGCCACAATGGAAATGAAGCCCGGCGCAAGACCGCACTGAGGAATGAACGCCGTTTGCGCACCTTCTGCCAGTTGCTCGACCATTTTGGTGGTTGCGACATCTTCTGTCAGGTCGAGATAGTGCACACCGGACTCGAGTGCGGCTTTGGCCACATTGCCTGTCAGATGAAATGGTGCGGCCGAAAGAACCGCAAACTTTCCGCGCAGGGTGGCAACCAAGGCTGCGTGGTCCGCGATGTCCACAGTTGCAACGGAAATCGCCGGATGCTGATCGACTTTTGCCAACTGGGCCGGATCACGATCGGTAACCACAACCTTATAGTCGCCCGTGTCGGCCAGCATAAGGGCAATTGCGCCACCGATTTTACCGGCGCCGATTACAACAATGTCTTTCATCTTGATTTCCTGCCATAAGGGGTCGTAGGCAGACAATTCTACGTTCGTGCTGGTCAGATTGTAGCGGCATAATTAACATTATGATGAATTTGTTTGTACGAAAGGACAAGATAATTGGGCAACTCGCAAAGCATGGCACTTTCCGAAAAAGACCGCGAACTCCTGGCGCTGCTTTCCGAAAATGCGCGAATACCGGTGGCGGTTCTGGCCAAAAAGCTCGGTCTTTCGCGAACCACCGTTCAGGCGCGGCTGGAGCGGCTGGAGCGTGAAAAAATTATTGCCGGCTACACGGTGCGGCTGTCGGCTGAATATGTGTCGAGCCTCGTCCGCGCCCATATTCTGATCACCATCGCCCCTAAAGCTCTGGCGCAGGTGACAGCCTCCCTGGACAAGATCAAGGCTGTTGTTGAACTGCATTCTGTCAGCGGCAACTTTGATCTGATTGCAATCATAGTTGCGCCGTCGATTGCGCAACTGGATCAGTTGATCGACGAAATCGGGATGATCGAAGGCGTTGAGCGAACCTTGTCCTCAATCATCCTTTCCACCCGCATTGCAAGGTGATGTGGCGATTGGTCAGGCGCGGTCTACCAGCTTCGTTGCGCCTTCCTCTTCCGCGCAGTGGGCGCAGCAGTAAATCACCTCGTCCTGTTCAACGCCGTGGCCGATGATGCGGCAGTTGCAGCAAGGGCAGGTCGGTGCAAGTTTTTGTATGGCGCATTCGAAGCTGTCGAAAGTATAAGTTTTTTCCGCCATTTTGACTTCAAAGGATTTGTCGTAAATATTTCCACACTGGTCGCAGCGGGCCATGGATTTTCTCCTGTAACGCTCGTTTAGCTTGTCAAATCCCGGTTGTTGAATTTTGTTCCGAGCGGTCTGGTGTCTGGCCTTTCTTGCGATATCCATCCTTGTCGGTCACCGCCCGATTGGGCGCATTTGATCGACCCTCGACCTCCGGGACATCAGCGCTGTCATCTCCGCGCTTGAAATCGGGCAGATATTTTTCCAGCACCCGAATGCCGGTTATCAGCACAAGGCCCAGAGCCAATGCCGTGAAAAACAGAACGAACTGGCCTGCACCGGAGGTAATGCCAAGCGCTGCGGCCAGCCAGAGATTGGCGGCCGAGGTCAGGTTGTGCACATCGCCCCGCGCGAAAAATATCGCACCCGCGGCAATAAAGCCGATGGCCTGTGCCAGACCCTGCACGACCCGCAATGGGTCTATACTGTTATTGGGGTTTTGCGCCGAAAGTGTTTCATACAGCATCAAAGCGGAAACCGTGATGGCGGCGGAACTGAGCGCTACTATACCATGGGTTCGAATGCCCGCGGAAATGCCGCGTAATTCACGGTCCAGACCCAGCAACAGCCCGCCTGCGACGGCCAGTGACAAGCGCATAATGACATCGGTTTCCAGCATGCGAGCGCTCCCCTTTTTGCACAAAACGGCAGCGCCGGACCTTAGGTTCCGGGGTCAGAAGGCTAAATCCAGCCGAGGAACTTCCACCAGAAGTAATCCAGTGGCAGCAGCACCAGTATGGTGACAGCGGCCAGAGGCATAATCACACGCACAAGGTTGCCCAGCCGCTCTCCGGCCAGTTGCATGGCCACAATCAGCGGTGCGACTTGATACGGAAAAATGATGGTCGAAAAGCCGACAACCTGAGTCATCAGCACCGCTTGCAGATCGAAGCCGGTCTGGGCTGCAAGATCGGGCGCCATCGGCGTCAGCACCGCCGGCACGCCCGGCATTGTGGCAAACACCCCGATAATCGTGGTCATCAGTGACAGCGACAGGAAATTCAGCATGTCTGCGCCGTGGCTCAATTGCAGAATGCGCGTCATGGCAGAGCCAAGCAGACTGCCAAGGCCGGTTGCGTTGACCAATGTGCCAACGGCCAGTGCGCCAACCACAAACAGCAGCATGCCAAAATCAACCGAGGTTTTGAAGTTGGCCGGCGAGACAATGCCAATTCCCGGCAGCAGCAAAATGCAGGCTGTGGCCAGCCCTATCCACGCCGCATTGATGCCATGCACGCTGTCTGTCATCCAGAATGCCAACGTGATCAGCAAAATGATGGCCACGCGAAACTGCGCAGCGCTGGTTGTGCCCGTGTCTGCGCCGGATGCAGCGGTTTTGGCCACCGGGTCAATGGTTGCAGGAAATAGCCGCACCACCAGCATGACGGTGATGATGGCCTTGAGAATGCCCAGAACCGGATAATGCAGCGCGAGATAGTCCATATAGCCGAAATGCACGCCGTGTATGGTTTCTGACGCGCCGACAAGCACCATGTTGGGAATGTTGGAGGGCAGAATTGCAAAGCTTGGCATGTTGCAGGCAATCGTCAGAACAACCGCTATGCCCGCACGCCCGTTCGACCCTAGGGCAAAGCCGATGCGGTCGGCCAGCGCCATGCCGATGGGCACGAGCACCACGGCCCGCCCGATGGAAGATGGCATGAGAAAGCCAAGCAACATGGCAGCCAGCATCAGTCCGCCAATCAGCCGCGTGTAGCTGCTGGTCAGCATAGGGTCCAGAACAGCGGCCAGCCGGTTGCCCAGGCCCGAATTGCCAATGGCCGAGCCGATAACAAAGCCGGAAACAATCAACCAGATGGCGGCAGAGGTGAAGCCGGAGAACACCAGATCCGGCGCGGCCAGACCAAAAATCAGGGTGATGGTGAAGAAGATGAGGCTGGCCAGATAGCTTGGCACGACGCTGGTGGCCCACAGTGCCAGAGTTACCAGAATGATGCCCAGAACATGGGTCTGGTTGGGTGTCATGGATGCCGGCTGAGTGGCAATCAGCAACAGCGCAAGGCACATGACCATCGCGACAATGAGCTGCTTTGCAGGCAGTCGGGAAATCATTGTCATTGGCGAACCCTCAAGAACACGCAATCAGGCAACAACACGTCGGGTGGCAAGCTAGCCGAAGTGCGCACATTGTGTTAGACCGACTTCATGCCAACAGATGTCGCTGACACGACAATTTTTGAGCCGAGTGGCACCGCGTTCATCCGCGATCCGCTGCGGCCGATCCTGACCTATCGCCGCATTTTACCTGCCGGCCGTTCGGTCCGCCCGCACAGCCACGCGCGCAGCCAGCTTCTTTGGTCCATGCGCGGCGTGTTGCGGCTGATCAGTGGTGCATCCGTCTGGGTGGTGCCCCCCAGTCATGCGGTATGGGTGCCCGGCGGCCTAGCCCATCAGGTGGCGACAGAAACCGAGGTGGAATTTCTCAATCTCTATGTCGATCCATCCCGCCCTCTGCGTGCGGGGTCAAGCGCGGAGGCATGCACGGTTCTCATGCTGACGCCACTGGCGCGCGAACTGATACGCAGGCTGGCAGAGAGCGATACGAGGCAGCCATTTGACGGCCGGCTGATGCGGTTGGTGGATGTGATCGCCGACGAAATTGAAGATCTGGCAGATGCCCGGCTGAGTCTGCCGGGTGGGCGGGATGCACGGCTGATCCGCGTAACCCGGCTTCTGGTGGAATTTCCGAACAGCCATCGCTCGCTGACAGAATTTGCTGCGCTGGCCGGAGCCAGCCCACGCACGCTGGAGCGGCTTTTTCGCAGTGAAACCGGCCTGACATTTCGCCAGTGGCGCAGCCGGGCCCGGCTGCTTGCCTCTGTCGATGCCCTGAACCGCGGCCAGAGCAGCGCGGCAATTGCGTGGTCTTTGGGCTACCGCAGCCCCAGTGCATTCATCGCCGCCTTTCGCGAACATTTTGGCACGACGCCGCAGCGATTTTTATTGGGTGACTAGACCATTCGGGCGGTTTTGCGCAGACTTGCAACAGAATTCGCGTAAGTTGGTCCCGATGTTGGTTGCAATCGGATAGCGGGTGTTTCCGAGGTTCCTTGAAAGGTGCACGCATGCTTAGACTAGGCAGCAAATACCAGCACTTCGCAGCGGGATGCTCATGTTCCGCGCCGATTTTGCAACGCGTGTCGCAACGTCTGGCCGGTTTGTCGCGTCGCCAGTTTCTGGCAGGACTGACAGGGGCGGTCGTGGCAAGCACAATGCCGGGCAGGGCCTTGGCGCAGCCGCAGCCCGAAAAGATCCTGTTTCGCAATGTCCGCTTGTTCGATGGCAAGTCAGATTCCCTGCAATCGGGCGCACAGGTTCTGGTTTCGGGCAATCGCATTGCCGAGGTGGATTTTGCCAACAACGCACCGCCGGAAAATGCTGAAATCATCGATTGTGCCGACCGCGTGCTCATGCCGGGGCTGATCGATGCCCATTGGCACACGCTTTACGCTGCGGTTCCTATGCAGGTGCTGATGTCGGGCGATCTGGGGATGATTTTCACCATTTCGACAGCCGAGGCGCAACGGACCCTGATGCGGGGCTTTACCACCGTTCGCGATATGGGCGGGCCAGTGTTTTCCTTCGGTCAGGCCATTGACCGCGGCATCATCCCGGGGCCACGCATTTTTCCTTCCGGAACGATGATCACCACATCGGGCGGGCATGGCGATTTGCGCATGCCCTATGAAATTCCGCGCGACGGCGAAACCTTGAGCCTGAGCGAGTTGATGGGCGCATCGTCGATTGTTGATGATGTTGGCGACCTGAACCGCCGGGTGCGCGAACAATTGTTGCAGGGCGCATCGCAGGTCAAGCTGGTGGGGGGCGGAGGGGTTTCATCACCCCGCAGCCCGCTGGATATCTCAACCTTCAGTAGAGATGAAATCCGCTCTGCGGTGCAGGTGGCACGCGACTGGAACACCTATGTGACGGTGCACGCCTATGCTCCAATCACCGTGCAGCGCGCCATTGATGCCGGAGCCAGTTGCGTTGAGCATGCGCATCTGATGGATGAGGAAACTGCGCAGATGATGGCGGAAAAGGATGTCTGGCTGAGCACCCAGCCATTTTTGACCATGGCGGATGCAGCATCGCAAACCGGGCCGGGAGCGGAGCGCGCCCAGCAGATTTTTGACCGCACGCCAACACTGTATGAATGGGTGCGCAAATACGGCATCAAAACCGCGTGGGGGTCAGATATTCTGTTTTCTCAGGAACTGGCGCCGCGGCAAAGCAATATGCTGACCCATCTTGCAAACTGGTATTCCAATGCGCAGGCGCTGCGCATGGCCACGTCAACCAACGCAGAACTGCTGGCACTGTCCGGGCCCCGTTCGCCTTACATCGGCAAGCTGGGGGTGATCGAGCCGGAAGCTCTGGCCGATATACTGGTGGTGAACGGCAATCCGCTGGAAGATATCGCTCTATTGGAAAAACCCGATGAAAACCTTGCTATCATCATGAAGGACGGCAAGTTCGCCAAGCAGAGTTTGACGTAAGGCATTTCTTTTCGGAACCGTCGAAGAAAAAGGGCCGCTGCTTTCGCAGCGGCCAAAATACGGACGTCAGGAGGTGTCAGTCGGTCCGCATAATCTGTGCCGGATTGGCGCGTGGATCGCGCGCATCCCATTTGTTCAGTTCGACCTGTGCCAGAAACTCGGCCACCGTGCTGTTGAACAGCGCAGGCTCTTCGAGATTCAGTGTGTGGCCGGTTTTCGGAAACACCGAGAGGCCGCAGCGTGGTATTGTCCGCTTCAGAAAAATGCCGGGCTGCAGGCAATGGTCGTCTTCGTCGCCCACAATCACCAGTGTCGGGGCCTGCATTGCGGCAAGCTGCGCCTCCAGATCATACAGAGATGGACGGCGCACCTGAACGCCCCGCATGGTGTTTGCCGCGCCGACGGAGGAGTGTTTGGCCAGTCTTTCGGCAAACAACTGCCAGCCGCGTGGGTCCTTGTTCTGAAATTGCACACGGGACGCGCCAGAGGCATAGGTCGGCGCAAATTTTTCAGCACCCATTTCAGAAAAGTTTTTCGCAACCAGTTCTGATACGCCCTGAAAATAGCTTTCCAGCTGCTTTTCAGCGCCATATCCGGCACCGGCGGCTACCACCGACAGAATGGCATCCGGGTGGCGCAGTCCAGCATGCAGACATGCGAAACCGCCCATGGACAGGCCAACAATGTGGGCCTTGCTTTCGCCAAGACCCTTGATCACATCGGCAATATCGTCGGCAGCACGCGCCTGCGAATACAGTTCGACATCATCGGGTATGTCGGACGGCGCATAGCCGCGCGCCGCGAAGGTAACGCAGCGATAGCGGCGGGAAAAGTAGTTGAGCTGCGGTTCCCAACTCCAGTGGCTGCCACCAAACTCATGCACAAAAACCAGCAAGGGGCCGCTGCCAGCCTCTTCATAGTACAGCTTCACACCGTCGCTTGCCGTTATGTAACCCATCTGCTGCCCCTGATTGCGGTTTGCGTGGTTCAAGCCGTTCCCGGTTTGTGACAAGCGGGAACGGCGTTGTGCCTAGA
This sequence comes from Aureimonas fodinaquatilis, assembly GCF_008369445.1. Taxonomy (GTDB): domain Bacteria; phylum Pseudomonadota; class Alphaproteobacteria; order Rhizobiales; family Rhizobiaceae; genus Aureimonas; species Aureimonas fodinaquatilis. The sequence goes on from NZ_VTWH01000003.1 coordinate 266,063, forward strand.
TGACGGAGCGGCGAGAGGTGATGCCGCCATCCACGGTGAAGATGGCGCCGGACGTGTAGCCCGAGCGGTATGATGCAAGAAACACGATCAGGTCGGTGATTTCATGCACGTGAGCAGGGCGCTTCAACGGATAGCGGTCCTGCAGTTCCTCATAGCGGCTCTCATCGCCATGCCATTCCTTGGCGCGCTTCTTCAACATGTTGTAGATGCGGTCTGTGTCCACCGGGCCGGGGTTGACACCCACAACGCGGATATTGTCGTCCAGGCTGCACCCGCCAATGGCGCGAGTGAATGCCATCAGGCTGGCATTGCCGGTCGTGCCAGCAACATAATTGGGGTCGAAAACCTCGCCGCCATTGCCGATATTGTTGATGATGACGCCGCCGCCCTGCGCCTTCATGCGCGGATAGATGGCACGGGTAAAGTTGATGTAGCCATAAACCTTCAGGTCCCAGCCATCACGCCACTTCTTTTCATCGATATCCCAGAGATTGCCACTGGGAATGACACCGGCATTGTTGACCAGAATGTCCACCTGACCTGCGGCATCCAGCACAGCGTCAACAGCGCCATCAGAGGTCAGGTCAATCGCCTGAATGGTGGCTTTCACATCGTAATTGTCGTGAATGTGCTTCTGAATTTCTTCCAGCCGGTCTTTCGACCGGGCAACAAGATGGACGTCGCAGCCTTCTTCGGCAAAAGCCGTGCTCAAGCCGGCGCCAATACCCTGGGAAGCGCCAGTAATCAGCACTTTCTTTCCTTTGAGAGCCAGATCCATGTCAATTTCTCCTGAGCTGGTCGATGCTTTTCAATTCGGTTTCGTTGCCGTTCAGAACAGTTTGATCGTTTCATTGCGACCGCGCGCACGCTCGATCAGATCTGGCAGCAAATCGACAAACTCCTGCACCCACTCACGCGGGACACTGACGCTGACTTTGATAAACCGGTCGCCAAAAGTGGCAGTGTGATATGAGCCTTGACGGATCATGATGTTGTGCTGCTGGTATTCAGCCGCCAGAGCTTCGGGTGTTACGCCGGCATTGCCGGTTTCAATCACCACAAAATTACCGTTGGAAGGATAAACCGGCATGTGCAGGCCTTCGATGCGGTCCACTGCTTCCTTGATAAGACGCTGGTTTTCGCGTTGATTGGCCAAGACATCCGGGAACCATTCAGACTTGACGCGCAGGCCCGCGACGGCTGCCCGCTGCGAGAAAATGCTGGAACCCAGATTGTTCGGTGGTGAACTCGCCAGCTTTTCAATGATATCGCCGTTCGCGACAATTGCCCCTACACGCAAACCTGCAAGGCCCAGCCACTTGGAAAAGCTGTAAACGGTCAGTGTCTTTTCGGGATATTGCTTGGCCGCCAAAGTGTGGTCATAGGCAAAATGCCGGTAGGTGCAGTCATGAATCAGATAGGCACCAGCCTCGCGGCAAATGTCGGCAATGGCTGAAATTTCTTCCGCTGTGCAGGCGGTGCCAAGCGGGTTGTTGGGATCCACAATGTAAACAACCTTGGTTTTCGGCGTAATCGCCGCTGCCAGCCGCTCGGGTGCCAGCCGGTAACCATGCTCTTCACCATAGATCGGAATCTGCTTCACCGTGGCTCCGACAGAGCGGGCAAACGCCATTGGCCAGTTCCAGGTCGGGTCAGTTGTGATGAACTCATCGCCCGGCTGCAGGAATGTGTGACAGACATGGTAAAGCGACGCCACAGCGCCGTCGGACACCAGTGCCGAGAGCTCGTTCAGGCCCAGATCATCCACGATGCCAGCGCGCAATTCTTCCAGACCTGCTGGCGGCGCGTAGATGTGAAATTCTTCATCCCGAATGCACTTTTCCATCGCCTCGACAACGGCAGGATGCAGTTTGGCATGATTGGTATTCTGTCCCAGCCACTTCAGATCCGGCGTGTTCACGAGTCTGTCGAAATGGGCGTTTCTGAGCTCAAAGCTCCGCATGTCTCGCTCCTTTTGGCTTTGCCTCTGGCGATCTTTAGGGCTGATCAACAGCGTCGAATATACATATGCATGCAGAACTGTCAAACATGTATGCAAAAAATAATCGTTGGTATGTGTATAATCTGTAGACCCTGCCAGATCTTTGAGCGCTGGCGCCTGAAATAAGCTCATTTCTTCGGCGGTTCTGCATGCCGCGGTTGAAATAACGCTGGATAAGCCCTGCCATTCCGGGAATCTGAATGTGGAGCGGGGTTTGGTCTCTGGCTCTGAAATGCCGATGTGTGTATGTTTTTATAGCGCCTGTATTGGTATTTCGGTCAGGCAGTCAGATCAGATCCGACCAGTATCAGGAACAAGGCATGTCCCAGTCAGAGAGTGTTTCCCTTTCCGCGGAAGTTGCCACGCGACTGGAAGAAGAAATTCTGCATGCAAAACGCAAGCCCGGCGACCGTCTGGACGAGCGCCAGCTTGCCGAACAATATGGCGTTTCGCGCACGCCAGTGCGTGAGGCCCTGCAGCGGCTTGCGGCCAGCGGCCTTGTTGTCTCGCGTGGGAAGCAGGGTTTGCAAGTGGCCAAGCTGGCGGTGGCAGACCTCCTGGACGCGTTCAGCGTGGTGGCCGAGCTTGAAGCACTTGCTGCTTCGCAAGCTGCCCGCCGCATAACGCCGGCGCAGAAGGAAGAGATGATCAAATGCCATCTGGCGTGTGAGGAAGCCGTCAAAAGCGGCGATGGTGACGCCTTTTTCACGGCCAATATTGCTTTCCACAACCTGATTTCCGTTGCCAGCCACAATCGTGTTCTGCAGGAGCAATTGCGCCGCCTGACGGTGAAGACCTCCCCCTATCGTCGCATCATTACCTTTCAGGCCGACCGGATGAACAAGTCCATTCCGGAACATACGGCGGTGATGGAAGCGATTTTCCGGGGCGATGGCCAGGCCGCAAGCGATGCGTTGCGTGCTCATGTCACCCTTCTGGGCGAAGGGCTTTCCGACCTGATCCATTTTCTCAGCATCGACACCGATATTGTGCAGCGGTAACGCCTTGCCGCTGCGGCAATTGCCCACCCACATACAGTTACGCTTCTGCTGACGCGGATTTAAGCCCGCTCAGTTGTCGCTGGCGAATGACCTGGCCGAACAACACCATGATCACCATCGCGGAAATGATCAGAAAGGTTGAAACGGCGGCAACGGTCGGATCGGCATTGTGCTGAATATGTTGCATCAGGCTGAGGGGCAGTGTGTTGCCGGCAGCGGTGAACAGCGACAGCGACACATTGTCGAATGACATGAGAAACGCAAACACGCCGCCTGCAACAACGCCCGGCTTGATCAGCGGAAATGTGATCAGCCGAAATGTGCGATAGGCAGACGCGCCAAGATTTCTGGAAGCCTGTTCCAATGTCAGATCGTAATTGGAAAGCGTGGCCAGAACCAGATAGGCAACATAGGGAATGCCGAGCACACAATGGGCAAGAATGGTGGCAACCACGCCCGGCGCCAATCCATAAGACGGCAGCACAAACATGACGCCAAGCCCTTTGACCACCGCGGGCAGGGCCAGCGGCATCATCAGCACCAATTGCGCCGAGCTTCGGCCCAGAAAGCGATAATGGTTCAGCGCAATGGCGGCTGCGGTTCCGGCAATGGTGGACAGAACCGCGCAGACCGCAGCAATGACAAGGCTGTTCCACAAGCCCCGGCGAAAATGCTCATTGTTGATGGCCGCCTCATACCATTGCAGGCTGAAACCGGGCGGTGGAAACTCGATCCGCGCACTGCTGGAAAAGGAAATGACCATTGGCAGCAGAATTGGAATGATGAGAAATATGCAGACCCCGCCGACATAAATTGCCAGCATTCGGCGCGCAAAGCGGTCTTCGGATTGGCGATGGCTGGTCATCAGAGTGTCCTCGCCCATGGAGCCAGACGCCGGAACGTGATGTTCGAAATCAACAGCATCAGCGAAACAATTATCAGCATCACAATGGCCAGTGACGCGGCAGTGGCCCAGGCAACCTGAATGGCGGCTTCTTCATAAATCACCGGTGCAAGCAGGCGGAAGCGGGTGGAGCCAAGCAGGTTCGGAATGACGAAATCGCTGAGAACATTGGCAAAAACCAGCTGGCTGCCAGCCACAATGCCCGGCGCCGTCAGCGGAAAAATAACCCGGCGGAATGTTCGCAGACGCCCGGCACCCAGATTGGCGGAAGCGGAATAGAGCGTGTCGTCAATTTTGCCGATGGCGTTGATCAGGGGCAGCACCATCAGCGGCAGATAACGGTGGATCATGGCCGGAACCATGCTTTCCAGCTCGAACAGCATGATCAGCGGCTGTTTCAGAATGCCCAGCCCCAGCAGAACAGAGTTGATCAGACCGGTATCGGCGGTGATGACAATCCAGCCAAAGGCCCGCACAATGACGCTGACCATAAGCGGCAGATACACCGCCCAGAGCAGAAAGCCGCGGGACTTTCGGGCATAACGCACCAGGAAATAAGCAAACGGGTAACCCAGGGCCAACGTGCCAAGGGTAACTCCCAGGGACACCAGCACGCTGTTGGAAAACACTGTGAGATAATAGGTGTCTGTCAGAATATTGGCGTAATTTTCAAAGGTGAAATCGCTGACCATCAGCGCCATGGGGTCATCGCGGTTGAAGCTGTACCGAAACACCACTGCCATTGGTATGATGAAGAACGGTACAAAAAGTGCGATTGCCGGCGCCAGCCACAACCATGGCGTTATTTTGCTGAAGTTGAAACGCCGTCTTGCTGCCGGGGGCGCAGACGCTGTCAGGGTCGCCTGATGGGTCATCCGGCGGCTCCCGTCTGCATGACGCGGATATTGCCCGGAGCAACGTCCAGGTACACCGCGTCGCCTACAGCAAGTGAGCGGAAGTCAGTTGGATAATCTGCCACGATCTGGATGCCGCTCAGGTCGATGACAAAGCGAGAAATTGACCCGAGAAAAGTGACCAGCGTTATCCTGCCCGGATTGCTTCGATGCAGTTCTGTCGGCTGGGCTGACAGGCGGATGTCTTCGCTGCGCAGAAAAATCGCGGTTGCATCTCCCGCTTTGCCACCGCCCTGTGCGCCGGTAACATAAAGGCCCGTTGGCGCAACAGCATCCAGCGAACTGCTGCCAGCGGCTTGCAGCAAAGCGGGAATTTCATTGGCAGAGCCAAGAAATCGCAGCACAAAACTGGAGGCCGGGTTGCGATAAACATCCTCGGGCGTGCCAACCTGGACAATATGCCCTTGCTCCATAATGGCAATCCGGTCGCTGACGGCAAATGCTTCTGCCTGATCATGCGTGACCATGATGGTGGTGATCTGCAATTGGCGCAGCAACAGCGAAAGCTCGATCTGCATTTCCTCGCGCAGATTTTTGTCCAGCGCGCTCAACGCTTCGTCCAGCAGCAACACTTTTGGCCTTGGAGCCAGAGCGCGCGCCACGGCCACACGCTGCCGTTGTCCGCCGCTCAGTTCTGCCGGGTAGCGATCGCCGAAACTGTCCAGCTTCAACAGGGAAAGCATGGTGGACACGCGTTCCTTGATCAACGCGGCGGGCTGGCCGCGTGCCTCCAGCCCATAAGCGATATTGGCTTTAACGGTCATGTGCGGAAACAGCGCATAGTGTTGAAACACCATGCCGGTCTCGCGCTTGTTGGGCGGCAGATCAACAATCGAGCGGCCTGCCAGCCGGATGTCGCCGGCATCTGGCTGGATAAAACCCGCAATCATGTTCAGCAGCGTGGATTTTCCGCAGCCGCTGGGGCCAAGAAACGAAATGATTTCGCCCTTGTGAATTGCCAGACTGCTGTTGTTGACAGCGTAAAGCGAGCCAAAGCGCTTGCTCACGCCTTGTATTTCCAGATCGAAATCCGGGCCGGCTCCGCTTTGGCTTCGTTGATCTGAGTTCAATTGAATGTCGTGATTCAAAATCGTCATGATGTTCGATGCTCACTTCCTGCTGTCCGGCCCGGAATGGTTTGTATGGAACTGGATATCAGCCCGATTGCACGTTTCTTTCCCAGCGCGTGCGCCAGTCACGTTCAACGCTGGCCATGTAGGTGTCATCCCAGAAAATCAGCTTGCTGAAATCCGTCATGATCTTGTCCTTCAGATCATCCGGTACAACGACGTCACGGTTGACCGTGGTTGCCCACAGGCCGGTTGCCAGGTTTTCCTGGGCTTGCCTGCCGATGATGAAATTGATGTATTCATAGGCCAGGTCTTTGTTTGGCGACTCCGCCGGAATGGCAAGGTCATATGGCCGGGCAGCCACGCCTTCCGAAGGGGCTGCGCGGGCAACATCCGGGTTGTTGCGGATAACGCTGCTGATGCGCACGCCAAATTGTGGGCAGGCCGCAATTTCACCCCGTTCCATCAGCGCCGATGCCTGTTCCGGATTTGTGGTGAAGGTGCGCACATGGCTTTTCAGCTCGATGATTTTTTCAAACGCCGCATCGATGGCTGCGGGGTCTTTTTCATCACCCCCCAAAGAGCGGGCGACAAGCGCCACAAAGTCAGGTGCAAAAACAACGCTGGTTGAGGGCAGGGCGATTTTGCCCTGCAGTTCCGGGCGCCAAAGGTCCAGCCACGAAGTTATGGGCGAACTGACCATCTTGGTGTTGTACATGATCTCGATCGTGTCGAGCACAAACGGAATGCCAAAGCCCTCGGGGCTGAGCGAGCTTTGTTCAAGATTTGCCAGATTGGGCAGTTTTGATGTGTCGATTGTTTCCAGAAGACCGGCGCGGCCGGCGCGCACGGCTGCCGGGCGCGACAGCATGACAACATCGAAAGGCGGATTGGCGCGGCTGGCCTGCAACTGGCCAATCGTTGCCGGTGTCAGGCTGGCAGTATATTCCACCCGCCCAAGCCCTGCTGCCTCAAACGGCGCACCCACCGCCTGATCAAGTATCTGATATGGCCCGCCGAAATGCGTTACACGCACCGGCCCGGCCTGCGCAAATGCCCCAGTTGAAAACAAGCCTGTGCCAGCAATGCCGGACAGCGCTGCCATGGCCGAAGCCTGTAAGAGAAATTCCCGCCTGCTGGTTTTTCTGCTCATCATCTGCTCTCCGTAGGAGTGTGAGGGGTCTTTGATGCTGTGCTATGCGGCCTTGTTTTCTTATCGTGTGCTGAGGCTGTGCAGCCGGATCAGTCTGTTACATGCGCGTTCACAACCACGCTGACGCCTTCGCGCACCTTGGCCAGCCCTTGGGCAATCGCCTCTCTGGCCTCATCAATCGTGGTTGCGGTCAGGCCGATGCCGCCTGCCGCTTCAATGGTGCGTGCCAGGTCCAGTGGCGCATCAAAGCGCCCTTCCTGAAAGCCTGCGCGGGCAGAATGCCCTTCAGGGTGCATCATGGCGGTAGACCGCGCCACGGCGCGCCACCCGCCATTGTTGATGATCACAGTCAGAAACGGCGCGTTGTGGGCGCGTGCACCCCAGTGAACTGCGGAAGGTGAGCCGAAAACATAGCAGCCATCGCCCTGAAGGCAGACAACATCTGCGTCGGGGCGGGCCAGTTTTGCGCCAAAAGCTGCCGAAAGACCCAGGCCGAGGCCACTGCCTGCCTCTCCCATCAAGGTGCCAGCCTTGCTTTTGCGCAACTGCCGCAAAACCCGCGTGTCGTTGGTCACGGTTTCGTTGATGATCAATGCATCCTGCCCGCAAACCTCTGCCACAAGCCCGGCCAGCCGCGAAACGGTCAATTGATCGGTGGCCAGCTCCTTGTCCCAGGTCGCAACCAGCGCATCATGCGAGCGGGCAAGACTTGCGCGCCGTTCACTCAATGCTGCTTCGTCGGTTGCCGGCGTCTGGCGGCCAAGCCGGGTCAGCGCGTTCAGCGTCTCGCGTGAATTGGCCTGAATGAATGTGTCGCCGCGCAGGCTGCGCATGGGAATGCGGCTGTCAATCGGATCCACGCCGATCCACACCACTTCGGCGTCGTCGGATGGTGTCTGGATAACCGGCACCCACGGTATCGGGCAATCGAGCGAAATGATCAGATCTGCCTGTGCCAGAAGGTCTATTTTCGCGTCGGTGAAATAGCCCTGATGCAAGGGGTGGTCGGCTGGCATATTGACGTGGAACGGTCTGATTTCCACAACGGGAACCACAAAGGTCTCGGCAAAATTCACCAGGGCTTCCACCGTCCCGGCTTCGGCACCTGCCGATGTGGTCACCAGAAGCGGTGCCTTGGCCAGACGCAATTTCGCGACCAGATCCTGCAAGGTGTCTTCCGCCGGAACCGTTGGTGCAGGAGCCGGCATTGCCGGGTACTGGTAGCTTTCAATTGGGTCTTCCAGTGGCTCTCGGGCGGCTGTCATATAAACTGCGCCGGGAGGGTTGGAATGGGCAATCTGCAACCCGCGTGAAACCGCGGCGGGAAAAGCTGCACCGCTGCGCACTTCATACTCCCATTTGACGTAATTGCGCACGCTGCCACGCTGGTCGGCAACATCCTGCATCCAGTGCACATAATGGTCGCGGCCGCCAAAGCGCTCGCCATTTTCTGTCCAGGGTGAAATGCCGGCAAAAATCAGCACAGGCAGGCGGTTGCGCATGGAATTGTGCAGGCCAGCGCCCAGATTGAGAGTGCCAACGTCCACATGGGCAATTACCGCCTGTGCATGCCCGGCAAAATGCGCATAGCCCAAGGCACCGTTCATGGCCACGGCCTCATGCTGGCATATCACCAGCCGGGGTACTTCCGGCATGTTGTCGGAAGCATTGTGCTTTGCCCAGCTTTCAATCAACCCGGCATGGTCTGTACCGAAAACCGAGAAAGCAACGTCCACGCCCCCCTTGCTGAGTGACTCCAGAAATACGTCGCTTGCGGTCTGGGTGGTGGAAGTGGACATGTCAGATTCCCTGCTTGGAACAATTGCACGAGTTGTTGGCGCTCCATTGGTGCTGTGCCGGAGAGCTGCCTTGCGAATTCATTTCAACAGTCGAAACACTCTTACCTTTTGTTTCGGCGCATTCGGCTTCAGCGGGAAGCGCTCTAGCTGTAGCGGTCTCCACCACCATACCAATCCGGGAAATCATCGGTCAGGCGCACCACAACATTCTGCTCCTTGGAATATTCGTGCAGAGCGTTCCAGCCATTTTCCTTGCCGTATCCACTGGAGCCAAAGCCGCCCCAGATCGATGCCGGATCGTTCTTGTGATGGTCATTAATCCAGACAATTCCCGCATTGAGGTTTTTAACCACGCGGTGAGCCCGCATGACGTTGCGGGTCCAGACGGAAGCGCCAAGACCAAATTCATGATCATTGGCCAGTTGCAATGCGTGCTTTTCATCAGTGAATGGCATGACGCAGATCACCGGGCCGAAAATTTCCTCGCGCACAATGCGGTGGCTCGGGTTCACATCAGCAAAAATGGTGGGTTCCACATAATAGCCGTCAGCCAGATCCCCCGACATTGCGGCGCGTGCGCCTCCGGTTACCAGCCGTGCGCCTTCGCTTTTGCCCGATTCAATATAGTCGAGCGTTGTTTCCATTTGTTTGCGGGAAATCACCGGGCCCATTTCGGTTGCGCGGTCCAGCGGGTCGCCAATCTTGAAACCCGCAACCTTGGCTGCCAGTTTTTCGATAAAGGCTTCGTAAATCGTGTCCTGAACAATAAATCTTGTGCCGGCAACGCAGGTCTGGCCAGAGGCAATAAACCCGGCAAAAGCGGCGCCATTAACGGCCTCTTCCAGCGGCGTATCATCGAACACCAGAACAGGGGCCTTGCCACCAAGCTCCATGGTGGCTGGAATAAGCCGCTGTGCCGCCATGCCCGCCACGCGGCGCCCGGTTTCCGTGCCGCCGGTCAGGTCAATACGCGCCATGCGTGGAGCGGAACACATGGCAGGGCCAACGACGGAGCCTTCACCAGTTACAATATTCAGGATGCCGGCTGGCAGCCCGGCCTGCGTTGCCAGTTCGGCAAACAGCAGCGGTGTCAGCGGAGCAATTTCGGCCGGCTTGGCAACCACGGCATTGCCTGCGGCCAGTGCCGGAGCCAGTTTTTTCAGGAAAATCAGCAGCGGGTGGTTCCACGAGGTGATGAGACCCACCACGCCCAAGGGACTGAACTGAGTGTAGTTGAGGTGCCCGCCCTTGAATGGCTTGACATGGCCTTCCATGCCGCGCGCAATGCCGCCAAAATAGTAGAACCATTCGGGCAGGCGGCTCATCTGCGCGGTCATTTCGCGAATGGGACGGCCGGTCACCCGGGTCTCCAGCTCGGCAAATTCCGGCAGGCGGGCTTTCAATGCATCCCCGATAGCATGCAGGATGTGGCCGCGGTCCAGCGCGTCCAGGTCCGACCAAACGCCGCTGTCAAAAGCCTTGGCAGCGGTTTCTACCGCAAGGCGCATGTCATCTGCCGTTCCTTTGGCCGCGCTGCCCACGTGCGCACCAGTGGCCGGGTTGTGAATTTGCGAACGGTCATGCGACGATGCCTTGCGAAATGCGCCGTCAATAAACAGGTCCAGCTCAAGATCTGATTGCTGGGATCGTGTGGCCGTCATAGCCCGTTTCCTCTGTTATTCATTAGCAAGATGCCACAGGGCATCGGCCAGAATTTGCGTCCCCATAAGCAGATGTTCAGACTCTGCCCACTCATTCGGATTGTGGCTGATGCCGTCTTTGCACGGCACGAAGATCATGCCTGTCGGGCAAAAATAATGAAGTTGACGGGCGTCATGGCCGGCTGCCGAGTAAATGTCGGTGGCAGCAATGCCAGCCTCCCGCGCTTTTTCATGCAGCAATATGCGAATATTGGCGTTGAACATCAGCGATGGCGCATGTGCAATCTGCGACAGCGCCACTTCACACGGACCTTTTTCCGCCTCAACGACCAGCCGGATAAAGCTGTCTATACGGTCAACTTCCTTGTTGTTCGGATGGCGCACATCAATCGAAAACATGACCTGTGCCGGAACGACGGAAGGTGCATTGGGCGTCACGGTCAACATGCCGACCGTGACCTTCAGGTCGTCAGGATGCATGGCTTCGCGGTCCAGGGCAGCTATCATGCGCACGGCTGCCATCAGCGCATCTTTGCGCTCGCTGCGATTGGCAGTCCCGGCATGCGCTGCCTCACCGGTTACCTGCACCCGATAGCGCCGGGTGCCCTGTATCCCGGTGACAATGCCAACGGGGATGCCTTCCTTTTCCAGCACCGGTCCTTGCTCGATATGCGCCTCGATGAAGGCTGCAGCAGGCCGTCCGAACGGGCGCACCGGAACATTCACGTCGCGCGCAAGAACCTGTGCCACCGCTTCGCCCGCCGTTACGCCATCTGCATCCCTGACCGCAAGCAGCGCTTCGATCGGCTTTACACCGGTATAGGCTTCCGAACCGGCCATGCCGGGCGAAAAACGGGAACCTTCCTCGTTCATCCAGGCGACAACTTCAATCGGGCGGCGCGGCTTGGCTCCCATGGCAACAATTGCCTCAACCGCTTCCAGCGCAGCCAATACGCCAAACACGCCATCAAATTTTCCGCCAGTGGGCTGGGAGTCGATATGCGAGCCGGACAGGACGGGTGCAGCATCAGCCTCTTGCCCCTCCAGTCGCAAAAACAGGTTGGCGGCTTCGTCGGTGTAGGCGGTGAGGCCGATGCTCTTGCCCCAACCGATCAACTCTGCCCGGGCGGCGCTTTCTTCTGCCGACAAAGCGGGTCTGTCGACGCCGCCATCTTGCCGTGCACCATGGGCCGCAAGTTTGAAATGCCGATCCCAGAGGCGCTCACCATTGACGAATTCTGAAGGTGAGACACCACGTTGTTCCATGGATCAATCCATTCTTGTGAACCGGCGAAAGCGCCTGTTTTCGGGATGTTTCATCGCCGCAAATAAGGTCTGATGGCAAATATAGACATCAATTTGGCATGCATGCAATAAAAATTTGTATAATTTGTTCTCGTTCTGGCGTACGCTGAATTGTCTGCGGGTGAAGGACACGAGGTTAAGGATGACGGTTTCATCAGCCGGTTTGCAAGTGGAAAACCTGGGCGATGTGGCGATGGATGGTTCGCTTTCCAGCCACGTTGTCAGTCGGCTTGAATATGAAATCCTGATGGGCCATCGCCGCCCGGGCGAGCATCTGGACGAGCGGCAACTGGCAGAGCGGTTCAAGATTTCCCGCACGCCGGTGAGAGAGTCGCTTCAGCGACTGGTTGCCAGTGGCCTGGCTGTCTCACGCGGGCGGCAGGGTCTGCGGGTGGCCCAACTGTCCATGGGCGAGATTCTGGATGCGTTCAGCGTTGTTGCGCAGTTGGAAGCACTTGCGGCACGCCTGGCTGCGCGCAGGGCGCGTCCTGAGCATGTTGAACGCATGCAGGCAGCCCATCAAATCTGCATCAGCTCCATGCAGGCAAATGACGAGGTTAATTTTTATATCGGCAATCTAGCCTTTCACGAGGCGGTGGCGGCCGGAAGTCAGAATTTTATCCTGCAGGATGAATTGCGGCGACTAACCCTGAAAATAGCTCCTTATCGGCGCACTATAACTGCACAGGCAGGGCGTATGCATGTTTCGGTGGAGCAGCATGGCGAGGTTCTGAATGCCATCATTCAGCGGGACAGCGAACTGGCATGCGACGCCATGAACCGGCACATCAGCATTCTTGCAGAAGGCTCCAGCGAGTTTCTGCATTTTTTGCGGGCGGCGCATGATGCATTTGGCAGGTCGGGTGACACTGCATGAGTTCCCCGGTTGTGGGCTATTTTTCCGCCACCCGACGCGATATGCGCAACCAACAATCAATTTATTCCAAATATGCATGTTATGCATGCATGAATGTTGACTTTGGTATGCAATCACTCTTAGCTTGAATAAATTATAAAACTGCCAACGAGAGCGGGAGGGAAATGATGAACAAGATGTGGCTGAAAAGAACGGTAGCAGCGGCCGTTTTTGGCATTTTTGCAGCGCAGGCCATGACCGGCGACGCGCATGCGCAGACATTTCGCTGGGCCTTCCAGGGTGAAAACATCACCATGGACCCGCACAGCACGACGGAATTTACCACCGTTGGCTTTCTTTCAAACATTTATGAAGGTCTGGTCCGGCGTGATCGCGAAATGCAGATCGAGCCCGCGCTTGCTGCCGAGTGGACTTTGGAAAGCCCGACCGTCTGGCGTTTCAAGCTGCGTGAAAATGTGAAATTTCACGATGGCAGCCCGTTCACCGCCGACGATGTGATTTTCAGCTATGAACGTTCGTTGAAAGACGGTTCCGACGTCAAGCCGCGCATTCAGAGCATCAAGGAAATCCGCAAGATTGGCGACCACGAAATTGAAATCGAAACCAACGCGCCAAACCCGATCCTGTTGAGCGAGCTGGCTGACTGGTTCATTCTGAGCAAGGTCTGGAGCGAGGCCAACAATGCGGATGCCCCGGCAGATGTGCGCAAGGGCGGCGAAAACGCAGCCACCCACAGCGCCAACGGCACAGGTCCTTTCAAGCTGACGCAGCGCCAGCGTGATGAACGGACGGTGTTGACCGCCAACGCGGATTGGTGGGACGAACCTGAGTTCAACATCCAGGAGGCCATCTTCTCGCCGGTTTCCAACAATGCCACACGTGTTGCCGCCCTGCTTTCGGGCAATGTGGACATGATTTATCCAGTGCCATCGCAGGATATTCCACGGCTTGAGCAGACACCGGATTTCGAGCTGCTGAAGGGCCCGGAAAGCCGGGTTGTTTTCCTGGGATTTGATGTTGCGCGCGATGAACTTCTGCACAGCAGCGTCAAGGGTGCAAACCCGTTCAAGGACCAGCGTGTCCGGCAGGCTGTCCATCACGCCATTGATGTTGAGGCAATCAAAAGCCGCATCATGCGCGACGCCTCATTTCCCACTGGCACCCTCATTGCGCCAAGCGTGACGGGCTATGATGAAAGCCTGAACCAGCGCCTGCCTTATGATCTGGAAAAGGCCAAGGCGCTGATGGCCGAAGCAGGTTATGCGGATGGCTTTTCGCTGACCATGGATTGCCCGAATGACCGTTATGTCAATGACGAGGCCATATGTCAGGCAGTGGCAGCGATGCTGGCGCGTCTGAACATCAAGGTGGATCTGCAGGCGCAGACACGCTCGCTGTTCTTCAAGAAAGTGCTGGAGCGTGACACGAGTTTCTACCTTCACGCCTGGGCTACATCGACCAATGACGGCCACAACATTCTGTATGATTTGCTGAACACGCCTTCACCGGAAAAAGGAACGTGGAACCTGAACGGCTATTCCAACCCAAAGGTGGATGAGCTGACCGCTCAGGTTGCCGGCGAGATGGATGCTGAAGTCCGCAAAAAGCTGTTGGTCGAGGCTTTTGATCTGGTGCGGCAGGACGAAGCGCATGTGCCGCTGCATCAGCAGATGCTGGTATGGGCCAAGCGCAAGAATATTGACCTGCACCAGCGCCCGGATGACCGGCTTGAGCTGCGCTACGTCAACGTCAACTGATCTCAAGGATATGGTTCCGGGGGGCGTGCCTGCGACGGCGGGTCTTCCCGGAACAATCAGCTTGCAGAGATAGTGGCAGTTTCTCCTGTCAGATCATTTTCCGTTGAAGCGGTTTTTCAACGGCAAGACAATGCAGCAAAACCAATAGTCAGACCATTCCGGCGCTCCTGAGATCGCCTGAAATGGTCCATGCGAAGTTGCTGGAGGCCAGTTGTTACAGTTTCTTTTAAGACGAATTGGCCATTCAATATTTGTTCTGTTGGCCATTGCCTTCATGTCGTTTCTGATTTTCCAGTTTGTTGGTGATCCGATTTCCAACATGGTGGGGCAGGACACTTCGATGGCCGAGCGTGAGCGCCTGCGCACGGAGCTTGGCCTTGACCGCCCGGTGATTGTGCAATTTGGCGATTTCGTCATGCGCATTGCCAGCGGCGACCTTGGTGTGTCGTACCGCGATGGGCAAAAGGTTTCAGAAATGATTGCCCAGCGCATGCCTGCCACGCTGGAACTGGCCGCGGTGGCGGCTGTCTTTGCCCTGGCAATGGGCATCCCGATGGGAATTTATTGCGGCATAAGGCAGGACAGTTTTTCCAGCCGGGTGTTTCAGACCGTTTCTCTGCTGGGCGTCTCCCTGCCGCCGTTTGTTATTGGCATTCTGCTGATTTTCATTTTCGGCGTCACCCTTCGCATCCTGCCAACCTTTGGCCGCGGCGATGTGGTGGACCTGGGTTTCTGGCAAACGGGCCTCCTTACCAGTTCGGGCCTGAAGTCGCTCATCATGCCCGCCATGACGCTCGGTCTGTTTCAGATGACGCTGATCATGCGGCTGGTGCGCGCAGGCATGGCGGAGGTTCTTGGCACTGAATTCATCAAATTCGGCAGGGCGCGGGGCTTGAGCGACTGGTCGATCTATTTTCGCCACGGGCTGAAGAACACGCTGGTGCCGGTCATCACCGTTGTCGGCTTGCAGCTTGGCTCACTCATTGCGTTTTCGATCATTGTGGAAACTGTTTTCCAATGGCCGGGCCTCGGGCTTCTGTTCATCCGTTCGGTCCAGTTTTCCGATGTGCCGGTCATGTCGGCCTATCTGCTGTTTGTGGGCGTTGTCTTCGTCACCATCAATTTCATTGTCGATATGCTCTATCTGGCAGTCGATCCGCGTCTGAGAACAAATTGAAAGGGGTGCGATCATGAGTGCGTCTTTGCTTCGCATCCAGAGTTTTTTGGGAAGCGATCTTTTCTACAGCTTCAAAAAATCAAAACTGACGGTGGTTGCCACGCTGATCACCTTCATTTTTATTGTTGCGGCCTTTGGCGCGCCGTGGCTGGCACCGCATGACCCGTATGATCTGACAGCGCTGAACCTGATGGACGCGCTTCTGCCGCCGGCATGGGTGGAGGGCGGCACGTGGGTCTATCCGCTGGGGACCGACAATCAGGGCCGAGATGTTCTGTCCACCATCATGTACGGCATGCGCCTGTCCTTGATTGTCGGCATGTGCTCGGTTCTGCTGGCCATGGTGATCGGCATTATTCTCGGTTTGGTCAGTGGCTATTTTGGCGGCGTGGTGGATACGATCATCATGCGCATCGCCGATGTTCAGCTAACGTTTCCGGCCATTCTGGTGGCGCTGCTGGTTGACGGTGTCATCAAGGCGGCAGCAAAGGGCACCAGCGACAACCTGGCCATGGCGGCGGTGATTTTTGCCATCGGCCTGTCGTTCTGGGTGCAATATGCGCGCACGGTGCGGGGTTCCACCATGGTGGAACGCGGCAAGGAATATGTCATGGCCGCGCGGGTTCTGGGCCTGAGTGCGCCGCTGATCATGTGGCGGCATTTGCTGCGCAATATCATGACACCTGTTCTGGTTATCGGCACCATCAATCTGGCGCTGGCTATTGTGGCAGAAGCCACGCTGAGCTTTCTGGGTGTTGGCATTCCCAGCACGCAGCCTTCGCTTGGCACGCTGATCCGCATTGGCAATGACTACATCTTCTCCGGCGAATGGTGGATCACCCTGTTCCCGGCCATTGTGCTGGGGCTGCTTGTCCTTTCTGTCAATCTTCTGGGAGACTGGTTGCGCGATGCTCTCAACCCACGCCTCAAGTAACTCCACGGGCAGCGTTCGGGCCGGGGCCGCCGAACCGCTGCTGGATGTCCGCAATATTGACGTTGCCTTTGCCACACGCCATGGCCCGCTTCTGGCCATTGATGATGTGTCGATGTCGATAGCCGCTGGCGAGATTGTCGGGGTTGTCGGTGAATCGGGCGCAGGCAAGTCGCTGACCGGTTCAGCAATTATCGGCTTGCTTGATCCGCCGGGATATCTGGCGGCCGGTGAGATTGTGTTTGATGGCCAGCGCATCGACAATTTGCCGGCAAATAAAATGCGCAGAATTCGTGGCCGGCATATCAGCATGATCTTTCAGGATCCGCTGACCAGCCTGGATCCGCTGTACAGTGTCGGCCATCAGCTTTGTGAAACCATTTGCACGCATTTGCCGCTTTCCAGGCAGCAGGCGCGGGCCAAGGCCATCGCATTGCTGGACTCGGTGGGCGTTCCCGCCGCAGCGGAGCGGATTGATCATTATCCGCACCAGTTTTCCGGTGGCATGCGCCAGCGTGTTGTCATTGCGCTGGCCCTGTGCACAGAGCCACGCCTGATCATCGCAGATGAGCCAACCACCGCGCTGGATGTTTCGGTACAGGCGCAGATCATCACTTTGCTCAAAACCATGTGCCACGAGCGCGGCACTGCCGTCATGCTGGTGACGCATGACATGGGCGTCATAGCCGAGGCGGCGGACCGGGTCATTGTCATGTATGCGGGCCGGGTTGTTGAAGATGGCCCGGTGGCTGAAGTCGTACACAATGCCTGCCACCCCTATACCAGGGGTTTGATGGGGGCCATTCCATCCATTGGCGATGATCTGGAGCGGCTGGCCCAGATCGATGGTTCCATGCCTCGCCTGTCTGAACGCACGAAAGCCTGCGCTTTTCATCCGCGCTGCCCACGGGCGATGGATATCTGCCGCCAGTCCCAGCCGCCACTGGTCCAGTTGAGTGACAGAAAGGTGGCCTGCTTTCTGTTCACCGGAACCACCGGAGAGGCGCAATGAGTGCTCAAGCCGGAAAAGCGGATGACGTATTGCTGAGCGCACGTGACCTGCAGCGCTATTTCAGCATGACGCCGGGGCTGATCGGCCGTGCGACCGGCAAAAAGCCCATTCATGTTCACGCGGTGGAAAATGTCAGCTTTGACATTCGGCGCGGCGAAACGTTCAGCCTGGTCGGGGAATCCGGCTGCGGAAAATCCACCGTGGCACGGTTGATTGTCGGACTCTATTCTTTGTCGGATGGGCGTTTGACGGTGGATGGCAAGGATTTGAGCACGCCGCAGGCGCGCAAGGCCAATGCACCGGAGCAGGCGCAACTTCAAATGATTTTTCAGGACCCCTATGCGTCTCTGAATCCCCGCATGCGTGTGCGCAACATCATTGCCGAGCCGATCCGCTTTCTGAAGCTGGAAAATGATGAACGCGTGATCCAGAACCGTGTGCATGAATTGCTGCGGCAGGTGGGGCTTGCGCCGTCGGATGGAGAGCGCTTTCCGCATGAGTTTTCCGGCGGGCAGAGGCAGCGCCTTTCCATCGCGCGAGCGCTGGCCGGCAAACCCAGCTTTCTGATCTGCGATGAGCCGACATCGGCGCTGGACGTTTCGGTGCAGGCGCAGATCCTCAACCTGATGAAGGACCTTCAGGACGAGATTGGTCTGACCTATCTGTTTATCAGCCACAATCTTGCAGTGGTTTATCACATGTCGGCGCGGGTCGGCGTCATGTATCTGGGCCGCATTGTCGAGCAGGCGGCAACCGGCCAATTGTTTTCCGCACCACGCCATCCCTATACACGCATGCTGCTGGATGCAGTGCCCGATCTGGCAATGACCGGGCGTCAGCGCACGCCGGTTGCCGGTGATGTGCCAAGTCCGATCAATCCACCCTCCGGCTGCACCTTTCATCCACGTTGCCCGGTGGCCAATGCCAGGTGCAAGGCAGAAGTGCCAATGCCAAAACAGCATGGCGGCACAATTGTTGCTTGCCACGCAGTCGAGGAAGGGCGTATCTGAGCGTATTACGCGTAATCTATTGAAAAGCTGGATTTTTGTCAGTGACACAAGTGCCCGCAGCCGCCGATATTGCCTCGTCAACGCCGGATCCAGTCCAAAAAACCACTGTGGCTGTGCTGGTCGCCATCAGCATCAGCCACATGCTGAACGATCTGATGCAATCGGTGATTCCATCCATCTACCCGATTCTCAAGCAGGACTTCGCACTGAGTTTTGCGCAGATCGGGTTGATCCAACTGGCATTCCAGTTGACGGCGTCTATTTTGCAGCCGGTTGTCGGTATTTACACGGACAAGCATCCAAAGCCGTTTTCGCTGCCGATTGGCATGGGTTTCACGCTGATCGGATTGGTTATGCTGTCCATGTCGCACAGCTATGCCATGCTTTTGCTGTCAGTGTCCTTTGTGGGCATCGGCTCATCTATTTTCCACCCGGAAGCCTCACGCGTGGCGCGGCTGGCATCCGGCGGGCGGCATGGTCTGGCGCAATCACTGTTTCAGGTCGGCGGCAATTTTGGCGGCGCCATCGGCCCCTTGCTGGCGGCGCTGATCATTCTGGGGCGCGGGCAGGAGCAGGTGGCCTGGTTTGCACTGTTTGCATTGGCCGGCATGCTGTTGCTGACGCGCGTTGGCTTCTGGTACCGCGACCATGAGCGCAAGCCCAAACCTGCCAGTGTTGCGCCGATTGTGCGGCTGCCACAGCACATCGTAACCCGGTCAATGTTCATTCTGGGCGCGTTGCTGTTTTCCAAGTTCTTCTATATGGCGGCGCTGACCAGCTACTACACCTTCTATCTGATCGAAACATTCAATGTTTCGATTCAGGATGCGCAGATCTATCTGTTTGTCTTTCTTGCTGCGGTGGCTGCCGGCACCATTGCAGGCGGGCCGATTGGCGACAGGTTCGGCCGCAAATTCGTGCTCTGGTTCTCCATTATCGGCGCTCTTCCATTCACGCTGGCCCTGCCTTACCTGGATCTGTTCTGGACAGTGGTGTTTTCAATCCTGATCGGACTGATCCTTTCCTCGGCATTCTCGGCCATTGTGGTGTTTGGACAGGAACTTGTGCCGGGTAAGGTCGGGTTGATTTCCGGTGTGTTCTTCGGCCTGTCGTTTGGGCTGGGCGGCATCGGAGCGGCGGTTCTGGGCGTGTTGATGGACTGGACATCCATCACGCTGGTCTACCGTCTGTGTGCCTTCCTGCCACTGATCGGCCTTTTGACGTTCTTTCTGCCCAATATACGGGATCGGCGCTAGGTCGTTTCTTTGCTTAAACTCGCGACAGCCTCATACTGGCTCAGGAACACTTTGCCGCTCAGCCTCTGCAGGAAGCTGCTGCGATGCAGCTTGTCCATCACCGGCCCTTTCACCTCGGAAAGGTGAAAGGCAATGCCGGCTTCGGCGAGCCGGTGATTGATTTCTTCCAGACTTTCCAGCGCGCTGGCATCAATTGCGTTAACGGCAGGACACATCAGCACCACGTGCCGAATGTCCGGTCTGCCGGCCACCAGAGCGGTTATGCGGTCTTCCAGATAGCGGCTATTGGCAAAATACAGGCTTTCATCCACCCGGATGGACAGAATGGCAGGGTCGGTGGTGACAGTGTGCCGCTCGATATTGCGAAAATGCTCGCTGCCGGGAACCTGTCCGACAATGGCCATATGCGGTTTGCTGGTGCGGTACAGGTGCAGAAAAATTGACAGCGCCACCCCCGCAAGAATGCCGGTTTCCACCCCCCACAGCAGTGTCACGATGATGGTGGCCATCATGGCGGAAAAATCCGCCCGGCAATATTGATAGACATGGCGGATAGCGCTGAAATTCATGAGAGACAGCACAGCCACAATGATGGTTGCAGCCAGCGTTGCCTGCGGCAGGCTGCCCAGAAGTGGCGTTAGAAACAAGGTTGCAAAGGCAATGCCAATGGCGGTGAAAACGCCAGCGGCCGGAGTTTGCGCCCCTGCATCAAAATTAACGATGGACCGGGCAAACCCTCCTGTCACCGGATAGCCGGACGATATGGCCGAAGCGATGTTGGCGGCACCAAGGCCGATCAACTCCTGATCCGGCACGATGCGCTGGCGGCGTTTGGCCGCAAGTGTCCAGCCAACGGAAACCGACTCCACAAAGCCGATAATGCTGATCAGAAATGCCGGGACGGCCAGGCCGGTGATCAGCTCCCATGTCAGTGCCGGTATGGCCGGAGCAGGCAGACCCTGTGGAATGGCGCCAACCAGTGCGACACCCTTAGCCGCAAGATCCAGCCAGATTGCCAGCAAAATTGTGACGGCAACGGCAAAAATGGGGGCGGTGCGCGCCAGCATGTCGGCAGCGCGAATGGGCAAGCCAGACTTCACAGCCATGGGTTTTGCCCACCGGCGCGCAAAATAGAGGAAGCAGAGCGCGCCTGCGCCGATAGCCAGGGTGGCAGGGTTGATCTGGCGAATGCTGGCAGAAAGACCAGCCAGAATTTCCACCAGCGTGCTACCGCTACCTGGTACACCAAGAATGTGGCGAACCTGTCCCGCCGCAATCAGAATGGCCGAGGCGGTGATGAAGCCGGAGATAACCGGGTGGCTGAGAAAATTGGCCAGAAAACCGAGGCGCAGGAACCCCATGATGAGCAGCATGACGCCGGACATCAGCGCAAGCGCAACGGCGGCTGTCCAGTAATCGGCAGTGCCCTGCGCCGCAATCTGCCCGATGGCAGAGGCTGTCATCAGTGACACCACCGCAACCGGCCCGACTGCCAGCGTTCGGCTTGTGCCAAAAAGCGCGTAAGCCAGAAGCGGCAGAATCGAAGCATAGAGCCCAACTTCCGGTGGCAATCCGGCCAGCATGGCATAGGCCAGAGATTGCGGGATCAGCATAATGGTCACGATCACCGCAGCGATACCATCGCTGAGGAGAATATCCCGGTTGTAACCCGCGGCCCATTGCAAGGCGGGAAGGTGACGGCGTAGCCGATCAGTGGCGCGGCGCATGTTTTTAGCTTTCTCGAAATGCCGGTTCATACGGTTCGCGCCGGGCTGCCCGCCGTTCTGGCGCGCCACAACAGGGGCACCAGCACCAGTGCAACAGCGGGAAAAATCAGCCAGTTTATGGCTTGCCAGCCTGAGGCATGCAGCAATGTGCCGGAGAAAAACGACGCTGCCGCAACCACGCCAAACACCATGAAGTCGTTGGTGCCTTGTACCTTGCCGCGCTCTGCGGGTGTATGGCAGTCGGTTATCATGGCCGTTGCGCCGATAAAGCCGAAGTTCCAGCCGATACCCAGCAGGACCAGAGACGCCCAGAAGTTCATGAGCGCCATACCGGACAGGGCCCAGATGGCCGAAAAACCTATCAGCAACAGGCCCACGGCGGCGATTTTTTCCTTGCCAAACCGGGTGATCAGGTGACCGGTGAAGAAGCTGGGGGCAAACATGGCCAGCACGTGCCATTGAATGCCCAGTGCCGCGCTGCTGACAGAGTGGCCGTGCCCCACCATGGCGATGGGTGCCGCCGTCATGACAAACGTCATCAGTCCATAGGAAACGACGCCTGCGGCAACCGCCAGCATGAAGCGAGGCGACCGCATGATCTCAGTCAATGGCCGCCCGGTATCGGCTGCTGCCGTGGCAGCTTTTTCAGGGCGGGGCGCACGCAGCAGAAGCAGCACCGGCAAAGCCAGCATGGCCAGAAGCGCCTGTCCGGCAAAGCTGGCGGCAAATTCCGCGTTTGGAATAAGGTCTCGCGTCCAGATAACCATTTGCGGGCCGATGATTGCGGCTATCAGCCCGCCGATCATGACCCAGGAGATGGCCTTTGCTTTCATTGGCCCTTCCGCACCGTCGGCGGCAGCAAAGCGATAACTCTGCACATATGAGGCGTAAAAACCGGCCACGAAGGTGCCAAGGCAAAACAACTGGAAGCTGGCGGCAAATATGCCAGCCATGGCCACCACACCGCTGAGCGCACCCAGCACGGCACCGAAAAGATAGGCATTGCGTCGGCCAATCTGCCGCATCAGGAAGGCGGCAGGCAAGGTACCGATAGCCAGGCCCAGATTGAAAAGGCTGACCGGCAAGGTAACCAGAGCCGGGTCTGACGTCAGCTTTTGCCCGACAAGCCCGCCTAGCGAAATGACAATTGGCGGGCTTGCGGCACCCAATGACTGCGCTGCGGTTAACACAACAATATTTCGGCGCACCAGCGACTCAGGCATCATGGCATCCGGCCCCAGACTGAACTGAGGCAGTTCTACATCCACATCGCCTCATGCGCTACAGACACGCGCCTGTTTGATTTGCCGGCTAGTGATCAGGTGCCGCAGAATGTTTGCAAAACCTGCTCATGCGGCTCAGGCGGGCGGGTGTAAATTTCCTTGCCCGGCTGTTCGGTAAAGGGCTGTGCAAGTACATCAACCAGTTCGTTGAACCGGTTGAAGT
This sequence comes from Aureimonas fodinaquatilis, assembly GCF_008369445.1. Taxonomy (GTDB): domain Bacteria; phylum Pseudomonadota; class Alphaproteobacteria; order Rhizobiales; family Rhizobiaceae; genus Aureimonas; species Aureimonas fodinaquatilis. The sequence goes on from NZ_VTWH01000003.1 coordinate 289,065, forward strand.
CGTTGTCTGTTGCCGCAGCGGTCAATGCCGCTTCCACCAGATGGTTTCTGGCAATATAGAGCGGGTTTGTCAGCCGCATTGCCTCACCCCGGTGGGCAGGGGGCAAGGCATCGCGTTCCAATCGTTGCCGCCACTGTGCCAGCCAGATTTCCAGCGGCGCGGAATCAGAAAACAATTCCTTCAGCGATATTTCACCCGCGGGATTATCCAGACCTTCGCCAAGACGGCGAAATGTCAGGGTAAAATCTGCCTTGCCCTGATACATGGCAGCGAACAGCCCGTTCACCAGTTCCTTGTCTTCAGCCTCTTCGCTGGCAAGACCCAGTTTTTTCCGCATTCCAGCCAGAAACGCGGTTTCAAACTCGCGGTCGAATTCTTCCAGCACTGCCTGTGCCAGGGGAACAGCCCTTTCGGTTTCATCCGCGATGAGTGGCAGAAGGCATTCCGCCAGTCGCACCAGATTCCAAAGGCCTATTGCCGGCTGGTTGCCATAGGCGTAGCGCCCTGCGTGATCAATCGAGCTGAACACGGTTGCCGGGTTAAACCGGTCCATGAATGCGCATGGCCCATAATCCAGCGTTTCACCTGAAATGGTCACGTTATCGGTGTTCATGACGCCGTGGATAAAGCCGATCAGCATCCATTGTGCGATCAACCGCGCCTGTGCTTTGGCCACCGCGCGTAGCAATTCCAGTTCCGGCGTATCAGACCGGGCAGCTTCGGGGTAATGCCGGGCAATGACATGATCGGTCAGAATGCGCAGCCCTTCCACATCGCCACGTGCGGCAAAAAACTGAAATGTGCCAATGCGCACGTGGCTTGCGGCAATGCGAGTCAGAACCGCGCCGGGCTGAACCGTTTCGCGCCACACCTTTTCCCCGGTACTGACGGCGGCCAGTGAGCGCGTGGTTGCTATGCCCAGTGCGGCCATGGCCTCGCTGACGATATATTCGCGCAGCACCGGCCCCAGCGCGGCACGCCCATCTCCCTGACGGGAAAAGGCGGTGCGCCCGGGACCTTTCAACTGGATATCGCGGCGCTGACCGTCTGCCGATACAAGCTCACCCAGAAGAATGGCCCGCCCATCGCCCAGTTGCGGCACGAAATTGCCGAATTGATGCCCGGCATAAGCAAGCGCAATCGGGTCTGAGCCCTCGGCAATCTGGTTGCCAGCCAGAATCTCCACACCGGCAGGGCTGCGCAGAAATTCCGGATCAAGGCCAAGCTCGCGCGCCAGGGGCTCGTTCAGCCTGATCAATTGCGGGCCGGACACGACAGTGGGTGCAATGCGCTGAAAGAAGCGGTCCGGCAGGCGGCTGTAACTGTTGTCGAATGGAAAGGTCATGACAGATTTGACGCCAAACCGCCTGCCTTGGTCAAGCGATCTCTGGACCTGCGGTCCTGCGCATCAGGTAAATGTCCATAATCCAGCCATGTTGCGCACGGGCTGCCTGCCTTGTGGTCATAATGGTCGCAGCCATGGTGGCAAGCGGGCCGGAGAGGGTAATCTCCTGCTGCATGCCAACATAGGCCCCCCACCATATGCTGATGCCACCCGGCGCGATGTGTTGAAACGAACATTCGCCATCCAGCATCACAATCACCGTATCCACCCCTTGCGGCCAGCCATGGTCGCGCAACTGGCGGCCGGTGGTCACCAGAAACGGTGCGCCAACATCGTTGATGGGAATGCCATGCGCTGCGCCCAATGCCTGAAGCGAGGTAATGCCGGGGATGACATTGATGCGGACATCAAGCTGAGCGGCAATACGCAGGCTGCTGTCATATAGGCCTGGGTCACCCCAGATCAGCAGGGCAACGCGGCCTTGCGCGCCAACAGCCGTTTCAATCGTCTGCGCCCACAGAGCGGCAATTGCGGCATGCCACGCAGCTACCCGCTCCTGATAATCAGCAATGGCCGGATTGCGAACCGGCATGTCGAACTCAACAATTCTTGTGCTGCCGCTCAGCACCGATGTGCAGATGTCCCGTCGAAGATCAGCCAGATCGGCCTTGTCATTGCCCTTGCGCGGTATCACCACCACATCGGCAGCATTCAACGCCTTGATGGCCTGCAAGGTTAAATGGTCGGGGTTGCCTGTGCCAATGCCGATCAGGTCCAGCTCAATCATCCTGCGCGTCCATTAACGGGCCATACACTATCAATGCCGGGTCGGCGTTGTTGGCCTGCGCCAGGTGAGTGGCCAAGCCGGATATCTGCCATCGGCTGATGTGCTGGTCGGGGCGGGAAATATTTTTGGCCAGCATGGCCGGGGTTTCCGGCGGCAAACCTGCAGCAACAAGCCGCTGCACAAATTGTGCAAATGTGCGCTGACCCATGAAAACCACTGTGGTGGCGGTGGGGTCTGCCAGTGCCTGAATGTCCATGTCGTCCGGCAATGTGCCTTTGGTGTCGTGGCCGGTGACAAACTGTACCCGCCGCGCGGTCATGCGCCTTGTCAGCGGAATTGCGGCTGCGGCTGCTGCAGCCAGTGCCGATGTAACACCCGGAATGATTTCAAATTCAATTCCGGCAGCGCGCAGTGCAATGATTTCTTCTTCCAGCCTGCCGAACAGCCCCGCATCGCCGGACTTAAGCCGCACTACTTTAGCGCCGGTGCGCGCATAATCCACCAGCAATTGGCTGACATGGCTTTGCCTGGGCGAAGGCTGACCCGCCCGCTTTCCCACGGCCACCAGATCAGCATCCTTGTGCGCATGCGCCAGAATAGGCCCGGAAGCAAGATCATCAAACAACACGGCATCTGCAGCCGCCAGACGCGCCACTGCCTTGAGCGTCAGCAATTCCGGATCACCCGGCCCTGCAGAAACAAAGCTGACAAATCCGCTCATGACGCCTCGGCGATCAGGTGAAAAAACGTGCCGGATACATGCCCACGGCGTGAACCGGTTTCCGGTACGGCTGTGCCTTCAGCATCCACCACATGCGCCAGCGGCAGATCCGGCTGTTCGATGATGGTGGAATAGTGAAATTCATGGCCGCGCAGCCGCGTTTCGGCGGCAAAACCCGGCATTGCTGCCAGCAATTGCGCAGAGCGGTAGCCAAGATGCATTTTGCGCTTTTCGTAGGATGTTACCAGCCCCAGAAGCCCCACCATTTCATGGCGTACGCCCTGTGCGTCAATCAAGCCCGCGCCCAGCACCATATAGCCTCCACATTCGCCATGCACGGGCCGGGTCTGGCCGAATTCATGCAAAGCACTGCGAAAAGCTGAGGCGCTGGCTAGTCTTTCTGCATGCAACTCCGGGTAACCACCGGGCAGCCAGCAGCAATCTGCGCTCGCGTCCGGGGCCTGATCGTTGAGGGGAGAGAACGTCATAATCTCCGCCCCCTGCGCGCGCCAGTCTTCCAGAATATGCGGATAGGTGAAGGAAAATGCGGCATCACGGGCAAGTGCAATCCGCTGCCCCGGCGGCGGGCAGAGTTTTGTCTGTGAAACAACGTTGCCAAGGCTTTGCGCGGCTTGGCGAATGCCTTCCATATCCAGATGCGCCTCAACAAAATCCGCAGCCTCGTTGATCAGGGGCAAAAGCGCGGCGTGTTCTTCGGCCTGCACAAGGCCCAGATGCCGCTCCGGCACCTCAATGGAAGCGCGACGCGGCAATGCGCCGAAAACATGGATGCCTGCCTCTGCCATACCGGCTCTGGCCAGCTTTTCATGGCGGGGGCTGGCGACCCGGTTCAAAACCACGCCTGCCAGTTTCACGCCGGGGCGAAACCCGGCAAAGCCGCGTGCAACCGCAGCGGCGGTTTGCGCCTGCCCGGAAACATCAACCACCAGAACCACCGGCCAGCCGGTCAGTGCGGCGATATCGGCACTGGCACCAACGCCTGTTTCTCCCGCTCGCGCCACACCGTCAAACAGGCCCATAGACCCCTCGGCCAGCACAATGTCTGCGCCTCCGGCGCGGGATAACAAATGCGCCAGTCTGCCACTCTGCATGGCCCAACTGTCCAGATTGACCGAGGTTCGGCCATTGGAAACGGCGGCCGTGTGAAAAGCCGGGTCAATGTAATCCGGCCCGGATTTGAAGGGCTGCACAACCAGCCCCTGCCGGGTGAAAGCCCGTGCCAGACCCAGCATCAGGGTGGTTTTTCCCGTGCCGGAAGCGGGGGCGGATATCATCAGTCCGGGTGGCAACATCACTCACCCTCCGGAAAACGCGGGCTGGTGCCAACCGGGCGAAAGCGCCGGTCATAATCTCCGGCATAAAGGCGGCTTTCGGCAAAGTCTTCCGCATCCAGCGTACGGCCAACCAGAATGAGCGCCGTGCGCTGCGCTGCCATGTCTGCATCCAGTTGCAGCGTTGCCAGCGTTGCCCGCACGATGCGCTGATCCGGCCAGCTTGCCCGCCAGACAATGGCCACCGGGCAGTCTGGTCCATAATGCGGCATCAGCTCGGCAATCACCTTGTCCAGCACGTGAACCGAAAGGTGAATGGCCAGCACAGCACCGGTTGCGGCAAAGGCGGCCAGGTTTTCGCCTTCCGGCATGGCGGAAGCGCGCCCGGAGGTGCGGGTCAGCACCACGCTCTGCGCAATGCCGGGCAGTGTCAGTTCTGCACCAAGCGCCGCAGCGGCAGCAGCAAAGGATGGCACCCCGGGCGTCACATCATACGGAATGCCCATTGTGCGCAGGCGGCGCAATTGCTCGCCCATGGCCGACCATACGGAAAGGTCGCCCGAATGCAGCCTGGCAATGTCATGGCCATCGGCATGAGCGGCGGCAATTTCAAGGCAGATCTGGTCCAGATCCATAGAGGCGGTGTTGATGATTTTTGCGCCGGGCGGGCAATGTGCCAGCACGGCTTCCGGCACCAGCGAACCGGCATAAAGGCAAACCCGGCAAGCCGCTATCAGGTCGCGGCCCCGCAATGTCAGAAGATCGGGTGCGCCGGGGCCAGCGCCAATAAAATGCACGGTCATGATGGGCTTTCCGCAATGGCGGCGGTTGCCATGCCGCTTGCAGCAACCACGCGCCTGACAATAAGTTTTGCGCCGGGGCCAGCCGCTGCAAGGGCTGCGGCTTCCGCAACGCTGCCAGTGTTGAACCTTTGCCGGACAAACGGCGATTGTGTTGGTGTGTTTTGTGCGCAAAGTTGCGCCTCGTCAATTGCCAGAACGGGCAATTGCAGCCGGTTTGCCAGCGCCAGCAGTGCCGGCGCAGAAGCTTTGCTGGCAACAGTGGCCAAGGCGTCAGGCTGGCAACGGTTGGAAACGGCTGCTTCAAAGGCCGCCAACAGGGCGGTTTCATCCGCCTGACTGCGAAAACCCAGACCCAGCGCAATCATCGAACCACAATCCATTGCGTAATGGGACGTGCGGCCTTCCAGCCGCGCAGATTGCCCAGTGGTTCGGCGCTGGACATTGCAAACCGGCAGAGGCCGCCGCCGAACCTGCCTGCCTGTTGCGTCAACAGGGCGTCGCTTTCCAGTGTGACCGAATTGACAACTATTCGCGTGCCGGTGGACGTATTGGCCCACAAAAGCGCCAGCAGTTCTTCGCTTAACCCGCCGCCAACAAACACAGCGTCCGCAGGAGGTAAGGCTGTTAACATTAATGGGCTTGAACCGCTGTGGATGTGCAATCGCTCTTCCAGCGCGAAAGCGCGGGAATTGGCGGCAATATTGACGATCCGCTCTGGCTTCAGCTCCACGGCGTGGGCGCGGTTGGCCTGGTGAGCAAGGCACCATTCCACTGAAATGGAGCCTGAGCCCGCGCCCAGATCCCACAGGACCTGTCCGGCACGTGGTGCCAGTGCGGCCAGCGTCACAGCGCGAATGGCGCTACGGGTGATCTGCCCGTCATGCGCAAACTCGTCATCCGGCCTGCCGGGGGTAAGCAAAAATCCGTTCGCTCCATGCAGCTCAACGGCGACGCAGACCGGTGCGGAAACGTTTGAAACATCGAAACCGGCGGCCGTGCACCGGCTCATACGCTCATCTGGCCCGCCCAACCGTTCCAGAACATGCAGCGTGGAATTGCCAAACTGATGGTCCACCAACCATTGCGCCAGCGCCGCCGGGGCCGCACCATCGCGCACAAGGCAGATGAGGCGCTGCTTGTCGGCCAGATGCGGCACAAGTCGCTCAAAGGGCGCGGCGTGCAGCCCGAGGCAGCACACATCTTCCAGCCGCCAACCCAACCTCGCCGCCGCCAGTGAAAAGCTGGACGCGACTGGAAAGGCCCGCCATTCATGCGGTTGCAGATGTGCGGCAAGACTGCCACCTGCGCCATGCCAGAACGGGTCGCCGGAAACCAGCGCGGCAACCGGGCGACCGCGCAGCGCCAGCAGCGGCTCCAGCGCAAATGGCTCTGGCCAGGCCTGGCCACGCGCATCCGCTCCAATCAATGCCAGATGGCGGGGCGCGCCGAAAATCACCTCCGCCCCGGCAAGTGCCTTACGGCTTGCATCATTCAGCCCATCCGGTCCATCTTCGCCAAGGCCGATTATGGCAAGCCAGGGATCAGTGGGCATCGTGACCTCTTACAAACAGGCAGGCACGCTGGTGCTGGGCGGCACGGCAGAGGCGGCGGCTCTGGCCCGCGCCATGGCGGCAGCCGGTCTGCCGGGTATTTTTTCCTATGCCGGACGCACCGACGCTCCGGCCAGCCAGCCATTGCCAACCCGCATTGGCGGCTTTGGCGGCGTGGACGGGCTGGTCGAATTTCTGATTGAAAACAAAATTCGCGGCATTGTCGATGCCACTCACCCGTTTGCCGCTCAGATGAGCAGAAATGCCATTGCTGCGGCCAGGGTTACCGGGGTGCCATTGCTGGCGCTGGAACGGCCTGCGTGGGCGCCGGAGCTGGAAGATCAATGGCAGGTTGTGCAAGATGTGGCTGGTGCCGTTGCCGCCTTGAGTGGGCCGGCGGAACGGGTTTTCCTTGCCATCGGGCGGCAGAATCTGGCTGATTTCGCTGGTCGCCCGCAGCATCACTATCTTTTGCGGGTGGTTGACCCGTGGGCAGGCGAAATGCCCTTGGCAAATGCCCATGTGGTTGTGGCGCGTGGTCCGTTTGATGTGGAAGGCGATGCTGCGCTTCTGCGCAGCCACGGCATAACCCGCCTTGTCGCCAAAAATGCCGGGGGCGCGGGTGCTGTGGCAAAGGTTCTGGCGGCGCGCCAGTTGGCCCTGCCGGTCATCATGATCGCGCGACCCATTCTGCCGGACCGGGCCGTCGTCAATACTGTTGATGCGGCGTTGCAATGGCTTCATAGTGCAGATCTTGGCGTATAGACCCAGCGACCAATGCGCCGGGTTGCAGAATTGCCAACCAGAACCACGGTGCGCATATCAGCCATATCGGGCGTGGCATCCGCCAGTGCCACCGTGGCAAGCCGCTCTTCCGGCGTGGTAACGGCGCGGGCAAAGCTGATCAGCCTTTCCGGCTCGCAGCATTCGCTCAACAGCTCAAGAATGCGGGCAAATTGATGCGGGCGTGATGCGGAGCGAGGATTGTAAAACGCCATGGCAAAATCCGCCTCGGCTGCAAGTCGCACCCGTCGTTCGACCAGTTCCCACGGCTTGAGATTATCTGACAGGTTGATGGCGCAGAAATCATGTCCCAAAGGCGCGCCAAGACGTGCGGCAGCGGCCAGCATGGCGGTTATGCCGGGCAGCACCTGCACATCCAGTTTCAGCCATTCCGCCGGACCATGCTCTAACGCTTCAAACACGGCAGATGCCATGGCAAAAACGCCCGGATCGCCCGATGACACCAGCACGGAATGCCCGCCACTGGCGGCGATCTGCAGCGCGTGGTTTGCCCGGTCAAGCTCCACCCGGTTGTCGGATGGATGCAACGTCAGGCCTGGCCTTGGGGCAACGCGCGCAACATAGGGCACATAGCCCAGAACATCGGTGGCATTGTCCACGGCGGCAACCACCTCCGGCGTCAGCAAATCGGCGCTGCCGGGGCCAAGGCCCACAATTTTCAAACTGCCGGTCATGCCACAATTTCCGGTCGGCGGCCCTGCCCATGCACGATGATGATTGCGAAATACGGGCAGGCCTCGTCATCCACATCCACCAGCCGGGCAATTTTCTGGTTGGGCATTGTGCCGTGTTCTACCAGCCATGCCGCTTCTGCCCTGCCGCTTTCTGCCAACACACGGCGAATTTTGGCAAGGTTTCGGCCAATTTTCATGAAAACCAGCGCATCATTGCCCATGGCGCGTTTGGCCAGTTCCTGCTCAGGCAGGGTGCCGGGCAGAACCGACAGAACATCATCACCCCAGACAACGGGCTGGCCGGTGGCCGTCCAGCAGCCGGACATGCCTGTAATTCCGGGCACAACTTCCACCGGCACAAGGCCCTGCAGGCGGCTGTGCAAATGCATGAACGAGCCGTAGAGAAACGGGTCACCCTCGCACAGCACGATCACGTCGCCATTTCTGGTCAGTTGCACCAGCTTCGTGGTCCACTCATCATAGAACCGCGCCAGGGCCGCATTATAGGCCGGGTCGGAAACATCCAGCTCGGTGGTGACGGGGTATTCCATCGGGAATTCCGCTGCTCCGGGGGCCAGCAACCCTTCCACAATCTGCCGGGCCTGACCGCGCCGCCCCGCCTTGCGAAAATAGGCCACTTGCACAACGCTGCCCAAAAGCCGCGCGGCCTTGACACTCATCAGGTCCGGATCGCCGGGGCCAAGCCCGACACAGATGATACGGCTCATCTATTCCTCCAGACTGGCAAGTGCGTTGACAGCGGCCACGGTAATAGCACTGCCGCCAAGCCGCCCGAGCACCACCAATGCCGGCACTGGCGGATTGGCCATAAGGGCTGCCTTGGATTCCGCCGCGCCGACAAAGCCAACCGGACAGCCAATAATGGCGGCAGGGCGTGGACAGGCAGGGTCTTCCAGCATGTTAAGCAGATGAAACAGCGCGGTGGGCGCATTGCCAATCGCCACAACCGCGCCCGCAAGGTGCGGCCGCCATAGCTCCAGTGCTGCCGCGGACCGGGTGTTTGCCATCTGGCGCGCCAATTCCGGCACCTTGGCATCGCGCAAGGTGCAGATAACGGGGTTGCTGGCGGGCAGCCGGGTGCGGGTAATGCCCTCACTCACCATATGCGCGTCGCACAGAATGGGTGCGCCAGCCCGCAGCGCCGCGCGTGCGGCAACGGCCATTCCGCTGGTAAAGCGAATATCGGCTTCCAGCCCTACCAGGCCCGCTGCATGGATCATTCGCACCACCACCGGTTCTTCATCCGGGGTGAAGCCGGAAAGCTCCGCCTCACTGCGTATCGTGGCAAAGGACTGGCGGTAGATGGCCGCTCCGTCAGTTTCATAAATATGCGGCATTAGCGGTTCTCGAACAGGCGGGAGGGATTGGCAAGAATCTGCTGGCGGGTCAGCGTCCGGTCGGGAGGGGTGGAAAAGCCACGCCCGTCAAACAGCGCATAGCCGGAGTTTGTCGCCAGCAGCGTGTGTGCGGCATAACCGGTCTGCGCGCAACCTTTTGCGCAGCCGGAAACATGCAGACGCTGGCCTGCTGGCAGATAAGGCGCAAGCGCGCGGGCGAGTTGCCGGGTTTCGCCATTCGCCTGCTGGCATCCGGGTGCACCGACACACGCATCCACCCGCATCAACGGCTCATCCGCATTCAACACCGCGCCCGGAATGGCCAGCACGTTGCATGGCCCTTCCACCAGAACCATACGCCACGGTGTCGTGCGAATGGCGGTCTGGCAGGCAACAAGGGCGTTCAGCGCCGTCATGTCCATGACGCCAAAGGCAAAGCCGATCAGAAAGCCATTGCCAACGGGGCCGGGCTGCAACGCGGCAGCGCTGTTGACCGGCAATCGCTGCGGCGCAAATTCCTGTGGCAGCGCATGCCCTTCGGCAAGATGCTGCTTCATGCGCTTGCCGCCACTTTGCGCAAACCAGGCGGCCAATTGCACCGCCCTTTGCGCAGCATGCTCGGCAGCAACCGGAACGCCAAGGGCGCAACCATCCGCCCGCAACAGCAATTCACCGGTGTCTGCCCGTTCGAGCCTGATGTCCGCGCTGACATCTGCCAGCACCCGCACGTGCCCGGTGTCGATTGCAAAGCCGAATTTGCCCGGCAAGGCGGGTGCGTGCTGCAATTCCTGCTCAAGCTGCAAGGCCAGATCCGCTGCGCTGTCTTCAAAGGGTGTCACCACAATGTTGCGGCGTGCTTCCTGTTCGAGGTTCTGGTCCAGCAAACCGGCTGCGGCCAGTGCTGCCTGCACGGTGGCCACAGCCCCGTCGGCAATGCCGCGCAGTTGAATATTGCCGCGGTTGGAAAGTTCTGCCGTGCCATTGCCGCTGGTTTCAGCCAAACGCGCAATCACCGCAAGCTGAGCTGCGGTTAATCTGCCAGCATTTGGGCGAATGCGCACAATTGCGCCATCGCCCGACAGCATGGGCCGCAAGGCACCGGGACACCAGCCCTTGATTTCGTAATTGCTCATAGGCAATCCCGCATTTGCGACAGCCCTGCCAGAACCGAGTTGCGGCGGCTGTTCCACAATCCTGCCGCGATCAGCCGTGTGAAGCAATCTTTCATCGCGTTCAGAGCTACAGGGTTTTCCTGCTCCATAAATGCATAAAGCTCGGCGCGGCCAAGCGTTGCATCATGGTAGATATCAAACAAATGCTCCGGCACCACACCGGCAAGATGCGCAAATGCTGCCAGATGCTCCAGTGTTGCAGCAATTTCCGCTGCGCCACGAAAGCCATGCCGCATCATGCCACTGGCCCATTCGGGGTTGGCGGCTCTGGCGCGCACGGTCCGGGCAATTTCTTCCGTAAGGGTGCGCGCGCGGGGTTTTTCCGGGTCGCGGCTGTCAAGGTGGTAGAGAGCGGGGGCATGTTTGCCAAGCGTCTGCATGGCTGCGGCAAAACCGGCTTCGTGCGCCGCATAGTCGGCGGCCAGCAGCAAATCACTTTCTGCAAGGTCCTGAACGTGCACAAAGCTGTCGGCACTGCGCATTTGTGCTTCAAGCGCGGCACGGTCCGGCTGCGCATCTGTCTGCCCAACAGCCCATTGCGAATTGTTGATCCATGCCTCACCCGCCGCAAGGCGCGCTTGCGGTGAAAAATCGTCCAGATGAGCACCCATGCCAAGGCCATATTGCCCGGGGCGTGGACCAAACACCCGTGGCATGGCAGTGGAGTAGGGGTTTTCATCCGGTCCTTCATCTCGTGCCGCCAGCGCGGCAGCAACGGATTCAAACAATTGACCAAGGCCGGGAAACACATCGCGGAACAGGCCGGAAACCCGCAAAGTTACGGCTATGCGTGGCCGCCCCAGCAGGGCCAGCGGCAGAATTTCAAAGCCGCTCACCCGGCTGCTGGCTGTATCCCAGCGCGGCGCAGCCCCGGCCAGATGCAGGGCCATGGCAAATTCCTCACCAGCGGTGCGCATGGTGGCAGAGCCCCAAAGGTCGACCACCAGCCCGTGTGGCCAGTCGCCGTGGTCTTGCAAATGGCGGCGAAGCAGTTCTTCCGCCAGCTTGACACCTTGTGCATGCGCCGCGCGGGAGGGCACGGCGCGCGGGTCTGTGGTGTACAGGTTGCGCCCGGTTGGCAAAACGTCGCTTCGTCCACGATAGGGTGAGCCGGAAGGCCCGGCGGCAACGCGCTTGCCGTCAAGCGCCTGAATCAGCCCTTCACGCTCCGCTTCACCGCAGTCGCCGCGCCCATAGACATGCAGGCCATCACCAAACTGGCTTTCCTTGATATCGCAGACAAAGCGGTCAATGCGCACAATCGCTTCTGCCGCCGAGCTGTCCGGCGCAAGGCCAAGGTCGGCTTCCACGCCTTGCTCCGCCGCCTGCGCGCGAATATCCGCCACCAGCCGGTCGCGTCTGGCCGGGTCCAACCCGTCGGCGGTGGAATATTCATCCAGCAGGGTTTCCAACTGCTGCAGGCCATCCGGCACAGCAGAGTGGGTCATTGGCGGGGGCAGGTGGCCCAGTGTCACAGCGCCAATGCGCCGGCGTGCCTGTGCGGCCTCTCCCGGATCGTTGACGATAAACGGATAGATCACCGGCATCGGGCCGGTCAGCGCCTGCGGCCAGCAATCGGGCGACAGGGCCACAGCTTTGCCGGGCAGCCACTCCAGCGTGCCATGTGCGCCAATGTGAACACAGGCATGGGTCTGGCGGGCGCGCAGCCACAGGTAAAACGCCACATAGGCATGGCGCGGCGTTCGTGAAAGGTCGTGATAGGTTGCATCACGGCATGCAACCTCGCCGCGCTCCGGCTGCAGGGCTACAAGCGCATTGCCTTGCTGGCAGGCGTGGAAGTAAAGGCCGCCATCGGCACAATCTCGGTCGTTTTCGGGCGCTCCCCATGCCTGCTGCAAATCCTGCTGCAAGCTTTCCGGCAATGTCGCCAGCGCTGCCAGATACTGCTTCAACGGCCAGTGTATTTTTTTGGCTGACAGCGCGGCGGCCAGCTCCTCATATGGTTCTGTTGCGTAACCAGCATTCGACAGATCGCCCAGAATTGCATTGGCAGACGCCAGCGCATCCAGTCCTACGGCATGGGCAATCTGGTGCGCTTTTCCGGGATAGGTTGAAAGTATCAGTGCCAGACGTTTGTCGGCTGGTGGAGTGGACTGCAACTGATGCCAGGCAGCGACGCGTGTGGCCACATCGGCAATCTGCTGTGGGTCGGGCTGATGGATCTGGCGGCTGTACTGCAGATCATCGTCACGCGCGGTTTGCGCCTTAAAGCTGACAACGCCAGTGAACACACGTCCATCCACCTCCGGCAGCACCACATGCATGGCCAGATCCGCGGGCGAAAGTCCCCGCTCGGATCTGGCCCATTCCTGCCGACCAGCCGTGGAAAGAGCCACCTGAAACACCGGACACCCGGCGCTATCCAGCGGTGACGCGCCATTCTCCAAACGGGCGGAAAATGCTGTAGCGTTGACAATGGCGGCGCAGCCGGCATTTTTCAGCACAGCCGCAACTTCGCCAGACTGTGCAAATTTCAACGAGGGCGCAAAAAGTCCGGCACAGGCAAAGCCCCTTTGCCGCAAAGCCGCAATCAATGCATCTATCGGGGCCAGGTCAGCGGCGGTCAGGTAGGATCTGTAAAACACCACGGGAACGAAAGGCGCAGTGCTTTGTTGCGCTTGCGCCATAACACCCGCATCCGGATCGTACCAGCCCCAGTCGGGCATGGTCTTGGCCCCGGCAACCGGCTGCGCATAGAGGCCAGAGGCAAGTGCCATCTGCGCCAGTGCGGCCTGTGCCGCAACCGGGCCACCGGCATCACACAAGGCGGTCAGCCGCCGAAGTGTCGAGACTGGCAGCGTCGACAAAGCATCCAGTCGTGAATCGTCATTGCCACCGGCTGGCAAGCAGGCAAGCGCAATTTTCTTTTCACGCGCCAACGCATGCAGGCTGGCCAGCCCGTAAGACCAGTATTGCTCGCCGCCAATCACCCGCACCAACACGCCTTTGGCGCCGCGCAGTGTGCGCTCGACATAGGTGTCAACAGACAGGGGGTGACGCAGACTGGCCAGATTGGCCAGCCGCAAACTTGGCAGGCTACCCGCCGCCCGTTGCCAACCTGCCGCAAAAGCCCCCAGGTCGCTGTCGGAAAACGAAAGCACCACCAGATCAGCGGCATCCTGCCCCAGATCCTGCGGTGTGTCGGCCTCTTCCAGTCCGTGGCTTTCGCGGAAAATGACGTGCATCGTTTTTCCTGTTACGCTCCCAGAGTGGCGCGAATTGCCTCCGGCTGAATGGCGTCATGCTCGGCAATCACCACAAGCCGGCTGGCGCGCGGTGTCTCTCCCCATGGCCGGTCAAACTGGGTGCGCACCCGGTCACCTACAGCCTGCACCAGAAGGCGCATGGGCTTTCCGGCAACCGCAATATACCCCTTTACCCGCAGAATATCCTGCTCGCGCGCCAGCCGTTCAATGGCGGCTTTCAAGGCTTCAACATCGGCAATTTCCGGCAGTTCCACGACCATCGAGTCAAAATCTTCATGCTCATGATCGTCGGCCCCGTCATGGTGCGAGGGGCGGGCCTCCAGGTCATCTTCGGCCGCTGCGTTCAGGCCAAGAATGACGCGTGGATCAATCTGCCCATCGGTTATTTCCAGAATTGGCAGTTTGCGCGGCGCTTCCGCCTCGATATAGGCACGGGCGCTTTCCATCTGCCCGACGTCAGCCAGGTCAGCCTTGGTCAAAAGCACAATGTCGGCGCAGCTTATCTGGTCTTCAAACACCTCGGAAAGCGGGGTTTCGTGGTCAAGGCTTTCGTCTGCCGCACGCTGAGCATCCACCGCCGCAACATCTGGTGCAAACCGGCCATTGGCCACGGCTTCGGCATCGGCCAGCGCAATCACCCCGTCCACGGTTATTCTGGAGCGTATTGCCGGCCAGTCAAAAGCTTTCAGCAGGGGCTTGGGCAGTGCCAGGCCAGAGGTTTCAATCAGGATATGATCCGGGCGCTGTGGCAAAGCCATCAATGCCTCGATTGTCGGAATAAAATCATCCGCCACTGTGCAGCAGATGCAGCCATTGGCCAGTTCAACAATGTTTTCCACCGGGCAGTTTTCATCGGCGCAGGATTTCAGAATATCGCCGTCCACGCCGACAGAGCCAAACTCATTGACCAGCACCGCCAGTCTTTTGCCCTGTGGGTTAGCCATCAAGTGGCGGATCAGCGTGGTTTTGCCGGAGCCGAGAAAGCCGGTAATGACGGTGACGGGAATTTTGGACAGATCAGACATTTCAGGACTCCTGCGGGGGAATGCGGGCAACAGATTGTTTGCGAAAAATTTCCGGCCGTTCACGCCAGGGCACCAGCCCATCGTCCGTGGCACTGTAGCGGGCTGCGCCATCCAGAATGGCAGCAACGTGAATGTCCGGGTCAAGATCGCCGTAAACATAGGTCCAGCGGCCCGGCGCGGTCAGCGCGACAGAGCAGCTTCGGGAGCAGGCGGAAAGGCATTCGACGCCAACAAGCGCGACTCCCTCCGGCAATTGCTCCTCGGACAGACGCTCGTGCAGAATTTTGCCCGCGCGCGGCGAGTCGCCATAGCGCGGATTGCTTCGGCTGCATGTCGTGCAAACGTACAGCGTTACCCCGGACATTGATGCGCCTTTCCAAACCATGCGGAGGGCAGGCGCCAGAAGGGCAGATGTGTACCCGTTCCGGTCGCGGAGAACCCCGTCCGCCCGTAATCATTGCACTGGCAGGTCTCCCGGCTTGCGGATTCAGGAAAAATGCTTTCCAACGGCGGGCCCACCTTCCCGGCATTATGCCAGTGGCTTGGGCTGCCTTTCCGGTCACGGTCGCGGGGGCGGCTGCGCTTTGAGGTTTCCCTCTGTCGCATTCCCTCTTAGCCTGTCAAAAACAGGAACCAATGTGCGATACCTCTGCCAGAAGGCGTTGTGTTGTCAAGCGCCACCACCAGCAATGGAGCAGTCAATGTCCGGCAATCCGCCTGTTTCGGAAAGCGAAGCCGCCCGCCACACGGCAAAGATGATGAAAATCAAGGCGGCGCGTGACCGGATGATGGAAGGAAAATCCGGCGAAAAAGGCCTGATTATCGTGCACACAGGCAATGGCAAGGGCAAAAGCTCGTCGGCATTCGGTATGGTCATGCGGTGCATTGCGCATGAAATGCCCTGTGCGGTGGTGCAGTTTATCAAAGGCGCGTGGAGCACGGGCGAGCGCACTTTGCTGGAACAGAATTTCAGCCAGCTTTGCCGGTTTTATGCCATGGGCGAAGGTTTCACCTGGGAAACGCAGGACAAGGCACGGGACATTGCCGCGGCAAGAGCGGCCTGGGAAATGGCCAGGACGATGATTCTGGATGAGCGCAACCGCATGGTTGTTCTGGACGAGATCAATATTGCGCTGCGTTACGACTATCTGAGTGTGGAGGAAGTGGTTGAATTTCTGGCGCAGGAAAAGCCGCCAATGACGCATGTTGTACTGACCGGGCGCAACGCAAAGCCGGAACTGTTGGAACTGGCCGATCTGGTAACGGAAATGACGCTGGTCAAACACCCGTTTCGCGCTGGCGTAAAAGCGCAAGCCGGTGTGGAGTTTTAAGCATTGGCGCGGGCATTGATGGTTCAGGGCACAGGTTCGAATGTTGGCAAGTCCGTGCTGGTGGCCGGGCTGTGCCGCGCCGCGCGGCTGCGGGGCCTGCATGTTGTGCCGTTCAAGCCGCAGAACATGTCCAACAATGCCGCGGTGACCGCGGATGGTGGGGAAATTGGCCGGGCACAGGCGCTACAGGCACTGGCCTGTGGTGTCTTGCCTTTGGTGGATATGAATCCGGTTTTGCTGAAGCCTGAAACCGACACTGGTTCGCAGGTGATCGTGCAAGGCAAACGGTTTGCCACCGTGCGGGCGCGTGAATATTCCACGCTCAAGCCGCAACTGATGCACTATGTGCAGCAGAGTTTCCATCGCCTGTCGCAAAAAGCCGATCTGGTTTTGGTTGAAGGCGCGGGAAGCCCGGCGGAAATTAACCTGCGTGCGGGTGATATTGCCAATATGGGCTTTGCGCGTGCTGCAAATGTGCCGGTGGTGCTGGTGGGCGACATTGACCGCGGTGGAGTCATTGCGCAGATGGTGGGCACACGCCATGTGCTGGACCCTGCCGATGAAGCAATGATCGGTGGCTTCATCGTCAACAAGTTCCGGGGGGATCCGGCCTTGTTTGATGATGGTTATCGAATGATCGAACAGCAAACCGGCTGGCGCGGCTTTGGCACCGTTCCGTTTTTTGCCGATGCGGCGCAGCTTCCGGCAGAGGATGCGCTGGATATTGCCGGAACACCGCGAAAATCCGGTTTCAAAATTGCCTGTCTTGTGCTGTCGCGCATTGCCAATTTTGACGATCTTGATCCGCTCAAGCTGGAAGACAATGTTGAACTGGTTATGGTGCGTCCCGGCATTGCGGTGCCCGGCGACGTCGATCTGATCATCCTTCCCGGCAGCAAGTCCACACGCGGCGATCTGGCGTTTTTGCGGGCACAGGGCTGGGACGTGGACATTGCCGCGCATGTGCGGCGCGGGGGCAAAGTGCTTGGCATTTGCGGCGGCTACCAGATGCTGGGCCGAGTGGTGCGCGACCCGTTGGGAATTGAGGGAGCAGCGGGCGAAACGCCGGGGCTGGGGCTTCTGGACGTTGAAACCATTATGAAACCGCAGAAGCGGCTGGGCCTTGTGCAGGCGCGGCATGCCGCCAGCGGTGCGAATATGCAAGCCTATGAAATTCATATTGGCCAGACACAGGGGCCGGATTGCGCACGGCCTTTTGCCAGTGTTGACGGGCGGGGTGAGGGAGCTATGTCAGCCAATGGGCTTGTCTTCGGCAGTTATCTGCACGGCATGTTTGCGAGCGATGCGTTTCGCGCCGCTTTTCTGTCTGGCTTTGGCGTGCAGGGTGGAACGCTATCCTATGCACTGGCAGTTGAGTCGGTGTTGGACCGGCTGGCCGCGCATCTGGAAAAGCATCTGAACATTGATGCACTGCTGGCGCTTGCTGCGAGCAGAAGTTAAAGCACCTTGAACGCACTTTCCACTCTTGCCCATTCGCCTTCGCATCCCGGCAGGCCCATGCGCAGCCATGTCTGGTTATAGGCAAAACTGCGGGTCCAGATGTGTCGTCTCGCCAGGGAGGCTTTGGCCGCAGCGGCATCTGGCATCGTGTAAAGACGAAACAGCTCTGTGCCGCCGACAATCTGCCAGCCCGCTTGTGATGCAAGCCTGTCCAACCTTGCCGCATCCTCTTGCAGGCGCGAAATGGTGCGCGTGGCCCAATCTCTGTCGGCCAGCGCCTGTGTGCCGATTTCAATAGCCATGCCGGAAACCGGCCATGGACCAAGCATGCCGGCCAGGAGTTTGATGTCTGGTGGCGATGCTAGCACAAAGCCCAGCCTCACCCCTGCCAAGCCGTAAAATTTGCCGAAAGAGCGCAGAACAATCAGGTTGGGGCAGTCAACCATCTGCGCCAGCGAGTGCTCTAGCCGGGCATCGGCAAAGCTTTCATCGACCACCAGCAGGCCAACAGCATCGGCCAGTTGTGCAAGAACCGCCGCGCTGTGGCAGCGCCCGTCTGGATTGTTGGGGTTTACAACAATGGCCAGATCCGCTCCGGCCAGCGTTTCGAGGCTGGCAACGTCTTCAACCCTCCAGCCACCGGCCTGCAATGCCGCGGCATGTTCGTTATAGGTGGGGGCAAGCACGCGCGCCGCGCCGGGCGCACGCAGGCGAGGTATCAGTTGAATTGCCGCCTGTGCACCGGCAACTGCCAGAATTCCGGTGCTTTCCGGCACCTGCCATGCGGTGCGGGCAGCCGCATGCAGGCCATTCATGGCTGTGCGGGCGGGCAAATCAGTCCATGCATGCGGAGATATGGTTGGTACAGGCCATGGCAGGCGGTTGATTCCGGTGGAAAGGTCGATCCACTCCGACCGCTCGCCACCATACAACTCTGTTGCATGATCGATATTGCCGCCATGATCGCGCATTATGCCGCCCAGATGCTGGCAAGCACCACCCAGAGAGAGGCCTCGCAAAGCTGCTGACTGGCACCGAGCGTATCGCCAGTGCGGCCTTTGATCTGCTGCCCGGACAGCAGGCTGAACCCGACGGTGACCGCCAGAAGCACAAGAATAAGCAGCCATGTTGCGGGCAGCATCAACAATGCGATCAAGGCGGTCAGCGCAGCAAAGGCCACGGTGTTTCTGCCAATGCTTATTGCCGAGGCCAGGCCGTCGGCGCGGGCATTTGGCTGGGCATACAGCATCCACACCATGGGCGCGCGGCTGGCTGCAGCCAGGCAAATCAACGCATAGACGCCTGTCTCTGCATCAGGCGCTGCGGCCGGCCCCGCAATGCGCAGCCCCGTTATGATGATCAGAGCCAGCACGCCATAGCTGCCAATGCGGCTGTCATGCATGATGTCCAGCTTGGCCTCTGTGGTTTTGCCACCACCGAAACCGTCGGCTGTGTCGGCCAGCCCGTCTTCGTGCAATGCGCCCGTTACCGCCATAAACAGGCCTGTGGCCAGCAACCCTGCCAGCCACGGCGTGGCAAGATCATAAAACAGTGCAAAAATGGCGGCTGGCAGCAGCGCAATCAGAGCCCCGGCCAGCGGAAAAGCCCACAAAGTGGCGCCCAGGGGTGGCAGCGCGCCCGGTGCGGTGGAAAATCGCCCGACTGGCAGGCGGGATAGAAAGCCAATCGCCAGCCTTATCTGCGTCAGCCGGTTTGCAAGCTGGTTCTGCATTATTTCACTTTCAGTGGCAGTCCGGAAACCATCAGGTAAACTTCGTCGGCGGCACTGGCAATCATCTGGTTCAGCGCACCGGCTGAATCACAGAAGCGGCGGGCCAGTGCGTTGTCCGGCACAATGCCAAGACCCACCTCATTGGTCACCAGAACAACTGCTGACGTCTGATTTTTCAGGCAATCGGCCAAGTTTCGCCCCTCCTGCCGCCAATCGCGCTCCGCCTCCATCAGATTGGCCAGCCAAAGTGTCAGGCAATCGACCAGCCTTGCGCCTTCGCCATCGGTCTTTTGCAATATGCCGGTCAGGTCCAGCGGTTCTTCATAATTGCGCCACCGTGTGTCTCGCCGTGCCTGATGTGAGGCAATACGGGCAGACATTTCACTATCGCCCCAAGCCTCCGGAGGCTGCGCGGTGGCAATGTAGACCGGCGACCCGCTAGCGCCGCCAAGCGCCAGCTTTTCTGCATAAAGGCTTTTGCCGGAGCGTGCGCCGCCGGTAATCAGAGTAATTGCCATATTGCGCCTTTTATCCCGGGCGGTTTTGGTACAGGAAGTTGTTCTGCCCTGAATTGAAACGCAAGGACAAGCGCCTGTTGCCCTCAACAACCGAAATTCTGCTCATTCGCCACGCGCCGGTGCAACAGGCCGGATTCGTGACCGGGCGTCTGGACAGTCCGGCGCAAATGCCGGATGCCGCCAGTCTGTTGCAACTTGCGCAGTTTATCGGCGACCCGCAACATCTCTTGGCAAGCCCGGCCTTGCGCTGCAGGCAAACAGCGGATGCGCTTTTTCCTGATCGCACTTATCAAACCGACGCGCGCCTGTGGGAACAAAGCTTTGGTGCCTGGGAGGGCATGGCCCTGTCGCAAATGCCGGATATCGGCGTGCGGTCATCGGCGGAACTGGCCAGTTTCTGCCCGCCGGCCGGGGAAAGCTTTGCTGACATGTGCTTGCGGGTGGAACCGGTGCTGCACGAGCATATCGGCAGAGCCACGGGCAGGCTGGTCATTGTTGCGCATGCCGGCACGGTGCGGGCGGCGTTGGCCGCGGCGCTTGGCGGACCCGCATTGGCCATGGGCTTTGAGGTTGCGCCTCTGTCCTGCACATTGCTGCGAGCCAGCCTTGATGCTGCGGGCCAGCCTGTCTGGTCCATAGGCTATGTGAATCATGGTGGTGCGGCCTGATGTTTGCTTTGTCGCTGCTGGTTGCCATGTTGGTGGATGCGCTGCTGGGTTGGCCAAACCGGCTGTTCGCCGCCATCGGCCATCCTGTCACATGGCTGGGGCGGGTTGTTACCCTGGCGGACAAACATATGAACCATGCGCGCCACGGACACTGGCGACGTCTGGCCGGGCTTGTTGCCACTATAGCCATTGTCGGTGCCAGCGCCGCCGCGGGGTTTTTGCTGCAGGAACTGCTGCCCGGTGGCTGGGCTGGCGTGTTGCTTCTGGGCATACTGGCATGGCCGCTTGTGGCGCTCCGCTCGCTCTACGAACATGTGGCGGCGGTGTGGCGTCCATTGGCGGTGGATGATCTGGGCGCGGCGCGCGGCACTGTGGCAATGATTGTCGGGCGCGACCCATCCGGGCTGGATCAGGCGGGCATTGCCCGCGCGGCACTGGAAAGCCTTGCGGAAAACACCTCGGACGGCATTGTTGCACCGGTGTTTTGGGGCGTATTGCTGGGGCTGCCGGGAATTGCCGCCTATAAGGCCATCAACACGCTGGATTCGATGATTGGCCACCGCACCCCACGGCATGAGCAATTTGGCTGGGCGGCGGCGCGGCTGGATGATCTGGTGAATCTAATACCGGCTCGGCTGACGGGCCTTCTGTTCGCTGCCATGTCGCGCAGACCCGGCACCAGCCTGTCCGTTATGTGGCGCGATGCGCCGGGGCACCGCTCGCCCAATGCCGGTTGGCCGGAGGCTGCCATGGCGGGTGCGCTGAATGTGCGCCTGTCCGGGCCGCGTGTTTATGCCAGCCATCGGGTGGATGAACCATGGATTAACGAAAAAGCGCCAGATCCTGACGCTGCCGATCTGGCAGCAGGACTGGCGCTGTTTGTGCGGGCGATGATCCTGTTTTCGGCCATTCTGGCGGTCATCGCCATCTTAATCAGATAGCATCAGGCAACTTTGGCAAAATTGCCGGCATGGAACACAAGCGGTGTTGCTTCAGAACTGGTCATGCGCAGAATTTCACCGACAATAATTTCATGGTCGCCCCCGGGATAGCGGTGTGCCACCCGGCATTCCAGATGTGCCATCGCGCCGGAAATCAGCGGCATGCCGTGGTCGCCATGAAGGGTATCCACCCCGGCAAATTTGTCTTCTGCTGGCCGGGCAAAGCTCATGGCTACGTCCTGTTGATGCTCTGCCAGTATGTTCACGCCGAAATGGTCACTCTGGCGAAACAGCGTCAGGCTCGGTGCCTTAAGCGCAAGGCTCCACAAAATCAGCGGCGGGTCCAGCGAAACGGTGTTGAAGGAATTGGCCGTAACACCGGCGCGCTGGCCATCGGCTGTCTGCACCGTCATCACCGTGACACCCGTAACAAAACGGCCCAGAATTGAACGGTACTCACGCGCATCCATAGCCAAATCTCCGTACAGAATTTTCACTGTCTGGTGAAACGCAGTCGCGCTTCAGTCTACCTTGTAAAAAATAATAGCCTTCCGGGATATTCAGCGGTAACGATAATATTTTAATATTGCGATCAGGTTTGCTGATATGATGAATTTGCGCCAGCTTACCGCCTTTGTCGGCGTTTATGAAGAAGGCTCGTTCAACAAGGCAGGGCGGCGGCTGAATGCCACGCAGTCCGGCCTGTCGATGCAAATCCAGAACCTTGAAGATTCCGTGGGTATCAGTCTGTTTGATCGCTCGGTTCGCGGGGTTACGCCCACTCTGGCCGGCAGGCGGCTGTATGCACGGGCGGTCACCATTCTGCGGGATCTGGAAGAAGCCCGCTCCGAACTCAAGGCCATGGCAGGCGATATTGGCGGCCACATTCGCGTAGGGCTGATGCCAACATTCACACGCGGCATTCTGGCGCCCGTTCTGGCAGACTTCATGCGTTCCTTTCCCAATGTGGAAATGCAGGTGGTGGAATCCTACAGTGCGGTGTTGATGGAAGAAGTGGCCGCGGGCCATGTGGATTTTGCCATTGTGCCTTGCTCTGCTCACCGGGAAGGGTTGCGGAGCAAGTATCTGGGCATCGAAACAGAGATGCTGGTCGCATCCGTATCGCAAGGCATGCCGCATCTCAGCCCGGCCGATTTTGCTGCGCTTGGGCCGCTGAAGCTGGCTTTGCCCGCACCGGGTAATGCCCGCCGCGACAGGTTTGAACAGTTTGCAGCGCTGCATGGTCTGAAAATCCAGACGATCATGGATATGGATGCGATGATCGCCACGCTGGAATTTACGGCCAATTCGGACTGGATGACCATTCTGCCGGCAACCATATGCCTGAACGATCTGGATGGTCAGTATCGAACCTTGCACCCCATTCTGAACCCGCCCTTGCGGGTGGAATATATGACGATTGAGCCGGCAAAAAGAGCACTGCCCCCGGCTGCGGCTTTGTTTCTGGAGCGGCTGGAAGAAGAGTTTCGCAAGGGGCAGGAGCTCTGGCGCCAGCACCTGGGTGAATTACCGGGCAATCACTAAACAAGATAGCGCATATCAGAAACTATCGTTTATTCTAACGCCAGCCGGCCCGGTAGCTTGTTCCGAAAACCGTTCGAGGAACAAAGACAATGAAGCTGGGTTTTTTCACCATGCCGATCCATCCTCTGGATCGGGACTGGAGCGAAACTCTTCGGGAGGATCAGGAAGCGTTTCTGCTGGCAGATGAGCTGGGCTTTGCCGAAGCTTATGTGGGTGAACATGTTACCGACCAGGCAGAAAACATCACATCCTGCATGTTGTTCCTGGCCACTCTGGCCGGACGCGTCAAACAGATGCGCCTGGGCACCGGCACAGTGAACCTGCCCAACACACACCCGGCGGCCGTTGCCGGCCAGATTGCCATGCTGGACCACCTTCTGGAAGGCCGCCTGAACTTTGGCATCAGCCCAGGCGGTTTGTTGTCGGACTCTGAAATTTTCGGGGTGCTCGACAATGATCGCAACGCCATGTTCCTGGAATCCATCAATATGGTTCTGGACATCTGGTCCAAGGAGGCGCCCTACAACCTCAAGGGGCAGTTCTGGAACGTCACGACAGAACGCACCATTCTCCCGGACATTGGGCAGGGCATCGTCGGCAAGCCTTTGCAGCAGCCACACCCGCCCATTGTTGTCACGGCGGTAGCACCATTTTCCAAAGGCGTGACAGCGGCCGCTGCACGCGGCTGGGATCCGATTTCGGCAAACTTCCTGATGCCGCGCTGGGTGGCCACTCACAAGGATGCCTATGCGGAAGGTTGCAAGCAGGGCGGGCGGCCGGTTGATTTCAGCAATTGGCGCGTGGCGAAAAGCATCTTTGTGGCCGATGATGCAGAGACTGCGCGCAGCTATGCCAGAGACCCGGGCAGCCCCTATGTGTTTTACTACAACCAGCTATTGACCAAACTGGTGAAAAACGGCCGTTCCAACCTGTTCAAGGAAGACCAGTCCATGCCCGACGAGGCGGTGACGCTGGACTATGTTCTCGACCGTCTGGTTATCCATGGCACACCCGAGATGGTTGCCGATCAGCTTTTGTCATTCCGTGAAACCGTGGGGCCGTTTGGCACATTGCTTTATGCGGGACACGACTGGAAAGACCCGGCGCTGGCGAAGAAATCGATGCGCCTTCTGGCTGAAAAAGTTCTGCCGATGGTCAATTCGGCAACGGGTGAGCGGCAGGAGGAAGCAGCGCAATGACGGCAATTCCCGTGAATGTGGGTGACACCCATCTGGCAACCTATCTGGATGGTGAGGAAGGCCGTCCGTGGCTGATCCTGTCCAACTCGCTGGCGGCCGACAGCCGCATGTGGGACGATCAGATCGCGACCCTGACGCGCACCCACCGTGTTATCCGCTATGACACTCGCGGCCACGGCCACAGCCCGGCTACGCCTGGCCCATATAGTTTTGACCTGCTCGTTTCCGACATGGTCGCAATTCTCGACCATTATGGTGCAGCGCGGGCTGATGTTCTTTCGTTGTCTCTGGGCGGCATGACCGCGCTGGGTCTGGCGCTGGCGCATCCGGACCGGGTTGGCTCGATGATTGTTTGCGACGCTCGTGCCGATGCGCCACAGCCTTTTGTCGATTCCTGGGATCAGCGCATTGCCGCAATTGAAAAGGGCGGCATGCAGAGCATTGTGTCTGGCACTCTGGAGCGCTGGTTTACGCCGCAGGGACATAAAAACCGCCCTCAGGCCGTGTCGCTTGCAGAAGATATGATTTTGCAGACTGACACGGTGGGCTATGCCGGTTGTGCAAAGGCCCTGAAAGGCCTGGATTACCTGCGCCATCTCGGTGGGCTGCGTGCTCCTGTTCTGTATCTGGTTGGTGCGGAAGATACTGGCGCGCCCCGTCAGGCCATGGCGCAGATGGCCGATGTCACACCCAATGGCCGGCTCATCGTTCTGCCGGATCTGGCCCATGTACCGAATATGGAAGATCCGCAGGCGTTCAATGCGGCCATTCAGGGCTGGCTGACAGATGCGGCCAAGGTTGCAGGTCAATCATGAGCCAGAACGGTAAGATTCGGGTCGGCATTGTCGGCCTGGGCATAATGGGTTCGGCCTATGCCAGCTTCCTGTGCCGGTCAGAGCATGAGGTTTATGGATTTGACGTGTCGCCGGACTCTCTGGCGGCATTTTCTGCAATGGGCGGGGTTGTTTGCAGTTCTCCGGCGGAGCTGGGCGCAAAATGCGACATCGTGCTGGTGGCTCTGGCGTCTCTCAAGGCGTTGGACGCCGCAGTGCTGGGCAATGACGGCCTTGTCGCCGGGCTGAAAGCCGGAGCCATTGTGTGCGAGATGGGCACATTGCCGCTCGATGCCAAGGAAAAGGTGCGTGACGCGCTGGCACCCAATGGCGTGGTTGTGCTGGATTGCCCGGTCAGCGGCACGGGTGCACAGGCGGCGAAGGGCGATCTGGTCATTTACGCCAGCGGTGACGAAGCGGCAGTGGAGCGGGCTCGGCCGGTTTTCAACAGCTTCTCGCGGGAGGTGCGTTTTGTCGGTCCATTCGGCGCGGGTATCAAACTGAAGTTCATCGCCAATCTTCTGGTGACCATTCACAATCTTGCCGCGGCGGAGGCATTTCTGCTGGCGCAGAAATCCGGGCTGGACCTGCAGATGGTTTATGAAGCCGTCGCGTCTGGGGCTGGTTCTTCGCGCATGTTCGAGGTGCGAGGGCCGCTGATGGTGGCAGACACCTACGAACCGGCGACCATGAAAATGGATGTCTATATGAAGGATCTGACCCTCATTCTTGACCATGCCCGGGATGTACGCTGCCCGACACCGCTGATGTCTGCCAGCCTGCCTTACTATGTTGCAGCATTGGCAGAAGGAAGGGACAAGGAGGACACGGCGTCGCTGTTCGGTGTTCTTCAGCATATGGCTCAGCCAGCAGCAAAGGGGAAAAAATGACCAGTCTGGATTTGTCGACGTCGGATCAGATTGCAGATGGCGTGCTTGCAGCGGGCAAAGCCCGGAGCGCCCAGCCGCTGACTGTGGCGGTGCTGGACGCCGGTGGCCATGTGGTCGTGATGAAGCGCGGCGACGGCAGCGGCATTCTGCGATGTGAAATTGCTTATGGCAAAGCGTGGGGTGCGCTGGGCATGGGCCTGCCCAGCCGGGTGCTGGCACAACGGGCACCCAGCGCGCAGGGCTTTTTCACGGCCATCGCCAGCGCCTCGCAAGGGCGGTTGATACCTGTTCCGGGCGGGGTGCTTGTGCGCAATGCGCAAGGGCGCATTATCGGAGCGGTTGGCGTCAGTGGTGATACATCCGACATGGACGAGGAATGCGCGGTTGAAGCAATTGCTGCAGCCGGACTGAAGGCGGATACTGGGGGGTAACTGTGAAAATTTCTCTGGACGGGCAAACGGCACTGGTCACCGGGGCGGGCCGTGGGCTTGGTCGCGCAATTGCACTGGCATTGGCCGAGGCCGGAGCCAGCGTTGTTGCCGTTGCGCGCACGGCAGATGATCTGGAAAGTCTGGCGCAGGAAGGCGCCGGGCAAATCCAGCCGCTGGTTGCCGACGTGTTGGACACGGCATTTTACGCGCAGATCGAAGCGATGGAGCGGCTGGATATTCTGGTCAACAATGCTGGCGGCAACAAGCCAATGCCGATGGTGGATGTGGATGATGCCACGCTGGACTGGATGCTGGATCTGAATGTGCGATCGGTTTTCAAAACGGCGCAGGCCGCCGCACGGCGTATGAGTGCGCAGGGCAGCGGTGTCATCATCAACATGTCTTCCCAGATGGGGCGGGTTGGTTCTCCGCGCAGAACGGTTTACTGCCTGTCAAAGCACGCGGTTGAAGGGCTGACAAAGGCCATGGCGGTGGAACTTGCACCCAGTGGCGTGCGGGTGGTTTCCGTGGCACCCACCTTTGTTGAAACGCCAATGACCAAAACCATGTTCAGCGATCCGGAATTTTCGCGCTTCGTGCTGGATCGAATACCGATGGGCAAGCTGGCAACCGCGCAGGATGTGGCGGCGGCGGTGGTGTTCCTGGCGTCAAGGCAGGCCGGGCTGATCACCGGGGAAAGCCTGGCGATTGATGGTGGCTGGACGGCTCAATAAAGCCCATCTCGTTGAAAGGGTTCCGTTTCCGGCGGCAGGATAATGCGACAGAACAAAAAGTCAGGCCGGACCCGGTCCAGCGCTCGCAGGACTGTTAAACACTTCATGCGCTCCGGCCAGAAAGGTTCGGAGCGCATTGGCGATAACCTGCGATTTGTCGAGCGCGATTGGCAGCCCGTAAACCACTTTGCGCACGCCATAGTAAAAAATCCCGCCATGCAACGTCCAGAACAGCTCCGTCTCTGCCGGGGCAGGCGGGCTGTCCGTTGTCAGCCCCAATTCGTGCCGCACCTCTCGCACAATTGGCACAAGAATAAGGTTCTCAACATTGGCAACGTAGCGGCTGTTGATGTCCACTCCGCGCAGACCGGCAAACATGTAGATGCGCAGCCATTCGGGCGTGAAAATCGTGTCGGTGTAGTCTTCGTAGAAGTTCTGCAGCCTCTCGCTCAGCGGCAGATCCCTGCCGCTGAGCATGGTTTCCCATTCTGCTTTCCAGCGATCAAGGTAGATCTCCTTGTAAACGGCAGCGATCAAATGCTCCTTGGAAGGAAAATACCGATAAAGCAGCGGTTGGGTAACATGCAGGCGTTGTGCAAGTTCACGTGTGCCTGCATCAAACCCGACCTCAGCAAACAGCTCCACGGCATTTCTCACAAACTCCTGATAGCGCTCTTCGGGCTTTATGCGCGCGCGCGCGCGGGGAGCCTTACCAGTGGATTTTGCCATTGGCTGAACAGTCGCCTCGCTTTTCTTCAATCGCATACCCACTCCATGCACCCGGACTTCAGCGCGTTTCAGTTGATCTCTCGATCTTCTGAAACGCGCTAACTTTATGATTTTTATTTCTTTATTGCCTTTGAGACTCTGCTGTTCCTGCAAAAAATGCTCTAGACAGTGAAATTATCCGTGTCCATACCCACCGCAACACGGCCAAAAGCCGCCGTGGCCGCGTCGAGGCTGAAAGCGATGTGTGCGGCCACGCCATGCCCATCACGAAAGCGCCGTTGCAGGGGATTGGAAAGATAAAGTGCTGCGCCGCCGCTTGCCGTAACAACCTCGTCCACCACATCCGTGCACAGCGTGGTTGCGTAAGCGAGGTCTCGGCGATAGGCCAGCTTGGTCTGGATATCCTCTATAGAACCTTTTTCCGCGTTGTACGTGGCTGTGTCGCAGATGTCCAACATCGTGCGTCTCGAGGCGGCCAGTCTGGCCCCGGAAACGCCGATGCGGATATGGGTGCTCTGCAACTCGCCCAGCTTCAGGCCGGTATAGCTGGATGAGCGGGTGGAAGAGCGATCCGTGTATTCGTCCAGTGCGGCCTCGGCATTGCCCAGCCCGACGCCGGAAAGAATGGCCGGAAACAATGCAAAAACCGGGATGCGGTAAAGCGGCGAGGCGTGGATGTGAGAGCCGGGCGTCGGGCCACCTTTCAGGTCGGCAGCCGATACGGTCATTTCTTCCGGTACAAAAACCTCATCGATCGCCACATCTTTTGACCCGGTGCCTTTAAGCCCCGTGGTGTGCCATGTGTCGATGATCTCATAGGCTGAGCGGTGGACGAGAAACACCCGGTAATCCGGTGCCTTGCCTTCTTCGCGCAGAATGCCGCTCAGCATGTTCCATTCACAGACATCCACCCCGGAGGAGAACGGCCAGCGACCCGAAAGCAGATAACCGCCCGGCGCGCGTTTGACCTTGCCCGCCGGAAATATGAACGACGACCCGATCAGCGCATCCGGATCCTCATCCCAGATGCGGTTTTGGGCCGCTTCCGGAAACATTGCGAGCATCCAGTGATGGCTGGAAATATTGGTCAGGTTCCATGCGGTGGACGCACATCCGCGCGCCAGAATTGCGCCGATGGTGATCAGGGATTGATAGGGGCTTTCCGAGCCGCCAATTGCCCGCGGTTGCAGCATTCGGAAAAGACCGGTCGAGTGAAGGTCGGCCACATTTTCCGGTGAGAGCTGGCGCAATTCTTCAACATGCGCGGCTCTTTCCATAAGCGTGGGAACGAGTTCGTTGGCTCGCCCCTGCAATTCCTTGTAATCCGGCGGGCTGCTAGACCCTTGCGACCGGGCAGTTGCTTGGCTTGTCATTTCATGCCTCCCATAATTTTCCGCTGGCAGATGCACATTCTGGCTTCACAGACCGGCTAATCCGGCGGAACTGTCAGCGCCCGGTGTGATAGAGAGTGGCCTGAAGGTTTTCGCCGACCTGCTCGTGGCGTTCGGACAGTTTCTTCCACTCGGGAATTTTTGTCTGGTCCAGGGTTCTGGCATCTGGCCAGTCCACTTCCACCAGATTGCCGCCCGGATCGCGCAGATACATCTGCACCGAGCCATCGGGCATTTCATTGACCGGGTTGCCGAAGGTTGTGTCCAGAAGACCTGCCTTGCTGGCCTTCTCATACACGGCCATAAAGTCATCCACATTCATGGCAAAGTGCTGATAACGGGTTTCGGTTTCCGGCAGTTCAAACACGTGAACCTGCTGGTTGCCGCAGCGCATATACTGCGTGCGAAATCCGAAATTGTAGGTGGGAATCGGCTCCATCTGAAAATACTCGCGATAGAACGCAACGCTTTTTTCCAGGTTGCTGGTGGGTATCGACAGATGGTTCAATCCTGTAGCTGGCATATTTTCCTCCCAAAAAATTATCAAGTGATAAATAAAATCATTATTTGACGCGTGACAAGCCCTAAGTCGGGTTGACATCGCGATTGCGTTGTTTTTCACTCGATAAACAAGAATGTGTCGTGGTTCGTGATCCGGCCGCGACGCGGGAGGTTTTTCTTCGTTTCGCTGCGGAAGACTGTGCGCCAGCCCGTTATGGGTGGCGAGCGCGTTTCGACTGAGAATTTTAAGGATTGTGGAGGAACTGGCTGATGGCAATACAACTGAAACACGGTCGTGACGCTGCTGCACGCGCCGAGGCTGACGCTGGCGTGCGCAGCAAGGTGGAAGAAATTCTGGCGGAAGTGGAGCGAGACGGCGACAAGGCCGTAGCCCGCCTGTCACGTGAGTTCGACAACTGGTCGCCGGAGAGCTTCCGGCTGTCGGATGAGGATATACAAAAGGCAATGTCGCAGGTTTCCCCGCGAGATCTGGAAGACATAAAATTTGCGCAGGCGCAGGTGCGCCGCTTTGCAGAGGCACAGCGCGCGTCGATGCAGGATGTAGAGGTGGAGACACTGCCTGGCGTGGTGTTGGGTCACCGCCACATTCCCGTCAACGCAGTTGGCTGTTATGTGCCCGGCGGCAAATATCCCATGGTTGCCTCAGCGCATATGAGCGTGCTGACTGCCAAGGTTGCAGGGGTCAAGCGCGTGGTTGCGTCCGCCCCGCCCTATAAGGGCGCGCCACATCCGGCCATTGTCGCAGCCATGCATCTTGCCGGAGCCGACGAAATTCTGGTTCTGGGCGGTGTTCAAGCAATTGCGGCCATGGCCATTGGCACGGAAACGATTGCCGGTGTCGATATGCTGGTTGGTCCTGGCAACGCCTTTGTGGCCGAGGCCAAGCGCCAGCTTTATGGCCGGGTTGGCATAGATCTGTTTGCCGGTCCCACGGAAACGCTGGTGATCGCAGATGACAGTGTGGATGCAGAAATCTGCGCCACTGACCTGCTCGGGCAGGCAGAGCACGGCCCGACTTCGCCCGCAGTGCTGTTGACCAACTCGGAAAAGCTGGCACGCGAAACCATGGCCGAGATTGAGCGTCTCCTGGAAATACTGCCCACTCGGGAAATTGCGCGCCAGGCATGGGAAGATTTCGGCGAGGTGATTGTCTGCAAGGACGAAGCCGAAATGCTGAGCGAGGCAGACCGCATCGCATCCGAGCATGTGCAGGTGATGACGCGTGACCCGGACTTTTTCCTGAACAATATGACCAATTACGGTGCCTTGTTTCTGGGGGCGCGCACCAATGTTGCCTATGGCGACAAGGTGATTGGCACCAACCACACGCTGCCAACACGCAAGGCCGCGCGGTATACCGGCGGTTTATGGGTCGGAAAATTCCTGAAAACCTGCACCTATCAGAAAGTGCTGACCGACGAAGCCAGCGCAATGGTTGGAGAATATTGCTCGCGCCTGTGCATGCTGGAAGGCTTTGCCGGTCATGCGGAACAGGCAAATGTGCGGGTGCGGCGCTATGGCCGACGCAATGTTGAATACGCCACGGCAGCTGAGTGATAAAAAAGGGAGGAAATGCGCCATGTTGAAAGCGGCAATTGTCGGACTGGGCTGGTGGGGGCGGACGATCATAACGCGCATGGCGCATTCCGACCGGATGCAGATTGTAACCGCAGTGGACGTCGACCCTGCAAAGCATGAAGACTATGCAAGAGAAAACGGCCTGGAGCTGCACAGTGACTATGAGCGTGTGCTGGCCGACCCGAATATTGACTGCGTTATTCTTTGCACGCCAAACAGCCTGCACACGACACAGGTTGAAGCTGCTGCAAAGGCTGGCAAGCATGTCTTCTGTGAAAAACCGCTGGCATTGACCCGGGCTGAAGCACAACGCTCTGTGGACGCATGCCGGAAGGCCGGCGTTCTGCTGGGCATCGGCCATGAGCGGCGGTTTGAGCGCGCCATGCAGGAAGTGCGGCGACTGGTCCGCTCTGGAGAGCTGGGCACGATCATGCATGCGGAATCCAATTTCAGCCACGACAAGCTGATCAATGTCCCGCAAAATGACTGGCGGCGCTCTTCGAAGGAAAGCCCGGCGGCTGGCATGACCGCCATGGGCATTCACCTGAGTGATGCCTATGTGAATCTTTTTGGGCCGGCACAGGAAGTTTACGCGCTCACGGCCAATCGTGTTCTGAATTCGGAAAATGGCGATGTGGTTTCTGTGTTGCTGCGCTTTGAAAACGGCGTCACCGCCTATTTGAACGCCGTTCTTTACACACCGCTCTATTTGCGCTTCACCGTTTTTGGCACAAAAGCATGGGTGGAATTTCGCAATGATACCCACCCCGACACACCCGGCCCGTCTACGTTAACGGTACAGGTGACAGGCGAGGAGCCGAAGATCACGCAATATGACTGGACAGACAGCGTGCGCGAGAATCTGGATTCCTTCGCTGATGCTGTTAAGGGTCAGGGAGACTATATCTTCACTGACATTGAAAAAGTTGGCAATATTGCCATTCTTGAGGCCATCGCCGTTTCCGCAGCCTCAGGGCAGCCGGTGACGATCAAGCCAGCTTAAGGTTCGGCCTTGCGAATATTTTCAAAAGCAAACTTGACCTGGTGATATTTTACAGGCAGTGTCTTGGAATATCAGAGGTGATGTTCCATGAGCCTGATCCGAAATAAAGTCTTTGAGCAGGTGCGGGGGGAAATCCTCTCCTGTTCACTGATGCCAGGCATGGAACTGCGGGAAGCCAATCTGGCAAAACGGTTCGGGGTTTCCAAATCCCCGATCCGCGATGCACTGCAAAAGCTTGAGTTTGAAGGGCTGGTGGAAATTGAGCCGCGTCGCGGCCATCGCGTCCGCCCTATATCGCTGAAGGACGCCCAGGATATACTGGAATTGCGTGCCATTCTGGACGCAGGCGCGGTGCGGTTGATTGTTGAAGTCTGCACCGATGAGGAATTGAAGGAACTTGACCGGTTCCGTGAAATGAAAAGCTGCTGCTCAAAGGCCGACTTTGCGGCGTATAATCGCGAGTTTCACACCTATCTGGCAAAGCTTTCAAAAAACAACCGGCTGGCGGAAGAGTGCCAGCGGGTGATGGAGTTTTACGATCGGATCTGTATCGTTTCTCTGACGGCATTGACCAACGGAGTCACGTTCGGAGAGCCGCTGGCTGACCATTGCGATATCATTGATGCGCTGCAGGCGCGCAATGCCAGCAAAGCTGCCCGGTTGGCTCGCAAGCATGTTGAAAAATCCCGCGGTCAGGTTATGCGGGCATTGGAAAGCCGGGCCATTATCGCCTGAACGGCTGTGGTTTGAAATACACCGTAAGTTTCAGAACTTTGCAAAACCTTCGGAGTCTGATATTCCAGTTCTCATGGTCTGAAATGATGTGGAAATGACCGCTTAGCACCGGAATACGGACGCAGCGGGTGTCATGCGCATCGGGCAATGCCCCGGAGAGGGCAGCCCAGAAAAGGAAACAGTCATTGCCGGCACACCACACGAAACGCGCTTTCGTGTGCAGGAAAAGCTGTGCCGGTTAATCCGGGAGGCTGCGGATGAATGCAATCTTGATTGATCGGCCTGAGACTTCTGCCCAAAGCGGGCGGAATGCCTTCATACAGGGGAGAAATCTTTCCAAAAGCTTTGGCGACGGTGCCGTTGTCGCGCTGGAAGGAGCCGATTTTGAAATCCATGAAGGCGAGTTCATATCGCTTGTCGGGCCATCCGGCTGCGGCAAATCCACTCTTTTGCGCATCCTGGCCGGGCTGATACCCAAAAGCGGTGGCAGTTTGCAGGTGCGTGGTGAGGAGGTCGTCAAACCCCGCACCGATATTGGCATGATGTTCCAGAAGGCAACGCTTCTGGAATGGCGCACAGCCGTAGAGAATGTGCTGCTGCCAACGGAGATGCACCGCAAGCCGAATGATCATGACTGGCAGGAGGCTATGGACCTTCTAGGCATGGTGGGGCTGCGTGATTTTGAGTTTTCGTTCCCCCGGCAGCTTTCGGGCGGCATGCAGCAGCGTGTGGCACTGGCAAGGCTGCTGCACACTGGCGCCGATATTCTGCTGCTCGACGAACCCTTTGGGGCGCTGGACGAGTTCACCCGCGAGCGGCTGAATGTGGAGCTGCTGCGGGTGGTGGCCGAAGTGCGCAAAACCACGTTCTTCGTCACACACAACATTGCCGAGGCCATTTTTCTGGCAGACCGGGTCATGGTCATGACCCCGCGCCCTGGCCGCCTTGCGGCAATGATTGACATACCCCTGGCGCGCCCCCGGGAGCTTTCCTTACAGCAATCTCCTGAGTTCAACGCGCTGGTTTCGCAAGTGCGCGACGTTCTGGGAGGGCACTGATGACCGCGGTTGAAACCACCCTGCATGTGGGGCCAGCCCGCGCGGCCGACAAGGCGACTGTCAGGCGATGGCCGAACCATCTGGCAATTTTCGTTACGCTGCTGGTGGTCTGGGAACTGGCCGCCCGCACCGGGCTTGTCGGTTCGCTGACCCTGCCGGCACCGACCGCAATTCTGGCAGCATTTTATCGCCTGTATATCACGCAGGGCAATATCTACTTCCACCTCGGCATCACGTTGGGCGAGGTGTTTGCAGGCTTTCTGGCAGGCTCCGTGCTGGGTATCGGGCTGGCGGTCATCGTCGGCATGAACGAAACGGTGCGCCGTCTGTTCAAGCCTTACATCATTCTGATCGAGGCCACTCCACGCATTGCGATGGGGCCTTTGATCATTGCCTGGCTGGGCTTCGGCTGGGGTTCAAAAATCGCCATCGTCATGCTGGTCTGCTTCTTCGCGCCCTTCATGAACACGCTGAGCGGCATGCTGAATGTCGATAGTGAGGCGCACCAGATGTTCCGCTCCCTGAGAGCAAACAAATGGCAGATCTTTTCCAAGCTGATGTTGCCCGATTCCATGCCGGTCATCATGGCCGGCTTGCGTCTGGCCATGGCGTCCGCCTTGAGCGGCGCACTGGTGGCCGAATTCATTTCCGCAAATGAGGGAATGGGTGTTCTTCTGAAGACCTACACCGCCTCGCTCAACATGCCTTCGGCATTTGCCTGCCTGCTGACTTTGACGGCCATCGGCTTTCTGATTTTCCGATCCATGGAAGCGATCGACAGGGCCATCGTGTTCTGGCGAGACGATGCCCGCGCTTCCCAGATCAGCGCTCGCCGCGCCGCCGCGTGGAAAAAGCGTGCAGCAACAGGGAGGGCAAGACGATGAGTGATCTGACATCTGGCCGAATTCCTGCCCGGCCGCCGCGTGTTTCAATGCTGTTTTTCGGTTTTTTGCCGCACATACTGCTCTTCAGCGCACTCATCGGCGCGTGGGAGGCGGCGGGAGCCTTCGGTCTGCTGAATGAGTTTCTGGTGCCGCGGCCGTCGACGGTTCTGAAGTCGATCATCACGCTTTACTTCGTCAATGGCTCAATCTACCGGCATTTCTTCGTAACGCTTTATGAAGCGGTTGCCGGGTTTCTGATTGGAGCCATGGTCGGAATTTCGCTGGCGGTCGGATCTGCGCTGAGTGAAAATTTTCGGCGCTATGTTGCACCCTATGCCATTGTGCTGAATGTGACGCCGGGCCTGGCATTGACGCCAATCGTCATTGCCTGGTTTGGCTTCGGCATCAGCTCAAAAATCGCACTGGCGGCAATTATCTCGTTTTTCCCGGTGTTCGTGAACACGCTCACCGGTTTGATGCGAAGCGATCCTGATCGCAACGAGATGTTCCGCTCACTCGGGGCAACATCCTACCAGACCTTTATCAAGCTGCGCATTCCAGATGCTCTGCCCGTGGTGTTTGCCGGTTTGAAAATCGGCATGACGACAGCGCTGGTGGGTGCCATTGTTGCTGAATTCGCTCAGGCTACCGAGGGTGTGGGCGTGCTGATGCAGCGCTATTCGTTTGCGCTGAACATGGGAGCCGCCATCGCAACATTGCTCAGCATGTCGCTGATGGGCCTGCTTCTGTTCTTTCTGATGGAATTTCTGGACGACCGTTTCGTGTTCTGGCGCAGCGACAGCCGTATGGCCGCACGGGCTCGCCGAAAGGCCAAAGCCTGGGCACGCAAACAGGCTGTGACGTCAAACAACAACACTGTGCAAATAAGGAGGAAACAATGAAAACACTTGTGAAATACCTGCTTGCCGCCACCATTGCCTTGCCGGCTGGAACCGCAGTCGCGCAGGATGTTACGACGCTGAACATCTTGATGCCGCTGCCGCGCTCCAGCAACTTTTACCCGCTTCTGGTGGGTGAGGCGCTTGGATATTTTGAAGAAGAGGGCGTTGCCGTCAACCTTCTGCCATCGTCTACCACAATTCCCTATGTGGCCTTCATTCAGAATGGTCAGGCCGATCTTGCCATGCTGGACGCGCCGCAAACCTTTCAGGCGGCCGCCGCGGGTGTGGACATGAAGGTGCTGTATGAAGGCATGCAGCGCGCGCCGGAAGGCATTGCCGTTGCGGGTGACAGCCCCTATCAGAACGTTGCCGAGTTGAAGGGCACGACTGTGGGCCTGGTGTCGGACCGCGACCGTGTGACGTTGGGCATTTCGCTTGATGCCGTAGGGCTGACACTGGATGATGTGACGACGGTTGTTGTGGGCGAGGGCGGCCCGACTCTGGCAAATGCCATTCAAAACCAGACTGTTTCGGCAATTGCCGGTGCTGTGCCGGATTGGCTGGCTGTTCAGGCCCATGGCCTGGCCATACGGCTGATCACGCCTGAAGAGGTGGAAGACACGCCTGCCAACTCGTTTGTCGGGGCAACAGCCCGGCTGGAAGAGCTGCAGAAGCCACTGGAAGGCTTTTTCCGCGCCTGGTCAAAAGGCATGTATGCGGCAGAAGTGGACCCGGATTTCGTTGCTGCCGTTTCAAAAGCCGCAGTGCCTGAAGAGTGGGAAAACGAAAAGTTCGGGCGTGAGTTTCTGGATGCGTCCATACCAATGAACGTTTCAGTGACAGAACTCTCTGGCGATCTGCAGCCGGAAGTCTGGAAAAAAGTTCAGCCGCCAATGGTCAAGCAGGGCGCAATCGACGCCGAAATTGATCCGGCAACCTTTCTGGATGACCGGTTCATTGCATCTGCCAATGATTGGGACCACGCAGAAGTGGAAGCCGAGATCAAGGCCTGGAGAGATGCCAATATGTAATTGGCCAGCCTGCCGAACTCAAAACGAGAGGCGCTCGTCGCCTCTCCCTCTCTTCCCATTTTCATGAAATCAGGAAAAGATAATGAAGCACTCGGTGATCGATACAAGCGAGCTGGGCAGCGATCTGAACCGGTACGGCCCAACCGCAGGCCGCAAGCCCGGCCCGGGAACCAACCGGCCAGATACAATAACGATCGATATCCACGCTCATATTTCTGTGCCGGAGGCCGCGGCCTACGCTGCGCCGCACCTGAACATTGCTGACATTGCAATGGTCAAATTTTCCAATGATGAAACCCGGTCGATCAATCACAAGCAGGATCAGGACCGTGGCAACTCGATGGTTGATCTGGAAGATCGCCTTGCGGTGCTGGACAAGATGCGCATCGATTTTCAGGTCGTCGCGCCGCCGCCGTTTCAATGCTATTACACATTGCCGGTCGAGCATGCGATCAAAGCCAGCCAGCTGGTCAATGACGGTGTTGCGGCCTTTGTTGCGCGCCGCCCGGACCGGTTTGCCGGCATTGGCACGGTGGCGCTGCAGGACCCCGCAGAAGCGGCGAAAGAACTGGAGCGTTGTGTCAAAGAGCTGGGCCTGAAGGGCGTTCAGGTTCTGACCAATGTGCAGGGCGAAGAAATTGGTGATGCCAGGTTTGAAGCCTTCTGGAAAAAGGCCGAAGAACTGGGCTGTCTGGTGATTATTCACCCGAACGGCTTTTCACATGGCGAGCGTTTCAGGAATTATTACTTCTCCAACGTGATCGGCAATCCGCTGGAAACAACGATTGCACTGCATCACATCATCTTCAACGGTGTCCTGGAGCGTTATCCGAATTTGCGAATTCTGGCGGTGCATGGTGGCGGGTTTCTTCCGGCATATTCAGGCCGTATTGATCATGCCTGGGGTGCCCGGCAGGACAGCCACGCAAAGTTGCCGAAGCCGCCGAGCGAATATCTGCGGAAGGTTTATTTTGACAGCGTAGTTTTTACGCCGCATCAGCTTGAATACCTTGTAAAATTGTATGGTGCCGATAAGATCGTGATGGGAACAGATTATCCCTACGACATGGCCGATTATGATCCTGTCGGACATATTCTAAGCTCGGAAAATCTGACCAGCGAAGAAATGTCCAAGGTAGCCGGGCTGACAACGGCAAAGTTGCTCGGCATTTCAAAATAAGGCTGTCACCTGAAAACGGGAGGCGTTTTCGCGGCTCCATTTCCTGCCAAAATACGAGGTCCCTTATGCGTATGAGTGAGCGCGTGCCTTATCAGGCATTCGTAGACAGGCCCAAACTGCAACTGCCCAATGGCGCGCGTGTCGCAGTCTGGTTCATCGTCAATGTTGAGGAATGGGCGATCGAGCGGCCGATGCCTCGCAAGGTTCTGCCGGCACCAATGGGCGAACCATTGATGCCGGACCTGGCAAACTGGGCCTGGCATGAATATGGAATGCGGGTCGGTTTCTGGCGGATTTTCGAGGCACTGCAAAAGCGCAAGCTGCCGGTCACCATGGCGTTGAATGGCAACATCATCAACTCATATCCACGCATTGCACAGGCGGCGCTGGAGGCTGGCTGGGAGTTCATGGGGCATGGCTTTGTCCAGCGCCCCATGCACCACCTGGAGGATGAGCGGGAGCAGATTTTCAAAACCGTTGAAACCATTCGTGGCTTCACCGGCAAACAACCGGTGGGCTGGGAAAGCCCGGGCCTTACAGAAACTGAGGAAACGCTGCACCTTCTGCGTGAGGCTGGCATTGAATATGTCGCGAACTGGGTGGTGGACGACCTGCCTTGCGAGCTTGCCACGCGACACGGGCCAATGCTGTCCGTTCCCTACAGCGTGGAAACCAATGACATTGTTGTTCACGCCGTGCAGCAATTGCCGTCTGATGCTTTCATGAAGCGCTGTATCGACCAGTTTGACCGGCTCTATGCGGATGGGGAGGACAATGTGCGGGTCATGGCCATCAGCCTGCACCCGTACCTGACCGGCGTTCCGCACCGGATCGGCTATTTTGAAAAGCTTGTCGATCACATTCTGGGGCACGATAAGGTCGCCTGGATGACGGGTGAACAAATTGCCGAGTGGTACCGCGAAGCTGCGAAGGCAGACTAAGCACCGCAGCCAAAGACGAGTTTTGCCAGGGACTTCCTCTCATCGCGAGGGGAGGTCCTTGTCGTTTCAGCACCACGTCAATTGCTCGCGTGCTGAGTAAATCTTGGCCGGAACCTATAGGTGGAACAATCATTGAGCTGTATTGCCAGAAAAAGCGGAGTTTTCGATGCCGATGATTGCGCCTGTCCGATATTCTCCCGACGTCGAAATCCTCCAATCAGACGAACAGCAAACTATCACTGAAATCAACGAGGCATTCGACGTCATCCTCCAGACGACAGCCATGGATTATGGCCACGCCGTTCGCTCCGTACATGCGAAGGCTCATGGAATTCTGGAAGCCACGTTTACCGTGCGGGGCGACCTGCCGCCAGAACTGGCTCAAGGTCTGTTTGCGAAGCCCGGAGTCTACGATGCCTACATGCGGCTTTCGACAAATGCTGGCGACATTCTTCCAGATGCCATTTCGCTTCCACGCGGCCTTGCATTGAAAGTGGTTGGAGTTTCTGGAGAGCGTCTGCCGGACGCCGCAGGTGCAACGCAGGATTTCGTGATGGTCAACGGACCGGTCTTTCAGGCAAAAACCGCGAAAAAGTTCCTCGGCAGCCTCAAGATGCTTGCCAAAACGACTGACCGACTGGAAGGCACGAAGAAGGTCGTTTCAACCGTGCTGCAGGGTGTAAACAAGGCGCTCGAATCAGTTGGAATTTCCAACTCGACGATCCAGTCGATGGGTGGCGCTCCGAATGTTCATCCGCTTGGCGAAACTTATTACAGCGTCACGCCTTTTCGCTATGGCGATTACATAGCCAAGTTCGGCCTGAGGCCGCTTTCACCAGATCTGATTGATCTTGAGGGAAGGGAAATTGAAACCAAGGGCATTCCTGACGCCATCCGGGACTCTGTACAAGCAGACATGCGGCACCTGACAGCAGAGTGGGAGTTTTGCGTGCAGCTTTGTCGCGACCTTGAAAAGCAGCCGGTTGAAGATCCGACAGTAGAGTGGAAAGAGGAGGAGGCCCCGTTCATTGCGGTCGCGACGCTGCGTGCGCCGATACAGAACACATGGGAAGAGGCCAGGGTTCTACAGGTGGACGAGCAAATGCGGTTCAGCGTCTGGACAGGGCTTGAAGCCCACCGGCCATTGGGGAACATCAATCGCGCGCGCAAAGCGCCGTATGAACATTCGGCAGCGTTCCGCGAAGGTTTCAACAGATGCCCGATCCACGAGCCTTCCGATGGCTGATTTGTGCTCGGTCACCGTGTAAATCAGGGTTTCCACGATGACCGGAGGTTTCAGCTGGCTATGGCGAGCGATGGTCAGGACACAGCGCCATTCAACCGGCAATTTTTGTTGCTGGTGCCGAGCCTGAGGAACTGCTTATAATTGAAGGCACTGACACGTTGATCATTACGATCATAAAGACGTTCAAATTCTATCGGCTGGCCGGCTTGTGCAACCAGCATCTGGCATGAAGGTGGTGAAACCTTCATGTGGTTGAAAATTCAACAGCGAAAAATAGTTAGTGAACTTTCGCAATTCCTTGAACGCCAATTGTTCAGATCTGCAAAGGAAATCCGATGACCATAGCTTTTGGCAATCTTGCTTTTGACGAGCCGCTCAAACGGCTGGAGATCGAGCGCCGGCAACCCGGCCCGGACGATGTGCGGATCGACATAGCCTATTGCGGCGTCTGCCACTCGGACCTGCATCAGGCACGCGGTGAATGGGCTGGAACGCTTTATCCCTGCGTTCCCGGTCATGAAATCGTGGGGCGCGTCAGCGCGGTCGGAGGCGCGGTTACGCGTTTCAAGACAGGCGATCTGGTCGGGGTCGGCTGTATCGTAGACAGTTGTCGCCATTGCTACCAGTGCGACGACGGGCTGGAAAACTACTGCGACCATATGGTGGGAACCTATAACGGCCCAACGCCTGATGCGCCCGGACATACGCTCGGCGGCTATTCTCAAACCATTGTTGTTCATGAGCACTATGTGCTTCACATCAAACACGATGAAGACCAGCTTGCGGCCGTTGCGCCGCTGCTCTGCGCGGGGATCACAACCTATTCGCCGCTTCGCCACTGGAACGCCGGGCCCGGCAAGAAAGTCGGCATCGTGGGTATCGGCGGCCTTGGCCATATGGGCATCAAGCTGGCGCATGCCATGGGCGCGCATGTCGTCGCCTTCACCACATCTGACTCCAAGCGCGAGGAAGCCAAGCAACTCGGCGCTGACGAAGTCGTCGTCTCGCGAAATTCCGCCGAAATGGCGGCTCATCGGCAGAGTTTTGACCTGATCGTCAACACTGTTGCGGCGCCGCATGATCTTGATGCGTTTCTGGTGCTTTTGAAGCGTGATGGCACGCTGACTCTGGTTGGCGCTCCGGCGACTCCTCACCCTTCACCCAACGTTTTCAATCTGATCATGAAGCGCCGCTCGATTGCGGGCTCAATGATCGGCGGCATTCCTGAAACGCAGGAAATGCTTGATTTCTGCGCTGAGCACGGAATTGTTGCCGATATTGAAATGATACGCGCCGACGAGGTTAACGAAGCTTACGATCGAATGCTGAAAGGCGACGTGAAGTATCGGTTCGTGATCGATAATTCGTCGCTGTCCTGACCTGAAATTCAAGTCGGAGCGCCTTCACAGCCAATATCGCTTGTGAAGGCACTCCGGTTATTTAACTTGATGCAGGGTGCTTACTTGACCTGAACCCGGCCACCTTCCACCGCGGCTTGCGCGATGGCTTCGAACGCTGCGGCGCCGGCAATCATGTCGGAATGCGAAATACGGAAGTTTCCTTCCCCACGCGAAGCGCGGGCAAATTCTTCCAGTTCCAGCCGCAAGGTGTTGACGCCTGGCTT
Source organism: Aureimonas fodinaquatilis (assembly GCF_008369445.1). Lineage (GTDB taxonomy): Bacteria > Pseudomonadota > Alphaproteobacteria > Rhizobiales > Rhizobiaceae > Aureimonas > Aureimonas fodinaquatilis. The sequence goes on from NZ_VTWH01000003.1 coordinate 330,930, forward strand.
GTTGGAACGATCCACCAGTTCCGGCTTGAATGTGCCATCCGGTGCCAGCGGCGTGAACGTCAGATTGTCCAGCCCCGGCGAGGTGATCTCCGCCATGGCTTTCGAGCCATAAAGCGTGAACCGATAGCTTGGCGGCGTTGCCGTCATGCATGAAACGACACCGGTAGCGCCGCTTTGAAAGCGCAGCAATATGGAAGTTGTATCATCCGCACCCGATGGAACGGCACGGTGGACGCTCTGGCAGACGACCGACTCAACCGGGCCAAGAAGCGCGATCATGCTGTCAACCATATGAATGCCCAGACCAGCCAGACCGCCAGCGGGTGATTGCTTGGGGTTGACCCGCCAGGATTCTTTCGGAAGCGCTAGACCGGAAGGCGAGGTCATGGTGCCCTCGCAATGAAGCAGGGTGCCGAACTCGTGGTGGTCCACCTTGTTCTTCAGCGTTTCCATATGCGGGTGAAACCGGCGATTGTGCCCAAGGCCGAGTGTTACACCTGCTTCTTCCACGGCCTGCACCGCACGCTGCGCGGACTCCTTGTCCATGGTGAATGGTTTTTCCACAAACACATGTTTGCCTGCTCTGGCCGCGGCAATGATCTGATCCGCGTGCTGCAAATGCGGCGTTGCCAACACAACGGCCTCCACATCCGGGTTTTGCAGCACTTCTTCCAGACTGTCATGAAGTTGCAGTTTCTGTTCCGCCGCGAAATCCACGGCCCGTTCTTTTCGGCCTGTGGCTCCTGCAATAAAATGTATGTCGCTGCTCTCGCCCTGGACGGACTGCACAAGAGTGCGCCCCCACCAGCCGAGCCCTATGATCGCCGCATTCACCATTGTTTGGCTCCAAAATTGCAGAGAAAGGGGAAGGGCAGTTCCGCTGTCATTGACGAAACTGCCCTGCAAGAAAAACTACTTGATGGCCTGCGGGTTGATCGGTGACCCGGTGCCGCCACTGATGATCAATGGCGGGCCGCAGAAGAAGAATTCATAAATTCCATCCTTGGCGCAATCGTCCGCCAGATCCTTGAGATAGAAGATTTCGCCCATGCAAAGGCCCATTGCGGGGATAACAACCCAGTGCCAGGGCTGATTGATTTCCGTTGTTTCATTCGGGCGAACTTCAACACCCCAGGTGTCCGAACAGATCGCCGCGATTTCCTTTTCGTGGCACCAATAGCAGTTTTCGAACTTAACGCCCGGCGCATCACCACCGGCATAGCCGCCCCATTCGCCCTGCTCAAGGCAGCGTTCCATATGGCCGGTGCGGATGATGACAAAGTCACCACGGCCGATTGTCACACCCTGCTTTTCCGCGCACGCATCCAGTTCGTCATTGGAAATGCTTTCACCGTCCTGCAAGGAATCCACGCCTCTGAAGCGTGCAATGTCCAGAAGCACACCGCGGCCGACCATTTTGTTTTTGGAATGCTCGATACCCAGAACCGACAGTCCGCGAGAGTCGATCTTCTTCGCATCATGGCCGTTATAGGCTTTGTCTTCGTAGAAGATGTGACCCAGCGCATCCCAGTGAGTCGCACCCTGTACACACAGGTTCAACGTGTCGTCGGCATAGCGCAGCTTGTTCCAGTCCTGATTACCGGCAACGGCGTCGGTGCCGGTTGCCAGCATCTGGTGAATTGGGTTGAAGCGGCCACCGAACAGGCCATTCTGCGGCCCGTTGGAATCCAGAGGAATGCCCAGCGCAAAAACTCGGCCGGTTTTGGCCAGTTTTGCCGCCTCTGCAATGTGGTGAGGCTCTACAAGGTTTAATGTGCCGATCTGGTCTTCCGGGCCCCAACGGCCCCAGTTGGATAGGTCTTCAGATGCCTTGGCAACGGCGTCTTTGCCAACCTTGATGTCCATAGTGTGTTCCTCCACTTATTGTCTGTTTTTCCAGAGAGCTTCAGCAGATCCTCCGATCAACTGAAACGCTCTAACTCTTTGTTTTTGGTTCTGTCCCGGCCAGAAATGCTGCGCAATCCGGATTTACTTCGCCGGAAACGGGTCGCTTGCCCCTGCTGGCAGCGGCACGTGAAAGGCGTTGATGGTCATGGAAATGAACGTGTAGTAACCCAGAATACCCACCAGTTCGACGGTCACCTCTTCGCCCAAAGCCGCAACGCAGCGCTGGTATGTCGCGTCACTGACGCCCCTGTTTTCATGCAGCTCCCGGCTGAATGCATAGACAGCGGCTTCATCTTCCGCTTCGAACTGCGGTTCCTGACCCAGGCGAATTGCCTCGGCTATCTGCGGTGAAACGCCGGCCTTGATAGCGATAGGGGCGTGAACGGCCCATTCAAAACCCGCCCTCCAGACTGCGCCGGTGGTGATAATGGCCAGCTCGCTCAGTCTTGGCGGCAGATTTGTATCATATCGACAGAACGCGCCAAGCGCCTGTGCCTTGTCCGCCAGCTTCGGGCTTTTCAGCCACACGCGCAACGGCCCTTCCACAATGCCTCTGGGGCCGGAAAGAATTTGATCGTAGATCACCTTCTGGGCTGGCGAAAGATTTGCCTCATCCAGATCTTCCAGGCGCGATGTCGTCATGCTCTGCCTCCGCTGTGGCGGCGGACATGCGCGCATGCGCTGCTGGCTGGTATATCAAACGGCGCAGTTTGCGATAAACGAAACTGCCTTGATTTGCCGCCTTACCAAGCCGGTCTGAAAACCGCTTCCCCGGATTTCAAACCATGTCGTCAACCGCCGGTCTGACTAGTTTATCGATTGATAAACTGCACTGTTCCCGCGGCGCGGTCAACCGTTGGTGGAGCGAAAAACATCAAATCGCTCCACCGGTGATCGGCTATTTCAAATCAATGGCAAAATCTGCCTGAGTTGCAGCACGAATGTCATCTACGGACACGCCATCGGCCAGCTCAATCAGCGTCATTCCGCCGCCGCCTGCCTTGTCGATTGAAAACACACCCATGTCGGTGATGACCAGATCCACCACCTTGGCGCCGGTCAGCGGCAGAGTGCAATCCTTCAGGATCTTGGGTGAAACAGAACCATCCTTGCCCTTGGCAACATGCTCCATCACCACCACAACCCGTTTGACGCCAGCCACAAGGTCCATGGCGCCGCCCATGCCCTTGACCATTTTGCCCGGTATCATCCAGTTGGCCAGATCGCCATTCTGCGCCACTTCCATGGCCCCCAGAATCGACAGGTCCATGTGGCCACCGCGGATCATGCCGAAGCTGTCTGCCGAGGAAAAAAAGCTGGTGGACGGCAGTTCGGTGATGGTCTGCTTGCCGGCATTGATCAGGTCGGCGTCTTCTTCCCCCTCATAGGGAAACGGCCCCATGCCCAGCATGCCGTTTTCGCTTTGCAGCTGCACAGTCATGCCGGTCGGAATGTAGTTTGAAACCAGTGTCGGAATGCCAATTCCCAGATTGACATAAAAGCCATCGCGCAATTCCTTGGCGGCGCGTTCGGCCATTTGATCGCGTGTCCAGGCCATCAGACTGTTTCTCCAGCGGTTTCCAGGTGTTTGCGGACAGTGCGCTGCTCGATACGCTTCTGCGCATTCGGAACGTGGATCATCCGGTTAACGAAAATGCCCGGGGTGTGCACATGGTCGCCGTCAATCTCGCCTGCATTCACGAGGTTCTCGACCTGAGCAACCGTAACCTTGGCCGCTGTTGCCATCATCGGGTTAAAGTTGCGGGCGGTTTTGCGGTAAACCAGGTTGCCTTCCGCGTCGCCCTTGAAGGCGTGCACGACGGCAAGATCAGCAAACAGTCCGGTTTCCATAACATAGTTTTCGCCATTGAACTGGCGGGTTTCCTTACCCTCTGCAATCAGCGTGCCAAAACCGGTCTTGGTGTAGAATGCCGGAATGCCTGCACCGCCCGCGCGAATACGCTCTGCCAGTGTGCCTTGCGGGTTGAACTCAACCTCCAGCTCACCAGCCAGAAACTGCTGGGCAAACATCTTGTTTTCGCCGACATAGGACGAAACCATTTTCACAACCTGCTTGGTTTCCAGCAGAATGCCAAGGCCAATGCCGTCAACGCCCGCATTGTTGGAAATGACGGTCAGGCCTTTAACACCGGAGTCGCGAATAGCGCCAATCAGAACTTCAGGAATTCCGCAGAGTCCAAAGCCCCCGGCCATGATGACCATGTCGTCGTGTAAAAGACCGGCGAGCGCAGATTGCGCGTCCGAATAGAGTTTCATTGACAATCCTCCCGATTGCAAAGATGAGACTGGTGGAATATCACGAACATATTGCCCCCGCTAGGCTTTATGTGCACTGCACTATGACAGGATGGTGGTGAAACACTCTAACCGCCGGTCAGCGCCAGGAAGCTGCGACGAAGTCCTTCCTGCGGCAGGTTGCGGGTGATGAATACGATCTTCGTGCGTTTATCGTCTGTCGGCCATTGCTGAAGTTGCACGGGCGGGTGCACCACATGCTGCACCGCATGAACCACCATCGGCCCGGACTGGCCACTGATGGCTATCAGCCCTTTCATCCGCAAAAGATCTGCGCCGCGCAGCGAGGTTATGGAAGCCAGCCAGCGCCGCAACGCTTCCATGGTCAATGGTTCATCCACCACAATGGAAAATGTGGAAATTTCGCCGCGATGATTGCTTGCGCCAGCCGCAGGCTGGTCAAAAGCTTCAGCCTTCAGCCAGCGGCTGACAGTTTCGGTGCTGGTTGGTCTGGGCGGAACGGCATCCGCAAGTTCGCTGGCCGAAAGCTGGCCATTGGTTACGGTCAGAACAGTGGCAGCAGGGTTGATGTCGCCAATGCTGCTTGCCAATGCCCGGCTGGCTTGCGGCGGAGCGATGTCGGATTTGGTCAGTATCAGCACATCTGCCAGCGCAACCTGCCGCCGGGCTTCTTCAAAATCGACAAGCTGCTGCTGACCGTTGACGCAATCCACGGTGGCTACCACCGCTTCGAGATGAAACCGTTCCCGCACCAGCTTTTCCGAGGTGAAGGTGCGAATGATCGGCGAAGGGTCCGCCAGACCGGTGGTTTCAATTGCAACCCTGGTGAACTGAGGCACCAGCCCCCGTTCGCGCTTGGCGAACAAATCGGTCAGTGTGTCCACCAGATCGCCGCGCACTGTGCAGCAGATACAGCCATTCTGCAGCACAACCGCATTTTCGATCGAGCTTTCCACCAGCATGTGGTCAATGGCGATATCGCCGAACTCGTTGATGATGACGGCAGTATCGGTCAGCGTCGGATCTTTGAGCAGATGGTTGAGCAAGGTTGTTTTACCGCTGCCCAGAAAACCCGTCAGAAGGGTTACGCCAATGCTTGGGCGTTCCCCTTCCGAGCTTTCGTTGCGGGCGGATGCATCCTGCCATTTCATGCTTCAGCAGCCTTTGTCGGACGTGAGCGCAGGAAGCTGAACACCGCGGTTACAATGGCCAGTATGATGATGCCCATTGCGATAGGTCGGGTGAAGATGAATGTCAGGTCGCCGCCATTGATCACCATTGCCCGGTTCAGGTTCGATTCAACAATCGGACCCATAACAAAGGCCAGAACAATCGGAATGACCGGTACACGCAGTTTTTCCAGCCAGTAAGCGCCCGCGCCGATCACCAGTGCGATGATCACATGTGCGGAATAGTTCTGGTAGGAATAGGTGCCGATGATCAGCGTGATCATGACAAAGGGTGCCAGAACGTAGCGCGGAATGCGCGCCACCTGCACGAAGGCGCGAATGCCGGCAATACCGACGAACAGCATCAGAATTGCCGAAATGATCAGGCCGATGAACACGGACATGACCAGTGGTCCGCCCTGAGTGAAGAGCAATGGACCGGGAACGATACCACGGCTGATCAACAGGCCGAGAAGAATGGCAATCGCACCGGAACCCGGAATACCCAGCGCCAGCGATGGAATGAGCGAACCGGCAACAATGGCGTTGTTGGCGGTTTCCGGCGCTGCCACGCCTTCATCAAGGCCGGTGCCGAATTTTTCCGGCGGATGTTTGGACCAGCGCTTTTCCTCATTATAGGCAACCAGCGAGGCAACTGTTGCGCCGGGGCCGGGGATGGCGCCGATCAATGTGCCGACAATTGTGCCGCGCCACATGGTCGGCAGAAGATTGCGCATATCCGTCCAGTTGACCTTGTTGCCGGGTGCGGACTGGTTCAACGTCTTGTCCAGTTCCGGGTCATCACCCTTGCGCGCCATCATCAGCCGGAAAGCCTCCGGCATGGCCATGATGCCGATGATCACAACAATCAGCGGCATGCCATCCAGCAAGGATGCCTGACCAAATGTGAAGCGGGTTCCGCTGAAGCCGGAGGAGCCGATCGTCGCCAGAAACAAGCCGATGCCGGTGGCGACAAAGCCTTTGACCGGGTCGTTGCCGAAAAAGCTGCCAATGATTGCCAGGCCGAAAATTCCAACCGCAAACATTTCCGTAGGGCCGAACTGCAGGCCCACCCAGGCCAGGCCTGATGCGCCGAACAAAAAGGCAAAACTGCTGAACAGGCTGCCAAAAACGCCGGTATAAAGCGAAATTTTCAGAGCTCGGCCAGCCAGCCCCTGACGCGCCATCGGGTAGCCATCCAGAACGGTAATGGCCGCTGCCGTGGTGCCGGGCGTTCGTATCAGAATGGCCGGAATGGAGCCGCCATATTCCGCCGCAGCATAAATGGCGATGAAGAACAGAACACCGGAGATCGGGTCCATGCCGAAGGTGAAAGGAAACATCAGTGCCAGCGCCTGCGCTGCACCAAAGCCGGGAAGTGCGCCAAGCAGAGTGCCGACAATAACCCCGACAATCATGATGAACATGTTTGTCGGGCTCATGACAATGGCCATCGCCGGAATGAAATTATCGAGGATCATCGACATCGGGGCGGTGTCCTTGCCTTAGAAGCTTACATAACGGGGTAGGAACAGCATCGGCAGCGAAACATTGAGCAGAAGCACGAATGTTCCGTACAGAACCAATGTTGCGATGAAGGCAGAGACAAATGCCCAGATCGGACTGACCCGGGTGATCAGCAGGGCCAGCAGGAAGACAAAGGTCGATATCTCGAAACCAATGATGTCCAGCGCGAACATGTAGACCACGACCGACACGATCGAGATGATGTAGTCGCGATACTCGAAGACAAAATGCGTGTCATTGCCGAGCAGATCCTTGCCGCCCAGCCGCGCCCTGATGATAAGGCCGATCCACAGCACGGTGAATATGCCGGTTCCAATCAACGCCAGACGTGGAAAGAACGCCGCGCCCGGGTATCCGCGAACGGGGGACGGCGGCATGGAGAAGGTGTGATTGATCAACAGCGCAACCGCGATGAGCAGTATGACAGATGTTATCAGATCCGCTGTTGAGCTGCGAATATTCAGCATGGATCATGCCTTTCAGGAACAAAAGCTGGCGAGATATCGCCCGCCCCGAATGAGTTCCTCGGGGCAGGCAATATCGATTGCTGTCAGATGCGAGTTAGAGAATGCCGTTGGCTTTCATGAATTCCTGATAGTCTTCAAGCTCGGCTTCGAATGAACTCTTCAGCGCAGCCCCGTCAGTCTCGAAGTTCTTTTCAACATGCGGGCTGTTCTTCAGATATTCGGCATATTCCGGGCTTTCGACCACCATGGTCAAAGCCGCGCGAATCTTGTCTTTCACCTCTTCAGGTGTGCCCGCCTTCATGAAAATGCCCTGCCACTGGTGGCTGATCGGGTAGTCATAGCCAAGCTCTGCCGGTGTTGGCACGTCGGGAAAAGCGGCAACTCTTTCCTCGTTCAGAACCACCAGAGGACGAATTGTTCCAGCCTCCACATGCGGCTGCAACTGGCCGATTGATCCAAGGCCCACCGGCACGTGCTGACCCAGAACGTCACGCACGGCGTCGCCTGATCCCTCATAGGGAATGTGAACGGCTTCTGCGTCGGCCGCACTGAAGACCGACAGGATGTGCTTATGATGGATCGAGCCGATCTTGTTGCCGGCAACCGCAATGGTGCCCGGCTTTTCCTTGGCGGCAGCCACCACATCGTCGAATGTCTGGTAAGGTTGCTGCGAGTGTGTGCCAAGCGCGTAAATGAACTTTTCAATCCGGGCGAGGAACTCGAAATCATCCACCGAACGTTCAAATGTCGGCAGGTTCATATAGCCGCTCCAGCTCGCATTGGCGTGCAGGATTGTGTAGCCGTCATTGTCGCGCCCGGCCACGTAAACGCCGGCTTCATTGCCAGAGCCCGCGCCCTTGAAAGCCACGTTGACCGGCACGCCCAGCGCGTCTTTCTGTGAAAGAACCTGCGCCAGCATCTGGCACCATTGTGCCGCGGTTGAACCGGGCGATGTGGAGCAGACCAGTTCAACCGGCTTGTTGGGGTAGGTTTCCTGAGCCGACACCTGAGCAAGGCCGGCAGTCATGAATGTTGCCGTCAAGGCAAGCTTGGTAAAAGTGCGCAGCGAATTCATTGCAATGTCCTCCCTTGTTGGCCAGTGCGCATGCTTCTTTGCAAAGTCATGTGCACTGGCTGAAAATGATCAGCTTTTTGGTTCAAATCCCTTGTCGTAATGCGGGCCGGCCATGGTGCCGTCGGCTGCCTTGCCCACGATGCCGTGTGAAAGGTCCTTCACCACGAAAAACACCACGTCTTCGTCCGGCAATGCCACGGTGGAGTGCACATGGTTTGGCGGGAAGTAGAGCAGGGTGCCCGGACCAACGATCCGCTCTTCCTGCCCTTCAATATTCACCCGCAGGCGACCCTTGACCACGTAGTTCCACTGCTCATTGGGGTGCGAGTGCGGGCGTGCACCGGTGCCGCGCGCCTTGTTCATCAGGCCAACCTGGGTTCTTTCACCCTCTACCACCGCGCCAAATGCGGTGGAGTAGCCTGTGCCGGCATCAATCTTGTCCAATTCGGCAAGCTGAAAAATATAGCCGTCCGCGCCGCCCTTGGTTGCGCCCTTGTTTTTGGTTTCTTTGACACTGCTCATGGAAATTTCCTCCTTTTAGAATGCAAATCAGATATCAAGTTCAAGAATGTACAGGCCGCCGGTATGCCGGTCGGCTGCATAGACGATGGCATTTTCATCGACATAAACATCGTTGATCTGAATGGATGGAACCCGCGATCCGGCCGGGCCTTCCGGTACGAAAGCTGCAACTTCGCGTGGTTGCGTCGGATCAGAAAGGTCGTGCACGCGCACACCGCCGTTGAACAGCGATGAGAACAGCAGGGTATCCGACTTGAACGCCTCGTCTCGCGGCGGATTTTCATGGACATTGTGGCAGCCAAAGCGCCCGCCGCGCTTTGCGTAGTCTTCAACATCCGGCATTGGCAGAATGGAAAGCGGCACGAGGTTGGTTTCGTCGCGCGCATCAACGATCCAGGTCAGCTTTGGCCAGTCTTCGCCATCATCCAGCACGCATTCATGCGTGAACACCAGAAGATCACGGCTGAACAGCGGCATGACGGTGTGCGTAAAGCCGGGGAAAGGCGGATTGGGGTTGAAGGAAGAAATGACCTTCGGCGAGGACATGTCTGAAATGTCCATGATCATGCCGCCGCCATCAATATAGGCCAAATAGGCGCGGTCCGGCCGCTCCGGATAGACATTGGTGTTGTGCGCGCGAAAGCCGGTATCGATCGCCAATCTCTTTGGCTCCGGCTCCGGATCGCCAACCATGGTGCCGGGCATCCACCAGCGTCCGACTTCGACCGGGCGGGTCGGGTCGCGCACATCCAGAATACGATAGGGCTGGTCATCAAGCTGGTTCTTGGGCGTGAAATCTGCCGCCCCGCCGGCAAAGTGAATATATTCACCATCAACAAACCAAAGCTGGTGCACCCCGCGCGAATATGGCCCGGAGCAGTCGAAATAGCTGATGGAACGGGGAGATTCCGGCACGGTAATGTCAAAAATCTCAATGCCTGCCGGCTGCTGGCCGGGCTCCAGTGTCTGATAGGCAACCGCCATCAGGTTGCCGCAGGTTTCCAGAGAGTTGGAACGCGTGTGATTGTTGGCTATATCGGTCTGGACAACAACGCGCGGCCTGGATGGATCCGTGACATCCACGCCGGTAAAGTTCTTAGGTGGTCCTTCATGTGCCAGCCACATGATACGGCGGCCATCAGAAGCGGTTTGTATTGACATGCCCTCGCCAATGCCACCCCAACCGTCGAGAAGGTCGTGGCCAATCAAACGCATTCCATAGATCAATTCCGATGACACTCTGAGAACTCCTGGTAGATGATCCAAACACGAGCCAAATGACCCTTAAAATGGTACGAAGCTGCGAGATCGCGGGCCGTTTGGCACAGGTTCACTTTCAAAAAAATCCATAACCGGCGCGCCGAGAACCGTGTTGAACAGCGTCTCGTCGTCCTGCATGTCTGTTGCCGCCAGGCTGATATGGCGAATACCAGCCTGATCCAGCCTTTCCGCATCGGCGCGGGCGCGTTTCGGTGTCACCCGCAACGGTTGCAGAAACACCGCAACCGGCATTGCTCCCTGCCAGAACAGAAACGGCAGATGAATATCCTGCAGCCCGCCAAGGCGGATTCTTGCCCGAGGCAGCGGCGCAGGGGCTGAAAACAGCACGTGTTCTGGCCTGTAGAGCCCGCCGAAGGGCGCCAGATGCTGCGCAACACGCTCTTTGTTCATGTCCAACTGCTGCTCCAGAAACCGGAAATACCGTTCCAGAAACCGTAGCGCGTTTTTGTCCCAGGGGTCGCAAAGGCGTTGCAGAGCTGCAAGCATCAGCCCTGCCAATGGACCGCTGCCAATCGGCGATCCTTCTCTTGGCAGCGCCACGTTCATCTCATTCAGCCGCAAGGGCTGATTGGGCCGGCAATGGTCCAGCGCCGCATATCCGCTTCCGCCTTCAGAAGCGCCAAAGGCAACCTCAATTTCTGCGGCAGAAGCGAAAAATGCCGTCATTTGCGTGTTTCCGGATGCCAGATCAGGAGACGCCTGCGCACGGCTTCCAGACCACGCACAACGACGAAGCCGAGGAAAACGATCTCAAGAATTCCGGCAAAAACCCCGACAGAGTCGGCAAAACGTCCGGCCATGATCATCGAGCCGCCAATGCCGCGCCCGCCCATCAGCATTTCTGTGACAATGGTGGTGATCATACCCACGGGCAATGCAACCTGCAGACCTGTCAGAATTTGCGGCATGGCAGCCGGAAGCCGCACTTCCCAAAGCGTTTGCAGCTCTGTTGCACCAAAAGAGCGCGCCGACCACAATGGCCATTTGTCCTGCCCGACGGCACCGGCATAGGTTGCGGCAACAATCGGGAAGAAGCAGGAAAACGTGACCATGATGATTTTCGATGTGTCGTAGATATCGAACCACAAAATGAAAATCGGCAGAAAGGCAATTTTGGGCATTGGAAAGCCGACTGAAATCAGCGGGTCAAAAAACCAGCGGAAGACAGCGACCCGAGACATGAGGATGCCGATGGGTATGCCCAGAATGGCGGCGATGAAGAAGCCGGACAAGGTACGGTAGAGCGTCAGGGCAAGATCGACGAACACTGCGCCAGACATCATGTCCGACCAGATGCGGCCCAGCACATCAGAAAGAGCAGGCAGCAAAAACGGGTTGATGGCACCCATTTTTGCGCCGAGCTGCCAGGCAAGGCACAGAACAACTATGACGCTGGTCTGAACGCCGATGTCGACAATCTGGGTGGTGGTAAAGCGTTTGCGTGGAGCCTGCGGTTTCGTTTTGTCCGGGGCGGATGTCACGGCGGATTGTGAGGTCATCACGCGTCCCTCCAGCGCAACTGGCGTTTGACAAACATCGTGTAGATGCGGTCAGCAACGAAGCCGATGGCGGCAACAAAAAGAATAACAGCGAACATGGCCGGGTAAATTCCACCGTCGCCCAGTGATGAGATCATGTAACCGACGCCGTCGGTGGCGATGAGGAATTCAGAGCTGACCATGAGAATGAACGAGAATGCCAGCGCTGTGCGGCAGCCATTGAGAATTTCCGGCATGGCGGCAGGCAGAGTGATTTCGTAGAGGACCTGAAATTGCGATGCGCCGAGACTGCGCGCCGACCAGATCAGAAATGGGTTGACACCACGCGCACCATTATAGGTGCCAACAACAACCGGCAGCAGGCAGCCCAGAAAAATCAAGAGGATTTTGGACGAGTCGCCAAGCCCCAGCCAGATCATCACCACCGGGATCAACGCCGATTTTGGCATGGGGTAAAAAATCTGGATAATGGGATTGAGCAGCAGCCGGGTTGTCCGGAAGTTGGCCATCAACAGGCCCGCCAGAACGCCCACGACAATTGCGCAGACCAAACCACTGCCAGCGCGGCTGAGAGAGCGATAGGTGTTGTAAAGCAGATCGCCGTTGAACAGCATTGTAACAAATTCGGAAAAGATCAGGCCAAGGCTTGGCAGCATCTGGCGCGAGATCAGCCCTGTAGCACCCAACAACTCCCAGACCGCCGCCAGAATAACCAGAGGCAGCAGCCGGGAAACCTTTTGTGCTGCGTCAAAGAGCAGAAAGCCCTTGCGGTCGGCGGGGTTGATACCGGACATGTCAGTGCCCCCGGGTTGCAGCAATGGCCTGCTCTCGCACCAGCCGCCAGATGTGCTCGCTCAATTGAATGAACTCGCGATTTTCCAGTATTTCCTCGCCGCGGTCTTTGGGCAGTGGCACATCAATGACGTGTTCAATGCGGCCGGGGCGCGAGCTCATGATGGAAATGCGATCTGCCAGAAACACAGCTTCCTGCACATCGTGGGTTACAAAAACCACGGTTTTGCGCGTGCGACCCCAGATTGCCCGCAACTCTTCCTGCATAACGCGCCGGGTTTGCGCATCCAGTGCGCCAAACGGCTCGTCCATCAGCAGCGTTTTCGGATCCACTGCAAGGGTGCGTGCGATGGCTGCGCGCTGCTGCATGCCGCCGGAAAGCTGCGAGGGATAGGAATTTTCAAATCCGTTCAGGTGAACAAGAGAGATGAATTCCTGCGCCCTTTGTTCGGCTTCCTCGCGCCTCAGGCCAATTTTCTTCAAACCATACAGCACGTTTTCACGAACGGTTTTCCAGGGAAACAGCGCAAAGTTCTGGAACACGATTGCGCGGTCCGGGCCGGGCTGACGCACCACACCGCGCGGGGTGGAAATGGTGCCCTGTTGAACGGGAATAAAGCCGCCGATCAGGTAGAGAAGGGTGCTTTTTCCGCAGCCGGAGGGGCCGAGAAGCGCATGGAACTCCGTTTCCGCGATGTCGAGATTGATGCGGTTGAGCGCCAGAACCGAACTGTCACCACGACCATAGGTGTGTGTAACATCGTCGATGCGGATACCTGGGGCCGCATTTGCGGATGCAGCCCCTGTGGTGTTGGCCGATCCGGCCAGGTTATCAACTGCGGTCATTGAGGGTCAGCCTCAATGCGACGCTTGGCCTCTTCAACGAAGCTCAGGTCTACATAGTCCGGCGAAACCGTCAGGCCGGTTGGTGCAAGGCCCAGTTCAACCGCAACGTCGACCCCGTTCTGCAGGTTTTCGATGTTGGGGATCATGAACGGATCGCGGAAGTAATCGCGTTCGGTGAACAGATGCGTCAGCGTGTCCGGAGATTGCTGCATGAAGGTTGCAATGATCTGAACTGCTTCCTCGCGGTTTTCAGGATCGGTGAACCAACGCACAGCGCGGACGTGATCTTCAAAGAAGTCATTCAACTGATCGCGGTTCGCTTCCAGAAAGTCCGTCTTGGCGGCCAGGAACACCAACTGGGATGGCCCAAGAGCGTCCTTGGCTGTGAAAAGAGTGCGGTAGTTGCCCGATTCCGTCAGTGCGCTGGACATTGGCTGCAAAACAGGGCCCATGTCGATCTTGGCTTCATCCAGCATTGGCGGGATGTTTGGGAAGGCCACTTCAACGATCGTGAAATCGCGCTTGTCCTGCATATCGTGTTTGGCAAACATGGCGCGCATGGCCGTGTCGGAAGCTGAGCCGATAGCGTTGGAACCGACGCGCTTGCCCTTCAGATCCTCAACGGTTTCAATGCCGGAGTCGGCACGCACCATGAATGTTTCCGAGTGCTTGCCGTCAATACCGTCCTGGATAATGTCGGCCACCACTTTGACGTCCTGGCGGGCATTGTTGACTGCCAGAGCCAGAACCAGTGCGCCAAAGGCGCCCATGTCAATTTCGCCAGCCGCCATGGCGGTGATCTGTGGCGATGAGCCACGGAAGCGTACCGGCTCTACAGTATAGCTGGTGCCATAATGTTGGAGAATTTCCGGTTTGAGATACAGCACCGGGATCATATGGCCCGGCATTGTCGACCAGCCGATGCGAATATTGACTGGTTCTGCGGCGGCCGGGACAGCCCAGCCGATAGAGGCAACCAATGCCGTTGCGGTCAGAAGTTTTGCGAATTGCATAAGAACTTATCCTCCCCAGAGCCAAATTTTTCTGAACCAAAGACATATTGGTTCATGGTTTCCTGCGAAATTATTGTTCATGAGCCGGTCTGGATCAAAGCCGGGTCAATTTATTTATCAGTAGATAATTCATGCAATCGCTATGCTGTCAACTGAGAAAATCAAACCGGAACAACTTAACTTGTCGGGGTTGAAGCGTGCGGCGGCGGAATCTCGCCTTGGCGTGGTCCGGTAATGGCGATTGCCGATCACCGGGTGAGGAGGCCCTTTGCCGAACAAATTGCAGTGATGGAAAAAAATCCAAAAAACCGTCTGGAGATTTGAACCAATATGGTGTTAATCCTCAATTGGTTCGTATTAGCCCGATTGGGCGTGGGGGATTTATGGGAGTTCTTGAAGGCGACGCCACGGCGATTATCGGCTTTGTGGCGGCCATCATTCTGGCAAGCAGTGTCGGCGGGTTGCTTGCCGGTCTGCTCGGCGTTGGCGGCGGCATCATTATTGTGCCGGTGCTCTATCAGTTGCTGGCGCTGTTTGATGTCGAACCCGGATTGCGGATGAAAGTTGCTGTGGCCACTTCGCTGGCAACCATCATTGCCACTTCCGCGGTTTCCGTGCGCAGCCACTATCGGCGTGGCGCCATTGATACGGATCTGTTGAAAAGCTGGGGCGTCCCGATCTTTATCGGCGTTGTGCTGGGCACTGCCCTGGGCGGTTATGCTGACGGCCGGTTGATGACGGCAGTGTTTGCCGCAGTGGCTCTTGTGGTCTCCCTGCGAATGTTTCTGGTTGGCGATGACGCCAAGCCGCGCGATGGTTTTCCCAATACGGCGGTCAAAAGCGGGTTTGGCCTGTTCGTCGGCGGCATTTCTGCCCTGATGGGCATTGGGGGTGGCACCCTCAGCGTGCCGATCCTGACAGCCTATGGCTTTGACATCCGACGGGCGGTCGGCACTGCTGCGGCCATTGGCTTCATCATCGCCATTCCCGGCACCCTCGGCTATATTTACACGGGCCTGGGACAAAGCGATCTGCCGCCTTTTTCCCTCGGTTATCTGAATCTGGCTGCGCTTCTGGCGTTTATCCCGCTGACGATGGCAATGGCGCCTGTGGGTGCGCGTATCGCGCATACGATTCCACGCAAACGCCTGCAATTGTGTTTTGCCATTTTTCTGGGCATCACATCATTGCGGATGTTCTACGATCTTTATAAATCGATCTGGCTATGAGTGATCAGAACGAACTTCATTTTCTGGAGGGTTTGCGAACCGCTATTGAAAGCGAGGACCGCGCACTCGTGCGTGAAGGGCAACTGCCTCCCGAGCGGGAGTTGATGGAACGCTACAGTGTCGGGCGAAGAACAGTGCGCGCGGCGCTTGATGCGCTTCAGGCAGAGGGGCTGGTTTTTCGTCGTCAGGGTCAAGGTACGTTCATTCGCCCCACAAGCCCGGTTTCAACCAGGGCCGTTTCCCTTTCCCAGCACACCAGCCCGGCCGAAATTATGGAGGTTCGGCGCGAACTGGAGCCTGCGCTGGCCAAACTGTCGGCCATGCGCGCTACACCCTCCGATATAGACCAGATGAAGCGGCTGGTTGAAAAAGGCGCTTCTGCAAAAACCAGCATGCAATATGAGCGCTGGGACAGCGCGTTTCATGCCAAGATTGCCGACAGCGTACACAACAGCCTGTTCCATTCGCTGTTTGAGCTGATACAGACGGTGCGTGTGGCCCAGAAGTGGACTGGCCTGCGGGCACGGACATATTCGGAAGCCCTGCGCGACGAACTTATTGAACAGCATTTTGAAATAGCCAAGGCAATCAGCGACCGCGATCCTGAAGCAGCCGAGGCCGCGATGCGTGCGCATTTGCGATCGGTGACTTTGACCACCGGTACATGACCGGCTGCACTGGTATTTTGCGCCCGGAGGCACCAATTGTGTGAAACAGCAAAGCTGTAAGCCAATGGAGCAGGACCGATGACGACATATCGCAAGACCCAAGAGGCTCTGTCCCGGCTGACGCCGGAGCAATTTTATGTCACGCAGCAAAGTGGCACCGAACGGCCGGGCACTGGCGGCTATCTGAGCAACAAGGCCCCTGGAATCTACGTTGATATTGTGTCCGGGGAACCGTTGTTTGCCTCGTCCGACAAATATGAGTCGGGCTGCGGCTGGCCAAGTTTCACCAAACCGATTGAGCCACAAAATGTGGCTGAACTGAGCGATGGCAGCCATGGCATGATCCGCACCGAAGTGCGCTCGGTGCATGGTGACAGCCACCTTGGCCATGTGTTTCCGGATGGACCGGTGGACCGTGGCGGCCTTCGCTATTGCATCAATTCGGCCTCGCTGCGCTTCGTCCACCGCGATGACATGCAGGCAGAGGGCTATGGCGACTACCTCCCACAAGTCGAGGACGTAACATGAGCACCGAACGGGCTGTGCTTGCTGGCGGTTGTTTCTGGGGCATGCAGGATTTGTTTCGCCGTTATGATGGCGTGGTTTCCACCCGTGTCGGCTATACCGGCGGTGATGTGCCGAACGCCACCTATCGCAACCACGGCACGCACGCGGAAGCGATTGAAATTGTGTTCGATCCTGCCCGCATCAGCTATCGGCAGATTCTTGAGTTCTTTTTCCAGATTCACGATCCGTCAACAGAGGATCGGCAGGGCAATGACGTTGGCACCAGCTATCGCTCAGCCATATTCTATACCAGTGACGAGCAAAAAGCCGTTGCAGAAGATACAATCGCGGATGTGAACGAGTCTGGCCTGTGGCCCGGAAGGGTCGTCACCGAACTGGCTCCGGATGGGCCGTTCTGGCAGGCGGAGCCAGAGCACCAGGATTATCTGGAGCGGATACCCAATGGCTACACCTGCCATTTCATCCGCCCGCGCTGGAAACTGCCGGTGCGAAACAGACCCGCATGATTGCGGGTCTGTGGCGGCAGTAAACTCAGATCACGCCCAGCGCGTCCATGGCCTCGGCCACACGCACGAAGCCGGCAATATTCGCACCAAGCACATAGTCGCCGGGGGAGCCATATTCCTCGGCGGTTTCGGCGCAACGGTCATGAATATTGTGCATGATCGTGGCAAGGCGGCTTTCCGTCTGTTCAAAAGTCCAGCTATCACGGGATGCATTTTGCTGCATTTCAAGCGCAGAGGTTGCCACTCCACCCGCATTGGCCGCTTTGCTTGGCGCAAACAGAACCTGCGATTCCTGGAAAATGCGCACCGCGTCCGGCGTTGATGGCATATTCGCCCCTTCGCCCACTGCAATCACGCCATTTTTAACCAGCGTGCGCGCATCCTTGCCCGTCAACTCATTCTGCGTTGCAGACGGCATGGCCACATCGCACGGCACATCCCAGATCGAACCTTGTTCGATATAGCGGGCACCGTTGCCTTTCAGCTGCTTATAGGTGCTGATCCGGTCCCGGCGGATTTCCTTGATCTCCTTGATCAGAGCAAGGTCAATGCCGTCTTCGTCGACGATATAGCCGTTGGAATCCGAGCAGGCCACGATCTTGCCGCCAAATTCCAGAATTTTTTCCATTGTATAAATCGCGACGTTTCCTGAGCCGGAAACCACAACGCGCTTGCCCTCAAATGCATCAGACTTTGTGGCCAGCATTCGCTCGACAAAATAGGTGGCACCGTAGCCCGTCGCTTCTGTGCGTGCGCGTGAGCCACCATAGAACAGGGCTTTGCCGGTCAGGACGCCTGCCTCATAGCGGTTGGTCAGCCGCTTGTACTGACCGAACATGTAACCGATCTCGCGGCCACCGACGCCTATGTCCCCGGCAGGCACGTCGGTATATTCCCCGATATGCCGGAACATTTCGGTCATGAAGGACTGGCAGAATCTCATGATTTCGCCATTGGAGCGGCCACGCGGATTGAAGTCCGACCCGCCTTTGCCGCCACCGATCGGCATGCCGGTCAGCGCATTCTTGAAAATCTGTTCAAAGCCCAGAAACTTGATAATTCCGATGTTCACCGAGGGGTGAAAACGAATGCCGCCTTTGTAAGGTCCGAGCGCTGAATTGAACTGCACCCGAAAGCCACGATTGATCTGCACAGTTCCCTGATCATCCACCCAGGGAATGCGGAAGATGATCTGCCGTTCCGGCTCGCAAATGCGCTCAATCAGCGAACTGTCGAGATATTTCGGGTGTTTGGCAATCACCCGGCCCAGACTTTCAAGAACCTCCCGGACCGCCTGATGAAATTCCAGATCACCTGCATTTCTTTGCAGCACCTGGTTCAGAACGGGTTCGAGCTTTTCGTCAATTGTGACCAATTTTGCATCCCCACGCTTAAATACTGTGCAGCTATGTGCACTGCATCAAACGCAGATAAACCAAAAGGTGAGTTTTATGAACACATTTTAATCAGCAATTGAAAACCGGCCTTCGGAGATGATTTCACCAAGCGGTTTGCGCGGACTGGGTGCTTCACGTGGCTGCAAAGCTTCCGGCAAAAGGCTCTTGTCGGCTTTCCGGCCAATCGCAAACGCAGCCTCAATACGAAAACCATCTGGAATTTCAAGCTCGGCTCGCGCCTTGTCAAAATTCAGACCGGTCATGCCATGGGCGTGCCAGCCCAGCTTTGTCGCCTGAAGGGCAATAAGGCCCCATGCTGCACCGGCATCGAACGAGTGGCTGTACAGTGGCAGGTCTTCGCCGCTGGCAGCATCCCGCCGCGTGGTGTTGGAAACCAGAAAAACCAGTGCGGCAGCATTTTTTGCCCAGCCCTGATTGGAAGGCGTCAACAGGTCAACGAAGCTCTGCCAGTTTTCTGTGCCACGCCGAGCATAGATAAAATGCCATGGCTGAGCGTTGAAGGCCGATGGTGCCCAGCGCCCGGCTTCCAGAATGTTGAAAAGCTGTTGTTCGCTGATTTCCTCATTGTCGAAGGATCGTGGCGACCAGCGTGCCAGAATGTCCGGATCGATATTGTGATCAGAACTGCGGGGAAAACTGACGTTCATCGTGATGTTCCGTTATTTGCCAAAGCATGGATTAAATATCTGTGGCTGGTGACCTGTCACAATGACCGCTTTGATTGACAAACTGTTCGACAGCCGAAGACGCACGACTGTCGAAGAATGCTGAAGGTGGTTCAAACCAAACAGTCGCAGTTGATTTCTCCAATGGTCTGAACACCCGTCAACGTCATTGCCACCCGCATTTCTTTTTCAAAAAGATCCAGAAGATGCGAAACGCCTGCTTCTCCACCGGCGGCAAGTGCGTAGACAAAGGCGCGGCCCAGAAGCGCCGCATCGGCACCCAGCGCAATCATCCGCACAACATCCAGGCCGGATCTTATGCCCGAATCAGCCAGAATTTTCAGATCGCCTTTAACCGCGTCTGCAATTGCGGGCAGGGCCCTGGCAGAAGACAAAACGCCATCAAGTTGTCTGCCGCCGTGGTTGGAAACGACGATCCCGTCTGCGCCGAACTTGACTGCATCGCGTGCATCATCCGGGTCCAGTATGCCCTTGATGATCATCGGCCCACCCCAGAAATCGCGGATCCACTCCAGATCCTTCCAGCTGATCGATGCATCAAAATTGGCTGCAAGCCAGCCAATATAATCATCCAGCCCAGTTGGCTTTCCAAGATATTTCGACACATTGCCCAGGTCGTGAGGGCGACCGTTGACGCCGACATCCCACGCCCATGCAGGGTGCTGAACAGCTTGCCACATGCGGCGAAGATTGGAGTTGGGGCCGGAAAGACCTGCATGCGCGTCGCGATAGCGCGCGCCGGGCGTTGGCATGTCCACCGTAAAAATCAGCGTTGTGATACCGACGGCCTTGGCCCGCTCCAGCACGCTTTTCATGAAGCCGCGATCTTTGAGGACATAAAGCTGAAACCATAAAGGCGCGGGCGATTCTTTCTGCACCTCTTCAATGGGGCAAAGCGAAACCGTCGAAAGCGTAAAAGGAATTCCCTTTTTATACGCGGCCTTTGCGCCCTGCACCTCGCCCCGGCGTGCGTACATTCCGGCCAGCCCGATCGGCGCTATTGCCACCGGCATTGCCATTTTGCGGCCGAACAGCTCCGTTTCAAGGTTCAGACTGGCGACATTGCGCAAAACCCGCTGCTTCAGCGCAATTTCCGAAAGATCCGAAACATTGTGCCGCAGCGTATGCTCGGAATAAGCCCCGCCGTCGGCATAATGAAACAGAAATGGCGGTATTCGACGTCGCGCTGCTTCACGAAAATCCGTGGGAGCCGAGATAATCATGATTCCTCCTGAAGACCGATCCAGTCAATCCTTCGATCATCTGTCACGCTCTAACTCACTGTTTCGTCACATTATCGCGCCGTTGGACAATTCCGTTTCACCGGGCAATGCTTGGGCAGTGCAGATGCGACCGTGTGTCTGGATTCAGCATGATGGCGTGCCGCGTCAAGAGCAAATGCCACATAACGCTGGTTGATCTTCATGATTTTGTTTCAAATTATCGGTTGCGGCTGAAATGGTCGCACGCAATTGCCGGGTCACAAGGCTGTCGTGAATTTGTGCGTGCGTTTCCGCTTGACAAGAACCCAATTCCCGTTCAGCTTAATTGTTAAGCGCGGAGCAACGATGCTCAAATATGCGTCATGCAGTAATCATTCCAAATTCGGGCACCGGGGCCTCCCAGCAGTCACTGCTGATGGAGGGTTTTTGTCGTTCAGGATCGTTTATGACAACCAAACGCTATCCTATCGGTATATTGTTTTCATCGACCGGCTCGTACGGCGATGTTGCCCGGACTATGCGCAATGGCGCCATTCTGGCGTGCGAGCAGATTAACAGCAGCCAGGAGTTCGATTTTCGTCTGGAGCCCATCGAGGCAAATCCGGGAGGAGATCTGACCGCCTATGTGCCTGCGGTCGAGGCCATTCTGGCACGCGGTGCACGGCACATTGTCGGCTGCTACACGTCATCTAGCCGCAAGGAGGTTATTCCCACCCTTGAAAAGCGTGATGCGCTTCTGTGGTACCCGGCCCACTATGAGGGGTTCGAAAGCGCGTCCAACGTTATCTACACTGGCGCAGTGGCCAACCATCATATTGTGCCGATGGTTGATTACCTGATGCAGCACGTCGGCAATCGCGGCTTTTGCATCGGCTCCAACTACATCTGGGCATGGGAAAGCAACCGCGTTCTGCGTGAAGAGTTGACCGGGCGGGGCGGTTGTGTGGTGGCAGAGCATTATCTGCCGGTGGGTGAAGTGGATATGGATCGGATTATCGATGCCATATTCCAGACCCAACCGGATTTCATTCTCAACTCGCTGATTGGCGATTCCGCTTATGCCTTTTTCCGGCAGTTTCGCAGTGCCTGCCAGCGGCGGGGGATAGATCAGGTCAGCCGTTTTCCGGTTGCAAGCTGCAATCTTTCTGAACCCGAACTGGCCGCCATCGGTCCTGGCGCCATTGATGGGCATCTGAGCTCCAGTGTTTATTTCGCCTCCATTTCGACCAGCCGCAACCAGAGCTTTGTTGAAGACTACAATCTGGCTTTTTCGGGCGAGCCTTGTGTTTCGGCCGAGGCTGAGGCCGCCTTTATCGCCGTACGTCTTCTGGCGGAGGCTTTACACCGGGCCGGAACTGATGAAATCATGCATGTGCGCGCCTGCGCATCGGGGCAGAAAATTGCTGCTCCGCAGGGTGATGTCTGGCTGGATCAGGAGACATTGCACGCGTTTCTGACGCCACGCATCGGCCGTTCCCGAATGGACGGCCAGTTTGATATTCTGGTTGAAGCGGCGGCACCGGTAGCGCCGGACCCCTATCTTGTTCACAGTACACCAACACTTGCGCCAACGTCCGGCCGCCCTGTTCTGAGGATTGTGACATGACATTGATCCGTCCGGTGCAGAATTTCAGCCAACGGCGCGGGTGCATTGCCTCGCTGGATGGCCGTGCGCTGGAAACACTGTCTGTCACCTTGCCTCGGCTTGGGCTGGAGGTGCAGCATCTGGTGCTGGATGATACTGGCCGCTTGCCGGAATTTGATGTTGCGCGGGACATTCTGTTCGTTGATGGCGATCTGAGCATGCTGCGGCACATCAGCTTCGGCGGCCCTGGCTGCCACCCGCCCGTGCCCGTCATCGGGCTGGTTGGCGTGGAGGCGCCAAGCCGCCTGCGTGCATTGATGGAAGTCGGGGCAACTGCGTTTCTTTCCAAGCCGGTTCACGCCGGTACGGTGTTTTCCTCTCTTTACCTTGGTGTCAACGAGTATGCCCGGCGGTCGGCCTATCTGGCCGCAATCGACGAGCTTGAAAGCCGTCGCCGCAGACGCCGCCATGTCATCAAGGCGGTGACGCATACAATGCGCATGAACCGGATTGATGATGACGCTGCCTTCGCCTTGCTGCGCAGGGAAAGCATGCGATCACGCGTCAGTCTGGAAACCTACTGTGAATACGTCGTTCAACGGAGCACGGCGAAGCATGACCGCGGTGAACTTTTTCGCGATTGTGAGGAAAGCGGAAAAGCTCTGATTGCAGGCCGGCAGGCCATCGCGGACTGACGCATTTCCCGTTGAGGCCTGATCGCTTCGACACCAGGGCAATGCACAAAGCAAGCAGTAGGGCGTTGCAGACGATCGTGAGATCGCGTGAGGCGCTCTAAGATCCGAACCATTCAAATTCAGGGGTACTTCAATGAAGAATTGCGCAAAAAGCGCCATGACAGCGCTCGCCCTAATTTTGGCTACGTCCAGCGCCGGCCTGGCTCAGGAAGCCATCAAGCTGGGTGTTCTGGAAGATCAGTCGGGAGATTTTGCTGCGGCAACCGCGGTCAAGGTCCACGCCATTGAACTGGCTGCAGAGGAAATCAATGCCGCCGGTGGTATTGCCGGGCGGCCTCTGGAGCTGGTGGTCTACGACACTCAGTCCGACAATACGCGGTATCAGGAGTTCATGCGCCGCGTGTTCCAGCGCGATAAGGTGGACGCGGTCTTTGCCGGCTTCTCATCTGCCTCGCGTGAAGCATACCGCCCGATCGTCAACCAGTTCGACGGGCTGGCCTTCTATAACAACCAGTATGAAGGCGGCGTTTGCGATGCCAATATGATTGTTACCGGCGCTGTGCCGGAGCAGCAGTTTTCGACCTTGATTCCCTGGATGATCAAGGAATATGGCCCGAACATCTACACGATTGCCGCCGACTACAATTTCGGCCAGATTTCTGCCGAGTGGGTGCGCAAGATTGCCGAGGAAAACGGCGGCAAAATGGTGGGTGAAGAGTTCATCCCGCTGGGTGTATCCCAGTTTTCCCAAACCATTCAGAACATCCAGCAAGCCAAGCCGGATGTTGTGGTCACTCTGCTGGTAGGCACTGCACAGGCATCTTACTATGAGCAGGCTGCCGCCGCCAACCTGAACCTGCCAATGGCATCTTCGGTCAATGTCGGGCAGGGTTATGAGCACAAGCGCTTCACCCCGCCATCGCTGGCCAACATGTTTGTGACCACCAACTATATTGAAGAGGTGGACACTCCGGCCAGCAAGGCATTTGTGGAAAAATTCCGCGCCAAATTCCCCAATGAGCCATACATCAATCAGGAAGCTGCAAACTCCTACATTGCGCTGAACCTGTACAAGCAGATGGTCGAGCGGGCCGATGGGTCAACCAAGCTGGAAGATCTGCGCAAGGTAATCGCAGAGGGTGATGTCTGCTTCGACGGCCCATCCGGCAATGTGTGCCTGGATCCGAAAAGCCAGCACATGTCGCACACAATTTATCTGGCCAAGGTCAATGACGATCACTCGATCAGCTTCCCGACGGTGTGGGAAGACAGCAAGCCCTATTGGCTGGGTGAGGCTGGCTGCGACCTGACGCTGGACGACCCGAGCGCACAATACACGCCTTCCAGCCCGCCACCAGCGCGCTGATCGGCTAAAGGAAGGCTGCCGGGGCACGGTTCCGGCAGCCATTCATCCTGCCAGAAATCCAAGAACAAAGGAGGTGCTTCCCGATGGAAGTGCTTTATGCGGCCTTTACTTTTATATATCAGGCCGGTGATGCTTTCGCCTTTCTGGTGTTGTCTGCCTGCGGGCTGGCGGTCATTTTCGGCATGATGGGCGTCATCAATCTTGCCCATGGTGAATTCATTCTGTGTGGAGCCTATGTTTCCGCCAGTGCTGCCCGAATGGGCCTGCCGCTGCCGCTGGCCATCCTGCTGGGCGCGCTGGTTGCCGGTCTGGTGGGCATGGTGCTGGAGCGGCTGGTTATCCGCCATCTCTACCACAGGCCGCTGGATACGATTGTTGCCACGTGGGGCATCTCGATGATGGCAACCCAGGGCACGCTGATTTTGCTCGGCTCTACCATGCCCGGCACGGGAACACCGCTGGGAAGCTTTACCGTCGGGGCCTATTCCTATTCCACCTACCGCGTCGTGTTGATGGTTGCGGCCCTCGCCACCCTGGCGGCCCTGTGGCTGGTCTTTACCAAAACGCGGTTTGGCCTTTTGTCCCGCGCGACAATTCAGGTGCCGCATATTGCCGAGGCGACGGGCGTTAACACCAGCCTGATCTACAGCCTGACATTTGGTCTGGGCGCGGCGTTGGCCGGACTGGCCGGTGGGCTTTATGCGCCAACCATGACGCTGGTGCCAACCATGGGCGGTGCTTTTGTCGTCGAGGCCTTTGTGACTGTTGTTGTTGGCGGTGCCGACATCTTCCTGGGTACTGCGCCTGCTGCCGCCATTCTGGGCATCATCAAAGCCGCCCTGACCTCATGGCAAGGGCAACTGGCCGGCCAGATCGGCATGCTGATCTCTGTCATTATTGTCATCCGCATCCTGCCACGCGGGATTTCCGGATGGATATTGCGTGAAAGGGCCTGACCCGTGTCTTCAACTTCTTCCAAGCCGCGCTGGCTGACATTGCTGGAAGGGCCGCAGACATTGGGTCGCGGTCCGGGGTTCTGGTCAGTCTTTGCGTTGGTCATCGCCGCAGCCATTGCCTATCCGTCTTTTGCCGATGGGTATGATGTCGGCAACAATGTCTACTTCTTCAACTGGATATTCATGGCATTGGGTCTGAGCCTGATCTGGGGCTATGGCGGTGCATTGTCGTTTGGCCAGACCGCGTTTTTCGGCGTTGCCGCCTATGCCTATGGCGTGCTGACGATCAATCTGGGTGACGCCTACGGCCTGACGCTGTTTTCCTTTGTTGCCGCGGTTGGCGTTTCGGCATTGTTTGCGGCCATACTTGGCTACTTCCTGTTTTTTGGCCGCATCAGCGGGGTGTTTCTGGGCATCGTTACTTTGTCCGTTACGCTGGTGCTGGAGCGTTTCATGGCGCAGACCGCCGGACCGCAATGGCGAATTGGCGAAGCGCGGCTGAACGGTTTCAACGGAATGGGCGGCATGCCGTCACTGACGATTCCATGGCCGGGCGGCGACATCGTGTTGTTTCCGGATGTTCAGCTCTATTACTTCACGCTGGCTTTGCTGGTGGTGGTTTACCTGGCGTTGCGCATTCTGGTGAATTCCCGCTTTGGCAACGTACTGGTGGCCATTCGCGAAAATCCTGAGCGGGCAGAAATGCTTGGCTATGACATTCGCAAATATCAACTCGCCGCTTTTGTGATCGGCTCTTCGCTGGCGGGTGTTTCCGGTGTTCTCTACACCTCATGGGGCAACTACATTACCCCTGCTTCCATGGGCATGACTGCCGCTGCCTTGCCGATTGTGTGGGTGGCCGTAGGCGGGCGCAGCGACCTGACCACAACCCTGGTTGGCACGCTGGTGGTTCTGTTCGGCTTTCAGGCACTCACAGTCTATGGCAGCCAGTATGCACTGATCGTGATGGGTCTTCTGCTGGTGATCACCGTTCTGGTTGCACCAAATGGCCTGATCTACGGGCTGGCATCTCTCATGTCCGGCCGGTTACGCCGGCGCAATGCTGCGCGGGAGGGGCTGTAATGGCTATTCTGGAAACACGCGAACTCAACAAATGGTTTGGTGGTCTGCATGTGACCGGCAATGTGGATTTCACGCTGGAACAGGGCGAAATCCATTGCCTGATCGGCCCCAACGGGGCGGGAAAAAGCACGTTTTTCCGGCTCATTCTGGGTGAGCACCTGCCGACCAGCGGCACCATTCTTTACGCTGGCGAAGACATTACCCATGCCAAGCCATTTCAGCGGATCGGCAAGGGTATCAGCGTCAAATTTCAGGTGCCTGGCATCTTCAAGGCACTGAGCGTGCGCCACAACCTGACAATTGCCCTGCAGGACCACTATCCTGTTTCCCGGCTGGATGAAGAGATCGATCGGCTGCTTGAGTTTCTGAAGCTGACCGAGGCACAGCGGCAACTTGCCGGCAATCTGAGCCATGGCCAGAAGCAATGGCTGGAAATCGGCATGGCAATTGGCCTGAAGCCGCGCTTGTTGCTGCTGGATGAACCAACAGCCGGCATGACACCGGATGAAACCTTTGCCACCGGCGAGATGGTGCAGGAACTGAACCGGCAGGGCGTTACCGTTCTGGCGGTGGAGCACGACATGGCCTTTGTTCGGCAGATCGCCCAGCGGGTGACAGTTCTGCATTTCGGCAAAATTTTCGCACAGGGCACAATCGACGAGATCGTGGCGGATGAACGCGTGACGGCCATCTATCTGGGAGAGGCACATGCGTAACGAAGTTCACCTCAACACGGTTGGCCTCTGGTCGGGCTATGGTGGAAAACCGGTTTTGCAGGGTGTCGACATGGACATTCGCAAAGGCGAAATTGTTGCCGTGATCGGCCGCAACGGCGTTGGCAAATCCACCTTGATGAAATGCCTGATCGGGCTTTTGCCTTCCGTTCAGGGTTCTGTGGTGTTTTCAGGCAAGGCAATGGACCAGATGAAGGCACATCACCGTGCGCGTCTGGGCATTGGCTATGTGCCGCAGGGCCGGGATGTTTTCCCGCGAATGACAGTCATGGAAAATCTTCTGGTTGGCCAGTCTATCAGCGGCAAGACGGCATCCGCGCAACTGATCGACCAGATCTTTTCCTATTTTCCCATCCTGGCCGAACGGCGCGACCAACGCGCCGGGACAATGTCCGGTGGCCAGCAGCAGCAACTGGCCATAGGCCGGGTGTTGATGGGGTCGCCGGAACTGATTTTGCTCGACGAGCCATCAGAAGGCATTCAGCCCAACATTGTGCAGGACATTTCCCGCATCATGGTTGAGCTGAACCGGACGACAGGCGTGACTGTGGTTTTCGTCGAGCAGAATATCGAGATGATCCGCTCAATGGCGCAGCGTTGCTATGTCATGGACAAGGGGCGGATCACCCAGGAAATCATGCCGGATGTGCTGGAAGACCGAAGCGCGGTGCGCCGGTTTCTGGCGGTTTGAACTTACTTTCAACAAGCAGGGAGGCTCTATCGTGAGCTGGCTAGAACAATCCATTATGGCGCGCAAAGGCGTAGCGGGCGGCAAGGCAGGCCAGACCCACAGCATCACCGAGGCGGAGCAGGGCAAGTATCACTATGTCTACAGCGCCTTTTCCGAGCCGGTGCTGCGGGTTGATCCGGGTGCGGTGATCGTGGCTGAAACGCATGATGCGTTTGAGGGTGCCATTCAGAATGAAACCGACAAGCCGAGCGAGATTCTGAATTTTCCCTACCTGAATCCGCAGAACGGCCCGATCTATATCAACGGTGCCCAGAAGGGTGACTGCCTGGCAGTTTATATTCACAGTGTTGTGCCACGCGGACCGCAACCGCGCGGTACCACCGTCATCATGCCGGAATTTGGCGGTCTGGTGCCAACCGCGGATACTGCGCTGTTGACCGCACCATTGCCTGAAAAAGTGCGCAAGCTGAATGTGGACAAGGACGAAGGCATCGTCTGGAACGACCGCATCACCCTGCCTTACGAACCATTCATCGGCACGATTGGCACTGCGCCGGAGATCGAGGCCATTTCCTCTCTGGTTCCGGATTACTACGGCGGCAACATGGATCTGCCGGATGTTGCGCCGGGCGCGGTCGTCTATCTGCCGGTCAACACCGAAGGAGCCTACCTGTTTCTGGGCGATTGCCACGCTGCGCAGGGCGATGGCGAATTGTGCGGCGTGGCGGTGGAACATCCGACCGTTACCACGGTGCAGGTGGATTTGATCAAGGGCTGGACCATACGCTCACCCCGGCTGGAAAATGACACGTTCTATATGACGGTTGGCTCTTCCCGCCCGATGGAAGATGCCGCGCGCGGGGCCTATCGCGAACTGATCCGCTGGCTGGCTGCTGATTTCGGTTTTGATGAAATCGACGCCTACATGCTGCTGACGCAGTGTGGGCGCATCCGGCTGGGCAACATGGTGGATCCAAAATACACGCTGGGTGCATCCATTCTGAAATCCATTGCGGGCAGCCCGCGATAACAGAAACGACTTCATTTTCGGAGTGAACATGATGCTGGAAAAATACACAGCGGCTGCCATTCAATTTGAACCATTGATGGGCGAAAAAGAGCGCAACATCACCGGCCTTCTGGCGCTTTGTGAAAAGGCGGCGCAGGCAGGTGCCAAGCTGATTGTTACTCCGGAAATGGGCACGACCGGCTATTGCTGGTACGACCGGGCAGAGGTGGAACCCTTTGTTGAAACCGTGCCGGGGCCGAGCACGGGCCGGTTTCAGGACCTAGCCAGGAAGTATGGCTGCTACATCGTCATCGGCATGCCGGAGGTCGATCCCGCAAGCAATCTTTACTACAATTCGGCAGTGCTGATCGGCCCGGATGGCATTATCGGCACCCACCGCAAAACCCACCCCTATATTGCCGAACCGAAATGGTCGGCCTGTGGCAATTTGGGGCATCAGGTTTTTGAAACGCCTATCGGGCGCATTGCGCTCCTAGTCTGCATGGATATTCACTTCGTTGAAACCGCGCGGCTGGTGGCCTTGGGCGGAGCAGATGTTATCTGCCATATTTCCAACTGGCTGGCAGAACGCACGCCTGCGCCATACTGGATCAACCGGGCCTTCGAAAATTCCTGCTATCTGGTGGAAGGCAACCGTTGGGGGCTGGAACGTGGGGTGCAGTTTTCCGGCGGAAGCTGTGTGATTGGCCCGGATGCCGAAATTCTGGCTGTGGTGGATTCCGGCGATGGCATGGCGCTGGCGGAAATTGACCCTGAGAAAGCCCGGCAGAGACAAGTCTGGGGAGAAAACATTCAGAAGCGGCGGCGCCCGGAGCTTTATGCCGAGCTGATGACCAACACTTTTGCGTGGAACCCGCGTGATTTCTTCAAGCTCTATGACCACCAGCCATTGCCGGAGGGGCGGGAGGCCAAAGTGGCCGCTGGCCAGTTTGCGCCAACCGCCAACCTTGACGACAATCTGGCAGCCATGACTGAACTGGCAGAGCAGGCGCGGACCAAAGGAGCAGAACTGCTGGTTCTGCCGGAGGGCGCTTTGACCGGATTGCAGGACCCTGCAAAACAGGCGCTGGCAGCGGATGGCCCGGAACTGGTGCGCCTGACCGAACTGGCGGTTTCCAGTGGCCTGTATCTTGTGGCTGGCTTTGCCGAAAAAGAGGGCGACAGGTTTTACAACAGTGCGGTTTTGACCGGACCATCCGGCGTATTGGCGATCTATCGCAAGATCCACCTGAACGAGGAGGATGAGCGGTGGGCAACAGCAGGCAGTGAGTGGAAAATTGTTGACCTGCCTTTTGCGCGCGTGGGCCTGCTGATTGGCTTTGACGCCAGCTTTCCCGAAGCGGGGCGCACATTGGCGCTGCGTGGCGCAGACCTGATTGCCTGCCCATCGGCCATACGTCAGCGCTTTCATCTGGCGCATGCGGGAACGGCCGTGCAGCAGCCGGCTCCCATTCCAACAGGAGCAGACCCCTATCACTGGCACCAGTACCGGGTGCGGGCGGGGGAAAACAATTGCTACTTTGTCTTCGCCAATGTTCTGGACGAGGAAAAGGGTTTTGCCGGGCATAGCGGCATCTTCGGTCCGGACACCTTTGCCTTTCCACGCACGGAATCCATCGCCGCGGCCAACGCGCCATTGGCCGTGGCAACGATCGACACGGGGCACATTGGTGGGCCCTATCCCACCAATGTGGTTCGGCGAAAAGACCTTGTGCTGATGCGCCAGCCGCACCATTACGAGCCGCTGGTGGTGCTTCAGTCAGAGTGATTTACGTCTTCAGCGCAGCCAGTTCGGCCACAAACTCATCCGCGCTGCGGACACGGGAATAGTGGCCGTCCATGGCCTCCATGCAATCATTGTGGTTCCTGTCGGAATAGGCGGCGCAGCCATCTTCAATCAGGGTTACCAGAAAGCCCCGGTCGGCCGCGTCGCGCACGGCGGATTCCACACACTGATCGGTCACGACGCCCATGATGACCAGATATTCCACGCCGAGATTGCGCAGGACATAATCAATATTGGTGGAATTGAAGATGCCCGATGAGGTTTTGGGAATGATGATGTCATCTGCCGCCGGCCCGACTTCGGGAATGACCTGTGCATCAAACGAGCCCTTGGCCGCGTGAAGATGCGAGATCTTGTGATCAAGGCTGCGGTCTCGCCCATCTGCGGTCAGGCTTTCAATCACAGTAAAAATGACTTCGATTCCTGACGCTCTGGCGGCCTGCAGAACCTTTTGCTGAGCGGGAATAACGGTGTTTTCCACACGTTCATAAAAAGCAGCGTGCCTGTTCTGCCGCGTGCCGGAAATCCGGGCCTCTTGCCGCTCTGCGACGCCAACCTCCATTTGCTGCATGTCAATGGAAAGAACTGCCGTTCTGGCCGGCACCACCGCGCGTTCGCGGTAGTTGGCGCCACTTGCTTCTATGTCATGCCGCTGTTGTGCTGGATCAACCATGGATGCATTTTCCCGAAAAAATCAATTGGTACAGAATTGCACTGTTTGTAATTTTTTGTAATCATTGATCCAGAAATGAATCAATGATTTTTTTAATTGGAGGTTGTTTGCAACCAAGTGCAACTCCTTTGCTGGAAGGTCGCTCCCTGACCCGGCGCTTTGGCGGCGTAACGGCGCTTACCGATTACAGCGTAACGGTTGGTCCCGGGGAATTGCTGGGCCTGATCGGCCCTAATGGTGCCGGCAAAACCACAGCCTTCAACCTGTTGACCGGGGTGCTGAAGCCAACAGATGGCCAGGTTCTTTCAGAAGGCGTCCAACTGACCGGCAAAAAGCCTGAAGAGTATGCACGCGCCGGAATTGCGCGGACATTTCAGAACATCAGGCTGTTTCCAGAGCTTTCCGTGCTGGAAAATGCCGCCGCCGGGTGTGCCATGCGCCGCGGGCCGGGCTGGTTGGCAACCATGGCCGGTTTGCCATCTGCTGCCCGCGCCGAGAATGACATTCACGAAATTGCCGCCCGACAGCTTGCCGAGGTGGGGCTGGCGGATATCGCCGACCATAAGGCAGGTTCCTTGCCTTATGGCCACCAGCGCAAACTGGAGATTGCAAGGGCTTTGGCAACAGAGCCGAAAGTGTTGCTGCTGGACGAGCCTGCCGCGGGCATGAACCCAAGTGAAACCGCGGCATTGGTGGACATGATCGCCGGGCTGCATGAGCGGCTGAAAATCTCGATCATTCTGGTTGAACATGACATGCGGCTGGTGATGCGGCTTTGCCAGCGGATTCAGGTGCTGGACCGCGGCAAGCTGATTGCCGAAGGCGCACCGGCGGACATTCGTGCCAATGAAGCTGTTGTTACAGCCTATCTGGGCACAAGGCGGGAGCGCGCCCATGCTTGAGTTGCAGGGCTTGAATGTCTGGCGTGGTGCATCCCAGGTGCTGAGTGATGTATCGCTGAGCGTGGGCAAGGGCGAAATTGTTGCGCTGATCGGTGCCAATGGTGCAG
The DNA here is from genome assembly GCF_008369445.1 of Aureimonas fodinaquatilis. Classification (GTDB taxonomy): domain Bacteria; phylum Pseudomonadota; class Alphaproteobacteria; order Rhizobiales; family Rhizobiaceae; genus Aureimonas; species Aureimonas fodinaquatilis. The sequence goes on from NZ_VTWH01000003.1 coordinate 363,172, forward strand.
GCAAAACCTCCACCCTGATGACGATCAGCGGTTTGCTGCGCCCGCGCAGCGGCGAAGTTCGTTTCGACGGACAGGCCATTCAGCGTCTTTCCAGCGAGGCGATTGTTACGCGGGGGCTGGCACATTGCCCGGAAGGCCGGCAGATTTTTTCCAGCCTCTCCATTGCCGAAAATCTGGCAATGGGCGCGTTTCTGCGGCGCGACCCTGCCGGGGTGCGCGATGATCTTGAGCGGGTGCACACGCTGTTTCCCATTCTGAAAGAGCGGGCACATTTGCGGGCGGGCAATCTTTCCGGCGGTGAACAAATGATGCTGGCAATCAGCCGGGCATTGATGTCGTGTCCCCGCTTGCTGATGCTGGATGAACCGTCACTGGGACTGGCACCGCAGATGATCGAGCGGATCTTTGATGTGATTGAGGCGATCCGGACCGAGGGTGTGACGGTGCTGCTGGTGGAGCAAAATGCCATGATGGCGCTGGAGATAGCCGACCGCGCCTATGTTATCGAACATGGCGAACTTGTGCTGCAAGGAACCGGACAGGCCTTGATCGACGACCCGAAGGTGCGGGCCGCCTATCTGGGAATGGATGACGGGGGTGCGCTATGAGCTCCTATGTCGTACAGCAGATCGTCAATGGTCTGGTTCTCGGGTCCATGTATGCGCTGGTCGCTGTTGGCTTTTCGATGATCTACTCGATCGTCCGGTTGATCAATTTTGCCCATGGCGATGTGGTCATGATCGGTGCGTTCACTGCGGTTTTCTGCCTGATGGCGTTGGGGCTGCCTTTGTGGGTCACAGTGCTGGCAACATTGCTGGCAGGTGCGGCCATTGCGGCGATGATCGAGGTTACGGTTTTTCGCCCGCAACGGGGCGCACCGCAGGTCAATGGTTTCATCACCTCGCTTGCGGTGGCAATCCTCATCCAGAACATTGGCATCATGCTGCTATCGGCTCAGCCGCGCGCCCTGCGCTTGCCTGCTGAATGGCGCACCGGATTTGAACTGGCCGGAGCACGGGTTTCGGCGCTGGATCTGGGCATTTTTGCCGCCACGGCCTTGAGTCTGATCGGGCTGACGCTGTTTGTGCGTTTCACCAGAATGGGCATTGCAATGCGGGCCACTTCGGAAAACCTGACGGCTGCGCGCCTGATGGGCATTCCAGTCAACCGCGTTATCATGTCGGCCTTTGCCGTGGGTGGCGCACTGGCCGGGCTGGCGGGCCTGCTTTGGGGTGGGCGCTATGGTCAGGTAGACCCGCTGATGGGTTTCATTCCGGGTCTCAAAGCTTTTGTTGCGGCGGTGATTGGCGGCGTTGGCAGCTTGACGGGCGCGGTTCTTGGCGGGTTTCTGCTGGGCCTGCTTGAGGTTCTGCTGGTGGGCCTGCTGCCACAGGAATACGGCGCGTACCGTGACGCCTTTGTCTTTGGTCTTTTGATTCTGGTGCTGCTTGTTATGCCTTCCGGCCTGATGGGGCATAATACGGAGGAGCGCGCATGATCGGGCAACCAGCAGTGCGCGTGGCCTTTCTGGCACTGGCCATTGTTGTCATGACAGCGGCCTTTATGGCCGGATCTTTCCTGACACCGTTTCAACAGACCATGGTCGGCTTTGCCGGTATCAATATTCTGTTGGCAACCAGCCTCAGTTTTTCCAACGGGCTGACCGGTCTGTTTTCGCTCGGCCATCCGGCATTCATGATGGCGGGCGGCTACACGGCAGCCATTCTGACCTTTCCGGTGGCGCGCAAGGCCATGATGATGCCGGATCTGCCGGTCTGGATTGCCGACATGCAGGCGCCTTTTCTGCTGGCGACGCTGGCCGGTGGTCTGGTTGCCGCTTTGCTGGCGGTTGTGTCCGGCTTTCCGGTGCTGCGCTTGCGTGGGCACTATCTTGCGGTCGCAACCATTGGTTTGATTGTTATCGTGCGGGTTGTCATCAACAATGCCGATGGCGTGACCCGGGGTGCCATCGGCATTTCAGGTATTCCGCGTCTTTCAACGCTGCCATGGATTTACGGCTGGGCGCTGGTTGCGCTGGCGTTGATGTGGCGGCTCAAATCCGCCTCGCCCGGACGGGCCATGATGGCCATTCGCGAAAATGAACTGGCCGCCGCCGCCATTGGGGTGGACCGAGCCCGCTATCGGTTGAAGGCCTTTGCGCTTGGGGCCTTTTTCGCCGGTGTCGGCGGCGCGCTCTGGGCGCATCTGGTCACCAACCTGACGCCTGCCTCCTTCGGCATTCCGCTGGCCTTCATGCTGGTGGCAATGGTTGTCATTGGCGGCAGTGGCAGCCTGATTGGCGCGGCTGTTGCGGCCATTCTGCTCAGCGTTGTCGGCGAGGTCATGCGGCCCGTTGAGCGCGAGCTGGGTGCCTACGGCCTGATCCAGATCACCATCGCCCTGATTCTGATTGCCGTCATGCTGCTGCGGCCCAAAGGGCTTTTCGGCAGCGGCGAGCCTTTCTCTTTCCTGAAACCCAAACGACCAAGGAGCATGCAATGAAAAGACGTTACTTCCTATCCGGAGTTGCCCTTTCTGCCGTGGCCGCCGCGCTGGTTCTGACGCTGCCGACCACGGGTACTGCGCAGGATGGACCCATCCGCATTGCCGCTTTGTACAACCTGACGGGTGGCATGTCGTCCATCGACGCTCCGGCGTTAAACGGTGCCAAGTTGAAGGCCAAGGAAATCAATGATGCTGGCGGCCTGCTGGGCCGTCAGGTCGAAATTGTTGCCTATGATACCCGCACCGACCAGCAGGCCACGGCAACGGCTGCTCAGGAAGCGGTTTCGGCAGATGTTGTTGCTGGTATCGGCTTTGGCGACACAACCTTTGTCATGGCCGCAGCTCCAACATTCCAGAGCGCGGGCATTCCCTTCGTAACTTCCGGCGCAACCCACCCGAAACTGCCTGAATGGGTTGGCGACCACATGTTCATGACTGCCTTTGGCGATGATGATCAGTCATTCGCCATTGCTGATTATGCCATTGATGAGTTGAAGCTCGACAATGTCATGGTCTGGACCGACAACTCGATGGACTTCACCAAAGCCTTGTCGACATTTTTCAAGCAGCGTTATGAAGATCGCGGCAAAACCATTGTGGAAGACGTTTCCTTCATGATGGGCGATACCGACTTTTCCGGTCAGATTGCGCGCCTGAAGGCACTTGATCCGCAGCCGGACGCCGTGTTCATCTCGGCCATTCCAAGCGAAGCGGGCGTAACTGTTCGTCAGATCCGCGAAGCCGGTCTGGATCTGCCAATCCTGTCCGGTGATGGTTTCGACACGCCACTGGTTGCCGAGGTTCCCGGTCCCGATCTTGCCAATGACGTCTATTTCTCCACCCACACCTATCTGGCAGATGACCGCCCGGAAGTGGGCGAGTTCATTACCGGTTACGAACAGGAATTCGGCACTCCGCCAGAAAACGCTTTTGCACCGCTGGGTTATGATGCCGTTGGGCTGATTGCCAATGCCGTGGAAAAGGCTGGCAGTGTGGACCATGCCGCCGTGCGTGAAGCGCTGGCAGCAACCAGTGAGTTCAAGGCCGTCACCGGCGAAATTTCCTACAGCCGCGAAACCATGGTTCCGCCGAAGCCAATCTCGATCATTGCCGTGCAGAATGGTGAGTTCGAGGTGCTGTCGATCTGGCGTCCGGAAGAAACACAGTAAGCAATATCTGAGCGGGCGGGGCGCTGGCGCTCCGCCCGGCTTCAATTGCCCAGGCCTTTATGAATTGCGCCAAGGAGCGTATGCGACATGCCGCTGGAACGCGAGCCGTTTATCAACATTGCCTATGCCGATATTGCCAACCAGATTCGTGGCAAGGGTTTCCCTGCCGGCGAGTTGGAAAAGCGCCGGGCGCACGGCGTCGGCTGGACCCCAACCAACATCATGATCAACTGCTTCGGGCGCATTCCTGCAACCCCTTGGGGCGCGGTTGGCGATCTGGAGCTGGTGCCCGACCCGCAAGGCGATGTTGTGCTGGAACTGGGCAATGGCGTGCGTGAGCATTTCATTCTGGGTGATGTGCGCAATCTGGATGGCACCCCATGGGCTTGCTGCCCGCGCAGTTTCCTGCGCCACGCGCTGGAAGCGCTGAAGCAGGAAACCGGATTGTCGTTGACTGCAGCATTTGAACATGAATTTCACTACACAGGTGCAAAAGAGCGCGTTTCCGATGCTTACTCTATCGGCTCATTCCGTGGCTCGGAAGCGTTCTTCGAAACATTGCTGGCGGCCATTCGCGCCAATGGGCTGGAGCCGGACACGCTGCTGCCGGAATTTGGTCCGCGGCAGTTTGAAATCACCATTGACCCGGCCGAGGGTCTGGTCGCCGCTGACCGTGCGGTCAAGCTGAAGGAAATTACCCGCGCTGTAGCCGAGCATTTCGGTGGTCGAGCCAGCTTTTCACCGGTGGTTACGCCGGGAATTGTTGGCAATGGCGTGCACATTCACTTTTCCTTCCGCGATGCGGATGGCAAACCGGCAACTTATGATGCCAGCGGTCCGCATGGCATGAGTGCCGTGACCGCGGCCTTTGCTGCAGGCATTTTGAAATATTCGCCGGAGCTGGTGGCCATAACGGCACCGGCCGTCATTTCCTACGAGCGGCTGAAGCCCAACAGCTGGTCCGCATACTGGACAAATCTGGGCGTGCGCGACCGTGAGGCGACCTTGCGCGTGTGCCCCGTGCCTGAGCATGGCGAAGTGGATGTTGCCAAACGCTACAATCTGGAATTTCGCGCAGCAGATGCGGCGGGCAATCCTTATCTGCAACTGGGTATTCTGGTCTATGCCGGGCTGGCCGGCATTCGTCAGAAGCTGGGCGCGCCTCAGGTAACGGCGGGAAGCCCGGCCGACCTTTCGCAAGCCGAGCGCGAAGCCAAGGGTTTTCGCGAATTGCCGCGCTCGCTGCCGTTGGCGCTGGATGCCATGGAAGGTTGTGGCGACATGCGGGAGTGGATGGGGGCAGACTTGTTTGCCGCATACATCATGCATAAGCGCGGTGAGGCCGCCATGCTTGAAGGACTTGATCTTGCAACGCTCTGTCAGCGTTATGCGGAGGTTTATTGATATGAACGCCCCGGTTTTTCCGCAGCTTCTGGGACCACTTGACCCGTTCCCCTATGGCGAGATCAATGCCGACAGCCAGTCGCCATTTTTGTTGATCTGCGATCATGCAGGCAATGCCGTTCCACAAAAACTGGATGGCCTTGGCCTGCCGCATGATGAGCTGAACCGGCATATCGGTATTGATATTGGTGCACTGCCGGTGGCGCTGTCGCTTGCCGGGCGGCTCAACGCGCCCTTGCTGTTTCAGCGCTATTCACGGCTGGTGATCGACACCAACCGGCAGGATCATGCTCTCGATTCCATTCCGCCAATTTCTGATGGCACATTGGTGCCGCGCAATCAGGATCTGTCGGAAGAAGACCGGCGCATGCGCAGAGACGAAATTCACGTGCCGTATCATGCGGCTATTGAAGCTGCGATTGAGCGGGCAACGGCTGCCGGTCGCCCACCCATCGTGGTTTCCGTGCACAGCTACACTCCGAAATTGCGCGCGCGTGAGCAGGCGCGGCCGTGGGAAGTCGCCCTGATGTGGGCGGATGATGGTGCATTCAGCCTGCCGGTGCAGGCCGCGCTTGAAGCTGCCGGTGATCTGAATGTCGGGTTGAACGAGCCTTATGCCGTCAGCCTTGAAAATGACTATTCTATTCCGATGCACGCGCATGCCCGTGGCCTGCCGTATGTGGAGTTCGAGATCCGGCAGGATTACATCGGTACGCCGGCAGAAGCAGAAGAATGGGCCGCCCGTTTGGCCGACTGCCTGACACAGGCGCTGTCGGTCTATCAACAGACGAGGGCGTGATGGAGCAGCCATTTCCGCGACGCGGTGCGGCGATTGATCCGCACCGCACTGCCATACTGATCATTGACGTCCAGGACGGCATTTTCAACGACGCCGCCGCTCAGACAAGGCCGCATTTCCACCAGAGTGCGCGTGATCTTGTCATCCCGAACATCTCGCGGCTTCTGGATGCTGGCCGGGCAGGCGGAGCGGAGATTGTATTTACCGTCATAGAAAGCCTGACGCTGGACGGGCGTGACCGCAGCATTGATTACAAGGAAACCGGCTTCAACTTTGCACGGGGCAGCGCTGAAGCCAGGGTAATTGCGGCTCTTGCACCGCAGGGTGATGAAATCATTCTGCCCAAGACCTCGTCCAGCCTGTTTAACTCCACGGTGTTTGAATATGCCATGCGCAATATCGGCATAGACACGATCATCACCACAGGTTTTCTGACCGACCAATGCGTGGACCATACGGTGCGCGACGGGGCCGACAGGGGCTTTCGCATGATCTGCCCGGTCGATGCCTGCACCACCGATACGCAGGCGCGTCATGACAATGCGCTGGCCGCTTTTAAAGGCTATTGTCGACTGGCCACCACGGAAGAACTGGTCAGCGAGTTGCTGCACCCCTGAATGAGTTCTGGTTCAGGTGAACGATAAGATCGCCTGAAACGCTTCAGATTTTGCGTTTGGCTGGCTTGGCCTTCGCGGGCACATCACCGGAGAAGCGTTCGCGCTCAACTTCAACCGCGGCAATACGCGTTGCGGCTTTCTGGCCGAGCGCCTCGGCGGTGCGCGCTATCAGAGCCTCCATTTGCACAAGGCTGCCGATTGTCGAGTCAAACAGTGAGGGGGCGGCCACTGGTGTCGTAAACACATGCGCGGCCTGGGCAGCAATGGGTGAAAGCCACTCATCTGTTACCGCAATCAGCGTGGCGCGTCGTTGCCTGGCTGCTGCGGCATAGGCAACAATGTCTTCCTGATATCGGCGATAGTCGAAAGCAATCAGCACCGACGTGCGGTTGATTGCCAGAAGCGAATGCGCGTAATTGGCGGGCTCTTCCTCCACCAGCCGTATATTGCCGCGAATGTCGCGCAGCAGCTGATAAGTCCATAAGGCATTGGCCTTGCTGAACCGGCCGCCAATCAAAAACAGTGGCCGACGCTCATCCGCCACAAGGCTGACAACGGCATCCATATCCACCGCATCCAGCAACTCCACCGCCCGCGAGATATTGCCCACGGCCGCTGCGCCAAAACTGTCTTCCGCCACGCTTTCTTTTCCACGCATCGCCGATGAGCGGCTTAACGGAGATTGCAGCACCTGAGACACTTCGGCGCGAAGTTGCGATTGAAAATCGGCGTAAGAGCGGAATTTCAGCTTGGCGACAAAGCGCAGAATCGATGGGCTGCTGGTGCCTGCGCGCCTGGCAAATTCGGCAACAGTTTCCAGCCCGGCAGAAGGGTAGGATCGCATGAGTTCAAGCGCAATCATTCGCTCGGTGCGCGTCAGGCTTGGCATTTCACGACGAAGAACGTCCAGAATGGAACTCATGATTGAATACGCGCGCATTATTGATTGATATTGGCGGACGTAAAACCGTTACACATTTTTTGCTTGCAGCGCTTTACTAATTCGCGCTCATTCGTCGCAAAACAGACATAAGCAGCAGCGGCAGCATGGTTGTCAGAAGAATGGTGATGAACGCCATTGCCATGCCAATGCCCACGGAGCCCTGTTCAAACTGCCGCCAGATAAAGCTGGCCGTGGTCATCATGCCCACCGGTGCCACCAGCAGTGACGCCACCAGCTCGCGCGAGGCTATGGCAAACACCAGAAGCATTGATGTTGCCAGACTGGGCAGTATCAAAGGCAGCATGATACGGCGAAACACCGTAATCGGTGTTGCTCCGCACACCCGCGCCGCCGCATCCAGATTGTCGCCAATCTGCTGAAAGGCCGCCGTAGCGTGCCGCACCGGCTGCGGCAGCAGGATGCACACATAGGCCAAAAGCAAAATCAATGCCGTATTGTAGGGCGTGATTGGCAAAAATGGCTGGTTCCACGCCAGGATCAGCCCGACAGCGACGACGACACCGGGCAGGGCATTGGGCAGGGCTGACAGAATATCCAGAAAACCACGCCCGCCGAAGCGCGACCGCACAACCACATAGGCGGAAACTGCACCCAGAAGCCCTGCAATCAGCGCAGTGGCAACGCCCAGCGTCAGCGAATTGGTCAAGGCGCGCAACGCTCCACCGCTGTCGTCCAGAATGGCGGCGAAGTTGTTCAACGACAAATTGTCTGGCGATAGTCCGCCGGAAATGGTGCGCGACAGTGCGGTGGCCAGAATGGCCAGCATCGGCAGGCCAGTGGCCAGAAAGGCGATGAACGTGAACAGCAGTGTGACCGGCACCGCCCACACGCCCAATGGTTTTTTTGCCTGTGCCTGGGGTTTGCCGCCCAATGTCTGGTAATTGCCGCGTGCCACTATGCGCCTTTGCAACATGAATGCACCCAGCGACATCAGCACAAGCAGAAGAGACATGACGGCCGCGCCCGGCAGATCGATCGGCCAGTCTGAAATACGATTATCAATTCCGGTGACCAGCACCTGGAAACCGAACCGGCTGCCAAGGGCGGCGGGGGTGCCATATTCCTCAATCGCCAGCGCGAAGACCAGCAACAGGCTGGCGGTCAGGCCCGGAATGGAAAGCGGCAGCGTGATGCGGAAAAAGGCGCGCAGAGGTTTCGCTCCGAAAAGCCTTCCAACATCAGCATAGCGCGCGCCAACAGTTTCCAGTGTGCGTGACATGGCAAAGTAAATCAGCGGAAAGCCGTTCATCGCCATGATGAAGACGACGCCGGGTACCGAGAACAGAAAAGAAGCCAGATGCAGGCCAAGCAACTGTTCCATATAGCCGCGCGGTTGCAGCGACATGATCCAGCCCAGAGTGGCGATGTAGGGCGGAATCATGAAGGGCACCAGCAGCACCACATCCCAGAACAGCGCAAACGGCACGCGGAAAAACGCGCGCAGAACAGCGAGTGGCAAGGCGATGAGCGCTGAAAGCGCCGCCACGGCTATGCCCAGCCCCAAGCTGTTGCCCGCCATGCGCAGAAGGGCAGGATCGGCCAGCGTTGAAAACAGGTGGGAAAAAGGTGCGGCGAGCGAGCCGCGCCCCAATTGCGGAAAAACCGCTTGCAGCACAATGAAGGCAAATGGAACTGCCACAACCACAACAAGTCCGCTGATCGCCAGCCAGCCCAGAGTGTTCCGATCTTCCGCTGCCTTCGCCGTCATCGCTTTTACTTGCCCAAAGCCTTTGAAAATTCAGCCAGGGTTTCGCTGCGCTTTCCATAAACGGCTTCAGCGTCAATTGGCAGGATTTTCAGATCGGCGATCAACGGCCGGTTGGCAGCAATGTCGGAACGGGCCGGCATCAGATAGGCGTCGGCAACAATCTTCTGCCCGGCATCGGAAAGCATGTAGTCGATGAACTGCTTTGCTTCGTCCTGTTGCTTTGACCAGTTAAGGATCATGGCGGGGCGGGGCGCAATAACGGTTCCGCTTTCCGGGAAAATAACCTCGATGGTTTCACCCTTGGCCTTGCCACTCAATGAAATATAGTCAACCGCACCGAACACCGCGGCTTTCGCACCCTGCAGCACAGGGTTCAGTGCTTCAGCATTGGCACCGGCAACAATGGCTCCATTGGCCGACAGGTTTTCAAACATTTCCCAGCCGGTTTCTGCCTGCAGGGCGGCAATCAGCTCAAATGTTGCGCCTGACTGTGCAGGGTCCGGCAGGTTGACCAGATCCTTATATTCCGGCTTGGCCAGATCTGCCCATTCGGCAGGCTTTGGCGTGTTGGATGTCGGGTTCCATGCAATAGCCAGAGCGGAAACGCCCTGTGCCACAGCAGTTTCAGTTTTGAGGAAATCCGGAACAGTGGCGGCATTCGGGCTGGCGTAAGGCACAAGCCAGCCGCGATTGGCGAAATCTGTCGCCGTGTCCCAGGACGCGGAAATCAGCACATCAACAACCGGGTTGGCCGCTTCCGCTTCCACCCGCGCCATGACCTTGCCGGTGGTGGCCTGAAACACTTCAACCTTGATGCCGGTTTCTTCAGTGAAGCCGCTTGCCAGCTTGTCGATCAAGCCGCCTGGACCTGCGGTGTACACGGTTATGTCAGCCATTGCCGTTGTGGCAAGAAGGCTCAGTCCCAACGTCAGAAGGGAAGGCAGAATACGCATGTCATGCTCCTCGTGAAATTAAGCTGCTACACCGGGAAACCAGCGCAGTTCTTCATGATTGATGGTCAGTCCAATGGTTTCACCCGGATGCAGCCGTTGCGGGCTTGTCACCTGAATGTCGAGATCCGTGCCATGCAGGCGAAGCGTTACCGCGTGGCCGTCGCCACGAAACTGCGAACGCAGGACCTGCCCTTTCAACGCGGCACCTTCCTTTGCGCCAATACGCATGGCCTTTGCTGCCAGTAGAACAGTTGCAAAAGCTGCATCGCCAGGTTCATGGTCGCCATTTGCAGCCAGAAGCACAGATGTGCCGTCAAGCTGCCAGCCATCGGCACAGCGCCGCACCGGCGCCACACAGCCCAGACGCAGAAATCCGGCAACAGTGGCTGTCGATGGTGCGGAAATCAGCTCTTCGGGCGGGGCAATCTGCTCGATCCTGCATTGATGCATAATGGCGACTTCGTCTGCCAGCGCAAAGGCTTCTGCCTGATCATGGGTTACGTAAACCGCCGTCAGCCCCAAAGAGGCGACCAGTGATGCCAGTTCACCAACCATGGATTCCCGCAACTCGCGGTCAAGGTTGGAGAGTGGCTCGTCAAACAGCACAAGAGGTGGTTCTGCAACAATGGCTCGCGCAATGGCAACGCGTTGCTGCTGTCCACCCGACATGTCGGACGGACGGCGCAAGCCCATGCTGGAAAGGCCAACCATGTCCAGAGCTTTGGCAACACGGCGCTGGCGCTCGGCCTTGCCCACACCACGCATTTCAAGGGGAAACGCAACATTGGCAGCCACACTCATATGCGGCCACAACGCGTAGTCCTGAAACACCATGCCAAGGCCGCGCGCCTCTGGCGGCATAAATTGGCCAGTTGCGGCATCGGCGGCCACCTTGCCGCCCAGTTCAATCCGGCCCTTTGTCGGGGCAATGAGCCCGGCAATCAACCGCAGCAAGGTGGTTTTCCCGCAGCCGGATGGGCCGAGCAGCGCCAGCACCTTGCCCTTATGCAGCCTTACATCAACTTCATGCAGGACCGTGTTGCCGGAATAGGCAAGTGAAAGCTTGTGAGCCTCAATGGCCGGGGGTGCTGAAAACATTTATGTGCCAAATCATAAGAACTGGTTTGGCACATATAGAGGTTGTGTGACAGGCGGGTGACATACCTATCGGCAGTTGCTTTACCGGCTAAGGCAGAGGGTCAGGCCGCTGCATCAGCCGTTGGCAGCAGGCGCCTGACGCGCTTGTCCGCAACCATATCTCCTATTGCGGCATCAAACAGTTTGAAGTGCTCGACCGACATGTGGTCCCTGAAAGCCGCTTCGTTTTCGTAGATCTCATAAAGTACGAATGTCTGCGGATTCTGGCTGCACGTCCAGACGTCAAACTGATGACATCCCGGTTCAACCTCGACCGACTTTTGGGCATTTTCAGTAACAAGCTGTGCGAACTCGTGTTCGTGCCCTGGCTTGATGTCAAACTCCACCAGTATTGTGTAAAGGCTCATTGCTCACCTGTCCTAGCATTCCAGTAATATCGGGCAACGGATTTCAAATGCGCTGCCATTTGCTTTTCGGCTTCGTCGGGGTCGCGGCTTGCAATGGCGTCATAAATTCGCCCATGCGCGGTGAATGCGTCTGCCATTGACCCTTCGGCTTTCAGCGACGTCAGTCTCTGCGAAGAAAGCCAGTCGGCAACTGCCTCATGCAGCGCCTCGAATATCGAATTCCGGCTCGTTCGGACCAATGCGCGGTGAAACTCCACATCGGTGTTTGCAAAACGCGGAAGGTCACCGATGGCGCTTTCATTCTGTTCAAGCGCCTGCTTCAGCATGGCGATGTCTTCCGCGCTCGCATTGCGGGCGGCATCACGGGCAAGGGCGGATTCCAGCAATATACGGGCGTCCTGGAATTCTTTTTCTCCACCATCATCGGCCAGCATGTGGCGCGCTGCGCCTGAAAGCTCGCTGACAAGGCGTATGGCGGATGGCCGCGTCACATAAGCGCGCTCACCATTGCGAATGGCAATAAGACCCATTCTCTGAAGCGCGAACAGAGCCTCCCGCACCGACGTCCGGCCAACCTGAAAGCGCTCCATCAATTCGCGCTCGGAAGGCAGCAGGCTGCCAGGTTGCAACTCGCCGCTGAACATCTGGTGTTCCAGACGCTCGACGATTTCCTCATACAGTTTTTTGCGACGGATCGGCTCTACTGGATGTGCGGTCATATTATTGAGCTGCAATCTCTTTGTAGCCTGCGCCTTCCAGATTGACCTGATAGCGTTCCGCAACCTCCTTGAGCTCGGCAAAGACCGCCATGCTCAGGGGAATTCCGGAAGAGCGTCGGCTAAGTAACGATAGGTGTTCTCTTTCTCCGGGCACGTAAATCCTGTCAACGCCGGTAGCGCGTCTCGCTCCGTGCATTTCTTCAATTGCCTTGCCCATCCGTTGTTTGAATATATCAACATCTTCAAACGAGGAAATGGGCAGCACTCCGAACAAATGACCGACATTCTGCGGTGTTGTCGTCTGTTCATACATGTGGGTGACCTCGCTGCCGAAAGCGGCCCCGGACAGCATGGAGCTCAAAAGCCCGACAGTCATTGTCAATGCATAGCCCTTGGGCCCTGCAATCGGCAGCACAAAGCCTTTCAGCGCTTCGACCGCGTCCGTTGTGGGAACGCCGTTTGCGTCGCTTGCCCAGTCTCCCGGAATGGGCGTGCCATCCTTGGCAGCCACAATGATTTTGCCACGTGCGGCAACGCTGCACGCCATGTCCAGAACTACCGGAAAATCCCGATCGGTTGGAAAAGCAATCGCAAACGGGTTGTTGCCAAGCATCGCCTCTGCGCCACCCCACGGTGTCATATGGTTTATGCCGCCAATGGTGAAGGAAAGACCGATCATGTCATGGCGTGCTGCCATTTCGACATAGTACGCCGCTGCGCCATAGTGGTTGCTGTTTCTGACGGACACAAAGGCGCAATCCCCGTCACGTGCCTTTTCGATTGCCAGTTCCATGGCATATTCGCCAACAATCTGGCCCATGCCGTTGTCGCCATCCATAACGGCAGTCGTGCGCGTTTCCCTTGCAAGCGAAACTTGCGGCGCGGGGTTGCTGCCGCCATCCTCAATGCGCTGCACATAGATGGGAAAACGAACAACCCCGTGTGATCCCACACCGCGCAGGTCCGCTTCAATCAGGTTTCTGGCAATACGGCCCGCTTCATGTGGCGGCACTTTCAGTTTTTCCAGCACGGTGGTGCAGAACCCGGTCAGTTCCGCTTCCGTCACCAAAACCTGTCCGCCGACTTCCAGTCCCATAACTGCTCTCCCGAACCTGCCACAAAATGCATCGGCCAATTGGTTGACCGACTGGTATGATAGGTCTATAGCTCTACCACCTTGAGTTTGTCTAGTGGTACGGGAGGGAAACGTGGAGTTACTTTCAGATGGAGGCATTCAGTCGTGCATGGTGAAACAATGAACGCCGTGCCTTCCAGAAGCTTCTCGGCACCTGCCAATGGCGCAGCAGCAGTGCAGCCTTTATTGCAGGTTGAAAATGCCACCATCCAGTACAAGACGCCGGAACATCTGGTTACGGCCACTTATCGGGTAGGGTTCGATGTCTATGAATCCGACCGCTATGTTATTCTGGGCCCGTCGGGCTGTGGCAAATCCACGCTTCTCAAGTCGGTTGGCGGGTTTCACCCGCCAGTGCAGGGCTCAATGAAAATCCGCGGCAAGGAAATTGTCGGTCCGGGTTCTGACCGGATGATGGTTTTTCAGGAATTTGAGCAGCTCATGCCCTGGAAAACGGTGCTACAGAATGTTCTGTTTCCCATGCGGGTGACCGGTAAGTATTCGAGGGCGGAATCGGTCGATCGGGCACGCTCAGCGCTCGATAAGGTCAATCTCGGAAAATTCATGAATGTTTACCCGCACATGCTGTCAGGCGGCATGAAGATGCGCGTTGCCATTGCCCGTGCGCTGGCAATGGAGCCAGACATTCTTCTGATGGATGAGCCATTTGCCGCGCTGGACGCTTTGACGCGTCGCAAAATGCAAAACGAGGTTCTGGAGCTTTGGGATCAGATAGGGTTCACGCTTCTGTTCGTCACCCATTCGATCGAGGAAGCCATCGTCATTGGCTCACGCATCCTCATTCTTTCACCCCATCCCGGCCAGGTGCGTGCAGAGCTGAATGCGCATGAGTTCAGCCATGCCAACAGCGATGACCCGGCGTTTGGCGCATTGTCGAAGAAAATCAACGGTTTCTTGTTTGAAGACGAGACAAATCTGGCAGGAGCGGGCCATTGAGCGCGACATCATCGCCGCAGGGCCGGCTTGTCATCCGCCCGGAAATAGAAATTGAAGCCTCGGATGCCGGTGGCATCGGCGATGTTGCGCGGCCGCTGCCGCTGACCGAACGGCTGATGAACAACACGGTGTTTCGGCGGGTCCTGGTTCTCGTCGGGCTGGCCGTTATATGGCAGCTTTACGCCATCTGGCTGGACAATCCACTTTTGTTCCCGACCTTTACCGAAACGGTCCGCACCTTCTGGGAGGACTTGATTGGCGGCGTTTTGATTCCGCGCACAGTCACGTCGCTGCGGGTTCTGTTGATCGGCTACGGCATCGGCCTGGTGCTGGCTGTTGTCATTACCACTCTGGCGGTTTCCAGCCGGATTGGAACCGACCTTCTGTCCACGCTGACCGCTATGTTCAACCCACTGCCTGCCATTGCTCTTTTGCCGCTGGCATTGATCTGGTTCGGCCTCGGTGTGCCGTCTCTGGTCTTTGTTATCGTGCACTCCGTTCTGTGGGCTGTTTCGCTGAACGCCAATTCCGGGTTCCGCTCGGTATCTGAAACACTACGTATGACCGGTCGCAACTACGGCCTGAATGGCGTGCGTTACGTGGTTTACATACTCATGCCAGCAGCCTTTCCAGCTATTCTGACAGGATTGAAAATTGGCTGGGCTTTCGCCTGGAGAACATTGATCGCCGCGGAGCTGGTTTTTGGTGCTTCGTCGCGTTCCGGCGGCCTTGGCTGGTATATTTTCGAGGCACGCGCAGAGCTTTTGACCTCGCAGGTCTTTGCCGGGCTGTTCACCGTTATTCTCATTGGCCTGTTTGTCGAGTCCGTCATCTTCCGCTTCATCGAGGCGCGGACGGTGCAGCGCTGGGGCATGCAAAAATAATCAGCAATATTACGAAAACGACTGCAAGGGAGGAGATTTTTATGAAACTGAATCGACGCGCCATTTTGATGGCGGCAACTGCGCTGGGTCTGATGACACATGGTGCGAGTGCGGAAGTCAGCACAATCCGCGCTGCTCAGCAATATGGGCTCAGCAGCCTGCCGCTGATCATCATGGAAGATCAGAAACTGGTGGAAAAACACTCGGAAGCACTTGGCTCTCCGGTGACGGTTGAGTGGGTGCAACTGGGTGGCCCGGGTGCAATGAATGAGGCAATTGTTTCGGGCGATCTGGACTTCGGATCCGCTGGCATGCCCTCACTGCTGACGCTTTGGGACAGGACAAAGGGAACCCGGCGGGAGGTGCGGGGCATTGGCGCAGTTATTGAAATGCCAATGGACCTGATGACAACCAACCCGGACGTCAAGTCGATTGCCGATTTCAAGGAAAACGACAAGATTGCAGTGACTACGATCAAGGTTTCAAATCAGGCTCTGCTGCTGCAAATGGCCGCTGCCGCGGAATTTGGTGATGAGAATTATGAGCAGCTTGATCCGTTGACCGTATCGTTGCCGCATCCGGAAGCAACATCCATGCTTCTGTCTGGCGGCGGAGTAATAACGGCGCATTTCTCGGCTTTGCCGTTTCAGTTTGCACAGGCAAAGGCTGACGGTGTTCACACAGTAACCAGCAGCTATGACATTCTTGGCGGTCCGGCAACCAACGTGGCTGCCTTTACAACAAGCCAGTTCCGGGACGCCAACCCCAATGCTTACAAAGCCTTTGTTGGCGCGCTGAACGAAGCGGCAGGGATCATCAATGCGGACAAGCGCGCGGCAGCCGAGACCTTCAAGCGCGTTTCCAACAGCCAGGAATCGGTGGAAGATATTCAGGCGATGCTGGACGACCCTCGTGTGGCCATTACCACCACACCGCGTCAGACATTGAAGATCGCGCAGTTCATGCACCAGATCGGTCGTCTGAAAACCGATCCGCAGAATGTTCAGGACTATTTCTTCGAAGATGTCAGCCTGGAAGGCGGCAGCTAAGGCCTGACCTGGCTTTTTGTCCATAACCTTCGGCGGCGGGGCTCAGCTCCGCCGTTTTGCGTTATATACTCAGTCGCCAATTGGCTGCTGGCTTGTCGGGCCGTGGTGCGCAATCAGCATTGCCCGGAGGCGGCGCAGCTTGGGTGCCGACTTTTCCAGTCTCCTGGTCGCCACCATTGTTGTAAGACAATCCAGCACGAAAAGCTGACCGTAACGGCTGCGATGTGGAATTTGAACGTGCCGTTCATGATCTGGAATATCCAGTGGAAGTAAAACTGTGCACATTGCCGCGAGGTCAGATTGCGGACGGGTTATTGTAATGACCGTTGCGCCGTTGGCGCGCGCAGCCTCTGCACTGTCAACCAATGAAGCCGGGCGCCCGGTAACGGAAAAAATTACGAGCACATCCTTCGCCGTGCACAGCCCTGCCGCCATTCTCTGGCGATAAGGGTCCACAATCGTGCTGACATGAACATCATAGCGGAACAGGCGGTTTTCTGCCTCGGCAGCAAGATTGGCCGAGCTGCCGCCCACCCCCATGCAAAAAACTCGTTCCGCGGTGTCAATGGCGTTGGCGGCCTTTTCCAGCGCAGCGGAATCTCGTTGTGCATAGGCATAGGCCAACGCTTGTGCGGCGGTGTCGTAAACCTTGAAGGCAACGTCATCGGGCTTTTGCGGCGGCGCGTCATCGTCTGAAAAAACAAACATGCTGGCAATTGCCACATCCTGCGAAAGCCGCCGCTTGAAATCGGGAAATCCGTCGCAACCCAGACGACGTACAAAGCGCATTACAGTTGGCTCGCTGGTCTGGGCTGCCGCGGCCAGGTCTTTGATAGCAAGCCTTGACACGGTATCCGAGTCGCGGAGGATGACCTCAGCTACGCGGTGCTCGGCTTTGCTGAAAGACCGCAGCCCATCGCGAATGCGATCCAAAATGCTGACAGGGACTCTCATTCATTCTCCGCGACATGCTTTTTCTTTGGCCTGTATTAGCTGGCGGACATGCTGTTGGTCAATCATTCCATACGTTTACGGACGGCAAAAAGCTCAAGAATTTAGTAATTTTACACCATAATTAAATACGTAAAATACTGAAATAATATATGTTTTTGTATATGCCCAAATTATTGCCGTGCACAAAATGTAATTTTTGCGTTGTAAAATTACACAAGCGTGTTAGCGTTTTTGGGGGCCGGGATCGCTGGCGGTAAACGGAAGGGGAATGACATGCCGAATGTGACGCGTCGTCAGTTTGCCATTGGGGCAAGCATCCTGGGAATTGCTGCGTGGGCATCCAGTGAGTTGAAAATCCTGATCTCAGAGGCGCAGGCGCAGGGCGTAAAGCGGGTTACGCACGCAGTATCGGCCGGTGACATTAACTCCCTTGATCCGACACTTGCATGGGTGTCGGCCGAAGCGCCTATCAACCCGGTTATCATGGAGGGGCTGGTTGCCTATCCGCCCGGCACGGTTTCAACCGAATTTGTGCCTGCACTGGCTGAAAGCTGGACCGTGTCCGATGATGGCCATGTTTATACTTTCAAGCTCCGTGAAGGAGTTAAGTGGCATGGCGAATTTGGTGAATTCACCTCGGAAGATGTGAAGTTCACACTGGATCGATATAGTGACAAGGATGTTTCGCCTTGGGCTTCCGCCTATGACAACGTGGAATCCGTAGAGGTTGATGGCCCGTATGGTGTGGTGATCAGTCTGAAATCGGCGGATCCGTTTTTTCTGGCAAATCTGGCAAGCGACACGGAATCCGTGGGGCTGATGCTTTCCAAAAAAGCCTTTGACGCGCGTGGCGCGGCTGAGATGCGCCTGAACCCTATAGGCACCGGACCTTTCGCGTTTAAAGAATATGTTCCCAAAGACCGCATCGTCATGGTGCGCCATGATGACTACTGGGGTGGTACGCCCAAGCTGGATGAGGTGGTCGTCCGGTTCATGCCCAGCTCCTCGGCACGTGAACTTGCCATGCGCACGGGTGAAATCGACAGCATGCGCGCCGCGTTGGACGGCCAGGTTCTGGCTCGTCTCGGGCAACAGGGCTTTCTGATTGACAGCAAAGGCCCGGAAATCAACTGGTGGCTCCACATCAACACGCGGCAGGCTCCGCTGGATGATATACGCGTGCGCCGGGCAATCAGTCTTGCCATTAACGGCGATGAGTTCCAGGCGCTTCTGGGGGATGTCGCCACGCCCTCGGTTGCAATGGTTGGTCCGGCCTATTTCGGTGCACTTTCGGCAGAAGACTTTCCGGAAGAATTGCGGCGCCGCTATGATCCGGAGGCGGGCAGACAATTGTTGGCTGAAGCCGGCCATGGCGATGGCCTCAAGCTTTCAATGGTGATCAGCGAGCGCGATGACTACCGCCAGATGATGGTGCTGATGCAGGATCAGTTGAAGCGGGTTGGAATTGACCTTGAGTTGAACCGCGTGGATCACGCTTTTTACCATAGCCAGATAGTGCAGCATACGAACCCGCTGATCCTGTTTGGTGACATTACCTACCCTAACGCCGAGATATTATTGCAGCGAGCCTTCAAAACTGGCGCTACCCGCAACTTTTCCGGGATTTCCAGCCCGGAACTGGATGAGTTGCTAAACAAGATTTCCAACAGCCCTGATCTGGACGAGCGTGCTGAACTGCTGAAGGATGCGCAATTGTATATTGCGGAACAGGCCGTGCTGGTGCCAACGGTGTTTACTGGCCAGCCACTGGTGCGCAACCAGCGAGTTTCGCTGGGCTACGATCTCAAATCCTCGCTGGCGCTTGAATACCGCTACTCACACCTTGCCGACGTCCAAGGTTGAAGCGCTGAGCCATGCAAGGTGGATTCTCATTTTTCTTCCGTCGGCTATTGCGGGCGCTCATCACCATGTGGGTGGCTGTCAGCGCAATATTCTTTGCGCTGCGCACCATCCCGGGTGATGCGGCAGATGCCATGATGGGCCAGCAGATGAGTGCCGAAGGCGCAGAGCTAATTCGGCGACAGCTTGGCCTCGATCAGCCGGTCATTTCGCAGTATCTCTCGTTTATGGGCGATCTCTTGCGGGGCGACCTTGGTCTTTCCATGGCTATTGGCAAACCAGTGTCAGAACTGCTCTGGCAGGTTGCCCCCTTTACTGCAGTTGTGGTGATCGGTGCTTTGGTAATTGGTTCCGGCATTGGCATTCCGCTTGGTATTTCCGCTGCCAAACGGCGCAATTCCATGATCGACATGATTGCCAGGACCTTGTCTCTGACCGGTCTTGTCATTCCAGGCTTTATTGTCGGCATTCTTCTGATGATACCGTTCGCAGTCTGGCTGGGCTGGTTTCCGCTGGTTGGGGGCGGTGATGCCCACGATTTCTGGAGCCTTCTCTATTATGGGACTTTGCCGGCGCTTGCCGGAGGTTTGGGAATGGCCGCCTATATGACCCGGCTGACTCGCGCCTCGGTGCTGGATCTCATGAGTGAGGACTTTGTCCGCACGGCTCGTGCCAAGGGACTCTCGGAAAACACCGTGTTTTACCGCCATGTGCTGCGAAACGCGCTGGTGCCAATCGTCACCTTTCTGGGGCTCTACACAGTCATCATGATTGGCGATTCCATTGCCATTGAAATTGTTTTTTCCCGCCCCGGCTTCGGTCGGCTGATTTTGGGTGGCATCACCCAGCGGGACTACACGCTGCTGCAATCGGTGCTTCTGGTCTACGTGATTGTAGCGCTTATCGTGAACTTTGTGGTCGATCTGCTGTATGTCTGGATAGACCCTCGTATCAAACTGAGCATGTGAGGGTCGCCATGGTTGATGTTCCTGTTGCGCCCCCGGTTGAAACTCGTGGAACTGCCAGTGCACTGCGAGCTGCGCTGGGCAATCCGCTTGCCATGGTGGGCATCATAGGCTGCGGCTTGCTTTTGCTTGTTGCGGTGTTCGGGCCAATGTTGGCCCCTTATGATCCGATAGATCAGAATATTCTTGCCCGCTTCGCTGCACCTTCTGCAGCTCATTGGCTGGGTGCGGATGAGTACGGCCGTGACATGCTGTCTCGAATTCTCTATGCCAGCCGCGCCTCGATCTTCATTGCCTTGAGCTCGGTCATCATCAGCCTTGTGCTTGGCGTGGCACTGGGAATTCTTGCAGCCTATCATGGCGGCATCCTGGATGCGCTTCTGTCGGAGCTTGCCAGTCTGCTTCTTGCATTTCCAACAATTGTCATTGGCATTCTGGTTCTGGTTTCGCTTGGGCCTGGCTCGTTCAACGTTGTCATCGCGCTGGCTTTGTCCTTTGTGCCCCGGTTTATCCGGCTGGCCAAAGCCGAGGCGCTTGTCATCATGCAGCGCAGCTTTGTCGAAGCGTCACGCGCGGCTGGTGCGCGCGATGTCTGGATCATGTTCAAGCACATTCTGCCAAACGTCGTAGGCACAGCCATTGTCAGCGGTGCATTGTGGACAGCCACGGCGTTGCGGGCAGAAGCAACCCTGAGCTTTCTGGGACTTGGCGTACCGCTGCCATGGCCAAGCTGGGGCAATCTGGTGGCGGATGGCATGCCCAACATGTTCAGCAATCCTGAACTTGTGCTGTTCCCCTGCCTTGCCATCGTTTTCGCCGTCATCGCCTTCAACATTCTGGGAGATGCGCTGCGCGATTACTTCGATCCACATCTTGCCGGCCGCTAAATGCCGCACAGCTTCAAGAAGGTAATGTCTGATGTTCTCGCCTGATAAAAATGAGTCCGGCAGCGCTTTGCCAGAGGCTGTTGCCCGGCATCTGGATGCAGACGAACTGCTACGCCTGACGAGCGATATTCTGGCCATTGAATCGCACCGCAATGCACCCGGGCATGAAACGCCGGTGGCCACACATATTCGCGATGTCCTGCGCAGTGAAGGGATCGACGCTGAGTTGAAGGATGTCTGCGATGGGCGCTGCAATGTCATTGCCGTTCTACCGGGAACAGGCAGCGGCCCAACTCTGATGTTCAACGGCCATATCGATACAGTGCCTCCGGGCGATATGCCGCGTGCATTTGAACCTCACATAGTGGGTGGCAATTTGTTTGCCCGAGGGGCATGTGACATGAAGGCGGGTGTCGCT
This sequence comes from Aureimonas fodinaquatilis, assembly GCF_008369445.1. Lineage (GTDB taxonomy): Bacteria > Pseudomonadota > Alphaproteobacteria > Rhizobiales > Rhizobiaceae > Aureimonas > Aureimonas fodinaquatilis. The sequence continues at coordinate 384,624 of NZ_VTWH01000003.1, forward strand.
GCGCAGTATTATGCCATGATTGCGCTGAAGCGCGCTGGAGTTCCGCTTGCCGGAGATTTGATCTTTACCGGCGTAGTCGGCGAAGAAGACGGCACAAGTGAAGGCTCCCTGGATGTTATAGCCAATGGCCCGAAGGCGGACATGGTTGTGGTGGCGGAGCCCAGTGATCTGGACGTGATCGTTGCCCACAAAGGCTTTGACTATTACCGCATCGAGGTGGAAGGAGTGCCAACGCATTCCAGTCGCCCGACCAACGGCGTCAGCGCTATTTACAAGGCTGCCAACATTATCACAGCCATTGAGGAGCGGTTGATACCGCGGACCAATGAGCGCCTGCACCAACTGTTGGGGGCAGCATCGGTCAATGTTTCAGCCGTTATCGGCTATGCCCGCAATGAAATGGTGACGGCAGTGCGCCGCGCACCCGGCGACAAGCCTGCTGGCGCAGTGGTGCCGGATATCTGCACCATCTACATGGACCGGCGCCGAATTCCGGGAGAAACACTGGCGGAAATCGAGGCTGGCTTCGAAGCATTGCTGAACGAGTTGCGTGCGGCCGATCCCAGCCTGGATGCAAAACTGTTTTTTACTCCGGGCAGTGAAGATCTTTACTCGCATCCGCCGCTGGATACAGACCCTTCCCACCCGCTGGTGACGGAATGCCTGAGGCTGGCCGCCCAAGAGGTCGGTATTCCGCCCGTGCCAAAGGGTGTGCCTTACTGGTCAGATGCGGCACTTTTTAACGCCATGCAAGGCACGCCTGCAATTGTGTTTGGTCCGGGACATATTGGTGTGGCCCATTCCAACAGTGAATTCGTGCCCGTTCATGAGTTGATCAAGGCCGCGCGTGTGAATGCAGGATTGGCACTTTCCCTGCTGTCGTAAGGGTGCAGCATTTTTATGCTGCACCGCAACATAAATCAATGTGCTCTGTCGTGAGGGAAATCTGGATGTCTGTTCACCTTGAAGCGCCCATAGCGGCAGAAAGCCCGGTTCTTGCTGTCAGGGAACTGCGCACCTCGTTTCTAAGTGGCGGTGAATGGCGGTCAGTGGTCAAGGGAATCTCTTTTGACGTAAACCCGCGTGAAACTGTTGCGCTGGTTGGCGAGTCCGGCTCTGGCAAAAGTGTCACTGCACTGTCGATCATGCGCTTGATTGAGCAAGGGCAGGGGCGCTTGTCCGGGCAGGTCGAACTGGAAGGCCGCGACCTCCTCGCACTTCCCGATAAGAGCATGCAACAAGTGCGCGGCCGCGACGTGGCGATGATTTTTCAGGAGCCGATGACCAGTCTTAATCCGGTGCTGAAGATCGGGTTTCAAATTGGTGAGGCGCTGGTGCGCCACCGCGGGATGTCGCGAGCTGCCGCAGAAGCCGAAGCGTTGCGCCTTCTGGAACGGGTGCGCATCCCATCGGCAAAGGAGCGACTGGCAGATTTTCCGCATCGCCTGTCAGGCGGCATGCGCCAACGGGTCATGATTGCAATGGCACTGGCCTGCCGTCCGAAATTGCTCATTGCTGATGAGCCGACAACCGCACTGGACGTAACTATCCAGGCCCAGATTCTTGAGCTTATCAGAATGCTTCAGGAGGAAGAGGGCATGTCGGTGCTGTTTATCACCCATGATATGGGGGTGGTTGCTGAAATCGCCGACAAGGTGGTGGTCATGTTTCGCGGGGATGTTGTGGAAACAGGACCGACGGAAAAAATATTCTCCGCGGCAAGTCACCCTTATACACGTGCCCTTATGGCCGCCGTTCCGCGGCTAGGGGCAATGAGCGGCAAACCCTCACCTCTGCGCTTTCCTATTGTGGACCCGGAGAGCGGTAAGAGCTCAACGGCCGTGCCGTTGCCTGATACAGTGGCACATGACAAACCGCCAGTTCTGCAGGTCAGCAACCTGACAACGCGGTTCGACATCCGCCGGGGCCTTTTGCAGAAAGTGATCGGCCGGGTGCATGCGGTTGAGAATGTTTCCTTTGACCTGCGTGCTGGCGAAACCCTGTCGCTGGTAGGGGAATCCGGCTGCGGCAAGTCCACAACCGGTCGTTCTATCGTACGGCTCGTTGATCCGGTGTCCGGCTCCATCAAAATGGATGGCGCGGAAATTGTCCGCCTGGAAGGCAAGGAGCTGCGGCAACGCCGCCGCGCCATGCAAATGATTTTTCAGGACCCGATGGCCAGCCTGAACCCGCGCATGCGGGTAGGCGAATCCGTTGCCGAGCCGCTGCTGGTCAATAATATCTGCACAGCCAGACAAGCGGTGGAGAAAGTGGCAGATGCATTGAAACGTGTCGGTTTGCAGCCAGAAATGGCCCGGCGTTTTCCGCACGAATTTTCCGGTGGTCAGCGCCAGCGCATCTGCATTGCACGCTCACTCGTTCTGGATCCGCAATTGATCGTGGCAGATGAATCGGTTTCAGCTCTGGACGTATCCATCAAAGCGCAGATCATCAATCTGATGCTGGATTTGCAGGAAAGCCTGGGACTTTCCTATCTTTTCATTTCTCACGACATGGCAATTGTAGAGCGGGTCAGTCACCGGGTGGCGGTAATGTATCTGGGTGAAATTGTTGAAGTCGGGCCACGTGATGCGGTGTTCGGGAATCCGCAACACCCATACACCAAGCGGCTTATATCTGCGGTGCCTGTGCCAGACCCAACCCAGCGTCGTATGCGCTTGGGGCTTTCGGACGAGGAAATCAAAAGCCCGATCCGGCCCCCGGATTTTCAACCGCCTCAGCGCCATTACGCCGAGATTTCGCCGGGCCATGTGGTTCAAGACTGGCAGCACTGGCCCTCTGCCGCCGCATAGATCTGCAAGCCCAACAACAGAGTAGAGGATAAAGACCATGCTGACACGCCACCACACCTCCCACCGCTTGTCGCGCTGTGTGGAATATAGTCTGAGTGGAACTATGGTCGTCACCGCCGGAGAGGTGGCCGACGATCTGTCCGCCGACATTATCGGCCAGACGCGCGACGTTTTGACGAAGATTGACGGGCTGCTGGCCGATGCGGGAACTGACAAGAACAACCTTGTCGCAGCTTATATCTGGCTTCCCAGCATATCAGATTTTGATGCCATGAATGCCGTTTGGGACAAATGGCTGCCGGAAGGCAAGGCGCCGGTGCGGGCCTGCGTGGAGGCGCGCCTGGCAAACCCGGCCATCAGGGTTGAAATTCAGGTCTACGCACTCAAACCGTGACATTCAGCACAGGAGGCAATTCTCATGACTTATGAAGCAGAAGTGCGGCCCAGCTATTTGCTGCATGGCTTTGGCGGCCGGATCGGGTTCGGCCAACGCCCCGCTTTGGTTGTGATCGATCTTGCGCGTTCATGGCTGGACGAAAGTTCGCAACAGGGTTCCTGCCGGCTTGAGCCCGTGCTTGAACACACACTGTCTGTGCTAGCCGCAGCGCGAGAAGCCGGGCACCCGGTGTTTTTTACAACAATGCAGCCGGACCCGGTGGACGTCAGGGGGCCAATTGGCCGTAAAATGTTGCAGATGAGCAGTCCCAGGGCGCTTGCGACCGCTGCCAGCATGGCGGAACTGGACCCACGCCTGGAACGAAGGAACGATGAACCATTGTTTGTGAAGGCGCGGGCTTCGGCTTTCTGGGGCACTCCGTTTGATGCCTATCTGAATGCGCGTGGTGTGGACACACTCATCATTACCGGGTGCAGCACAAGCGGTTGCATACGCGCAACCGCGGAAAGCGCAATCAACCGCAATCTGCACTCCATTATCGTAAGGGAAGCAGTGGGTGATCGTTCGCCAACGGCGCATGAGGCTAATTTGACCGATATTGACTTGCGTTACGGGGACGTTGTGACAGTGGCAGAAACAGTTGCCTATCTGCGCGCCACTACAGCAGAAAAGTTTGTGCAGCCGGGTTAGATAGTCCGGCTGCACTCGCACCATCAAGCGTTGCAGACGCTGCGCAATTGGCGCGCCGCCGCAACCATGTTGACCAGTGCAGGGCGAACCTCTTCCCATCTGCGGGTTTTCAGGCCGCAATCAGGATTGACCCATAATTGTGCCGGCGCAATGTGCTGTTGTGCCAATTCCAGCAGACTGGTCATTTCTCCCACTTCCGGCACGCGCGGGGAGTGGATGTCATAAACCCCAGGTCCAATTTCATTTGGGTAGCTGTAGGTTTTGAACGCGTCCAGCAGTTCCATGCGTGAGCGGGACGTTTCAATGGAAATGACATCAGCGTCCATGTCCGCAATGGCGTCGATGATCTGGTTGAACTCCGAATAGCACATATGCGTGTGGATCTGCGTTGTATCAGCCACGCCGCTGGAGCACAGACGGAAAGCACCAACCGCCCAGTCGAGATAGGGCTTCCACTCGGCTTTTCGCAACGGCAGACCTTCGCGCAGCGCGGCTTCGTCAATCTGTATGATGCTGGCGCCGGCCTGTTCCAGATCCGCAACCTCATCCCGAATGGCCAGCCCTATCTGCTGACAAACTGCGCTCCGCGGAAGATCGTCCCGCACAAACGACCAGTTCAGAATTGTAACCGGTCCGGTCAGCATGCCTTTGACGGGCTTGCTCGTTTGCGATTGCGCATATCGCCACCAGCTTACAGTCATGGGTCGCATCCGGGCGACATCACCGAAAATGACAGGCGGGCGCACATAGCGCGAGCCATAACTTTGCACCCAGGCGTGGCGGGTGAACGCAAAGCCGGAAAGCTGCTCGCCGAAATACTGCACCATGTCGTTGCGCTCGAATTCGCCGTGCACCAGAACGTCCAGGCCGATCTCTTCCTGCCAGACAATCGCCGCTCTTGTTTCCTGCTTGAGAAACTCTTCATAAGCCGCGTCATCCCAGTCGCCCCTGGCATGCGCTGCGCGCGCCTTACGGACCTCCCATGTCTGCGGAAAGGAGCCAATTGTTGTGGTGGGAAAAGCCGGCAATTGCAGTTTTGCGTCTTGCTGCTTCTGGCGTTCAGCAAAGTTCTGCTTTCGCCTCAAAAGCGCTGGGTCGATGTTTTGCAAACGGGCTTGCACCTGCCGATTGTGCGTCTTTGAGGATGAGCGGCGAGCCGACGCAACCGCATCTGCCTCTGCCAATTCGGCAGATACGGTGTGGCGACCGTGCGAAAGAGCCTTGGCCAGAATGGTCAGCTCGTCCATTTTCTGCACGGCAAATGACAGCCATGAGCGCACATCTGCGTCGAGGTCGGTTTCCAGCTCCAGATCGATTGGAACATGCAGAAGTGATGAGGCGGCGGCAATTTCCACATTGTCCCTGCCGCGTTCGGCAATGATCGGCTGTATACGATCGAGAATGGAATTCAGGTTTGCACGCCAGATGTTGCGCCCATCAATGACACCAAGAGACAGCACCAGATCATGCGGTGCACAGTCCAACAGATCAGCCAACTGTTCCGGTGCGCGAACCAGATCCGCATGGAAGCCCGCCACCGGAAGCGACAGGGCTGTGGTAAGATTGTCGGCCGGTGCGCCGAAATAAGTCGCCAGCATGATTTTTAACTCTGGCGCGGCTTTCGCCAGTTCCTCATAAGCATAGCTAAAAGCGCTGCGTTCATTGGGAATGAGATCAAGCACCAGGGCCGGCTCATCAATCTGAACCCAATCCGCTCCGGCTGCCGCCAGTTTTTGCAGCAATTGCACATAGATCGGAAGCAGTTTTGGCAGCAGGGAAAGCGGCGTGAAGCCCTCATCCACGGATTTGCCCAGCTTCAGAAAACTGACCGGACCAAGAAGGACAGGGCGGGTGTGGATGCCAAGTGCACGGGCCTCCAGAAAATGCTCCACCGGCTTTTTAGATGTCAGTGCAAAGGCCTGATCATCGGAAAATTCGGGCACCATGTAATGATAATTGGTGTCGAACCATTTGGTCATTTCCAGCGCAGCCACGCCGTGACCATGTGGCTTGCCACAGCAATGCTGATCCGTATCGATTTGACCGCCCCGCGCCATGGCAAAATATGTGTCGAGTGGAACTTCCCCGCTATGCCAGCCGTAAGTCGGCGGAACCGCCCCAACCATGACCGCCGTGTCCAGCACATGATCATAGAGCGAGAAATCATTGGACGGAATCCGGCTTATCCCCCTGTCGCGCTGCTCCCGCCAGTTGGCGGCGCGCAACGATCTGGCAATGGCGAGCAATTCCTCGCTGGTTGATTTTCCGGACCAATAGCTTTCAAGCGCAAACTTCAGCTCTCTGCGCCGACCAATTCGCGGCACGCCCAATGTTGCGGTGGTGATAGGTGTTTCAGTCATTGCATCCCCGATGCTGTTGGGGCATTGGGGCGCGCAAACGAAAAGGCGCACGACCCGAATGTCGGACCCGTCGCACGCTATCTCGCCGGGACACCCCGCCCGTTGAACCTGTTTGTCAAGGCAGGTCTCCTGGCTCACGGGTCGCAACTTTCGCCCGTCTTCCCGGAATTTGACTCCCAGTGACACAGGTGGACGAAAGCTCACCGCTTACAGTTGCGGGGGCAGCACCGGCATTGCAAAGGCGCACCGGTTTCCCTCTTAGCTCCACGGCTTGATAGCCGCAAAGAACCATGACGCGTTCAGAATGCGCACTGATTTTTCAAAGAGTCAAGAATGACATAAAGAAATGTGCATATCTTTACGTGATGTCAGAATGTGGGAGTGGTTTTTTAAAGAACAAGCTCGGACAGAACCTCAAGGGAGCGGTCTTCCAGAACTTCGCTCAACGGTTTCCCGGTCGCGCGCAAGGCTTCGTCGCGGCTCAGGTTCAGCGTGATGATTTCGGGCTCATAGCGGGTCAGCACCGCGGTCAGCCAGCGATTGACCAGATAGTCCGGTGTTGCGAGTTCGACGTTGAACCGCTCCAGCAATGGATTTGTGGTTGCTGCATCGAACCACTGGCTGCCTGTAACCCACTGATTTACAGTGAACAGGCGTTTCAGGCGGCCATTGCCATCCACCCCGACGGCGATCAGGTGGCAGGCGGGGCTGTCTTTGCCATCAGGGCGGACAAAGCAGTGAAAATGCCCGTGTTCTCCCAGCGTGGCACTGTCATCATGGCAATGATAATACCATTGCGCACCGCTGGCCGCGTCGTAAACATCCTTTTCGGGATAGTGCTTCCAGGTGACCAGTCCTTGTGCCGGTAATGTGCGCAACAGAATGCCCGTCCCGGACTTGGCCAGAATCTGCTCGCAATAGACCATTTCCTGTGCGGCGCGTTGTCTGGCCTCTTCGCTCACTCATAAAACTCCGGCAGAACAGGGGTTAGCATCATTTTCAGCAGGCATGGGTGCAGGAGCCGGAGCAGGTGCACTGCCGGAACTGTAGTCATTGGCAATATCGTCGTAATTTCGCGCGCCGGAGGCCGGGGATGGCGTTGCGGCAGCGCATGGCGCTGCATCCTCAACCTGCGCGGCAACGGCCCTGGGCGCATCACTGACCGAATAGTCAACCGCAACTGCACCGATTGCCGCCAGCAATGATGCTCCGAATAAAACGGTGTTTCTGTTGCTCATGACTTTTTAAACCCATCCAGACCGAATATCGGGCGCAAGCCAATGCCCGCAAGACTACCAATATAGGCCATGATGAACCAGACCCAACCATGCAGGCTACCGGATGCGACACCGCTGAACAGGGCGCCGATGTTGCAGCCGAAGGACAGGCGCGCTCCATAACCCATCAACAAACCACCCATTATCGCAGCAGCGTAGGAAAGCGCGGGCACCTTTGCCTTCACGGCAAACTTGCCAGCCAGCGCCGCCGCCAGGGCTGCGCCGAGGATAATGCCAAAATTCATCACCGACGTTACATCAAACAAAACGCTCTGACTTAAGGCGCGGGCCTGTGCCGGAACCTGCCAGAACTGCCAGCTTGCCACATCGATGCCCACAGCCTGAAAAATCTTGGCACCCCATAGGCCAAACCCGTAGGTCACCGACCACGGATGCCCGGCAAGGAACAGTGTAAAAATGTTGCCAAGTGCAAGAACAACCGCTGCAATGATCAACGGCCACGGCCCATAAAGGAAATTGGCCGACCGAAAATCTGACAATCCGGTGAATACGGATTCAACATTGCCGTGCCGCCGCTTTTCCAGAAGGGCCAGACCGCCGATGACCAGCGCAATCAGGCCAAGGGTAAGGGCCAGTCCGCCAATTGGCCCAAAGACCTGCCCAAGCCGGATCGTTGGCAGCGAAGGCAGAGACAGCCAGAAGGGCAGATGCGCGGTGCCAACAGTGGCGCCGATGATAAAACCGGTCAGCGTGATCAGCATGCGGCTGCTGCCCCCACCAACGGTGAACAGGGTGCCGGAACCACAACCGCCACCCAGTTGCATGCCAAGCCCGAAAATGAAGGAGCCAAGCAGAACGGAGACACCGACCGGTGCAAAGGCGCCAGCAAAATTGCGGTCAAACGGGGAAAGTCCACTCATCAACGGGATAAACACCAGCGCAGTCAGACCGATCATGGCGAACTGCGCTCGCATGCTTCGGCTGCGACCTTGCGTGGCAAACCGCTTCCAGCCGCCGGTAAAGCCGAATGAGGCATGATAAAGCGCAACGCCCAGCATGCCGCCGGTTAAGAACAACAAAGACTGCGTAAAGCTGACGACCCCTGTCAGAACCGCAACGCTGGCAATGATCACCGTCGTGATGATCATCAGCGGTGAAAGGTCGGGTTTGGTTATGACAGACGGGGTACCGGCGATGACGGAAGACATGGCGGCTCATTTTTGTTTTTTCAAAGCCCGTCTTATCCCACGTGATGCCTGTTTTTCGAAACAAAATTCGTGCCGGATTCGCCGCTGGGCTGAGATTATCATTCGGGCTGACGACTATTTGTAGACGTTTATTCCTTCAGCTTGCGATCCACCAAAGTTAAGTTGCGTCACTCACCGGCAAAAGGCTGAAAAACCGTGATCCGCACCCATCTTCGCACAGCAGCGCTGGCATTAGCGCTTGCTTCGGCAACCTCCCTCACCAGCTTTTCCGCAGTTGCCCCCGCGCGGGCAGAGGCCGAAGCGCCGCAGGCGAGGCTGGTGAAGTATGAGGATGTCCAGGACCTGGGCGCGCTGGCGTCAGAGGGCAAGACCGTCGTTTTCTTTTTCGCCACATGGTGCCCCAACTGCATTCTCACCCTGACAGAGCTGTCGACGAAATGGTCCGAGGTTGAGCCAGACCTCACTCTGGTTATCGCCGACTACGATCAGGAAACTGCGCTTAAGGCAAAATATGGTGTGACCTACCAGGACACATTCGTGCTTCTGGATTCTTCCGGTGACGCAGCAAAATTGTGGAATGCCGGCGGTGTTGCCGGATTGAATGAAAACACCCGCGCGCAATGAGCCTTCTGTTTGCTTTTGTTGCCGGGGTGGTGACAATTCTTTCACCCTGTGTCCTGCCATTGCTGCCGGTCATTCTGGCCAGCTCTGCTTTGTCGGGCAGATTGCGCCCTCTGGGGTTGATTGTTGGTTTTGCCCTGTTCTTCACCAGTATTACGCTGTTGTTGAGCCTTCTGGTGCGCCAATTCGCCATTCCGCCAGACATTCACCGCACTGCGGCTGCCATCATTTTCGTTCTGCTGGGAATTCTTCTGGCAGTGCCCGCATTGAAAATCCGGTTTGAAGCGGCGCTGTCAGGCCATGCCGGGCGCTTTGCATCTGCCGGGCCTGCTACCAGTGGCTTCTGGGGTGGTCTGGTAACCGGCGCAGGACTTGGCCTGGCCTGGACCCCCTGTGTCGGACCAATCATGGCATCTGTCATTACCCTGGCTCTGAACCAGCAATCCACCCTTGCTTCTGCCAGCACAGCCCTGGCCTTCAGCTTCGGGTCTGCATTGACCATGGGTCTGTTCGTTCTATTCGGTAAGCAATTGTACGGGCGTGTCGGTTTTCTCAAGCGCAACAGTGCACGCATCCAGCAAATTCTGGGCATTGCCATTCTGCTTGTTGGGCTGGCCATCTGGTTTGGCGTAGACCGCACGATTCAAATTGCGCTGTTCAAGGCCTTTCCGGGCTGGGAAGCCGCTTTGACAGGCTGGGAATATGGCGTTGCGAATTGATTTTCCGGCTATCGCGCCAGCAACGTAATTCTTTGCTCCTGCCAGACTGAATTTTAGCAGCCGTTTGATTGTTCATAACCTCCTGTTTTGGGAGTTTATGACAAGATAGATTCAGGAGTAGAATATGCCTCTCACCTCACGCAGCAGACTGCTCACAGCCAGTGCACTTTCAATTTTTGCACTCTCTCTTGCCATGCCGGTTTCCGGCGGAGCTGGACCAATGTCGTTCATTGGCGTTCAGGCGGCAGCTCAAGAGGCTGGCTACCCCATCATCGTCAATGCTGATCAGTTCAAGGAGCTGGTCGACAAGGGCGCACGTGTTGTCGACGTTCGCGCACAGACCGCATATGAGGCAGGGCACGTTCCAGGAGCCACCAATCTGCCATGGTCGCGGTTGAACGTTTCCGAACGCGATGGCATTCGCAACGAATTTCAAGCCGATGATGTGATCGAACAGGTGATCAGCGACGCCGGATTGAAAAATGGCGAAACGCTTGTGATCTACGACACGACATCCTTGCCGGGCCGCGCCTTCATTGCGCTGGAATATGCTGGCTTCAAAAACATTCACGTGCTGGATGGCGGTGTTACTGCCTATGACGGCGACCTGACCACCGATGCTGCGGAAATCGTCAAAAGCGATTTCAAAATCACCGACAAGCACGATGTGCGCGTTGACAAGGCTTATGTAGAAACCAAGCTGCGCTCCGACGATTCCGTTATTGTGGACGGTCGCGGGTCTGATGCTTTTGTGGATGGCCATATTCCCGGGGCCAAGTCGCTTGTTGCCTCGCAATTGCTGACCGAAGACAAAAAGGTCAAGCCTGAAGATGTGATCAATGGCCTGCTCGCTTCACGCGGGATCGACAAGCAGAAGGAAATTCTTTCCTATTGCGGCAGCGGCGTTGCTGCGGCCAACAACTACATCGCCCTGCGCAATCTGGGCTATGAGAATGTTCGCATTTACGATGAAAGCTGGGATGAGTGGAGCCGTGATCCAAAAGCGGGCCAGTCTCTTGCCCTGAACAATTACACATTCACGGGTGATGATGTTTCCTCCGGTGAGCCGGAAGGGCCAAGATTCCTGACCGCTGATCAGGTCAAGGAACTGGCTGCCGGGTCCGAGGTCGTGGTTCTGGATGTGCGCTCACCTTCCGATTACAATGCAGGTCAGATTCCGGGATCCGTTAACGTGTTCTGGGATAGCACGCTGGACGAAAACCGCGTGTTGAAAGACCCGTCAGAATTGAAGAAGCTTTATGAAGAAGCCGGTATCACACCAGACAAACAGGTCATTCTGTTCACCCGCGGTGGCGTGCAGTTGACACATTCCTACACCGTTCTGTCTCTGCTCGGTTTCAAGAATGTTGATTTCTTCACCGGCAAGTTTGAAGGCTGGGAAAACGGCGCAATTCGCCGCGGCTAAGCTCCAACAGCAACTGAATGTGCTAAAGGGCGGGCCTGTTGAGGGCCCGCCCTTTTCACGTTTTACTTCCACCAGACCAGGCGGCTGTCCAGCGCAGTCAGCAGCGCATAAAGGACCAGGCTGCCAATGGATGCCGCAAACACCGCGGACCAGACGTCCAGATATTCAAGCAAGGCGGTTGACCTGTAGATGATTTGTCCAAGCCCGGAATAAGCCCCGACCATCTCGGTGACAATGACGGCGATGGTGCTGCGCGTCATGCCAATGCGAAGACCGGTGACCAGCAATGGCAAAGCGGCGGGAAGCCGCAATTTCCACAAAACCGTCAGAGGGTTTGCCCCGAAGCTGCGCAACAGATTGACCGAGCCTTCATCCACCCGCTTTAAACCGGCAAGACAATTGTACAAAACCGGAAAAACCACTGCCAGCGCGGCCATGGCGATTTTGGAATTTGGCCCAAGACCAAACCAGATCAGGGCCAAAGGAATGAAGGCCATGGGCGGCACGCAGTTGATCAGCACCACAACCGGCATTGCCGTGCGTTCCAGGCGCGGTGCCAGAGACATGACGAGTGCCAATGCAACGCCTGCAATTGACCCGGCAACGAAACCGGCAATCACTTGCCAGAACGTAACCAGCGCCGCATTCCAGAAGATATGAAAGCGCGTCACCATATTGTACAGGATGTCGAGCGGGCGCGGCAGAATGTAGGGCGGAAAAGCAAACACAATCACGGCGGCCTGCCAGATGGCAAAAACCAGCAGCAGCGAGGCTATCGGCATGACAATCCGCTCAAGGCTCAGTTTGTGTTCCACCAGACCATCTTTCTCTCAACAAGGGAAATAGCCCCGTAGAAAACAGCGCCCAGAAAGCCGGTAACGAGGATCAGCAGCCAGACACGCACCGTCTGTTCAAAAAACAGCGCCTGCAGAAGCATGACACCAAGACCAACGGTGTCGCCAAACCATTCACCAACAATAGCTCCGGCCAGACTGAGGGAAATGCCGACGCGAAGGCCGACCATGATGGCAGGAAGCGCGGTTGGCAGCGCCAGCTTGATGAACAATGTCCAATAGGATGCGCCGAAACTGCGCATCAGGTCGATTTTGGCAACGTCGCAGGATTGCAGGCCGCGCAAAGTGCTGAGCGCCACTGGAAAAAACGTCAGGTAAAAAGAAATGACGACTTTCGACAGGATGCTGTTGCCAAACCAGATGACGACAATAGCGCCGAATGCGATGACCGGAATGGTTTGGGACACGATGAAAATCGGCAGCAGCAACCGTTCGGCCAGCCGCACATAATTGAACAATATGCCGAACAGAATGCCGACAACCGCACCGGTTGCAAAGCCAAGCAGAGTTTCAATCGCAGTGCGCAACAGGCCTCGGGCCAGATCTGTCGAGACGGAGGCTCCGTCCTGATAAATTGCGTAAAGCGAGGGCAGATAGCGCGGAGATATCTGGAACAGGTGAACACTCGCCTCCCAGATCAAGGCCGTAATCACAAGACCCAATATGGCATGATAACGAGTGGACATCGCGTTCACGTTGCACCTGCAACATTGAAGGTCTTCATGCTTTCTTCTTCAACGCTGGCCAGGAGGCGGCGTTTGATGTCCATAAACTCCGGCGTGGTGACAATGTCGGTGTCTCGCGGGCGCGGAAGTGAAATCGTCTCGACAGATTTCACGGTACCGGGCCGGGCGGTCATCACCACCACTTTGTCCCCCAGAAAAATTGCCTCATCAATGTCATGGGTGATGAACAGAACTGTGCGCTTGTGCCTCATCCAGATGTCGAGCAGCCATTTCTGCATCATCATCCGCGTCAGCGCATCCAGCGCGCCGAACGGCTCGTCCAGCAAAATCAGGTCGCGTTCGAACAGGAATGTGCGCATGAGGGCAACGCGCTGGCGCATGCCACCGGACAATTCATGCGGATATTTGTCTTGAAACCCATCCAGCCCGAATTCCGGAAACAGCGCCTGCGCCCTTTTGCGCGCTTCCGATTTGCGAACACCTTCAACTTCCAGCGCCAGTGCAGCGTTGTCCAGAACGGTGCGCCATGCAAACAGCAGGTCGCGTTGCGGCATGAAAGACACCTTGCCCAGCAGGTCGTCACCGCGCTGCGCCTTGCCGTTCAGCGTTACGACACCGTCATCGTCCGGGGAGGTCAGGCCGGCAATAATGTTGAACAGCGTGGATTTTCCACAGCCGGAAGGTCCGATCAACGTCACAAACTCGCCCTGACTGATGGTCAGGTTCAGGTCTTTGACGGCAACGGTTTCCGACCCCTTGCCCTTGAAGCGTTTCCAGACACCCTCAAGTGTCAGGAGCGAGGGCGTTTGCCCTCGCTCGTCGGGCTGATGCAACTTGTGAATAGTAGCCATGCGGCTGTTCTCCAATTGATCAGCGGATTTTATTCAGCAACCTTCTTGCTTTCGGCCGGTGTTTTTTCCCAGAAGCTGGTGTCAAACGCGGCTGAAAGGTCTACCGGGGCTTTCAACCCTTCAAACGCGACAAGGTTATCCTGCACAGCGGAGATGCTTTCCAGGTCAATGGCTCCGAGGCCTTCATCCTTGCCCCTGCGCACCACCATTAGCTTTTCCAGTTCATCCAGCATCAGTTCCTGATGGCGACGCTCAAGCCCGGTGCCAGACTTCAGCACGGTATCGATGGTTTCTTCCTTGTTCTCAAAGGCATATTTCCAGCCCTTCAAGGTTGCCTCAACAAACGCCTGCACAACTTCCGGCTTGTCGCGGATCATCTGTTCGGATGTTGCTATTGCATCCTGCTGCGAAATGACGCCGGAATCCCCCGGATAGAACAGCCTGATATTGTTGATACCACCTTCACGCAGCACGTTCAGCTCGTTGTAGGTTGTGACCATGGCCACATCGAATTGCTTTTCGATAAAGGGCTGCATGGAAAATGGTTGCGAAACGATATCGACGTCGGCCTGATCAACATCTTCCGCTGCCAGCATGGAAAACAGCGTGTATTGCGGCCCTGCAAACCAGGTCGCAACTCTCTTGCCCTTGAAGTCCTGCACAGATTCAATGCCGCTATCGTCATAGGCAACGAATGCGTGCGGAGAAATCTGCTGCAACATGCCAACGGCCACCAGCGGCAGGCCCTTTTCGCGGGAAAACAGAATGACTTCCGTGCCACCAAGGATGCCGAATGTATCCGAGCCGGATGCCACAAGTGTTTCCGGCGCAATGTTGGGCCCGCCCGGATTGATGGTGACATCCAGCCCGGCATCTTTGTAGAAGCCTTTTTCCTGAGCCATGTAGACCCCGGCAAACTGGGCTTGCGGAAGCCACTTCAAACGGACGGAGACTGCTTCGGCGGCTGAAGCAAGATCTGTGGCGAATATACCCAGGGCCAGAGTCAGGCCCATGGTGAGTGCGGAGTATTTGTGTCGGCTCATAATTCCGTGTCTCCACTATTCTGGTTGTGATCCTGTGTTTTGATATGCGGCTGCAATTTCCTCTCTGCCATCGCCCATTCTACGGGCGTCAGGGTTGATGGCAGGACTTTCGAATGAATGCTGCACTGACTTACATGAGTGAGCATATGCACAATGATATTTTGTGTATATGCTTTTCACATACCGGTAGACAAAATATTGCTTTTACCATGCCAGATATCGAGGTTCGCATGTCGCAACTAGCAAGCATGAGCCTTACTGAAACCGCAGAAGCCATTCGAACAGGAGCAATAACGCCAGTATCCGTGGTTGAAGCGTACCTGTCCCGCATTGCTGAACTGGATGGTCAACTGCACAGTTTTGCTACTGTTGCTGCCGATCGAGCGCTTGTGCAAGCCCATAATGCAACCCGGGAAATTTGTAATGGTCAGTGGCGGGGATTGCTGCACGGCATACCGCTGGGCCTGAAGGATGCGATCTATACAACAGAGATCAAAACCGGCCTTGGCAGCCCGGTTTTCACGGACTGGCACGCTCCGCACAACGCAACTGTCGTTACCCGCATTGAGCAGGCAGGTGGCATTGTCATCGGCAAGCTGACGCTGACGGAAGGCGTTTACGCAGACCATCATCCAACCACCGAGGCGCCCGTCAACCCGTGGGGTCCGGCGCACTGGACCGGCACGTCATCCAGCGGGGCAGGGGTGGCCGTTGCTGCCGGCTTATGCCTTGGCTCACTTGGCACAGACACAGGCGGCTCCATTCGCCTGCCATCCTCCTGCTGCGGAGTGGTGGGCATCAAGCCAACCTGGGGCCGTGTCAGCAGATACGGGGTTTTCCCACTCGCGGAATCGCTTGATCACGTTGGGCCCATGTGTCGAACGGTTGCCGACAGCGCGGCCATGCTGGGCGCAATTGCCGGAGCAGACAGTGCCGATCCGACAGCAAGTCTGGCGCCTGTGCCGGATTATATGGCCACATTGGATGATGGAATTGCCGGTCGAAGAATTGGCATTGACTGGAGGTATATCCGCTCCCGTTCAACTGATGAGGTGGTGGCGTCCATTGAAGCGGTTCTTTCGGTTGTGACCCGGCTGGGGGCAGAGATCGTGCCGGTTTCATTTCCGGACCCGGATGATATTTTGCGTGGCTGGGCGGTGGAATGTGCTGTGGAAGCGGCAATTGCCCACGAAGGGCTCTACCCTGAACAGAAGCACAATTATGGGCCGCGGCTGACAGCACTGCTGGAGCGTGGTCACAAGTTCGATGCAATGACACTGGCCCGCGCGCAAAAAAGTCGCCGCGACTTTCAAGGCATTGTCAGTCGCCTGTTTGCCGATGTCGACATGCTGATTGTGCCGGGCCTGCCGGTTGCCGGGCCGACAATGGACCATATGGCCAGCCTTGGCGAAGATCCGGCAGCGATTCTGGCGATTGGTCCGTTCACTGCCCCGTTTGATGTGTCCTTACATCCAACCATCACCGTGCCTTGCGGCTTCAGTGACAGAGGCATTCCGATCGGGTTTCAGTTTGTCGGCCCGTATTTTTCGGAAGCGCTGTTGTGCACTGCCGGTCATGCCTATCAGACCGCGACGGACTGGCACCATCGGCGGCCTGTTCTGCCGCTAGAGCTTTAGCAATTACAGGGCTGAAGCGTTCTTAAAAAGATGTTCGGGGCGTATGTCTGCAAGCGTTGGCGCGCCCAGCTGCGCCATAGTGGCCATCAGCTCTTCCTGCAGCAGGTCTATCGTCACATTGGCGTTTTCCGGCCCGTGGGCGGCAATGCCATAAAGAAAAGCCCGGCCAGCCAACACAAAGCTGGCGCCTGCGGCAAGAGCCTTGGCAATATGTTCGCCGGATCGCACGCCGCCATCAAAGACAATCGGATAATCCGGCCCGGTTGCGGCGCGGATGGCTGGCAGCGCTTCAATGGTCGCGATGCAACCTTCCAACTGCCGGCCGCCATGGTTTGAAATGGCAATTGCGTCCAGGCCAATGGCCTTTGCACGTTCGGCGTCTTCCGGCGACATGATACCCTTGGCGATCAGATGGCGCGGCCAGCGGTCGCGAAGCCGCTTTAAATGCTCCCAGTCGAGACGGCCGGTTGATTGCGACGACATATGTGCGGCCAGAGATTGTGCGCCGCTGCCCTTTGGTGCGTAGGGTGCAATGGTTTCCAGCCTTGGCATGCCGTTTCGCAAAGTGGCCAGTGACCATTGCGGGCGGGATGCAACATCGAGCGCCAGCCGGAGTGACGGGCGGAACGGCAGGCCAAAATTGTTGGTGATATCACGCAGGCGGCGGGCGGGCCGGGGCACATCAACGGTTACCATCAGAACGTCATAGCCGGCATTGTCGGCGCGGGCCACAAGGTCATCGGCCACGGCGGGGTCGCGAGCATAATAAAGCTGGAACCATGCATTGTCGGGGGAGGCCTCTTTCAGCCGTTCAAGCGACGTGGTGCCTGCCGTGGACAGTGTATAGGGAATATTGGCAAAGGCCGCGGCGCGCGCCATGGCAATTTCCGCTCCCGGCCAGACCATGCCGGACATCCCGATAGGCGCAACGCCAAAGGGCATGGCCCATTGCCGGCCCAGAAAACGGCATTGGGTGTCAATTGTGTCGACATCTACCAAAGCGCGGGGAATGAAGCGCAGATCGTCCAAAGCTTCCCGATTGCGGCGCAAACCGGATTCATTTCCTGCACCGCCGTCGAGAAAATCGAAAATCATTCTGGGTATGCGTTTGGAAGCGCGGCGACGCAGATCATCAATCGAAACAGCTTTGATCATTCCCATATTCCTCAACCGGGCATTTTGGCGCATGCTGGAGTTTGAGGTATACAATAATTTTTGTATTGTATGCCAGACCTTTGATTCACATGTGCCAATTTTAGTTGAGCTTGGAGAGCGATGAGCGGGAGTTGCGGTCAATTGGCAGTCACAGGCTCTGCACAGGCATCTTATGGCGGAACGGTCAGCTTCACAGATTTCGGCGGTGAAGGTCCGGCGCTGATCTTTGCGCATGGCTGGTGTGGCAGTCAATCATTCTGGACTTCGCAAATCCCCAGCTTCAGCCAGCACTGCCGAGTGGTCACTTTGGATATGGCCGGGTCCGGCGCGTCCGACCCTTTGCCTGCGGGTGCCGGTCTTCTGGAAATGGCGCAGGGCATTCTCGCGGTTGTGGACACATTGGGTCTTCCGCAGGTGACGCTCATTGGCCATTCCATGGGCGGTCCGGTGGCCGTGGAAGCCGCGATCAGGTTGGGCGCGAGGTGCAACAGGGTCATAGGCGTCGACACCTTCACGGACCCGATGTTCTACTGTCGCCGTCCTGACGAGGAAATTGCCAGCCGCGTGGCTGCATTTTCTGCTGATTTCCGAGAAGTGACTGAGGCAATGGTCGTCAGGACTGTCAGAGGTGGCAACCAGCCTGCAATTTGCCGGTGGATTGTGCAGGAAATGTGCGGTGTCAATCAGATGGTTGCGCTGTCGACCCTGCGCAGTCTGTTGGAGTGGGACATCGAAGAGCGTTGGCCTTTGTTGCGCTGTGCGGCCAGCACCATCAATTCTGCGGAACTGGAGAGTGACGAAGCGATACCCTGCCTTTCACGACTGCCTGTGGTCCATATTGCGGGTTCTGGCCATTTCCCCATGATGGAGTGCCCGGAAGAGTTCAACAAGGTTCTGAGCGCTGCTATCCCGCGGCGGTAAATGCCGCGGGATAGCGAGAGCTATGCCATCAGGTTTAGCCCAGTTTGTTCTGGAAAGCTGCAATGCCATCGCGAAGGATTGGGTCGCTATGATAGTAGATCAGGCGCGCGCCCTTTTCGAGCCAGTGATCGACGCGCTCCAGTCTGGTCAGGGTCCCGCCAATTTTTCCGGCCGCCGTTATTTTCGCCAGAGCAAGCTCTACCATCTCATCGACATCGGCCGGTGGCTCGGATCCGTAAGGCGTAAAGGATGGATAGCCCATGGATTGTGCAAGATCGTTGGGTCCAAGAAAGAACACATCCACGCCGTCAACTTCAAGCATGCTGTCCAGCTCGTTTTTCACCGTGTCGGCACTTTCAATCATGCAGACAATCAGGCGATCATCGTAATCTCGCGGACATGCATAGCGCACAGTATCGACAATCTCGCGCGCTTCTGCAGCGGTGTTGACCATCGGCACCATCAGCCCGTCGGCACCAACATTGAGATAGCGGATTATGGATGAACGCTGATGTGAATCCGGGCGCACGATAATGGCACCTTGCGCCCCACGAACGATCTGGCCGGTTACGCGCACATCCTCATATCCCCATGCGCCATGCTCGCAATCAACGAAAATGGCGTCGGCGCCAAGTTCCGTAAGCCGCCCCGCCAAAGTTGCCGAGGTTTGATGCGGGTTGATCATTCCGATTGCTTCACCAGCAATGAGTTTCTGCCTGAGTTTGGCGCCTTGCATCTGTCTGTCCTTTTGAAATTATGAGTTTTAACCACGCTCTGTTCAGTTCCGGATCCTTCGCAGGAAATCTCGGGTTCGCTGACTATCGGGGTCTGTGAAGAATTTTTCTGGCGGGTTGATTTCGACAATCCGTCCTGCATCCATGAACACAATCCGGTCGGCCACTTCCCGCGCGAAGTCCATTTCATGGGTGACAACAACCATTGTCATGTGTTCACGGGCAAGCTGAACCATGACGTCCAGAACTTCGCGCACCATTTCCGGGTCCAGGGCCGAGGTTGGCTCATCAAACAGCATGATCCGCGGCGACATGCACAATGAGCGCGCAATGGCCACGCGCTGCTGCTGCCCGCCGGAAAGCTGCCCGGGATATTTATGGGCCTGTTCGGGAATGCGCACCCGCTCCAGAAGTGTCATGGCCTGTTCTTCCGCAGCGCGTTTGCTCATTCCACGAACGGTGCGGGGCGCGATGGTCAGATTTTCAAGTACACTCAAATGCGGAAACAGGTTGAAGTGCTGAAACACCATGCCAACGTCGCTTCGGATCAGGTCGATGCGTTTCATTCCCGGGACAACTTCCTTGCCGTCGACAAGGATATGCCCGCTCTGGTGAGGCTCGAGCTGATTGATCGTGCGGATCATGGTCGATTTGCCTGATCCGGAAGGCCCGCAGACAGCGACCCTTTCTCCCTCGGCTATTTCCAGATTGATGTCGTAAAGTACCTGGTGCGCGCCGTACCATTTGTTGACGCCATTCATAACGACTGCCGGTTTAGCCATGGTCATTTGCGTCACTTTCCCTGAGCGTGCTGACCTCAGAGCGGCCCAGGTGCGATTGGACGAACCTGCGTGCACTTGCATGTTGCGGGTTTTCAAAAAATTCGGCCGGACGAGCCTTTTCAATTATTTCGCCCGCCTCCATCAGCCAGATCCAGTCCGCAACCTCGCGTGCAAAGTTCATCTCATGCGTCACGCAGATCATCGTCATGCCTTCCGCACTGAGATCCTTGATGACTTTGAGAACTTCACCAACCATTTCCGGGTCGAGTGCCGAGGTTGGCTCGTCGAAAAGCATGACCTTGGGCTGCATGGACAAGGCTCTGGCAATGGCGACGCGCTGTTGCTCTCCACCCGAAAGATCAGCCGGCATATAGGCGGCCCGGTGACTAAGCCCCACACGCTCCAGCAACAGGTGCGACCTGCGATGCGCCTCGCCCTTTGACAACTTCATCAAACGACGCAAACCGATAGCCACGTTGTCGAGCGCGCTGAGATGCGGAAACAGATTGAAGGACTGGAACACGAAGCCTATGCCGCGCCGCAAAAGGTTTGCGTCTGTGCCGCGCGCATGCACATCGACACCGTCAACAATGATTTTTCCTTCGCGGATAGGCTCCAACGCGCTGATGGTGCGGATCAGAGTTGACTTTCCTGAGCCGGAAAGTCCGCACAGCACAATGACTTCGCTGGCGTGCACCGTGCTTGAAACATTCTTCAAAACTTCGAATGAGCCAAAATTCTTGGACACACTCTCGATGCGGATTACAGGAGCGAGCGCGCTCATTGGTTCACCCGTGCGCGTTTGCGGTTGATACGATTTTCAAGATAGGTGGCAAGATAGGACACGCTCGAGCAGAGTATGAAATAGGTTGCCGCGAGAATGAGAAAGACTTCGACAGACCGAGTAATCAGAAGCCCGTTGATAGCACCCGCCACATAGGTGATTTCGTTCACCGCCAGAATATAACCAAGCGATGTCTCTTTGATAATCGCGGTCAGCTGGTTGAGAATTCCGGGAATTGCATTGAACAGAGCCTGCGGCAGAATGATGCGAAACATTATGGACCAGTAACGCATACCCAATGACCGGGCGGCCTCGTCCTGGCCGCGGGGCAGGGCTTCAATCGCGGCGCGGATAACCTCTGCCAGATATGCCGTCTGGAAAACCACGATTGAAATGACAATCGACCAGAAGCCGCTGAGTGGAAAGCCGAGAAGAACCGGCAGGAAGAAATAGACCCAGAACAGCAGCATCAGCAGCGGCATGCCGCGAATGACATAGACAAAGCCTGTTGCGGGCCAGCTTATCCAGCGCAGCGGGCTGATACGCGCCAGTGCCATCAGAACCGCAAGCGGGAAGGTGATGGCAAGGCTTAGCAAGGCAATGATCATTGTCATTGCCAGACCGCCGATAGGCCCGTTGGGATAATCGCCGATCAGAAAGAACAGCCAGTAATTATGAATGAGATCCAGCATCACTTCGTCCGCAATTTGAATTTCTTGGCGGACCAGGCACCCAGAAACATCAAGGCAAAGGAGCCGATGAGATAGAGTGCCGTAACCACGGCGAAGCTTTCGAAGATCCGAAATGTCTGCGTCTCAATCTGCCGGGCCTGATAGGTCAGCTCGGCTACGCCGATGGCCGCGGCAAGAGACGTTCCCTTGAAAAGCAACAAGGTCTGGTTGATCAGCGGAGGCAGCGCGACGCGCCAGGTTTGCGGTAGAATGACCCAGCGCATCGATTGCATGAAGCTGAAGCCGATAGAGCGGGCCGCCTCCATCTGTGTTCGGGGAATTGCCCTGATACCGCTGCGCATGTCTTCCGACATGTAAGCAGCGGAATAGAGAGACAAGGCTATGAGAGCGAACAGGAATTCCGGGTTGTTCCTGTTGAAGAACATATTCACGTCACGAGGCAGAAAGCTTGCCGCGCCGATGTACCAGACGAGAATCTGCACCAGAAGCGGCACATTCCGATGATACGCAACATAGGCCGAGATCAGCCACACAAACGGCTTGAATCCGGTTGCACGCAGGGTGGTCAGAAATGTTGCGAGAATGACCGCAATGATCCAGGAACCTGCAAAAAGTGCCAGCGTGTATTTGACACCCGTTATCAGAAAACCAAGATATGGCGCGGTCAGTATCGGCGCGAAGTTCAGCTCATAACCCATGTGGTATTCTGCTCACTCTGCGATGTCGCTTCCCACCACGAAAGTGCGGGTCAACTGAAATGGCGACTCGCTTCCGAGCCAGCGATCAAACAATGTCTGGGCGGCGCCGGACTCTTCGTATTCGGCAAGAAACGTGTTCAGCTCTGCCAGAAATGCGGGGTTTTCCTTGCGGATAGCAAAGCCGCTGCGCTGCACGGTGATCGGCGGATCAAGCATGACGGTGTTGTCAGCATCGCCCAGACGAAGCTGAAGCGCGCGCGCCTGGGTTGTCCGCTGAACTGTTGCATCAACCCGGCCCTGAGCAACAGCCATGAAGGTGGTGGCTGCATCGTCAAAGGAAACGGTCGTGGCCGTGGGGTATTTGCTTTGAATGAGGGGCTCCAGGAACGAGCCCTTGATAACGGATACTCGCTTGCCGGCAATATCATCCAGTGTCTCAAGGCCCGACCCCTCAGTGGTGATGGCCTGGAAGCTATCGGCAACATAGGTGCCGCTGAAATCAATCTGCTCCGCGCGTTCAGGGCTGTAGCTGATCAGCGCTACAATAACATCGAGCCGGCCCTGAAGAAGCTCCGGCATACGGGCCTGCGAGGAAACCACCTTGATCTCGGCGGTAACGCCCAGATGCTCGGCCAGAGCGCGGCACAGATCGACCTCATAACCGATAACTTCGCGCGTGGCAGGATCGAGATAGCCAAAGGGTTCCAGATTGTTGAGAACGCCGCAGGTTATGCTGCCGCGTGAACGAATATCGTCAAGAACTTCTGCATGCAGCGCGCCCGGCGCCACTGTGACGAAAAAGCCGGCCAGCGCGAGTGATGTGATGGTCTTGTTCATGGATCCTCCCGGTGTTGATTTTCCATTTCGCTGTCGTCCCGTTCTCCTCCCGGACGCCCAGCAAAATGCGCATGTGATCAGAAGCGCAAAGACACTTCTCCGTTTATGAGACGGGCCTTGCCGCCGATAATGTGATTTTCAAAGGCATCGGATGACTTCTTCTCGTCACCCTCCAGCAATCCGTCGAGAACGCGCTGGTGTTCCTCCCAGGAACTGGCAAAGGCAGAGGCGGAATAGAATGTGCGGTTGAGAAACAGGCGAAGCTCGTCTTCAACCATGGCGTTGTAACTTGCCAGCCGGGTATTGCGCGCGGCTTTGAAGACGATCTCGTGGAAGCGGTGATTGATGGTGTTGTACAACAAGGCATCATCATGGTTCACCGCATGCTGCAACTGCCGTTGCAGTTCCTGCATCTCGTCCAGTTGGATGCGGTTGATCCGCTTTGCGGCCAGTCGCGCTGCAGTGCGCGCAAGGCCTGCCCGAAGATCATAAAGTTCGAGAGCATCCTCCATCGAAAGCTTGCGCACTTCGGCGCCCCGATTTGGGACGATGCGCACGATTCCAACCTGCTCCAGCGCGCGAAGTGCTTCCCGGGCAATGTTGCGGCTGACATTGAGCCGCCTTGCCAATCGGGCTTCCAGCAGCCGTTCGCCGGGTGAGATCTCGCCGCGATCAAGCATGGCAATCACTTCCGAGCGCACGCGCTCAATCTGTTCTCCGACATTGTCCGAGCCGCGAAACAATTCCGGCTCATTTGTGGGTGGAAAATCAGACATATTGGCTCCTCTGATCAAAAGTGTATTCACTGCAATTCAAAGTGTCAACACTTTGAGCGATTGTGAAGCAGTTTGCCGCATTGCGAAGGTGTTATGCAAGCGGCAGATGAGCTGCAAGGGCTTATTTGCTGGGGTTTTGAATGGCAATGTGTCGCCGCTGACCCTGACGCGGGCAGGTGATAAACACGGCCGCGCTGTGCAAACACAGAGTGCGCGGCAGACGATGCTGCTTAAACGAGGAGACAAGCCGAACATGGAGATCGACGCCTGAATGGTAGATTTTTCGGAAGTAATTGGAGCGGGCGAAGGGATCCGAACTCTCGACCTCAACCCTGGATGAGGGGCTAGTGCCTGTAACAGAAGGTCGATACACTCTAACTGTCCGCAGTGGCAGCGCTAATATCGATGCTCTGGATCGGACTTACGCCGCACATTGCGGAGCAAACTGAGATTTGTCGGGCAATTGAAGTAGACCCGCTAGTGCCGTTGAGCCAGATGAACAGCCGACAGGCTTCCGCGGTCCCTCCGTAAGAAGGCATCAGAGCAAATCCTGGAAACAGTCATTCGCCTTTAATGTGCTGCAGCTGCCTGAGTCGGCAGCTCAAGGGTGAATGTGCTGCCCAGTCCGGGACCATCACTCCAGACGGAAACATCACCACCGTGCAACTCCATGAGCTGCTTGACGAGCGCGAGTCCGATACCAAGTCCTCCTTGTGCGTGATCCCGATGTTCCTCGACCTGCTCGAACATCTCGAAAATTGCTTTTGAACCCTCTGGAGTTAGCCCGAACCCATTGTCGGTAATACTGATGCGGTAGGCATTCGCACCAGACTCCAGCGCGATCTCGATCTGACCGCACATTGGCGTGTATTTTGCGGCATTGTTCAGGAGGTTCGAAATGCACTGTGTCAGCCGGACCTTGTCGGCGAATACCATGCAGGACTGTTCCGGAACCCTGACGTTCATCGCATGGTTTTGTTCTTCGATCACCTGTCTCGTCATTTCCAGCGCAGTGTTGATCGCCTCCTTCAGTTCGAACTCAGACTTATCGAGGTTGATCTTACCCTGCGTTATCCGGGACAAGTCGAGTAGATCGTCGACGAGCCTGACGATGTGGTCCATCTGCTGGTGCATCAGGCCATGGATCTGCTCCATCTTGGCCGCATCAGGCTTTCTGGAAAGAAGCTTCAAGCCGCCGTTAAGGGCGGCGAGAGGACTGCGCAACTCATGAACCAATACGCCGATGAACTCGTTTTTTCGCGTGTCGGCAAGCTGTAGCGCCCGTGCCTGCTTTTCGAGCCTGTCTCTTTGCTCCGCGATCATCCGTCGCTGGCGATAGAGCTCGGCGAAGATCTCAGCCTTGCTTCTCAGAATGTCCGGCTCGATCGGTTTCTGGATGAAATCGACGGCACCCGCCTCGTAACCCTGAAATCGCCGTTCAGCAGAGTGGGCGCCCGCAGTCACGAAAATGATTGGCACTCGTCTTGTCCGTTCATTGCCGCGCATCAGTTCGGCAAGCTCAAAGCCATTCAGGCCGGGCATTTGGACATCGATGAGTGCCAGAGCCACATCATGCTGCAGGAGGAGTTCGAGCGCTTCATCACCCGACCTTGCCTTCAACAGCGTCAGGTCATCGCGCTGTAGCAGTGCCTCCAGAGAAAGCAGGTTCTCCGGGAGGTCGTCGACGAGAAGGAATGTGACAACAGGTTTCATTTTAGATGTTCTGTAAATAGGTCGAAATCTTCGACAAGGTGAGAATCTTGGCGCTTGGGCACGCGCGAATGGCAGCCTCAGGCATAGCCTGGGCAAAAGCCTCGGACGGATCCTGGATGATTGCTGTGCCTCCAGCGTGGACGACGGCCGAAAGACCTCGCGCACCATCATGATTGGCGCCTGTCAGGATGATGGCTATGAGTTGGCTTCCCCACGCGTCCGCCGCGCTCTCAATCGCCACGTCGATCGAAGGCCGGGAGAAGAGAACCTCTTCCTCGCTAGACAACGCGAGATGCGCCCGCCCCTCGAGCAGAAGATGGTAGTCAGGAGGAGCGAAGTAGATGGTTCCCGCCTCGACTGGTTCCTTGTCTTCCGCTTCAATCGCGCGGAGTTGACATTTGAGGTCAAAGATCGCGGCGAGCACACTGCGTTTGTTTGGCGGCAAGTGCACAATAACAAAAATGGGGTACCGAAACGTTGCAGGCAGGGGCGACAATATGGCCGATAAGGCTTCAAGTGCCCCGGCGGAGGCACCGATGATCACTGCGCCTTCTGGATCGTCTTTCATGAGCCGATCCTTTGATAGATCTTCTCCTCGCGGACGAATTCCCGAAAGCTTTCGACATGCGTGGAAAAGCGCAGCGTTTCTTTTGAACCCAGGCCGAGGAAACCATTGCGCGGCAAGGTGTCGCGAAACAGGCCAACGGCGCGGTCCTGCAGGTTTCGGTCGAAATAGATCATGACGTTGCGGCAGGAGACCATCTGCATCTCCCCAAAGACCTGATCCGTCACCAGGCTGTGATCCGAGAACACAACGTTACGCCGCAGGCTTTTGTCCAGGATGCAGCGATTGTACCCCGTCATATAATAGTCCGACAAAGAGCCCTTGCCGCCGGATTGGCGATGGTTCTCGGTAAAGAGCTTGACCCGTTCGATGTCGTAGATCCCGGCCGCCGCGTGGGTAAGCGCGTCCGGATTGATGTCTGTTGCGTAGAAGATTGTGCGATCCTCAAGCCCTTCCTCCCGAAACAGAATGACAAAGGAGTAGAGCTCTTCGCCCGAACTGCATCCGGCAATCCAGATTTTCAGGGAGGGGTAGGTGCGCAGATGCGGAATGACCTTTTCCCGTACGGCCTTGAAATAGGACGGATCGCGAAACATCTCGCTAACCTGCACTGTCAGAAAACGGAGCAGATCATCAAGCATTTCCGGGTGGTGAAGGACACGTTCCTGTATAGCTGAGATCGTCGCAAAACCCCACTGCTCGCGAGCTTGGCGCAACCGTCTGCGGATGGAAGACATGGCGTAGCTGCGAAAGTCATAGTGGTATCTATGATAGAGCGCCTCCAGCAGCAGCCGGATCTCGATGTCTTCGATCTTGTCGAATGTCTCCGTCATTGAGGCATCCACACGCGGACGAGAGACAACAGCTTTTCGACGTCAAGTGGTTTGGCCATGTAGTCGTTGGCGCCGGCTTCGATGCAGCGCTTCTGATCGTCCGGCATGGCCTTCGCGGTCAAGGTGATGATCGGCAGCTTCTGCCACGCCGCATTCTTGCGGATGTGACGGGTCGCGGTGAGGCCATCCATCACCGGCATCATCACGTCCATCAGCACCAGATCAATCCTGTCTTCCGGCTTGTTCAGCGACCGCTCCAGCTTATCGAGCGCTTCCTCGCCGTTTCGGGCGATCTCGACCAGCACGCCGCGCGGCTCGAGAATATTCGTCAGAGCATAGATATTGCGCACGTCGTCCTCAACAATCAGGATACGGCGGCCTTCCAGAAGCTCGTCGCGATTGCGTGCCTTGCGGATCATCTGCTGCTGCTCATCAGGCAACTCTGAGACCACCTGATGAAGAAAGAGCGTGACCTCATCGAGCAGGCGTTCCGGCGATTTTGCGCCCTTGATGATGATCGATTTCGAATAGCGACGTAGCCGCTGCTCTTCCTCGGAAGAGAGAACGCGGCCAGTGTAGACGATGACGGGCGGGAAGGAATGCATGCCTTCCTGGCTCAGCGTCTCCAGAAGCGCAAAGCCCGATGCATCCGGCAAGGAAAGATCCAGCACCATACAGTCGAAGGTCTGTTCGGCCAGAAGAGCGATGCACTCGGCAGCCGTGCCGGCCCCCACTGTTTCAACGTCGTGGGACGACAAGAGCTTCGACAATGCCTCTCGCTGTACGGTATTGTCTTCCACGATCAAGACGCGACGCAGAGTTTGTTCAGCCTTTGCGCCAAGGGATTCGATCATCGATATCAAGCGATCGCGCTGAACGGGTTTCAGGGCATAACCGACAGCACCAAGCGAAAGCGCGCGATCGGAATAGTCCTCGGCAGACAGAACATGAACGGGGATATGGCGGGTGCGCACGTCGCGCTTGAGGCGGTCGAGCACGGACAGGCCGGACTGGTCAGGCAGGCCGACGTCGAGAAGAATGGCGTTCGGCAGGAACTGATGGGCGAGCTCCAGCGCTTCCTGCGCCGTGCCAGCGACGAGGGCCTTGAACTTGAGTTCGCGCGCGAGATCGCGAAGGATAAGCGCGAAGGGCTGGTCGTCCTCGACAATCAGCAACTTCCGCTCCGTGTCTGCGGACTTCGCCCGATCATCCTCAATGATGGCAATGGCCTTCAGTTTTGCAGGCGCGATCGCGGCAGACGGAGCCTGAATCGGGGCGGCGAGCGGCTGCGGCTGGTAAGCCGGCTCCTGATGTGGCGCTTTCACCAGAGCGCTGTCGAATTCTGTGGGGATAACGATGGTAAAGGTGCTGCCAACACCGACTTCGCTTTCAAGCAGGAAGTGACCGCCGAGCAGCCGGACCAGCTCACGTGAGATCGACAGGCCAAGGCCGGTTCCACCGAACTTGCGGCTGATCGTGCTGTCAGCCTGATGGAAGGCCTCGAAGATGCGCTTTTGCTGCTCTTCAGCTATGCCGATGCCCGTATCCTTGATCGCAAAAGCGAGCTGACTGTCGCCGTAACGGCGAACTTCAAGCGAGACGCTGCCTTTCTCCGTAAACTTGAGAGCATTGGCGAGCAGGTTCTTGATAATTTGCTCCAGCCGCTGCGGATCCGTCTGGATCCCGCCGGGTACGTCCGCTTCAACAGAGGCGTTGAACTGCAGCCCCTTGTTGGATGCCAGCGGTTCAAACATGTGACGCAACCCGCTGAGCGTGCGTTCGATGGAAACGGCCTCCGGATGGATCTCAACGTGGCCCGCCTCAATTTTGGATAGATCGAGGATATCGTTGATCAGGTTCAGGAGGTCGTTGCCGGAAGACTGGATCGTCTGGGCAAACTGCACCTGCTGCACCGTCAGATTGCCTTCTGAATTATCAGCAAGAAGCTTGGCAAGGATGAGCGAGGAGTTCAGAGGCGTACGCAGTTCATGGGACATATTGGCCAGGAAATCTGACTTGTAGCGGCTCGCAAGTTCGACTTCCTTCGCCTTGGCCTCGATGGCGCTTTTCGAACGCTCCAGATTGTCGCGCTGTCGCTCCAGCTCCTCTGCCTGCTCTTCGAGCTGGGAATTGGTCTGTTCGAGTTCGGCCTGCTGCTGTTCCAGGCGCGCCTGCTGCTCGCGAAGTGCGCGTCCTTGTTCTTCCAGTTCCTCGTTCGATACCCGCAGCTCTTCGCCCTGCACTTGCAGCTCTTCCGATTGGCGTTGCGTCTCTTCAAGCAGCGCCTGGAGCCTTGTTCTGAACTCTGCAGACCTGATCGCAACGGCGATGATTTCAGACGCTTCTTCAAGAAGCGACAGGGTGTCATTGCTGACACTGGACAGGAAACCGAGTTCGAAGACGCCGCGGACATCGCCTTCGACGATCGCCGGGGCCAAGGCCAGGTAACGCGGCTTGTGCTGCCCCAGGCCTGAGCCGAAGCTGATATAGCCGTCTGGAAGTTCCCCAACAGCGATTGGCCGGTGATCTTTCAGTACGTGGCCGAACAGGCTGTCATTTTCTCCGAAGCTGGTCGGAAGGCTCACGTCTGGCGGCACACCGTGGACAGCCGTGCGTTGGAACCGTCCAGCGCTTTCGACATAAATGGCTCCGGCGACAGCGCCGAGATAATTCGTCAGGAAGCCGAGGATATTCTGGCCTAGCTGAGCAAGTGGCTGCTCGCCGGATGCCGCCGATGCCAAACCAAGTTGGGCGTCTTTGAGCCACTGTTCTCGCTTTTGTCCCAGTGCAGTTTTTCTCAGCAATCCAGTGATGATCAGTGTGAGAATAAGGCCCACGACCCCTGCCGCAACACCGGTTGACCATGCAATTACAAATGACCTGTCTCTCTCCTGCAGGCGCTGGGTACGCTCTTCGCCGGCCTCAATCCGCAGTTTCCCGACCGTGTTCCGGATTCCATCCATATCGCTGCGACCACGGTCGGTCCTCATGAATTCCAATGCCGCGGCCTGTCCCTCTTCCCTGTAAAGGCGGAGCGTCTCCCTCATGGTGTCGAGCTTGGAAACTGTGAAGGCTCTTAACTCGGAAGGACCACCTCGCTCCCGCATTTGGGTTGTCGCAACGGAGTTGAGCGTTTCAATGCGGTTCTCGACCTGAGACATCGCGCGATTGTACGGGCCAAGATACTGGTCATCCGCTGTTAGCAGGTAGCCTCGCAGGCCCGCCTCAGCGTCCTGTACATCGATCAGAAGCAGGTCGAGAGCGGTGATCAGGGAATGAGTTTGCGTGACGCGAGCGCTATTATCCCTAATGTTTTGAATCGTGTAAAATGACAATGCGGCGCTGGCGGCGAAGAACACAATCGCGGCCAGCAGGCCGATGAATGCGTTGCGCTCGAGGCCGAGCGTTCGACTGCCTGTCAATACGGATGTCTTTCGGTGCATGGTGCAACTTTAAATGTTCGGGCTGCCGGATCACCTGCGGCCGATTTCATGGCCATTGTCGACAGATGATTGGCACGCGGAATTGTGAGCGTTATGAATGTTTGAACACGTTCGCAGGCGCCGAAACCGACCGACCCGAAAGAATTGCAGGTAGCAATAATTTGACCCAGTGCGCAAGAATGTACTGAAAATGGAACGATAGGAATTGCGCGATGGTCGCCGTAATTTCGAACTGCCCGGATCGTCCAGTCTTCTGCTGCAACCTGTGCTGGCGCGACGGAAGCGAACTGCCTGCTGTCGGCCCGACCAAGCCTTGCGTCACAGCTCGTGTAACCCGCAGGTGACAGCGAGCGTTTGAGAGGCAGGGACAATTCCGGAGACTGGCGTGACTTCAACCGCGTGTAGCGCTCGCCAACCGCTTCGGCGTCGGGCTTCTGATCGTCGGTCATTTGAGAAAAATTTGGAGCGGGCGAAGGGATTCGAACCCTCGACCCCAACCTTGGCAAGGTTGTGCTCTACCCCTGAGCTACACCCGCCCGCTCCGCCGCGAAGCACCGTGGCGCTGCGACTGGCCGCTATATGGCTGAACCCCAGGCCGATTGCAACAGGGAAATTTGCGTCATTTGCAACTTTGCTCATCCCGAGCCCTTTCATGCACTGGCCCAAACCTCTAAATCTCATAGAAGTGAAATTGCACCTGTCGGGACAAACCTTATGGATCAAAAGCTTGAAACCTCCGAAGCACGTGAGGAGGTCAACGCACGCCAAAAGGCCGAGCCACTATTCAATCTGCTGAAAAAGCTGGGGCTGAGTGTCGACAGCCAGTGGCACGAACCGGTGTTCACTGTTGAAGGCAGCGAGGAATTGATTGCCTCAATTCCCGGAGGTCACACCAAGAACCTGTTTTTAAAGGATAAAAAGGGTCGGATTTTTCTTGTCGTCGCGCATGTGGATACGCAGGTCGATTTGAAGACATTGCATCAGAAAATTGGTGCGCAGGGCCGATTGTCGTTTGGTGATTCGGAGCGAATGCAGGCTATGCTTGGCGTTACACCGGGTTCAGTGACCATATTCGGCATTATGAATGACGCAGACGGGGCTGTAACGCTGGTTCTGGACGCGAATCTCATGAAATACGAAATCATCAACGGTCATCCCTTGACGAATTGGGCAACGACCAGCATCTCCCGGGTCGATCTTATGAGTTTTTGTGAAGCGACCGGGCATCCGCCGCTCATTACGAATCTCGGCGACGCATCAAACGAATAATATGGGGGCAGGAAATGACCAGTAATCCTTACGCTTCAGGAAACAGCGGCTATGGAGCGCAGTCCCTGACATCAAGTGCGGGCGCTCCGGCAACCCCTTCACAAGAGCTGATCAAGGACACGACCACTGCCACCTTCGCCGAGGATGTGATCCGCGAATCGCACACGCAGCCGGTTATTCTGGACGTGTGGGCACCATGGTGCGGTCCGTGCAAGCAACTGGCCCCGGCGCTGGAGAAGGCCGTTTTGGCCGCCGGCGGCCGTGTGAAGCTGGTGAAGGTAAATATTGACGAACATCCAGCCATTGCGCAGCCCTTGGGTGTGCAGTCGATTCCGGCGGTGTTTGTTTTTGTGGCGGGCCGCGCGGTCGACGGCTTCATGGGAGCCATGCCGGACAGCGAGGTTGCGGCCTTTGTCGATAAGATCGCAAAGACTGTCAAAGACCCGATGTCCGATGCGCTGGATCGTGCCGCCAGCCTGATGGCGGAAGGTGATATGGAATCTGCGGCTCAGCTGTTCAGTGGCCTGTTGCAGCATGATCCGAAAAATGCGGTGGCCGCGGCCGGTCTTGCCGAGTGCTACATGGCCTCCGGTCTTGTTGAAGAAACCCAGGCACTTCTGGACCAGTTCTTGCCGGAAGTGCGCGACCATGAACTGCTGGCTTCTGTCCGCACGCGGCTGAAACTGAAAGCTGAACTGGCTGCCCTTGGCGACGCGGACGAGCTGGATGCGCGGCTTCTGGCCAACCCGGACGACCATCAGGCCCGGTTTGACCTGGCTCTGATTGCGCAGGCGAAGGGCGACCGCGCTGCCGCAGCGGAAGGGCTACTGGCCATCATCCAGCGCGACAGGAGCTTTGATGATGATGGTGCGCGCCGCAAATTGCTGGAATTTTTTGAAGCCTGGGGCGCAGCCGACCCGGTGACAAAAGATGCGCGCCGCCGGCTTTCTTCGCTTTTGTTTTCTTGAGCTTGCGAGCAATTGCGCCATATTTCCCTTGAGTGCAGGCAGCAAGTGCCCGGCGAATAACATGAAGGGCCGTCTATTTTGGGACAGGCAGGAAATTTGAACTACACACGGGTTGAGGAAGTGCCGGAAACTGTACCGGTTCTTCCACTGGAAGGTGCCTTGCTGCTTCCCGGCGGGCAGATGCCGTTGAACATTTTTGAACCGCGCTACGTTGCGATGATTGATGATGCATTTGCTAGCGAACGGGTCATCGGCATTATTCAGCCGCGGCTGGATGGCAAGCAGAATGGGGAAGGTGACCCGGAACTGGCAAATATCGGGTGTCTGGGACGCATTTCCTCGCTCACGGAAACCGGTGATGGCCGCTACCTCATTACCCTGCACGGTATCTGCCGGTTTCGGGTGGTTCAGGAAGTGGCCGTGGACGAGCCATATCGTGTTTGCGAGGTTTCGGCATTTGCCGCTGATCTGGACCTTGGCGCAGGTGCGGATGATGTCAACCGGGATGAACTTCTGCGCTCCTTCCGGCAATATCTTGAGGCCAACCAGCTGGAAGCGGACTGGGAAAGCGTAACCCGCGCTTCCAACGAAACACTGGTCAACGCCCTGTCAATGATGTCGCCTTACGGGCCGGCGGAAAAGCAGGCCTTGCTGGAAGCGCCGGATTTGAGGACCAGAGCCGAAACGCTGATTGCCATTACCGAATTTGCGCTTGCGCGTGAAAGCAATGAAGATGGCGGCGGTAATGTGCTTCAGTAATGAATTGGCCCGGCTTGGCAAAACAGGAGCGCGGCATGGATGACAATGGCACTTTGCGACCGGATGCCAAGCTGCTGGATCTGCTTGTCTGCCCGTTGACCAAAACCACGCTGACCTATGACCGCCAGCGCAATGAACTGGTGTCCAGGGCAGCCAATCTTGCCTACCCGATACGCGATGGTATTCCCATTATGCTGCCATCGGAGGCGAGATCGCTGGATAAGGGGTAAGATTCTGTTGGGCGATTTTGCGATCGGCCGACCAGCCTTAGATACCGCTTCCGTCTCCCATAACGGCCGGATCTGGCTTTTGCGCTTTGATCAGGCGCGGCAGCAGAAACTGCTTGAGAAACGGGCGAGCCAGAAAATCCGCGAGGCCAAGAAGCAGGGCGGCCCAGATTGCCGCGCCCAGTATCAAAGCGACAATCGCCAGCAGGGCTGAAGCGATTGCGCGATATTGCACCAAAGCCCCCGGCTGATTCTGCACTCCAATATCGGCATTTGAGAGCCAGTGCTGCCTGAGCTTTGCCAGCCAGACGGTGTTCGCATTGGCGGCTGTGGGCTGCGCGGCTGCCGTTACCCTGGTTACCACCCCCAATGCCACAGTTTCATTGGTTACCGGGTCAATGAGTATGAATGCACCCAGATCCCGGCTTTCCTGATAGGGCGTGGCAACAACCGGCTGTTCCAGATGGATTTTAACCCGGCCCAGCTCGTTCATGCTTAGAACCTGCGTTGGCCGTGCTTCGAACGTGTTGACGTTGATGGCAGAATCCAGCGATCGCAAGATCGCGGGTGATTGCGCAGTGCCAAGACGAGCGATCAACCTGCTGCCAGCGATGAGCGGACGGTCGGCAAGCGACAGAATCTCGGCTTCAAACAACTGTTCCGGCCGTATCGGGTCGCCGGGCTTGACCAGCACATTCCCTCTGGAAACGTCGATTTCGCTGGTCAGCGTCAGAGTCACCGGCGTGCCGGTCCCGGCAATCTCCAATGGCCCATCCGGCCCGTAAACCGCCTTCACAAATGCCCGCTGGCCGCTGGGCAGTGCCACAACCTCATCTCCAGGCTGAACGCTGCCACCGGCGATTTCACCGCAAAATCCACGAAAATCGAGGTTGGGGCGGTTGATCCACTGCACTGGCAAACGAAAATCTGTTTTCGGCGCCAGGGTTTCGGGCTGCGCCTGTTCCAGTTTTTCCAGCAGCGTCGGGCCGTTATACCACGGGGTGGCTGCCGATCTGGATATGATATTGTCGCCGTTTTTGGCCGAAAGCGGAATGAAGGTCACATCCAGGAAATTGAGCTGCGGCAGCAGCGTTTCATAGTCGCGCGAAATTCTGTCAAACGCGGCCTGATCAAAATCCACAAGGTCCATTTTGTTAATGGCAACAATGGCCGAGCGAATGCCGACCATGGACGTTATAAAGGAATGACGGCGAGTCTGGGGGAGAACTCCGTGGCGCGCATCCACCAGAATGATCGCCAGATCGGCCTGGCTGGCTCCTGTCGCCATGTTGCGGGTGTATTGCTCGTGCCCCGGCGTATCCGCAATGATAAAAGAGCGGTTGGCTGTGGAGAAATAGCGATATGCCACATCAATGGTGATGCCTTGCTCCCGCTCTGCGGTCAGCCCGTCCACCAGCAGGGCAAAATCCAGCGTGTCGCCCGTGGTGCCGAATTTGCGGCTGTCGCGCTCCAGCGCTTCCAGTTGATCATCAAAGACCGAATTGGTGTCGTACAGCAGTCTGCCGATAAGGGTGGACTTGCCATCATCGACTGAGCCGCAGGTGATGAACCGCAGAAGCGAGGCATTCGCGCCGAATGGCTCGGCTTGGCTTGCAGGTTGTGCTGTGGAACTGGCAGTCGCCTGAGGCAGGATATTGGCGGCGCTCATCAGAAATAACCTTCCTGCTTCTTTTCTTCCATGGAGGCGCCACCATCGCGGTCGATGATCCGCCCCTGTCGTTCCGATGCGCGCGAGCCGCGCATTTCGGCAATAATGTCGTGCAGGTTGGATGCTTCAGAACGAACTGCGCCAGTGAGCGGATAACAGCCCAGGGTGCGAAAGCGCACCATCATGTTTTCCACCACTTCACCCGGTGCCAGTTCCATGCGGTCATCATCCCGCATGATCAATGCGCCATCGCGCCGGACAATGGGTCGCTTCTGCGCAAAATACAGCGGAACAACCGGGATATTTTCCAGGGCGATATAGTCCCAGACGTCAGCTTCCGTCCAATTGGACAAGGGGAAAACGCGAAAACTCTCGCCCTGCTTTTTGCGCGTGTTGAACAGCCGCCATGGTTCCGGCCGCTGGTTCTTTGCATCCCAGCGATGTGCTGCCGAGCGCAGGGAAAACACCCGCTCCTTGGCGCGGCTTTTTTCCTCATCCCGCCTTGCGCCGCCGAACGCCGCATCAAACCGGTGGATAGCCAGTGCCTGTTTCAGACCCTCGGTTTTCATGATGTCGGTGTGAACGCGCGAGCCATGGGTGAATGGCGAGATTCCGGCCTTCACGCCGTCTTCATTGATATGCACGATCAGGTTCAGGCCCAGTTCCCGAGCCCGCTGGTCACGAAACTCGGTCATTTCGCGAAATTTCCATGTTGTATCAACATGCAGCAACGGAAAGGGCAGGGGGCCGGGCGCAAATGCTTTCAGGGCAAGGTGCAGCATGACTGCTGAATCCTTGCCGATTGAATACAGCATAACCGGGTTTTCTGCTGTAGCGACCGTTTCGCGGATAATGAAAATGGCTTCCGCCTCAAGGCGTTGAAGATGCGTTGTCGGTGTCATAGCCACCCTTCACGTGCGTTCTGAGATTGTTGTTGTGCGGGCGTTGGCAGAGGCGGCGGTGGCGTCATCGACATGCAATCCGCATTCCTTGCGGGTTTCATCCTCCCACCACCAGCGGCCAGCGCGTTCCGGCTCGCCGGGGCGCAGGGCTCTTGTGCAGGGCGCACAGCCGATGGAAAGAAAGCCCCGATCGTGCAATGCATTGACAGGCACGTTGTTGGCGCTGGCAAAGGCGGCAATGTCCGCGCGGGACCAGTCAAACAGCGGGTTGGCCTTGATCAGTGCTCGCCGCTCATCATGCACAACAAATTCCAGCGACTCGCGGTTGGCAGACTGGTCGCGGCGCAACCCTGTCAGCCATCCGCCTGCTCCGTGCAAAGCGCGCTCCAAAGGCTCTACCTTGCGCACATGGCAACAGGCTTTGCGCATATCTGCACCGAAGTAGAATCCATCAATTCCCTGATCGTCGACCAGTGCCTCAAGCGCATCGGCTTGCGGGTATTTGGCTTTGATGCGCCGGCCGTAATGCGCCTCGGTTTCCTGCCACAGGCTGTAGGTTTCAGGAAACAGCCTGCCTGTATCCAGTGTCACAACGTCAATTGGCAGCGCATTGCCAAAGATCAGATGCGTCAGCATCTGGTCCTCAAGGCCCAGACTGGTGGTGAAGACAAGCTTTCCCGGCACGTTGGCCACAAGCAGCTGCAAACGTTGCAAGGGCGACAGATCCGGAAAACTCGAATTCAGGCGGCCCGCCAGCGTGTGCAGCTCCGCGCTCATGGCCGGGCCTTTCTGCGGGCGGCCAATCGCTTTTGCAGAATGCTGTTTTCAGCGCCGTGGCTGGTCTGGTAATGCAGCGAGATAATGGTCTCTGCCTGCTTCCACTGGTCAAACGGCTGGCGTTCCGCCACCGTTTGCGGAATTTCCACTTCGTCAAACCCACAGGCAAGTATTTCGCGAAACTGGTCTGCGATCACCGGCCCGCGCGCCCGCAATGTGCCGGTGAAGCCTGCTCGCCGCAAACGCACGGCCAGTGAAAGGCCGCGCCCATCGGTGAAAGCGGGAAACTCAACGGCAATCAGGCTTGCGCGTTCTATCAGTGGTTCAATTGCCTCAATAGAGGTGTGGTTGTTGACCACGATACCAAAGGCGTCATTGCGTCCCTGTGCCAGCAATGGTTCTGCCAGGGCCAACGGAACCAGCAACCAGCCGGGTGTCTGGCTCAGCTGTTCGGCTTCTTCCACAAAAGTGTAGGGATCCTGCTGCTCTCCATCGATGTTGAGTAGAGTGCTCATGCAACTTCTTCCACATTCTGCTCGGCAATATAGGACTGGAATCGTGATTTGAACGGCTCCAGCCCGGTCCTGCGCACAGTTTCAATGAACTCTTCGCCGTCCTGCCGAAATGCGAAATAC
Source organism: Aureimonas fodinaquatilis (assembly GCF_008369445.1). Taxonomy (GTDB): domain Bacteria; phylum Pseudomonadota; class Alphaproteobacteria; order Rhizobiales; family Rhizobiaceae; genus Aureimonas; species Aureimonas fodinaquatilis. The sequence continues at coordinate 422,306 of NZ_VTWH01000003.1, forward strand.
GTATCCACGATGGCCTCAATGGCGCCGGGAACCTGGTCGCCATCAATGCCAGGGCCGAGCCTTTCGCCCAACGCCGCATTCTCGGTTGCATCGCCGCCCAGCGTGATCTGGTAATTTTCCTTGCCGGATTTTTCGAGGCCGAGAATTCCTATATGCCCGACATGGTGGTGGCCACAGGCGTTGATGCAGCCTGAAATCTTCACCTGCAATGGCCCGATGTCCCGCTGGCGCTGCATGTCTGCAAACGTATTGGCAATTTCCTGCGCTATGGGGATGGAGCGGGCCGTTGCCAACGCGCAGTAATCCAGCCCGGGGCAGGCAATGATGTCAGACACCAGACCGGCATTGGCAGTGGCCAGCCCTGCCTGTGCCAACTCAGCAAACAATTCCGGCACATCATCCTGCCGCACGTTCGGCAGCACAAGGTTTTGTGAATGGCTGACGCGCAATTCACCCATGGAGTAGCGCTCGGCAATGTCAGCAAAAGCCAGCATCTGCTCGGCTGTCATATCGCCCGGAATGCCGCCAACCGGCTTCAGCGAAACCGTCAGGATGAGATAGCCGGGCTGCCGGTGAGCAAACCCGTTCTGCTCGACAAAATGATGCAGTTCCGGGTTGGCTTCGCGCGCCGCCTGCAATCGCTCGGACTTGGCCGGCAAAGTTTCATAGGCCGGCGGTGCAAAATAGGCGTTGATCCGCTGCACTTCTTCTTCCGGCGCGTTGATCGCCGGGCCGTTCAGCGCCGCATATTCCTCTTCAACCCGCCGGGTAAACTCTTCCGTGCCGATTTCGTGCACCAGAATTTTCACTCGTGCCTTATATTTGTTGTCGCGCCGCCCCTCGGCATTGTAAACGCGCATCACTGCTTCCAGATAGGCCAGCAATTCGGCCTTGGGCAGGAAATCGCGCACCACCTTGCCAATCATGGGCGTGCGGCCAAGGCCACCACCGACCACGATTTCATAACCCGGTTCGCCGGTTTGCGGATGCCGCAGCATGCGAATACCAAGGTCATGCACCTTGATGGCGGCGCGATCATGCTCTGCCCCGGTGACGGCGACCTTGAACTTGCGTGGCAACCAGGCAAATTCCGGGTGAAGGCTGGACCATTGGCGGATGAGTTCTGCGGTCGGGCGCGGATCTTCCATTTCATCCGCCGCAACACCGGCAAACTGATCAGATGTGACGTTGCGAATGCAGTTGCCGCTCGTCTGGATGCAGTGCATTTCCACATCTGCCAGAAGCTGCAGAATGGCCGATACATCGCTGAGCTTGGGCCAGTTGAACTGCAGGTTCTGCCGCGTGGTAAAATGCGCATAGCCCTTGTCGTAGGTCGCGGCAATGTGGCCCAGTTGCCGAAGTTGCCGGGCATGCAAGGTGCCATAAGGCACGGCGACCCGCAGCATGTAAGCATGCAATTGCAGATAGAGGCCGTTTTTCAGCCGAAGCGGGCGAAACTCTTCTTCGGTCAGTGATCCGTCAATCCGGCGTGCAATCTGCTCGCTGAACTCTGCAACCCGATCGCGGACGAACTGTTCGTCAAATTCATCATACCGATACATTGCTGTCTTTCCCGTGCGCGCGAAATTCTGCCTGTTTGCCAAGGTCCGGATGGGTGGAAGGGCCTTTTTGGCGAATGGCCTCGCGGAAATGCGTCGCCTGCGGATAGCCATCAGGCTCCACGCGCACAGCCACCAGATAAGGCTCGACCACTAGATTGGCCCTCAGGGCTTCATGCCCCCGCGCGTCCAGTGCTTCGGCAGCTTCAAGATCAGTGGCAACCTGCGCCTGTGCAGGGTCGGGGCTCCAGCCACTCTTTGTCAGAAAAACCACATCGCCAGACAGCAGATGATTGGCGGAAACAACGGCTGGCAACTGAATGCCCTTGTATTTGTCCGCAGCGGCAGCTTTGGCCATTTGGGAACCTTTGTTTTCAGCCGCTCGGCGCAGCATCCAATTCAACAGGTGGCAGAGGCTGTTGTGCCGGCTGCCTTGTTCCCATTCTAATAAGCTATTGTCGGAGCTTTCGCGGCGATGCCCATTCCAATCGCACCGATGCAAGCGGATGATTTTCCTTCAGAACTGCATCTGCCGCGATTCTGGTTCCAAACCCGTTTTCCGGGCAAAGCGATTTGCGCCGAAAAGGGATTCGCTTGCCGCCAAGACAGTGCGACAAAACAAATAGTTAGAGGGTTTCGAGCGATCGGAAAATCATCGGAAACACTGCAATATCTAAAGTGCCTCGCCGCGCAGCAGGCGCGGGCCGGACGTTTCCGACAGTCCGGCGGCTGCGCCAATAAAGTAGGATTTGGCCAGGGGTGTACGGTCCACCAGACTCAGGCCAAAATCACGCAACCGTCGCAGAACGGCATTGTCGTTGGAAAACAGCCGGTTCAGAATATCGGTCGTGGCGCCCATTTTTACCGTGTCGAACCGCCGCCATTGCTGGTAGCTTTCCAGCACGTCTATGGCGCCAATATCCCGGCCAATGCGGGCCGCTTCCACGATGGTTTGCGCAAGGGCCGCTACATCCTTGAAGCCATAATTCAAACCCTGTCCGGCAATCGGGTGCATGCCATGGGCAGAATCTCCCACCAGCGCAAAGCGCGGGCGAACAAAATCGCGCGCCAGCCGCAGCCCCAGCGGAAAGGCTCTTGGCTTTCCCTCCACGGTCAGTGCGCCGAGCTTGAAGCCAAAGCGGCGTTCCAGTTCCAGCTCGAACACCATGGCGTCGGCAGCAACCAGACGCTCGGCCTCACGCGTGCTTTCAGTCCAGACCAGTGAAGAGCGGTTGTTCTGCAAAGGCAGTATGGCGAACGGCCCGGCAGGCAGGAAATGCTCCTCGGCACGCCCTTCATGCGGCCGTTCATGCGCCACCGTTACCACAATGCCGGATTGCCCATAATCGCTGTAGACGGTTTTGATGCCAATCATGTCACGCAGTTTGGAATTGACGCCATCGGCAGCTACGACCAGGCGGGCGCGAACCTCCTCACCGGAGGACAGCCGGACACGCATGGCTGCGGGCTCTTCCTGCAAGGAGGATACGGCAACACCGAAACGCACATCCACGCCAAGAGCGCGCGCTTTTTCGCGCAAGGGGGCGGTCATCGCAATATTCGGCACCATGTGGGCAAAGGGTTCGCCAGGACGCACTTCGCCATCAAATGTCAGAAACACCGGACGCACAGGGTCTGCCAACCGGGAATCTGTCACAATCATTTCATTGATGGGTTGGGCGCTCGGTAAGACCTCTTGCCAGACACCCAGTTGCTCAAGCATGCGGCTGGCAGCGGCAGCCACAGCGGAGGCCCGGTTGTCTTTTGTCCAGGCGGCTTCCGGCGCCATGTCAACCAGCAGAATCGAAAGGCCGGGGGCAAACTGGCGTATGGCAACGGCGGTGGAAAGACCAACATAATTGCCACCGGCAATAACAATGTCGAAATTTACGGGCGCATCCATTGGCGATTCACTTTGCTCTTCCAGTTGTGTGCTGGTTTAGAACGTTTCATGTGATAATTCGATCACCTGTAACATTCTCACTCTTTGCCTTGTCGCATTGTCCTGCGGTGGAAACAATTCCGCATCAACGGGAATTGCTCTAAAGCATCGCATCGCGCTTGAACAGGAACTGACCATGCATGAAAATGTGCGCACCCTGCTGGATACGCTTGAGCTGGAAAAGCTGGAGGAAAATCTCTTTCGCGGAACCAGCCCTGACAACGGATGGCAACGGGTGTTTGGTGGTCAGGTTGTGGCGCAGGCGCTGGTAGCGGCACAAAATACGGTTGCTCAGGACCGCCATGTTCATTCGCTGCATGGCTATTTTATTCGCCCGGGGGACCCAACAATACCGATTGTTTATGAAGTTGCACGGCTGCGGGATGGGGGCAGTTTCACCACCCGGGTCGTGACTGGCATTCAACACGGCGAGGCTATTTTCACCCTTTCCGCGTCATTTCAGCGGCCGGAAAAGGGTCTGGAACATCAGGCGACCATGCCGAAGGTGCCAGGGCCGGATGACATTATTGGCCAGGAAGAGCTGACAACGCGGATTCTGGAAAGTGCGCCGGATGCCGTGCGGCACTACTGGATGCGACCGCGCCCGATTGAGTTTCGCCCGGTTTCCTTTGAGCATTACCTGACCGGGGATAAATTGCCGCCCGCGCAGAATGTCTGGGTGCGGTGCCTGAGCGATATTGGTGATGATCCGAAGCTCAACGCCGCAGTGCTGGCCTATCTGTCGGATATGACCTTGCTGGACACGTCCCTGTTTGCCCATGGCATGTCTATTTTTGACCGGCGTGTGCAAGCCGCAAGTCTGGATCACGCAATGTGGTTTCACCGGCCTTTCAGGGTCAGCGAGTGGCTGCTCTACACGCAGGATTCGCCATCTTCCTCAGGCGGTCGCGGTCTGACACGCGGTTCCCTGTTCTCGGCAGACGGCACTCTGGTTGCTTCGGTTGCACAGGAAGGATTGATACGTCTTCGGCAAAAGTCGCAACCTGACGTATAAAATTCATGCACACTGCTTATATTTTATGCATTGCCTAGCATGTAATCACTTTCGAATTTTCCCGGCAGCTCATCAACCGGGATGAAAATGCCGGAAAATAAGGCTTTCACCGCACCAATGCGCAATTGGCACGAAACTTGCTTCATCTCTTAACGTCGGAAGACGGTGCGCAATCGGCAAGGCTGTCTGCACAAGCAGAGTGCCTTGGCCAGATATATCGAGGTGAACATGAAAATCGTGATGGCGATCATCAAGCCATTCAAGCTTGACGAGGTCCGGGAGGCACTGACAGCCGTTGGCATTCAGGGTCTGACCGTTACCGAGGTCAAAGGCTATGGGCGGCAAAAAGGACATACCGAAATTTATCGCGGCACTGAATATGCCGTCAGCTTTCTGCCCAAGCTGAAAATCGAGATCGGCGTTCCGTCGGATCTGGTCGATGAAGCGGTCAACGCCATCGCATCCGCAGCCAGAACCGGACAGATCGGCGACGGCAAGATTTTCGTCTTCGGTATTGAGCAGGCGGTTCGCATCCGCACCGGCGAAACCGACGTGAGTGCGCTGTGAGGGGATTTTCAAAAATGAAGTTGTTCAAATCTGTTATCGCTGGCGGCGTTCTGGGCGCAATGGCCACAAGTCTTGCCTTTGCGCAGGATCTTGGCATTGGCCCGGCACCGCAGGAAGTTGTTGGCGAAGTGGTGGACAAGGGCGATGTCGCCTGGATGCTCACCTCCACGGTTCTGGTGCTGTTCATGATTCTGCCGGGGCTGGGCCTGTTCTACGGCGGGCTGGTGCGCGCCAAGAACATGTTGTCCGTGCTGATGCAGTGCGTCAGCATCACCTCCATCGTCATGATCATCTATGTTCTTTACGGTTATTCACTGGCCTTTGGCGGCTCTGAAAGCCCGTATTGGGGCGGCTTCGGCAAGGTGTTTCTGGCGGGTATCAACGCCGATTCGACCGTTGGCACGTTCACCGATGGTGTGGTGCTGCCGGAATATCTGTTCATGGCGTTTCAGATGACATTCGCCTGCATTACGCCAGCGCTTATCGTGGGGGCATTTGCCGAACGCATCAAATTCAGCGCGGTTGTGTTGTTCATGATCCTCTGGGTCACGCTGGTTTACTTCCCGATCGCGCACATGGTCTGGGACAGCAACGGCCTTATCTTCAACGGCATGCACGCGGGCGGCGTCGCTGCACTCGACTTTGCTGGTGGTACGGTGGTTCACATCAATGCGGGCATTGCCGCTCTGGTTGGCTCGTTGATTATTGGCAAGCGCACAGGCCTTGGCAAAGAGATGATGGCTCCGCACTCCATGACCCTGACCATGGTTGGCGCCTGCATTCTGTGGGTTGGCTGGTTCGGCTTCAATGCCGGTTCCAACCTGGAGGCAACAGGCGGCGCGGCGCTGGCAATGATCAACACCTTTACGGCAACAGCCGGTGCGACGGTTGCGTGGATTGTCATTGAAGCTCTGTCACGCGGCAAAGCTTCCATGCTGGGCGCAGTGTCCGGCATCATTGCCGGCCTTGTGGCTGTAACACCCGCTGCCGGATTGATAGGGCCAATCGGCGGTATCTTCCTTGGTGCTCTGGCTTCTGCCGCCTGCTACTTCTTCGTTGCAGTGGTCAAGCCTGCGCTGGGTTATGATGACAGTCTGGATGTCTTTGGCATTCACGGCATTGGCGGTATTGTCGGCGCGATCGGCACCGGCATTTTCGTTTCCTCCTCGCTGGGCGGCATTGGTCTTGAAGAGGGCGTAACGATGGGCGCGCAGGTCTATTCGCAGATCGTCGCCGTGCTGATCACCATCGTCTATTGCGGTGTGGTTTCGGCCATTCTGTACAAGGTGGTGGATCTGGTCATCGGCTTGCGTCCAACCGTGGAAGCAGAGCGTGAAGGGCTGGACATCACCTCGCATGGTGAATCGGCTTATCACTACTAAGCCAAACCCATAATGATCAGAAAACGCCCGCCGGACATCCGGCGGGCGTTTTCACATCACGCAGCGGCAGTGGCGATGTTGGCGTATTTTTCCGGATGCCGCGCAAATTGCACCTGAACATAAGAGCAGGTCGGATAAATTTTCCAGCCATGGTCCCGAGCATGGGCCACAGCAGCTTCCAGCAGCTTTTCCGCCACGCCCTGTCCGCGCAAAGCTGGCGGTACGAAGGTGTGGTTAAACACAACCGTTCCGGGGGTGGTGCCGGAAGCATAGCTCAACTCAGCCTCTGCTGCGCCGGTTCCAGTTAAAAAGCGCCCGCCATTGCCTGCTGCCTCGTGCCGAATATCCATCTTCGCCTGTCTCCTGGAATGAAAATGCAAATCAAATTTCAAGGTTAAAGAGGCTTTAACCTGCCTGTGGTAACTGTGCTAGCCATTGGAGGTTCCAGGCCGTTGGCCGGAACAGCATCATTCTGAAATCATTGCCTCATTGGCAATATTTCAGGTTTTGTTGAACGCTGGTCGGCATGGCACCGGCAGGCACCAGGGCAAAGCGCGGATGGCAATGGCATCGATTGAGTTGGAAAAGCAGGATCAGGTCCGGCAACGGAGCGGGACCATGTTGGCGGGAGGAGTGGCCCTTCTGGGCCTGGCCGTCTATCTGGCGGCGGCTTTGGCCACGTGGAATGTGGCAGACCCTTCCTTCAGCCAGTCCAACAGCAACGACGTCACCAATATGGCTGGCGCTTCCGGAGCCATTGTTGCCGACCTTCTGATGCAGATCTTCGGACTTGCTTCTGTGCTGGCGGTGGTTTTGCCATTCGTCTGGGGCGGAATGCTGCTTTCTGGACGGCGCCTCAGCGCGTTGGGTCGCCGAGGCTGGTTTGCCATTGGCGGCATGGTCCTGGCGGCGACTGCGCTAGGGTGCTTCGGTACGCCAGCAATGTGGCCGCTGCCAATCGGACTGGGCGGCGTTGCCGGTGATGTTGTTCTGAAATTTCCTGCGCTGGTAACGGGTGCTTATCCCTCTGGCCTGGCAGGCGGCATTCTGGGTGTCGTGCTGATGGTGCCCGCCGGCTGGATGTTTTTGCAGGGCACGGGCCTTGTCGGTCGGGAAACGACTGGCGAACGAGGGGCAGGGCGCAAAGGCGTCGAACCCGCCGCCATGCGCAGCGCACAGTCCCGGCAGACCATGGTTGATGAAGACGAGGAGCGGGTGGGCCGGTGGCAGCTCGTGGCAGGTGCGGTCGGGCATCTGTTGTATTCGGTTCGCTCCAACCTGCGTCGCCCTCAGCCCAGGGCAGCCAATAATGTGGTGCGGCGCGAGCCTGTAACACAAGGCAACTGGCAGGAGCCGGTGCCAATGGCGCCGCGCGCAGCGCCGCAAAGAGAAATCCGGGTGGTGGACCCGCGCCCGTTTGATGGTGGATCGCCGGATTTCCCGCCATTCGATATGCCCGAATATGACGAATTTGGTTATGAGCCGGCACCGGCAAGCGCCCGTGCCGCTGCGCCAGCTGCGCATTATGCGCCGCAGGTAGAGCCCGCCGACCGGGCGCAGGCCTATGCTGAGCCCGCGGTTGAAATGCCGGTAATGGAGCCCCCGCGCCGCATGGTAGATACCAGCCGCGCCACTGTGCGTCAGGGACGCAGCGACTGGAACGGATCTTACGCCAGCACCCGCCTTGGCAAGCGCCGGGGCGAGGTGGATGAACCCGAATTGTCGCAGGCGCTGGAAGAAGCGTTCGAGCTGGACGAGCGCGAAAACGACGATGCGCATGAGGCGATGTTTGGCCAGTTGGAGGCCGATGATCTGCCAGAGGCCCACAGCGATTACGACCCGGAGGACGAGGCACCTTTCTTTGTGGACACACCTGCACCGCAAATGGCGCGTGAGGAGGAACGAGTGTCGCCGGTCGCGCCTGGCCGTGAAAAAACCGGCGGTTGGCGGGACCTGATACCGGCCAATGTGGTTGCGTTTCCCGGCTTGGGACGCGGGCGCCAGTCGCTGCCGGAGCCGGCCAACCAGCCAAACCGTTCCGAACCGGTGTTCCCACCAGTTACCATGCCCGCCATGGAAGCCCCGGTGCGGGTTGTTCCAGCGGCGCAGCAGCAGGCACCCGTGCGTGCGACTCGCCCGGAAAGGGTTTATCAGGGCCAGCCATCGCATGCCTACCAGCCTGAATTTTTCGAGCTGCCCTCCATTGGCCTTCTGACCCCACCCAAGGCCCGCACACGGGACGAAACTCTGTCGCCTGAAATGTTGCAGGAAAACGCCCGTCTGCTGGAGGGTGTTCTGGATGATTTTGGCGTCAAGGGTGAAATTATCGAGGTTCGCCCCGGGCCCGTGGTTACGCTGTACGAATTGGAACCGGCGCCGGGCATCAAATCCTCCCGCGTGATTGGTCTTGCGGATGATATTGCCCGGTCAATGAGCGCCATTGCAGCGCGTGTGGCAGTTATTCCCGGCAAGAACGCCATTGGCATAGAGCTGCCAAATGCCCGCCGCGAAACGGTTTACCTGCGGGAAATGCTGGCCGCAGACAGTTTTCAGCAGAACAAGGGCAAGCTGCCGCTGACGCTGGGCAAGACCATTGGCGGAGAGCCGGTGATTGCGGATCTGGCCAAGATGCCGCATCTGCTGGTTGCCGGCACCACCGGTTCTGGCAAGTCAGTTTCGATCAACACCATGATCCTTTCATTGCTTTATCGTCTGAGCCCGGCAGAGTGCCGCATGATCATGATCGATCCGAAAATGCTGGAACTCTCGATCTATGACGGGATTCCGCATCTGCTGTCGCCAGTGGTGACAGATCCGAAAAAAGCGGTGGTGGCACTGAAATGGACTGTGCGCGAAATGGAAGACCGATATCGCAAGATGTCAAAGGTCGGCGTTCGCAACATTGATGGTTTCAACACGCGCGTTGCACAGGCAATTGAAAAAGGCGAAAGCATATCCCGCACCGTGCAGACCGGTTTTGACCGGGAAACCGGGGAGCCGATCTTTGAATCGGAAGAATTCGACCTGCAGCCTTTGCCATACATTGTGGTCATCATCGACGAAATGGCCGACCTGATGATGGTGGCCGGCAAGGAAATTGAAGGCACTGTGCAGCGACTGGCACAAATGGCCCGTGCCGCCGGCATCCACGTTATCATGGCCACCCAGCGTCCTTCAGTTGATGTGATCACCGGAACGATCAAGGCCAATTTCCCGACCCGGATCTCCTTCCAGGTGACCTCGAAAATCGACAGCCGCACAATTTTGCAGGAGCAGGGCGCAGAGCAGCTGCTTGGTATGGGTGATATGCTGTACATGGCTGGTGGTGGCCGCATACAGCGCGTGCACGGACCGTTTGTCGGCGATGCCGAGGTGGAGGCGATTGTCTCGCATCTGAAATCACAGGGCGTGCCGGACTATCTCGACTCCATTCTTGAAGAAGATGACGAGGAAAGCGCCGGTCCTGCCAGCGCGGGTGGCGGCGGACTGGATGAATCGGCCGATCTTTACGATCAGGCGGTGGCCATTGTGCTGCGCGATGGCAAGGCGTCCACCTCCTATGTGCAACGTCGCTTGCAGATTGGCTACAACCGGGCTGCATCCATCATTGAGCGGATGGAGCAGGAAGGTATCGTGGGGGCTGCCAACCATGCTGGTAAACGTGAAATCCTGGTGCCGACAGACAATGCCTGAGCCTTTGGGCTGATAGACCATGCATTGGCAGACCGTTTCTCGTTGGAACATCTGCGTTGCGTCTGCAGGTCAATGCGACGAACCAAAAAGGTCAGGCGATACCGAGGATCGAACGATCACATGAAACGCTCTGGGGCCGCTTTCCGGCCCTATTGCCGCCTTGGACACTCGGTATCATATACAGAGTGATGAAACAGGAATTGAAAGCCATGCCGTTTCGCCGTGCTGTTAAATTGGGCCGCGCCGTTCTGCTGACCGCTCTAATGGCGCTGCCGCTGGCTGCGCCAGCCAATGCCCAGGCCACTGCGGTGGCACAGCGCGTTGCGGACCATTTTTCGTCCGTTCAATCCATGGCCGGCAGTTTTGTGCAGTTTGATGCCGCAGGCAATCAGACAGAGGGCAAATTTTACATTGAGCGGCCGGGCCGCATCCGCTTTGATTATGCCGGTACTCCCGTTCGGGTGATCGCCGATGGTCGCCAGGTTGCAATCAACAATCGAAAATTGAACACCTGGGATTTGTATCCCCTGTCCAGAACGCCAATGAAACTGCTTCTGGATCGGCGGATCGACCTGTCGTCTGCCAATATTCAGAGCGTGCAGGAAGCACCGGATTTGACAACGATTGTCATGGGCGACAAATCGATTTTCGGCAATTCCCGCATTACCATGATGTTTGATCCCAACAGCTACGAACTGCGGCAGTGGACAATCCGCGATGCGCAGGGCAAAGACACAACGGTCATGATTTATGACGTGCAACAGGGCGTCAAGATTGACCCTTCTGTCTTCACCATTCCGTACAATTCAATTGCTCAGGGTCAGACCCGAGGCTGATTTTCAGGCCGTGTGTTTGCCTGAAGCAAGAAAAAAGCCCAGAAACTCCGCAAGCACAGCGTCCGGCGCTTCCTCCACCAGGAAGTGACCGGAATCGAGTGCTTTTCCGGTGATATCCTCACACCACCGCTGCCACACCTCCATGACATCCGAGGTGGAGGGAACAGCGACGTCTCCCCACAAGACCAAAGTCGGCGCGCGGACCTTTTTACCCGCTGCCCGATCCTTTTCATCCATCGCCCGATCCAGCGTCGCACCGGCGCGGTAGTCCTCGCATGCGGCATGAATTGTTTCGATCTGGGAAAAGCTGCGACGATATTCGTCCAGCGCTTCCGGAGCGAAAGGCGCAAGGGACTTTGCTTTGGTCCAGCTGGTTATGGTGTGATCCAGATAAAACACCGGATCACTGGCAATCAGCCGTTCAGGCATTGGATTGGGCTGGGCCAGAAACATCCAGTGATAGGTTTTCATGGCTTCGGCGGCGTCCATGCGTTCCCACATCTCGACAGTTGGCAAAATGTCCAGAACTGCCAGGCGCGTTACGGATTTGGGAGCGTCTATCGCCATTCGGTACGCGACACGGGCGCCGCGATCGTGTCCCGCAACGGCATATTGCTTGTGGCCCAAAGCCTCCATGACTGCCAGCATGTCTGCTGCCATGGCGCGTTTGGTGTAGCCGGCGCCGCCGCTGCTGTCAGGTGTGGATGATCTGCCATAGCCGCGCAAATCCGGAATGACGACGCTGAAATGCTTGGCCAGTTGCGGCGCTATGCCGGCCCACATGGCCCCGGTTTGCGGATAGCCGTGCAAGAGCAGCAAAGGCGGGCCTTCGCCGAAGGTGCGAACATGAATTTCAGCACCCTTGCCCGTAAGTCTCTGCGTCGTGAAATCGCTGAACATTTCATCTCCCTGCAATGTGGCTGAGGAAACAGCCCGATAAGGTAGAGCAGGTTTTGGAGATTTGGGAAATGCGACAATCTACGATATTGCAAAGGCAACTTGCTGGCGGCAGCTCCGTGCGACATAAGGTCTGCGAAACCTTGCTTTGCTGCATTATCCCGTTGTTCAACCGATTCCTCTTCAACGGGAAATGCTCCAGCAACATCAAACCCGGATTTGCGTGCACAATTGACCTTCAAAATTGCCACCTGGAACATCAATTCCGTCAGATTGCGTTTGCCTCTTGTCGAAAGGCTGATAGCCGAACAGCAACCGGATGTTTTGTGCCTGCAGGAAACCAAATGCCCCAACGACCTGTTTCCGCTGTCGGCGTTTGAGGAACTGGGCTACCCCCACATCGCGCTGAACGGTCAAAAGGGCTATCACGGCGTGGCCACGCTTTCCCGGCTGCCGTTTGAAGATGTCGTCAAGCAGGATTTCTGCGCTGTTGGCGATGCCCGCCACCTTTCGGTAAAGGTGCAGATGGGTGACCGGCGCATTCGCGTGCACAATCTTTATGTGCCCGCTGGCGGTGACGAGCCGGACCCGGCCATCAATGTCAAGTTTCGCCACAAGCTGGACTTCATCGAGGAAATGCGCGCAATGCGCGCGTCCGGGGAAGCGGGAGCATCATCAATTCTGGTCGGTGACCTCAACATCGCGCCTTTTGAGCATGATGTCTGGTCACACAAGCAATTGTTGAAAATTGTGTCGCACACCCCGGTTGAGACGGAAGGCCTGCTGCGCATCATTGCAGAGGGTGGATGGCAGGATCTCGTTCGCCAGGCCATTCCGCAGCCGGAAAAAGTCTATACGTGGTGGAGCTATCGCGCAAAAGACTGGCTTGCGGCAAACCGCGGCCGCAGGCTGGACCATATCTGGTCCTCGCCGGATATCGCCCCCGCACTGGCAGAAGTTTCGATCCTTAAAGACGCACGTGGCTGGGAGCGCCCGTCGGACCATGTGCCGATCATCGCGCGTCTGGCGCTCTGACCGGTTGAGCGAGAAAAGCTCTAATCGTCGAAATAACGTGCGGCTTTATCAATCCGTGCGGTCAATTGCGAAAGCTCATCCGATATCTGGCTGTGAATCAGTGCAGCAATCTCGGGATATTCTTCCAGAATGCGACGGAACAATTGCCGCCCGATGCGGATGACTTCGCTGTCCTGCGTAGAGACAGCCGTTGAAAGACGGCGGGTTTCCGCAATCAGTGAAAGCTCGCCCAGTATTGCTCCCGGGCCCAGGCGGGCTTCAGGCGCTTTTTCATCCCGCCCGCGATGCAGCTCAATGAAACCGGAAACCACAACAAAGCCGGCATCTGCGCGGGAATCTTCGCGAAACAGAATTTCACCCGGGGTCAGCCAGCGATGCTCCGCACCAAACGCCAGAAGCCGCAACTGGTCGCGGGTCATGTTCGCAAACAGCGGTACGGTCCCGAGCAGGGCTATGTCGCTTTCCAGTCCCATGGGCGTGGGTCAGTCTCCGTTGAGTTTCACATATGCTGATGTGAAACCCTACAGCCCATCTACTGCCAAACCGTCAACAAGTTTCGATATAATGCCCTTACGGCATTAATTTATAGCCGCCCGCTTCGGTAACGATCAGCCTTGCAGCGGAAGGCTCCGGCTCAATTTTCTGGCGAAGCCGATAGACATGTGTTTCCAAAGTGTGGGTGGTCACACCGGAATTGTAGCCCCACACCTCTTCCAGCAGCACGTCACGCGTTACAACGCGCCGATCTGCACGGTAGAGATAGCGGATGATCGCCGTCTCTTTTTCGGTCAGGCGAATTTTGCTTCCCTTGTCGTCCAGCAGAATTTTCTGGCTTGGCTTGAAGACGTAGGGGCCGACCTGAAATGTGGCATCCTCGCTCTGCTCATGCTGGCGCAACTGGGCGCGAATGCGCGCCAACAGCACTGCAAAACGGAAAGGCTTGGTCACATAATCATTCGCGCCGGCTTCCAGACCAAGAATCGTGTCAGAATCCGCATCCTGAGCCGTCAAAATAATAATGGGAGCTTTAAATCCGGACTTGCGAAGCAGTTTAACGGCTTCTCGCCCGTCCATGTCGGGCAGGCCGACATCCATTACAACCAGATCAATAAGTCCGGCTCTTGCCGTAGCAATGCCTTTTGTCGCAGTTGGTTCTTCGAGTACTGAAAACTCTTCATACAGCGAAAGCTGCTCAGCGAGAGTCTGTCTCAAGTCATCATCATCATCGACAATTAATATGCTTCGAGCGTTCATGAATCCACTTGGGTTTTAGCCGCAGGTAAGGTCAGTATGCATAATAAGTGGCCTGTGTATTGGCCATTTCAATCAATTTGGGTTCAACCTTGCCATTTTTCCAGAATTTGCAATGCAAAAACGCTTGAACAGGCCAATTATTCGGGTGCGGCGACACCCCAGCCGACCATATGAGGGGATTGTGGCCGCTGGCGCTTTGCGTTTGCGTTGCGCTATTGGCAAAGGCGGTACCAGCATTTTCAAACGCGAAGGAGATGGCGCGACGCCGGTCGGCTCCATGCCACTTCTATCGGCATTTCGCCGCAAGGGCCGGCTGACTGCGTTGCGCACTGGTTTGCCCCAGCGTTGGGCCCGTCCAACGGATGGGTGGTGTGACGCGCCGGAGCACCCGGCCTATAATCGACCCGTGCATTTGCCTTTTCCCGCCAGTGCGGAAACGCTGCAACGCAGCGACCGGCTTTATGATTTTGCCGTGGTGCTGGATTACAACCTGTCCAGCCGCCGCCGGGGCAAAGGCAGCGCGATATTTCTGCATATTGCCCGTCCGCAATTTCCGCCAACACAAGGCTGCGTTGCCTTGTATCCGCAGGATATGGTGCGGCTTGCCCCGTTTTTGCGGCGAGGAGCCAGACTGGTCGTTACACGGTAGACGTGTATCGCCAGACAGATGAACGCTTGACCTCCGCATCTTCAAGTGCCCGGGTAACCGCCACTTCGCTGGTTGCGCAAAGCTGCATGCGCTCACGCGGCAGATAGGCTCGCCCCGGATCGCCGATCCAGATGTCCACGCCGTCCCGCGTCAGGCTGTTGAACCAGGGCACCAGACGCGCTGCAAATTCGCGGTCGTAAAAAACATCACCCGCCAGCAGACAATCGGCAGTGAATTTTCGGCCAATCATATCGTGATGTTCAAAAGCAATTTCGACATTGTTCAGCGCCGCATTCAAATCAATTGCCGCCCTGCAGAACGGGTCAACATCGCAGGCTGTCACATGTCTGGCCCCGGCTTTTGCCGCGGCAATGGCAACAATGCCGGAGCCGGAGGCAAAGTCGACCACATGCCTGCCTTGCACATGTTCCGGATGGTCCAGAATGAAGCGGGCCAGAACCTGACCACCCGCCCACGCAAACGCCCAGAATGGGGGTGGCAGGCCAATTTCGGCCAGTTCATCTTCGGTTTTCAGCCATAAATCATGCGCTTCATCCGCAAGGTACAGTTGAAGTTCCGGCACATGTGGCGGCGCGATTGGCGCTGTGTTGGCAAGAACAAATTCTGCTGCCAATTGTGGTGAAAGATGTTTGGCCAAAGCGGAAAAGTCCGGAAAAATATGGAACCTTTGTCGCAGGTCGCCGTTTGGTTGATGAAACAGTTTAGGAGAGCGTAATGTTCAAAGGCGGCTTGTTGTGGCTGATTGGTATACCAATTCCAATTATTCTATTGCTTTGGGCGTTTGGTGTCCTGTGACAGAATAGATGATGTAAGAGAATAGATGAAAAGCGGTTTCGATCTGAATGGTCGAAGCCGCTTTTTCTTGGGTTCTGTCAGCCCATCGCCTTCTTCGGGTCCAGCCCACCCATTTCGCATATGAGCTTGAATTCGCTCATTTGCACTGGCTGGACTGAAAGCCGCGAATTTGTAACAAGAACCATCTCGCTCAATCGCGGCTCCGCCTTGATGGCCTCAAGCGTCACCGGCATGGGCATATCCATAACGGCCTTCACATCAACGCACTCCCAACGGGGATCATCCGACGTTGTGTCGTGGTGGGCAGTGGCGGTCACCTCGACAATGCCGACCACCTCCTTGCCTTCGTTGGAATGGTAAAAGAAGCCGCGTTCTCCCGGCTTCATTTCCCGCATGAAATTGCGTGCCTGATAATTTCGCACACCGTCCCATTGCTGACCAGCGTCACCAACTTGCTTCTGGTGTTCGAATGACCATTTGAATGGCTCGGATTTGAACAGCCAGAATGCCATGGCTCACTTGGCCTCCGGATTGCCAAACACCCAGTTCCACTGGCGAATGGTTACCTTGGCAAACAGCCCCGCTTTTGAAAATGGATCGTTTTCCGCAATGCGGCGTGCCGCTGCTTCATTTTCCGCTTCAACCACAATCAGGCTGCCATTGGCCTTTTCGTCTTGCAGAAATGGCCCGCCAAACTTCAAAACCGGACCCAGAGATTTCAAATACTCGACATGTTCAGGGCGTGTGTCCATGCGCAATGTTCCGGCATCGGCACGGTCTTCGCAGATAAAAGCATACAGCATCAGAAATCTTCCTCCGGGTGGTTCAGTCAATCTCGCGTTTCAGTGGGCGGGTTAACAAGGCGCGAATGGCCTCATCCAATGATACGGTGCCTTCAAGCACTTCCGCAACTGTTTGAATGATTGGCGCGTCTATACCGTGTTCACGCGCAATGCGGGCCGCAACACTGGCCGAGTGAACACCTTCAGCCAGTTTCAAGGCCGTCAGATCTTCCCCCCGGCCTACAGCCATTCCATAGGCAAAGTTACGGGATTGCGCGGAAGAGCAGGTCAGAACCAGATCACCCAACCCGGAAAGCCCCATCAATGTTTCGGTGCGTGCACCAAGCGCCTCGCCCAGTCGCCGCAACTCGACGAAGCCGCGGGTGATAACCGCAGCGCCAGCCGAGGCGCCAAGACCACGCCCGGCAATCGTGCCCGCAGCCAGCGCCAGAACATTTTTGATCGCGCCGCCTGCTTCGACGCCGGTCACATCACTGGAGGCATAGATTCGCAGGGTTTCGCTGGAGAGTGTGGCGGCCAGACTGTCTGCAAGCTCAACATCGCTGGCAGCCAGCGTAACCGCAGTGGGCAATCCTCTGGCAACATCCATCGCAAAGCTGGGACCGGACAATATGGCAACCGGAGCGTCCGGCAATTCTTCCGCAACCACCTGAGAAATAAAACGGCCTGTGCCTTTCTCAATGCCCTTGCTGCACAGGACCAGGGGTACGCCGGGCTGCAGGTGCGCTTTGATCTGCTGGGTCAATTGCCGCAATGTCTGGGCCGGAACGGCGATCAGCGTCAGATCTGCACCATCCAGCGCCTGTTCCAGACTGTTGGTGGCCTTGAGTTGGGGCGGCAGGGCTATGCCGGGCAGATAGGCACGGTTTTCCTGTCGCTTGTTGATTGCCTCCACCGTCTGCTGCTCTCGTGCATAAAGCCGGGTGTCATGGCCTTTGCGGGCAGCAACTGCGGCCAAAGCCGTTCCCCATGCGCCACCACCAATGATTGCGATAACCTGCCGGTCTGTCATGCCTTGGCCCCCCTTTTGCCATATCCAACGAGCGGAATGGCATTTTCATCCAATGGCCAGCGTGGCCGAACAGATGCGGAGGTTTGGCAATAAGCCCCGGCCTCCAGCCGTTCAAGCCCTGCATAGGCAATCATTGCCGCATTGTCTGTGCACAAAGCATGCGGCGGGGCCAAAAGGCGCACCCCGTATTTTGCTCCGGCGTGCGACAGCGCATCTCGGATGGCGGCATTGGCCGCAACCCCTCCGGCAACCGCCAGAACCTTGTCGGCAAGCTCTGGAAATTCGCGGGTAAACCGCGCCAGAGCGCGGGAAACACGGTCGCCGAGGCTTTCGGCAGCAGCGGCCTGAAAACCGGCGCACAGATCTTCCACATCCTTTGTGGAAAGTGGGCTGGCGGCTTCGGCCGCGAGCCGAACCGCTGTTTTCAGACCGGAGAAAGAAAAGTCCAGCCGCTGCTCACCGCGCAATGGCCTTGGCAGCGAAAATCGTTTCGCATCGCCTCGGGCTGCCATCCGTTCAACCGACGGTCCGCCGGGATGGGGCAGGCGCAACAGCTTGGCAGTCTTGTCAAACGCTTCGCCCAATGCGTCGTCAATTGTGGTGCCCCACCGTTCATAATCGCCCAGACCCCGTACCAGAACCAGCTGTGTGTGGCCGCCGGAAACCAGCAGAAGCAGGTAGGGATAGGGCAAGTCATCGGTCAGGCGTGGGGTCAGTGCGTGGCCTTCCAGATGGTTGATGCCGAGAAATGGCACTCCCTTTGCTGCGGCAATGGCTTTGCCAGTCACGGCGCCGACAATCAGGCCACCGATCAGGCCGGGCCCGGTGGTGGCTGCCACGGCGTCGATGCTTGCAAGCGGAGTGCCGGCAGCCTCCAGCGCGGCAGAAATAATGCCATCCAACGCCTCGATATGCGCACGGGCGGCAATTTCCGGCACCACGCCGCCATAGGCAGCATGGTCATCAATCTGGCTGTAGACGATATTGGAGAGGATCTGCACC
This sequence comes from Aureimonas fodinaquatilis, assembly GCF_008369445.1. GTDB lineage: Bacteria > Pseudomonadota > Alphaproteobacteria > Rhizobiales > Rhizobiaceae > Aureimonas > Aureimonas fodinaquatilis. Next base: position 440,768 of record NZ_VTWH01000003.1, read on the forward strand.
GCGCCATCTTCCCAACGCGCCACGATGCTGGCCGCGGTTTCATCGCAGCTTGTTTCAATGCCCAGCACCCGTATTGGCCGGGCTGGCATTGCAGATATGGCGGGGCTGGTGGCAGTATCAGGCAAGTTCGGCTCCTATCGCCCACAGGACATAGCGGTTCAATCGCCGTTTCGCCACTGCTGCACGGCATGACAAGCAATTTGAAAAACGGTCATGCCATTTTCGGCATGGTGTTCTAATAAGGCTCAAACAATCACAAGCAAAGGCGCGGCATGAACAGCTTTCCGATTCGTATTGGCACACGCGGCAGCAAACTGGCGTTGGTGCAGGCACATGAAGTGCGCAGCAGGCTTATGGCTGCGCATGGCTTTTCGGAAAGCGATATCAGCATAGAGGTCATTTCCACCTCCGGCGACCGGATACAGGACCGGCCATTATCCGAGGTGGGCGGCAAAGGCCTTTTCACCCGGGAAATCGAGGAAGGATTACTGGAGGGCCGGCTTCATATGGCTGTTCACTCGTCCAAAGATATGGCAACCGACCTGCCGCAAGGTCTGTATATCAGCGCATTTCTGCCGCGTGAGGATGTGCGAGACGTGTTCATCAGCCGCAGCGGTGCCAAACTGGCAGATCTGCCGGTGGGGGCTGTTGTCGGCTCTGCTTCACTGCGCCGCCAGGCCCTGTTGCGGCGGTTGCGGCCCGATCTGGAACTGATAATTTTTCGCGGCAATGTGCAGACCCGTCTTTCAAAGCTTCAGGCAGGCGCGGCAGATGGCACCTTGCTGGCACTGGCCGGTCTTAATCGTATGAATATGGCCGATACGGCAACGGAAATTCTGGATCCGATCAGCTTTCCGCCCGCCCCGGGTCAGGGAGCAATCTGTATTGAGAGCTGCCTGGCAAATGAGCGAATTGCCGAACTGGTCGCCCCGCTGTCGGACCCGGCAACAAGTCTGGCTTTGACTGTTGAGCGCTCGTTTCTGGCAGAGCTGGATGGGTCCTGCCGCACGCCCATCGCAGCACTGGCCACGCCGAAAAACGGCAAAGTGCAGTTTCATGGCATGATCCTCACGCCCGATGGCTCACAAATGTTTGAGGCGTTTGAACAAGCGGATGAGGGGGATGCTGAAGTTCTTGGGCGCGCAACCGCCAGAAAATTGCTGGCACAGGCCGGACCGGAGTTTTTTGAAAGCTGGGTGCCTTGAGCCGCCTTCTTATCCTTCGAGAGCGGGTTGAAGGTGAACGCACTGCGGCGTTGGTAGCGGAACTTGGCTTTCAGCCGGTCTGTCTGCCGGTTGAAACCGTCATTGCGTTGCAGCCGAATTTGAAGCCTGAAGATTTTGCCGGCTTTCTTGTCACCAGCCGACATGCCGTTGATTGGCTGACTGACAATTATACCGGAACCATCAAGCCGGTTCTGGCTGTCGGCTCCGGCACCGCGCAAAAGTTGCGAGAAGCGGGCTTTGTCAATGTCGAGCAGGCCGAAGGGGATGGGGTTTCGCTGGCAAAACTGGTTGCTTCGCGCCAGTGGGGCGGGCGCTTGCTCTACGCGGCCGGTCACATTCGCCGGCCCGACTTTGAGCAAAGGCTTGCCAGTGAAAATATCGGCTTTGTCACAGCAGAAGTTTACGATGTTCAGACCTCTCTGCCAGACAAGCGACACATAGAAGATGCATTAGGTACACCAGTGGCCGGGGTGCTGCTTCTGTCCGCGGCGCAGGCACACACCTTTGGCGAACTGGTGAAACGGCACAGAAAATTGCTAGAACCGCTGCCGATGGTATTCTGCCTGTCTGGCCGGATTGCTGCAGAATTGCCGAACGAAATATCGGCAAATGTGGCCATTTCGGACCGCCCGGATCTGGAAAGCCTTTTGGCATTGCTGCAATCCTATCGTTGCAGGATGCAATAGCGGCTCTACATCAGGTAAACGTGGCAAGATGGGCTTGCAGGGCAAATCTGGTGTGATAGCCGGTTATGGCCTGCCCAATTGCTGGCAATGAACACCTGCGCGTTGGCGTGCGGTGGCAAGGGAAACGGAGCAAACGAATGGCGAATCGTCCGCGTCGGTCTAAAGCTGGAGATAAGGTTGCCCCGGCAACAATTGATCTTGCAGCGGAAGAGCAGAAGCTGCCGGACAGCGAGCCTGACGCAAATCTGCCAGCGCCCGCGGATCCGAATGCCGCGCCTGTTGCTGCAGATCTGCAGGTTGGTGCCAGCGATGCTGCGCCCCTTGCGAACAAGCCGGTGCCTGATGCGGCCCTTGCGAACAAGCCGGTGGCTGATGCGGCCCTTGCGGACAAGCCAAAGCCTGCTGCGCCAAAGCCTGCGCCAGCTCCGCAAAAACCTGCTGCTCCCGTGGAACAGACTGCTCAGGCGGCAAAGCCGATGTCCGCGTCTGAAACACCTGCGACGGGCTCTCCTGCTCGCGGACCGGTTGAGGCCAGGGAAGAAAGCGCAACTGAAAAATTTGCCGCTGAGGAAGGGTTCACGCGCCCTCTTTCCGCCAGTGACCTTGCAGAGTTTGAAGATGATGAAACGGTGCTGGCCGCTGCCGAGCCAGACCCTGCTCCAGAGGTTGCACCGTATCGGGACCCCGAAATTGTGCCTGCACCAGCGACCACCGGCTCCCTGATCGGGGCGGGCGTGATTGGCAGTGTGCTCTCGCTGCTTGCTGGTGGCGCGCTCTTGTATTCCGGCATATTGCCAGGTGTGCCCAGTGCGCAGCCCACAGCCTCGCAGTTCGCCTCTGCGGGCGAAGTGCAGCGCCTTTCCGGAGATCTGGCTACATTGAATTCGCGGGTTGAGCAGATGCAGTCTGCGCAGGCTGCTGGTGGCGCAGGGTCCAGCTCTGTCAGCGCAACGGATTTTGCTGCGCTGAGCGACAGGGTTGCGGCAGGAGAACGCCGTATGCAAAGCGGCACTGCTGAATCGGGGGATCTGGCCGCGGCATTGGCGACTGCGGGAACCGATTTGCAGGCAGTTCGAGAAACGGTGGAGACGACAAGAGAGGCAGCTGCCACGGCCACCGATACGGCCAATTCCGCCAATGCGGCGGCCACAGCGGCACGTGATTCAGCCGATCGGGCATTGGCCGATGTGACTGCGTTTGAGCAGAGGCTGACGGGCATGGAAGCAGCCAACCGGCAGGCGGCGGCAGCGTTGGCAGCGGCTGCGCTGAAAGCGGCAATCGACCGGGGCGGGCCGTTCATGTCAGAGCTGGAAGCCTACGCCGCGGCCGGGCCGGATAATCCCGGCGTGGATGCATTGCGCGACAGTGCAGCAGGCGGCGTGAAATCTCTGGCGGCTTTGCAGGCTGAGTGGCCAACTCTGGAGAGACAGTTGCTGTTGGTGGTGCGCCCAGCCGATGCAAACGCCAATGTGGGCGACCAGTTGCTGTCTGGCCTTCGATCGCTGGTGACCGTGCGGCCGGAAGGGGAAAGCGCTGCAACCGCACCGGGGCCGGAAGGAGCAATCGGGCGAATGGACAATGCGTTGGAAAGCGGCAATCTCACTGAGTTTCTTGCCGAGCAGGAAGCCTTGCCGCAAGCCGCCAAGGATGCAAGCGCCAGCTTTGCGGCTCAGGTTGCTGCAAGGCAGAGCGCAAATGCGTTGATTGATGATGTGCTGGGCGGCGTGATCGCGGCCAGCGGCCAGCAGAATTGAGGATAGAACATGCTGCGTATCCTGGCATTTTTCATCATTGTGCTTGCTGCGGGGCTGGGCTTCGCATGGCTGGCAGATAATCCCGGCAGTGTGTCGGTTGTCTGGCAGGGGCAGGAATTGCGAACCAGCTTCATGGTGCTGGTGATTGCCCTGTTGGGGCTGCTTGTTGCCGTGGTTTTGGCGTTCTGGCTGTTTCAGTGGCTGTTTGGTGCGCCGGACCGTGTAGGACGCTTTTTCGCAAATCGTCGGCGGGATCGCGGCTATCGGGCGCTTTCGGCCGGTATTCTGGCCGCCGGCGCGGGCGATGCGACTGTAGCGCGCCGCATGGAAACGCAAAGTCGCAAACTGATTTCAGCAGACAAGGAGCCGTTGTTGCGGTTTCTGGATGCGCAGACCGCCATGATCGAAGGTGACCACGCGCGGGCGCGCCGGGTGTTTGAAGTTATGGAAAAGGACCCGGATACGCGGCTTCTGGCCTTGCGTGGTCTCTATCTTGAAGCAGAGCGACTCAATGACGCTGCTGCTGCACGCCATTATGCGGAGCAGGCGGTGCGTGTTGCCCCACATCTGCAATGGGCGGGCGGCGCTGTTCTGGAGCTTAAAGCCGCTGAAGGGGACTATGACAGCGCACTGGCAATCCTGGAAGCGCAGCGCAATTCGCGGCTGGTGGACAAGGCGGAAAGCCGCCGTCTGCGTGCCGTGCTTTTGACTGGCAAGGCACTGGACCTGGCAGATGCCGACCCGGTGGGTGCGCGCAATGCCGCACGTGAGGCGCAAAAGCTGGCACCGGACCTTATACCCGCGGCGCTGGTTGCTGCACGCTCCCTCGTGCGGTTGAACGAAGGGCGCAAGGCCCACAAAATTCTGGAATCCACCTGGCAGGCTGCACCGCATCCCGATATTGCCGAGCTCTACGTGCATTTGAACCCAGGCGACAATTCCGAAGAGCGGCTGAAACGGGCTCAGCGTCTGGCGGATCTGCAGCCGCAGCATCCGGAATCACTGCTGGCAGTAGCGCATGCAGCATTTGAAGCACGGAACTATTCGCTGGCCCGCGAGCAGGCCGAGCAACTGGCGCGCACGGCTCCGCGTGAAAATGTCTTCTTGCTGCTGGCGGATATTGAAGAAGCTGAAAGCGGTGATGAAGGGCGTGTTCGCAGCTACATGCAGCAGGCATTGCGCGCACCCCGCGACCCGGCATGGACCACCGAAGGCATCGTTTCGCCCGAATGGAAGCCGATCTCACCGATCAGCGGGCGTCTGGATGCATTTGCCTGGAAAGCACCGGTTCAGGCGGTTGCGTCCGAGCCAAAGATTCTGGAAGAGGAAACGCTTCCTTCTGTTCTGGAGAACGCCGAACAGAAAGAGGCGGTTGGACTGGGAGGAAAAAACGCTTAAGAGCATTTTCGCGACGAAATATGACGCGAAAATGGTTCTGTAGCGTTTGGTGAGGGCAGTCAGGGTTCAATGGAAATTCTTGCCGAACCCTTGGAAAACGCGTTGGGCTCGCTTCTTCTGGTGATTGTGCTGACTGTGGTCTGGTCGACCATCATCCGCGCAAGCCTGCCGGGAGTTTTCGGGATTTTGCTTGCCTGCATAATGTCGCTGATGACAGCATCGGTGATTTATGTTGTTGCCATGCCTGACCTTGGCATTGAGCAACTGGCCTATTATTTCGGCAGAATGCTGCCTCCGCAACTCGCAGCATTCCTGCTTATGGTCTGGCAGCACCGCCGGCAGGCCAACAGGGAAATGGACAGCAACGACCTGATTGGCGCTGGTCCGAGTTTCGGTGGTGACACACCGCGAGAGAAGCGCGGCAATTTCATCATCCGCCACTGGCGCGGAGATTTGCCGCTCGGCGTTTCCTACTGGGGCATCAACCTGTTTGTGTGGGTAGTCGCGGTTGTCTTTGCCACCGGCATCACAAACTTTGCCAATCTGGACGCTGGCTTCCGCCCAAAAATACTATTCTACACCAATGTTGCACTGTGGACCGGCATTGTGCTCATGGCGGTCTGGCAAATCGTCGGTCTTTGGCGCTCAGCCCAGCGACATGCAGAACAGCAGCGCCGTTTGAACAAAACGAGGTTCTGGGCGCGCGCAGCGCAGTTCATGGCCATTGTGGCTGTGCTGCAAAATGCAACTGCCGTCACAAATGCATCAACCCAGATTGTCGAGCTTTATCGAATTGCCTTTCTGGATGACCCGGATCTGCCGCCCTATGAAGTGACGCTTCTGGCGGGTGGTAACGAACTGAGTTTACAGGGTGGCATTAAATACGGGCTGGCAGAGCGGTTGAGCAATGTTCTGGCATCCGCTCCGGAAGTTACGGTTCTGCATCTGACCAGCACGGGCGGGCGGCTTGCCGAAGCCAACCAGCTTGCTCAGCTGGTGCGGGATCGGGGGTTGACCACTTATGTGTCTGGCGACTGTCTTTCTGCATGCACGCTGATTTTTGCCGCCGGTAAAGAGCGATGGCTGGCCCTTGGTGCACGCCTTGGCTATCATGGTGCCTATTTCCCCGGCCTTAGTCAGGAAGAGCTGAACAACTCCAACGCCGAGTGGGCAGCACTGTACAAGCGGTACGGAGTGAATGAGGATTTTGTTGCCCGCGCGCTGCGTGTTCCGCACAATGAGATGTGGTATCCGGACACTGAAGAACTGCTGCGAGCCGGCATTATCACCGGCGTGGACACAATCGGTCGCTTTGCGATTTCGGGCAATGAAGCAGCGCCAACACTGGCCAGTATTGAACGGCAGCTTCGCGAGTCCAGCCCGCAATTGGACGCATTGCACACGGCCAATCCAGAGGCTGCCCGAAGGATATATGAGATTTTTCGTGTTGGCATGCTTCAGCAGCAGCCGCACGAAGAGTTCTGGCGGCAAAGTGAAGAAATTCTCGTTGATGCTATTCGAGACAACCTCTTGTCGGCGGATGATGAGGTTCTAGCCAACTATGCAGCCCTGATGGCAGATCAATATGCCGTTCTGCTCCAGGCCGATCCTGAACTGTGTTTTCGCAATTCGGCATATGGTGACGGCCTGAAGCCTCACCTGATGCCAGACGAGCTGATCAGAACCGAGCTTCATTTGAACGAGCAGATCTTGCGGACCGCCAAGCCACGACCGCCAGTTGATGAGACTGAGGCCGAACAGCTTCTGGAGGACGTCTTGCGCAAACTGTCTGTGGGAGAGCTGGAAACTCTGATGAGTGAGCCCGGCGATGTACCATCGGCAGACTATGGCATCTATTGTGCAGCATCAGAGTCTCTCTATCGGCAGATGTCGCAACTGGATGCGCGGCGGGCAGCGCTCCTGATGCGCTATTTGAATTCGCAAGGTTAGGTGTCGATGTTGCGTCCCTTGATTTTCAGACAGGCCAGGACTACCGGAAGGTAATCGGCACAGCGGGGTCAGTATTGGCAGCGACTTCGAAATCAGCGCAAAACATGGTCGAGCGTATCCAGGCAGTTGCCGATAGTCTGACTGTGACCGAACAGAAACTGGTTTCGGCCTTGCTGACGGCGCCACGTGAAGTGGCAATTGGCACTTCAAGCGAATTCGCTGCCCGTATCGGCGTTCATGAGGCGACCACGTCCCGGCTTGCAAGAAAGCTTGGCTTTGCCTCCTATGCCGGTTTTCGTGATGCGCTGCGCGGCGAATATCTGCGCGATGCAGCGCCAGCGGAGCGTATTTCGGCAACGCTCAGCGATGTGCGTTCGCAGGGCTTTCTGCCGCTGCTTCTGGCGAGTGAGATTGCAGCACTGTCGGCTCTGGCAGACCATGTCAGCGACGAGCGCATACTGGATGCCGCTCAGGCGCTCAATCGTGATCGCGTCTTCATCTATGGCCATGGCAATGCCAGCGCCTTGTCCGAACTGATGGAGCGGCGGCTGCGGCGGCTCGGGATTGTCAGCCATCGGCTCGGCGGCAACCGTCGCGATCTGGCGGAGCAGGTGCTGACGCTGACAGAGAATGATGCATTGCTGCTTTTTGCATTCAGGCGCCAGCCGCCGGATTACGCCGATCTGGTTGATATTGCGATCAAGGCAGGTGCCAGAACTCTTGTGATTTCGGGCACATGCGGGCCATCCCTGACACCCCGGCCCGATCTTTTGCTGTCTGCACCGCGAGCCGGCATGCCCGGCAGCTTTCAGACGCTGACTGTTCCGATGGCAATCTGCAATGCCGTGGTTCTTGCTCTGGCAAGCCTGCGCGGAGAAGCCGCCATGACGGCGCTGGATCGATTGGGTGATCTGATCACAAGGCTGGAAAAATAGATCACACGGTGATCGAAAAATCAGCTTAACGTCTGGCCTTCGTATGGCTTTGCGTGGTCGTGTCGTTGAACCGTAAGAGTTCAACAAGCGCGCTACGCTCTGCAAGAAAACTTGCATGTCATAAAACTGTAGCAAGACTGCTCTACATCGGCGCTGACCCAACCGCAGGAGCTGTCATGCGCCTTACCATCGCCGCCACCACTCTCGCTCTGCTGTCGACGACAGCTTTTGCCAATGACCTCAACAGCCTCACCTCAGCCGAACTGCTTGTTCAGGCTCAGGAAGAGGGGCAGGTTACGGTCTATGCCTTCACCAGCCGAATTGGCCGGGTTGAGGAAGCCTTTGAAGCCGCCTATCCGGGCATTGACATGATTACGTTTGACATGTCCTCCACCGCTCAGATAGCCCGCATCCGCAGCGAGTCGCAGGCGGGTGTTGCTGGTGCAGACGTGTTTTACCTTTCGGACTCCCCGGTAGTGCTAAATGATCTTGTTGCCAATGAGCTTGTTGCAGCCTATGTGCCGCCGCGCATGGACGGTCTGGTTCGAGAGGAGTTCCAGTCGCCGCTTCTGGCGCAACGTCTGTCCACCAAGGTGCTGATGTATAATGAAGAGGCCCATCCCGATGGCGCGCCAATCAGCAACCTCTGGGATTTGACCAGGCCGGAATGGGCTGGCAAGGTGATCATGGTGGACCCGTTGCAGCGCGGCGACTATCTGGACCTGATGACAGAAATCGTCCTCCAGTCGGACGCTATGGCCACGGCTTATGAAGCGGCCTTTGGATCGCCGATAGCGCTGGAAGACGGCGTTGAAAATGCTGGCCAGCAATTCATCATCAACCTCTTTGCCAATGATCTTGTGCTGGTTGGTTCCACCGATGATGTCAACGCCGCCATCGGCGCCCTTGGTCAGGACAACCCGCCCATCGGCTTCACTTCCTATTCCGACCGTCGCGACAATGAGGATGAAGGTTGGGCACTGCAGGTGGCCAATGACGTTGCGCCTTCCAATGGCATCGTCTTTCCTGCCTTGCTTGCGCTCAACCCCAATACAGTCAATCCGGCGGCAGCGCGTCTGGCTATTGATTTCATGATGGGCGACGACAGCGGAACCGGCGGGCCGGCCTTCGCGCCCTTTTATGTGGCGGGCGACTGGGCAACCCGCACCGACATCACGCCGCATCCGGATGCCATTCCGCTGGACGATTTCACCGGCTGGCAGATCGATCCGGCAGCAACGGCCGGTATCCGCGCCGACGTGGCCGATTTTATCCTGGCCCTGCAATAAGCCATATCGAACCTGGAGCGGGCGGTTAGACTTTCTGTTTCCTCGCATCCTCTTCTCGTTGAAACGGCTCCGTTTCAGCAGGAAATGCTTAAGAAACCGCCCGTTCGGCCGGAGCCGTCAATGCCGTTTTCCCTTCGCCGCATGACCAGTCTGGTCTCACGCCAGGGCCTGACCTGGTTCATGGTTCTGGTGCTCGCCATTCTGGTGGTAGCGCCACTATTGACCATCCTGGTCGAAACATTTCGGCTTGGCGCCAATGGTGGCAGCGCCTGGACGGACGTTCTTGCCAGTCGGCTGACGAAAAACCTTTTCCTTGTGCCCGCGCTCAACACGCTGATCATCGGCTTTTGCGTGGCCAGTGGTTGCGTTCTGCTGGGTGGGTTTCTGGCCTGGCTTGTGGTGATGACCGATGTTCCCGGGCGTGCCTTCATTGGCTTCATGGCCACTCTGCCGTTCATGATCCCCAGCTTTGCCACCGCGCTGGCCTGGGGCAGCCTGTTTCGCAATGGCCGCGTTGGTGGCGGTGGCGGTCTGCTGCAAGGCATGGGCCTCAATGTTCCCGACTGGTTAAGCTGGGGCATGACGCCCACCATCATCGTGCTGATCGCCCATTACTATGCCTTGGCTTTCACGGTCATTGTGGCCGCACTGGCCACGGTCAACGGCGACATGATTGAGGCAGCGCAGATGACAGGGGCCTCGCGCAAGCGTGTCCTGTTCGGCATTGTGCTGCCGCTGGTCAGCCCGGCACTGATCGCTGCAGCGTCTCTGACATTTGCCGCTGCCGTTTCCAATTTTGCTGCGCCTGCCTTGCTTGGGCTTCCCGTTCGCATGCAGACATTGTCGACACGTCTTTTCGGCATGATCGAAATCGGCCAGGTGGAACGCGGCTATGTGCTGGCCATTCTGCTGATCGCAATTTCCGCTATCTTTCTGGGCTTTGGCAATCGGGTGCTCAATGGCCGCAAAAGCTTTGCCACCATCACCGGCAAGGGGTCCCGGCCGCGCCGATTTGAGCTTGGCAGCGCTCGGTTGCCGCTGACCATTCTCGCGTGGATCATCTGCCTTACCACCACTGTAGTGCCGATCATCCTGTTGATCGCCGCAAGTGTTGCGCCCTCATCGCTGGCATTGTTTTCAGACTGGACGCTGCATTACTGGATCGGCGAGGCAAGCTCGCAGTTTGCCCGTGGGCAGGCTGGCATTCTTCGCAATCCGCATCTCATCACCGCGCTTGGCACCACAATTGTGCTGGGGCTTTGCGTGGCTCTTGCAGCCAATGCTCTTGGCATTCTTATCGCCGTGGCCCTGACGCGGCAGAAGGTGCGCATTCTCAGCAATCTTGTGTCGCAATTGAGCTTTTTGCCCATGCTGTTGCCGGGCATTGCCTTTGCTGCGGCCTATATCGCGCTTTATGGCGCGCCAATTGGTCCTCTGCCTGCCCTTTACGGCACACCACTGCTGCTGGGTCTGGCCCTTACAGCCGCCATGCTGCCTTTTGCCGTGCAAACCGGCAGGGCAACCGTGGCGCAGATTTCGGGCGATATCGACGAAGCGGCGCGGATGACGAAAGCCGGATTTTTCCGCCGCCTGGGAGCCATCACGGTGCCGCTGGCCGCGCGGGGCCTGATCGCAGGTCTTTTGATCGCCTTCGTCAATGTCATTGGCGACCTTGCGATCACCGTGCTGCTCTATACGCCCAGTTCGCCACTGCTGGCGGTGCTGTCCTATTCCTATGCTTCAGACGGTTTCCACCAGTTCGCCAATGCCGTGACCATCATTATCCTTGTCATTTCCATGCTGGCGACCGGCGCGGCGTCGCTGCTGCGCGGACGTCGCCGCAATATTCCTGCTTGAGGCTTTCCTTTGATTACGCTCGATAATGTCAGCAAGCGCTTTTCCGGCAATACGGCTGTAGATCAGGTCAGCTTTTCGGTGCCCCAGGGTGCTTTTCTCGTTCTGCTTGGCCCCTCGGGCTGTGGCAAGAGCACCATGCTGCGCATGCTGGCCGGACTTGACCATCCAACATCTGGTCAAATTCGCTTTGGTGACAAGCTCATTGCCGATGGCAGCGGCGACATGTTCGTGCCTCCGGCAGAGCGTGGCGCGGGTCTGGTGTTTCAATCCTATGCTCTCTGGCCGCATATGACTGTCGCTGGAAACATCGACTGGCCGCTCAAGGTTGCCGGATGCTCAGCGCAAGAGCGTCGCGCGGCAATAAACACCTCCATGGACATGCTGGGCATTGCCCAACTTGCCAATCGCTATCCGGGAGAAATTTCCGGCGGTCAGCAGCAGCGCGTTGCTTTGGCGCGGATGATTGCGCCCAAGCCGGGCATCATGCTGTTTGACGAGCCGCTGTCCAATCTTGATGCCACCTTGCGGGTTGAGATGCGGTTCGAATTGACCAAACTGCACCGCGCCACCGGTGCCACGTCGGTCTATGTAACGCACGATCAGGTGGAGGCCATGACCATGGCCAGCCACGTTGCGGTGCTCAATCATGGTCGGATCGAACAGTTTGATACGCCGAATAACCTTCTGGCCAATCCGGCCTCGGCTTTTGTTGCCGGCTTTGTCGGCACACCGCCTGCCAATCTGATCAATGTGGAAGATGGAAAATGGTTCGGCACGCTGGAAGACCCGGCGCTCAAGGGTCATAGCGGCACGGCTATGGTCCGAGCCGAGGAATTTTCCATTCATGCCGGGCCCGGTCACAGGCGAATTGCCTGCACGCTGGCTGAGGTCGTGCCGATGGCGGGCCAGCGTCTGGTCCAGAGTATGACCGAGAGCGGGCAACGGCTGACGGCCATTGCCGAAGGCAACGGACTTTTGAGCGAGAGGCTGTATTTCGAACTGCCAGCATCTCCGTCCGCCCTGTTCGACCAGAAAGGAGCTCGGGTGTGATGAAGCGGCTTCTTCTTGTCCGTCATGGTGAAAGCGAGTGGAATGCAGTGCGCAGGTTGCAGGGGCAGGCGAATATTGCGCTTTCACCGCGGGGCCGGGATCAGGCTCGCGCGCTGGCACCGCTGATTGCCGCACAGCAGCCAGATCTGGTGCTGACTTCGGATCTGGTTCGCGCAGCCGAGACAGCACATCTGTTGGGCTATCCTGATGCGGAGCGTGAGCCGGGACTGCGCGAGCATAGTGTGGGCGCTTGGACAGGGCAGGTGATTGCCGACATCAAGGCACGTGAAGAAGACAATTACCTTGCATGGCGGGCCGGAACCTATGCGCCGCCGGAGGGCGAGCTGTGGTGCGACATGCGCACGCGTATCGGTTCCGCCATGATGAGGGCATTGGAGCGGACAAACGAGACAGCACTGCTGGTCTGCCATGGCGGTGTTATCCGCGCGGCACTGGACTACGCGCTCGGCCTTGAGCCGGCGCGGATCATTCCGGTGGGGCCAGCCAGTCTGACGATACTCGCCTTTCCCGACGGGCTGGCGCGCCTTGAGGCATTCAACGTCACTGGCTCTGCCCCGATACTCGACGCGCCGGACTGAAAGCATAAGCGTTCAGCAATGTCGGAGGAAAAATCAAAATGCGACGGAATAATGGCGCTTAGCTCCACAGAACTAGCGGTCGCCGCGAAGCAATGAGCTAACCCAAAGAACAGAGTTTTCGAGGTTAGCCTTAGAAGAAATGTGCAATTTGAAATGCCGTGGCGGAAGTGGCTTCCAGGTCGAAGAGAAGTCGGCTATGGTCCCACTAAACAAGGAATAACTTCAGAAAGTGCATTCTCGACTCTGAAGACATTTCTGCAGATGCGTTTGCTTCGAACTTTGATCGGTGCGGTGAGCAAACGCTTGATTATTGAGATCGAGCGAGGACACCAATAGCTCAGTGACACCGATCATTAGAGGTAAGCCAACGACGGAGTCGGAGAAGATACTCGCTGAGATCGGCGAGATTTCATTTCTCAATTTCTGGACGTTCCCATCTCCGTATAGAAAGCAGAAGCTCGGACACGATGTGGATGGGAAGGGTGACGGGAAGGAGCTCTGCGACCTTCTGATTGTCTGCGGTGACGACGTTATCATCTTCAGTGACAAGTCAGTAGGCTGGTCAGTATCGGCACAATCGGACATCGCATGGGGACGCTGGTTTAAGGCCGCGGTTAAGGATTCCGTGAAGCAAATTCGCGGAGCGGAGCGATGGGTGACCGAATTTCCCGACAGAATTTTTCTCGACCGAGAGTGCACGCAACCGCTGCCGGTGAACCTTCCACCACCTGAACGACGACGTATACACGGAGTGGTGGTCGCAGTCGGTGCGGAAGTAGCTTTAAAAGAGATAACTGGTCATGAATCCGGAATGCCGATGATCGCATCGCATCTGACTGACCGACAGCACTGGGATCGCAACGCCCCAGGCTTCATGCCTTTCGCTATTGGAGACGTCGATCCCTCTGGATCATTTGCTCATGTGTTCAATCGGCCTGCCATTCATCTTCTTCTGAGTCATCTGGACACCATCTCGGATTTTTCTCGCTACCTCCGTTCACGCGCGGAATCAATCCGCACACAGAAACTCAGTCTTGCTAACGGCGAAGACGATGCTCTAGCCCACTACCTGAAGGTGATCGACGAACGTGGTCATCGTGGCTTCCTGGATCATCGCGGCAGACCCCTGAAGGACGGCCAGACTATGGTGATCCAAGGCGGTTACTACGAATGGTTCATACGACAGCCCGCGTTTCTCCGGAAGATTGACGACGACAAACAATCGTATTTGTGGGACCGAATGATCGAAATGTTCGCCGGTCACGTCCTCCAAGGCACTTCGATCGGCTTAGATGGTAGCTCACCCCGCTCCGTCGAAGCCGACGAGTGTCTTCGATTGATGGCGAGAGAAAATCGCCTGAGCCGGCGACTCCTCTCTCAGGCTGTCACCAGCGCTTACGAAAAGATGCTTGCGGGAAACGCGTCGCGGTTCGCGAGGATCATCCTCCCGAGTGAGAACTCGGAAATGCCAGACCTAGCGTACGTCTTTGTGATCATGGCGGTCCCGGACTATTTAGACCCGAACATGGAGTACGAAGAGTATAGAGCCTTCCGTAAGGCGACCCTCGGTGTGTACTGCATGTCCGTGCTTCAAGAGCATCAGCACCTAGCCTCCGTAATCGGCATCGCGGTCGATGCACCTGCGCCATTTCGACGATCTGAAGGCTCCTCCGAAGATCTAATGCTGATCCGGCGTGACGCGCTCGAAGAAATTTCTCCTGAACAGTTGGAAAAACTACGTCGCTCGTTGAACGTCATGTCACGCTATGATCCCGACGCTGCGATTATGATGGGAGCCCACGAATACCCCGCCGACAGGGCCGTCAGCCGGCAACAACGACGCGCAAAAGAACGGCAGGCCAGGAAGGCACGATCCCGCTGGTCAGCCCCCCAATAGGGTCCGCACGCTCGATCGTCATAGCCTCATCAGCAAACATCTGGCCGCGCATGACGGCGCACGCGAAGGGTGCAGCGGGGGGACGCCGTAGACCAACAACCTTTCGAGTTGGATCGAATAATGCGTCGATGCCTATGCGGCAGGGTAGCTCTCGGCGCTCGGCTTGACCAATTTGCTCGAGTCATAAGATATGCAGGCTAATGGTTCGAATGATAGTCGTATCGGAACTGGTACGCGAGTGGGGATGATCGAGTAAAGCCTTAAATTCCGCGATTTACTACTTAGCCCTGACAGAGCAGATTGGTGGAGCTGAGCGGGATCGAACCGCTGACCTCGTCATTGCGAACGACGCGCTCTCCCAACTGAGCTACAGCCCCGTACACCTGTTCCACAGGCATCTAGGGCCGGGTTTTGAATGCTGTCAAGCAAGTTTGTTTGCGCTTTGTCGCGTCAAATCCCGTTGGGCGATTTCACCAGGGCGGCCAATGGTCTATGACGTGTACCAAGTACGGTTTTCTCTAAAAGGCTCTCGTGTCTATGGTCGCTGTCATCAATCTGGTTCTGCTCATTCTTAACATTGTCTGGTGGGTCGTTATCGCCTCTGCAATCCTGTCATGGTTGTTTGCCTTCAATATCGTCAATATGCGGAACTCATTCGTGGCAAAAATTGCCGAAGTGCTCTACCGCCTGACAGAGCCTCTTTACCGGCCAATCCGACGCATTCTCCCGGATCTTGGCGGACTGGATCTTTCGCCGCTGATCGTCTTGTTGGGGATTTATTTTCTACAGCAGTTTATCGTGTACTCCGTTGCTCCGGTTTTGCTTGGCTACTGAGCTTCGATCAGGAAAATGGGAGCTGACAGCCCATTCGCGCTGTGCCGCATGATGTTCGGCCCAGTGCTGCTTTGCTGAAACTCGCGGCTGGGTCCTTGAAATTGGGCAAGGCTGATGTCAGCCTTACTGTTGGAGGCAACTCTCGCGACAAGCGCGTGATGTCGGAAGGGCAGGAGGCTGAAATTCATGAGTCATTGGCTTGTCTGGCCGATGCTTGTTCTGTCGCTGGGGGGTGACAATGCGGCAACGTCCGCAACCGTTGCCACTGCCGCAACACCGCTTTTTCTGGAACGGTGTGAGCAGCGCGAAGAAGGCCCGGTAAAATACTGGCGCTGTGCTGGCCTGCCCGGCACCGATGTGTTTGTGCAGGAAAATACCGGGCGCTTTTCCGTGTCGCTGGGCAATGACCGCGCCACAGCAGAAAGCTTTGAAGTGCCGCACGTGCTCGGCAAAACAATGGAATGGCGCATTCTCGGCAATCAGGCACAGTCGGGCATTGTGCGCTACCGTTTCGCCGCGAGCCAAACCGGGCAGGCGCAGGATCTTCTGGTCATTATGAAAGTGGCTGATAAAGCATCCAATGGCTGTATCGTGGCCATTGTCGATGCCGCCGTTAACAGCGCTGTGCAGGAACTGGCGCGCCGCACCGCCGATGAAAGAGTGCCGAACTTTGTCTGCGGGCGGGATAAAGTGGCAATTGCCGGTCGGGCGACAGACCGAACAGTGAGTGAGTTGCTGCCATCACTGAAATAGAGCAGCAACTGCACCCAAAAACAGAAATGTGCCTTATGCCTGCTCTTCGTAGCGGGCAATAGCTTCGCGGATGAGCCTCTGGGCGTGCTCAGAACCGCCCCAGCCGCCAATCTTCACCCACTTGCCGGGTTCCAGATCCTTGTAGTGCTCAAAGAAATGCTCAATCTGCTTGAGCGTGATTCCCGGCAGGTCAGTGTGCTCACGCACTTTTTCATAGCGCAGCGTCATGTCGGACGAAGGGACTGCAATGATCTTTTCATCCTGTCCCTTGTTGTCTTCCATCATCAGAACGCCAATCGGGCGGCAGGCAATGACGCAGCCTGGCAGCAGTGGACGGGTGTTGCACACCACCACATCAATCGGGTCGCCATCATCGGACAATGTGTGTGGCATGAAGCCATAATTGCCCGGATAAACCATCGGTGTGTACAGGAAACGGTCAACGAACAGCGCGCCCGAATCCTTGTCCATTTCATACTTGATCGGCTGTCCACCAACCGGAACTTCGATAATGACATTGATGTCTTCCGGCGGATTTTTGCCGCGCGGTATGGCTTCGATCTTCATGATATGCCCCGTGAAAACTCTTTGTGGCTATGTCTGTCGTTGCTCTAGAGCATGTTGGCGCAAAGGAAAAGGGTTGCGGTCAAACCTTGCGGTGGTCAAGCCGGGCCACAAGCCTGTCCCCACCCCATTGCAGAAGCCACACCATGGCAATCAAAACCACGACAACAGCAATCATGACATTGGTTTCAAACCGCTGATAGCCGTATCGAATGGCCAGATCACCCAGACCACCCGCGCCAATGGCACCGGCCACCGCCGTGGCGCCAATCAGCGTGACGAGCGTAACGACAAAGCCGGCAACAAGGCCCGGCAGCGCCTCCGGGATCAGCACCTCGCGGACAATGGTCCAGCGATTGGCGCCCATGGCCTTGGCAGTTTCCACCAGAGCCGGGTCCACCTCACGCAGCGACACCTCGGCTATTCGCGCATAATAGGGAATGGCGGCGACCGAAAGCGGTACAATGGCCGCCCAGGTGCCGATGGATGTGCCAACAACCAGCCGTGTAAACGGAATCAGTGCCACCAGCAGGATGATGAAAGGCACGGACCGGAAGGCATTCACCAGCCCGCCAGTGATGCGGTTTGTCCAGGCAGATTCCACGATGCCGCCCGGTCCGGTGACGGTGAGCAGCAAGGCGATGGGCAAACCGAAAACCAGAGAGGCGAGGCCCGAGGCACCCGTCATCACTGTGGTTTCCCATGTTGCGCGCAGAAAAAGATCAAACAGTGCCTGAGACATAGCCTAGAAGCTCCGTTTGCAATGTGTGGCCTGCAAGTGCGTTGGTAATGGCTGGAATATCGGCAGGGCTTTGCGGCCTGACGGCCAGAAAAAGCCGTCCGACCGGCTGGCCTTGAATGTCGTCCATTCCGCCGCCGACCAGCCGCAGAGATGCGTTGAACTGCCGCGCAATGTCGGAGAGGATGGGAGCGCTTGCACCCGGCCCGCCAAGGTCCAGCCGGAAAATCGCTTCCTCGCCCGCATTCGGGTTCAGTTGAGCCAGCAATGTGGCGGGTGCTTCCGGCAGAACGGAGCCAAGCAGCTTGCGGGTGATTGCAGATTGCGGAGTTGCAAAAATCCGCCAGGTCTGCCCTTCTTCGACAATGCGCCCGCTGTCCAGCACAATGACCCGCTGGGCAATGCGGCGGATCACTTCCATCTCGTGCGTGATCAGCAGGATGGTCAGGCCAAGGCGTTTGTTGATATCGCCCAGCAGTCTGAGAATTTGCTCGGTTGTTTCCGGGTCCAGCGCCGAAGTCGCCTCATCAGACAGCAGAAGTGCCGGTTCAGCCGCAAGAGCACGGGCTATGCCAACCCGCTGCTTCTGCCCGCCTGAAAGCTGGGCCGGGTAATTGTGCTCCCGACCCGAAAGACCCACCAGCTCAAGCAACTCCAGAACCCGCCTCTGACGTTCCGGACGCGGGCGCCCGGCAATTTTCAACGGCAGCGCAATGTTCTGCGCCACCGTTTTGTTGGCCAGAAGGTTGAAATGCTGGAACACCATGCCAATGCGTCGACGCACCGGCTGCAGTTCGGATTCGCTCAGGCCGGCTATGGCCCTGCCTTCCACCTCGACCGTGCCCTGATCCGGCTGCACCAACCCGTTGATGCAGCGGATCAAGGTCGACTTACCCGCGCCCGACCGTCCAATAATGCCCAATATCTCACCGGAGTGAATTGTCAGGTTGATATCGGAAATTGCGGCATGCTCACCAAAGCGTTTTGAAACGCCGTTTAGGCGCAGGATTGGTGATTGATGGTCGTCATGGTCTGGAACGGCAGAATGCATATGCGATGTGTACCGAAAATGGCGCGACGAGGAGTGGCAACTGTCACAACTCACCAGGCGGGAAGGGTGGTTCCCTTGTAAGCTGTTGCCAAGGCTTCCTTGACCGCGTCATTCTGATAGGCCGCTACAAGTTTGGCAACCCAGGGCTGGTCCTTGTCCGAAGTGCGAACCGCGATGAAGTTGCGGTAAGGATTGCCTGGCAGATTTTCCTGCGCAATGCGTTCCTTTTCCACGTCTATACCGCTCTTGAACGCCCAGTCGGTGTTCACGATGCCTGCATCCAGATCATCCAGCGACCGCCCGACAATGCCTGCGTCCAGCTCGCGGATCTGGAGATTTTTCGGGTTTTCCGCAATGTCGATTGCCGTGGCAAGCACGCCCGCCCCATCGCGCAATGTCAGAAGGTCATTGGCTGCAAGAAGATGCAGCGCACGGCCGCCATTGGACGGATCATTCGGAATTCCAATGCTTGCGCCATCGGGAATGTCAGCCAGGCTGGCATGCTTGCGTGAATAGAGGCCAATCGGCTGCACCAGTGTGTAGCCAGCAGGCTCGATCTCATATCGGTGCTGCTGGATCTGCGCTTCCAGATACGGCAAATGCTGGAACGCGTTGGCCTGGATTTCACCCGCTGCCAGCGCCTCATTCGGCTGGACATAGTCAGAAAAGACGACAAGCTCGACCGTCAGGCCGTTTTTAGCAGCCTCCTGAGCCGCCACTGCCCAGACGGTTTCGTCTTCTCCGGCAACAATGCCAACCTTGATGGGCTCATCTGCGCGTACCGAAACGGCCGAACCGAAAACAGCAGTTGCGACAGCAAGGGTGCCAAGGAGGGTGCGGCGGGAAATCTGTGAAAATGAAAAGCGATTGTTGGTCATGCTCTGATTCCTTGCTTGGTCGCATTGTCCTGCTGCCAAAGCGAGTCCGCTTTAACTGGAAATGCTCGAAACATCCTGTGACGAAAAACTAAACTGGCCTCTGCACCACCCTCCCGGAAGTGCCCAAACCATGAGCATATTTGACCCGGTAAGCCTTCACATGACAAAGGATGTCTATGCCCGTTTCGCCAGATTAGCGAAAAAAATGGACAATTGCCGGTGAAAAATTAGGCATTGATGCCCTGCAATGCAGCGCGCCTTCATAAAACGAAATGCCCGGCGCGACGTGTGTCGGACCGGGCATTTCATCACTTCAAAAAGCTTGGGTTCAGGCGGCCTTACGGCTTTTTTCAAACCGCTTGCGCTCATTGGGATCAAGGTAAAGCTTGCGAAGACGAATGTTCTTCGGTGTTACTTCCACAAGCTCGTCGTCCTGAATCCATGAAAGCGCACGGTCCAGGGTCATGCGGATTGGCGGGGTCAGCTTGACAGCCTCGTCCTTGCCCGATGCGCGCATGTTGGTCAGCTTCTTGCCCTTCAGCACATTCACTTCCAGATCATTGTCACGGGTGTGAATGCCGATGATCATGCCTTCATACACCTTGACGCCGGGATCGATGACCATCGGGCCGCGATCTTCCAGGTTGAACATGGCGTAGGCGACTGATTCTCCCGATTCATTGGAGATCAGAACACCGTTGTTGCGCCCTGCCAGATGCCCTTTGAACGGCTGGTAGGAGTGGAACAGACGGTTCATGATCGCGGTGCCGCGCGTGTCGGTCAGAAGCTCTGACTGGTAGCCGATGAGGCCGCGAGTCGGCGCATGAAACACCAGGCGCTGGCGGCCACCGCCGGAGGGGCGAAGCTCAACCATTTCGGCCTTGCGCTCGCTCATCTTCTGCACAACAACGCCGGAATGCTCTTCATCAACGTCGATGACAACTTCCTCGATCGGCTCCAGCGTTTCTCCGGTTGCCTCGTCCTTCTGCATCACCACGCGAGGGCGGGAAACGCCAAGCTCGAAGCCTTCGCGGCGCATGGTTTCAATCAGAACAGCCAACTGCAATTCGCCGCGGCCGGAAACATGGAACGAATCCTTGTCTTCCGACTCTTCGATTTTCAGCGCCACATTGCCTTCCGCTTCCTTGAACAGACGGTCGCGGATAACGCGGCTGGTGACCTTGTCACCTTCCGTGCCAGCCAGCGGGCTGTCATTGACAATGAAGGACATGGTCACTGTTGGCGGGTCAATTGGCTGTGCAGCCAGCGGGGTGTTGACCGAAGGGTCACAGAATGTGTCGGCCACTGTGCCTTTCGAAAGCCCGGCAATGGCAACAATGTCGCCTGCTTCAGCATATTCAATCGGCGTGCGCTCAAGCCCACGGAAGGCGAGAATTTTCGAAATCCGGCCGGATTCCAGGAGTGTGCCATCGCTGGCCAATGCCTTGATGCTCTGGTTCGGACGGATTGAGCCGGACTGAATGCGCCCGGTGATCAAACGGCCCAGAAACTGGTTGGCCTCAAGAATCGTGCCGATCATCTTGAACGGCTCGTCCTTGCTGGCGGTGTTTGGTTCCGGCACATGCTTGAGAATAAGGTCGAACAGCGGTGCCAAGCCCTGATCCTGCGGGCCGGTTGGTGCTTCAGCCATCCAGCCGCCGCGGCCTGAGCCGTACAGAACTGGAAAATCGAGCTGTTCGTCTGTCGCATCCAGATTGACGAACAGGTCGAAAATCTCGTTCAGGACTTCTTCGTGGCGCTCGTCCGGACGGTCGATCTTGTTGATCGCGACAATCGGCCTCAAGCCAACTTTCAAAGCCTTGGACAATACGAATTTGGTCTGCGGCATCGGACCTTCCGATGCGTCGACCAGAATGACCGCGCCATCCACCATGTTCAAAATACGCTCAACCTCACCACCGAAATCGGCGTGGCCTGGCGTATCAACAATGTTGATGCGGGTTTCTTTCCAGTCAACCGAAGTCGCTTTGGCGAGAATGGTGATGCCTCGCTCGCGTTCCAGATCGTTGGAATCCATTGCACGCTCTTCGACGCGCTGGTTTTCGCGCACGGATTCAGACTGAGCCAACAACTTGTCGACAAGAGTCGTTTTTCCATGATCGACGTGGGCGATAATCGCTATATTGCGAAGCTTCATAAGATCTCGCTAAATGTTGAGACACGTAGAAGGCCCTTTCCCAGGAAAGCGCCTCGGCCAGAATTTATGGTTATTTGCGGCCCTGATACACTATTTACTGCACATGCGAAAGAGCACGCAGACATGGCTGCTGCGCGCCCTGCGCAAAGGCTGCAATTTATGGTTCAGTTTGCAAAGCCTCGCTTGCGAAGCAATGCCGCAGAAGTTGGCATTCTTCCACGAAACGAGTGGTACAGCTCTGCCGCATCGCGTGAATTGCCCGCTGAATAGACATGGCTGTGAAGCCGTGCTGCGGTGGCGCCATCAAAGGCATCACCCGTTTCCGTAAACGCCTCGAAAGCATCTGCATCCAGCACTTCCGACCACATGTAGGAGTAGTAGCCGGAAGAATAGCCATCGCCGGAAAAAATGTGCAGGAAATGCGGTGAGCGATGGCGCATGACAATGGCTTGCGGCATGCCCAGCTCCTGCAACAGAAAGGCTTCCTGCGCCAATGGGCTTTCAGGTGGTGTTTCCGCCTCATGAAGGGCAAGGTCCACCAGGGCCGAAGCGGTAAACTCGACCGTGTCGAACCCGGCGTCAAAGCCACGTGCGGCTTCCAGCTTGCTGATCAGCTCCACCGGCAGAGACACATTGGTTTCCACATGCGTCGCGTGCTTTTCCAGTATGGCCGGAACGCTCAGCCAATGTTCGAACAACTGCGAGGGCAGCTCGACAAAGTCCCGGGCAACTGACGTGCCGGACAGCGAAGGCCAGGTGACATCTGACAGAAGCCCATGCAATGCATGGCCGAATTCGTGGAACAGGGTGCGTGCATCATCCATCGACAACAAGGCCGGTTCACCCTTGGCAGGTTTGGCGAAATTGCAGATATTGTAGATGATGGGCTGACTGCCACTATCCAGTTTGTGCTGAGAACGCAGGGCGCTCATCCACGCGCCGGACCGCTTGGAAGAGCGGGCAAAATAGTCGCCGATGAAAATTCCGATTTCCTGCCCGGCAGCATTGTTCACGCGCCAGACATGGGCGTCCTTATGCCACGCGACTGCATTCGGCACTGCCGAGAAGGTGACGCCGAACAGACGTGTCGCCACATCAAACGCAGCCTCGATCATCCGCTCCAGTTGGAAATACGGCTTCAATTCGCTTTCATCGAAATTGAACTCATCCTGCCGCCGGATCTGGGCATAATAGCGCCAGTCCCATGGCTGCAACGGCGCATTGTCTCCCTGCTCAGCCGCTATGGCTGCCAGTTTCTCCGCATCCTGCAGCGCACGGCTGCGGGCCTTTTCCCAAACCTCTTCCAGCAATGCGCGCACCGCATCAGGAGTTTTTGCCATTGTGTCTTCAAGCTTGTAGGCGGCAAAAGATGCATAGCCAAGCAGCCGGGCTTTTTCTGCCCGCAGCGCCAGCGTTTCCGAAATGATTGGCCGGTTGTCTGTCGGGCCATCATGTTCGCCACGCATCACCCAGGCGTTGAATGCGGTTTCGCGCAACGTCCGGTCGGGCGAATAGGTGAGAAATGGCACCACAACCGAGCGGGAGAGGGTGAGCACATACCCTTCCTGCCCACGTTCGTGCGCTGCATCTGCCAGAGAAGACGCCAGCCAGCCGGGAAGGGCGGCTACATCAGCCGGGCTCAGCGGCAGGGTGAACGCATTTTCATCGGCCAGCACATTCTGCGAAAATGTCGTGCCCAGTTCGGACAGCCGCGCATTGATGCCCGCAAGACGGTCGCGGTCTGCACCCTTCAACTCGGCGCCACTGCGGATAAACCCGGTGTGGATCCGTTCCAGCAACCGAAAGGATTCCGCATCCAGCCCAAGTGTTTCACGCTGGTTGTAGAGAGCTTCCACCCGCGCAAACAGCGGTGCATTCAGCGAGATCGCTGACCAATGACGGGACAGTCGCGGCGAGATTTCCCGCTCCACCGCTTGCAGTGCGTCGTTGGTGTGCGCGCCTGCCAGTGCATGGAATGTGGCTGATACCCGCCGCAAAGCCTGTCCGGAGCGTTCCATCGCGCCAACAGTATTCTCAAAATCCGGCGCGTCGCTGTTATTGGCTATTGCGGCAATTTCTTGCAGTTGGGAAGACATCGCCGCTGTAAAAGCCGGTTCGAAATGCTCTGGCGAGATTGCTTCGAAATCGGGCAAATCGCCAATGCCATTAAAATCGAACAGTGTCAGCGGAGATGGACTTGCGGACGATATTGTGGTCAAGACACCCTCTAATTTATAGTTCATTCTGCCGTGGAGTTTCTATTATCAATTAGATACAAACGGAGGACTTTAAAATGCCCTGCTCGCACTTCTTGCACCATCATGGCGGGTTTATTCGGAATTGTTTTTACATGGCCGCACCGGCACACTAGACCGGAGCAGCGAAACAAAGGCTAGCGCATGACAGCTCTTTCTTCCGGCAACTCTCTTGCTTTTCTGCTTTCTGACGATGCCAGACTGTACCGAAAGGCATTCGAGAAAACCGTGAGCGAAAACGGCTTCGGCCTGACGCCGGGTGAAGTGCGAACATTGGCGCAGACCTTGCGCAACCCCGGTTTGCGCCAGGCTGTTCTGGCCGAGCGGATGGGCATCGAACCCATGACATTGTCTGCTTATCTGGACCGGCTTGAAAGCCGCAACCTGATTGAGCGGGAAACCGACAAAAACGACCGGCGGGCCAAGATTGTCCAGCCTACCGAGCAGGCCCACACCGTCCTGCAGCAATTGGCTCCTTTGTTTCAAAGGGTTTACGACGAGGCAACACGTGGTGTCAGCCCTGAAATGATGCAGAGCTGTGTCAAGGTGCTGATGACCATTCGCCAAAATCTGGCCAATGATCCGGATGTGCTTGGTAGCCTTGAGCCTTCCGAAACTGCGCCTCAGCCGATGACCGGGCGCCCGCAATGGTAAGCGCTAACCCGCATTGATGCGCTGCATGGCGGCAGCGCCAATGGTGAAGGATTCAAGCCGCGCCTTCTCATCGTGAATCTGGCCGTTCAGCATGACTTCATCTGGCTGGTAAAGCCTCACCAGTTCCTGCAACTGGTTAAACACCGACTCTGGTGAGCCAACTGCAGAAATGCGCAAGGCACCATCCACCATGGCGCGTTCGGCAGGCGACAGCACGGCATCAATGTCGTCGACAGGGCGGGGCAGCGGCCCAGGCTGACCAGAACGAAGCTGGGCAAATGCCAATTGCATGGAAGTTTGCAGCCGCAAGCCTGTCGCATCATCCGCCCCGGCAAACAAATTAACCGCCAGCATGAAGTAAGGTTCGGACAGCACAGCAGAGGGGCGGAACGTCTGACGGTAAATCTCTGCTGCCTCGGCCAACGCCGCAGGCGCAAAGTGCGAGGCAAAGGCATAAGGCAGGCCCAGATGCGCGGCCAGTTGTGCGCCATACAGGCTGGAACCCAGTATCCACACCGGAATATGCGTGCCGACACCGGGAATGGCGCGCAGGCGTTGCCCCGGTTGTTCGTCACCAAAATAATGCATAAGTTCCACAACATCCTGCGGAAAGCTGTCCGCATTGGCCATGTTTCGGCGCAGCGCCTGCGCCGTCATCATATCCGTTCCCGGTGCGCGCCCAAGCCCAAGGTCAATCCGGTCGGGAAACAATGTCGCCAAAGTGCCAAACTGCTCGGCAATGACCAGTGGCGCGTGGTTGGGCAGCATGATCCCGCCTGCGCCAACACGTATACGTTGCGTAGCGGCGGCGACATGGCCAATAACCACCGCCGTGGCCGCGCTGGCAATGCCCGGCATATTGTGGTGTTCAGCCAGCCAGAAGCGCTTGTAGCCAAGATTTTCCGCGTGAACGGCCAATCGCGCCGATCGCGCCAAGGCCTCACCGGCAGAGTAACCCTCGGGAATGGGTGACAGATCAAGCACTGAGAACGGTATCATCGGGAAAGCCTTGGCGTTGTTTCCGTGCATTTGGGGACGCTGAGGACCAAATGAAAGGTTCAAGGCCGGGCATTTCCTGTCGAGCCGGACGGATTTGAAAGACTGGGTCATATAGCAGGGCAGGATCTGGTGCCGGGCGGATGAGCGCATGAACATGCACATGGCACTAAGCCCGGCTTAAGAAATTCCATATGCCGCATTGACGAAGCTGTGATTGCAGGTCACGTTTTTCTCACGAGCACGCGAACTTTGCGTGTTCCCGGAGGGGGTGAAAATGATCTGGAGTCAGAACTACGATCCATTCGGCAGTCTGCCGATTTCGTTCATTCTAGCGGCGGTGCCTGTCGTCGTCATGCTTGTGGGGTTGGGCGTCCTGCACATGCGCGCCCATATTGCTGCCGGTTGTGGTTTGCTGGCCGCGCTCATCATTTCAATTTTTATCTTCGGCATGCCAGCGGAAAAAGCCGCCCTGGCCGCAGGTTATGGCGCGGCCTACGGCCTCATGCCCATTGGCTGGATTGTTCTCAACATCATTTTTCTCCACCGGCTTACGGTGGAAAACGGCTCCTCCGTGGTGTTGCAGAACTCAATTGCCAGCGTCAGCGATGACCGGCGCATTCAGCTTTTGCTGATTGCCTTTTCCTTCGGAGCATTTTTTGAGGGCGCAGCGGGTTTCGGCACCCCCGTCGCGGTCACTGCCGCCCTGCTGATCGGGCTTGGCTTTTCGCCTCTGGCTGCATCAGGCCTTTCGCTCATTGCCAATACGGCGCCCGTAGCATACGGCGCGCTGGGAACGCCGGTCATTGCTCTTTCGGCAGTTACCGGGCTGGATCTTCTGGAGCTCTCCGGGATGATCGGCCGGCAATTGCCGTTCTTTTCCCTGCTTGTTCCCTTCTGGCTTATATGGGCCTTTGCCGGGTGGCGCGGGATGATGGAAATCTGGCCGGCCATTCTGGTCTGTGGTGTCAGTTTCGCCGTGCCGCAATTCCTTGTGTCCAATTTCCATGGCCCGTGGCTGGTGGATATTGTCGCCGCAATCTGTTCCATGCTGGCTCTTGTGCTGTTTCTGCAGGTCTGGCGGCCCCGGAAAATCTGGACGTCCACGGCCTTGCATGGCCGCGCGAAGGAAGAGGACGAGGCCCGCAAGGCTGCGGGCATCACGGCTGATTCCGCAATAGATACCAGCAAGACATACAGCAGTTCGGCCGTTCTGCGGGCATGGATGCCTTGGGCGGTTTTGACCATATTTGTATTTCTCTGGGGTATTCCAGCGGTCAAGGCGCTGCTGGATGGGGTGCATCTGGTCAAAATCCCGTTCGAAGGGCTGCACAACATGGTGCAGAAAGTGCCGCCGATTGTGGCTGCACCCGTAATTGAGCCGGCGGTCTTCAACCTGAACTATCTGTCCATGACCGGAACGGGAATTCTTCTTGCTGCGCTCGTTGCCGGATTTGCCATGGGCTTCTCGCCTGCCGGGCTGGTCAAGGTCTATTTCCAGACAATCTGGCGGGTGCGGTTTTCGCTTCTCACCATCGCCATCATGCTGGCGCTGGGCTACCTGACCCGCTATTCCGGTCTGGATGCAACTATGGGTCTGGCTTTCGCCCATACCGGGGTTTTCTACCCGCTGTTCGGCACATTGCTTGGCTGGCTGGGTGTGGCGTTGACCGGCTCTGACACGGCATCAAACGTTCTGTTTGGCGGCTTGCAGCGCATCACCGCAGAACAGTTGAACCTCAATCCGGTTCTGATGGCCTCTGCCAACTCATCGGGTGGCGTCATGGGCAAAATGATCGATGCCCAGTCCATCGTCGTTGCTTCAACAGCGACCGGCTGGAAAAACGGTGAAGGCCCAATTCTGCGATATGTGTTTGTGCACTCAATTGTGCTGGCGACCCTGGTGGGTCTGTTGGTGACATTGCAGGCCTACGTACCGCCCTTCACCTCTTTGGTGCCGGATGTGGTGCTGAACGCGCCACCGGCGCAATAAGGTATTCGAGCTTCAAGAGGCTCAGCTCTGACAATGCAAAAGGCCCGGTGGATAGTGAGCCACCGGGCCTTTTGTTTTGAAGCTGTCTGAAGCTTTGAGTGGTCGTATTGTTCTGACTTAAAACGATTGCTCTAGGACTGATCGCGCTTGGCAAGCGTGCGCAGGCGCAGGGCGTTCAGGCGAATGAAGCCTGCAGCGTCCTTCTGATCGTAAGCGCCGTGGTCGTCTTCAAAGGTTACCAATGCGTCGGAATAAAGCGATTTTTCGCTCTCACGACCGATGACAATGACATTGCCCTTGTAGAGTTTCAGCGTCACCGTGCCTTCAACATGCTCCTGGCTCCTGTCGATCAGTGCCTGCAACATGTCGCGTTCCGGCGAGAACCAGAAGCCGTTATAAATCAGCTCTGCATAACGCGGCATCAGCTCATCCTTCAGATGTGCAGCACCACGATCCAGCGTCAGGCTTTCCATCGCACGGTGTGCGGCAATCAGAATTGTGCCGCCCGGCGTTTCGTAAATGCCGCGTGACTTCATGCCGACAAAGCGGTTTTCCACCAGATCAAGCCGGCCAATGCCGTTGTCGCGGCCAAGGTCATTCAGTTGCGCCAGCAGTTCATGTGGCCGCAATGCCTTGCCGTTGATCGAAATGGCATCACCCCGCTTGAAGCCGATGGTGATTGTCGTTGGCGTGTCAGGCGCTTCTTCCGGGCTGACCGTGCGTTGAAACACGTAAGGTGGCGCTTCTTCGTTCGGGTCCTCGAGCACCTTGCCTTCGGATGAAGAGTGCAGAAGGTTGGCGTCTACCGAGAACGGAGCCTCGCCGCGCTTGTCTTTCGGCACGGGAATCTGATGCTGTTCGGCAAATTCCAGCAATTGTGTGCGGGATTTCAGCTGCCATTCGCGCCAGGGCGCGATGACCTTGATATCAGGATTAAGCGCATAGGCCGAAAGCTCAAAACGGACCTGATCATTGCCTTTGCCCGTTGCACCATGGGCAATGGCATCTGCGCCGGTTTCCCGGGCAATTTCCACCAGTCGCTTGGAAATCAGCGGCCGGGCAATAGATGTGCCGAGAAGGTAGGTGCCTTCATACAGCGCATTGGCGCGGAACATCGGGAATACGAAATCCCGGACAAATTCCTCTCGCACATCTTCGATGCGAATATCCTTGATGCCGAGCAGCTCCGCCTTCTGGCGTGCTGGTTCCAGCTCTTCGCCCTGACCAAGATCGGCAGTGAAGGTAACAACCTCCGCCCCGTATTCGGTCTGGAGCCATTTGAGAATGATGGATGTGTCCAGCCCGCCCGAATAAGCGAGAACGACCTTCCTGACATCGCGTTGGCCAGCCATGCTGCAATCTTCTCCGTGTAACAATCCGTCTTCAGAGCATTCAGGTGATCTTTCGATCACATGACGCTTCCTGACACCGTATTTCTCTGCACAGTTGTGCCGTTGCGGCGATTCCGCCCCAACGGAAAATGCTCTGGTTGCGCTCTACAGGAACAATGCACGATAAGGAAGTTGTTCCGGTGGTTCCGGCAGCATCATTGGTTGTTTGGTCTCAATTATTTCGGTTTAGGCGGCGTCACCACGCCCTCAATCACGGTGCTGGCCGCTGCCAACACATCCGGGTCATGGGCCTGCCCACCGCCAACCCGCACCTCGGGCCGGGCAAAGCGGATGCCAGCCTTGGCAAAGCGGTCGCGTATCAGGGCATAAGTCTCCCGGCGAACAACGAACTGCTGCCCCGGTCGCGCGGTAAATTTGACGCCGACCACCATGCCGTAAGGCTCCATGCGCCGGACACCCTGAAACTTCAAGGGTTCAAGCATTGCTTCCGCCAGTTCCGGCTCTTGCGCAATCTCGGCAGAAATTTCCCGCACTGTCTTTTTGGCCAGCCGCAGATCGGTGTCAAAATCCACCAGAAACTCCAGTTTGATAATTGTGAAATCTCTGCTCTGATTGTTCACAATGCCAATATCGCCAAATGGCACGGTGAACAGCGCACCGCGTGGATGCCGCAGTTTGAGCGAGCGTATCGAAATGCCTTCGACTGTGCCTTTGACACTTCCAATCTCAATATACTCGCCGATGCGGAACGCATCATCGGACAGGTAGAACAGGCCGGAAATAACGTCCTTCACCAGCGCTTGCGAACCAAAGCCAATGGCAATGCCGAAAATTCCGGCACCCGCAAGCAATGGGCCAATATCCACCCCCATGGCTGCAAGAATAATCATGCCGGTTGCGCCAAGAATGAAGCACAGCACCAACGCCCGCAGCAGCGGCACGAAAGTCTGAATGCGGGAGGCGCGATGAACATGGCCATGTGGCGCCGCGTCGGGAATGGGTGGTCGTGCCATGAGAATGTTGAGAAATGTGCTGGCAATCTGCCAGAACAGGAAACCAAGGGCTGCCGCAATGCCGATATCAATCAGAATGCGCGCCGCCCGCTCCCCGAACCTGTCTGAGGTCATGGACATCAGGTTGATCTCCAGCAACCAGGCCAGCAGCAGACCAAAGCAGATCAAAAGCACAAGCCGTCCGCATCGGATAAGCGTGGCGCGCCAAGGACCGTTATCGGATGACAAAGTCTTGTGATCAGGCAGAAGCGACACCAGCGCGGGAAGTGCGCCAAGCGTCAGCAGCGCCAACGTTCCCTCTGCGAAAGCCAGATACTCAAACCGGATGATGCGAAACAGTGTGGTGGCCGTAATGAGAGTCAGCACAGTGTAGTAAAACCAGCGGGAATGGGCAGACAACAAGAAATAGACCGGGTCGTCAAAACCGGTTTGCTCATTGGCGACTGGCGGATGCAGCCTCGTGAGATGGTGGATGCACCAGACTGCCAATACGGCCAGCACAATCCAGAGAGCGGCCGCAACAACGGCATGCGAAGGCAGCGAAGCGCCTGAAATGCGCATCAGAATCAACAGAAAATAGCCAATGCCCGCAACGCTGAGTGCCGCACGAACACAAATCGGCGTCCGCTCGGCGGAACGGCGCCTGCGCAGAACGCCGGCGATGATCCCGGATATGGCAGCGAGGACAGTTGCGATGAGAAAAACCGCAAAGGCTATCGAGCGAACGCGGGTGGTTGTTGGCAGAAGCAAATGCAGGCCAACGCCTACCAGAAGAAAGGTGAGGGTGTAGACCAGCCACAAAAGAGGTTTGGGTGCCCGCGCCGCAAACATACCGGCAACAGCTTTGCGCGCGCCAAATGCCAACAGTGCCGCTGCCGCCAGAAGACCGGCGGATGTGAGGAGAACAAGCAGCCAGGCGGAGCTATCACCACCCCAGGCGAAAGCCTGGCTTATTGCGGCAGGCGTTTGCGCCAGAGCATCAAAAAACGCCGAGAGCCAGTCCGTCGCTTCCTGCGAACTGTGCATCAGCCAAGAGGCCCGGTCGCCATCCGGCACGGCGGCGGTTGCGGCACCGCTCAACATCGGCAGAAACAGGGCTGCAGGAACAAGAAGTCCAAGGGCTGCCCCGCCGGATCGTGCCATCCTGGCTTTTGTACAGTGTTTCATTGCCGGCCTGTAGATGGGAAAGGAGATTTACATCGACTTTTCGACATTCACGACGGAATGTCTTTGAAAACTCGGTATAGGCTCTTTCTGTTGTTTGCAGAGTGCCGGTATAATTTGCTGGATTTTCAGATTTTTTGCAATCTCGATCAGAGCTGCAAGCAGTATCATTCCGCCGGAATTTGAAACTCATGGCCCGCATCGTTCCGGTAATAGACCGGAGCGACAGTTGAAGGTTCCTGAGTAATAATGATTTCTTTGATGTGCAGTTGCGGAGTGTCCGGATTTGCCGACGTCAAGGTCATGTGGCAATCAAGACCAATCCCCGCCCAATGAATAACAATCTCATTGTCATCATCATCATAGACTTCAATATCCAGCGAGGAATTGCGCTGGATTTCAAATTCTTTCGAGTTGGTTTCTATCGGCAGAACAATGCGTATTACGCCTTTGCCGACCTTGGTGCAGGGGTGTATCCGGATATATTCAACATTGTCCGTTGGCGGTATTATTTTGATGGTATTGGACTGGGTGCCCTCATCCGCCGACTTCAGAAGTTGATGCGCGCCACCGGACAGTTCGGATATGGAGCGAAACAGATAGGCCAGCAGCTTGTCGGTTTGCAATGTATCCTTGAGTCGAAGATAGACGCTTTCCATAGCCGTGTCGGATAAATGGCCCTTATTGTACATGAGGTCGAGATACTGCCAGACTTTATATGTCGAAGAAGAGTATTCTCTAGCCAACTCGTAAATATAATCGTCCAGAACGCTTCTGGAAATATTGCGTGTATCACCTTCCAGCAAGGCCACGACATTGGTTTTAAAGCCATGAAGATGAAGAATTTCAATGTTTTCTTCAAATCCCCAGCGCGGTCTCCAATTCAGACTGCGTGGCAGCACATAAATGCCCTGGCCCCAAAAGGCATTGAAGGCACGCTCATCAACGGATGATGGAAGCCAGTTTCCAAGAGTCTTGGCAAAAAAGCTGAACAGATCATCCTCGGATTTGCGAAATTCTGCCGTGTTGAAAATGATGATGCCGGAATTGAAATGATAATCGCCGGAGGCCTTCTGGGAACTGGGAACACAGCCCACCGCACCGTCAAACGTTTCCGGGCATATCGGCGTCGCAAAAAAATAGGTGTCACAGTCTGCGTAGAGAATGTGACTGTCATCCGGAAACAGGGAAGGTATTTCGTATCGCAGAAAGGCACCCTCAGCATGCGGCGGCAGAAACGTGCCGCTGGCTCTGGTTTCTGCAATGACCGCATGCAGCCGGGTTCTGGTGTTGATGACCTGAATTTCAGGTCCGGCAATAGCCTGACAAACTTCGATTTCGTCGCCTGAATAAAGCACCATCGGCGTCAGGTTGGTATTTGCCGCAACACTGCGCAACGCAACTTTCAGCCATTGGGCGGTCTCATTGTACAGACCAACATGGTCAATGCAGAAAACAACCTTTTTGATCTTCCGGTCCGGTTCCGGCTCGTTTTCAGCAATTGCCTCGATTTCGTTGGTCGTAGGCAAATGTCGTCTGACGTATGAGACAGCTTTTTCCATGTTCTCACGCAGACTCATATTTCCTCCACCATGTTTGCACGCAGTGATATATGGAACAATTATAAACAAATGCCAATTTTCATGGTGAAATGGCTGCCAAATCATCATCGATGACTATTAGGATAAACTATAGGTTGCATACTTTATTGCAGCCGTTTTCACTGCAGCCCGTGGCGGCTCCGACGCATTTTCGACGCTGGATTATGGCGTGTGAGAGGAGTAGAACGGATTCAAGCAAGGCACGCAGTTTCGCGCCGGCTGCAATACTCTTTGATGGTTGTTCAGATCATGTACTTCTTGCCAGATGCCGCCGCTCTTGCCAGCTTTGCTTTTGCTGCTCTTATTCTTTCGATCACCCCCGGCCCGGATATGATGCTCTTTTTGGGGCGCACCGTATCATATGGTCGTTTGGCGGGTTTTGCCGCGATGTTTGGCGCAACCACCGGCATATTGATCCACACCACGGCAGTGGCTATCGGGCTTTCAGCCCTGATCGCAGCTTCTCCGGAGGCTTTTGCCGTGCTGAAAATCGCGGGTGCCGGATATCTGATCTACCTTGCTGTCCAGGCCGTTCGGCATGGCTCAACATTCGCCATGCGAGAGGGCGGCAAGCCGCAGACGCTGTTTCGCCACTGGTTGACAGGGCTGACCATCAATTTGCTGAATCCGAAGATCATCCTGTTCTTCGTGACGTTCCTGCCGCAATTTGTTGCCGCAAGCGATCCGCATGCCGGCAGCAAGCTGGCATTCCTGGGCGTTCTGTTTATTGCTATCGGCTGTCCGGTCAGCGCCGTGTTTATTCTTATGGCTTCAAAGGTGGTTGCCGTGTTGCGGCGCAAGCCAAAAGTCATGCGGGCGCTGGACTGGATATTTGCATCGGTGTTCTCGGCGTTTGCCGTCAACCTGATGCTGGCCAGAGCCTGACATCCGTCAGGATTTCGCAACAATCCCGCGAAGTGCATCATTGATCCGGTCCTGCCAGCCGGGTCCATCCTGTTGAAAAAATTCCAGGACTTCGCTGTCAATCCGAAGCGTCACCTGTTCGCGGCGGCCGGGAACGGCCGCAACTTCCTGCACACGCTCCTGTGGCTTGGTGGTGGCCGATTTGAAGGCCGCTTCTGCTGCTGTGCGCGGATCTGTCGGGCGACGTGCCATACTCAAGTTTCCTCTGTTAAAACGGGCTTTCGCCGCCAGTTGCCGGCATTGCGGCCGGCAATAAGCCAGTAAACCAGGCCGAACGCCAGTCCGGCCATCACCACAGCAAAACGCACGCTCATCTGACCGGCGCCTTCCTGCTCTATACTCTGTGAAAAGACAAAGCCTGAAACAAGGCCCAATCCGGCATGGAGCAGCAGCGATGAATAGCGCATCAACTCGCTGACAATCATGAAGAGGCCCCAGCCGATGACCACGTTGGAGCCAATTTGCGCGGCCTGGGCCGTGAACAGCAGAAAGAGCTGAAACAGCATCACCGGGTCATCTGTGGTGATGTTGCTGCTGTCCAGGAATGGCCAGAGCAGTGCAAATGCACCCGCATAGCAAGCCAATATGAAACCAATGGGTATGACGAACAGAAAACGGCCAACTGTGAGCATGTCAGGATGCCTTGTTCCGGCCGGGCGTCAGGTTGCCTTGTCGCATTGTCTTGCGTTTAAACGTTCCCTTTTCAAAGGGAAATGCTCTAACTTGCAACTGCGGCGGCCAGCGCAAGCCTGTCGCCTTTCTTCATTCTTTCGGATTCCGACTTCAACTGGCCGCAGGCTGCGAAAATGTCGCGTCCGCGCGGCGTGCGAATGGGCGAAGCATAGCCCGCCTCATTAACCAGGTCGGCAAAGCGTTCAATCTGGTCCCAGTCCGAGCATTCATACTCAGTTCCCGGCCATGGATTGAATGGAATAAGGTTGATCTTGGCCGGAATGCCTTTCAGCAGCCGCACCAGTTCCCGCGCATCGGCCAGGCTGTCATTGACGCCTTTTAGCATAACATACTCAAAGGTGATGCGACGGGCGTTGGACAGGCCGGGATAGGTGCGGCATGCAGCCAGCAACTCTTCCAGCGGATATTTCTTGTTGATGGGCACAAGCACGTCGCGCAGATCATCTCGTACGGCATGGAGCGAAATAGCCAGCATAACGCCCATTTCATCGCCGGTACGGCCGATCATTGGCACAACGCCGGATGTGGAAAGCGTGATACGGCGTTTGGAGAGGGACAGCCCGTCGCCGTCCGATGCTACGGCCAGTGCCTGCTTCACATTGTCAAAATTGTAAAGCGGCTCTCCCATGCCCATCATGACAACATTGGAAACCAGCCGCCCTTCCGAAGGCACAATGGCGCCGGCAGGCGTATCAATATCCGGAAAATCGCCCAGCTTCTCTCGCGCGGTTAGAATCTGCCCGACAATTTCACCCTCGGTGAGATTACGCACCAGCCGCTGCGTTCCGGTGTGGCAAAAGGTGCATGTCAGTGTGCAGCCAACCTGGGATGAAACGCAAAGTGTGCCGCGCCCTTCTTCCGGAATATACACGGTTTCAATTTCCACCGGCCGTCCAGCGCCACGTGGCGGAAATCGGAACAACCACTTGCGGGTACCGTCAACCGAAATCTGTTCTTCAACAATTTCCGGCCGGGCAATTTCAAAGTTCTGTTCCAGCGCTGTGCGCAAATCCCGCGAGACATTGGCCATATCGGAAAATTGCTGCACGCCGCGCACATAGAGCCAGTGCCATAGCTGGCCCACACGCATGCGGACCTGCTTTTCGGGAACGCCAATCTCCCGGAGGGCTTGCCCCACATTATCCCGCGACAGGCCAAGCAGAGAACGGCGTTCGGGCTGCGGCATCGGCGGCAGCACGGGCTGGTTCATGATGTTGGGGTCAGTTGTCGCACTCATGGCCGGAAATTGCTCTTGCTTCCTGAAAGAGCTTCAAATGCGCGTTTTAACTCAGAATCGCAAGTGCTGGCCGGAATTTAGGCCGGTTCAGGCAATCATCAGACAGCCCGAACCGCTCAATTTTTCGCTTTGCCGCTCGGTCGAAACTGCGTTGTTTCAACCGGAAGGGTCTGAAACCGTTAAGTTGCCGTTACTTACAATTGGCAACTGAATTGATTGCCGCTGTAACACCGGCCAGCGAGTAGCTGTATTTGGTGTTGGTGCCCCGCTGCGAGACGCCATCCACCTGCATTGCCCGGCCATTGCGCATTGCCTGAACAAGCTGCGGCTCTTCCGCCGGGTTTTCCACCCAGGCAGACTCACCGCGTGTGAACAGGCTGAATTTGCGGCCATCAACGGTCACCGTCACTTTGGACTGGTCTCGGAGCGCATATCCCATCACGACCTGAGGCTCATAGGCGCCGTTCTGCCCCGGCTTTGGGGAAACCAGAAAGAAAATGTCGCCGTGATTGACGCTTGCAGGTTCACGAGTTTTGGGAATTGACAGGGCGTAACAAACGTTGCCGCCATCTTTTTTATAGGAATACACTCCCCAGTCGTTGAACTGCTCCACGCTGCTGGGCGTCTGGGCAAAGGCTGCGGCGGCCGAAAGAACGACGATGGCGGATGCTGCCGTCAAAACTTTGTTCAAGGACATGGTTCCCCACTCTATCATAAATTTATTGATTCCTGTTCCCGCATAAAGCGCGAACCTCGTCAAACACGATCTGTCCGGAAGATAGAGCAAAGAGCCTTTCCGGAGGGTAAACAGATTTCGCATTGCAGCTTCTGGCTTTTGCGTCGGAGAATGACCAAAAAATGGCACTTCGCGCAAACGTTACCCAATCTTGCCCGAATTGATTCAGATGGACGGGCTTTTAACGTCGTCAGCATTGCTTTTCAAAAAATGACGGGCTTTGCGATAATGTGTCGGCTTGAGATTGGCTTTGACTGCGCCCAAGGCCGCCAACAACACCGCCGCATCGTCGGTGAACCCGATAAACGGCAGAAAATCACTGACCATGTCCAGCGGCATGACGAAATAAGCCAGAGCGGCCAGCAATATGCCCCGCGCCGCCACAGGCGTTTTAGGATCAAGCGCGCAATAATAACAGGCAACGAGATCTTCGGTGAACGGGATTGCTCCGGCGGATCGTTTCAACGTCGCGAAAAACGAACGGCGCACCTTTTGCTCCTGCCCGACACGCTCGTGTGGCGGGGCAGGGCGCAAAATCTCACTGATTCTGGCGGGCAAGGCCGGTCTGCGAAAAATGCTCATGAGCTATAAATAAGTATGCGCCGCCCCCTCGCCAAGGGTGCGTAGTGTTTCAGTGGCATCAGATCAAAACGAGATTGCGAAGTCCTGCGTTTCCACCTCCCTGCCGCTGACAGGCTGCAGCGGAAAAACCTCCTCGCGGACGTAAGGTCCACCACCTACCGAATCCTTTGCGGAAAACAGCACAAAGCGCGTGACGGCAAATGGCGCGGTGCGAAAGCCCCCGCTGGCTGAAAGATAGCGCGCCACCTCTTCGCCCTTGGCATGGCGCAACCGGGCCAGAGTGACGTGCGGCGTAAAGCGGCGCGTGTCCGGTGGCAGGCCAACACGCCTGCAAGCCTTGTCGATGTCTGCCTGCAGCATGTCCAATGCGCCATTGGCATTGACGCCGGCATAAACTGAATGGGGTTTTTTGGAGCCGAAGGCATCCACACCGCGCAATTCCAACTGAAACGCCGGCTGCCGGATCCTGTCCAGCACCGCCACCAGCTCATCGGCGGTGCGCGAATCCACATCGCCAATGAAACGCAGTGTCAGATGGTAATTTTCCGGATCAATCCAGCGAGCGGAAGGCAGCCCGCCGGCCAGAAACGAAAGGGAAAGCGCCGCATCACGCGGGATCTCCAAGGCTGTGAACAGTCGCGGCATGAAGTTTTCCTTCCGCTTTGAACGTGTTTCGCAACTGCGATGGAATCATCCTATTGCCCCGGTCGCAAGATCAATCGCTTCCGGCAATGCAAAAAACCGTCAAATTCCCCAGGCAATTTTAAAAGGCATGCCGCCAGGGGCCTTATCTTTTTCCTATCCTGCGGGAGTAACGCCGATTTTCGCCAATGCCTTTTCAACATCAGGAACGATTCGCCGAACAATTTCCGCCACGCCTTCGGCATTGGGGTGCATGTAATCAGCCTGGTTCAGCGAGTTGATGCTGGCCACGCCATCCAGAAAAAATGGATAGAAGGTCACATCATAACTTTCTGCAAGCTCGCCAAATATCGGATTGAACCGCGCCGCAAAATCACCGCCCATATTGGGTGGCGCCTGCATGCCTGCCAGGAGAACTCCGGTATCTGGACGTGCTGTCAGGCGATCCAGAATCTGCGTCAGATTTTCGCGCGTCAAATCGGGTGAAATTCCTCGCAGCGCATCATTTGCACCCAGTTCGACAATGACCAGATCCGCCGTTTCGGGCACAGACCAGTCCAACCGCGAAAGTCCGCCAGTGGTTGTGTCGCCCGAAACGCCGGCATTGATAACCGAGACGTTGTAGCCTTTGTCAGAAAGGGCGCTCTGCAACTGATCGGGGAAAGCCTCGCCCGGCCCGACACCATAGCCTGCGGTAAGGCTGTCACCGAATGCGACAATTTCAACCGGGGATTGGGCAGACGCTGGAATGACCGACATTGGAAAAACCGGTAACAGACCCGTCATCACTGAAAGAATGTATTGGTATCGCCGCATTTTGCTCCCATATCTTGCTCTTCGGCCTTCGGGGGCCTGCAATATGACATATAGGAAGGCCCTCCCTTGGCTGAAACGGCAATCAGGCTTGAAAATGTTCATTTGACCCTCGGGGCAGGTGGAAGTCGGGTTCATGTGCTCAAAGGCATTGATTTAAATGTCGAAAGGGGTGAGTCGGTTGGCGTTGTCGGCCCGTCGGGCTCGGGCAAGTCCACTCTGCTCATGGTTCTGGCCGGGCTGGAAATGGCCGATTCCGGCATTGTCAGAGTGGCCGACCAGTCGCTGACCGGTTTGACGGAAGATCAACTTGCGGTTTTTCGCGGACGCAATATTGGCATCGTCTTTCAGTCTTTTCATTTGATCCCCAATATGACTGCGCTGGAAAATGTGGCGGTTCCGCTGGAACTTGCCGGTATGAATGATGCATTTGAGCGTGCTGCACAGGAACTTGCGGCAGTTGGTCTGGGCAAGCGCCTTGGCCATTATCCCGGTGCACTGTCAGGCGGTGAGCAGCAGCGTGTTGCCATGGCGCGGGCTCTGGCCCCGCAGCCAGCCATTTTGATTGCCGACGAGCCGACCGGAAATCTGGATGCAGAAACCGGAAAAGCCGTGGCCGATTTGCTGTTTGCCGAGGTCAAGCGCCGCCATATGACGCTGGTTCTGGTGACGCATGATGCAAATCTGGCAGCGCAATGCAGCCGGCAGGTTTCTGTGCGCAGCGGCAGGATAGAACCTGCTGCAGCGCCTCTGGCAATGGAGGTCGCCGGGTGACTTCTGCCGTTGACAGTCTGTCCCGCAAGACGGCGACACAAGCTACACGCCCTGGCAAATTGCGTCTGGCATTGCGCTTTGCGCTGCGCGAAATGCGCGGTGGCCTTTCCGGATTTTTCATATTTCTTGCCTGCCTGACACTGGGCGTCGCATCCATCGCTGCGGTCAACTCCGTTTCGCAGATGATGAGTGATGGAATTGCGCGCGAGGGCCGCAGCATTCTGGGTGGGGATGTGCGTTTCAGCCTGCCGCAACGTCAGGCCACCGCGGATGAGCGGGCTTTTCTGGCGGGTGCTGGCGCTGTGTCGGAAAGTTCTGCCTTGCGGTCCATGGTGCGCCCGGTTGCAAACGAAGGCCAGAGCATCGCCGAAATCAAGGCCGTCGACGGTGCTTATCCGCTTTATGGTGAGGTCCGCCTTTCCGAAGACGTCCCACTGGCCGCAGCGCTAGAGGAGCGGGATGGTGTTTACGGCGCGGTTGCCGCGGCGGAATTGTTTTCGCGCCTGGGTTTGCAGATCGGTGACCGTGTCAGGGTGGGTGAAGCCGAGCTGGAAATGCGGGCGGTGCTGGATCACGAGCCAGATTTATTGTCCGATGGTTTTGCTTTCGCACCACGGCTGATGATCGGCTTGCCCGCTCTGGAAGCGGCCCAACTGGTGCAGCCAGGCTCTCTGGTCGAGTTTGACTATAAGGTTAGGCTTCCGGACGATGTACCGGTTGCCTCCATAATTCAGGCGGCTGAAGCACAGCAGGCGGATGCCGGGTGGAGCGTGCGCGGTTATGACCGGGCTGCGCCCGCGCTTCAGCGCAACATCGAGCGGTTTTCTCAATTTCTGACTCTGGTGGGACTGACAGCGCTTGTGGTGGGTGGTGTTGGCATTGCCAATGCGGTGAACGCCTATCTTGAAGGCAAGCGAAATGTGATAGCCACATTCAAGAGCCTGGGAGCCGGCGGCAATTTTGTCGTGTCCATCTACCTGTTGCAGATTTTCATACTGGCAACGATAGGTGTGGCGTGCGGTCTGGCTCTTGGGGCTGTTGCGCCATTTGTGGCGGCGCGCTTTCTGGAAGCGGCAATTCCCGTCGCCACCCAGCCGTCGGTTTATCCGTTCGCATTGCTGATCGCCACGGTCTTTGGTTATCTCACGGCACTTGCCTTTGCGCTGCTGCCACTTGGCCGCACAAGGGATGTGCCTGCGGCGGCGTTGTTTCGGCAAACCGGCTCCAATGCAGGTCTTTTGGCGCAATGGCCATTCCTGCTGGCCAGTCTGGTGCTGATCGGCATTGTCTGCGCTATGGCCATCGTCATGGCGGATGACAGGCGCATTGCCGTGACCTTTGTTGCTGCAACTGCCGTTGCCTTTGTCATCCTGCGCCTTGTAGCGCAGATCATCCGCATGCTTGCCCGGCGGGCACCGCGTGTTCATTCCACATCGCTGCGGCTGGCCATTGGCAATATTCACCGCCCCGGTGCGCTGACCAATTCTGTGGTTCTGTCTCTGGGGCTGGGCCTGACATTGCTGGTGGCTCTGGCAACAATTGACAACAACATTCGCAGCGAAATCGGCGGCAGCCTGGCAGAGCGGGCGCCAGACTTCTTTTTCGTCGATTTGCAATTTGACCAGACCGAAGCCTTTGCCGAGGAAATGGCGGTTCTCGCACCCGGCAGCCAGTTGGAGTCCGTGCCAATGCTGCGTGGTCGAATTGTTGAGTTGAACGGCGTCAACGTGCGCGATCTTGAGGTGCCGCAGGAAGCAGCATGGGTTTTGCGTGGCGACCGCGGACTGACTTTTTCCAGTGAGCTTCCCGGCAATTCAACTTTGTCGCAAGGCACCTGGTGGCCTCAGGATTACACCGGAGAGAATCTGGTGTCATTTGCCGCGCGTGAGGCAGAGCAACTGGGGCTAAAGCCGGGTGACAGCGTGACGGTGAATGTTTTGGGGCGCAATATTACGGCGCGCATTGCCAATTTGCGGCAGGTGGAATGGGAATCGCTGGCAATCAATTTCGTCATGGTGTTTTCGCCAAACAGTTTTGCGGGCGCACCCTATTCCTCGCTGGCAACATTGCATCTGCAAAATGATACGCCGGAAGCCGAACAGACCGTGCTGTCCGGCCTTGCTGAAAGTTTTCCGGCGGTGACGGCCGTGCGGGTTCGGGATGCTCTGGATGCGGTGAACAATCTGATCGCGCAATTGGCTATTGCCATTCGTGCCGCTGCTGCGGTGGCTCTGCTGGCATCTGTGCTGGTGCTTTCCGGGGCTTTGGCCGCGGGCAATCGAGGGCGTGTGCATGACGCTGTCGTGTTGAAAACACTTGGCGCAACGCGCACCACCCTCATTCGCGCTTATGCAACAGAATACATGTTGCTGGGACTCGGTACCGCGGTGTTTGCCATTGCAGCCGGTTCGCTGGCCTCATCCTTTGTGGTGGCAACCATCATGCAGCTTCCATTCCGGTTTGACTGGACCGTGGCTCTGGTAACGCTGGCGCTTTCGCTGGTGTTGACCATCGGTTTTGGACTGGCAGGTACATGGCGTGTACTGGGTCAAAGATCCGCGCCGGTTCTTCGCACGGTTTGACGCGCATGCCGCTTAAGCATCTGTCGTTGAAACGGCATCATTCTGACGCCAATACAAAGAGTTGATGCGCTTCAAGCGACCATCAGGCCAAATAAAACGGCCTGATAACACAAATTTAATCGGCACGGGGGCGATAACGCCCCCGTTATAGTGCGTTGGCTCTTGTATCAATGGCAAAGCTTCATCATATTCCACACAGGACTGCTGGGGGTTCCGCCAGCGGCGCCTCGGCGCGGGCAACTGAGCCGACACCGGACGGAACACGCAGAAAGGAATTGAAAACAAATGGCTGATTATCGGAATTATGGGGCGCGGGTGCCTGCTGCCGGTAGCCGAACAGATGCCGATATTGATGTCGGTCTGCGCGCTTACATGCTTAAGGTCTACAACCTTATGGCATTCGGCCTTGCCATAACCGGCGTTGCCGCATTCGGTTTGTTTACGCTGGCAACCAGTGCAGGCCCGGTTGAAGGCGGCGCACAAGTGCGGCCTGATCTTTGGCTGACAGCGCTTGGCGTTACCGTCTACACTTCCCCGCTGCGTTGGGTGCTGATGCTAGCGCCTCTGGCGCTGGTCTTCTTCCTGTCGTTCCGCATCAATCGCATGAGCGCGAGTGCGGCACAGGCAACTTTCTGGTCTTATGCTGCTTTGGTTGGCCTGTCGCTCTCGACAATTTTCCTCGTCTATACGCAGGAGTCGATTGTTCAGGTGTTCTTCATCACCGCCGCCACGTTTGGCGCTTTGTCCCTCTGGGGCTACACCACCAAGCGTGACATTTCAGGTTGGGGTTCCTTCCTGTTCATGGGTCTGATCGGTGTTGTCATCGCCATGGTGGTCAACATTTTCCTTCAGTCTTCGGCTCTGGGCTTTGCAGTGTCGGTGATTGGCG
Organism: Aureimonas fodinaquatilis; assembly: GCF_008369445.1. GTDB lineage: Bacteria > Pseudomonadota > Alphaproteobacteria > Rhizobiales > Rhizobiaceae > Aureimonas > Aureimonas fodinaquatilis. The sequence goes on from NZ_VTWH01000003.1 coordinate 483,286, forward strand.
TTCTGGTGTTTGCTGGCCTGACCGCCTATGACACGCAGCGCATCAAGGAAATGTATTTTGAAGGTGATGATGCACAGGTCGGCGGCCGCAAGGCTGTTATGGGCGCGCTGAGCCTGTACCTCAACTTCATCAATATGTTCATGATGCTGTTGAATCTGTTTGGCAATCGCGAGTAAAAGACGCGCGAACCATTGGTACAAGGGGCGGCCATCGGTCGCCCTTTTTGTTTGTCTGGAGATAGTTCGGTGAGCGCAACGACCATTCGCGAGGCGCAGGAAAAGGATATTCCTGCCATTACCGCAATTTACCAGTATGCGGTGTTGAACGAGACGGCCAGCTATGAGCTGGACCCACCGGATGAGGCCGAGATGCTGGTGCGCATGCGCTTTCTGATGGGTCAGGATTACCCTTATATCGTAGCCGTGGACAAGCAGGGCGCGGTGATCGCCTATGCTTATGCAGGGCCGTTTCGCGCCCGCCCGGCCTATCGCTGGTCCGTCGAGGACTCAATTTACATTGACCCGCAGGCGCGGGGCAGGGGCCTTGGTCGCGACTTGCTGAAACGCCTGATCGAACTTTGTGAGGAAAAGGGTTTCCGGCAGATGATCGCGGTGATTGGTGGTGCAGATCACGCGCCATCTATCAGGCTGCATGAAACGGCCGGCTTTCGAACGATCGGAATTTTCGAAGGGTCCGGCTTCAAGTTCGGGCGTTGGATCGACACGGTGTTCATGCAATTGCGGTTGGGCGATGGTCGCCACTCGCTGCCGGATGAAACCAGCTACCCCGGAACTCTGTATAAATAAATCAGGTTACGGTTTTCAGGGCGCGGTCAAACACCTTCAGCACGGCGCTCAAATCATGCCCGCGTTTGAGAATAAGTCCACCGGCGGCAACCACGCTGTATGCGCCCTGCCGTCGGGCCAGCTTTGGCTCTTTTTCCACGGTGTAGAGTGGCATTTCGCTGGTGCGCCTGAAAATGGAAAAGACCGCGCGGTCCTTCAGCGTGTCAATGGCGTAATCGCGCCACTCTCCGGCGGCGACCATGCGCCCATACACATTGAGGATTTGCGAAAGCTCGCGCCGGTCGAAGCACACGACAGGCAGTGTGGATGCTTTTGGTGGTGCGGGAAAATTCAGCAATGCAGCAGAGGTGCTTTGTGTCAAATCGTCCAATTTGTCTCCCCTGATGCGTGAATGAGGGCTCACCCCGTGCGACCGCTCGGACCTGATGGTGTCATCAAATTGTGATAATCGCAATCTCTGACCGCATATTGTATAAATGCGATGCGGTTCTGGCCTTGTGGAGGGCTCAGTTGACCGACTGCGGTTCCAGTTCCACCGCGGCCAGAATGCTTCCTGGGACACCATTGTCATTGACCATTTGCAACAGGGCGGCATAGCCGATCTTGCCCTTGGTGCCTTCGCCCAGCGTAGAGACCGGCACTTCCACCGTCATTTCCGGCCGGGTCAGGGAGCCGATAATCCGGAAGTCGTGAACGGCATGGTGGTTTTCAATCCGGTGGCCACTGTTTTCGCCTTTGGAAACCGCGGTTTCGATGTGGTCCTGATAAGCGACAAGGATCAGAACAGGGGCTTCAGCCTCACTTGTCTGATCCAGTTTGGCTTCAATTGCCAAAGTGCTGCCGTTCAAACTCATCTGAATGTGGGCGCGCGGCGCATCAGACGCACCCAACTCACCATCTTCCAATGCGGCCCGTATTTCCCCTGCATGGGTGCCAATGAAGTCACCAGTGCCATTCACCACGATTTGCGGTGTGTAGATGGAGCTGGTGTTGAATGCCTTCGCATAGGCTTTCTGCCGGTCAGTGTTCTGCCGGGAAGCCAGCTGATCCTTCCAGCCGATATAGTCCCAGTAATCGACATTATAGGACAGAGCGACAATGTCCGACTGATCGGAAAACTTTGCCAGGACTGCATCGGCTGGCGGACAGGATGCACAGCCCTGGCTCGTAAACAGCTCAACCACGCCGCGGAAGTTATCGCTGGACGCGGTTTGGGCAGTGGCCACGCCAGCTCCGCTGCCAGTCATGCCAGCGGCAAGGGTCAAAATCAAAGCGGATGTGGCAGAGAGTTGTGGAAGCGAAATCATCATAAGGCGGAAGCTACCGATGGCGTTCAACACCAGCCAGTCACTTCCCGGTGAAAAAGCATTTCTCGTGGGAACGGTTGTGTTCCAATGACGAGGCAATGCGGGACCGGTTGTTCCTCGGCGGTTAACGAAAATGGGCGGCCCTTTGTCGGGCCGCCCCTTGGGTTTTGCTTGTCGGCCTGATCGGGTCAGGCGGCAAGCTGGCGCAGCACGTAATGCAGGATGCCGCCATTTTTGTAGTATTCCAGCTCGTCCAGCGTATCGATACGGCACAGAAGCTCGGTGGTAAACACAGAGCCATCGGCACGCTCAATGGTGGCATGCATGGTCTGGCGCGGTTTCACCGTTGTCAGACCTTCAATGGTCACTTTTTCGTCGCCTGTCAGGCCAAGTGTCTGCCAGCTATCACCCTCGTTGGCGAAGACAAAAGGCACAACGCCCATGCCCACCAGGTTGGAACGGTGAATGCGCTCGAAGCTTTGAGCAATAACCGCCCGAACGCCCAGAAGCACGGTTCCTTTGGCTGCCCAGTCACGCGAGGAGCCGGTGCCATATTCTTTACCAGCAAAGATGACCAGCGGAACGCCCTCATCCTTGTAGCGCATGGCCGCATCGTAAATCGCCAGCTGGTCGCCGGATGGGTAATGCCGCGTGAAGCCGCCCTCAATGCCTGGCACCATCTGGTTCTTGATGCGGATATTGGCCAGCGTGCCGCGCATCATGACCTGATGGTTGCCGCGCCGTGCGCCATAGGAGTTGAAGTCCACCGGGCGAACCTGATAGCTGACCAGATATTCACCCGCCGGGCTGGATGCCTTGATCGAGCCGGCCGGAGAAATATGGTCGGTGGTGATCGAGTCGAGAAACAGGCCGAGAATCCGCGCGCCATGAATATCTTCCACCGGCTTTGGCGTCATCGTCATGCCGTCAAAATATGGCGGGTTCTGCACATAGGTGGAGCGGTCATCCCAGTCATAGGTCAGGCCGCCCGATACGTCGATTTTCTGCCAGTGTTCATCGCCCTTGAACACATCGGAATAACGCGATTCGAACAGATCCCGCGTTACGGTGCGGCGAACGATTTCGGAGATTTCCTGCGTGGTTGGCCAGATGTCCCTGAGGAAAACATCGTTGCCATCCCGGTCCTTGCCAAGCGGATCCCTTGTCAGATCAACAAACAATGAACCGGCAATCGCATAGGCGACAACCAACGGCGGCGATGCAAGGTAGTTGGCCCGAACATCCGGGTTTACACGGCCTTCAAAATTGCGGTTGCCGGAAAGCACCGAGCAAGCCACGAGGTCATGCTTGTTGATGGCATCCGAAATCGCTTCCGGCAGCGGGCCGGAATTGCCGATGCAGGTCGTGCAACCATAGCCGACCAGATTAAAGCCCATCGCGTCCAGATCTTTCTGCAGATCGGCTTTTTCGAGATACTCTGTCACGACCTGGCTGCCTGGAGCCAACGAGGTTTTGACCCATGGCTTCACGGTCAGGCCCAACGCATGGGCTTTGCGAGCCAGCAGACCGGCAGCCACCAGAACATTTGGATTGGATGTGTTGGTGCAGGAGGTGATGGCGGCAATCACCACATCACCTTCTGAAATGCCGTGATCTGTGCCTTCCACCGGATGGCGCACAGTCTGTGGGGTCTGGCCGGGCGGGGTCGCGCCTTCATCCATGAAGCGGGAATCGCCAATCGACTGCGGCAGTTCGCTGGTTTTGCGCCCACCATGCAATTCGGTCAGCGCCACGGCAAAGGCCCGTGCGGCATCCGACAAAGCCACGCGGTCCTGCGGGCGTTTCGGCCCGGCAAGTGATGGCGTCACAGTTGAAAGGTCCAGCTCCAGCGTATCGGTAAAGACCGGGTCGCCCTCAGTCAGACCATGGAACATGCCCTGAGCCTTGGCATATTCTTCCACCAGACGGATGCGGTGCTTGTCGCGGCCTGTTGCTTCCAGATAGGCCAGCGTGTCCTTGTCGATCGGGAAGAAGCCGCATGTTGCGCCATATTCCGGCGCCATATTGGCAATGGTTGCCTGATCTTCCAGCGACAGTGTGGAAAGGCCCGGGCCGAAATATTCAACAAACTTGCCGACCACGCCCTTTTTGCGCAGCATCTCGGTGACTGTCAGCACAAGGTCGGTGGCCGTTGTGCCTTCTGGCAACCTGCCGGTCAGGCGGAAGCCAATAACCTCTGGAATCAGCATTGAAATCGGCTGGCCGAGCATAACGGCCTCTGCTTCGATTCCGCCAACGCCCCAACCCAGAACGGCAAGGCCGTTGACCATGGTGGTGTGCGAATCCGTGCCCACCAGCGTGTCGGGATAGGCGATGGTTTCGCCATCTTCCTCACGCGTCCACACAGTCTGGGCCAGATATTCAAGATTGACCTGGTGGCAGATGCCCGTGCCCGGAGGCACAACCCGGAAATTCTTGAACGCGCTGGAGCCCCAGCGCAAAAACGTGTAGCGCTCGCCGTTGCGGTCATATTCGAGAGCAACATTCTTCTCGAACGAATCCTTATGACCGAAATAGTCGACCATGACCGAGTGGTCGATGACCAGATCAACCGGCACCAGCGGGTTGATCTTGCGCGGGTCGGCATTCAACCGCTCAGACGCATCGCGCATTGCAGCCAGATCAACCACCGCTGGCACACCGGTAAAGTCCTGCATCAACACGCGGGCCGGGCGATAGGCAATTTCATGGCCGGATTTGCCCTTGTCGGTCAGCCAGGTCACCATGGCGCGAATGTCGTCGGCCAGAACGGTGCGGCCATCTTCATTGCGCAGCAGGTTTTCCAGAAGAACCTTCATGGAAAAGGGCAGGCGGGAAATTCCTGGAAGGCCGTTCTTTTCGGCTTCTTTCAGGTCATAAATGACGTAATCCTTACCTTCGACGGTAAGTGTACGACGGCTTTTGAATGTATCTGGATGGGACACAGGCTCTCGTTCCTTCTCGAACCAAAGTGATGTCCGAAAGGCGAACGCCAGTCATGCCGCGGAAAATGGCACGTTTGGAGTTGCGGGTACGACCATTTCCGCTCGTCCGCCTCCGCACCCGCTGGTTTAGCGGGGAGCATGAGATCGGCGCTGATGTTTCCACTCCGGTCGCTGGTGTGGTTGGCTATCTTATAGGTAAGTTTGTAATCGTTATAAAGGGGTGAATTGGTTGCTGACGATGAATTTTTTGCAAGACTTGTGGTCTGCATTCGGGCAGGACAGGAAGAAAGCCGCAAGAAATCTGCGAAAAGTGAGCGATCATTGCTGAAAATCACCCTGCACGGGCTGGCTGCCGAACGTGGTGGAACGCTGCTGGTTCCGCCGCAGGATCTGGCGCTCTCTGCCGGGCAGGGCTTGATCATCACCGGGGATAATGGCGCTGGAAAATCCACTTTCTTGCGAGTGATCGCCGGTCTTCTTCCGTCGGCGGCCGGGCATATCACAATTGACGGAGCTATGGCGTCTGACGGTGAGCCGGCAACCCGTTGCAGTGAAATCTGCCATTATGTTGGCCACCGCAATGGCATGAAGCCACATATGAGCGTGCGAGCCAATCTTTCATTCTGGCAAAAATTTCTGCAGTCAGACGATGCGAGGGCGATTGATGCCGCGCTGCTGGCGTTGAACCTTTTTGACTTTGCCGACTTACCATTTGGATATTTGTCGGCAGGGCAGCAACGCCGCGTTGCACTGTGCCGCCTTTTGGTTGCGCCACGCAAATTGTGGCTGCTGGATGAGCCGACAAACGCTCTGGACGCGGCATCGCAGGAATTGTTCTTCGCACTCATTGGCGCGCATCTGACAGCCGGGGGCATAGTCATGGCGGCGACGCATCAACCGTTGCAGATTGCTGATGCCCGGAAGCTGGTTCTGACAAGGGCACAGCCCGATGTTGACGCTTTTGATGAAGGGCTGTGGCTATGAGGGCGCTGTTCTGGCGCGATCTGAGGCTGTTTCTGGCCGGGGGCGGGGCCTTCACAGGTTTGATCTTCTTTCTGGCTCTGGTGGCGACGATACCCTTCGGAATCGGCCCTGACCTGAATCTTCTGTCACGCATTGGCCCGGCTATCCTGTGGATAGGTGCGCTGCTATCCACTTTGCTCTCTCTGGACAGGCTGTTTCAAGCCGACCGTGATGATGGCACACTGGATGGGCTGTTGATCGGCCCGCAGCCCTTGGCGCTGGTGGTGCTGGCAAAATGTGCGGCGCTGTGGCTTGCCGCCTGTGTTCCGCTGGTTCTGGCCTCGCCCGTTCTGGGGCTGTTTCTGGCGGTGCCGCCGCAGGCCATGCTGGCAACGGCTGTGACCCTGCTGGCCGGTACCCCTGCCATTGTGTTGATTGGTGCTGTGGGTGCGGCCATCGGCGTGGCGCTGCCACGCGGTGGCGTTCTGGTTTCGGTTCTGGTTTTGCCGCTGGCCATTCCGGTGCTGATTTTCGGTGTATCGGCCACTTATGGCGCAGTCGCGGACCCTGCGCCTTTTACCCAGCCATTTCTGGTGCTATGTGCTTTGACGCTGTTTTTCTCCGTACTTGGCCCACTGGCTGCTGCGCTGGCCCTTCGCGCCATGGCAGATTGAAATGGGCAGGCGTGGCATTTCGGCAAACAGCATTTGCGGCTTGTGGCAATGGATTCTAGACTAATACGATCATGACCAACGCCGAACTCAGACAGTCCCGATTTTCCGCTCTGGCCAACCCGACGCGCTTTTTGCAGCTTTCCGGGGTGGTGCAACCCTATGCCTATGGCCTGGCCGCCGTGTTTGTTGCCTTGGGCATGGCGCTGGGTCTGACTGCGCCGGGAGATTATCAGCAGGGCGCGACCGTGCGTCTGATGTTCATCCACGTGCCTTTTGCCTGGCTTTCCATGATGGTGTGGACGGTGATGTCCATTTCGGCACTGGGAGTGTTGATCTGGCGGCACCCGATTGCCGAGGTTTCCATCAAGGCTGCAGCGCCAATCGGTGCTGCCTTCACCCTGCTGGCGCTGATCACCGGCTCTATCTGGGGGCGGCCAATGTGGGGCACATGGTGGGTTTGGGATGCGCGGCTGACCAGCGTCTTTGTGTTGTTCATCATGTATCTGGGGTTGATTGCCCTGACCCGCGCATTTGAAGATCCGGGCCGGGCGGGCAAGCCGTCTGCCGTGCTGGTTCTGGTCGGATTTATCAACATTCCGATCATCAAATTCTCAGTTGACTGGTGGAACACGCTGCATCAGCCCGCAAGTGTCGTGCGTCTGGACGGCCCTGCCATGCCAGCCGTTTATCTCTGGCCACTGATGCTTTCGGCTCTCGGCTTTTCACTCCTGTTTTTTGCCATGCATCTGACAGCCATGCGAACAGAAATTCGCCGCCGTCGTCTGTCAGCTTTGGCACGCCGCTCGGCAATGGGTGCAGGAGGTTGACGCGATGACCGGCGATTATTTCGGCTATATTTTTTCGGCCTATGCTTTGTCTGCGCTGGTGCTTTCGGCATTGGGCCTGTGGCTGGTGGTGGATTCACGCCAGGTCAGCAAGCGATTGGCTTTACAGGAGCGGGCCCTGGTGCCGCGCCGCCGCCGCAATGTGGCGGAGAAGCCAGCAGAATGAGCGATCTGACCCAGCCAAAAAAGCGCCGCGCTGGCATGGCACTTGTTCCGCTTCTGGTGTTTCTGGTGCTGGGCGGTGTGCTGCTATATGCGCTGGAATCAGGCACGGATCCGCAATCTCTGCCTTCCGCGCTGCAAGGCAAGCCTGCACCCGCCACACAATTGCCGCCGCTTGAAGGTGCAGTGCTGGCCGATGGCAGTCCGGTTCCCGGTATTTCATACCCTGCCGGTGGCACGGGCCGTCTGTTGTTGGTCAATGTGTTTGCGTCATGGTGCGCACCATGTCGGCTGGAACATCCTTTGCTGATGCAATTATCGGCGGATGAACGTTTCGACCTGCTTGGTATCAACCAGAAAGATCGGCCGGAGCAAGCTTTGAGCTTCCTTCGAGAGCTCTCCAATCCTTATGATGCAATTGGAGCGGATGAGAATGGCCGCGCCAGCATTGATTGGGGCGTTTATGGCGTGCCGGAAACGTTTCTGGTTTCGCCTGAAGGCGTTGTTGTCTGGAAAATGACGGGGCCACTGACTCCGCAAGTTATTGAGGCCGAGCTTCTGCCGCTGGTGGCGCAGCACACGGCGCGATAGAGTATAGGCGAAACTGATAACGCCCGAAATTGTCTAGAGACAGAAGCTGAACATGCCGGCCTGCCAGATGGCGCTGCCATAGCTTTGCCACAGCCACAGGCCGCCCAGAATGGCGGCTGCGCCGGACAGGATAGCGCCATATTTTACGGCATATTCGAGATGATGAACGGTCATGCCATCTGAGTCCTTGCAACAGGCCTGTCTGCAATGGGCAGGTTAACCACGCCAGCTACCAATGCAAGGGCAATGGAGATCTGCCAGGCCAGATCGTAGGAACCGGTTTCCGAGAAAAAGCGGCCGGCCAGCCAGGCGCCAAGAAATCCGCCGATCTGATGGCACATGAAAACGATGCCAAAGAGCGTTGCCAGATATTTGACACCGAAGATCTGGCCGACAAGACCGCTGGTCAACGGCACGGTGCCCAGCCACAAAAAGCCAATGGCGCTGGCAAAGAGCGTGGCGGTCAACGGTGTGAACGGAAATGCTAGAAACAATACAATGACTGCGCCGCGGGCAAAATACAGCGCCGAGAGCACGTATTTCTTGCGCAGTTTGTCGGCTGACAGGCCGAACACATAGGAACCGAGGATATTGAACAGCCCGATCAGCGCCAGCGCGCGTGCACCGATGGCCGGATCCAGACCCTGATCGGAAAGAAAGGCGGGCAGGTGCGTGGCGATGAATGACACATGGAAGCCGCAGACAAAAAATCCGATGTTCAGAAGCCAGAAACCGCTGTGTTGCCCTGCTTCGGACAAAGCCTGCCGCAGGCTTTGCTGAGGTTGCGATTTGCTGAAAGATGAAGATTCGGACACGCCGGCGACACCCCGCGCCAGCGGCACCATCAACAAAGCTATTGCCGCGGAAATGAACAAGGTTTCCCGCCAGCCAAATTCAGAGATCAGGCCCTGTGTAATTGGCACCAGCAAAAACTGGCCGAAAGAGCCGCCGGCGGTGGTGATGCCAATCGCCATGCCGCGCTTTTCGGCGGGAACGGCGCGGCCAACGGCACCCAGAATGACCACGAAGGTAACACCGGTCATGGCAAGACCAGTCAGAAAGCCCAGGGAAAGATTGATGCCGACTGCCCCGGCTGCCAGTCCGGCCAATACGAGCGACAATGCGTAGAGCAGGCCGCCCACCATCGCCAGGCGTCCTGAACCATATTTGTCGGCCAGGGCGCCAATGAAGGGCTGAGCAATGCCGAGCATCAGGGTCTGAACCGCAATTGCCAACCCGAAGGCTTCACGGCTGACCCCGAGCTCCAGCTCAATCGGGCGCATATACAGGCCGAAAGCCTGCCGGATACCCATGGAGAGCGTGACAATTCCCGCTCCGCAGGCCAACACAATATAGGGGTGGGCAAAGCCCGACCGACCGCTGACCGCCATGATGCAGATACCTCCGAAGGCTCTGCATACGCCCGTGACAGAGCGCCGGTCAATTGGTCAATCGGGCAATTTTCTACTCAACGACATCGCGTCTTGTGCGGTGAATTTCGTCGACAAGTTCTGCGGGCAGATTCAGGGCCTGAGCAAGGCGCGCCAGATAGGCCTGCTCGGCTGCATTATCGCCCTCAATAGCCAGCAAGGATGCAAGGTAAATTTCCACACCCATTTCCGGCGTGCCCACCTGGGCGGCAATGTCCTCCACCGGCAAGGGGCGGCGCAACTCATCCATCACCGTTGCTTTTTCTTCCGCATCCAGGTTCAGAGCATCAATCTTGCCAAAGATCGCCTCTTCTTCCGCTGCATCTATGCTGCCATCTGCCTTGGCCGCGGCAATCATTGCCGAAAGCAACAGGCGTGCATGATCCTGCTCGTGCCCCGGTGCCGGTTGAAATGGGGTGCCGCTGGCATCGGGAATTTCTGCCGGCGGAAGAATCTGCCCGCCGCTTCCGGCATTCTGGCGTGCCTGATAATTCTGCCAGGCCTTGTAGCCAAGGCCGGCAATCAGTGCCAGACCACCCATGCGCACGGCCGATCCACCCAGCTTTTTGCCGCCTTTGCCGCGCAGGATGTAGGATGCCAGGCCACCGGCCAGCATGCCTGCCAGCGCATTGTTGCCAACGCCGCCCGAACCGCCGCGGCCACCGCCCAGCACGCTACCCAGTATATCGCCAATATTTCCGGGCAAGCCGCCTGTCTGGCCTGACTGGCCGGGTTGGCCCGGTTGACCGGGCTGCTGCCCCGGCCTGTTACCCTGCCGCCCGGTGCCTAGAAACTGGTCAAGAAGTTTTTCCGCATTGATCATCGCATCGCTCCATCATGCTGTCAGATGAGCAATTGGAAGCGAAAGCGCATTTGGCAATATCAATCCTTGCTCTCAAACAACGGTTCCAGCGCATGGCGCTTGAGCAGTGGTATCTGCAACAGCATAAATATGATGGTGATGGGCATTGTACCCCAGACTTTAAATGCGACCCAGAAGTCGGTGGAGAACAGCCGCCACACAACCTCATTGAGCAGGGCCAGCACTATGAAAAACAGGCCCCATCGCAATGTCAGCTTGTTCCAGCCCGCATTGTCCAGCTTGAATGCCTGTCCGAAAACATAGCCGAGCAATGGCTTCCCGAAAGCCAGCCCGCCCAGCAGCACCGCAGCAAACAGTCCGTTGACAATGGTGGGCTTCATTTTGATGAAGACCTCATCCTGCAACCACAGGGTCAGGGTACCGAAGACCACCACCACAATGCCGGAAACAATCGGCATGACCGGCAAGGAGCGGGTCAAAATCCACGATACCGTTAACGCAATGATGGTTGCCGCCATGAACAATGCCGTTGCAACGAAAAGCGGGCCTCCCAGTGCGCCAAGTGCTGGGAACGCTGCCGCTATCGCCTCGCCACGGTTGTTGGCGAAAAAGAAAACCAGAAGAGGTCCCAGCTCCAGGGCAAACTTCAGAAGCGGGTTCAGCTCTTTCTGTCCCGGTGTGTTCGGGGCATCCTCTATGATGCGGTTCTGCATAGTCTCGTCCTTTCACCGCGGTGTGCGGCGGTCATTTAGTGGCATTCAGCTGGTAGCGCGGCCGGCTATCGCTGCGGCAAACTCATTGGCTTTGAAAGGTTCCAGATCGTCTATGCCTTCGCCAACACCAATGAAATAAACCGGCAATCTGTGCTTTGCAGCAATCGCCACCAGAATACCGCCACGCGCCGTGCCGTCCAGCTTGGTCATGACCAACCCGTTGACCCCGGCCACATTGCGGAAAATCTCTACCTGGTTCAACGCGTTCTGGCCGGTTGTGGCGTCAAGCGTCTGCAATACGGTATGCGGAGCGTCCGGAACACGTTTTTGCAGCACACGGACAATTTTTTCCAGTTCGGCCATCAGCTCGGTCTTGTTTTGCAGACGCCCTGCCGTGTCGATGATCAGCACGTCAGAGCCATTGCGCACCGCTTCATCATAGGCTTCATAGACCAGCCCGGCAGCATCGGCGCCAATAGCCTTTGCCACCACTGCTGAGCCCGTTCGCTCACCCCAGATTTTCAGCTGCTCCACTGCTGCCGCACGGAAAGTATCACCTGCTCCCAAGGTCACTTTCAATCCGCCCTGCGTCAGTTTCGCCGCCAGCTTGCCAATGGTTGTGGTTTTGCCTGTACCGTTGACGCCAACCACCAGAATGACGTGCGGCTTGACAGAAAGGTCAAGCTCCAGTGGCCTTGCCACGGGTGTCAGCGCTTTTTCCACTTCTTCGGCAAGAATATTGCGCACAGCCTCGCCGGTAATGTCCTTGCCAAACCGCCCGTCCGATAGGCGGTCGGTGATGCGCATGGCGGTTTCCGGGCCGAAATCGGCTTGAATCAGCACATCTTCAAAGTCCTGAAGCGTGTCTTCATCCAGCTTTCGTTTGGTGAAAAGGTCTGTGATCTGGCCTGAAAGCTGGCCGGAGGAGCGCGCAAGTCCCGCGCTCAGGCGTTGCAGCCAGTTAGAGGCAGGGACCGCCCCTGCAACTGCCGGAGCAGCGTAGGGCGTTTCGCCATCAATATCATCATCGCCGGGTTCAACTGGTTGGTTCAGCCAGGAAAACTCATCTTCCGCTGCATCTTCCGGCGGTAGCGGCAAATCTTCAGCAGGAATGGCTTCTTCCGCGTCGTCAATGGCGACATCAAACGGCAAAGCTTCCGCTCCGGCATCTATGTCTTCGGCGGTATCGGGGGGTGCCACCTCTTCCGTCACCTCGGGCAGCAGAGCCACTTCATCAGGTGCGGGGGCATCAGGCTCGTCGTCCGCTACTGGCTCATTCAGCCAGGAAAACTCATCGCGGTTCTCTTCGGTCTCTTCAATCAGTTCGGCAACCGGCTGCTCCGCCACAGCCTCCTGTGCTACAGGCTCGTCCGAAGCCTCAGCATCGCCGACCGGAAATTCAGAGTTTTTTTTTCCGCCATCTCCACTGGGGAGGATGCCGTTTCCTGCTGTGCGCCAAAGCGAAAGATGCGCTTCAGGAAGCTATTCTGTTCAGCCATTCCAACCCCGGTTTTCCAGAACAGTGGTGATCGTTCGACCACCTGAACTGCTCTACTCCTTGTTTTGCCGCATTGTCCCTTGTTTGAAACGATCCCGTTTCACCCGGAAATGCGCTAAGCGGCGACAGCCGCTGCAGCCACCGGCGTAGCGAGCAATCGCTCCCCCGTTTCGCCGGTGATGGTCACTTCTACAATCTCACCCGGCTGGCCGAGCGCAATTTCCGTCAGCGTAAAGTCTTCTGATCGCCCAAGACCCTCACGCTCTATCAGAATATTCTGTCGCGTACCAACAAGCCGCTTCAAATGTTCGGCATAGGCAAGATTGCCAACCGCGCGCAGGCGCGCAGCTCTTTCCTTGCCAACCGCTTTTGGCAGTTGCGGCATGCGCGCAGCCGGAGTTCCCTTGCGAGGGGAAAATGGAAACACATGCAGGTGCGTGAGCCCACACTCTTCCACCAGCCTCAGCGAGTTTTCAAACATTGTCTCGGTTTCAGTCGGGAAACCGGCAATGATGTCTGCGCCGTAAACGATATCAGGACGTTTCCGGCGCATTTCACTGCAAAAATCGATGGCGTTCTGACGTGAATGCCTGCGTTTCATACGCTTCAGAATCATGTCATCCCCCGCCTGCAAAGACAGATGCAAATGCGGCATGAAGCGCTGTTCGGAGCTCATTGCCTCAATCAACGCTTCATCGGCCTCGATTGAATCGATGGATGACAGGCGCAATCTCGGCAGATCCGGCACGTGGCGCAGAATGGATTGGACCAATGCACCAAGGCGAGGCTGGCCGGGCAGATCAGCGCCCCAACTGGTCATATCCACGCCGGAAAGCACGACCTCGCGATAGCCGCCCGCCACCAGTTTTCTAACCTGGTCGACCGCTGCGCCCATTGGAACCGACCGCGAATTGCCACGTCCAAAAGGTATGATGCAGAAAGTGCAGCGGTGGTCGCAGCCATTCTGCACCTGAACAATGGCTCTTGCCCGCCCTTCAATCGCATCCACCATGTGACCGGCGGTCTCGGTAATGCTCATAATGTCGTTGACGCGGATTTTTTCCTCGGCGGAAACGCCAAAATCCGGAAGGCGGCGGTAGGTTTCAGCTTTCAGCTTGTCGTCATTGCCGATAACCGCGTCCACCTCTTCCATTCGGGCAAAGGTCTCGCTTTCGGTCTGCGCGGCGCAGCCGGTTACAACAATGCGTGCCTGCGGATTGTCGCGGCGCGCGCGCCGAACCGCCTGCCGCGCCTGCCGCACCGCCTCTGCTGTTACCGCACAGGTGTTGATGATGATGGCTTTGCCGTTGGCAGCATTGCCCAGCCCGGCCTCGCCGGCCTCACGCTTCATCACTTCGGCTTCGTAGGTGTTGAGGCGGCAGCCGAAAGAAATAACCTCAATGTCCGGGCCATTGCTCATCAGGCAGAGGCTCTTTCCGCATCGCGATCAAAAGCACCGCTGAGAGGGTCCAGTGTGCCGGACCATTCCCATTCTGCCGGCCCGGTCATGATCACATGGTCATCATCCCGCCACTCAATGATCAGGTCGCCGCCGGGAACGGTGACCACGATCCGCCGTTCTGCACGGCCTGTTCGCGCTGCCAGTACGGAGGCCGCACAGGCAGCCGAACCGCAGGCGCGTGTCAGGCCGACGCCACGTTCCCAGGTTCGCATGGTCAGAGCCGTGGGTCGGGTTACCTGGGCAATCGAGATATTGGCCCGGTCAGGAAACAGCGGATGATGTTCAAGTTGCGAGCCGTAATTTTCCAGCGCGATGCTGTTGACATCGGCATCGACAAAAAACACCGCATGCGGATTTCCCATGGAGACTACGGCCGCCCTGGAGAATGCCGGGCTTGCCAGCGGAAATTCAATGAGCGTTGCGTTGGTGTCATCCACCTTTTGCGCCAGTGGAATGCTTTGCCAGTCAAAGCGTGGCTGCCCCATATCCACGGAAATCAAGCCGCCGGGCAGCGCCCGCGCCTCCAGCAGACCTGCCTTGGTCTGGAACAGAAATTCACGCTGGCCATTCAGTGCGCTCAGATAATGCACGACGCATCGCGTGCCGTTTCCGCATGCTCCGGCTTCACTGCCGTCCGTGTTGATAATGCGCACAAACGCATCAGTGCCCGCCGTTTGCGGATCGTGAATGGCCATGATCTGGTCGAAACGGGTCTGAGTATCATTTGCCAGCACAATGGCGGCCTGCGGCTCAATTGTATCCGCACGGCCGCGCATATCGGCAACAAGGATTTCGTTGCCGAGACCGTTCATGCGGGAAAATGGAATACGGGCGCTCATTTTTGCTATATGCCGGTTTTCCACCCTGAATGCCAGTCATCAGCGGCTTTTTCATGACATCCCGGTGACGGGGTTTCAGGCCGCCAGGTTGACATTGCGCCGTAAAAGCTGTTTAAGCGCAGCATTCCGCGACAGTTTCGTCCGCGACCCGCCGACCATGCCCCTTGTAAAAGCCGCATGGAGGTCACCATCCGCCAGCGAGTTTCGCCCGCGGATGCGTTCCGCTTTGGCGATTTGCGGTTGGCGCTGGCGCACTTCATCACCATTCTATCAAATGGCGCAATTGCCAGATGAGGCGAATGGAAAGGAAGCCGATGTTCGAATCCCTTCAGGACCGCCTTGGGTCCATTCTGAACGGCCTGACAGGCCGTGGCGCTCTGTCCGACAAGGATGTGTCGGCTGCGCTGCGGGAGGTGCGCCGTGCGCTGCTGGAAGCGGACGTTGCGCTGGAAGTGGTTCGCTCTTTCACCGACCGTGTGCGTGAAAAGGCGGTCGGGGCGGAAATCCTGAAGTCGATCAAGCCTGGGCAGATGGTCGTCAAGCTCGTGCATGACGAGCTGGTGGCCACATTGGGCACAGAGCAGGTCGCCATTGACCTGAACGCCCCTTCGCCAGTCACCATCATGATGGTCGGTTTGCAGGGTTCGGGTAAAACCACCACCAGCGGCAAGATTGCCAAACGGCTGACAGAGCGCCAGCGCAAAAAAGTGCTGATGGCCTCGCTGGACACCCGCAGGCCCGCCGCGCAGGAGCAATTGCGTGTTCTGGGCGAGCAGACTGGCGTGGCAACGCTGCCGGTCATTGCCGGACAAGGCCCGGTTGAAATTGCAACCCGTGCCGAGCAGGCGGCCCGTCTTGGCGGCTATGACGTTCTGATTCTCGACACTGCCGGCCGCACCCATATTGACGAGCCGTTGATGGCCGAAATGGCCGAGATCAAGTCTCGGGCCAATCCGCATGAAATTCTGCTGGTTGCAGATTCGCTGACTGGTCAGGACGCAGTTAATCTCGCCCGCTCTTTCGATGAGCGTGTGGGCATAACCGGCATTGTGTTGACCCGTGTGGATGGCGATGGCCGTGGCGGTGCCGCTTTGTCCATGCGCGCGGTTACCGGCAAGCCGATCAAGCTGATTGGTGTTGGCGAAAAAATGGATGCGCTGGAGGAGTTCCATCCTTCACGTATTGCCGACCGCATTCTTGGCATGGGCGACATTGTTTCGCTGGTCGAAAAGGCGGCGGAAAACATCGATGCGGAAAAAGCCGCGGCGATGGCCAGGAAAATGCAGAGCGGCAAGTTCGATATGAACGATCTTGCCGATCAGATTGGCCAGATGCAGAAAATGGGCGGCATGGGTGGCCTGATGGGGCTGATGCCCGGCATGGGCAAAGTGCGGGATCAGGTGGCGGCAGCCGGTATTGATGACAGGCTGCTCAAGCGGCAATTGGCCATCATCTCCTCCATGACGGCAAAAGAGCGGTCCAACCCTGATCTTCTGAAAAACAGCCGCAAGAAGCGCATTGCAGCGGGTTCGGGAACGGATGCGTCCGACATCAACAAGCTTCTGAAAATGCATCGCCAGATGGCCGACATGATGAAGTCTGTCGGCAAGGGCAAAGGTGGCATGATGGGAAAACTGATGGGCGGGTTGGGCAGCAAGCTCGGTCTTCCATCCGGTGCCGGTATGCCCGACCTTTCCAAAATGGATCCCAAGCAATTGGAAGAAATGGCCAAGTCATTGCAAAGCGGTGGCCTTGGCGGCCTGCCAGGTGGTTTGCCACCGGGATTGGGTGGCGGCGGCCTGCCGGGCATGCCTGGTGGCCGTGGTTTTCCGGGCCTGCCCGGCCTGACCAGAAAGAAATAGCGGCGGTTAAAGCCGTTTCATGAACCTAGAAAAAACGACAGATCGACTCAAAAGGAAAAGACTATGCCTTTGAAAATGCGCCTGGCTCGTGCCGGCTCCAAAAAGCGCCCTTACTACCACATCGTTGTTGCCGACGCCCGCGCGCCGCGCGATGGCCGTTTCATCGAATCGATTGGCGCATGGAACCCTATGCTGCCTAAGGATGCCGAGCGTGTGACCTTGAAAGAAGATCGCATCAAGCATTGGCTGGGCGAAGGCGCACAGCCAACCGATCGCGTTTTGCGCTTTTTGGACAAGGCTGGAATTCTGAACCGTCCAACCCGTTCCAACCTGACCAAGGGCCAGCCAGGCAAAAAGGCTCAGGAGCGCGAAGCTGAGCGCAAGCAGCGTGAGGAAGATGCGGCTGCTGCCGCTGCCGCCGCTGCGGAAGCTGCTGCTGCACCTCAGGAAGAAGCTGCTGCAACCGAAGCTGAGTAAGCTTTTGCCAGTCTGTTGAACGATGTCGTTTCAACAGGAAATGCTTGAAGGCGGGCGGCAGGTTTCTGCCGCCCGCTTTTTATAATGTCTGCCACTGGCCGCATAAGGAAGCGCATGATGAGCAAGCTGGAAAATCCGGTTCTTCTTGGCATAGTCGGTGGCGCGCATGGCATTCGCGGTGAATGCCGGGTGCGCAGCCATACCGATAACCCCACTGACATTGGCGCTTACGGCCCACTTTCGGACGCCAATGGCAAGCGTTACACAGTGCGTTCTGCGCGTGAACAAAAGAACGTCGTCATCGTTCGTTTTGAAGAGGTGACGGACCGCAATGAGGCGGAACGGCTGAACGGGACAGAACTTTTCGTCGATCGCTCTCTCTTGCCTGACGACGACATGGGTGAAGACTTCTATCAGGCGGATCTGATCGGTCTTGATGTGCGCAGCACAGCCGGCGAAATGCTGGGTGAGGTGATTGCCTTCCACAATTTCGGTGCGGGCGATGTTCTGGAAATCCGTCGTGAAGGCGCTGCCAGCTTCATGATTCCCTTTACCGAAGCGGCCGTTCCGGAAATTGATCTGGATGTTGGCTACATTCTTGTGGAGCCGGTGTCGGCCGGACTGGAGGGTGCTGTCGAAGTTCGCGAGGGTGACGAGATCCCTTCGGATGATCGCTCGACCACCTGAACTGATCCGGATCTTCGCTCTGTCGCGTGGTTTTGACGCTGAGACGATTCCGTTTCCACGAGAAATGCTGTAGGAAAAGCTGCCTTTCGAATGACTGCAGTCTTGTAACTGATCATTGAGTCAGAGGAGAAATGCCGCATGATTATCGTTTCTGGAATCGTCCGTCTGGCTCAGCCGGTGCCCGCAGATATGCATGCCGACATGCTGGCAGTGTTGACTGCAACTCGTACCGAGGCTGGCTGCCTGACCTATTCTTACGCAGTTGATGTGCTGGAGCCGGACCTGATCCGCATCTATGAAGAGTGGGAGACGCGCGAAGCTCTGGACGCGCACAGCAATGCACCACATATGCCGGCATGGCGGCAGGCGCTGGCGCGGGTTGGCGTTGCCGAGCGCAAGCTGGTGACGATCGAGGCGGGTGCAATTGCACCGCTAAGCTGACGGGCATTCATGAGCTTCCACGCTTCCATCATCACGCTTTACCCGGAAATGTTTCCCGGCCCTCTTGGCCTGTCGCTGGCAGGCCGGGCGCTGGAGCGTGGCGACTGGCGGCTGGAAACAACTCATATCCGGGATTTTGGTGAGGGTCGTTCCAGAGCTGTGGATGACACGCCATCCGGCGGTTCGGCAGGAATGGTTCTGCGCGCAGATGTTCTGGCCCGCGCCATTGATGCGGCATCACCGGCCGATGACGCGCGGCCCAGGCTTCTTATGAGCCCGCGCGGTAGGCCGCTGAGCCAGCAAATGGTGCGTGAGCTGGCGGCCGGGCCGGGTGTCAATATTGTCTGCGGCCGGTTTGAGGGTGTGGATGAGCGGATTATTGAAGGGCGGGGGCTGATTGAAGTTTCAATCGGCGATTACATCCTGTCCGGCGGTGAAATGGCGGCTCTGGTGCTGCTGGATTCCATTGTGCGGCTTTTGCCGGGCGTGATGGGCAATGCGCTTTCGGGTGAAACTGAAAGCTTTGAGACTGGCCTTCTGGAGCATCCCCACTACACTCGTCCTGCTGTTTGGGAGGGACGACCTATCCCTCCGGTGCTGACATCCGGCGACCACGGCGCGGTGGAAAAATGGCGGCGGCAGCAGGCGGAGCGGATAACGCGTGAACGGCGGCCGGATTTGCTGAAGTAGCCGCTGCCGCTATATATGTTTGATCATCGGTCGGATGATCGCATACTCCAGTCACTTTTGCACTCGACAGAACTTTGGTTCTCGTGTATTAGCGCCCCTGTTTTCCTCAGAAAAACTTGACCGTTCAAGCGGCCATGACCGGCTGATAAACCGGCATGAAATTAAGAGAGGCCCGACCAATGGATATTATTTCCGAACTGAATGCTGCTGAAGCGGCCCGTATTGCGGCT
Source organism: Aureimonas fodinaquatilis (assembly GCF_008369445.1). Classification (GTDB taxonomy): domain Bacteria; phylum Pseudomonadota; class Alphaproteobacteria; order Rhizobiales; family Rhizobiaceae; genus Aureimonas; species Aureimonas fodinaquatilis. The sequence goes on from NZ_VTWH01000003.1 coordinate 502,731, forward strand.
GTTCGCACACTTCCATCTTTTTCTCCAGGTGACACGCTGCGCGTCAATGTTCGCGTTACGGAAGGCACACGCACCCGCGTTCAGGCTTATGAAGGCGTTTGCATTGCTCGTTCCGGTGCTGGTTTCCAGGAAAACTTCACCGTTCGCAAAATTTCCTATGGCGAAGGCGTAGAGCGCGTATTCCCGGTTTACTCGCCACAGGTCGAGTCGGTTGAAGTTGTGCGCCGTGGTCGCGTTCGCCGCGCCAAGCTGTACTATCTGCGTGATCGTCGTGGTAAGTCTGCCCGTATTGTTGAGGCGACCAACGCCCGTGCGCGCAAGCTGAATGATGATGCCCGCACAGCCGCCGCCGAAGTGCGTGCGCAGGCTGATGCAGCCAAGGTTGCTGCACAGGCCGCTGCTGCCGCAGAAGCAGCCGCCGCCGCTGAGGCAGCAGCCGCTGCGGAAGCTGCAGCTGCTGCTGAAAAGAACGCCGAGTAAGCACTCGACGATTTCTGAATCACGATAAAAAGCGGTCCTCGGGCCGCTTTTTTATTGCCATTGATCAGAACCCTGTTGATGCAGCTTGTAACCATTCCATGCTGTTGATACTTTAGCGCCATGAAACCTTGCTGCGAGATGACCTGTCATTTGCCGACGACGCTTGATTTTGCGTCGCTGGATGATCGTGCGCGCTTGCCCGGCCGGTTTTTTTACCGTCAGATTTCAGCCACCTATCTTGGCCGCTGACCGCTGGGGATCACCATCCCCTTTTAAGATTTTTCCTGATTCACAGCGTTGTTGTTAGGTTCAGCATCACGCGCCGGAACGAGAACAGACCATGAGCGCCAAGCCACGTACTTTGTATGACAAGATCTGGGACGATCATCTGGTTGAAAACCTGCCAGGTGGGGCGGGACTTTTGTATATAGACCGCCATCTCGTGCATGAAGTCACGAGCCCGCAGGCTTTTGAAGGGTTGCGCATGTCCAACCGCAAGGTGCGACAGCCGGAGCGCACTTTGGCAGTCGTTGACCACAATGTGCCGACAAGCGACCGAAGCCTTGGCATTGCGGACGAGGAAAGCCGGATTCAGGTTGAGACGCTGGCCCGCAATGCGGCGGATTTTGGCGTGGAATATTTCAACGAAGTCGATCGGCGCCAGGGAATTGTCCACATCATTGGTCCTGAACAGGGCTTTACCCTGCCGGGAATGACCATCGTTTGTGGCGACAGTCACACCTCTACACATGGCGCATTCGGCGCGCTGGCACACGGCATTGGCACTTCGGAAGTTGAGCATGTGCTGGCCACCCAGACACTCATCCAGAACAAAGCCAAAAACATGCTGGTGCAGGTGGATGGAGTTCCGGCTGCCGGCGTCACGGCCAAAGACATTATTCTTGCCATTATTGGTGAAATCGGCACAGCCGGAGGCACCGGCTATGTCATCGAATATGCCGGTGAAGCCATTCGGTCATTGTCGATGGAAGGCCGAATGACGGTCTGCAACATGGCAATTGAGGGCGGAGCCCGCGCCGGCCTGATTGCGCCTGATGAAACGACATTCGAATATATCAAAGGCCGGCCGCGCGCGCCGCAGGGCGAGAATTTTGCCAGGGCGGTGGAGTTCTGGCGCACACTGCACACCGATGAGGGTGCGCATTTCGATCATGTCGTGCGGCTGGACGCAGCCAATCTGCCCCCCGTTCTCACCTGGGGTTCCAGCCCCGAGGATGTGGTGGCAATTACCGGCGTTGTCCCTGATCCTGCAGATATTGCCGATGAGGCCAAGCGGGCAACCAAGCAGCGCGCGCTTGAATATATGGGTCTGACACCCGGCACGCGCATGACCGATATCAGCATTGATCGCGTCTTCATCGGCTCCTGTACCAATGGCCGGATTGAAGATCTGCGCGCGGTTGCCAAAGTGGTGGAAGGGCGTCGTGTTGCTGACACCGTGTCAGCAATGATTGTTCCCGGTTCCGGTCTCGTCAAGGCGCAGGCAGAGGCGGAAGGTCTGGACCGGATTTTCCGCGACGCTGGTTTCGACTGGCGTGAGCCGGGTTGTTCAATGTGCCTTGGCATGAATGAAGACCGGTTGAAGCCGAACGAGCGCTGCGCTTCCACTTCGAACCGCAATTTCGAAGGGCGTCAGGGCTTCAAGGGGCGCACGCACCTTGTTTCCCCGGCCATGGCGGCAGCGGCGGCGGTTGCCGGGCGGTTTGTCGATATCCGCGAGTGGAAATAATTCCGAGTGAATAGGTGCAGGGGCGTGTGCGCCCTTGCATCAGGGGTGGAAAATGGGGCATTGAAAGCGGCATGGAACCTGCTGCCGCGCCCGATATTGATATCTCGCTTCTGCGATTGAAAGATGCGCGGGACCTCGCGCCTCTTCTTGCCGCCTACAATCAGGCAATGTTTCGTGGCGCGCCTGGCGCGCCGGATGTCTATTACGCCGAGCAATTGCTTCAGGATCGGACCGGCGAACTTCTGGGCGCCCGCATCGACGGCACGCTGGTCGGTTTTCTGGTGTTCTATGATTTGCCTGACCCGTGGACGGGCATGCGCACCGGCCTTGCAGATCATATTTACGTGGACATTCAGCATCGTCGCAAAGGCATTGCCAAGGCGATGGTGGACCTTCTGGCTGATGAGGGCGAAGGTCGAGGCTGGTCGCGTCTGGTGCTGCAGGCACCTCGCAATGCTGATACCGGGCGCAACCTTTATGCACGCATTGCCGAACCCGCAGACTGGACAAGCTACATGATCCGGTTTCTGGACAGGTGATTCGCATGGCGAATGTCCAATCAGGGTGACAGTCGCAGGATAAATCACCGCCCGAAACGCTCTTAATCGATTTGGGAGCGCCGAAGATGCCGCTTTTGTTACATGAGTGCTTGATTTCGCAGTCGCAAACGGTGTTTTAGAAACTCTCCAGCCAGCGCATTGTGGGCAGCACTGGCTTGAACTCATGATTTGATCCGCCCGGACATACGGCACACGCGCAGTGCCAGCCTGACAGGAGACACGCTTTGTCGGAGATTAAATCCGCACGGCCGCTTTCGCCGCATCTGACAATCTACCGGTTCAGACCGACGATGGCGATGTCGATTGTGCACCGCATAACCGGCATGGCGCTCTATTTCGGCACTTTGCTCGTCGTCTGGTGGCTGGTGGCTGCCGCCAGTGGGCCAGGCGCCTTTGCCACGGCCTCATGGTTTCTTGGATCGTTCATCGGGCAGTTGATCTTGTTCGGCTACACCTGGGCGTTGCTGCACCACATGTTTGGCGGTATCCGCCATTTCATCTGGGATACGGGGCGTGGGCTGGAAAAAGAAACGTCCACTAAAATGTCGATTGCCACTTTGATTGCGTCGCTGACGGGCACGCTGCTTCTGTGGCTCGGAATACTGATTTTTGGTTGATAAGGGCGGCTCCATGTCTATGAGAACTCCACTGGGCCGCGTGCGCGGACTTGGCTCTGCCAAGGAAGGAACCGGCCATTTCTGGATGCAGCGCGTCACCGGCGTCGCCAATCTGTTTCTGATGACGTTTTTCGTCTTCCTGGTCATTCGCCTGTCAAGCGGAACCTATGCCGATGTCGTGGCAGCCTTTGGCAACCCGCTGGTGGGCCTGGTCATGGGGCTGGTTGTCGTCTCGGCAACGGTCCACATGCGTCTCGGCATGCAGATCGTTATTGAAGACTACCTGCATGGGGCTGCGCGTTTTGTGGCGATCATCGCCAACACTTTCTTTTCGGTTGTCGTCGCGTTTGCCTGCCTGTTCGCGATTATCCGGCTTAGCCTGGGAGCATAATGGAAATGGCTGATTCACATACTGGCAACGGACAGCCACACCGCACTGCACCTGGCATCAACGGCAAGGCATATGAATTCATCGATCACACATTTGATGTGGTTGTGGTGGGCGCTGGTGGTGCCGGATTGCGCGCGACGCTGGGCGCTGCGCAGGCCGGGTTGAAGACCGCCTGCATCACCAAGGTTTTCCCGACGCGTTCGCACACTGTGGCTGCCCAGGGCGGCGTTGCAGCGTCTCTGGGCAATATGGGCCGGGATGACTGGCGCTGGCACATGTTCGATACCGTCAAAGGCTCGGACTGGCTGGGAGATCAGGACGCAATCGAATATCTGGTGCGCAATGCGCCAGCCGCGGTTTATGAGCTTGAACATTTCGGCGTGCCGTTTTCCCGCACGCAGGAGGGCAAGATCTATCAGCGGCCATTTGGCGGCATGACGACGGAATATGGTGAGGGGCCACCCGCACAACGCACCTGCGCCGCGGCAGACCGAACCGGCCACGCCATTCTGCACACGCTGTATGGCCAGTCACTGCGCTATTCGTCCGAGTTTTACATTGAGTATTTTGCCATTGACCTGATCATGGACTCCGATGGCGCGTGCCGCGGCGTCGTGGCCATGTGCATGGATGATGGCACTTTGCACCGCTTTTCGGCCAAGCAGACCATTCTGGCCACTGGCGGCTATGGTCGGGCCTATTTCTCAGCCACATCGGCCCACACCTGCACCGGAGATGGCAATGCCATGGTGCTGCGCGCTGGTCTGCCGTTGCAGGACATGGAATTCGTTCAATTCCACCCGACCGGCATTTATGGCGCTGGCTGCCTGATCACCGAAGGTGCACGCGGTGAGGGCGGATACCTGACGAATTCCGAAGGTGAACGCTTTATGGAGCGTTATGCTCCTTCCGCCAAGGATCTGGCGTCTCGCGATGTCGTTTCACGCTCCATGACAATGGAAATCCGTGAAGGGCGCGGTGTTGGCCGGAACAAGGACCACATCTTCCTGCATCTGGACCATCTGGACCCGAAAATCCTGCATGAGCGCCTGCCCGGCATTTCGGAAAGCGCCCGCATTTTTGCCGGAGTGGATGTTACCAAAGAACCAATTCCGGTGCTTCCGACTGTTCATTACAATATGGGCGGCATTCCGACCAACTATCATGGCGAAGTCCTGACGCTGAAAAACGGCAATCCTGACACGGTGGTTCCGGGTCTGATGGCCGTTGGCGAAGCCGCATGTGTGTCGGTGCATGGTGCCAATCGTCTCGGCTCCAACTCGCTCATCGATCTGGTGGTGTTTGGCCGGGCCGCAGCTTTGCGCTGCGCTGAAACTGTAGAACGCGGCGGCAGCGCGCAGCCATTGCCAGCGAATGCCGGGCAAAACTCGATCGAGCGGCTTGATCGTTTCCGCTATGCCAATGGCAGCACTTCCACGGCAGAACTGCGCCTCTCCATGCAGAAAACCATGCAGAGCAATTGCGCGGTGTTTCGCACCGGCGAAGTGCTGGAAGAGGGCCACCACGCCATCCATGCAGTGTGGCGGGATTCCGATACAGTGGGAATCAAAGATCGCTCTCTGATCTGGAACACGGATCTGATTGAGACGCTGGAATACGACAATCTGATCTGTCAGGCCGTCGTGACCATGGATTCCGCTCTCGCGCGTCAGGAATCGCGCGGTGCGCACGCGCGTGAAGATTTTCCAGATCGTGATGACGTGAACTGGATGAAGCACACATTGGCCTACACGGATATGTCGGCGCAGACCGTCAAGCTGGAAGAGCGGCCGGTGCACACCTACACGCTGTCCAACGAGATCGAATACATCAAACCGAAAAAACGTGTGTACTGATCTCGCATGAATGTTTGATGCGAATTCAAAAGCCCCGATATTCAGTGAATATCGGGGCTTTATAGTTGTTATCGCCACAATCTTCAGCCATCTGTGCTGCTTGTCCAGACCGTTTCAGGCGACATCGCGATTGCCTGAAACAGTCTAAGTTCTTGTTTCGGCGCATTGTCTTGCCGTTGAACGCTTTCAACGCGAAATGCTCTGATTGCTTGTTGGTGTGGGCCCGCCCGTGAATCACTCATTGTCGCTTGCAATCTATGCGATCAATCTGGACCGGTCCGTTGACCGATGGGAAACTCTGGAAAGCAATTTTTCCGGCCTGCCCTATGCCCTGCATCGGATTGCAGCTTTGGACGCCGCCTTCGCTCCGGAAAAAGTGCTGGCCGTGCGGGGGCTTCACATTGCTTTGCCGCCATCCGGGCTTGGCTGGAGCATGGTGCGGCAGCGCGAATATCTTCTGGTGCAGGAAGCGTGTTTTGCCAGCCACCTGGTGGCGCTGCAGCAATTTCTGCATTCGACGAATGATCTGGCTCTCATACTGGAAGATGACGCCGTACCCTCCGCTGCTCTGCCGGGTCGTCTGGCCGAAATAACGCGGCTGAAACAGCCATTTGATATTATCAAACTTGAGGGGCTGAAAAGCGGCAGGAGGCTGGCTGTCGCCCGGGCGCAGCTTAGCCAGGGCTGGCTGGTCAATTCGTTGCGTCCATCTGCCGGATCCGCTGCCTATGTCATTACCCGGGCGGCTGCAGAAAAGCTGATGCAGCGCGCTGGCAAGCTGCTTTTGCCCTATGATGACTACCTGTCAAATCCCGCACTCACCGGTTGCGATATCTGGCATTGCTCGCCCTTGCCAATTCACCAGAGTGACGCGCCAAGCCTGATTGCACAAAGCTATGCTCGCGATGCGCTGCGCAGACGCCGCGGGCCTTTGGCCTATTTACGGCAAGCCAGAACCCGGGCAGGATTGCGCTGGCAACTATGGAACTCTGCGTTGCGGCGCGGGGGGTCTATCCCTCGCAATTTTGAGTGGTAAGGTGGGCAGGCAATACCAGTAAAGCTGCATCAAATATGCAGTTGGGGGGGAGTCAATGCTCATAAAAAGACAGCGGATTTGCACCGGTCTGGCAACTTGTTTTCTGTTTGCCGCCCTTGCCCCTGCTTTGGCCAGTGACGAGGCCGCGCAAATGTTTCCGGAAGAGGGACAGGGCAATCAGGTTGGTCTGATTGCCGGAATTTGCGCGGTTCAGTTGAAAGACATGTCGCCGGAAGGTTGCCAGTGTCTGGCCGAACAGTCACTTGTGCGCTTATCGGATCCGCAGCGTGACTATATGATTGCCACGGTTATTTCTCCACCCGCAGCAGAGCGCATGCTGGGCGACCAGCGTGTCGGGCAAGCTGATCAGAAAGTGATTTTCGACTTTCTGAATGACAGTCTGACCAGCTGCGAAACCGGAACCTACAATCCAGATGCTCAGGTTCCACCATCTGCGCAATGAGGGGCGTTTTATGAGAAGCGGACGCTTGCGCCGCTTGCATATGGGCATGAAGCGCCGGATGGGTCTGGTCGATCCGCCAATGCTTATGCCGTATCTGGGCTATGCGGGCGAGGGCGGTGCATGGCTGCGTGGCCGCGTGCTGGAGGATGAAGGCGTGGTGTCAGCGCCGCATACCACTTCGGCTCTGCACAATTTATGGCTGACATATAAGCGTTTCAGCACAGATCAAATCAGTGGCGCGCGCGTATCCTGGCAGTTTGGCGACAGAAGCGGCGAAGTGGTGAGCGATGACAGCGGCTATATCGAAGTCAACACTCCGGGTGTTGCCTCGGGTGCTTCACCGTGGCTGCCTGTTCGGCTGACTTTGGACCATGCTCCGGGATATCAGCCTTCCAGTGTCATGCAGGAAGGGCTGGTGCGCGTCGTTTCACCGGGTGCGCGATTTGTGATTGTTTCGGATATTGACGACACAATCATTCACACCGGTGCGAACCAGCTTCTGCGGCACTGGCGAGTTGTGACTGCCAACTCTCCTGAAAGCCGGATAGCGTTTCCCGGCGTCGCGGAATTCTATCATGCATTGGCGGCCGGTGCGGATGGACCGGAAACCAATCCGATATTCTATGTGTCATCCGGGCCATGGAATCTGTTTGATCTGTATGACCGGTTCATGGCGCTGCGTGGCATCCCGCGTGGACCGATGTTGCTGCGCAATCTTTCGAACGACGGTCTCGACTGGATTTTGCGGCGGCACAACGGCCATAAGACACGAATGATTGAGGCATTGCTGAACGCCTATCCGCATCTGCCATTTGTGCTGATTGGCGATTCGGGCCAGGACGACGCGGCAATTTACCAGGATATAGCCACGAGATTTCCGGGAAGGGTGGCGCTGGTGCACATTCACGATATCAGGCCAGCATCGCCAGGTCGTGAGGTGGACCGACAGATTGCTGCGCTGCAGGAAAACGGCATCCCCGTGACATTGAGCGCAACACTTGTGGAGGCGGCGCGTCTGGCCGAAAGTCTTGGCTTTGTCGGCAGCGGCACCGCCGATTCAGTGTCGATGGCGGTCAGACGGCGAATCCAGGGTGGCCAATCACCACTTTAAGTGAAAACCGGAAGTGTTTCATTTGTTGAACCGATTGAAATTGCTGTTGGAACAGGAAGGCTGTTGCGCTGCGGAAGCTTTATGTTTAGGCCCATTCTAAATGCCCGCGTCCTGCGGGCTGGACGTTTGAAGTTCAGGACGGATAGATGGTCGAACTCAGCCTTCCCAAAAACTCGCGGCTGACCAAAGGTAAAGTGTGGCCGAAACCGGATGCATCGGCCAATGTGCGTGAATTCGCCATTTACCGCTGGTCGCCGGATGACGATCAGAATCCGCGTGTCGACACTTACTATGTTGATCTGGACGATTGCGGTCCCATGGTTCTGGACGCCTTGCTCTGGATCAAGAACAACGTTGATTCAACTCTGACACTGCGTCGGTCATGCCGGGAGGGGATCTGCGGTTCCTGCGCCATGAACATTGACGGCACCAACACCCTGGCGTGCACCAAAGGCATGGATGAGGTAAAAGGCGCGGTAAAGGTTTATCCACTGCCTCATATGCCGGTGATCAAGGATCTGGTTCCTGACCTGACAGTGCCTTATGCGCAGCTTCGCTCGATTGAGCCATGGCTGAAAACCGAAACACCAGAGCCTGAAAAGGAATGGCGGCAAAGTCATGCGGACCGCGAAAAGCTGGACGGTCTGTATGAGTGCATTCTGTGTTTCTGCTGCCAGACTTCCTGCCCGTCCTACTGGTGGAACGGTGATCGCTATCTCGGGCCGGCAGTTCTACTGCAAGCTTATCGCTGGTTGATCGATTCGCGTGATGAGGCAACGGGCGAGCGGTTGGATCAGCTTGAAGACCCGTTCCGGCTGTACCGTTGCCACACAATCATGAACTGCACGCAGACATGCCCCAAGGGCTTGAACCCGGCAAAGGCAATTGCCGAGATCAAAAAAATGATGGTCGAGCGCCGGGTCTGAGCTGCTCCACCCCCCCATGTTACAAAAGGCCGCGCTGAGAGATCAGCGCGGCTTTTTGCCTTTTGAAAGGCGCAATTTTCACGCACAATCATCGGAGCATTTCTCGTTAAAACCATGATGTTTTAGCGGCCGGGCGATGCGGCAGAACACAGAGTCAGAGCATCTCGGGTGATCGGAAAGGTCGCTTCATGAAGCTCTGGCATCCAACCGTTTGAATGGTGATTGCGATGGTGCTGCGCTTTCTGACTCTTTGTTTTGCAGTCTTGGTATTGGCCTTGCCGCAAAAGGCAATGGCTGAGCAACGTGTGGCGGTGTTCGCTGGCGGCTGCTTCTGGTCGGTGGAAGCGCATTTCGACAAAATGCCGGGTGTTATCGCCACGGTTTCCGGCTTTTCGGGCGGAACGGTGGCCAACCCCAGCTATGAGCGCGTACTGGCGGGGGATACAGGGCATCTGGAAGCGGTCGAAGTCACCTATGATTCTGCAAAGGTGACATACGACCAATTGCTTTACGCGTTTTGGCACTTCATTGACCCGACAGACGGCGGCGGGCAATTCTGCGATCGCGGCAATCAATATGAAACGGCCATCTTTTACGGAAATGACGCCGAAAAGCAGGCCGCGGAAACCTCAAAACTGGGTATAGTTGAGGAATTGCGGAAAGATATTGCCACAAAGATCATTCCGGCCTTGCCCTTTTATGCGGCGGAACCCTATCATCAAGACTTCGCTAGCAAAAATCCGGCTCGTTATGAGGCGTACCGCGTCGGATGCGGGCGAGATGTGGCCATTCGCTCTGTCTGGGGCGAACGGGCATTCGCCGGCCTGCCGCCTACCTGAAGGAAATGTAAAGTCGCGCTCATCAACCACCGGGAGATCCGATGATACCTCGCCTGTTGCTGCCACTATTAGGTTTCGCATTTCTGCTGCTGAGCGCCGGGCATACGGCGTGGGCTGCTGATGACTGGGTGGTGCGACAGAGCCGTTATGACGTCGAGGAAACTTCAAAACGGTTGGAAGAGGTGATTGAGCGCTCCGGATCGGTCGTGCTTGGGGTGATCGATCATGAGGCGGCGGCGCGCCTTGTGGGTGAAGAGCTTTCCCAAATGCGGGTGGTGATGTTTTCGAAACCGAAAATCAGCACGCCTTTGATGCGGCAGAACAAGCGTCTGGGAATAGATCTGCCGCAGCGTATTCTGATCTGGGATGAGGAAGGCGCGACGCAGATTGGCTATGTTGACCCCGGCGTGCTGGCGCAACGCTATGGGCTGAGCGCGCAGGATCGCGAGTGGCAGGAAATGCGCAGTTCGCTGGATGCCCTGACGCAGGCCGCAATCAGCCGGACCGACCGCAGGTAGATTTGAAGCAACCTATGGTGTGCGTTGACCGTTTGGGGCAGACTGGAAAGCCCTTGATAACGGAGTAGGCTGATGGCCAAAAAATCTCAAACCATTCTGCATCCGACCAAAAATCCTGGAAATGAAAATCTGCGGGTCGCGATGATCGAGCTTTTGCAGAAGCATTTGGGAACTGCAATCGACCTGTCCTACGCTGCCAAGCAGGCGCACTGGAATGTCAAAGGCAAAAACTTCATGTCCGTTCATCTGCTGTTCGACCGGCTGCACAATGAAGTTGAAACCTATGTTGACAGCATCGCCGAACGGCTGACGGCCTTGGGCGGGCAAGCGCATGGCACCGTACAGGCCGCATCGCAGAACACCATTCTGACGCCTTACCCGCTGGACCTTGTGGATTCCATGGGGCATCTGAAGCAACTGGCGGACCATTTTGCCCGCTGGAGCGCGACATTGCGTGAAGCCATTTCGGAATCTGACGAGGCTGGGGATGCGCTGACGGCAGACCTGTTCACCAATATCGGGCGCAATGTTGAACAGTCGCTGTACTTCCTGGAAAGCCACTTCCAGACCAAATAATCCGCAACCCGTCTTTTCATCACCCGGCCAGATCGCTACCTGAGTGTGGCATGGCCAGAGCATTTCACGTTGAACAGTTGTTTTTCAGCGACGTGGCAATGCGACAAGGCGCAGTGTGAGAGCGTTTCAGGGGGTCGAAAGGTCTCCTGATGGGCTACAGGTGATGAAGCAGCGGGTAGTGGTGCATGGGTGATCGGCGGCAGGCCAATATGAGCCAAGCAAGCCAGATGCTGTTCGGTTCGGAAGAGCCGCAGCGGGCGGTCCCTGTGCTGGTGCCGGTTCCGGCAGACAGACCCTATTCCTATGCTGTCCCTGTTGGCATGGCCGTGGAACCCGGCTCCATTGTTCAGGTGCCACTGGGCCCAAGGCAGGTTGCAGGAGTGGTGTGGGACGGCGAAACAGAGGTGATCAATCCCGCCAAGCTGCGGGAGATCACCAAGCTGTTCGATTGCCCGCCTTTGCAGCCCGCCATGCGTCGCTTCGTTGATTGGGTTGCCGCTTACACATTATCACCGCCGGGCCTGGTTGTGCGGATGGCCTTGCGTGCGCCTGCAGCATTTGACCCGGAGCCGATGATGGAAGGGTTCAGGTTCGCCGGTGTTTCACCCGAGCGCATAACGCCAGCGCGAGCAAGAGCTCTGGAACTGGCGGCGTCCATGCCGCACTGGACCCGTTCCGGCCTGGCCCATGCCGCGGGCATATCGGCTGCAGTGGTGGATGGGCTGATCAAACATGGCAGTTTCGAACCGGTAGCGCTGCCCCCGCATCCAGCAGTTCCACTGCCCGACACCACTTACGGGCGGGCTGAGCTGAATGCCGAGCAGATCAGCGTCGCGGATAGTCTGCGTGCCGCAACCGTTAACGCGGATTACGGCGTGACGCTGCTGGAAGGCGTGACCGGGTCCGGCAAAACCGAAGTTTATTTCGAGGCGGTTGCTGCTGCGCTTGATGCTGGCAGGCAGGTCCTGATTCTCCTGCCCGAAATTGCACTGACACAGGCATTTATCGACAGGTTTCACACGCGCTTTGGCGCGCCGCCCGCAGAATGGCATTCAGACATGCCGCCGCGAATGCGCGAAAAAATCTGGCGGCAGGCGGCCGAAGGCCGCGTGCGGGTGGTTGCCGGTGCGCGTTCGGCACTGTTTCTGCCGTTTCGTGAGCTGGGTCTGGTCATTGTCGATGAGGAGCACGACCCGGCCTACAAACAGGAAGAGCGGACTTTCTATCACGCACGGGATATGGCGGTTGTGCGGGCCTCTCTTGAGAAAGTGCCGGTGATACTGGCGTCGGCTACGCCATCCGTGGAAAGCCGGGTGAATGCTTCACAAGGCCGTTACGAGCATTTGCGCCTGCAATCCCGCTACGAGGAGGCAGCTTTGCCAGACTTGTCGCTGGTGGACCTGCGGCGGCATCCGCCCGCGCGCGGACGTTTTGTTTCTCCTGTATTGCTGACCGCGATTGAGCAGACCGTGGCACGGGGCGAGCAGGCATTGCTGTTCCTGAACCGGCGAGGATACTCACCTCTGACATTGTGCCGCGCGTGCGGATACCGGTTTCACTGCCAGCAATGTTCGACATGGCTGGTGGATCATCGGCTGCGCGGGCAATTGAGCTGCCATCACTGCGGCCACACTGAAAAGCGCCCGGAATCCTGCCCGGAATGCGGGACAATGGACCACCTTGTGGCATGCGGGCCGGGCGTTGAAAGAATCGCCGAGGAAATGCTGGAGCGGTTTCCCAATTCCCGCACAGTGCTTCTGTCATCCGACCTGCCCGGCGGGCCGAAGCGGATGCGCCGGGAACTGGAAGCCATTGCCGATGGCGGGGCAGATATCGTGATTGGCACCCAATTGGTCGCCAAAGGTCACCATTTTCCGTTGATGACACTGGTCGGCGCAATCGATGCCGATCTTGGGCTTGCCAATGGTGATCCGCGCGCGGCTGAACGAACCTTTCAGCTTCTGCATCAGGTGACCGGAAGAGCAGGGCGCTCTGGCCGTGCCAGCCGCGGCCTGATTCAAACCTGGCAGCCGGAGCATCCGGTCATGCAGGCAATCGCTTCCGGTGATGAAGAGCGATTCTATGAGCGGGAACTGGCAGAGCGGGAAAGAGCGGGTATGCCGCCATTCGGGCGCCTGTCAGCAATTATCGTGTCGGCGGCAACCCGGCGCGAGGCGGAAGATTACGGACGCGCGTTGCGGGCCGCAGCTCCCGATGACGGTGGCATTGACGTGCTGGGACCGGCGGAGGCGCCTTTGGCGGTTCTGCGTGGGCGGCATCGCTTCCGGCTGCTTTGCCAAGGGTCACGACAGGAATCGATGCAGGTTTTTCTGCGCCGCCTGTTCGCTGCTGCGCCGCGCCCCCGTGGCTCGGTGCAGGTTCAAATTGACGTTGATCCACAAAGTTTCCTGTAAAACCCGGGCAAAGTTTCCAGTAACAACAAGGTGAATGCGTCTATAAGTCCGGACCATGTGCGCCGGACTGCCGGCAAGCGATTCGCATTTTCAGCCTCAGCAAATTGTCAGGTCACGCCAACATGCAGTTCTCATTGCCACTTACCAACGCAGACTGGATGCCGCTTATTGCGGCGCTTGCAACATTCATCGTCGGACTGGTGATCATGATCATGCCCCGGCAGGCGCAACGGCTTGCCGGACTTGAGCCTGCAGCCGGGAGCGGAGGGCAGTTGCGCGGCTCTGTAGGCGGGTTTCATGCCGGTGCGGGGTTTGCAGCGCTGCTGTTTTACGATCAGCCGATTGTGCAGATCGTGCTTGGTCTTGCATGGGCCAGCGCGACCATGGGCCGCCTGCTTTCCATTGTGGCTGATTCTGGGGTCAGCGCTCGCAGCGCGACTATCCTGCTTTTCAATATCGCTCTGACGGTGCTGTTTATGGGGCCGTTTTTCGGATTTGCGCCCGCTGGCTGAAAAAAACCGGCTGAATCATCGTGAAAGACTGCCCAAACCTATGTTGTCGCGGCCGGATCGCTATGCTAGACGAACGCTCGATTGGAACGGTGAAGCTGCAGAAAGTCGCTTCACTTCAGTCTCACAAATCTGATTTGAATTTCCCTGTACCGGTTTTCACCGAAGGGAAATTTGAACATTAGGAAGAAAAGCGGTCGTCCGTGGCTAAATCATCCTCTCCGGTTTCCGGAGTCGCAGAGCGCTACGCCCAGTCCCTGTTCGAACTTTCACGCGATGAAGGCTCGATTGAGGTGATGGAAAAGGAGCTGAAGCAGTTTCAGCTGCTGATTGGCGAAAATGCTGATTTTCGCCGGTTGGTGGAAAGCCCGGCTTTCACGTCTGAAGAACAGCTTCGGGCCGTGTCTGCTGTGGTTGAGGCTGTTAAGCCTTTGCCCCTGCTTGGCAACACTCTCAAGGTCGTGGCTGAAAATCGCCGTCTGGCCATTCTGCCCCAGATTATCACTGCGTTTATTGAGCTTGCCAGGGCCGAACGTGGTGAGGTGCAGGCTGAAGTGACCAGCGCCCTCGCGCTGACTTCAGAGCAGCGCAAGGAATTGTCGGCTGCGCTTTCTTCTTATTCTGGCAAAACCGTTTCCATGGAGGAGACTGTTGATCCTGCGATTCTCGGCGGACTTGTTGTTCGCATCGGGTCGCGTCAGGTCGATACGTCGCTCCGCACCAAACTCAACTCCCTTAAGCTCGCGCTGAAAGAGGTCGGCTGATGGACATCCGCGCCGCGGAAATTTCCGCAATCCTCAAGAACCAGATCAAGAACTTCGGCAATGATGCTGAGGTCTCAGAGGTCGGTCAGGTCCTTTCCGTAGGTGATGGTATCGCCCGCGTTTACGGCCTTGATAACGTTCAGGCCGGTGAAATGGTCGAGTTCCCAGGTGGCGTGCGTGGCATGGCCCTGAACCTGGAACGCGACAATGTCGGCGTCGTTATTTTCGGCTCTGACCGTGAAATCAAAGAAGGCGACACCGTAAAGCGCACCGGCGCCATTGTGGATGTGCCGGTCGGCAAAGGTCTTCTGGGCCGCGTTGTTGACGGTCTGGGCAACCCGATCGACGGCAAGGGCCCGATCCAGTACACCGAGCGTCGCCGCGTTGACGTCAAGGCTCCTGGCATTATCCCGCGCAAGTCGGTGCATGAGCCAATGTCCACCGGCCTCAAGGCAATTGATGCCCTGATCCCGATCGGTCGTGGTCAGCGCGAATTGGTCATTGGCGATCGTCAGACCGGCAAGACGGCCATTCTGCTCGACACTTTCCTGAACCAGAAGCCTGCGCATGATGCGGGTACTGAATCAGAGAAGCTGTACTGCATTTATGTGGCGATCGGTCAGAAGCGTTCGACTGTTGCGCAGTTTGTGCGCACTCTGGAAGAGCGCGGCGCAATGGCCTATTCGGTTGTTGTCGCTGCTACGGCATCCGATCCTGCGCCTCTTCAGTACATTGCACCATTTGCTGGCTGCACCATTGGCGAATATTTCCGCGACAATGGCATGCATGCAGTGATCGGTTATGACGATCTGTCCAAGCAGGCTGTTTCCTACCGTCAGATGTCGCTTCTGCTGCGTCGTCCTCCAGGACGTGAAGCTTATCCAGGCGACGTTTTCTACCTTCACTCCCGCCTTCTGGAGCGCGCAGCGAAGCTGAACGACGAGTTGGGCGCGGGCTCGCTGACGGCTCTGCCTGTTATTGAAACTCAGGCCAACGACGTTTCGGCGTATATTCCAACCAACGTGATTTCGATCACCGATGGCCAGATCTTCCTGGAAACCAACCTGTTCTATCAGGGCATTCGCCCGGCGGTGAACGTTGGTCTGTCGGTTTCCCGCGTTGGCTCTGCCGCCCAGATCAAGGCGATGAAGCAGGTTGCCGGTTCGATCAAGGGTGAGCTTGCCCAGTATCGTGAAATGGCTGCCTTTGCGCAGTTCGGCTCCGATCTGGATGCCGCAACCCAGCGCTTGCTGAACCGCGGTGCCCGCCTGACCGAACTTTTGAAGCAGCCACAGTTCTCGCCGCTCAAGACGGAAGAACAGGTTGCCGTGATCTTCGCAGGCACACAGGGCTATCTGGACAAGCTCAAGGTTTCTGAAGTCGGTCCGTTCGAGCAGGGTCTCTTGACCTCGCTGCGCACGGAGCACAAGGAAATCCTGACGACAATCGCCACTGAAAAGGCGCTGTCTGATGAGACTCGTGGCAAGTTGAAGGCGGCTATTGACCAGTTCGCCAAATCTTTCGCTTGAACTGCCAAAGCGGCGTGAACCGGAGACGCTAGAGAGACATGGCTTCGCTTAAAGACTTGCGAAACCGCATTGCCTCGGTGAAGGCGACGCAGAAAATTACCAAGGCCATGCAAATGGTCGCGGCAGCAAAACTGCGTCGCGCTCAGGAGGCGGCAGAAGCAGCGCGCCCTTATTCGGAACGCATTGCGTCCGTTCTGGGCAACATTGCGGGTGCCATGGATGGCGGCGAAGCGCCGGCATTGATGGCTGGTACCGGCAATGACCAGACGCATCTTCTTGTGCTGTTCACCTCTGATCGCGGCCTGTGTGGCGGGTTCAACTCACAGATCGTCCGCCTGCTGCGTGAGCATGTTCGGCGGCTGGAATCCAGCGGCAAGACAGTGAAGATCGTCACTGTCGGGAAAAAGGGTTACGACCAGATTCGTCGTGACCTTTCCAACCGGATTGTTGAGCGCGTTGAATTTGCTGACCCCAAGGCTTCGGGCTTTTCCAACGCAGAGCGTGTTGCCGAAACGGTCATGAACCGCTTTGCTGCGGGTGAGTATGACGTGGCGACAATTTTCTATTCGGAATTTGTCAACGTGATCACCCAGAAGCCAACGGCCCAGCAGGTTATTCCTGCCAGTCTGCCGGTTGCTGCTGAAGGTGCTGCGCTCGACGCAAGTGCTGGTGGCGCGCTTTACGAGTATGAGCCTGAACCAGAAGCCATTCTGGAAGAGCTGTTGCCGCGCAATATCAAGGTGCAGATTTTCCGGGCCTTGCTGGAAAATGCAGCATCTGAGCAAGGCGCCCGCATGAGCGCGATGGACAATGCCACGCGCAATGCCGGTGACATGATCAACAAACTGTCGATTTCCTATAACAGGCAGCGGCAGGCGCAGATCACGACCGAACTGATTGAAATTATTGCCGGAGCTGAAGCTCTGTAATTGGTGAATTCAGGCTGCAACCCAGTGTTGCTGCCGGACAATGCAACATCGAGGCGCGCGGGGAGGCTGTAGAGCCGGACGTGCGGTTCAAGCTCGTTTAAGAGGAGGCCAAATGGCTGACACATTGAACAAGACCGTGGCGACCGGCCGAGTCGTGCAGGTTATCGGTGCCGTCGTTGACGTCGAGTTCGACGGTCATCTGCCGGAAATTCTGAACGCTCTGGAAGCCGAGAACAACGGCAGCCGGCTGGTTCTGGAGGTCGCCCAGCATCTTGGTGAGAATACAGTTCGCACCATTGCCATGGACTTGACCGAAGGCCTGGTGCGCGGTCAGCCAGTCAGGGACACCGGTGGGCCGATTGAGGTTCCGGTCGGTGATGAAACCCTTGGTCGTATCATGAACGTGATCGGCGAGCCGATCGACGAAGTTGGTCCGATCAATACGGCAATCAAGCGTGGCATTCACCAGCCAGCTCCTCCTTATGTTGACCAGTCACCGGACAGCCAGATCCTGGTTACCGGCATCAAGGTCATCGACCTGTTGGCACCTTATGCCCGCGGCGGTAAAATTGGTCTCTTCGGCGGCGCCGGCGTTGGCAAAACGGTTCTCATTCAGGAACTGATCAACAACGTGGCGAAAGCGCACGGCGGTTACTCGGTGTTTGCCGGTGTGGGCGAGCGCACGCGTGAAGGTAACGATCTCTATCACGAAATGATCGAGTCCGGCGTTAACAAAGACCCGCACGAGAACAACGGTTCAACCGCTGGTTCGAAAGCTGCGCTGGTTTACGGTCAGATGAATGAGCCTCCGGGTGCCCGTGCACGCGTTGCATTGACGGGTCTGACGATCGCAGAAAATTTCCGCGATCAGGGTCAGGACGTTCTGTTCTTCGTCGACAACATCTTCCGCTTTACACAGGCGGGTTCGGAAGTGTCGGCGCTTCTCGGTCGTATTCCTTCGGCTGTGGGCTACCAGCCAACTCTGGCAACCGACATGGGTCAGATGCAGGAACGCATCACCACGACCACCAAGGGCTCGATCACTTCGGTTCAGGCAATTTACGTTCCTGCCGACGACTTGACCGATCCGGCGCCTGCAACATCCTTTGCTCACCTTGATGCGACCACGGTTTTGAACCGCGCCATCTCGGAAAAGGGTATCTACCCGGCTGTTGATCCGCTGGATTCAACGTCCCGCATCCTTTCGCCGATGATCCTTGGTGAAGAGCACTACAATGTTGCTCGTAATGTTCAGTCGATCCTGCAGAAATACAAGTCTTTGCAGGACATCATCGCGATTTTGGGCATGGACGAACTGTCGGAAGAAGACAAGCTGACGGTGGCTCGCGCCCGCAAGATCGAGCGCTTCCTGTCGCAGCCATTCTTTGTGGCTGAGGTGTTCACCGGTTCTCCAGGTCAGCTGGTTCCGCTGGAAGACACGATCCGCTCATTCAAGGGTCTGGTCGAAGGCGAGTATGACCATTTGCCAGAGGCTGCTTTCTACATGGTTGGATCGATTGATCAGGCTATCGAGAAGGCACAGCGTCTTGCGGCGGAAGCTGCATAAGGCAAACAGGATATGGCATTGAAGGCTGTGCGGTCTTCAATGCCTTTCCAGACATCGAGGCGGGGCGCATAGTGTTCTGCACCGCCTTACTTTCGAAACGCTGCAATGCTTTTGTGAAGGCATTGCTTTGAAGGCAGGCGATCCGTGGCTGATAGCTTCAAGTTCGAACTCGTATCTCCTGAGCGGTTGCTTCTTTCGGAGCAGGTGACTGCGGTCATTGCGCCAGGCAGCGAAGGTTATTTCACGGTCATGGCCCGCCATGCGCCGTTGGTCGTCACGCTCAAGCCGGGCGTTGTGCATGCCACTCTTGCGTCTGGCGGCGAGCGTCGCATTTTCATTCGCGGTGGTTTCGCTGACATGAACCCGGATGGTTTCACGCTTCTGGCTGAATATGCCGTGGCTGTGGAAGATCTTTCAGCGGCGGAACTGGATCAGCAGATCAGAAACACCGAGGAAGATGTGGCAGACGCTAACGATGCTGATGCACGCAGCCGGGCAGAAATGCGCTTGGCAGATCTTCACAATGCGCGTGCCGCTCTGAATCTCTAGGCCCCGGGCAGACTGGCGAAAAAGCCTCCGGATGGACTTTCGGACTGAGCATGAATTTCAAGCCCGGCAGAAGCCGGGCTTTTTGCGTTCATAAATCTCAACAACGCTGTCAGGTGGATGGTTCGAGATGGCGAAATTCATCTATGACCTTTGAATAGAGTTCACGCTTGAACGGCACGATGAGCGACAGAATGTCATCCATGCTTTTCCAGCCCCACTCTGAGAACTCTGCCATATGGCCACCGGGCGGTGGATTGATCTGCACCTCCGCAGAATTTCCCTCAAAGCGGAAGGCAAACCATTTCTGCCTCTGGCCCCGAAAACGCCCCTTCAGCGCGATCCCTATCATATGGGAAGGAAGATCATAGGAAATCCATCCGTGCGACTCAGCGAGGAGGGAAACCGACCTGATGCCCGTTTCCTCGTACAGCTCGCGCAGCGCTGCCGGCAACGGCTCTTCGCCCTCATCTATTCCACCTTGTGGCATCTGCCAAAGGCGTTCTTCGCCGTCCAGTTCACCACTGGGAAGTGCAATTCGCTTACCAGCCCAGACCCTGCCTTCAGAATTCAGCACCATGATGCCTACGCAGGGTCTGTAGGGAAGCGTGTTTGGGTCTATTGAGGTCATCGAAGGTTCCTGAATGCAAAAGAAAACCCTTGAAGAAGTTCTTCAAGGGTTTGTTTGTTTCCGAGGCTAAGGGCCTGTCTCAGTTCGCAGCAGATTCAGAGTCCTGCTTTGGCGGGAATGCAGCGTGAGTTTTGGTGCCACGCAGCAGTTCCAGCGCATATTGCAACTGCAGATCATCCTTGGTTTCCGGCGGTACGTAATCCAGCGAACCGGATCCTTCCTCGCCTTCTTCCGCGCCTTGAATGTGCCCGCGCAGGGAGGATTCACCGCGCTTCAACTCATCATCAGCAGAAAGCCCCATCTGTGCCCGGATTTCCTCCGGCAGTGGCTGTTCAACCGTGATGTCCGGGTCGATGCCACGGCCCTGGATCGAAGAGCCCGATGGGGTGTAATAGAGCGCGGTTGTCAAACGCAGCGAGCCATTCGCCCCGAGGGGGATGATTGTCTGGACCGAGCCTTTGCCGAATGAGCGTGAACCAACAACTGTCGCGCGGCCTTGATCCTGAAGCGCACCCGCCACAATCTCAGATGCCGAAGCCGAACCGCCATTCACAAGGACAACAAGTGGCTTGCCGTCAATATCGTCACCCGTGCGGGCGTTATAGCGCCGTGTCTCTTCCGAATTGCGTCCACGGGTTGAAACGATCTCGCCCTTTTCCAGGAAGGCGTCGGAAACGCTGACTGCCTCATCCAGCAGGCCGCCCGGGTTGCGCCGCAGATCCAGGATATAGCCCTTCAATTCGTCATCGTTGATCTTTTCCTTGATGTCGGCAATGGCCTCCTCAAGTCCGATCGTGGTTTGTTCATTGAAGCGCAGAAGCTTGATGTAGCCAACATTGTCTTCAACGGTGTGGCGAACGGATGGAACCTTGATCTCGTCGCGCACGATTGTCAGCCGTACAGGCTGCGTGGCGCCTTCGCGAATGATCGTCAGGTCGACCGAGGTTCCGACATCGCCTTTCATACGGTCGACAGCTTGCGACAGCGTCAAACCGCGCACCTGTTCACCGTCAATTTCCGCAATCATGTCGTTTGCAAGAACGCCGGCCTTGTCAGCGGGCGTGCCTTCAAAAGGTGAAATGACTTTCACCAATTCGTCTTCCATTGTCACTTCAATACCCAAGCCGCCAAACTGGCCGCGGGTTTCCGTGCGCATATCGACGGTCTGTTCCGGGTTCATGTAGCTGGAATGAGGATCAAGCGATGTCAGCATGCCGTTGATGGCACTTTCGATCAGCTTCTGATCATCCGGCTGGTCGACATATTGGGCCCGGACCCGCTCAAACACATCGCCGAAAATGGCGAGCTGGCGATAGGTGTCAGCCCCTGCGGCATTGGCAGCGCCGGCATGTGGCCCGACAAATGCCGTCATGGCCGTTGCACCCAACAGCGCCCCCGCGAAGAGAATGGAGAGCTTACGTATCATTCCTAGTCCTTCCAGCTTGCCGCTTGGCCCACCAGAGGGCCGGGTCGACCGGTTTGCCATCCTTGCGAAACTCTACGTACAACGCCGGTTCGTCATCAGGCAGCCCGTCATTCCAAATTGCGCTCGCCATACGTCGGTCACCCATTCGGGCCACCGGTTCGCCGGCAAGGACGAACTGCTTTATGTTCACATCTATTCGGGCCATTCCCGCCATGACGATATGATAGCCATCGCCGGCGTTCAGGATCAAGAGGTGACCATAGGACCGAAACGGCCCCGAGTACATTATTTCGGCATCCGCCGGGGTTGTTACAAGGTCTCCGGCAGCCGCTCGAAAGATCATTCCGGTCGTCGGCCGTCCACCATTGCCCGGTTCGCCAAACATTACAACCGGTTGACCAGACACAGGAGGAAGCAATAAGCCCTTCAATGTCGAAAATGCGGCATTGACCGGTAATTTTTTCATTGTATGGCGCAACTGGCCAATATTATAGCCATCCGGCGTCAATGCGGCCGTTGCCTGGCTGCCTGAAGTGGTGCCGAGCACTGCAATCAATGCTTCCATGCTGTCAGCTCTGTTGGCCAGCGCCTCTGCCCGTTTTTCCAGGGCAACCCGTTCATCCGGCATCCTTGCCTGTCGGCGCTGCTTTTCATTCAGCAGGCTGGTCAGCCTTGCATCCTGCATTTTCTGCCGCAGCAATTGTTGGGAATATTGTCGCTTGTCCGTTTCAATACGGACTTTCAGCTCTTGCAGGCGTATCAGATCAGCTTGCAGAATGCGGGTTTGTGTTTCCACACCTGGCAGCAAAGATCCAAGCATGACCGAGCTGCGCAGAGCGCCCACTGCATCACCCGGCTGAACCAGCAAAGCCGGCGGAGGCGAACGGCCAATGCGTTGCAGCGCGGCGAGCAAGCCAGCAAGCAACTCGCGCTGGTCGCTCAGGCTGGCGGTCAGTTGTTCTTCCGCCAGGACATTTGCCTCCAGATTCTTCTCCAGCAGCACAACCTGCTCGCGGGCATTTCGAATTTCTGTGGCGGTTTCCACCAGACGCAGCGCTATGGCTGCGCCATCCTCGCTCAGGGTTGCTGCTTCTGCTTCCAGCCCGCTCATCGTGCTTTGTGTGATGCGAATCTGATTGCGAATGTCGTTCAGCTCTGCCTGAAGTCTCAACCGTTGTCCTTCCGGCCCGGAAAGACTGCCAGGCTGAGAAGGCGGGGCTGCCAGCGCATGCTGTTCCTGAGCCGAAGAGGCAGTGGGCAATGCAGCGAGGGTCAAAATGCAAACAGCGCAGCCGACAGCGCAGCTTTGCAGCCGTTCGGTTAGCCACCGCGGGGTCCACGCTGCAAGAATCCTGTTTCTCCTGCCATCATCTCGTGCAGGCAGGATAAAAGGTTCGAAATTAAGAATCCATCTATACCGGCGCGGACTGAAATTTTGCCCGCCGCTGTGACCCGGATGCGCCTTCAGACCGTTTGGAAACAACCGTCCAGTCACCCTGTGGCGCTTTGGCCTTTGTTTTTCTTATTGCCCTGCCGCTGAAGGAAGTCGCTGTCATCAAACAGACTTCAGGCCTTTTCAATTGCGGTGATACGGATGTCCGGAAAGAATCGTGGTTGCCCGGTATAGCTGTTCGGAAAGAAGAATTCGCGCCAACTGGTGCGGCCAGGTCAGCCGACCAAGTGCCAGAGTGTAACGAGCTTTCTCTTTCAGTTCCGGCAGAAGTCCGTCGGGTCCGCCAATGATGATGGCAAGATCGCGCAGAGGTTCATCCCGAAAGTCCGCCAGTTGCCGGGCAAATTGTTCCGAGTTCGGCGTTTTGCCGGTTTCGTCCATCAACATCAGCGCAGCCTTGTCAGGCGTCGCTGCCAGCAAGCGCTCTGCTTCATCCTTTTTGCGGGCATCAACAGACGCCGAGCGGGATTCCGGGAGTTCGACAACGCCAGAAAAGTCGAGGCCCAAAGCAGAACCCGACTTTTTCAGTCTGTCCAGATATCGTGCAGCGAGCTCCTGTTCCGGGCCGGCTTTCATACGCCCGATGGCCAGAATGGTGATTCGCATGTGCTACAGCATTTCTCGTTTAAACAGACAGGTTTGAACGGCGGACAATGCGAGCACACAGGAAGCTCAAGCGTTCAGGCGATATTGCATCGCCTGGCACGGTCTAGTGAACCTGCGATTCCTGATCAGCCGCCGACCACATTTTTTCAATATTGTAGAATGAGCGGACTTCCGGTCTGAAAATGTGGACAATGATATCGCCCGTATCGATCAGCACCCAGTCGCCGTTTTGCAGGCCTTCAACCTTGGCGGACCCAAGCCCGTTTTCTTTCATGTCCCGAAGCAGATGATCGGCAACAGCGCTCACATGCCGGTGCGAGCGGCCAGACGCAATGACCATATAATCGGCCAGAGCGGATTTGCCCTTGAGATCTATGAAAACAATTTCTTCTGCTTTCGAGTCTTCAAGACTGGCAAGTACGAGTTGGATTGCGGTCCTTTCAACCTTCTGGTCGTCGGAGGGCACTTCGGAAGCAACGTCTGTGACGTCGTTCGTGTCAGGCGCGGGGGTCAGATTCACAGTTCCTTCTTTCATCACGCAATGCTCTATTGTGGGCCAGTTTGGCCTTCGAGGCAAGTTTCCTGAAGTTGTGGCGTTCATGATTTTTCCGCAGCGCGTATGGCTGAGGAAGAAAGCGAGGAGCGCGGTCCGTGCAGAAACACCCAGGCCGGCGGGCGCATTGTTGCAAGGCTCGCAGCGCGCTCTTCGCGCAGGCGAAATTTTTTGAAAGTCTGTGCTGCGGGGGAAGACAGCAGCGAAAGAGTTGAGCCAGGACGATCTATGATGGCAATTGGCACGGCGGTAAAAATATCCTGCCAGTCCTGCCACAAATGAAACGTGGCCAGGCTGTCGGCTCCCATGATCCAGACAAACTTCACACCGGGGCACCGAACCTTGAGCAACTGCACGGTGTCGGCCGAATAGCGGATTTTATGGGCTGCCTCAAAACCGGTGACAGAAATTCGCGGGTTGGCCGCAATATCGCGCGACAGGCGCAATCTTTCGGACAAAGGCTCCAGGACCCCATGATCCTTCAACGGGTTGCCCGGCGTCACCATCCACCAGAGTTTTTGCAGACCAAGCCGGCGCAATGCCATTTCCGCTACAAGGCGATGGCCCATATGTGGCGGGTTGAACGATCCACCCAGCAAGCCGATTTTCATGCCCGGCGTGCAATGAGGAATGCGCAAGTCATGCTGATAGCGGGCGCCAGCCTGCGCGGGTGAATCGGGCATGAAGTTCACGGACGTAACTGTCCGTTCCCATGCACGCGGTAATTGAAGCTGGTCAATTGCTCAACACCGACAGGTCCACGCGCATGCATTTTTCCCGTAGCAATGCCAATCTCACCACCCATTCCAAATTCGCCGCCGTCTGCAAACTGGGTGGATGCGTTGTGCAGCAAAATAGCTGAGTCGAGAGATTGCATGAATTTCGCAACAACCTCTGCATCCTCCGCAACTATCGCCTCAGTGTGGTGAGATGAATATTGCTCGATATGCCGAATTGCACCTTCCACGCCATCAACCAGCGCCACAGAAATGATCGCGTCCAGATATTCCGTTTGAAAATCTGCCTCAGTAGCAGGCGCGGCTTCCGGATAGAGCGCCAGTATTTCACTGCTTCCACGGATTTCACACCCGGCTTCGGCCAGGGCATCCAGAATTGGGCGGGCAGAGGCTGAAGCTGCCCGGTCTATCAGCAGCGTTTCGGCAGCCCCGCAAATTCCGGTGCGCCGCATCTTGGCGTTCACCGCAATTTCCCGAGCCATTTCCGGCTTTGCCGAGCCGTCGATATAGACGTGGCAAAGCCCCTCCAGATGGGCGAACACTGGCACGCGGGCTTCGGATTGCACGCGCTCTACCAGACTGCGTCCACCCCGTGGCACAATGACGTCAATGGTGCCATGCAGGCCGCCAAGCATCAGGCCAACAGCAGCGCGATCCGTGGTCGGCACCAGTTGAATGGCTTCGGCCGGTAGCCCCTCGGCTATCAAGCCGCTAACAAGCGCCGCATGGATGGCGCGAGATGAAGCAACGGAATCAGATCCGCCGCGCAGAATAACCGCGTTGCCTGCCGCAAGGCACAAAGCCCCGGCATCGGCAGTCACATTGGGCCGGCTTTCGTAAATCACGCCAATAACGCCCAATGGTGTGCGTACCCGCTGAATCAGCAAGCCATTCGGGCGTGTCCATTCAGCGGAGATTGAACCGACCGGGTCGGGAAGGGCGGCAATTGCCTCCACTCCGGCAGCCATAGCCTCAATTCGTGCGTCGTTCAGGGCCAGCCTGTCGATGGATGCTGGTGAAAGGCCGGATTGCGCTGCGCGTGCAAGATCTTCCTGATTGGCCTGCAAAATTGCAACGGCACTTTTGCGCAGTTCTGCCGCCATTGCGCGCAAAGCCGCCTGCTTCTGCAGTGTCGGTGCCATCGCAAGTTTGCGCGAGGCAGTGCGCGCCTGCTGTCCCAGCGCGTGCATCATGGTGGTAACATCGCCACCCTCGATCCGGTCAAGCATTGGTGCTCTCCGCTGCTTCATCATTGTGGCTGCGCTGCGGCGCACCGCTCATGACCAGGTCATCGCGGTGTATCATTGCAGTGCGGGGCGCATAGCCCAGAATGCGCTCAACATCACTGCTTCGACGTCCCGCAACGGCCGCTGCATCGTGCGCATCATAGGCAACAAGGCCGCGCGCAATTTCAACGCCGTGCTCATCCACCACGGCTATCGTATCACCCCGGCCAAAGGTGCCAGTCACAGCACGAACTCCGGCGGGCAACAGGCTGCGGCCACGCCTTAACGCGTCCACTGCGCCGCGATCCACCGTCAGTCGACCCAAAGTGTTCAAGTGACCGGCTATCCAGCGCTTGCGCGAAGTGACCGGGTTGGTTGCCGGTTCAAAGAACGTCGCGCGTTCGCCGGTTTCAATTGCTGCCAGCGGATGCAGGCGATTGCCCGCGGTGATGATCATTGCCACACCAGCCAGCGTTGCGATTTTGCCCGCATCGATTTTTGTCTTCATGCCACCGCGCGAATATTGCGATGCCGCTGCACCTGCCATCGCCTCGATTTGCGGGGTAATGGCGTGAACATGGGGAATATGCACTGCGTCTGGGTTGAAGGCAGGGGGGGCGGTGTACAGCCCATCAATATCCGACAACAGAATCAGCAGATCGGCCGACATCATGGTTGCCACGCGCGCTGCCAGACGGTCATTGTCGCCGTAGCGAATTTCAGCGGTTGCCACCGTGTCGTTTTCGTTGATCACCGGCACTGCGCCGAAGCCAAGCAATGTCGAAATGGTCGCGCGGGCGTTGAGATAGCGCCGCCGCTCTTCGGTATCGCCCAGTGTCAGCAGAATTTGCCCGGCTTCCAAGCCATGGACACTCAGAACTTCCGAATAGGCCCGTGCCAGTGCAATCTGGCCGATGGCTGCCGCAGCCTGGCTTTCGTCCAGCCGCAAAGCCTTTGGTTGGAGCTTCAGCACCTTGCGGCCCAGCGCAATTGCGCCTGATGAAACGATCAGGATTTCATGACCGGCCTTTGCAAGCCGCGCCACATCGTCAGCAAGCGTTTCCAGCCATTGACGGCGCAATCCGGTTTCATGATCCACCAGAAGCGCAGAGCCGATTTTGATGACAATGCGCTTATGGCCGGCGAGGGAAATGCCAGTCATCTTCGCCAGTCCTCCTCGCTCATCTTCTGGCCAAAACGGGCTGCATCTTCTGCCGCCTGCAAATCTTCATCGTTCTGGCCAACATTATCAATTTCACGCTGTAACAGGCGCAAAGCTTCGGGCAGACCTTGGCGGCTGACCGCAGAGAGCGCAAGCACCTTGCCGCCAACTTCTGCTTCCAGTTCGGCAATTTTTTCGGCTTTGGCCTCCGGTGTCAGCACATCTGCCTGCGACAGGGCCACAATCTCCGGTTTATCGGTCAAACCACCGCCATAGAGCTCCAACTCCCGGCGCACCGTGCGATAGGCGTGGGCAACGTCCTCTTCCACGCCGGAAACCAGATGCAGCAGCACGCGTGTTCGCTCGACATGGCTGAGAAACCGGTCGCCAATGCCCACACCTTCATGCGCGCCCTCAATCAGACCTGGAATGTCAGCAATGATGAATTCGACAGAATCCACCGTGGCCACGCCCAGATTGGGATAAAGGGTGGTGAACGGGTAATCGGCAATCTTGGGCCTGGCAGCGGTGACAGATGCCAGAAAAGTGGATTTGCCGGCATTGGGAAGCCCGACCAATCCTGCATCTGCAATAAGTTTCAACTGCAGCCAGATTGTCAGTTCTTCACCCGGCAAGCCAGGGTTGGCCCGGCGTGGTGCCTGATTGATGGAAGATTTGAACTGCCAATTGCCAAAGCCGCCATTGCCGCCAGCGGCAATGCGAAAAATCTGTCCGACTTCGGTCAGGTCGCAGATCAGGGTTTCACCATCTTCGGCAAAAATCTGTGTGCCCACTGGCACTTTCAAAGTGACGTCAGAACCCTTGCCGCCCGTGCGGTTGCGCCCCATGCCATGCATGCCGGTTTTGGCCCGGAAGTGCTGTTGGTAGCGATAATCAATCAGCGTGTTCAGGCCGGAAACGGTTTCGACAAACACGTCGCCGCCGCGGCCGCCATCGCCACCGTCCGGCCCACCAAATTCAATGAACTTTTCACGCCGGAACGACACGGACCCTGCACCGCCATCGCCGGAACGAACATAGACTTTTGCTCTATCTAAAAACTTCATGGATCTGACGGCTTTCGACTGCGTGAAACGAGAGGGGAACCAGGCTTGACCGGGATCGTCCGCTCCAGTTCGGGTTTGTACGTATTCAGTGGGCCCTGTCCAGTTCTTCCAACGGAACAGCGGAGGATTCCTGCCCCCACGACTTAAGGGAGAGCCAGCAGCGCCGGTCCATCCGGTAGGATTCGCTGGAAACCCTGCCTGCCAGCGACAGAACATCCATGCCGACCCCGGTATATTGAAAGCCGCATTTGTGAATGACGCGGCGCGATGCACCGTTGATCACCCTGCAACGCGCTTCCACGGCTTCAGCCGCCAATTCTCCAAACGCATAATCAATCAGCGCGTGGGCAGCTTCCGTGGCATAGCCGCTGTTCCAGAAGTCCCGGCCCAACCAGTAACCAAGATCCAGCGCGTCGCTGTTGTCCTTTTCACGCAGCGAAACAAGGCCCATCAGCCTTTTGTCTTCACGGCGCAAAATAGCAAAAACCAATTCATGCCGCAAAGATGACAGGTAGGTTTCGGCATCGGAAAGACTGTAAGGATGCGGAATGCGTGCCGTCATTTCTGCAATATGCCGGTCGTTGGCCAAGGCAGCAATGGCAGGCGCGTCGGTCAATTTGACCAGACGCAGCGTCAGCCGTCTTGTCGTTATCGGCCTCAGTTCTTCATCTATCCACAAATCGTCGCTGGGCATAGGACTCTCGCATGTCACGAAAAAGGGGAGATGGCGGCCCATCTCCCCGGTTTTTCGCTTTAGCCGAGTCTTATTCGGTACAAAGCGCTGGGTCGGTGGGACGCCGGCGCTTTGGAGCTGCCATCGTCACTCGGCGGCTTCTGCGATCGGCATAATCGAAATATAGGTGCGGCCTTGGGCCTTTTTCTGGAAGGAAACGACGCCTTCCGCGGTGGCGAATAGGGTATGGTCACGGCCCATGCCCACGTTCACACCCGGGTGCCAGCGTGTGCCGCGTTGGCGCACGATGATGTTGCCGGCGAGAACATGCTCACCGCCAAATTTCTTGACGCCCAGGCGTTTGGATTCGGAATCGCGACCGTTGCGGGAAGAACCGCCTGCCTTTTTATGTGCCATAGTTCAGGTCTCCTGATCTGCTCTGTGTGGCGGTGCCGGGTCCATGATTGGGCCGCTCGGCACCTGCCGCTTGAATTTCAAAGTGCCGGAAGCATTGATGCCACCGGGTGGATTTAGACGCTCAGGCGTCCTTGTTTTCCGTTTCGGCCTTCTTGGCGCGAGTGCGCTTCGGCGCGGCTTCTGCCGTTTCGGCCTCTGCCTTTGGCTTTGCTGCGCGCTTTGGCTTTTCAGCAGCTTCAGCTGCTGGTGCCTCGGCGGCGGCTTCCTTGCGGGCGGCCTTTGCACTTGGGGCCTTGCCGTCGGTCAGAATTTCCGAAATGCGGATCAGTGTCAGGTCCTGACGGTGACCGCGCGTGCGCTTGGAATTCTGGCGGCGACGCTTCTTGAAGGAAATAACCTTCTTGCCGCGTGTCTGTTCAACAATTTCGGCAACGACAGTGGCGCCGGCCACAAAGGGCGCACCAATGGTCGAGCCGACCATGAGAACTTCCGCGAAGGAAACGCTGTCGCCAGCCTCTCCAGCAAGACGTTCAATTTCAAACTGATCATTAGCGGCAACGCGGTATTGCTTGCCACCGGTTTTGATGACTGCGAACATAATCGACCTTTCGTCGGATTGGCTCTCGGAAGTTCCGGACCATCTTCTTTTGGTTTTTCTGGAGTTTTTGCACCGAGCCTTGTGGCTGGCACACAATTCCGATTGGCTGCATAAACGAGGCAGGGCCTCTGGTCAAGGTGAAGTGCCGGATTTTAAAGGCATTCACAAATCAATTGGGGTGTTGCCTGAAATAGTTCTTGTGCATTGGTGCAGCTGTTTGATATGCAGCGCCTCGCGCCTGATGGCGTTGACCACGTAACGGGTTTTGCCCGGCGGCCGGAGAGGTGGCAGAGTGGTTGAATGCACCGCACTCGAAATGCGGCATGCCTGCAAGGGCATCGGGGGTTCAAATCCCTCCCTCTCCGCCATTTTTGTTTAATTATAACAATAACTTATTCAGATTTGCCTTCAATTGGCCGGTCTATCGCAAATGCTGGATTTGTTGGGTTATTAGGGCCAGCCACGACCGAGGCATATTGACACCTTATCCGGCGACCCGGGCAATTCTGAAGCCGCTGCTCTCGCACATATGAACCGCCGAGTTGAGAAGGCGAAGGCATTATCAGTTTAGAGGCCGACTATTACACGCCTGAGCACATGAAGACACTGCTGCGCCGCGCCGCCGACACCGGCGTGCCGCTCGGCAACCTCGCAAAATAGCTGCTCATCCTCTCGACGACGAACCAGCTGGAAAAAGTGCATCTGAATCACTGTCGAGGCGCACCACAATAATTTAATTGCCGGGCCAAAATAAAACTTGGAAATGCGCCAATAAAAAATGATAAAACCCTACGCAGTATTTGAGTTGGCGGGGCAAACATAATGATTCAATTGCTTTATCGCGGCGCGCCGGGCGCGCGCGCGCTTGGACTTGTTGCCATCGGCCTCAGCACGACCTGCCTCACACAAATTGCAAATGCAGGCCCCACAAGCTATTTGACACTGAATTTCGAGGGGAACGGGACATTCCTCACCGGCATCCGCGGCGACAATATCGTCGGCAACTACACAATTCCCGGCACGAACGAGACCGGCGGCCTTTATTACAACATCACGACGCAGACCTGGTCGGCGATGCCGGTGGCCACGCCCAACAACGCCAACTATCCCGGTGCCGTCGGCTCATCGCCCTATGGACCGCACTTCGGCAATCCGGGTGGCGTGCTGCGCGTGGTCGGCAGCTACAAGACCACCGCCTCGGGGGAATTCGATCTAAGCTACATTTATGATGCAGCGGCCGCTCCGGGCGAGCAGCTCACGGAACTGGTTTATCCGGACGGGGACGAGCCGACGCTTTTCACCATTGCGCACAGTAACTTTGGCAATCAGGTCGTCGGCAACTACGACACCCAGCTCGATGAGGGCCACGCCTTCATCTACAACATTGATACCGGTGGATATGAAGCTTTCAACATCGACGGCGCCGTCAGCACCACCGCCTATGGGATCTATGGCGACAAGATCGCCGGCGGCTATGCAACACTGCCCCAGATCGGTGGCGGATTGGGGCCGGAGCGCGGCTACATCTATGACCAGACTACCGGTGAATATAAGAGCTTCCATCACCCAGAGGCGGTCGCGACCCATTTCGAAGGTATCACCAGCGCCGGTCGCCCTGACGAATACAATCTCGTCGTCAACTGGGTGACTGCCGACGGCGTCGTTCATCCGGGGGTGATGCATGTCAACTTCTTGACCGGCGTTCACTCCTGGCACGAGATCGACATACCCGGAGCTGTCGTGTCGTCCAACTCC
This sequence comes from Aureimonas fodinaquatilis, assembly GCF_008369445.1. Lineage (GTDB taxonomy): Bacteria > Pseudomonadota > Alphaproteobacteria > Rhizobiales > Rhizobiaceae > Aureimonas > Aureimonas fodinaquatilis. The sequence continues at coordinate 534,416 of NZ_VTWH01000003.1, forward strand.
GCCTATGGCGACAATGTCGTGGGCATCTATGTCGACGACGACGGCATCCATGGCTATCTCGCCACCATTCCCGGCATCTATAACCCGACCCGCAACACCGACGCGATCGACTTCGCCGACGAGAATGCCACGGCCCTCGACGGCGTCAGGGGCGAAGACATCATCAACAGCGGCAACATCACGGCAACCGGCGCGGGCGGTGTCGGCATCAGAGGCGAAACCTACGGCGCGATCTCCAATTCCGCCGTCATTACCGCCAGCGGTCTCGCCGGCGCGGCGGCGGAGATGCATGGCAAATACGGCACCCTGCTGAATTCCGGCACGCTGCAGACCTCATCGCCCGAGGCCGACGCCTTGCGCACAGGTCTCACGGCCGAAGGCACGACCATCGTCAATACGGGCATCATCGATGGCCGGATCGCGGCGACCGCGGGGGCGGGCAAGCGGTTCGAGAACAGCGGCTGGCTGGGCGTTTCCGGCAATGGGGTGTCGATCCAGCACCTCTTCCAGGGCACCCTCGTGCAGACCGCGGCCGGCACCTATGCCGCGCGCATAACCGACGACGGCAACGACAGGCTGGAAGTGACCGGCGCGATCCGGCTCGACGGCACGATGGCGGCCTCGTTCCAGACAGCCAACCTCCTGAAGAGCTACACGCTCATCGACGCGACGGACGAAATTACCGGGCGGTTCGACACTTTTACCACCAGCGGACTGCCGGCCCTGTTCGGCGCGACCCTCAACTACGCCCCGACCACCGTGACGATGAACGTCGCCGCTGATCTCGCGGAATTGGCGAACAGCACGCCGAACCAGCGCGTGGTCGGCGCGGCGCTCGACGGTTTCATAAACACCACGTCGGGCAACATGCTGGCCGAACTGCCCGACGCGCTGGCCCCGCTCTACGGGCTCACTGTTGGCCAGTTGCCGGGCGCGCTCGATGCGCTGTCCGGCGAGGCCTATGCCAGCCAGCGGTCCGTGCTGCTGGGCGACAGCCTCTATGCCCGCCAGTCCATCCTCGCGCGCCTGCGCCAGGGCAGCTATGCGGGCGAGGGTGCCCTGGGCACGCTCGCCTTTGGCGGCCCGCTTGCCTATGGCCCCGACGAGGCCGGCAACCTCACCGCGCCCGCCGAACGCAGCATTGACGGCACGTTCTGGGCGCAGGGTTTCGGCGGCGCGGGCGACTATGACACCACCGCATCGACCGCGGGCGTGGACGTCACCTTGGGCGGGATCGTCGCCGGACTCGACGCCAGGCTCGGCGATTGGCTGGTTGGCGGCGCCCTCGGCTACACGCGCTCCAGCGCCGATGTCGATGCGCTTGTCAGCTCTAGTGACGTCGACAGCTTATTGGTCGGGCTTTACGCCGGGACCAGCTTGGGGCCGAGCAACTTCCGCTTTGGTGGCAGCTACGCCTTCAGCCAGATCGAAGCCTCGCGCACCATCTCCGGCTTTTCCGAGCAGGCGAAGGCCGAATACGACGGCGGCGTCGCGCAGGTCTTCGCCGAGGTCAGTCATGGCTTCGACGTTCAGCAGGTCGCACTGGAGCCCTTCGCCGGCCTCGCCTACGTGCACGTCTCGACCGACAGCTTCACCGAAACCGGCGCTTCGGCCGGCTTGCGCGGCGCGTCGAGCTCGATGGGCGTTGGCTACTCCTCGCTCGGCCTACGGGCCGCGACGACGATGCAGCTGGCCGGCGGCCAGACGCTGAAGCCTCATGCAGAGGTCACCTGGCAGCACGCGTTCGGCGACGTCACGCCGGAGTCGCAGATGGCGTTTATCAGCGTGCCGACGGCCAACTTCACAGTGGCCGGAGCGCCGCTTTCCAGGGACGCGGCGCTTCTCAAGATCGGCCTCGACCTCGACCTCAACGACCAGGTGCGCATCGGCGTCTCCTACCTCGGCCAATACGCCGACAACTCGACCGTCAATGGCGCGCAGGCGGATTTGCGGTGGAGGTTCTAGGAGACGGCAACGACGCCTGGGCGGCCTGGGTGCGCATGAGCAAAGCTTGCGAGGCCTTATTTGTTCTATGGTGCAACCAAGCGCGCCGGGCATATCTAAGCCATGCTGACGCCGCCTGTCGTCTGCTTGCAGGGCCTATGGTTAATCCGGTCGCGACAGACAATCCCACCCTCTCCGCCAAATCATTCACTGCAGCGGGTTGCCGTGCGCGCTTAATCTCGACAGCATTAGAACCTTGATCATTTGTAAAGTAGCAGCCAATCCGCATACTGCCGTACAGACAGAGACAGGCTTAGGCGACGGTGTGCTAAACCGTAATTCCTTGACGCACTCCTTAGACCTGGAAGTTCTCATCGAACACCCGGCGTATCTCGATCTTCATGACGATATCGCTGCGGGCTCGGTCCGACAGGCGATCCACATCCAGACGCTTGGCGACGTTCTCGTAGTAGATTGATGGGGCAATCGGCAAAAGCCTGCAGCTCCGCTCTCACAGTAGTTAGAGCCTCCGGCAAAGCCGGGACGGTTCAACCGTAGCTTGGTCACAGCTGAAAAGCCGCGTGGAACTCATCTGCGACAAGAAGCTCAAATATTGATTTGAGGGCAATTGACCGGCGTGCCGGTCAGTCAAACGCTGCGCGCAGCGATGCCGCCGCTTGTCGCAGCAACCCAATGTCGGAACCGACCGCCACAAAGGTGGCGCCAAAATCGATATAGTGCCGCGCCAGTGTCTGGTTTGATGTCAAAATGCCGGACGGTTTGCCTGCGGCGTGTATACGCTGCAATGCCGAAGAAATCGCCTCTTGAACATCCGGATGGTCGGCCTGCCCACGCAGACCCATATCAGCTGCAAGATCCGCCGGACCGACGAAGATGCCGTCCACACCGTCCACAGCGGATATTGCGTCAATCGCGGACAAACCGGCGACGCTTTCCACCTGTACCAGCAGGCAAACCTCATCATTTGCGGTGTGGAGATAGTCGGGAATAGCATTAAACCCCGATGCTCGTGCCAGAGCAGCCCCAACGCCTCGCGTGCCTTGCGGTGGATAGCGCATGGCTTTTGCCAGAGCTGTGGCGTGTTCTGCTGTCTCAACCATCGGCACAAGAATGGTCTGGCAACCAATATCCAGCGCCTGCTTGATCATCCATGTTTCGCCAATTGGCAGGCGGATGACAGGTGCAGTTGCACTCGGCGCTATTGCCTGCAATTGCCCCAACATTGATCGCAGATCGTTCGGGCTGTGCTCTCCGTCGATAACAAGCCAGTCAAAACCGGTTCCAGCCAGCAGTCCAGCGCTATAGGAATCTGCCAGTCCAAGCCAGAGGCCGATCTGGCGGCGGCGGTTTGCAAGAGCTTCTTTGAAGGTGTTTCTGGGCGCAGGCATTCAGTCCTCTTTCGCAAAATGACAGCCGACCGTTCCGAATTGTCCGAAATCGGCGTGGATATCGGTTCCGAGCGGGCACTCGATCGGCCTGATGAACGAGCCTGAAAGAATAATCTGTCCCGGTTCTATCTGATGGCCATATTGAGTCAGCCGGGCTGCAAGCCAGGACACCGAGGTTGCCGGGTGGCCAAGCACTCCGGCGCCAAGCCCTGTTTCTTCAATAACGCCATCACGAGATACGATCGCTCCGATCCAGCGCAAGTCAAGCGTTTCAGGATCTGCTCTGTGTTTGCCGAGCACGATTCCGGCATTTGCGGCATTGTCCGCGATGGTGTCGCAAAAATTGCGCATCCGACCGGTGGCCGCGTCTGCCCGAACAATCCGGGTGTCGAGAATTTCAAGCGCTGGGGCCACATAGTCGGTAGCATCGAGAACCGCATCAATGGAGAGATTCAGACCGCTCAGTGGTTTCTTCATCACAAAGGCAATTTCAGCTTCCACTCGGGGCTGGATAAACCGTCTGGCGGGGATGGTTGAGCCGTCCTCGAACCACATGGAATCGAGAAGAACGCCCGAGTCTGGAACGTCAATGTTCAACGCCTGCTGCATGGCTCTTGACGTCAACCCGATCTTCCAGCCGATGGTCGTTTCACCCGTGGCAAGCTTACGTTTTATCCAGGCTGACTGAACCGCGTAGGCGTCATCCATCGACATTTCAGGATTCGCAAGGCTTAACAGTCCGGTTTGTGTCCGGTATTTTTCTGCCCTGTCCAGTCTATCGGCAGCATCCTCGATCCAGCCTGGTCTCTTCACGCTTCAGGCCCTTTCCAACTCGACGCGGTTTTCCAGTCGACCTACGATGTCGGACTCCACTGCAACCACATCGCCCGCCACCAGATAGCGAGGTGGATCAAACCGCGCACCTGAACCTGTTGGTGTGCCGGATACGATGATGTCGCCTGGCAGCAGGGCGGTGAAGTTTGAAATATAGCTGATAAGCCGGCGCACAGGGAACATCATGCGTTCCATTTTGTCTTCCTGCCGCAATTCGCCATTGACGAAGGCTTTGATCTCAACCGAACCAAGCGGCCCGACATCTGCGATCGGCACAATCCACGGCCCGATGCTGCCGGAAGCCTCGAAATTCTTGCCCTGCGTCACGTTGAATTTGCCATGGCGCATCCAATCGCGAACGCTACCCTCGTTGCACAGTGTCAGGCCGAAAATGTGATCGAGCGCGTTGTCCTCACTAATGCGACGGCCCGGCTTGCCGATTACCAGAGCAATCTCTCCTTCATAATCGAGCTGGCTGGACTCTGGCGGCAACTGGATCGGCTGACCATGCGCAACAAATGAGCCGCGGGTGCGCAGGAACAGGCTCGGATATTTGGGCAGCTCTGAGCCGTCTTTGTACTCCGCATTCCGGTCTGGATAATTGACGCCGACGCAGACGATCTTGTCGGTGTCCGGTAGCGGGGTGAGAAAGGTGATCTCTGCCAGCGCATAGTCGGCAGTGTCTGTTTTTGCGATTAACCGGGCCTCATCAGCCCTGCCACGGGCGATAAAGTCGCGCAGAGATGTGTAGGCAGTTCGCCGGGAAAGGTCGAAGACACCATTTACTGTGGCAAAGCCAAAGCGGTCCCGGCCTTCGGCGTGAAAGCTCAGATATTTCATGAGGGAAGTCCTTTATTTCAGTGGCGGCCATCGGGCCTATTCAAGTTCCAGATCAAGCTTTTGATGGCGCTTGCGGATAGCTGGCAGGATCATCAGAACGAGCAGGAGGAGGGTGGCTCCAAGGAAGGTGGCGCTGATAGGGCTGGACACAAATGTGGACGCATCCCCGTGAGAGATCAGTAGGGCCCGCCGCACATTTTCTTCCAGCATCGGCCCAAGCACCAATCCAAGAATGAACGGTGCCGGTGAGCAGTCAATCTTGATGGCCAGGTAGCCGAACAGACCAAACAAGGCACCGAGCAGCACATCGAAGGATGAGTTGGACAGCGAGTAAATGCCAAAGCACGCCAGTGAGAGAATGATGGGGTAAAGCCAGGCATAGGGCACTTTGAGCAAGGCAACCCAGACGCGGATCAAGGGCAGGTTCAGGACGACCAGCAGAACATTTCCGATCCACATGCTGGCAACCAGACCCCAGAACAGCGCAGGCCGTTCGGTTATCATGTTGGGGCCGGGTGTGATGCCCTGAAGCATGAGGGCGCCCAGCATCAAGGCCATTGTGGCACTGCCCGGTACGCCCAGGGTCAGGGTGGGAATGAAGGAGACCTGGGCCGCAGCATTGTTGGCAGATTCAGGCCCTGCCACCCCTTCGATGGCTCCTTTGCCAAAGCGTGAGGGATCCTTGGCGACACGCTGTTCCAGCATATAGGAGGCGAATGAGCTGATGGTTGTACCGATGCCTGGCAGGATGCCGAAGAACATTCCGACGCCGGTGCCGCGCATGATCGGCATGGCCGAAGCCTTCAGCTCGGCACGGCTGGGCATAAGGCTGGCGACCTTGGTCGCCACCGGAATTTCGCTTCTGGCATTCCACAACTGAGTAACGATTTCGGAGAAGGCGAACATGCCCACAGCCACGACAACAAAGTCGATGCCATCCATCAGCGAGGTCATGCCAAATGTGTAGCGCAATGTACCTGAATTCAGATCCATGCCGATAAGGCCGATCAAGATGCCCAGCAAGGCCATGAGCAGTCCCTTAACCAGCGCGCCATGCACCAGAATTGCAGTAGCGACCAGCGCCATGATGATGAGCGAGGTGTATTCAGCCGCACCGAAACTGAGTGCTGCGCGGCCCAGCATCGGAGCGAAAAGGGCAATGGCGAGTGTGCCGATGCATCCGGCAACGAACGAGCCCAGAGCGGCGATAGCGAGCGCAGGGCCAGCGCGTCCGTTTCGCGCCATCTGGTAGCCATCCAGACACGTCACCACCGATGAGGACTCTCCGGGCAGATTAACCAGAATAGCGGTGGTCGATCCACCATAGGAGGCGCCGTAGTAGATGCCTGCGAGCATGATCAGAGCGGCTTCTGGCGACAAGCCGAATGTCAGGGGCAAAAGCAGGGCAATGGTGACGAGAGGGCCCACACCGGGTAGCACCCCGATTAGGGTGCCGAGCGTAACACCGAGCAAACAATACAACAGGTTGTCGACGGAAAGGGCGACCTGAAAACCGAGTATCAAACCGTCGAGCATCAGAACCTCCACAGCGGAATTGGCATGCCTAGCGCAACCCGGAAGATAAGCACCGGCACGAGAATGCTGACCAGGAATTGGATCGGGAGCACCTTGAGGTTGCGATTGGGATTGGCATACCAGCCGACGATCGTGAGAAAGGCGAGCGCTGGCAGCATGCCGCCACGGTCGATCAGCAGTGCAAAACCAACAACGGCAACCAGAATGATGATCAGAGGTCGCCAGGCAATGTCGTTGAGCAAAGGACCGGCATTGGCTCGAAAAGCCGTGATCGTCAGGAGCACTCCCAACACCAGCATCAATCCGGAAACGATAATCGGAAAATAGCCCGGCCCCATATTGAATGTAGTTCCGAATGGATAATTCACGGCCATTAGCAATGCTGAAAGTCCGATGACGGTAAAGAACAGCCCTGCTGCAACGTCACGTCTGATGTTCACTGCGACCTCCCGCATAGATCTGAAGCAATAGTCAATCAGGCAGCGTTGCCGCGCCGCGCAATATAGTCATGCAGGTTATTGTATTTGTAGTTATGATCAGAGCTCATTTCCTGAAGCTCGAAAGCGACTGCCAGCGGCGCGCGGCCGTTCAGCGGAGTCAAAAGCGCCTTGACCTTTTCGAAGACATGGTCGGCTGCAGCTCGCCGTGTCTCAAGGTCTCTGCCATGGCCGATCCTCAAGATCACATGAACAAAGCCATTGGATGGGTCACCATCGCCAACCACGTAATCGTCAATAGTCTGAAAGCGTACCCGTATGCCGCCAATCGGAAAGATGCCGGTTTCCAGCGCTGCTTCGTAAATGACTTGCTTGAGCGCTTTGACCTCCGGCTCATCAACCAGATTTTTGGAGCATTCGATCCAAATGTGCGGCATGTGCTTTTTCCTAAAGATGAGTTTTGAGAGGACCTCCGGCGGCGTTTCCCGGAGGCGTTGCTGGCTTTACTGGGTTACTCGGCCTTTATGCCGTTATCCTGGATCAGTTTTGTCCAGCGCTCGTTTTCAGCCGCAATAAATGCCGCAAACTCTTCAGGCGTAGAGGATTTGGGATCTACCCCGGCAGCCTGAAGGCTTTCGCGGATTGCCGGATTGGCAAGCGCTTGAACGACCGCCTCATTGAGCTTTGCAACCACAGCATCCGGAGTACCGGCGGGGGCTGAGATGCCGTACCATCCTGACACTTCAAAGCCGTCATAGCCGCTTTCGGCAACGGTTGGCACATCCGGAAGCGAGGCCGAGCGTTCAATACCCGTAACCGCAATTGGTACCAGAGTGCCGGCTTCAATATGAGGAAGCACGGAAACCGGGCTGCTCAGCATGACGCCGACACGTCCGCTCAGCAGATCGGTAATTGCCTGCCCCGAACCACTATAAGGAATGTGCTGCATCTCAATGTCGACCGCTTGCTGGAAGAGCAGCGAAGCCAGATGCGAGGCCGCAGCACCACTGGCATAATTGACTTTTCCGGGATCGGCCTTCGCCAAAGCAATCAGACCATCCAAATTTTCCACACCGAGACTGGGGTGAACCACGATCACATAGGGCGATTCAGAAATCTGCGAGACAGGAGCGAGATCCTTGATGGGGTCGTAATTGGTGGCGAGATATAGGCCTGGATTGAGCGCCATCGTTGCCTGCAGCACAAAGCCGATGGTGTACCCATCCGGCGCGGCATCGACAATATAGCGAGTTCCCGGGATGCCCTGTGCTCCCGGCCGGTTCTCAACAAGCACAGGCTTGCCAAGTATTTTAGTCATCTCATCCGCGACAATACGACCGGTGACGTCCGTGCCGCCTCCGGCGTTGAACGGCACCACAAATTTAACGGGCTGGCTTGGAAAGTCCTGGGCGACGGCGACGCCGCCCATAAGACCCAAGGCCAAAAGCAGGCTTGATAGCCGAGTTGCAAACGTCATTTTTTCCTCCCTTGACGCTTTATCCGGAAATGCTTCAGTTACCTGCGAGATGCGAACAGCTCGTCGATTTTGCGCTCATATGCGTGGTAGTCGAGGAAGCCATAGAGTTCCTCTCGGGTTTGCATGATTTCCAGCACGTCCTTCTGCGTCCTTTGGGTGCGGATTGTCTCGTAAACCCGCAGGGCAGCTGCGTTCATGGCGCGGGCGGCAGACAGAGGATACAGCGCGGCTGAAACTCCGGCATCACGCAATTCGTCAGTCGTAAAGTTTGGTGTCTTGGAAAATTCGGTTATATTGGCCAGAACCGAGTGCGGTCGATTGAGCGTATCGGCCAAGGTCCGGTACTGTCCCAACTCCGTGAACGCCTCGGCAAAAATCATATCCGCGCCAGCTTCCATGTAAGCCGCTGCGCGGTCGATAGCGCCTTCAAGTCCTTCGATAGCCAAGGCATCGGTCCGGGCCACGATGACGAAATTTTCGTCGTAACGTGCGTCAACCGCAGCTTTGATGCGATCCAGCATTTCATCCTTGGTCACTATTTCCTTGCCGGGACGATGGCCGCAGCGTTTGAGCGCAACCTGATCTTCCATGTGCATGGCGCCAGCGCCATCCTTGATAAGGCCGCGAACAAGTCGAGCGATGGAATAGGCTCCACCAAAGCCTGTATCCACATCAACCAGAACGGGAAGGTCGGCTGCATCGGAAATACGGCGAAGATCAATGAGCACATCATTGATGGTCGTAATGCCGAGATCAGGCAGGCCATGCGATGCATTGGCGACGCCGGCTCCCGCCAGATAGAGCGCTTTGTAGCCGACAGACTTTGCCATCAAGGCAGTGTAGGCGTTGATCGCCCCCATGATCTGCAATGGCGATTCTTCCCGCAGTGCTTGGCGGAAGCGGGCGCCTGGAGATGTGTTGACGGGAACGTTGGTGAGCATAGACAAACTCCACAATATGGATTATATAATGTTCGTAAATCCACGGTAGTCAAGTTCTGTTTGATCGTCAACACTGTGGATTAACTTTATATTTGTGATCCATATTGTGGAGTTTCTATGGAGCAAGGCGCCCAATCAATTTATCGGACAGTCGCAGTTCTCAAGGCGATTGCCGAGCGCGACCGTTACGGATCCGGGATGACCGAGGTTGCGACCGCGACGGGACTGACCGGACCAACTGTACACCGAATCTTGCGGGCATTGGTGGATGTCGGGTTCGCTCTTCAATTGGAGGATCGCAATTACGTTCTGGGTCCCCTTGTTTACGATCTGGGGCTAACCGCCTCGTCCCGGTTTGACTTGAAAGGCCTGACCGGAAACATCACGACGGCACTGGCAGAACAGACCGGAGATACTGTGTTCTTCTCACGCGTGAGCGGCAATGACATGGTCTGTGTCAGCCGCACCAGCGGCTCATTCCCAATCAAAACCCTGATCACCGATGTGGGGCTGCGTCGACCGCTTGGGGTGGGGGCTAGCGGTCTGGCCGTTTTATCAGCATTGCCGGTGGACGAGTGCGATGCAGCAATAGAGCGAAACTCAGCCCTTTATGAAGAGCTCGGAAAAACGGTGGCTCAGGTTCGTGAGGAGGTTGATATTGCGCGGCGGGCCGGGCATGTGATCCGCGACATCACTGCCTTGGGCGCAAGAACCATTTCAAAGCCGCTCCGAGATAAGACCGGCCGCCCCTTCGGCTCATTCAGCGTTAGTTCCATCAGCCAGCGAATGGATGGAGACCACCTCGCAAAGTGCCTCGAACTGTTGCACACAGCCGGTCGCAAAATTGAGGAGATGGTGCGAGTCGACTATTCCAGCCATGTTTAGAGCACTTTAGCCACACTGACACAAATATGAGGTCGGGCATGGGAGGAAAGAGAACTATGCTTTTTTGGCCGGGAAAAACAAATTCGTTCAGGCGTGCAAAATTCAGTTCGTGCAGCATATCGACGGCACGAGGGGGAGCGGGACACGATGATCACAGCCGTCTCTCATGCGTGTGGCGGGAATCCGCCAAAGTGCGTGCTTGGGGTCGATCTCTTCCAACCGAGCGCCCAACGCTTCCCCCGATTTGGCCGCCTGCATATTCACAGCACAACCGCTGGAGGCATTTGGCACCAATCCTCAGTTGATCACAAAAATATGACTTAATTTGTCATGTTTAGAGTCGTTCTTTGTTGAGCATCACAATCCCGCCATCGTAAGGCAGCCAAAACATCCTTCGCAAAGGCCGGGACATGTCCACTCAATCCGTAAAGTACAGCTTTCTGAAAGCAGGAGCATCGATCCTCGCGCTCGTCTCCGTCACCTGCGCAAATGCGCAGCAAGTCACGTCCGTGCTGCTGGACGAAGTTGTCGTCCAGGACGCGGGTCAGGTGGGCAGCGGATTGCCAACCACCGCCACGCTTGGTCAGCCGCCGGCCCCATATGCGGGCGGTCAGGTGGGTTCGGGAGCTCGGCTTGGCATGCTTGGCAACCGCAGCTTTATGGAAACGCCCTTCAACATCACCAGTTACACGGATGAGTTGATCCGAAACCAGCAGGCACGAACGCTGGCCGACGTTGTGCTGAACGATCCGTCGGTGCGCAATGACGCGCCGGCATTCAGCGAGCGAGACTCGTTCTTCATCCGTGGCTTTTCAGTGACCAATCTGGATACCGCCTATGATGGTCTTTTCTATATTGCGAATCCTCGTCGGAGCTATCTGGAGGGTATCGAACGTGTCGAAATCCTCAAAGGACCATCCGCTCTCCTGAACGGTGGCGTGGGACGCGTGGGCGGCACCATCAACCTTGTTCCCAAGCGCGCCACCGACACGCCGCTGACACGCCTGACGACGACCTATATCAGCGATTCGCAGTTTTGGCCGCACTTCGACATTGGCCGCCGCTACGGTGCGACGGGCGAGTGGGGCATCCGCGTGAACGGGTCGTTCCTGGGAGGGGATACCACGTTGGACCGCAACGAAATTCAGCGCGGCGTCGGCGCGGTGGGGCTGGACTATCGCGGCGAACGCCTTCGCGCTTCGCTCGATCTTAACTATTCCAACCAGAAGATCGACGCGCCGACATCGCTGTTCAACGGCGCGATTCCGGGCATCACAATTCCCGGCGCGCCGAGCGGTAGCATCAACACCGCCAACTCCTTCGAATATATCGACAGTGTCCACCAGATGGCGGCAGGACGCATTGAATACGACATTTTGGACAGCACCACGATATACATTGCCGGCGGCGCGAGCCGCTATCGGGAAGACTTCCTGACGTCCTCTTATCTGATAGAAGATGAAAACGGGGATGCCACCGCCACCCTGGCCATCCAGCCGCAAAAGATCCAAGGCTTTACCGGCGAAGTCGGCGCGCGGTCGCAGTTCGATACGGGTGGGGTGGGCCACCAGCTCAACGTTTCGGCCTCGCAGGCGCTGAACGAGAATTACCGCGGCGGCTTCCCGCGCGTGGTTCTTCCAAGCTTCCCGACGAATATCTACGACCCGACCTTCTTCGTCGGCAGTCCCATCGACACCAGCGCATTCCCGCGCGCCAGCGGCAGGCCGAAATTCGCCGACCTGCTGGTAACCAGCTTCGCGCTCACCGACACGCTGTCCATGTTCGACGACCGATTCCAGCTGACTCTGGGCGGGCGTTACCAGGATATCCGCTCGCGCGGCTTCTCAACCGTGCCAGGCCCGACGCTGGGCGAGCAGAACTATTATTACAGCGATTCTCGCCTGAGCCCCGCCGTGGCCGCATTGGTGCGCGTGACCGACAGCCTTTCGGTCTATGGCAATTACGTGGAATCCCTGACGGAGGGGCCCATCGCGCCGGCTACCGCCATCAATGCCACCGAGGTCTTCGCACCGGTTGTGAACGACCAGAAGGAAGTGGGCGTCAAGTACGACTTTGGCTTCCTGGCAGTCTCCGCATCTCTGTTCGAGATCACGCAGGCCAGCGGCTTCACCGATCCCGTCACGCGTATTTTTTCTGTTGGCGGTCAGCAGGTTAATCGCGGGCTGGAGTTCAGCGTCTTCGGCGAAGTGGCTGACGGCGTCCGACTGCTGGGCGGCGTCACGTTGCTGGACGCCAAGCTGGAGCGTACCGCCGGCGGCCGGTTTGACGGCAACGACGTGCCAGGTGTCGCAAACGTCGCAATCAACCTCTACGGCGAATATGACGTTGACTGGATGACGCCGGGCCTGACGCTGACCGGTCGCATGATCTATACGGGCAGTACCTGGTACGATCAGGCCAACACCCAGAAGATCGATGCCTGGACGCGCTTCGACGCTGGCGTGCGCTATGCCTTCACTGGCCCTTACGAGAAGCCTGTGGAGTTGCGGGCCAATATCGAAAATCTGTTTGGCGAGGATTACTGGGCGTCGTCGGCGCGCGGCTTCCTGGCAGCAGGAGCTTCGCGCACCTTCACCGTCTCGGCAGCCATCGAATTCTAGAAATGGGGCTCTGGACGCGCAGTCCATGGCAGTTGCTTGACATGAATTTGAGTGGCTATCCGACGCAAAGTGGATGGCCGCTTCTGGTCACGGGAAGTCTTGCTGTCTCGTCCGCTGCGACGCGGACTATGGGTGATCTGCTCCGAAACACCGGCAAGGGATTGAAGACGGCTTTACTGCCACGAGAAATCCAGGGTTTCCCTGAAAGCAAACCGCTCGACGTGGCTCTGGACCACTTGCTGCATTGTCGTCAGGTCTGCGTCTCCGGTAGCGCTGACCGTAATTGTCAGCGATGCATCGTTGGCTTCCAGTTCTGCAACGCCGAGAGGCAGAGCGATCCGGGCATGCGTCGGGGTGTGCTCGGTTTCGAACTTATGCGCCCAGTGCTTGCAGAGCTGTTGCAGGTATCGGCTGGCGTGAGCTGTGAGAATGTGAGCGCGGCTGGACGTCATGTGTCCTCGAACAACTGGTTTATGACCCGGCAACTTCTGGGTGTAGCTCTGCCATCATCAAAAACTGGACAACTTCTGTCAAGTATGTTCAACGGTCCGGAATATATCGAACCCGGAGCCTTTCCATGATCAGAGCGTTCCTGCGCCACGCCATCTTTGCGACAGCGCTTGGCTTTTCGTCCGGTGTGGTTGCCCAGCCTTTTGAGATCGACCACCCGCAGGGCACTACCTCAGTCGAGCCGACGCCCCAGACCGTAATTGTCACGGACTGGGCGGCGTTTGACAATTTACAGGCGCTCGGCGTCGAGGTTTCCGGCGTACCATCTTCCGCTACGCCATCCTATCTTGAGGAACATCTGGCGGAGGATGCAAAAACCTTTGGTTCACTTCAGCAGCCGGACATTGAAGGAATCGTCGCATCCGATCCAGACCTCGTGATCGTCGCCTCACGGTCGCGGACGGCCTATCCTACGCTATCCGGCTTTGTGCCGACGATCGATATGACGGTAGACAACGAGAATCTGATCGACGGCGTAAAGTCCAATCTGACAAAGCTGGGGGAAATTTTTGCGCGACCGGACCGCGCCAAGGAGCTCATCGCGGCGCTTGACGCCAAAATAGGCGAGGCCCGCGCTGCCGCATCCGGTAAGGGCACAGGTCTTGTGATCGTCACGAACGGCGGCAATCTTGGTGTTTACGGGCCGGGCTCCCGTGTCGCATGGGTCTATGATGCACTCGGCGTTCCCTCTGTCCTGGCGAATGTTGACGACCGCGACCATGGAGGTGATGCTATTTCCTTCGAGTATCTACTGGAGACCAACCCCGACTGGTTGTTCGTGGTGGATCGCGACGCGGGCGTCGGCGGGAAGGGCGCAGCTCGGGCGCTTCTCGACAACGAACTCATCCACGGCACGAACTTCTGGCAGAACGATCAGATCATCTATCTCGATCCTGCGGCTGCCTATGTCACAATGCATGGATACAGCGGCCTCATGCTTCTTCTCGACCAGATTATAGAAGGTTACAAGCGCGCCTCTTGAGGGACACGGCGATGTCCACCTTGGGTCTGCGGAATGGGTCGAGCTCCCGGCTGCTTGCTGTAGTGATTGTTCTGACAACAGTTCTGGCGGCGGTCAGCCTGTTCATCGGCATCAGCGAAGTTTCGATCGCGAAAATCATCGGCGGAGGAGATAAGGAGCAAGCGATACGGGTGCTTCTCGTCAGCAGGATCCCGCGCACGGCAGCGATCCTGCTCGCGGGCTCTGCACTCGCAATTGCCGGCCTTGTCATGCAGATCATCGTTCGCAACCGCTTCGTGGAGCCCTCGACAGCTGGCACCGTTGAATCGGCCTCGCTTGGTTTCCTCGTGGTCACGATCTTTGCACCTGGCTGGCCACTCATGGCCAAGATGGGCATCTCTGCTCTTTTTGCCTTGGCAGGTACGGCCCTTTTCCTGCGCATCCTTCGCTTCGTTCCATTGCGTGACACGATGCTTGTGCCGCTTGTCGGCATTATGCTGGGCGGAGTGATCGGCGCGGTGACAATGTTTTTTGCTTACCGTTTCAACCTTCTGCCGTCGGTTCTCGCCTGGACAATCGGCGACTTCTCCGGCGTCATCCGGGGTCGCTACGAGCTTCTCTGGTTCGGCTTCGCCGCCACCGTGATGGCATATATCGCCGCTGACCGTTTCACCGTGGCGGGCATGGGGCGAGACTTCACAATTAATCTCGGGCTCGACTACAAGCTGATAATGACGCTTGGACTGGTGCTTGTTTCCGTGATTGCGTCTGTAACGCTCATCTCTGTCGGGTCCATACCCTTTCTAGGCCTGATCGTGCCGAATATCGTTTCCCTGATGGTCGGCGACAACATGCGCATCACGGTGCCTCTGGTCGCGAGTTTCGGAGCCTTCTTTGTGCTCATCTGCGACATTCTCGGTCGCATCGTGCGCTACCCCTACGAAATACCGATCGGTGTCGTCGTTGGTATCTTCGGTTCCGCGATATTCCTCGCTCTTATCTTGCGCAAACGTCATGGAGGGCGGGCATGACGGCGACGGGCGCCCAGACGCGCGAAATGCGATGGCTTCCGAGCCGAAGCGCAGTTGTGCTCTGTGCTCTGGCGCTTCTCACTCTTTCTTCAATCGCGGCGTTTCTGCTTCTTGGCGCGCAGGGTTCCTGGAGCTTCGTTCTGGCCTTTCGAGGAAAGCGGCTTTTCGCTCTCATGCTCGTCGCGACAGCGATTGCGGTGTCAACTGTGCTCTTCCAGACTGTCACCAACAACCGCATTCTGACGCCTTCCATCATGGGCTTCGACGCGCTTTACATTCTGGTGCAAACGGGTGTCGTCTTTTTCCTCGGCGTTTCCGCACTGGCAGTGACAGATCCTACAACGCGCTACCTGGGCGAAGTCGTCATAATGGCCGGGTTCGCGTGGTTTCTCTTTCGCTGGTTGTTCCTTGGTGAGGAACGCAGCCTCCATCTTCTTGTCCTGGTTGGGATCGTGTTCGGCATTCTCTTTCGGTCGATCTCCAACTTTCTGCAGCGGATCCTCGACCCTAACGCCTTCCAGGTTCTTCAGGACGCTCTCTTCGCCAGTTTTCACAGCGTCGACACAACGCTTTTGGGCATATCCGCGTTTCTTCTTCTCGCGGTGGCGGTCGTTCTATGGCGGATCTCGCACACCTTCGATGTTCTGGCGCTGGGACGGGCTCAGGCGATCAGCCTTGGTGTCGACTATCCACGCACTGTGATGACAATCCTCATGGCGGTGGCAATTCTCGTCGCCGTGTCAACGGCCCTTGTCGGACCCATTACCTTTTTCGGGCTGCTCGTCGCCAGCCTCGCCCGCACCTTCCTCGGCGATAGCCAGCACCGGCATGTGCTTCCTGCTGCTGTTCTTCTCGGCATCATTGCGCTCGTTGGCGGTCAGGCCGTGCTGGAGCGGGTCTTCTCTTTCGACACCGCGCTTTCCATCATCGTGGAGTTTCTTGGCGGCCTCGTTTTTATTGTCCTGATCGTTCGGGGAGCAGCCAGATGATCAAAGCTGAGAGCCTTTCGAAGCGTTATGGAGACACGCTCGTTGTCGATGACGTGACACTCGCATTGCCGAAAGGCGGGATCACGTCGATCATCGGACCAAATGGGGCGGGAAAATCGACGCTTCTCTCTCTGATGGCGCGCCTTGTCGGTGCCGACGTCGGCCGTGTGATGGTTGACGGGCTCGACGTCGCGACAACGGCAAGTGATGTCCTCGCGCGGCGTCTCGCCATTCTGCGTCAGGACAACCACATGACGGCGCGTTTGACTGTACGTGACCTCGTTACCTTCGGCCGCTACCCCTATTCGCGCGGGCGGCCGACGGAAGACGATGCCGCCCATGTTGCCAGGGCGCTCAAGCATATGGGGCTCGACGACCTGTCGCGCCGCTACCTCGACGAATTATCGGGTGGGCAACGGCAGCGGGCCTTTGTGGCGATGGTCCTGTGCCAGGACACCGACTATGTGCTTCTTGATGAGCCGCTTAACAATCTTGACATGAAGCATGCCGCCTCGATGATGCAACTGTGGCGAGAGGCGGCGCGCAAACTTGGCAAGACAGTGGTGGTGGTTCTCCACGATATCAACTTCGCTGCGTGGTACTCGGACTATATTGTCGCTATGCGTGAAGGGCGGGTCTGTCGGCAGGGCAGTCCGGAGGATATCATCCAGGCCCCCGTATTGCGGGATATCTACGAGATGGACATCGACGTTCGGGAAATCGATGGAAAGCGGATCTGCCTGTTCTACGGGTAGACTTATTGAGCGCCTCCACAGATGAACTGCTTGGATCAATGCCGCAATCTGGCAGCGAAGGCCGTGCAAAGCGGTAGCCCTTGGAGCGCTTTCACCGATTTCCCGATCCGGCGAAGTGCTCTGAAAGCCCGTTCTCCAGGTTCAATCGAAATTTGCCGATGGGCCTCAGTTCGCCAGTTCCAGAGTAACGGTCTCAACGCCAGCCGCGAAGTTCACACCCGTTTCTCCTTCGATCGAGAGCGGTTGCAGGGCCAAAGCCTCGTCAATCCCGCCAACCAGCGCGTTGGCTCCCAAGCCCACGCCTACCGCTACACTTGCCTCCACCCCGGCATACTTGCCGGCCAGCGAACTGAAGTCTTTATCGCGTGCGAGACCGGCGACAGTCCAGACCAGTCGCCCCTCTTCAACTGTTCCCAGCTCAAGCCCATACTGGTCGATTGTGCCAACATAATTCACGGGCGCTTTGCCGCCATCCGGCTGGAACACGCAGGTCAGCTTTTCTTTCTGTTCTACAAAGTTGCTTATGCCCTTCGAGACATCGCAGGTCAGGACGCCAAGCCTGACCGACGGTGCTGCCATTGCAGATGACGGGTGCAACAGAGTTGCGCCGCTGATCATCGACGCAAACAGTAAATTCATAGGAGTTGAGTGGAGTTTCATTTCGCTGACCCCGTTTGTTGTTTTCACCTTCTGATAGCTACTGTAGCTTGATCACAGCTTAAGAAGCGTGGGGCTTTCTCCTGATCGCGGATTGTCGGCAACTGTTTTCAGGCTTTGACGCGAATGCCAAGCGTTTGGGCCAAGTGCACCTGCATTGATAGCTGACCCCCGATTGCGTTGCCAATGAGTTTTTCAGCATGCATCGATCAGGCACATCTTCTGGGCAGCCGTGCTGCCAAATTTTGTATTCGGCAAAGAAAGTCAGGTAATTTTTCGTTTAGACGGCAAGGGAAAGTGACAAACGGTGAGGTAAAGCGTTTCAGGTGATCGCGAAACCACCTGAAACAACAATGGACTCTCTTAGTTCAGGCTGCCATCCCGGTTACGGTCCCCAAGCGCAAAATCCTGAGACACCTGGGTCATAAATTCTTCTCGCGTGATGCGGCCATCACTGTTGGCGTCCACAACGGCAAATTGCTCAACAGTCAGAATGCCTGTCGTTTCCTGCGGCGAGAGTGTGCCGTTGCCATTCCGGTCCATCTTCGCAAACGCCTCGCCCATGAAGGCATCATATTCGGCTTTGCTGATGGTGCCATTGCCGTCTCTGTCGAGCGCATCAAAATGCTGCTGCGTCAGGTCACCCGTGGCCTGAGCAAGGGCAGGGCCCGCCAGAAAAAGGAAGGCTAGAGTTAGAGCTGTCTTTTTCATGTGGATCTCCCTCACTGGCAAGCCAGGCGATTGCCAAGCAGCCCGCCACCACCGGCACCAAGCGCTGCGCCCACAACCCGACCGCTTCCGCCGCCGATTGTGCTGCCCAGAAGCCCGCCGACAACCGCTCCGCCAATCGTGCCGGCCATGCAGTTGAATTCCTGGTTTTTCTCACTGCTGGTTCCGGTGGACTGGCACGCAGCCAACGCCAGCATGCCGGCGAGGCCCAGCGCCACGCTCGCTTTTCTCATCATCAGACTATGTCTCCCTTATCAACCGCGATCTCGAATTCTGTAAGTATCCAAGGTAGCTTATATTGATGTGGCAAAGTCAAGTGGCCGCTGAAAACTTCGCCTCTGCTGTTGGTGAAAGCAGGTGAACGACCTGCCCAAGAGCTTTGTGTACCTCCGGGGTCATTATCGACCTGATATTCGGCGCATGCCAGAAAAACAGCGAGCAGGCGGAAAGTGTTAGTCGCAGCTTTGCACATTGAATTGTTGCGGTCCATACCGCCGCCTTTTGGCGGCGGTACAATATCAGGAAATTGTCAGGTGCTGGATCACTCGATGACAGCGCAGGCCAGACGATTGCCAGCATCGCCCGACGGCTGGCTGCTGTAATCGTCAGCATTCGCATGGATCATCAGCGCGCGTCCGACTATTCCATTTTCACTGTCATCCAGTGCCACCAGCGAATTGAACACCTGCGCTTTCGCCGTTCCGCTGGCGGGAACATAGATATTCGGCATGTCTCCAGCATGGGGACCCGTCTCTGTCATGTAACCATGCTCGACATCCGCGGGATTGAAGTGGCCTCCGGCGGAATCATGGCCGGTTGTGTGATCGCAGCTACCGGTTTCGTGGACATGGAAGGCAACCCATTCCTCGCTCGGCAGGCCATTCACCTCCAACTCGATCAGAACGCCGGTGGACGTGCTGGTCAGTGTTGCGGCTCCACTGGGTTTGCCTTCTGCGTCAACGAAATTTGCCGTGCCAGTGTTCTGTGCCAGGGCGGCCGTGGTCAGCAGAACGTATGTTGCGGCCGTAGCCAATAGCGGTTTCATAAACAGCCCTTTCCTTAGGATTGACGTGCAAAGCTTATTGCCGGTCATCAACGATAAGCTTGTAGCCAACCACAAGTTCCAGACGTTTCCCGCACGCACCGAAGCCCACCGCATTTTCAGGCGTGGCGCCGCCGTGTCAGAATTTCACCCGTGCCCCAGCAAGGAAAGCGAAGCTATCCTCGTAATCTGCCGCCTCATCCTCATACGAATAGCTTCGGGCGCCCAGGTAAACTTCCGTTTGCAGGTAGTCGATATTTTGGACGACTTGAATGCCGTATGAGTCGCTGTCTGTATTGTTTCCGGCGATGTCGCTTCCAAAATAGGCGTCGATGGAAAACGCCGTTTTACCGACCTCGAAAATATCGGTCTGATAACCAAGTTTGGCGTAGCCGTATTGGCCATCAAACGACTTCTTGTCTGAATAGGCTGCGGCAAGCGTAACACTCAGACCGGTGGGCTGATGGAGGACTGAGACCGAAGCATCATAAATCGAGGTGCTGTCGCCCGGTCTCGAAAAGCCTATAGCGCCGCCAACTTTGAAGTCGTCAAAAGTTCCGTCATAGCGCACGGCCATGTCCCACACGGTCGTGCCGGATTCTTCAGGAACCACCTGCTGACCTACCGAAGTCGCGAAGCTGAAACCTGCGAATGAGGGGGTATCATACCGAACGCGCAGTTTGCGCCCGACTCCGTCGAAGTTGGAAAACGCGTCTTTAATCTGAACGGTTGAAAGCGTGCCATCGGTCGATCGGAAGAACGGGCCACCGGCCATGTCGGAGACCAGAGAGTAACCAACGACGGTTGTTCCGGAAAAGTCGACTTCTGCGGTCCCGTCAGAAGCCATGCTGCCCTGTCCAAACCAAAGCTTTCCCAGGTCTGGCATTTCAACATAAATTTCCGCTTTGCGAAGCAGATTGGTGTCCCAGTCGTAGTCATCCTTGTTCAATTGATCCACGTAGTTGGTCGAATAAGGATTCCACTCCCATTCGAGATTTCCCCCGATCGACAGGTTGTTTTCCAACAGGCTGTAGACGCGAAGGCCGATACGCGAGGATGAATTACCATTATCGACAGGAAAATAGGTTTCTGAAGAGCCGCCATCGTCGGAATACAGAATGCCTTTGTTGATCTGGCCGTAAAATTCCAGATAGGCCGTATCATCGCCAACCCGCAATTTGGGGATCAGCTGTTCTGCACGCTTGCTGTCATCCGCCGGCTTGGCCAGTTCCTGTGCGGACAATGAGCCTGTTGAAGCCAGTAACGGGAAGAGAAGCAACAGTACACCGCGCGGTAGGACAAATGGTAGTTGTTGCATGAGTTTCCCCTGCGTAACGTTATCAAGTGCCGTGCGCCATTAAGCGGAACCTGAGCCAGATCCTAAAGGCGCTGCGATGCTTATGACAACCTGTGCATGAACACGGGCGAATAGTTTTACACTGTTTCCTGCCAGCAAGCTCAAATGCGTCATTCAGCAAACGGCTGCCATTCTGGTAACAGGGCAGGCGTGTGAGAAATCTTTCTCCAGTCGTAAGCATCCGCAGATCAACCGCCAGCATGCATTGATTGCTGAGCCTGACCAGTAGTCTCTCCGTAAAATACAAGATTTTCGCTGCCCGTCGGTAACGGTCTGGCCATAGGCTCCGTTCAGGTCTGAAACTCGTATCGATGCGTTGAACCGCAAGTCATTTCAGATGAGCGTCGCGGGTCCGACGAAAATTCACCCTGTAGTTGATGTCATCAATGAAGAGGTAACTCTGATGATAGACTGGTTTGTCACTACGCTTCGGACATATCCGGAAATTGCAATCTTTCTGGCACTGGGTCTTGGCTATTACTTCGGTTCCTTCACCTATAAGGGCCTTGGTCTTGGCGCCGTAACGGCAACGCTGATCGCCGCCGTATTGATTGGCCAGTTGGGCATCACAGTATCTCCGCCTCTGAAGCCGTTTTTCTTTTTGATGTTTCTTTTCGCCATCGGCTATGGGGTTGGACCACAATTTGTGCGCGGTATTGCAAAAGACGGCATTCCACAGGCGCTGTTTGCCGTTGTCGTCTGTTTGTTCTGCCTTGCATCGGCATATTTCGGCGCGGTGATTGCTGGATATGACATCGGCTCTGCGGTTGGTCTCTATGCCGGCTCGCAGACGATATCCGCTTCCATGGGGCTTGCAACAGACGCCATCAATCGCCTGGGTCTGCCACCGGAACAGAGCAAGGCCATGCTGGATGCCATGCCTGTCGCCTATGCTGTCACCTATATTTTCGGAACCGTTGGCTCGGCCATTGTGCTGGCTCTCTTCGGGCCGGCACTGCTGAACATTGATCTGGAAGCGGAGTGCAAGCGATACGAGGAAGAGAATGGCGGCAAAAAAGCGCTCGGTGGCGCTGGAACTGCCTGGCATAACTTTGAACTGCGCGCGTATCGCGTCAAAGACGGTGCACGGATAGTCGGCATGACGGCTTTGGAGGCTGAAAGCCTGCTGCCCTCAGAGCGCGTCTTCGTTGAACGCATTCGCCGCTCGGGTGTTATCGAAGACGCGACCACTGACACGGTTATTGCTGCGGGTGACATTGTTGCAATTGCAGGCCGTCGTGAAGTTCTGGTTGACCTGATCGGAACCGTTGCCTCCGAAGTTGACGACCGCGAACTGCTTGCTGTGGCTGCCGATGGTATTGACGTCTACATCACGAACAAGGAAGTGGACGGGAAAACACTTGCGGAACTTTCAACGCGGCCATCGGCGCGCGGGGTCTTCCTGCGCAAGATCGTGCGTGGTGTCACCGCGACTGAAATACCAATTCTGCCCAATACGAAAATCTATCGTGGCGACATTCTGACAATCGTCGGCCGCACTCAGGACACGGCTGCCGCAACCAAGGACCTTGGGCGCCCGGACGCACAAACCGATGTGGCTGACGTGGCATTCATAGGCGCCGCAATAGCAATCGGTGCGTTGGTCGGTGCACTGACCTTCAGGGTCGGCAGTGTGCCGCTCACCCTGTCCACATCGGGCGGTGCGTTGATATCCGGACTGTTCTTCGGCTGGCTGCGGTCCGTGCGCCCGACATTCGGGCGCATTCCGTCGCCCACGGTCTGGTTCATGAATTCGGTCGGTCTGAATGTTTTCATCGCAATTGTCGGCATATCGTCCGGGCCAATATTTGTGGCCGGACTCCAGCAACTCGGTTTCAGCCTGTTTCTGTGGGGCATCGTCGTCACCACGGTGCCACTGGTTCTTGCGATGTATGTCGGCAAATACATCTTCCGTTTTCACCCGGCTATTCTGCTCGGCTGCTGCTCCGGCGCGCGGACAACGACGGCATCGCTCGGCATGATCAATGATCGGGCCAAAAGTCAGATCCCTGGTCTTGGCTATACAGTCACCTACGCCGTCGGCAACACACTTCTGACCATCTGGGGCATGGTGCTGGTGCTTTTGCTTGCCTGACCGCAATTGCCGGAAATCTGACCAGACGAATGAACATTACGGCCACACATTCACGGGCCGAACCAATGGTGGGAGTGAAGCAATGTCAGGCAAGCCCGCACACAAAAATCAGTTTCTGCAGATGCATTCGGCGCGAGCCGACAACTGGCGCGAGGTCACAACGCTCGCCGATGCCTGGGCGGCCAAGCGTGGTGAGAGGGCGGCGCTGGAGGAGGCGCTGGCCGGGTTGGAGATTATCGAGGAATATAACGCCTATCCCGGCGCAAAACTGCTTGAAGCGCTGAAAGAGCGTATCGCCACGAACGACGCAGGTGGCTCGGCAAAGCTGGCCCGGCGCATATCGAACGGGCTTCTGACCCGCGCCTATAAGGGGCGCGCGGCTGAATGGGACGTCCATGACGTGATGTCACCGGAGGAAGTGGTCGATGTCATGCCGCCCGCAACGGGTGAAACGAATGGCCGCCGCCCCTATTTTGAAGTCCTTTACGTTAACAGCCAGCCAGCCGCGCGGTGGCCCGCTCTGGCCGCTGAAATCCGCAGATTGCGCCGGCCGGAGGATGCTTTCATTTATGAGCCGGTTTTTGTCGGCTCTTTTGAAGATGCGATCTGCGCAGCCGCCTTGAACCCGGACATAGTTTCCGTTGTCCTTGCCGAAGGCTTCCCCTACCGCTCGCGCCATGACGCGCCGGTTCTGCGCACAGTGCTGGACCCGCTGGGCGAAACGCAAAGCCCTGACATGTCCGCGCTTCACCTTTCGCGCGCGCTGAAGCGGATAAGGCCCGAACTTGACATTTACCTGCTGTCCGACCGCCAGGTTGAAAAAATAGCCGGTGACCGGGCAGCGGATGCCGTGCGGCGCATTTTCTACGCTGTCGAAGAGCCGCTGGAACTGCATCTCGCCATTCTGGAAGGCGTGCAGGCCCGCTTCGAAACACCGTTTTTCGACAATCTGAAGAAGTATGCGCGGCGGCCGATCGGCACGTTTCACGCTTTGCCCATTGCTCGCGGCAAGTCTGTTTTCAAATCGGAGTGGATCCGCGACATGGGTGAGTTCTACGGACTCAACCTGTTTCTGGCGGAAAGCAGTGCGACGACGGGCGGACTTGATAGCCTGTTGGAGCCGACTGGCACCATCAAACGCTCCCAGGAGCTAGCCGCTCGCGCCTTCGGTGCTGACCACGTTTTCTTTGTCACCAATGGCACATCCACATCCAACAAAATGGCGGTGCAGGCGCTTCTTGCGCCCGGTGATATCGCAATTGTGGACCGCAACTGCCACAAATCCCACCATTACGGCATGGTCCTCACCGGTGCCCAACCATATTATGTCGAAGCCTTTCCGATGACGGAATACTCGATGTATGGCGCAGTGCCACTCGACACCATCAAGCGCGCTTTGCTGGCGCTGAAGGCGGAAGGGCGTCTTGATCGTCTGAAGCTGCTGGACCTGACCAACTGCACTTTTGACGGGCATATGTACAATGTCCGTCGCGTTATGGAGGAATGCCTTGCCATCAAGCCGGACCTTATCTTTCTATGGGATGAGGCATGGTCCGGTTTTGCTCGCTTCTCGCCCTTCCTGCGTCCACGCACCGCCATGGGGGCGGCGGCCGATCTTGAGGAATGGCTGCGCGACCCCGCTTCGATCAAGGCTTACGAAAAACAGCAGGAGGAGATCGGCAAGGACGCTTCCGACGATGTGCTGCTTGCCACCCACCTGATCCCTGACCCGCGCCTTGTGCGTTTGCGTGTCTACCAGACCAATTCAACCCATAAATCTATGTCCGCGATCCGGCAGGGCTCGATGCTGCTCGTCAAGGATGTCGATTTCCACACTGTGGAAGCGCAATTCCATGAAGCCGTGTTCACGCATGCTTCAACCAGTCCTAACCAGCAGTTGATCGCCAGCCTGGACGTGGCGCGGCGGCAGATGGAACTAGATGGCTACGGGCTGGTGATGAACGCGATCGAGATTGCGCTGAAAATCCGGCAGGCCGTGAACGAGCACCCCCTGATTTCAAAATATTTTCGCGTCCTTGGTGCCGACGAAATGATACCCGCTGCCTACCGGCAGTCAGGATTTACAGATTACCTGACGCCGGGCACCACCTGGGCCACAGCGGTCAAGGCCATGCGGGAGGATGAGTTCTATCTGGACCCCACCCGCATGACCCTTGTGTGCGGCACGGCCGGTTTCGATGGAACCCAGTTCAAGGGTCTTTTGGCTAACCAGTACAGTATCCAGATCAACAAAACATCGCGCAACAGCGTATTGCTGCAATCGAACATCAACAATACGCGCAGCGATGTTGCGCATCTTGTCCGCGTGCTTGTTGAAATCTGCCATGGCATCGAAAAGCGTCTGGCCGATGGTGGCGAAGGTGAACGGACGGCATTTGCAGCCCGGGTTAAGTCACTGATGACCGACGTGCCCGACCTTCCAAATTTCAGTCACTTCCACGACGTGTACAGAGGCGATGCGGGAAAAACGACGCCTGAAGGCGATATGCGCACCGCGTTCTTCAACGCCTATGATGCCTCCATATGCGAATATGTGCCGCTGAACGGTGATGAATGCGACCGGCGGCTGCGTGAGGGTCCGGACATGGTTTCGGCCAACTTCGTCATCCCTTATCCACCGGGCTTTCCAATCATGGTGCCGGGCCAGGTGCTGACGCAGGAGACCATTGATTTCATGCGCAAGCTGGATGTGAAAGAAATCCATGGCTACGAGAAAGCCAGAGGGCTGAAGCTGGTCAAACCCGACGCCGTTGCAGCCCGGGCAAAACGATAACGGGCAAGCGCGGCCTGTGGCTGCGCGCCATCAACCGCAGCGGCCACGACATTCAAGAGAAAGAACACCATGCGCTGGTCGCCACGCGCCATCCAAGGCATTACGCCGTCAATCGGCACACTGCGCCCGGACCTTATTGCGGGTCTGACGGCGGCCGCGGTCGTGCTGCCCAAAGCCATGGCCTATGCGACGGTTGCCGGTTTGCCGGTCAGTGTCGGCTTGTATACGGCGTTCGTGCCGATGATCATCTATGCATTTCTGGGGACTTCGCGGGTCCTGAGTGTCAGCTCGACGACCACCCTTGCAATTTTGACGGCAACGGAACTTTCGCTGGCCGTACCGGATGGTGACGCTGGAAGATTGATCACCGCCACAGCCACATTGACAGTATTGACCGGGCTTCTGCTGATCGCCGCCTCGGCATTGCGGCTGGGTTTTGTCGCAAATTTCATTTCCACACCGGTCCTGACAGGCTTCAAGGCCGGCATAGGGCTGGTCATAGTGTTTGACCAACTGCCGAAATTGCTGGGTGTCCATATCGTCAAGGAAGGCTTTTTCCGGGATATACTGGCACTTTTCCAACACCTTCCCGACACTTCGGGTGTAACACTTGCCGTAGGCGGAACGGCTCTTGTCCTGTTGGTCTTCATGGAGCGGCTGTGGCCGCACTCGCCCGCGCCGCTGGCAGTGGTTGGCGCCGGCATTCTGGCCTCGTGGTCTTTCGGCCTGACCTCGCAAGGCGTCGCCGTCGTTGGTCATATTCCTCAAGCGCTGCCGTCGCTTACATTGCCCGATATCGATCTGGCAAGGCAATTGCTTCCCGGCGCAATTGGTATTGCTCTTATGAGCTTCACCGAAACGATTGCCGCCGGGCGCGCCTTTGCCAAGCAGGCTGAGCCGCCAATCCGGCCAAACCGTGAACTTGTGGCGACCGGGGCTGCAAATCTTTTCGGAGGCTTTTTCGGAGCGATGCCCTCCGGCGGCGGAACTTCGCAATCTGCAGTGGTTCGCGCCGTTGGCGGACAAACGCAGAAAGCTTCCATGGTCACCGCGGCGGTTTCCGCGGCAACCATGCTGGCTCTGGCACCCTTGCTCAGTCTTCTGCCGCAAGCCGTGCTCGCCGCAATTGTGATCGTTTATTCAGTCGGCCTGATCCAGCCGCGCGAGTTTCTGCATATCCGCAGGGTTCGCAGAATGGAATTTCGATGGGCGCTGGCTGCCTTTCTCGGCGTGCTTGTGTTCGGCACGCTGCAGGGAATTGTCGTTGCCATCATCCTGTCCCTGATCGGACTGTCCAGTCAGGCGGCGAACCCGCGCATCCATGTGATAGGCCGAAAACGCGGAGAGGATGTTCTGCGTCCGGCCTCGCCCAGGCACCCCGATGACGAGACCTTCGAAGGATTGCTGATCCTGCGGCCGGAGGGAAGGCTCTTTTTCGTCAATGTGCAGCACGTTGCCGATGGAATTCGCGCACGGGTACTTCAGGCAAGGCCGCGCGTTCTTATGCTCGACCTGAGCAGGGTTTTCGATATCGAATATTCAGCGCTGCAGATGATGGTGGAGAGCGAACGAAATCTTGCGGCGCAAGGGGTTGTGCTCTGGCTGGCCGGGCTTAATCCTGACGTCCTCGACTATGTGCGCGCATCGGGATTTGCAGAGCGGCTCGGTGCTAACCGCATGTTTGCAACGGCTCAATCGGGAATCCGCCACTATCAGGACGTTGTCGCAAACATGGCGGATCCACCGATGAACTGGCGGCACTGACCGGGTGGCCAATGCTGCCGCAGTTGGAAAGCCGGCCTGTTCTAGGGTTGCGCCAGATCCCCCTTGGAAGCACGATAGGCCTGAAGATAGCCCCGTGCGACGGAGCGAATGGCCCGGCCGATAGAGTCGTAAGCATCATCCGGCAGGTTGGCAAAGGATACGCGCACAGACCAGCCTGGCGCCTCGAAGCCAGATCCGTTCAAAACAACAACCCCGTGGTCTTCAGCAAGTTTGAAGGCAATGTCCAGCGGATGTATGTTTTCCTTCACCCAGTCGGTCACTTCGTCGCCCACATATTTTCGCGCCCAGTATTCGTAGTCGATAATGCCGTAATACCTGTCGAAATACGGCCGGGCAGCAAACTCGATTCCCATTCCATTCATCAGCTTGTCGAAACGACGTTGGCAGATGGCCATGCAGGCTTTCTGATAAGTTCTGTCCTCGTCCATCATCTCAACCAGGCCGAACAGCGACATCATCGCCTGCTGCGGCAAAGACAGGCCCGCCGTGTGGTTGAGCGCCACGTCGCGGCTGTCGGCTACAATCCGGTCGATAAATTTGAGAGTGCGCGGGTTGGGGGTCAGTGCCTTGTAGCGCGCGTCCAGCAGCTTCTGCGTCGACTCGGGCAGAGCCTGGATCATCTTGTCGAAGATGTTGTCCTGCGCAACGGCAACAACGCCGAGGCGCCACCCGGTGCAGCCGAAATATTTCGAGTAGGAATAAACCCCGATGGTGTTGTGTGGCAAATGACCCATCACAGACTCGAAATTCGGCACGAAGGTGCCGTAGACGTCATCCGTCAAGATCATCAGGTCAGGCCGTTTGGACGTGACGAAATTGATGAGCCGATCCATGCTTTCCCGATCGATCGCAACGGCTGACGGGTTTCCAGGATTAACAATAAACAGCGCCTTCACCGACTTGTTCTCAAGCGGTTTCAGGTCTTCATCCGTTAACTGAAAGCGGTCTTCCGCCTCTGCTGAAATGTGGATCTGCTTCAGCGCATAATCTTCAAGATGCGGCATTTCCACATAAGGGGTGAAGATAGGGGTAACGAGCGCGATCGTGTCGCCCGAATTGAGAAGGCGGGCGTTCTTCAACGCCTTGAATATATAGCACATGGCGGCTGTGCCACCTTCGACCGGGTAAAGGTCAAACTTGGCGCTTGGGCGGTGACCCGCACACATTGCCCACATCAGGTATTCGTGTGTGATTGCCTCGTTGTGCACAAGTGCGCGATCGGGAACCGGATAGTGGTCACCGATAATGGAGTCCGTGAGTTCATTGACGAATTTGTCCGGGTCAAACGCGAATTTTTTGATTGCAAAATCCACCGTGGCTTCCAGCGTCTCGGCACCGGGTGTATCCGGATCGCCCTTTCGCTTTTCGACCCACGCTTTCAGACGTTTATAGCAGCCTTCAACCGGTGGCATTCCCGCGAGGCCGGCTTCCTCTTCGAAAAGAACACGTTTTGACTCGGTCAGAGCGAATTGACCAAGCAGAAAGAAAGCTTCACGCGCTTTGGTTGCTATCCAGTTTGGATTGCCGCGCCCGGCATTGAGATATGCACGCCCCGCCTTGTCGGTCTGGGCCAGCCTGATGAGCTCGTCCTTGATCTCGAACGGGCTGAGATCCACAAAATTTGCATAAATTCCTGCGTCTCGCATCTCGCTTTCCTCCAATTTGCGCACCCTTGCCAAGCTGGCGATCGCACAGGTGGGCTTAGATTTTGGGTTGTGGAGATTTTATGAAAAGCAAAAGCTGCTTGATAGAGAGATGCCCTGTTTGAAGGGGTAGCATACGGAATGTTACGCTTGCCTGGACACGTAACAAAAGCGGGAAACTCCGCAAGGAAAGACCCCGGGATTGTCATCAAATCCGTGCCGACTTTCAAAGGCGGATCATTTTTTCCTCCACACTGCAAACTGAAGGCAAGACCTATTGTTGCTTGTCATGCCAGCCACTGATGTTGATGACCTTTGTCTGGGTCAGCAGCCGCTCAATCTCCGTGGAGAGTGTATCAACCATTTCCTTGAACTCACGCCGCCGGGCTTCCCGGATGCCGACCTGCAGGCGATCTACGGCAAGCAGCGCCTGTTCCGCACACGCAAGGTCATCGCAGATTGTCCGGAAATTCTCGTTGCGCATGATGAGGTCACGAATTTGCGGCGCATGCGTGGGGAACCGCCGGAGGGCCGAGGCCAGGCCTTCATCATTCAAATCTGATCCGCTTCGTTGCGTCATGGAAAGCCTCTCGTCGGGGGATATGGGCCATCTCGACAGACACTCAGAATAGTGCCTCCGTGAAAACGCGTGACGTAATATACTTGAGACTACGCGCGTGCTCGCATCATTCGGCCATGACTTCAGTGGTTTCAGGAGGCAGAAATTGGCCGGGGGCAAGACCTCACAGGCGTCAATCATGCTCAGGAATTCAATAGAACCTACACGATGCTACGGTTTCCCGATTTCAAAAACCTTTAGGATCAAGCATCGAATGAAGATTGAGGAGATGCGGCAATGGGAAGGAAGCATGGAAAAGCTGAAGCTGCGCCTGCCGAAGAACGCAGCGATGACAAGGTTAACGATTACAGCGGGCAAATGGAGAAGCTCGCTGTGGAGCTTGCCCATCTGCAGGCCTGGGTCAAAAAGTCGGGCGCCCGTATCGTCCTGATTTTTGAAGGGCGTGATGCAGCAGGCAAGGGCGGCATCATCAAACGCCTGACCGAGCGGGTCAGCCCCCGCGTCTTTCGCATTGCCGCATTGCCGGCACCAAGCGATCGCGAGAAAACCCAGATGTACATGCAGCGCTATATCGCCAAACTGCCAGCCGGCGGCGAAGTCGTGATCTTTGATCGAAGCTGGTACAATCGAGGCGGTGTCGATCGGGTCATGGGCTTCTGCAGCGAGAAGGCGGCACGGCGCTTTCTGGAACTTGCTCCACGCTTTGAGGCGACAATTGTTGAAAGCGGGACGATCCTTCTCAAATATTTCCTGACGGTCAGCGAGGACGAACAGGAGCGCCGCTTCCGCCGCCGCATTGATGATCCCGTGCGCCAGTGGAAACTGAGCCCCATGGATGTCGAATCCTACCGGAAATGGTGGGACTATTCGCTCGCCTATGACGAGATGCTGCGCATGACGGACAGTGAACACGCCCCGTGGTGGATTGTGCCTTCCGATGACAAGAAGCGGGCGCGCATCAACTGCATCTCCCACATTCTTCAGTCCATCCCCTACGAGCGGGTGAAATTCGACCCACCCAACCTGGGAAAGCGGCAAAAGCGTCCGAGCGATTATATTGAAGACACCAGCCCGCGGCGTGTTGTGCCGAAAGTCGCCTGATCGGGGGGGCTGCCAGCGCGAGCGCCCCCTGACCTTGACCAGACAAAACAGCGGCGCTGACGGGATTGCATATATTTTTCAGCAGCACACTGTTCTTGAAGGGATTGAAGGCGCAGGATGCAAAATCAGTTTGTTCTGAGATTATTCTCTGTTTCCGTTTCCGGGCATGGTCCTGGAAACATCTTCGGGCATTTGTCGGCAACTTCTTCACAGACGCGCCATCCGTGGCGCTGGCGAGCATGAGGATTGATGTGATGCGATTGCACGGCCTTTCACCATTTATGCGCGTCTTGAGTATCCTCGTGGCTGTTGCTTCTGGCCTGGGGATCAATGCCACGGTCCGGGCACAGCAGACCACACCGGTTGCTGCGGCCGGCAATCAGGAGGATGCAGCGCCGGACCTTCTGACAGCGGATGAACTTGCAGTGCTGGTGGCGCGCATCACGCTTTATCCAGACGAACTGGTGGCGCTGATATCTTCCGCTTCTGTCTACCCTTTGCAAATCATTGAAGCGGAGAGGTTTCTGGAGCAGAAGAAAACCAACGCGGATCTGGTGCCCAAGGACAATTGGGACGACAGCGTGATTTCGCTGCTCAACTATCCTGACATTGTAAAAATGATGAGCGACGATCTCGATTGGACGCAGGCGCTTGGAAGCGCACTTGCCTATCAGCAGAAAGACGTGCTGATGGCCATTCAGGATCTGCGCGACAAGGCCGTGGCGAACGGCATCATCAAAACCGATGACAAGCTGAAAGTGGAAACCGAGGGAGAGGCGGTGGTGATCCGGCCAGTCGACCCGGAAAAAATCTACGTGCCGAAATACGAGCCGGAGATGCTTTATCAACCCGGCTACGTTCAGGCGCCTATCGGTTACTACAGCGAACCCTATCCAAGCTATTACTATCCTTCCGCGCCGTATTTCGCAGCCGCCATAACCGGCGCTGCCATATGGGCGGCCGCCGTCGACTGGGACGACTGGGGCGTATGGGGCGGCCGCTGGCACGGCGATGTCGATGTGGATTGCGACAGATGCTTCAACAACATCGACATCAACCGCGACAAATTCAAAATGGGCGATGTCGACTGGAAGAACATTGACCGCTCGAAGATCAGGTTGGACAAGAACCAGCTTGCCAATATCGACCGCGGCCAGTTCAAGAACGAGTTCAAGGCGAGCCGTGGCAACAATCTGGCCACACGGGCCAGGGAGGCTCTGCCCAATGGTGGCAACAGGGTTTCCAACAGGCCGCAGATATCAATTGACGATGTGCGCAAGAGCAAGGCCGCAGCCAGGCAGACCCGCCCCGAGCGCGAACGGGCGGCAAGTGTCAATCGCGGTGATGTCAGCAAGGCGGTCGCCAACCGGCCGGCGGCAGCCAACAGGAAAATTTCCAATGCCCCAAAGAACGTCAATCGAAAGGTAACCCGGCCAAAGCCCGGCGGTCAGGTGATGAAACCCGGCAATCGCTCCGCGATTGGCAATGTCGGCAACAAGCGGCAGATTCAGATGTCGTCCAGCCGCGGCCGTCAGTCGATGCATGGCGGCGGACATCGCCGGCCGCAATCCATGGGCAGCCACCGGGGCGGTGGCGGGCGGGCTATGCCGCATGGCGGCGGTCGTCGTCGTTAACAGCTTCGATAAGGAACGGGCGATGAAGAACACGGCACACAAAACACGGGTGCTTCCGGTTTTCGGAGCGCTTCTTTTCAGCACAATGATGGTGGCGGTGGCTGCTGCCGCTGCGGATGACAATGATCCGCCGCTTACTGAATATCTGTCGGCGGAAGATCCACCGGCATTTGATACACCTGAGCAAGCGGTGGAGGCGTTTAAATCAACCATCATCGGCGGCGATTTTGACAGGCTGACGCAATTGCTTGGCCTGGATGCAGCGAAGGCGAAAGCCAGTGATGGCGCGAGAGACAATTACGCGAAAATACAGGCAGGCGTGAAGGAAAAAGTGGTGCTCGCCGAAGATCAGGACGGTGGCAAGGTTCTGGAAATCGGCAATCAGCTATGGCCGCTACCATTTCCACTGGTGCGGATGGATGATGGAAAATGGGTCTTCGACACCTATGCCGGGCTTGAAGAGATCGCCGATCGTCGCGTGGGAGAGAACGAGCTGGCGACCATTGCCACAATGCGGTTCTATGTCGATGCCCAGGAGGACTACGCATCGCGCGACCGAGACGATGATGGTGTTCTGGAATATGCGCAAAAGCTGATCAGCACCGAAGGCCAGCACGACGGACTCTATTGGCCCGACGAACAGGGCGATGGCGACGAAAGCCCGGCGGGCTCGGGACTGATGGAGGGAAGCGCGCTGGAAGACGCCAAAGCGGGACTTGGATATAACGGCTACCACTACCGTATCCTTACCGGCCAGGGCGACAATGTTGCCGGCGGAAAATTCGACTACGCCATTAACGGCAATATGATCGCCGGTTTCGGGCTTGTCGCCTGGCCCGCAAAATACGGAATTACCGGCGTCAAAACCTTCGTCGTCAACAAAAGCGGCATCGTCTACGAGGCTGACCTTGGAGATGAGTCCGCAACCTTAGGTGAGCAAATCCGAACGTTTAATCCTTCGGATCAGTGGGTCATCGTCCAGGAGTAAACCGGGCCAGCCAAGGCGAAAACGATGATTGATCTGCGCTTTAATGCCGCATAATATACCCGGTACTCCGGGATGCGCAGGGGACTGCCGGTCCTGGTGATGCATGGGGGTGAAACGATGAATTTCGTGCGTCCAGCAGATCCGCCGTTGCATGTGCCAATTGCCGACGATGAGATACGTCAGCAACTATCCAGGGTTTTATCGAGCCGGGCCTTTGATGCGCCTGATCGTGCGCAAAAATTCCTGTCCTACGTTATCGAAGAAACGTTGCAGGGGCGTGCCGACCGCATCAAGGCCTATTCCATCGCGCTGGAGGTGTTCGGGCGCGATGCGTCCTTTGATGCACAGAACGACCCTGCCGTTCGCATCGAAGCTGGTCGGGTTCGGCGAGCTCTCGAACACTATTATCTGCTGGAGGGGCAGCAGGATCCCATCCTGATCACCATACCGAAAGGTGGTTATGTCCCGGCTTTCACTCGTTTCCACGAATTGAAGGCCATGACGAGTGAACTTAATCCCAGGCGTCCACCATTGGTACAGGGCACTGCCCGCACGGCGGGCATGATGTCCGCTGCTGCGCTGTTGATCGGCGCTGGCCTCTGGGTCGTGTTCAGCAGTTCAATTGTGCCAACGTTCCGGGCAAGTGAACCAGATATTGCTTTGAAAGCCGTACCGCCCATTCCCACGGTCATTGTCGCGCCTTTTGAAGATATTACAGGTACACAAAGCTCGTCACTTTTTGCTCGAGGGTTAACCGATGAACTGATCGGCCAGATGGCGCGGTTCAAAGAGATTGTTATTCTGGCTGGCGATCGTTCAGGAAGCGCAATGACGGAGCCGGGCCACGGTTCCGAACTGCCGCTTTACGGACTGGAAGGCCGCGTTCGTCTGGATGACAACCGTCTGAGATTTTCGGCGCGCCTGATCGACCGCTCAAGCAAGGCGATTATCTGGACAAAATCTTATGATGCGGCACTTGGCCGACGCGAGCTGCTTGATATTGAAACGGAATTTGCCGGGGAGGTGGCAACTGCCCTGGCCCAACCCTATGGGGTGATCTTTCAGGCAACGGCGTCCGAGCTCGTGAAGTCGCAGGTGAAGGGCGCTCAAGCGTATGCCTGTACCTTGTCCTATTACGGATATCGCTCTGATCTTAACCGGCAGACGCATACCTCAGTTCAGGATTGTCTCAAGCAGGTTGTCATTGATTATCCAGGCTATGCAACTGCCTGGGCATTGCTGTCACTGACCTATCTGGACGAGTTGCGTTTTCGCTATCGCCTTGAATCCTCCGGGCCGCCACCTATTGATCTTGCGGTGGA
The DNA here is from genome assembly GCF_008369445.1 of Aureimonas fodinaquatilis. Taxonomy (GTDB): domain Bacteria; phylum Pseudomonadota; class Alphaproteobacteria; order Rhizobiales; family Rhizobiaceae; genus Aureimonas; species Aureimonas fodinaquatilis. Next base: position 569,313 of record NZ_VTWH01000003.1, read on the forward strand.
GGCCGCCGATCGTGCTGCGGAACTCGACCCCGGCAATGTGCGTGCTTTGCAGGCCGAAATGCTCGCCAAATTTTTCAGCGGCGATGTCAAAAATGCTTTGTACATTGGCGAACGTGCCTATGCGATCAATCCGAATGATACGGAATTCACTGCGGAATATGGTTTTCGTCTGGCTCTGTCGGGAGAATGGGAACGTGGTTGTGAGTTGATCTCGCTCAGCATTGATCGAAATCCCGGTCCGATGGAGTATTTCCAGTCAGCGATGGCAATCTGCGCATATATTGGCGGCGATTATGCGGAAGCCGAGCGCTGGGCCCGCACCTCGAACCTGAGTGGGAATCCGATTTACCATCTCATCATGATCGCTATTTACGGCCAGCGCGGAAAGATGCTGGAGGCTCAGGTGGAACTAGGATGGCTGGAACTCAATGCCCCGCAATATCTGGAGGATACCCGCAAGGAAGTGACATCGCGCATTCTACGCGACGAAGATCAGGAGCATTTTATTGCAGGGCTGCGCAAAGCAGGGGTTTACGTGTCGGCAGTGCCATCGCCCCGTGCAGAGGATTCGCTGGTTGACCTGAATCCGCCTCGGGGGTGATTTTCTGCGCGTCGAACTGAGCAGGTTTCCGGGTCAGCTGGCTGGCGGTTCCCAGTTGAGATAAAAGCCGATGTCGCCGGGAACGCCACCCGGAAAATTGATCACCATGGCTTTCAGCCGATAGCCTTGCGGCTGCGCCACTTCCTTGAACCGGTCGTAAAGTTCCTTGGCCTTGCCCTGCAGAGTCTGCGGCCAGTCCGGATCGCCGCTGTTGATGGCGCGTCCACTGTCGCTGCAGAAGTCGGATGGAAAACTGTAGACCAGGGCTTCCATCTTGCCGTCTTTCAACGCCCGCGTTACGAGGTTGCGGATGGTGGCGCGTTCCTTTTCGCCCACATGCTGATTGAAAAACTCGTCAGCAAATTTCGAGAGCTCGTCCTGCCTGCTGTTGCGGTTTTTGTTCTCAAGTTCCGTCGCAGCGCGCCGCTTCTCAAACATCTCATTGCGCAGGGCTTCCGCGCTTGGAACGGGTGTGTTTGGATCGAGAGTGTTCGGTGACATATCCTCGGCTCCGTGTTTGTTGGATGGTCGAGAGTAAGCCCGGGCCCGCTTTGTTTGAAGTAAAATACGGTAAAATCGCCGATGATGATTGGCGGCCGTTAATCGCCACAGCCCGCCGCTCTTTCGATAAAACTCGCCGGGAGCTAGACACCCAGAGCCATATCCAAAGCGGCATTGCAGTGAATCAACGTTGTATCAAATACCGGGATCGGCACGTTTGATTCATTCAGCAACATGCCAACCTCTGTACAGCCAAGGATCAGGCAGTCCGCGCCACGCGTCTCCAACCTGGCGGCAATGGACACATAGGCTGCTTCGCTCTCTTCGGTTACAATGCCGCGGCACAGTTCTTCATAAATGATCTGATGGGTTGCTGCCCTGTCCGCAGCGTTCGGCACAATCGGTTCCAGCCCTGCCACCTTCAGCCTGTCCAGATAAAATGACTGCTCCATTGTAAACGCCGTCGCCATCAGCCCCGGTGCCCTAAGGCCCCGTTCCTGAATGGCGAATGCTGTTGCATCAGCGATGTGCAGGAGAGGGATGCTGACGCCCTGCATCATCTGCTCTGCCAGCTTGTGCATGGTGTTGGTGGCAAGAATGATGAAATCCGCCCCACCATTTTCCAGCGCCGTGGCCTCGCGGTTCAGCACCTCGCCAGCCTCGTCCCATTGGCCGGATTTCTGCAAGGTTTCAATATGCGCGAAATCCAGGGATCGGATCAGCAGTTCCGGCGAATGCAAACCGCCAAGGCGCTGCTTTGTAAGGGCACACAGTTCCCGATAGTAGATCTGCGTTGATGCGGCCGACATGCCGCCAAGGATACCAATTGTTTTCATGCGTTGGGAAAGGATCCTCAAGGTTTGCGTGTCAGCGTGCCAAGGCCGGAACTGTTCAGATCATCCATTGTCACCGTTGCGCCGCGCCCATCCGCTCCAATGGTAAAGCTGACCGCAACCGGCATCTCAGGCATTTCCGGCGCGGGGTGGTAAAGAAAGATGTCGCGGTCGAAATGCGTCAGGTCAAAGCGGCTGTGGGCGTCTGGCCCCATCGTCAGAACCAGCTTTTCATCCGACACCGCAATCTCTGCTTCCCCGAAATAGTCATTGGCGTAACGGCCTGCGTAAGCGTCAAGGTCCAGTGCTGGTTTGACAGTTTCCGGCTTGGCGTAGGTCTGTTCTGCCTCTGCAATCGCCGGGCCAAACAGGCCGGCATAGGCCGCGTTCCACGGCTCGGCCCAGTTGCGGGTCACACGTCCTTCAAACGCCAGGTCAAAAAAGCTCGCCGCCAGCGCCTCTGGTACTCCGGATGGGAACGAATTGCCGAGAACAACTATGCCAAGCCCCGAATGTGGATAGAGGGTAACAAGAGTGCGCGCGCCGACACTGAACGCCCCGGCATGGCCCCAGCTGAGCCCGTAACGTTCAAATTCCACATTCCAGCCAAGCCCGTAAAACGAACTGGCGCCTGTTACCGGATTGTTGCCGCGGGTCATCAAAGGCTGGTGCGTGGCAGACAAGGCATCCGCGGGGATCAGCCGATTGCCATTGTAAATACCGCCGGAAAGCTCCAGCTTCATCCATTCCGCAAGATCGCGAACAGTGGAACTGATGCCGCCGGCTGGTGCTTGTGCGTCAGCGTCGCGCACCAGCAGCGCTGCCCAATGGCCATCATCCAGCATGTGCAGCGCGCTGCGATTGGTCTGCGCCACAAAATCAGAGTGCCTTGATGACGTGGCTGCCATGCCCAGCGGTTGGAAAAGCTTTTGCCGGGTGGCATCCTCCCAGCTCAGCCCCGCTGCGTCGGCTGCTGCCACGGCACCCGCTGTCAGGCCGAAATTGCTGTAGCTGTAACCGGCCCGGAACGAGCTGGCCGGTGGCACCTGCCGGAGCTTTGACAATATGTCCTGCCGATCAAAGCCCAGAGCCTCAAGCTCGTTGCCTGCATCGCCCGGCAGGCCGGACCGGTGGGAGAAAAGATCACGCGGCGTGACCTGCTGGCTGGGATAGGCGCCCTGAAGCTGAAAGCCGGGATTGATGTGTGAAACGGGTGTGTCCCACTCAAGCGCCCCTTCGCCAACCAGCGCGGCAACCACCGTTGAGGAAACCGGCTTGGAAAGAGAGGCGAGCTGAAACACTGTGTCTGCATCCACGGTGTCCGGCTTCCCTTCTTCACGCAGGCCAAAGCCCTTGAGAAAAACCACCTCACCCTCGTGCACAACCGCAATCGCCAGCCCCGGCATTTGGGAAGGGCCGGAGCCAACGCTTTTCAATGCCAGCTCTTCAAGCTGCTGAGCCGCCGATAGCACTTGATCCCGAGCAACGGGCCTCTTGATTTCAAGCGCCGCATCCGCCTGCGCACCCGCAGGAGCCGCCATCGAAATGGCCAGCAGAGTTGTGGCGGAAAAAGCCAGTATGCGGCTGCGGCGTCTCTTGGTCATGGCTTCGTCCCCCTGAAGCAATTTCATCAAAACCGTTACACAGTTTTGCTGAAATTGTTCAGGTTCGTAAATAGCCGTTTGTGATCAGGGTCAGGCCCGATCAGAACATGTCCCAAAGACCCAGGGTCAGCCACGGGAACAGGTCGAGCAGCAGAACGATAACGAGCACCGAGATGATGAACGGGACCGCTTCCCGGAACACCGCTCCGGGTTTTACCTTGGCGATCTGTGATGAAATGAACACCAGAATACCAACAGGCGGCGTTACCCCGCCAAGCTGGAGGGTGACGATCATGATAATTCCCGCCTGTACCGGATCGACACCAAACTGCGCCAGAGCCGGCATCAGCAGCGGGGCAACAATCAGCATAGCCGGTGTCAGATCCAGAAACAGGCCAACAATCAGCAGAATTGCATTGGTCAGAAGCAGCAGGCCGAACCGGGTATCGACAAAGGTCGAGCTCCAGGCAATGAGCACCTGAGGGATCTGCTCTGCAATCAGCGACCACGCAAACGGTGCGGTTGCCGCAATCAGAAACGCCACCGTAGCCGTTGCAACAGCACAATCCCGGAAACTCTCGTAAAACTCGCCCCAGGTGTAAGCGCGGTAGACAAATTTTCCGAGGAGGAACGTCCACACCAGCGCCATCACGCCGGCTTCTGTGGCCGTGGTGACGCCAAAGCGTATACCGCCAAGAACCAGAACAACAATCAGCAATACGGGGATGGCAGAAACAAAGCTGCGGCCGATAACCGAAAGCGGCGCGCGGCGATCTGCCCGCTCATAGTTGCGACGCACCGAAATGATATAGGCGCAGACCATCAGGGCAATGGTGATGAGAATGGCCGGTATGATGCCGGCGATGAACAGCTTTGCAATGGAAACTTCAACGACCGAGGCAAAGACAAGCATGGCAATGGCTGGCGGAACAACATTCGGCAAAATCGCGCTGGTTGCCGTAACCGCACAGGAGAACGCCGGGTCGTAACCGCGCTTGACCATCTCGGGAACGATAATTTTTGTCGAACTTGCCGCATCTGCTCCGGGTGAACCGGAAATGCCGCCGACAAGGAAGCTGTTGAGAATATTGACATGCGCCAGGCCGCCGCGAAAATGCCCGACAAGACTGGACGCGAAGGCGATGAGGCGTGCGGCCAACCCACCCAGATTGAGCAGGAAGCCCGCCGACAGGAAGAACGGGATCGCCAGCAGAATGAACTTTGCCACGCCATTTGTGGCATTTTGCACAATGCCGGGCGCTGGCAGCAACCCGCCGGTGAAGGTTGTCAGGAAAACACCGGCAAGCAGCGAGAAGGCGACGGGAACTCCGAGTGCCAGACAGACGAAAAACCCGATGCCGATAATCAGACTGGGAGAGATGCCGCGCAGAGCGTCGCCTGCACCAAAGCTGAGAGCAGCGTAGAAAGCGCCGCCAATGGCAATGGCCAGCACGTTGCCGAGAAACGTGTTGCCTGCCTCGCTGCGGCGTGTGGCAAGGAAAAACAGCGCAAGAGCGCCGGCTATCGGAACAACTGCGTAACGGATCGAGTTCGGCCATTGCAATACGGGGCTGAGGCCGCCAACCAGATCTGTCAGCCGATATCCGGCAAACACCATCATGATCAGCACAAAGGCCACAATGCCGTTGCGCAGTGCCAGAAACAGTGTCTGTGCCAAAGCCGTCTTTGGCACAGGGATGATTTCAACGCCAATATGAGCATCCCTGGCAACACCAATCGTGGCACCCAGGAAGATCAACCAGGTGAAGGCGAGGATTGCCACTTCCTCGGTCCAGGCGAAGGCGTTGTTGAACACATAGCGAGAGATAACGCCGGCAAAGACCGTCAGCGTCATTATCGACAAAAGGGTGAAGAGAGATGCCCCCAGAACAGCTTCAAGGCCATTCCGGAGTTTGCCCAGGGGGCCGTTGATGGGCTCTGCGCTGCCGGATGCAATGCCTGCACCTTCAAGCGCAGCTTCCTTTTCAAGCTGCTCGATCGACTGCATATGCTCTCTCCTCCCACAAAGCCGGAATGAAAATGTTCATTCCGGCTTTCCCGTCGACGTGTGTGTTATTCAGCGGGGGTCGCTTCGGTGATAATTGCCAGAAGTGGTTCGGCGTCCGGAATTTCTGCCGCAAAGCGTTCACGCACGGGCGAAAGCCGATCGACCCAGGCCTGACGGTCAAACTCTTCGACTATGGTTGAGCCTTGTTCGACAGTGGCCTGCAAGGCTGCCGCATCTGCCTCTGCCAGCAGTGGTGCGTAAGCGGCCTGCGCTTCAAGCGCTGCTTCCTGAAGTGCGGCGCGATGCTCTTCCGGCAGGGATTGCACCCAGCTATCTGCAACAACCCACGTGCCGATTGCATAAATATGGCTTAGCGGGGTGTAGTAAGGCGCAACTTCAAAGAACCGCGAGGTCAGATAGTTGGAAGCGGTGTTGTCAAACAGATCAATAACGCCGGTCTGCATGGAATTGTAGATTTCCGGCGCAGGAATTGGCACCGGGTTGGCGCCAGCGGCCTCCCACAAAGCCACGTGGATAGGGCTTTGAATGACGCGCATGCGCTTGCCTGCAACATCGGCCACATCGGCAATCTGCGTCTTGGAAATCAGCGAGCGGCCACCATTTGGCGTGAAGCCAAGCAGGTGAAAGCCATTGTCAGTGAAGTTCTGCTTCAATGCTTCCGTCAGCGGTTCGCTGACGCTCATGACATGCTCGTCGCTTTCAAACACGAATGGCAGATCCAGCACCTGTAATTGTGGCACCCATTGTGCCAGAACCGAGCTGGTCAGAATGCCCATGTGAACGGAACCGATGCGCATTCCTTCCGCCGATTCAGCTTCACCGCCAAGCAGGCTGTTGGGGAACAGCTGAATTTCAACGGCTCCGTCGGTCTTCTCCGCAACGAGTTCGGCAAAAATCTGAGCGGCGCGATATTTTGGGTTGTCCTCCCGAACATCCAGCGAAAAACGCGCAGTGTAGTCGGCGGCAAAAGTGGCCGAGGTGAGGGCACCCAACAGGGCGAGCGAAATTGGCAGTGCGCCAGCTTTGAAATTCAACATGCAGTTCCTCCAGTTTGGCTGCTCCTCTGCAGCCATCTTCTTCAGTGACAGTATGTCCTTGGGCGAATTCATATTCCGAAAGTCGGTCTGAACGACCCTTCCGCATCCAGAAGTGCGGGATCTATGGTCTCTTCCAGCTCGTCGATCATGCTCATGCCGAAATCGACAAGCTGATCCGATGTGCGGCAGGCTTGCGCCTTGTCGCCATGCAGAACCGATTCAATGATGTCGAGATGCTTGTTGATCGTGCGCTCAAGCCCCGCACGTCCGCCAATCTGCGAAATGTGCAGATATCCGATACGGCGAGCCATGGCATGCAGCGGCCGCAGCGCACTTTCCAGAAAAGGCTCCCCCGATGCGTGCAACAGCAGGATGTCCAGCGCCTTGTCGATTTCGTTGAAGCCGTCCAGTGTCAGCCTGTCACGCTCGCCGATGAGGCGACGCTTCAGGAATGACAATGTGGCGCGGTGATTGGCACTCAGATTGCCAACGGCTGCTTCTGTGACAAACCGGTTGAGGTCACGGCGCACGCTGACAAGCCGCCGTTCGCGGGACAGATCGATTGTTGGAACGCGAAGGCCGTTGCGCGGTTGAATCTGAAGCAGGGTTCCTGCGGCAAGCCGGCGAACGGCCTGATGAACGGGCGTGCGGCCAAGGCCAAGTTTCACCTGCAGGTCCTGCGTGCGCAGCTTTGACCCCGGAGCCAGTGCCATCGAAACAAACAGCTCTTCGATTCGCTCATAGGCGGCAGCCGTCAGGTCGGGCCAGTTGGTGACTGCAAGCGCGCGTGTATCGGCTTCAGCCTGTTTCGAACCCTCAGGTGTCGGGGCAGTGTCGGCGTTGCTCATGTCTGGCCCCTCTTGGCTCGAGTGATTTAGCGTGATATTTCACAAAGTATCACGAAATGTCAACGAGTGGCGAATTGTCGCCAAGGGTCAGAATGAGGAGACGAGATGCGGATCACAGCGATAGAAACCTTGAGGCTTGAAGAGTTCGCCAATGTTCTCTGGGTCCGCGTGATCACTGATGCCGGTGTTGTTGGCCTTGGCGAAACCTTTTACGGCGCTGGAGCTGTGGAGGCGCACATCCATGACGTGCTGGCCGGGCGCCTGCTTGGCAAGGATCCATTGAGAATCGAGGCACATTCGCGCGAGCTGGTGAACCTGCCGATGGCTCAAGCCTCCACCGGGGCAGAATATCGTGCCGCTTCAGCCATTGATCTGGCGCTGTGGGACATTTTCGGCAAAGTCTGCGACATGCCGGTGCATCAGATGCTGGGCGGGCTGTGTCACGACAGGGTGCCGATCTACAACACCTGCGCAGGCTATGGTTATGTGCGGTCAAACAGCATCAAGCCGGTGGACACCTGGAATTTCGGTGCAGCGGCCGGTCCTTATGAAGATCTGAACGGCTTCATGACTGACGCCGGGGCCGTTGCTGAAAGCTTGCTGGAGCAGGGTATTTCAGCAATGAAAATCTGGCCGTTTGACCCTGCGGCGATTGAGAATGACGGTCGGTTCATCACCGCGGCGCAGATGCGAAAGGCTGTTGAGCCATTTGAGAAGATTCGCAAGGCGGTGGGCGACCAGATGCGGATCATGGTCGAGTTCCACTGCCTGTGGAACCTGCCCACCATCAAGCGGATTGCCCGTGAGCTGGAGGCATTCGATCCCACCTGGTACGAAGATCCGATCCGCATGAACTCGGTGAGCGCATTGAAGGAATTGGCGGCGTCCACAACGGTGCCGATCTGTGCGTCCGAAACGCTGGGATCCCGCTTTCCTTACAAGGATATGCTGGAGGCGGGGGCAATTGGCATTGTGATGACCGATCTGGTGTGGACCGGCGGCCTGACAGAAGGGCGAAAAATCGCCAGCCTTGCCGATACATATCATCGCCCCTATGCGCCGCATGATTGCACCGGCCCTGTCGCTTATGTTGCGGCCGTCCACTCGTCTTTCTCTCAGCCAAACACAATGATTCAGGAATCAGTTCGGGCTTTCTATACTGGGTGGTATACGGAGCTTGTAACCGAGCTGCCGCGGATTGAAGATGGCCACGTGCTGCCGATGGAGGGCCCGGGACTGGGAACAGAACTGCGCCCCGACGTCTTTCAGCGGACAGACCTGACCTGCCGTGTTTCAAAGCTTTGAATGGAGTTGCATATGTCTCGACTTTTTAACCTTCAGGGCAAGACAGCCCTGGTAACCGGTTCTTCACGCGGGCTTGGTCTGGCCATGGCGCAGGGGCTTGCAGATGCCGGTGCCCGGCTTGTTCTGAACGGCGTCAATGAAGAGCGTCTGGAGTCTGCTGCAGCGGCATTGCGGCAGGATGGGTACGACGTTCTGGTGGCCGCATTTGACGTGACGGATGAAGCCAGTGTCGTTGCGGCGTTCGAGCGGTTTGACGCTGAAGGCATCGCGATTGACATCCTTGTCAACAATGCGGGCGTGCAGTTCCGCAAGCCCATGGTCGAGCTTGCAACCGCCGACTGGCAGCGGGTGATCGACACGAACCTGACCAGTGCATTTGTTGCCGGGCGGGAAGCTGCCAAGCGTATGATGGCACGCGGCGCAGGCGGAAAAATCATCAATATCGGTTCTCTGACCAGCGAACTGGCCAGGGCAACGGTTGCACCCTACACGGTGGCAAAAGGCGGCATTAAAATGCTGACGAAGGCCATGGCGGCGGAGTGGGGCGAGCATGGCATTCAGGCCAATGCAATCGGGCCCGGCTATATGCTGACCGACATGAACGAGGCGCTGATTTCCAATCCGCAATTTGATGGCTGGGTCAAGGCCAGAACGCCAGCCCGGCGGTGGGGCGCGCCTGAAGAACTGGCGGGCACCGCCGTGTTTCTTGCCAGCGACGCATCCAACTATGTCAACGGGCAGATCATCTATGTCGATGGCGGCATGATCTCCGTTCTCTGATCCGGCCTTGCGTAGTCAGATAAAGTCGGTGGTCGTAAAGTCTGTGACGACCACCGATTCAGAATGATGACGTCAGGATAAATCAGTCCAGCATTTCCTTCGGCAGGTCCTGCTTGAAATACTTCTTATAGATATCATTGAGCTTGCCATTGTGCAGGTTGGTGCTGACCCATTCGTCAGTCCAGGCGCGCAGGTCGTCGTCCCCCTTGCGCAAACCAATTCCCATTGGAAATGCCGCAAGTTCGATGGTTACTTCCAGGCCAAGATTGGGATTTTGCTCTGCGATCGAGTTTGCTGACGACAGAGCCGTCGCAATGATCTGCTGCTGACCGGTGATCACCGCTGTATTGGCGGTTGCCTCATCCTCATAGCGCACAATCTCGACTTTTGCCCCGCTATCCTTGACAAGTTTTGTCAGTGCAAGGTCAGTCGTCGTTCCGCGCACTGCTGCTACTGCGTGCCCGGACAGGTCATCCACCGATTTTACGCCCATCGAGGCAGGTGTGGCCACCACAACCGGTACAACGCCGTAAGGTCTTGAAAAGTCAACGACCTGCTTGCGTTCATCGGTGATGGAAAAAGACGATATCACCATATCCACGCGATCTGACGTGAGAAATGGTACGCGGCTGGCGCCGGAAACAGCAACCATTTCCAGAGCCACACCCATATCTTCCGCAAGAAGCTTGGCGGTTTCCACGTCCGAGCCAATTTCCTTGGCGTTTGCGTCGAGCATGCCATAGGGCGGGTGGCCAATGTCCACACCAACGATGATCTTGCCTCGCGCCTTGATTTCCTCAACTGATGCCGCGTTTGCGCATGTTGCCATCAGCGTTGCACCCAGTGTGGCTATCGTTGCCAGTGCATAAGCTTTCATTCTGCTGTCTCCTCCACAGTGTGATTGGTTTTGCTGCCATGTGTTTTTGCTACAGGCCGTTTCCTGTAAACATCCTGAGTTCCGGAGTTCCGGGGTTCAGAAGCATGTCTCCGGTTCCGGTTTCCCAGACTTTTCCCTCGTGCATGAACACGATGAGATCGGCGACCTGACGTGCGAAGGCCATTTCATGGGTTACCAGAACCATGGTCATTCCTTCCGCCGCCAGCCCGGCAATAACGCGCAGCACTTCACCGGTCAGTTCCGGGTCCAGTGCCGAAGTTACCTCGTCAAACAGCATCAGCCGTGGCTGCATGGCCAGCGAGCGGGCAATTGCC
>NZ_VTWH01000004.1 GCF_008369445.1 Aureimonas fodinaquatilis
TCTCCCTTTTGCGTCAATCAAAAAATCAAAACATTCGCCAAAAATTTTCAAACGCAAACAAAATCAATGGCCTAAACTCAAACCATTCGCTCACCCAACCGTCATCATGTCAGAATCATTACAGCTGAACCCGACAAACAACCCCGGAATCAGACCCAAACCCAAACGGAATCGCAAAACAAACCAATAACGGAAACTGATGAGCCTGCACTTTTCAGGAATCATATTGCCAAGTCCGATTGACATAGGGGGTTAAAAGCGGCCAATCCTGAAATTGTGGAGCGCGGTCATATTTGTGCGCGCTTCCTGACATATCGATTTCCGATCAACGGGGTTTTCGCTTGCCGCGGCAACGCGCGCAAGACCAACAAGGCGCGGATGAAGCAGGATCGACATGTATTGAGTGAGTTGGGCGATACACCGGCCCTTGTTGCGGATCGCCGTCGGCGCCCGGACAGGCGACAGGTATCGGCTCGCTGGCTTGCGGGAACGCTTTTGACCGGTCTGACATCTGTTACGTTAATGGGCATTGCTCTATCGGCGGCCCATGAGGGGCGGCCGGAACTGACCCGCCCGTTGATCCAGAACCCTGCCGCATCACTTGCAAGTTCCAATACGCCGCTTGCCAAGGGCGAGCGCGTTTTTGCCACGATGATCCCGCTGCCACGCAGCAAGAAGGTCATTGAAGTTCCTACAATGATTTCGGAAGGCTCGCGCGAAGTTATTCGGGCCATGCCTTTTGCCTTTGTAACAATGACATTGGGTGCGCGTCACAGCGCAGTGGGTGACTATCCGCCGTTTGATCCGTTGAATGTATTTGCGGAAGTTGAAGGTGGACCCCGCCCTGTGGCTGACCAGGGGCAGATTTATGGTGCCCGCATCGAGTCCGACGTTCAGCTGGCAATGGAAGCTTTCAGCTTCGACAGCCCGGAGCTGGACACATTGGATGACATCGGCACAACGGAAGCAGAACTTCTGCTGCGCCAGACTGAAGAGAACCTGGATTCAACGCCAATTCAGGTCGCGGCGTTCCTGCCGTTTGACCCAGGCCGGTTTGATCCGACCAGCGATATTCAAGGCTATGTGCCGGGCTCGGCCTTCCGCGTCATCCAGGAAAATGTTTCCGTCGCGGAGCCGGATAAGGGCAATCAGAACGATCCGCATTATTCGGAAGAAATCATTCCGCTGCGCGAGACTGCCAAGATTCGAAATCTGCTGACAGAAAATGAGTATGACGAGGCCAATTCCCGCAAGGTCAGTACCGCCCTGTCGGAACTGCTTGGCCGGGATGAACTGACTGCGGGCGAGGTTTTGCGTCTGGGGCTCACCAGCAAGACCGGCGATCGTCAGATAGTTCGCCTTTCCGCATACAAAGGTGTACGTCACCTCGGCACTGTTGCTCTTTCTGACGATAGCAAATTTGTCGAAGGGCCGGAGCCAAAGCTGAGCCGCTCTGTTGCAGAAGCATTCGACGAGAACGCCACTGAAGAGCCTATGCGCAGCAGCATGCCGACCGTTTACGATGGCATTTATCAGGCGTCGCTCTCTTATGGCCTGGACAATCGACTGGTAAGACGCCTGATCGGCATTCTGGCTTCTGATCTGGATTTTCAGGCGCGGCTCGATCCCAAGGACAAGCTGACTGTGCTTTACTCACTGTCGGAAGGCAGTACAGAGGCCGACGGCGAATCCGAGCTTCTATATATAGAAGCCAATTTCAGTGGTCAGGAACGCCGCTATTACCGCTTCTGGGATGGTGACGCCGAAGTTCTCGATTATTATGATGCCGATGGCAAAAGCGCACGGCAGTTCATGTTGCGCAATCCGGTGCCAAATGGCCGGTTCACCTCTCCGTTCGGCTCTCGACGCCATCCGGTACTAGGCTATACGCGGACGCACTGGGGCGTTGACTGGGCGGCACCAAGAGGCACGCCCATTCTTGCCTCCGCTTCCGGCGTTGTAACACAGGCAGGGTGGAGCAGCGGTTATGGCCGGCAGACCATCATCAAGCATGCCAATGGCTATGAAACCTCATACTCGCATCAGAACACCATCGCAAAAGGCGTATCGGTTGGTGCAAAGGTTCGGCAGGGTCAGGTTATCGGCACGGTGGGATCGACAGGCCTTTCAACCGGCAACCACCTGCATTACGAAGTCAGCGTTAACAACAAGCGTGTTGACCCTATGCGCATTCGTCTTCCGGCCAGTCGGACACTGAAAGGCGAAAAGCTGGAGGCATTCCGACTGGAGCAGCAGCGAATTGATTCACTGCTTGAAGAGACCACCGAGGACGCCCGGGTGGCTGGCCGCTGAAACATTGTCAGGTGACCGCTTGATCACCTGAAACCTTTTCATGTTACTCAGTTCGTGCGCAAACGTTTTGGCTTAATTCTGCGCCTTGATGCGAGATTGCGCACGCCAGAGGTCGATGCCACCATCAGTGGCATAGCGATCAATTTCGGAAATCTCGTCAGCCGAGAAGTCCAGATTGTCCAGCGCCGACAGTGAGTTGTCCAACTGCTCGACAGTGCGGGCACCTATCAATGCAGAGGTGATTGCGGGATTGCGCAATACCCACGCAATTGCCATTTGCGCCAAAGACTGACCACGGCGTTCAGCAATATTGTTCAAAGAGCGAATGCGCTCAAGATTCTCACCGCTGATCATTGTTTTGGCAAAGGAACCACCCCGCGTTGCGCGCGAGAGTTCCGGAACGCCGTTCAGGTACTTGTTGGTGAGCAATCCCTGCGCCAGCGGCGAAAACGCAATGCAGCCAAGACCAATATCGCGCAACGTATCCAGCAATTCATCCTCCACCCAACGATTCAGCATCGAATAGGATGGCTGGTGGATGATGAAGGGTGTTCCCTGCTGTTTCAGGATCTCATACGCTTTGAGCGTCATATCCGCTGAGTAGGATGAAACGCCGACGTAAAGCGCTTTGCCCGACCGAACAATCTGGTCAAGCGCACCCATTGTCTCTTCCAATGGGGTGTCTGGATCGGGCCGGTGGTGGTAAAAAATATCGACATAGTCCAGACCCATGCGCTTCAGGCTCTGGTCCAGACTGGCAATCAAATATTTTCGCGAGCCAAAGTTTCCATAAGGCCCGGGCCACATGTTCCAGCCCGCTTTGGTGGAGATCAGCAACTCATCGCGGTATGGCTGGAAATCAAGCTGCATCCAGCGGCCCATGTTTTCCTCAGCAGACCCGGCCGGCGGCCCATAATTGTTCGCCAGATCAAAATGCGTAACACCGCGATCAAAAGCCCGGCGCAAGACGGCACGGCCCGTTTCAAAAACATCTTCGCCGCCGAAATTCTGCCAAAGCCCAAGTGAGATCGCAGGCAGTTGCAGGCCAGAGCGCCCGGTGCGCCGATAAGGCATTGAATCATATCGCGACTGTTCCGCAACATATGGCATTGGTCATATCCTGTTATTGGCGGCTATGCGAATTGCACAAGGCAGGCTTATCTACAGTAGGTTGAGTTATTCGATCTGGCTGCAATGTCCAGATGAAAATGCGTTGTGTGGTCCGCATCGGTGCCAGGCCCGAGAACAGTTCTGAACGGACCACAGGCTGCACGGCGAATTGCCGCCAGAAATTTATCTTCCTGAGATCCTGGGGCCTGCGCCGTAACCTCAATGCGCTTGCCGGATTCAAATTCGAAGGAAGATATATCGACTGCACTGCCGCGCGAGTGTTCGGAAATCTGCTTTTCGGAAGCACGGTCACGGCAAACATAGGTCGAGGCTTGAGCGATTGCCGCCAGTTTCTCACCGTCCAGCTCTTTCTCCACCGCTGATGTGACGCTTTCGGCAACCCAGATATCCAGTGCCAATGCCGCCCGGCAGAGCATGCGCGTGTCCGGTCCAATAGTGGCTCCAGACGAAAACTTCTTCAGAAGAACAGGGCGCAAGACTCCGCATTGCTCTTCCGAAATGCTGGCCTCTATCGAAAACTCTGCACCGCGTTGGCGCAGTTCCGCTTCACAGGTTTCCGCATCCAGCACTGCCGCGGCGGCCTCAGTGGCCTCGGTGGGCGTTACGCCAGCATCCGGTGTTGGCGGGGCTGTGTCTTCCGGCACCGTTCTGGCTTTTTCCGGCGGAACATAAGCTGCTGGTGGCTCATCTTTGGGCTTGGCAGGCTTGGCAGGTTCATCAGGCTCTGCCGTTTCCGGCGGTTCAGCGCGTTCTGCCGGCTTAGGTGGGGCTACCGGCATTGCAGGGTCAGCGGCTTCATCGCCCGGGCGCGGGGAAGGCAGAGGTAATTCCGAGCCAGTGGCTTCCGGCTCTTGAGCCAAAGCCGGTAATTGCATTGAGACAAGGAGAGACAGCACGATGACCTTTGTGAGTAACGTGCGCATCAGCTCTCCAATCAATCGATGAATTCCACGACCACACCGGGTTTGACAATTTTTGCCAGTTCCTGCGCGTCCCAGTTTGTCAGGCGGATACAACCATGGCTGTTGGTTTTGCCAATCTGTGATGGCTCGGGAGTGCCATGAATGCCGTAAGTTGGCTTGGACAAGGCAATCCAGACCGAGCCAACAGGCCCGTTAGGTCCCGGTGGAATCGTCAGCACGCGGGTGTTGTTGCCCTGCTGAAAATTGATCTTCGGATTGTAAGTGTAATTCGGATTCAGTGCGATGCGGGTCACTTCCACAATGCCGCTTGGCGATGGTGTCGCCGAAGACCCGATTGTGGCTGGATAGGCTGCGACCAGACGCCCGGCTTCATCATAGGCGCGAACCTGCTCCCTGCCCTTGTCGGCAATGATGCGGGAAACCGGAGTGGCCACATTCTTCCCGGTGTCCATCACTTTGAGCAAAGTGCCGGGGCGGCTGAAATCAGCCTCTGGATTGAGACTGCGCAGATAGTTTTCATCCATGTGAAACCGCTCGGCCAGCATTTCAGAAACACGTTCGTAGGACATGGCGGGCAACAACGCCTTCTCACCATAGTCTGATGGAATGGACGCAACGAACGGCCCTGCAACATCTTCATTGGTAATTTCATACTGCTTGATGGCCGGCCCGCCGGTCATATGCAGCTCTTCCAGCAAGGCCTGCGGGTTGGAAGCATCGATACGCTTGCCGGTCATCTCGAAATAGGCGGCCACTGCCTTATTGACGTTGGAGCCCATTCTTCCGTCGATAACGCCGGGAGAAATCCCTGCCCTGTCCAGCAAAACCTGCAAGGCGGCAACCTCAATTGTCGCCTTGGTGCCGGAAGGTCCTGCAACCGGCGGGGCCGGGTTTGTCTCAATCATCGGCTGGCCGGGCTGCATCGGCTGCACGGCGGGCGGCACTTGCTCGATCGAACCGGTATATCCGCGATCAACCGGCGGATAACCCGCCTGCCTGTTGTCATAATAGTCGCGGCCGACTGGTCCTTCCAGTACAGCACCAGGAGGCGGAGCGCTCAGTGCAATTGGCGGCTCTCCATAGCCGCGCTGCGGTGGCTCTTCCACCGAGATAATCTGCCCATAGGCGTCAACCGTAACAATTCGGCCCTGATCGTCAAGAAAGCGCTCAACGCCGTTCATGTCGAGATTGTTGTAATACGCATCGTTCTGATAGCCATATTGCGATAGCGCCGGCCCCGTCATAACTGACAGGACACCAGGCAGTACCAAAGCCAACGCCAGACGGCGCACTGCAATCATAACCAACCTCATTCCACGACCGGACATAAACAGAGTTACCATGACGAAATATGGTTACTGAATGGCAAAGGAAACGGTCAGGAACGTGTTCTGGCGCAGAATGGCAGGTAAAATATTCCGTTATGTCTGTTTGGCTGATTGAAGCGCGGCAGAAATGTCACGGATTCATCGTGCAGCGCGTGCATTGCCCCCACCCGCAAAGGCTGGAAAATGCAGCGCTTTGGGCCCTATGTTCAGGCTGATTTGCAGACTGTCAGCAATGCGGTGAGCCCGATCGATCAATGCAGCAGCAGCCTCTCCCCTGCAGAGCTCATTCACTGTTGCTTCAAACATCGCCAACCATTGCTGAAAGTGCTCCGGTGCAAGGCCCAGTCCATGGTGCCTGACATGGGGTTTGCCGGCATATCGCCCTGCGCGCAAAGTCACCGACGCCCAAAAATCCACCATAGTCGCCAAATGCGCATCCCAACGACCGTTCAGCTTGCTTTCGAAAATCGGCCCAAGAGCAGCATCTGCCCGAACACGCGCGTAAAATGCATGAACAACGTTGTGTATCAGTGTTTCAGTGATGATTTCGGGGCGCGGATCAACACGCATTTTGACACCGTGAACTGTGAAATTGACGTCAGCAGGATTAGACAATAAAACATGCATTGTAAATGCATGTTTGGAGAAGCCATGCGCCTGACCGCCCATACCGATTATGGTCTGCGAGTTCTGATGTCACTTGCTGTCATGGAAGGCAGGGTTGTCACCATCGAGGAACTTGCCGAACGGCACGGGATATCGCGAAACCATCTGATGAAAGTCGCACTGACGTTGGTCAATCTGGGCTTTGTCAAAAGCATACGCGGCCGTGGCGGCGGCCTGACTTTGGCCCAAATGCCCGGTTCGCTTCAAATGGGCCATGTTGTTCGCAGTCTGGAAAGTGATGTGGAACTGGTTGCCTGTCTCGGATCCGGCCAATGCAACTGCGTGTTTCACGGCGCCTGCAAGTTGACCGGCGCACTTGGGCGGGCAGTGGAAGCCTTTTTTGCCGAGCTTGACCGTCTCACATTGGCCGATCTGGTGGCTGACCCGTGCAGGATGCGCGAAAGACTGGCGGTGCTGGCATGAACATTAAAGAGCTTTGCCGCAAGTCGGAACGCAGCGGCGATGATCCGTTGAGGCCGGTTGTGATTGAGCGGGACGCCAATGGCGAGTTCACCATCGAGGCCGACGGACTTGCTGCATGTTTCAAACGCCCGGTGGAAGAGTTTCGCAACCTGATGACTCGGGGACAGGTGGTCAGCACAGTCGAGGCTGGCCAAGGCGATGACGCCGGCCGTTTTCGCCTGACTGTGCGTTGCGGCAACCAGATGTGGCAGGCGATTGTGAGTGTGGATGGTGGCATTATCA
The DNA here is from genome assembly GCF_008369445.1 of Aureimonas fodinaquatilis. Classification (GTDB taxonomy): domain Bacteria; phylum Pseudomonadota; class Alphaproteobacteria; order Rhizobiales; family Rhizobiaceae; genus Aureimonas; species Aureimonas fodinaquatilis. Next base: position 7,067 of record NZ_VTWH01000004.1, read on the forward strand.
GCCAGTCAACCGGATTTGCTCCGGCAACCAGCCACTCTGCCAAATCCGAAGTTTAGACTGTTACGGGCAGGTTAAAACCTCGGCGCTGCAACGATTAATGGTGCCTTCGCGTTTGTGAACACAAAGGCACCATTCAAATCAAGCCGCGAAGCGATCTCCGTCGCTGCCGCTTTTTGAGCCGACGACATAGAATTGAAGCCGGTCATTGCCAGCGGAAATCTTGACGCGATCCTCGTCCTTGATTTCGCCAAGCAGCAGTTTTTCCGCCAGCGGATCCTGAACCTCGCGCTGGATAACCCGTTTCAGAGGGCGTGCCCCGTAAGCCGGATCATAGCCCTTGTCTGCCAGCCAGTCTTTTGCAGAAGGCTCCAGTTCAAGAACGATTTCCCGATCTACCAGAAGCTTTTCGAGTCGCTTCATCTGAATATCGACAATGGCGCCCATTTCAGAACGATGCAGGCGGTGGAACAGGATGATCTCGTCCACCCGGTTCAGGAATTCCGGCCGGAAACTGGAGCGGACAACATCCATTACCTGCTCGCGCACGCTGTCAACATCTTCGCCGTCTCTCAGCGAAACCAGATATTCGGCTCCAAGATTCGACGTCATGATGATCAGAGTATTGCGAAAATCCACCGTGCGCCCCTGGCCATCGGTCAGGCGACCATCATCCAGCACCTGCAACAGCACGTTGAACACATCCGGATGCGCCTTTTCGATTTCGTCGAAAAGAATGACCTGGTAGGGCCGACGGCGGACAGCCTCGGTCAGCACGCCACCCTCTTCGTAGCCAACATAACCAGGAGGTGCGCCGATCAATCTTGAAACCGAATGCTTTTCCATGAATTCCGACATGTCGATGCGAACCATTGCGGTTTCTTCATCAAACAGAAAATTTGCCAGAGCCTTGGTCAGCTCGGTTTTGCCGACGCCGGTCGGGCCGAGAAATATGAACGAACCCAAAGGCCGGTTCGGATCCTGCAGGCCCGCACGCGCACGGCGAACCGCCCGCGAAACAGCCTGTACGGCTTCGCCCTGCCCGATCACGGTTTTGCCGATCACATCTTCCATCCGCAACAGTTTGTCACGCTCGCCTTCCAGCATTCTGTCGACCGGAATTCCAGTCCAGCGCGAAACAACCTGTGCCACATGATCTGCCGTCACGGTTTCCTCAACCATTGGCCCGGCACGGCTCAGATCAGCCGCCTCCGCTGCCTGAAGCTGTTTTTCAAGCTCAGGAATTTCGCCATAGGTCAACTCACCCGCCCGTTGAAACTCGCCGTTGCGCTGGGCAATCGCCAGTGCATTGCGCGCCTCATCCAGCTTCCGCTTCAGTTCGGCGGCAAGCCCCAGTCGGGATTTTTCAGCCTGCCAGGATGCGGTCAATCCGTCGGATTGCTCCTGAAGATCGGCCAATTCAGCTTCCAGCCTTTCCAACCGGCTGCGCGCTCCGTCGTCGGTCTCCTTCTTCAGAACTTCCCGTTCAATTTTCAGCTGAACAATACGCCGGTCAATTTCGTCCAATGCCTCAGGCTTGGAATCCACCGCCATCCGCAAGCGCGCCGCACCTTCATCAATCAGATCAATGGCTTTGTCGGGCAAGAAACGGTCGGTGATGTAGCGGTTGGAAAGCTGGGCCGCGGCCACCAAGGCAGAGTCCGATATCCGGACCTTGTGGTGCTGCTCATACTTCTCTTTCAAGCCGCGCAGAATGGAAACCGTATCCTCAACCGTCGGCTCATCCACGAACACCGGTTGAAAACGCCGGGCAAGTGCGGGATCTTTTTCGACATGTTTGCGATATTCATCCAGCGTAGTCGCACCAACGCAGTGCAGTTCTCCACGAGCCAGCGCTGGCTTCAACAGGTTGGAAGCGTCCATTGCTCCATCTGCCTTGCCCGCACCAACCAGCGTGTGCATTTCATCAATGAACAGGATGATGTTGCCGTCAGCAGACTGAACCTCGGACAAAACTGATTTCAACCGCTCTTCAAACTCGCCGCGATATTTTGCACCGGCAATCAAGGATCCCATATCCAGCGCCATCAACTGCTTGTCACGCAGGGATTCCGGCACATCGCCATCGACCAGCCGCAAGGCCAGCCCCTCAGCAATAGCAGTCTTGCCCACACCTGGCTCACCAATCAGCACAGGGTTGTTTTTCGTACGCCGTGAAAGAACCTGGATTGTGCGTCGAATCTCGTCATCACGCCCGATCACCGGATCCAGTTTGCCTTCCCGTGCGTCCTTCGTCAGATCGCGGGCATAGCGCTTCAAGGCCTCATAACCCTGTTCGGCAGAGGCACTGTCGGCAGTCCGACCTTTGCGAATTTCATTGATTGCGGAATTCAATCCGCCCGGGGTAACGCCCGCTTTTGCCAAAATCTCGGATGTTTTGGCAGACTTTTCCATGGCCAGAGCCAAAAGCAGCCGCTCGACGGTTACGAAGCTGTCGCCCGCTTTTTTGGCAATCTCTTCGGCTGTGGCAAAAACCTTGGCCGTAGCAGGCGCAAGGTACATCTGGCCGGAGCCGCCCGATACGCGCGGCATGGCTTCCAATGCGGCGTCCACACCGGCTTTGACAGACTGAACCTGCCCACCGGCTCTTTCAATCAAGCCGGCGGCCATGCCTTCCGGGTCGTCAACCAGGACTTTAAGCAAATGCTCCGGCGAAAACTGCTGATGATCTCGCGTCAAAGCCAGAGTCTGAGCACTTTGAACAAAACCACGTGCCCGCTCGGTGTATTTTTCCAAATTCATTCTTATCCCCTTTCGATACGCAACCCGCTGTGCGGCATTCGGATCGGTGTTTGGAGTCGGCTCCCGATAAGGCAAGCCGCTGAACACGATATGGGAGTGATAATGCGCGTGGAAAAGACCCGCCGACAACAGTTTTTTAACGACGTTCGCTACTGAAGTGGAGGTGGTTGAGTTGAAATAGCCGACATACCCGACCCATCAAACCAAAACCCCCGGCAGTGCCGGGGGTTTTGAGATTTGATATCAGCTGTCGGATGTGACCAGGAATGCCGGCATATGGCCTTCATCATCCTGGGCTTCCGCCTTTTTACGGCGAGCCCGAACCGGTTTGCGAGGTGCCGCTTCCGCAGTTGCCTCTTCCGGGGCCGGGGCGGGAGTTGCAGGCTTGGCAGCCGCCTTCGGTGCGCGCCGACGTGGCGCCGGCTTTGCTTCGCTGGCAACAGGTGCCTCTTCAGCCGGGGCCGGCTTTTCAACAACGGGTGCTGCGCGGGCTTCCGGCTCAGCGCGAGCTTCCGCCTCTACCTCACGGCTTTCGGAAGGCGCAGGGCGCGAACGCCGATGAACCGAAACGGACGTGACCTGCGTTGCCGGCCGGGTTGCCGCATCATCAGAGAAAGTCGGCTCGGCAGAAAGCTCAGGTTGCGGTGCTCCCACTGCGGCGACACCGGCTTGACCAGCAGTGTCATCACGGTTGAACCGCTCCCGCCGCTCAGAGAAACGCTGGTTTCTGTCGCGCCGGAAACCGCCCTCTTCATTGCGGTTGCCGCCTTCACGTGCAACCGGCGCATTTTCGCCATCCTGAGCCACTTCGCCATTAGGTGCGTGGCCGTTGGCGTTCTGCTGCCGCTCGCGGAAATTGTTGCGCCGCTCATCACGGCGGTCTCTGCCGTCAGAGCGCCCATTGCTGTCACGCGGAGCCTGCCGATCATTTGGCTGGCGGTCGCTGTACTGACGCTCGCCCTGGTGGCGCTCGTTTTGCGGACGCTCATTGTATGGCCGCTCGTTCTGCTGGCGTTCGCCCTGCCCGCGTTCGCCATACTGGCGCTCGCCATTCTGCTGGCCGTTCACCCGCTCGGCGCCATCGGCCAATGCGTCGTCCTGCTCTTCCTCGTCACCGTCATAGTCACGTTCGCTGGACTGCAACTGGAAACTGCCCTGCGCAGCGGCAACGATACGGCCGTAATGCTCTGCGTGCTGCAGATAGTTTTCGGCCATCACCCGGTCGCCGGATGCCGTAGCATCACGTGCCAGAGCTGCATATTTTTCAGCGATATGTTGCGCAGTGCCCCGAATTTTCACATCCGGGCCGTTTGACTCATAGCTTCTGGCAAGCGTGTTCGGGCCTTTGCGCCCACCGCGTCCGCGCATCCGCTTGTTCTGCTGCTGTTGCTGTCCTGGCCTCATGCTTTTCCTGTCTCTGGATCGCCTGGCTGACTGTTGACCTTGCACAGGTCTCACATCTCCCCAGTCTGGCCCCTTATCGGCGGGCGGCAAACGCCACCACGCATGACTATCCGTTATTTGAGCCTGTTGCCTTTGCAGCCGAAAAATCGGGAACTGCTTTGCTCCTGCTCAATAAGTTTCGTGTTGGTGTGTCCCGTGAGTGTGCACTGACACTGGACGGATCGGAGCCGTATCGAGGAAAAAACCACCTCCGGCATCCGGAGAATCAGCTGACTTCCTGTCGATAATTCCGTCTCTATGCGTTAGTCCTAGTTGCTGATGCTCTATCTCACAAGAGTTTTGTTGCACAAACACCGGGAAAATACACAACCTGGCGCAGTTTATGCAGCTCAGTTGCGCCTGAACCATAAGGCGCGAATATGCCCACCAAGATCGCGTTCACTGTTTTCCAAACGAAAATTCGCACCATCAAGAATGGCTGTAACGTCCTGCTGCTGGTCAAATCCTATTTCCAGAAGCACATCGCCTTGTGGTGAAAGACTGGATTCAAGAGCCGATGCGATTGCTCGGTAGGCAACCAGACCGTCCAGACCGCCGTCCAAAGCGAGGATCGGATCAAAATTGCGAACCTGTGCGTCCAGCTCGCCCAATGTGTGAGTGGGGATATAAGGTGGGTTGGAAACAATTGCATCCACCGGTCCGCAGATCGCATCCAGATAATTTCCTCTCACCGGCAGAAACCTGTCCTCCACGCCGGCTCGTGCGGCGTTCAGGCTGGCGGTTGCCAAAGCTCCGGCCGAAATATCCACGGCAACGGCGCGGGCTCGTGCAAACAGACCAAGCAGGGAAACGGCAACTGCTCCGCTTCCCACGCCAATATCTGCAAAAACAAATTCGCCATCTCTGCCAAAGCGTCGCTCAAATGCTCTGGCCGCAAGATCCACCAGTGCTTCAGTGTCGGGGCGCGGCTCCAATGTGTCGGCAGACAAAATGAAATCAAGCGCATGGAACGGGCGGTGCCCAAGGATCCGGTGCACCGGCTCTCCATGGCAACGCCGCGCCAATTTCTGCGACACCATTTCGGCAGAGCCAGACGGGACCGGAGCTTCGGCACGAAGTATCAGATCGGCGTTGGAAAGACCCAGGGTTTCCATTACCAGCAACCGTGCATCCAGGCCGCCAGTCGCCACACCAGCCGCGGCCAGAACCTGCTGCGCATGCCGCAACAATTGCCCGACAGTCGTCTCAGGCATCGGCACCCACAGCCGCCAGCAGTGCTGCCTGATGATCGGCAACCAATGCGTTGACCAGTTCGTCCATTTCTCCCTCAATCACCCGATCCAGCTTGTAAAGCGTCAGGTTGATCCGGTGGTCTGTAACCCGGCCCTGTGGAAAATTATAGGTTCTGATCCGCTCAGACCGATCGCCCGAGCCAACCTGTGAGCGCCGGGACTCGGAACGTTCGCTGTCCATACGCTGCCGCTCCATATCGAAAAGCTTGGCCCGCAAAACCTGCATAGCTCGCGCACGGTTCTGGTGCTGGGACTTTTCCGACGAGGTTACAATGATGCCGGTGGGAAGATGTGTGATGCGAACCGCAGAGTCTGTGGTGTTGACGTGCTGACCACCAGCACCGGATGCGCGCATCGTATCGATGCGAATGTCTTCCGCGCGAATTTCGATATCAATGTCTTCCGCCTCTGGCAGCACAGCCACCGTTGCGGCGGAGGTGTGAATCCTCCCGGACGATTCCGTTGCCGGCACACGCTGCACGCGGTGCACTCCGGATTCAAACTTCAACCGCGAGAACACGCCTTTGCCTTTGACAGAGGCGATCACTTCCTTATAGCCGCCAACTTCGCCCTCTGAAGCTTCAAGCAGCTCTACTTTCCAGCCACTCAGCTCGGCGTAGCGCTGATACATTCGGAACAGATCGCCAGCAAACAGCCCCGCTTCCGATCCACCGGTCCCGGCCCGTATCTCCAGAATAGCGCCTTTCTCGTCGGCGGCATCTTTTGGCAGAAGCAGAATCAGAATTTCGTTGGACAGCGTTTCAATACGCTCGGAAACCTCGTCAATTTCCGTTGCTGCGAGGTCGCGCATTTCCCGGTCGGCTGTTGCGTCCTCAAGCAAAGCCCGCAAATCTGCAAGCTCCCTGACCGCTGAATTGTAGGTCTGGATCGCCTCCACAACATCTTCCAGACTGGAAAACTCGGAAGCAAGTTTTGCATAGACCTCATGGTCAGGCCCCTTGGCCATTTCGGCTTCCAGAAAAGCCGAACGACGAAGAATTTCATTCATTGTCTCTGCGGGCAAAATCGCCATGCTGGTCCTGAAGGTTCTTGATTGGTCTGAAGCGTTTCATGTGATCTTTCGACCGTTAGAAACGCTGCAATTCGTTGGCCTGTCACACTGTATTGCCGCTTGCGCCATTCCGCTCACCGGCCGCACAATGCTCTAGACAGGAATGTTGTGGGTTTCAGCATAGGTCGTCAGAAACTCACGCAGAGTTCCCATGCGGAAGCGGTCTTCCAGAAAACTGTCCAGCTCCTGGGCAAGATGTCCGGCATCCAACTCCAGAATCATGGATTTGACCGGCCCGATCGCCGAAGTGGTCATGGAGATAGACCGGAAGCCAAGGCCGATCAACGCCATCGCCGAAAGTGGACGGCTGGCCAGTTCGCCACACAGTGTTACCGAAACAGCGTTGCGCTCTCCCGCCCGCAAAATATCGCGCAGCGCTTTGAAGAACGGCGGCGACAAATCGTCAAATCGGCCGGCAATCTGCGTGTTGCCACGGTCAACCGCACAGAAGAACTGAAACAGATCATTGGACCCGATGGAAACAAAGTCCACAAGAGCCATCAATTCGTCCAGCTGATACAGCATGGATGGCACTTCAATCATCGCACCAAGCTTCAGCCTGCGCGGCATGACATGGCCGAAACGCGTCTGCTGCTTGAACTCGCGTGAGATCAGGTCGCGGGCCTGCCGCAACTCGTCAATATCCGTCACCATCGGAAACATGACGCTCAGCTCTCTGCCACCAGCAGCACGCAGCAATGCACGCAACTGGGTGCGCATCAGGCCGGGCTTATCCAACGCCAGGCGCAGGGCGCGGTAGCCCAGCGCCGGGTTTTCCTCCGGCGACTGGTGCAGGTAGGGCAAAACCTTGTCACCACCCACATCCAGCGTGCGAAACGTTACCGGCTTTTCGCCTGCAGCATCCAGAACGGCAGCATAAAGCCGCTCCTGCTCTGAAGTCTTGGGCATGGCAGAAGCGACCATGAACTGCAATTCGGTGCGAAACAGCCCAATGCCATCTGCGCCCGCATCTGCGAGTTGCGGCAGATCAACCAGAAGTCCGGCATTGACCAGAAGCTTGATCCGCTCGCTGTCTCTGGTTTCGGCCGGCAGATCCCGCAATTCACGGTACCGCTCCTGCCGCTTGGCGCGAAATTGCAATCGCTCGTTGAACACAGACTCAATGTCGGAAGGTGGGCGCAAATGCACGGCACCCTCTTCACCATCGACTATGATGGCGTCGCCCTTTTCCGCCAGCGAGACAACGCCTTTTGCCTGGCCGACCACCGGAATGCCCAGCGCCCTGGCCACGATAACAACGTGGCTGGTTGGCGCGCCTTCCTCCAGCACCAGGCCGCGGATGCGCTCCCGGCGATAGTCCAGCAGTTCTGCGGCGCCCATGGACCGGCATACAACAATGGCGTCAAAACTGTCATCGCCGTCAAACGGGTCAATGGAATGTCCCATGATCTGGCGCAGGAGCCTGTTTGCCAGATCATCGAAATCATGCAGCCGTTCCCGCAGATAGGGGTCGGCCATATGCATCATGCGTGCCCGCATGTCGGACTGTACTTTTTCAACAGAGGCTTCGGCTGTCAGGCCGTTGCGCACCGCTTCCTCAAGCTTGCGCACCCAGCCACGATCATTGGCAAACATGCGGTAAGCTTCCAACACCGCCCGGTGTTCACCCTCGCCCGCAATGTCGCGGCGCTCCAGCATGTCCTCAATTGAAATGCGCAGCGAGGAAAGGGCCTTTTCCAGCCGCGTGATTTCGCGTTCCACATCTTCGTTGAAAAGGTTGGTCACCACCACGCGCGGCTCGTGCAGAACCACCCGCCCGACGCCAATGCCATCGGCCAGTGCCGCCCCTTCAATCATTACCGGGCGTGACAGGTCAAGCACCACCCCCGGCCGCGACAGTCCCTCCAGACCTCCCGCGGCAATCATTTCTGCAATTACCATTCCGACTGTTTCCAGCGCCTCGCTCTCATCGTCGCGATAGGCGCGTTTTGTTTTGTTCTGCACCACCAGAACGCCCAGGGTGCGTCCGGTTCGCAGAATCGGAACTCCGAGGAACGAGTTGTAAATCTCTTCCCCGGTTTCTGGCAGATAGGTGAATGCAGGATGCTTTTGCGCATCATTCAGGTTCAGTGCGCGCGCAGTGGCGGCAATGGTGCCAACCAGTCCCTCGCCAAGGCGGAGCTGGGCCAGATGGACGGAACCCGGGTTCAAACCCTCTGTAGCATACAGTTCCAGAATGCCGTCGGCCCGCAGAACATAGAGCGAGCAAACCTCAGCCAACATGTTGGCTGCGATCTGGCGCACAATTTCATCGAGCCGGACCTGAGGCTCCAGTGGTTCAGCCATCAGCTCCCGCATCCGGCGCAACAACACCCGTGGTCCGGGAGAATCGCTTCGCATCAGAGGCGTCATCCGTCCATTGCGTTAAGGCGCCATTTCAGCGGCACCCGATCGGGCACAACAATCTGTGCCCGATTTCACGGACGAGCTTTGTCAAGACCGTAGACTGAATGCAAGGTCCGAACTGCAAGTTCTGAAAACTCACCGTCGATCAGAATGGAGATTTTGATCTCGGAAGTTGTGATGGCACGAATGTTAATTCCCCGGCCAGCCAATGCCTTGAAGGCAGTTGCAGCCACACCGGCATGGCTTCTCATGCCAATGCCAATAACGGAAACTTTTGTCAGCCCGCTTTCAGACTGCACAACATCAAAGCCCATGTCTTCCTTGGCGGCAGCAATAATTGAAGCCGCCTTGTCCAGATCACTGGCAGGCACCGTAAAGGTCATGTCGGTGTGGGAGCCGTCTTCCGATATGTTCTGAACAATCATATCGACATTCACACCGGCATCGGCCAACGGGCCGAAAATTGCCCCGGCAACACCGGGCCGGTCTGCAACCCTGCGAAGCGAAATCTGGGCTTCGTCCTTGGCATAGGCAATGCCAGTCACAACCTGCTGTTCCACGATTTCATCCTCGTCGCAAATAAGGGTCCCGGGCGGGTTATCAAAATCGCCCATGCCGGGGGCGTCCGGATCTTCAAAAGAAGAACGCACGAATGTGCGCACCTTGTGAACCATGGCCAGTTCAACCGAGCGCACCTGTAAGACTTTGGCTCCCAACGACGCCATTTCCAGCATTTCCTCAAAAGAAATGCGGTCCATGCGTCGTGCCTTGGGCTCGATACGCGGATCAGTTGTATAGACGCCGTCCACATCGGTGTAGATGTCGCAGCGATCGGCCTGCAGGGCTGCTGCCACAGCGACCGCGCTGGTGTCAGAACCACCCCGGCCCAAAGTGGCAATGCGGTTGTCCGGTGCCAGACCTTGAAAGCCTGCGATAACCGCAACCTGACCTTCGCCGAAGCGTCGAATGATCTCCGTTCCGTCAATCGCGTCAATCCGGGCTGCCCCATGCGAGCCGTCGGTGCGCAGCGGAATTTGCCAGCCCATCCATGAGCGGGCGTTCACGCCCAGCTTCTGCAGCACAATTGCCAGAAGGCCGGCCGTAACCTGCTCACCCGAGGCAACAACGGTGTCGTACTCGCGAGCGTCGTGAATGGCAGACGCCTCTCGGCACCAGCCAACCAGTTCGTTGGTTTTTCCGGACATGGCCGAAACCACCACGGCAACATCATGGCCAGCATCAACCTCGCGTTTTACGTGCCGCGCGACATTCCGAATGCGATCAATATCGGCAACGGAGGTTCCGCCGAATTTTAGAACGAGACGAGCCATAGGTATCTAGCATCAAGGTTGCCGGGCGGTTTGCCGCACCGCCGGGAATGGCTAAAAGGACTGGCGTCAAATGGCCCTGAACCACTTCACCGCCTGAAGGCGAGGGCTCAGTAACCGAAATTACGGCAATTCGCAAGCGTTGCAGCGCTTGACTTCGCCTCTGCGGCAGACCATCCCCACTTGAGCAGAACATCGCCCGTTTGCCACAGATACATCGGAGATTGTGAATGTCCGGCACCCAGAAGACAACAATCGACGAAGCGGAAGTTGAGCGCTTTTCCCGTCTGGCGGCAGAATGGTGGAACCCGAATGGCAAGTTCAAACCGCTGCACCGATTCAACCCGGTTCGCCTGACTTACCTGCGCAATGAATTGCTCAACCATTTTCACCTGGACGCGCAAAGCGCCACACCTCTTGCCGGGTTGAAAATTCTGGATATTGGCTGCGGTGGTGGCCTGATCTGCGAACCACTGGCGCGGCTCGGTGCGAACGTTACAGGCGCAGATGCCTCCACCACGAATATTGAAGTGGCGCGGCTTCATGCGGCGGAAGGTGGCCTGACGATAGACTATCGAGACACTCCGGCAGAAACCCTGCGGGATGCAGGCGAGACTTACGACGTTGTTCTGGCCCTTGAGGTTGTGGAGCACGTCGCGGATGTTCCGCTGTTTCTGACCGCTTGTGCGGAAATGGTGAAACCGGGTGGTTTCATGGTTGTGGCCACAATCAACCGCACGCTCAAAGCGCTGGCTCTGGCCATTGTCGGGGCGGAATATGTTCTGAACTGGCTGCCCCGCGGCACGCACCAATATGACAAGCTGGTTCGTCCGGAAGAAATTGTTGCGCCACTTGAAGCCGCAGGGTTGCACATGGCGGGCAAATCCGGCGTGATCTACCATCCGCTGGCGGATGAATGGCGCTTGTCTGGCGATATGGATGTCAACTATATGCTCACGGCGCAGCGCCCGGCCTGATCTGCCACTGGAAAGCTTGAATCTTTTCTGATAGTTGAAGGTGACATTCACGCTCAGCTTTAATCTGGCTGTGCGTTTGCAGGTAAGATGATGGCAAGATCAGCATTCAAAACGCCTTTGTTTGAGCCGGAAGGCCGGGTCGTATCATTTCCATGCCCCACCTCTGCCCGTATTCTGGCAGAGCGGCCGCGGCTGGACGATTCGCAACGGGTGGATCTGGATCGGTTGCGCTGGCTGGCCTTGCGCAGCCGCCTCGCCCCTAAGCCAAACCTGGAAAAAGCCTGTTTTCTTCTCGCCGGCGAAAAGTCGACCTCTCTCGATCGCTTTGCGACGTGTTTTTTCCGCGGCCTGGAGTCGCATGCCCGGCGCGAAATGGTGTTTTATCGACCCGGCTCTGCAGGCGTCAGCGACGATGAAGTCTGGCTTGTTCGTTTGCTTGATGCCTGGCGGCAAGGCGACCAGCGTGCGGCAGCGGCATTGATTGCGTGGCGTGTTCAGCCATCCCACCAGCGGTGGATGCGCTTTCTGGCTGAAGGTTTGGTTGGCGCGTTGAATTAAGCCAGCGCCTGATTAAGCTTTGAAGAAGCACGGGCAATTTCTTCATCGCTTCATGTGATCTTTCAATCACCCGAAGCGCATAGACACTATGCTTCGCCGCATTGTCCTGCCGTCGAAGCGATTCCGCTTCAACGGGAAATGCTTATGCTTCGCCGCATTGTCCTGCCGTCGAAGCGATTCCGCTTCAACGGGAAATGCTTATGCTTCGCCGCATTGTCCTGCCGTCGAAGCGATTCCGCTTCAACGGGAAATGCTTATGCTTTGCCGCATTGTCCTGCCGTCGAAGCGATTCCGCTTCAACGGGAAATGCTATAGCTTCAGTTCATGATGGATGCACGCCTGAACCAGAATCACCCCGTCTCTCGGCCTTCCCGCCCGACAGCAGAGGGTGTTAAGGCCATTCTGGGGCCAACCAATACCGGCAAGACATGGTTGGCGATTGAGCGGATGGTGGCTCATTCATCCGGCATCATCGGCCTGCCGCTCCGTCTGCTTGCGCGTGAAGTCTACCAGAAAGTGGTTGATCGTGTCGGCATCGGCGCAGTGTCACTGATCACCGGCGAAGAAAAAATCAAACCGCCCAATGCCCGCTACATTGTGTGCACGGTGGAGGCCATGCCGCATGACACATCGGCAGCCTTTGTGGCGATTGATGAAGTGCAGCTCGCCAATGATCTGGAACGCGGCCATATTTTCACAGACCGTATACTGCACATGCGCGGCCGCGAAGAAACCTTGCTGCTTGGCTCTGCCAGCATGCGCCCGGTTCTGGAGCGCCTGATACCGGGCATCACCGTGCAGACCCGCCCTCGCCTGTCGCAACTCCATTACGCTGGTCAGAAGAAACTGACCCGTTTGCCACGACGCAGTGCCATCGTCGCATTTTCTGCTGACGAGGTTTACGCAATAGCCGAGCTGGTGCGGCGCCAGCGGGGTGGCGCGGCGGTGGTGCTGGGCGCACTCAGCCCGCGCACACGCAATGCGCAGGTTGAATTGTATCAGAGCGGCGAGGTTGAATTTCTTGTTGCCACAGACGCTATAGGCATGGGCCTGAACCTGGACGTTGACCATGTGGCTTTCGCGCAGGACTGGAAGTTTGACGGTTTTCAGTACCGGCAACTGGCGCCAGCCGAATATGCCCAGATTGCAGGCCGCGCGGGAAGGCATCTGAAAGATGGCTCATTTGGTGTGACTGGCCAGGTCGCACCCCTGTCTGCCGAACTTGCCGAAGATCTTGAAGCTCATCGCTTCGAGCCGATTCGGCTCATGCAGTGGCGCTCGCGCCAGCTTGATTTTTCCTCGGTGCAGGCACTGACACGCAGCCTTGAAGTGTTGCCGCCGACAAGCGACCTGACACGCGCCTTGCCTTCCGTTGATCAACGAGCTCTCGATTTCCTCTCCCGAGACAGCTGGGTGCTTTCAGCGGCCAGCAACCGGCGTGCGGTGGAACTGTTGTGGGAGGCGTGCAAGCTGCCGGACTACCGGCGAATCGCTCCGGCTCAGCATGCAGAGATCATCCTGGCGGTGTATCGCGACCTTGTGAGCACCGGAAGAGTGGCCGAAGATTACATGGCGGCACAGGTTGAACGAGCAAATTTTACGGAGGGCGATATCGATACGCTTTCCCAGAGAATAGCCGAGATTCGCACCTGGACCTATATTTCGCACCGGCCCGGATGGCTTGCCGATCCGTCACACTGGCAAGAAAAGACGCGTTCGATTGAAGATAGGCTCTCTGACGCATTGCACGAAAGGTTGACGAAACGCTTCGTAGACCGCAGGACAAGCATCTTGATTAGGCGGCTGAGAGAGAACGCATTGATGGAAGCTGAGATCGGCGGCGACGGCAAGGTGCTCGTAGAGGGTCATCATGTGGGGGAGCTGCAGGGGTTCAGGTTCACGCCGGACATAAAATCTGACGGGCCGGATGCCAAAGCTGTGCGCGCTGCTGCGCAAAAAGCCTTGGCGGGTGAGTATGAAACCAGAGCAGAACGTTTTTCCAACGCACCCAACAGCGATCTGGCCATTGGGTCAGACGGTTTGGTTCGGTGGCTGGGCGCACCGATTGCCAGCCTGACCAGTGGAGAGCGTGCGCTTAAGCCGCGGCTCGTGATGCTGGCGGATGAGCAGTTGTCTGGCGCCGCGCGCGACAAGGTGGTCGCCCGGGCAGAGCGTTTTATCACCTATCAGGTTTCCACCATTCTAAAGCCACTGGCAGACCTGGAAGCGGGTGAAGGGCTGGAAGGCACTGCCAAAGGCATCGCCTTTCGCCTGTCTGAAAACTTCGGCCTGCTGCAAAGACGCGATGTGGCCGACGAAATCCGCTCACTCGACCAGGAGGCGCGTGCTGCACTGCGCCGCCTGGGCGTGCGGTTCGGTGCGTACCACATCTTTCTGCCCACACTGATCAAGCCCGCCCCTGCGGCGCTCATAACCCTTCTTTGGGGGGTGATGAACGATGGTCGCGACAAGCCCGGCTTCGGTGAGGTGACACAGCTTCTGGCAACAGGGCGCACATCGGCGGCTATTGATCCGGAGTTCGACCCTGTATTCTACGCACTTGCAGGCTACCGGTCGCTGGGGCGAAGAGCGGTGCGCGTCGATATTCTGGAGCGGCTGGCAGATCTTATCCGCCCGACACTGGCGTGGAAGCAGGGAACTGCGCGTCGCCCGGATGGCGGCTATAACGGGCGGGAATTTGTTGTCACACCGGCAATGATGTCAATTCTGGGTGCCACGGCGGAAGATATGGATGAGATCCTGAAGGGTCTTGGCTATCGCGCCCATTCGGTCAGCGCAACGGACGTTGAGCAACTGCTGGCAAAGCAGGACGCAGCTTTTGCCGCCGCAACTGCTGCTCCGGCAGAAAATGCACCAGCAGAGCCCGCGCCGGAAGACAACACTTCTGAGGATCAGGCCGTTGAACCGGCAGTGCAGGCCGACGCTGAAACCGTCGCGGCAGATGTTTCGGCTGAAACAGAGGTGAGCGCTCAGCCCGTTGACGCCGAGGTTGCGCCTCTGGATGTTGCCCCGGTTGAGGACGTGACGGCCGACGAGGACACTGCACCAGCGGGAGATGCGCAGGCCACAACGCCGGACACAAGCACGGACGCACCAGCAGAGGCCGCTCCTGCGGCTGAAGCGGATGTGAAGATGATCCAGCTATGGCGCCCATTTCGTGGAGAACGGAACGCTGGCGGACGGCGGGATGAAAACCGGCGTGGCGGGCATGGCCAGCAGCAACGCCGCCCCGCAGAGGGTGAAGGCGAGGCAAGGCAGCGCCCTGCCCACCAACGCCCGCAGCGAAGGCAGAACGAGCAGGGCGAAGGTGCCCAGCGCCATCACCAGAAATTTGGCGGCAAGCGATTTGACGGCAAGGGCGGCAAGCACCGTTCGGGTGAGCAGGAACAGCGCAAGCCGCAGATGCATCAGCAGGAAAAGCGGGTTGAGAAGCCACGGCCAATTGATCCCGATTCACCATTTGCCAAGCTGGCGGCCCTGAAAGACAAGCTCAAGCAGTAACTCTTACAAAGCGAAACTGCGGGGAACTCGTTGACACAATCCGCGCCATTGCAGGAACAGCGCATTGACAAATGGCTGTTCTTTGCGCGGATCGTCAAATCCCGCAGTCTGGCGCAGGAGCTGCTGAGTTCAGGTGCTGTTCGTCTGAACCGCGTTAAGGTGCAACACAATGCCCGTGTCGTGCGTGCGGGTGATGTGTTGACAATCGCCATTGCCAACCGCGTGCGGGTGTTGCGCATAGCCGCCATTGGCATCAGGCGTGGCCCGGCCGCGGAGGCTGCAACTCTCTATTTCGACCTTGCTGGCGAAGGCGGCTCTGCGGAAGCGGTGGAGAAATCAATACCCGAATAGGCTGAAAAGACAGTAAGGATTGCTCTTGCATCAAGGATCGCAAGACGCTACCTCGGCGTCTAGAGCAATTCCAGCAATGCTTGTGCAGGTGTGCAGCGATGAACGTGTGCGTGCTGAGCTTAGGCATTTCACTGTGAGGCGGACCCGCTTCAACAGCAGGACAAAGCGACGTAGCCAAGACTTCTGGCGCTTCAGGTGATCGAAAGGTCACAAGGAACGCTCGAAGGACAAAGTCTCATTTTCAACTGCCCCGGTACACCCTTTGTGCCGGCAAGTTTCAGGACCGCCTGACATGACCTATGTCGTGACCGACAACTGCATACGCTGCAAATATATGGATTGCGTGGAAGTTTGCCCGGTCGATTGTTTTTACGAAGGCGACAACATGCTCGTCATTCACCCGGATGAGTGCATTGATTGCGGCGTTTGCGAGCCGGAATGCCCGGCTGAGGCAATCAAGCCGGACACGGAGCCGGGGCTGGACAGCTGGTTGCAGCTCAATGCCGAATACGCCGAAAAATGGCCCAATATCACGATCAAGCGTGACGCGCCGGACGATGCCAAGGAAATGGACGGCGTTGATGGCAAGCTGGCAAAATTCTTTTCCCCCGAACCTGGCAGCGGCGATTGAAAATCGGAAAGTGATTCTCTTTGATTTTGCGGTGCAAAATGCTGCCCTGCGGGACATATTAGGGGAATGGTAACCGTTCTGAGTCAGGGAGTCGCGCTGCGCTGAAGCATTATTGTTGAAATTTGCGCAAAACTGGGGTATTATTTCAGCAACAGTCGAATGCTGTTGATCTTTTACGATCCAACGGCATCGCGGCAACTTCCGAAAGGCGTTTCTTCGTCACATTTGATTTACATCACCAGCCGTCTGCGCTGGGTATGTTTTCTGATGCCTGATGATGTTCGCTCCAGGAGCCAGACTGTCGTGTCATCATGAGATGACTCGCGCTCTAATCCGGCGACCTATAGCGTCGTCCCCGTGCTTATCGGCATTTGCAGCCGGGCACAACAGGGAGTTTTAGCAGGCGTATGAGCATTCAGAAGAAAACCTCCCAACGTCAAGGTTTCAAAACAGGTGAAAGCATCGTTTATCCGGCGCACGGCGTTGGACAGATCGTTGCGATTGAAGAGCAGACCGTGGCTGGAATGAAGCTCGAGCTCTTCGTTATCGATTTCGAAAAAGACAAAATGCGGCTGAAGGTGCCGGTTGCAAAGGCCGAGGCAGTCGGCATGCGCAAACTTGCAGAAACCGATTTTGTCGAGCGTGCACTGAAGGTGGTTCAGGGCCGTGCGCGGATCAAGCGCACCATGTGGAGCCGCCGTGCACAGGAATATGATGCAAAGATCAATTCCGGTGACCTGATTTCGATCGCCGAGGTTGTGCGTGATCTGTATCGTGCAGACACTCAGCCGGAGCAATCCTACTCAGAGCGTCAGCTCTATGAAGCAGCCTTGGGCCGCATGGCCCGCGAACTGGCTGCTGTGAACGAAGTCTCGGAAACTGAGGCTGTTCGTCTTATTGAAATCAACCTCAACAAGGCTCCAAAGCGCACTGCCAAGGTTGCCGAGAACGATGAGGATGAGATTGAGGCGGATGAAGCCGCTTAAAACGGCGCCTACTGTCTGAACCCATTAAAGCTGGTGCTCTACTCTGGAGCGCCGGCTTTTTTATTTGTGCCTGTGGACAGGTGATTTCCCATACACAGTATGCTTCAACGTCCTTGAAAACATGCGCCTCGCGTCATGAAATTGTAAATTATCACTCGCCCGATAGCCGCACGCTGCTGAAATTGCATCATTTTTCAGGTTGCCAAACGGATCAACCTTCCTAATTTTACAATATTTCGCGAATATCTGGAACCTTAGATTGTTTCCGCCGTTGTTTCTGTGCCGCAACGACAAGGTGTGTTGCCTTATCACCTTGCGATTTCGTCCTGACAGAATTTTCAGCGAGAGGTCTCAACATGAAGTCCCAGCCAGCAGGTCGCCTCATGATCCGTGCAGCTATGGCTGCACCTTATCTGGAACGGGGCGAGGAATACGACCTCGCTGTACGATGGAAGGAGCGGCAGGATCAGGACGCGCTCCATCAGATCACCGCCGCGCATATGCGGCTTGTTATTTCAATGGCGGGCAAGTTCCGGCATTTTGGCCTTTCAATGAGCGACATGATCCAGGAAGGTCATGTTGGTCTTCTGGAAGCGGCTGCCCGCTTTGAACCAGAGCGCGAGGTCCGGTTCTCCACCTATGCTACGTGGTGGATACGCGCCTCTATCCAGGATTATATTCTGCGTAACTGGTCAATCGTACGCGGTGGAACTTCGTCCACGCAAAAGGCTCTGTTCTTCAACCTCCGGAGATTGCGGGCCAGATTGAGCCAAGGCTCGGAGACACTGGCGAACAGTGATATTTATCGTGAGATTGCCTCTGCCTTAAACGTGTCTGTACAGGATGTGGCACTGATGGACAGTCGTCTGTCCGGCCCGGACTCATCGCTGAATGCGCCTCTATCCGACGATGAAAGCGGTGGCTCGGATCGACAGGACTTCCTGGTGTCGAATGACCCTCTTCCCGACGAAATGGTGTCGAGCGTCATTGACGATGAGCGACGCGTAATCTGGCTTGCGGACGCGCTGGATGTTTTGTCTGAACGTGAACTGCGAATTATTCGCGAGCGGCGTTTGCAGGATGACGGCGAAACTCTTGAGGCTTTGGGCAGCAAGCTCGGAATTTCCAAAGAACGGGTTCGCCAGATTGAAACACGGGCCCTGGAAAAGCTACGGGCTGCGCTTTTGGCGAAGAACCCGGATGAAGCGGCCTATGTAAGCTGAAAACCAGAGATTACCGAAACCTCCGGCCCGTTAAACAACGGGCCGGAGGTTTTTTGTTATTCAGAAATAATCTTGTAGCGCCCGCCGGTGCGTATGCCGCGCCCGTCCTCAAGACCATTCAGCAGACGGAATAGCTCCAGCTTGCGGTCTACACCCTGCATTCGTGCAGAGATGGACGATTCCGTATCGCCAACCCCGGCATTCACAATGCGAATGCGCAAGGGTTTCAATGCCTGCCGCTCGGCGGGCGACATGAGGCGGAACGAGCTGGAGATTTCCCGGGCAACGGGCTCAAGGCGGTCAGTTGATCCGGCGGGCAGAGCTGTCAGGAAGCGGTAAACCTGCCCGCCAACTCGCACCAATGTGATGTCGAACGCATAGGCGCCACCCTTGGCGCGCGCCGTTATGCCCTGAAGGTCGCCCATTTGTATCGGTCGGACAGAGCTTTCGTCCAGTCCACCAATCCAACCACTGCGCACATAGTCATCCAGAGAGGTGCGTTCAGACAGAGCCACACCATCAAAGCGTATGGCGGTGTCACCCGGCCCGGTGGCAAGCACTGCCTCAGCGGTGTTGTCGATGACAAAGCCGTTCGGCACGGCAAAAGTTATGCCCAGACCCGGATGGTAAAAGTTTCTCTCCCGCACATAACCTTCCGCCGCGGTGTCGCCGAACAACATTCCGTCAATGCCGGTCAGATAGCGGTCCCGTTCGGTAACGCCGGTGCCTTGCGGGCCGAATTCCGCAGCATGCCTGCGCGCAAGTTCAACCCGTTGCGGTGCAGCCGGATGCGAGGCGAGAAAGTCGAGATCGGGATTGCTGGCCTGAAATGCATTGCGGAACTTGGAAAAAGATTCCATCGCACCCAAAAATCTCGACGCAGCATAGGGGTCATAGCCAGCGCGTCCTACATGGCGAATGCCAAGCGCATCGGCTTCCAGTTCCTGATTGCGCGAAAAGCTGGCAAGGCTCAACTGGCCACGTGCCAGTGCCGCCTGTCCGGCCTGAGAGCCTTGAGGGTCGGTTGAAAGCACTTCACTTACAACGCGTCCTGCCAGTTCTGCCGCCTGCTCCCGCTCCTGGCGCTTGATACCGTGATTGGCGGAAACATGCCCCATTTCATGGGCAAGCACCGCGGCCACTTCAGCGGAGTCATTGGCCAATGCCAGCAGGCCGCGCGTGACATAAAGATATCCGCCCGGCAACGCGAAGGCGTTGATATTGGGAGAATTCAGAACCGTGATGGAATATGCGCGGGTTGGATCCTGCGAATAGGCGGCCAGTCGGCCAACAATGGCCGCGAGAGAACGCTCCAGACGGGGGTCGGAATATGCGCCGCCATAGGCAGCAAGGATGCGCGGATGTTGCGAACGCCCGATGACCGATTGCGGGTCATCTGACTGGGCACCTTCAAATGAAATCGGCTGACGCGACTGCGTGGGCAAAAAACCTGAAGGACCACTGGCGGCCGACTGCGCGGCATCTTCCATGCTGGTGCCCAGCGAGGTGCAGGCGCTGATCAACAGGCAAGCCGACAAGCCGATGGCCAGCCGACCAGCCCGGTTCTTTGTGCCTTTGACAGGAAGGCCGTCTTTTGACCGTACCGGCATGGCCTTCATGGTTTTTTCGCAACTCCTGCCTTGCAACACCGTCTCAGGCATATTTCTAACGCTAGCGTGTCTTTTCGAAAAGCACCACAAAGCAACAACCACGACGATTCTCGAAGATGCCGGCGCTTTCCTCAGTGGCTTTCTGTCTCACCTCTAAATCGGTCAGAAATATGAGCGTTCAAGCCTTACCAAGATAAGAAGCGATGCGACTGTCTACAGGAGGCGTCAAAAGTGTGGAAGTGTTGCCCGACAGCACAATTTCACCGTTGTCGACGAAGGCAAGCTTTTCGGCATAACCTGCTGCATCATCCGGCTGATGCGTCACCATAAGAATTGCCATGCCGGTTTGCAGCCTTAGCCTTGAAAGCAGTTCCAGCATTTCCAGGCGCATGGCTGGGCCAAGCGCCGCAAATGGCTCGTCCAGCATCAGTATGGGCCTTTTGCGCACCATGGCCCGGGCCAGGGCCACACGCTGGCGTTCGCCACCAGACATTTGCGCAGGCAAGCGGGTTTCAAATCCGCCAAGCCCAACCATGGCCAATGCTTCACCAGCCGCCAGCTTTTGCGAAGCATCCGGCCGCATGCGGCTGGTAAGACCCAAAACAACATTCTGCAATGCCGTCAAATGCGGGAAAAGGTTGTTCTCCTGAAACAGGAAGCTCACCGGTCGCTCACCTGGGGCAACGTCAGTCAGATCCCTGCCGTCAATCAGAATACGGCCGGCAACCGGCGTGATAAAACCGGCAATCAGGTCCAGCAGCGTCGATTTTCCGGCGCCGCTTGGTCCGACAATGGCCAGCCATTCTCCGGCTTCCACTGCCAGATCAAAGTGCATGGCAGCGCCCTGATAGGCATAAGTGAGATTTTCGACAACCAGAATCGGCATCAGTCAACAGTCCCTCGGGTTCGGGTTCCCAATTCCGCCAGCCACATCAGAAACATGCAGATTGCCGCCAGCATCAATGCCAGGCCAGCAGCATCGGTGCTGCGATAGCTGCCCATGCGCTGAAGCAACAGATAGGGCAGAGTGACCAGGTCCTGATTGCCGAACAATGCCACGACGCCCAGATCGCCAAGCGACAGCGCCAATCCGAAGGCTGCCGCCAGCCCCAGTGGAAGGCGAAGCGCGGGCCATTCCACCAGTCGCCAGCGGGCAAAGCTGCCGAGAGCAAGATGCCCTGCCAATTTGCCATAGCGTTGATGCGCAGTGGCAAGCGCAGGCCCGAGAATGCGGATCATGAAGGGAATGGCGATAATGGCATTGCTGACAACAATCACTGCCGGTGCCACCCTGTAGACGTCCGTCGCCTGCCGCAGAACAAGAAACCAGCCGGCGCCAACGACGATCGGCGGCACGACCAGAACGATACTGCCAATATAGTCGAAGAGAAACGCCGCCCGCCCTCCGGCCCCGGCCTGCCTTCCCATCACCAGCGCGAGTGATACAACAATGCCCAGGCCGGTTGCCAGAACGGCAATTTTCAGGCTGGTCAGAATCGCACGCTGCACATCGGCCTGCATGATCAATCCTGTCAGATTGGCCTGCAAGCCAGATGAGAGAATGAAGAAGAACGGCGCGATAACAAAAGTCGCACCCATGGCAATGATTGCGGCGTCAGCGCAGCGCCAGAGCAATGGGCTCTTGTCGTAGCGCAATGCGGGGCTGCCCAGTGAAAACATGGCTGCACCATCGGCTTTGCGCATCAACATGGGTACCAGTATCAGGCTGACAACAACGATTTGAAGAACAGCCAGGGAAATAACCCTGCCCGGGTCGAAATCATAGCGAAGCGACTGATAAATTGCGACTTCCAGAGTGGTGGCTCCCGGCCCGCCGCCGAGCACAAGGACCAGGGCAAAGCTGGTAACACACAGCATGAAAATAAGGCTGGCTATTCCGGCAAGGGCGGGCCGGATTGCCGGCCACTCGACAATGCGAAACGTAGCCACCCGTCCAAAGGAAAGTTGCCCGGCCAGTTTCCAGTTTTCTGCCGGGACTGTGGACAAGGCTGCCAGCATCAGCCGGGCTGCCAGCGGCATGTTGAAGAACACATGGGCCAGCAGAATGCCGGTCAATCCATAGATGTTCAGACGGCCAAGCCCTGCACTGACCAACAGGTCGGAAACCACTCCTGCCCTGCCCCACACCTCAACAATGCCCAGGGCAGCCACCAGTGTGGGCAACGCCTGGGGCAACAAGAACAGCCGAAGCAGCAATTGCCGCCCGGCAAACCGGTTGCGATGCAGCGCCAGCGCAAGCGGAAGTGCCAGAACAACCGACAGGATTGCCGATAACGCAGCCTGCATCAGCGTGAAGCGAAGCACTCCCAGAATGTAGCTGTCATCCAGAACGGCTGCCAGGCTGGGCAGTGTGCTGGTGGCCAGCGGCAGAATGGCAAATGGTGCAAACAACACCACCGCAATCAGCAAAAGCGCCACCAGCCCCGCTGTTCGCCGTCCATCCCACAATGTTCCGGAAAACGGGACGTGCATAGACCTTAGCAATATCAGCGACCGATTGCCTGCAACCATTCCTGTGTCCAGGCACGGCGATTGGCTGCAACAATTTCGGGATCAATCGCCAATGTTTTCGCCGGTGTGACCAGTCTCTTGAACTCGTCCGGCATGGGCTCAGGCAGATCAATCACCGGCAGTGTCCAGTTGGTCGTGGGAATAATTGACTGAAACTCGGGAGAGAGGGTGAACTGCAGAAACTGCGTTGCGAGCTCAGGGTTCTTCGAGCTCTTCAACCGGCCGGCAATCTCAACCTGCAGGTAATGTCCCTCGGAAAATTCCGCTGCCTGATAGCGATCCGTACCTTCCTCAATCATGTGGTATGCCGGCGAAGTGGTGTAGGAAAGCACAATGGGAACCTCACCCTTGGTGAACAGGCCATAGGCCTCACTCCAACCAGGGGTTACAGTCAGAATTCGCGGCGCAAGCTCTTGCCATTTTGCAGCCGCGTCATCACCGTAAACCGCCTTCATCCAGAGCAACAGGCCAAGTCCCGGTGTGGATGTCCGCGGATCCATAATGGCAATTTTCTGATCTTTGTCACCGGTCACCAGTTCAGCCAGGCTGGTTGGCGGGGTTTTGACAACCTCACTGTCATAGATGAAGGCAAGCGGCGCGTAGTCAAAGGGCACAAACACCTTGTCATCAAATCCACCGGGAAGATTGATCGCCGACAGGTCGACGTCAGACTCGGCAAACAGTTCGGTTGCCATCAGTTCGGGAATCAGGTCCGTGGTCATGCCCAGTGCCACATCGGCCTGAGTGGAGTTCCCCTCCAGCCGCAGACGGTTCAGGATGCCAACGCCGTCATCCAGCCCAACCAGCTTCAGATCACAGTTGCAGATTGCTTCAAAAGCCGCCTCAACTTTTGGACCGGGGCCCCATTCGGGAATAAAGCTGTCATAGGTGTAAACTGTTAGAACTGGCTTATCGGCCTCTTGGGCAAAGGCAGATGAAACCCCGATAAACAATGTTGCGACAAGACATGAAATTCGCATAAGGCACCCATTATAGTCGGAGGGTGCGTTGGTCAGCGGCACGTGCTGGACCTCCCCATCCCTACGCCGGTACAAGCCGGATCAGGTTCGGCGGGTTGGCAGCTTGCCTCTCAGCCCTTAAGGGCACCCCGTGAGAACTCTTATTGTAACCGAGCCTGACACTGATGAACAGGGAGCAGACCTCATGACCGTTCTGGTCGTCTTGATGGCGGGTGAGATTGCACCAACAGCGCAACTGCGCGCATTTGTGCAGGGAAAAACGGTGATTGCGGCGGATGCCGGTATTCGCCATGCCAAAGCGCTGGATGTGAAACCGACATTGTGGGTCGGCGACTTTGACTCAACTTCGGCGGAGTTGCTGGCCGCTTTCGATCACGTTGAAAAACGCAGTCTGCCCCGAGAAAAAGACATCACCGACGGTGAGTACGCGATCGTCGAGGCGTTGGCGCTTGGCGGAACCGAACTGTTGATCGTCGGGGCGTTGGGCGGCGCGCGCACTGACCATGTTTTTTCCAATCTGGTACTGGCTTCAAGCTACGCCGACCGTGTGCAACGGCTTGTGTGTTTCGACGGGCGTGAATGGGTGTATCCACTTCGGCATGATCAGGTGCTGAGCCATGAGGCTCGGGCAGGTGTGCAATTCAGCGTCTGCAAGTTCTCGGCCATCGGCAATCTGTCGATTCGCGGCGCTCGCTGGCCACTCTACAATGTCGATGTGCCGTTCTTGTCGATTCTGACGCAGTCAAACGAGGCGCTTGGCCCGGTTGAAATCGAGCTTTCTTCGGGTCGTGCACTGGCAATTTTTGAAGCGAATTGAACATTCCGGAGGATATTTTCGGAAAGCTGAAGTCTTCGCCTTTGCTTGGAAGTGAACTTCCATTATTGTGCGCCCGGCTGGTCCCATAGCTCAGCAGGATAGAGCACCAGATTCCTAATCTGGGGGCCGCTGGTTCGAATCCAGCTGGGATCACCATATTTCGCGGCACCAGTTCACGGACACGCCCTGATGATAGAACGGACCCGAAGATCGGGTGAGCTCGTCAAGCATCGAAAAACTGGCGCAGGAATAGCCCCTATCGGGCTTCGTCATCAGTCGGTGGCAGAGTGATGCGGTAATCTCCTCCGTGATCCTCCACCTCGATCTTGCCGATCCATTCGCCGACGGCCTCTAATGGTCGTCCAATGAAGCTATCCACTATCCAGTAAAAAAGGCCGTAAGCGACAGCGAACAGGCACAGTGTCAGTGTGGCCGCAAGCAAGAGCCCTCGTACCCATGGTTGGCGGGGCTTGCTCTCTAATCGCGTCTTCCTCATCGCAGTCCCTCTGAATATCTTCATCTGAGGAGTTCAACGAACGATTCAACTTTAAATCGACTGGCAGTCGCCAAACTCCCACAAGGGATTGTTTCGATCTACAGCGTTGCAACCCACCACCAGCCATACAAAAGGATCATGGTGGCGGCGAGTATCCGCCTCGGCACACGCATGCTCTGCCCTTGCAGCATAAACGCCGGGTGCAAGGTGAAGCCCCGTCCCCACAGCCACCAGACAATCGCCGGGAGAAGGCCGTAAAGAATCCAGCCCAGGATGAGCATGGCCCAGTAAGGAGCAATGAACGCAAAAATCATCGCGGGCATACTCAATATGGCAAGCGGCGCCTCCAGATCGATACCGCCCGTAACACAGGTTCCGTTGCTTGGGCCTATTTGACAGCCGGGAATGAAGACCCGCACGATCGCGAACGCGACACCCCACATCAAGGCCAGGATCGCCGGTATGGCGATCAACACGATCGATATGATCCGCCAGACGCGCCACCCGGTTGGATCGTTGATCGTATGCGCCATGCCTGAGGGGGTTTCTGTCATGCTACCACCCGCTCAGTCCTGCTCATAAACGGCCCATGCTTTTTCGAAGCGACCCGCCTTCAGATCCTCCTGACGCATAAGGATATTGAGCGCGCCGGGCAACAAATTGCCGATGGCGTCGTCGGGTCCCAGTTGGAATACGAGCCGCCATGCAGCTTCATCCTCCAGCAGGCGTTTGCCCTCGGCGGAGCTGAACGCCTCCGAGGTGCCGGCGTTCAGGCCATTGGCGGCGAGTTGCGCTGTACCCTCCATCGTCGCCTGGATCGCGCGGCGCCAGCCACCGAGTTGATGCGCTTGTTCCGGCCCGTCGCCCGGCCAACCCGGCACTTGGGAAAGCCAGCTTCCGTATGTCGAAAGGTCCGCTTCCGACAGACCCAGCGCCTCAGCCGCGGCAGAGTATTGCGGAACAGCGGTGAGCACCGAGTGCGCGGTCACTGTTGCCGGCTTCAAACTCGTTCCGACAAAGTCGGAAATGGCCGCGAGCGCTTCCGGCAGTTCGGCTCGCACCAGTTCGTCGGCAGGCGAGCGGTCGTGGATCACGCGCAAGCCGATACTGGATGCGGGATGATATGACGGTGGAAGCACGAAAAGATCGTAGAAGAAGTAGAGCCGTCCGTCGCGAGGCAGCGCCGCATCGAAACCTGGGGAACTGGACAAATCGGCCAGATCGATTTGCGCCAGGAATGCCAGCGGGAATGCGCCTTTGAGCGCCTTAACCTTTGCGATTGCCTCATGGGCAACCTCGGCGGCTTGTTCGGGGGTGAATGTATAAGAGAAGCCTGCGTCCAAATCATCATTGCTGATCGACAACGACTGCATGAAGGCTCGCGTTTCGGCCTTCAGCCTTTCGTTTTCCGCCAGCATCGCCTTGCCGTCTTCGGCGCTCATCCAGGGCGGCACTTGGCCAGCGTCAGCATGGAAGCGCTCTGCGCCATTATAGGTTTCGCGGATGAGTTCTTCGGCATTTGCATACGCCCCACGATGAGGCCAGGGCACCGTCGCCGGAAGATCGGGCCGTCCACCGAACTTGGTTGAACCGATGGCGATCACGTCGTCATTCTCTTGCGTTGTGGTCAGCATCATGGCGGGACGCGCAGCGTCAATAATCAAGGCCACAGCGCTCGCAGGAACTTCGGCCTGCAAGAGGGAAGAATGCAAGGCCGGACCGTCCACTGGCCAGCCGGTCAATCCATCGTCCATCATAACCTCCATCGTTACATAATCCTGTAGCTGCCATAGACTGGCAGGACTGTCGCTGCCAATCAGCACAACGCCTTAAGCTCGTAGTGTTATCTGGCCATGACGCAAGATTGATCGTGTGTGCCGCGCCGCTTTCGATCGCTGATGATGTAAAAACCAGCAGGCGCAACGGGGCCACATGTCCATTCGGTAGCTGTCGACGGGTTCATCAACGACATGCCGCATCTTGCACCGGCCCCGGTCCGCGTCAAAAAACAAACCCGAAAGCTCACCGCTCTATGGAACGGCGTCACCGCCGAAGGCGTATTGTCTATGCGTAATGTGCGATGCCGCATTGCTTTGATCATCAAGGCGGCATTGTTCGGGCCTCGACCACGTCGTGTCAGGCTTTAAATCCAGAACACCTGACTTGAAAGGAATGCTTGATGACTGTCGTGCTTGCCACCGTTTGCCGAGATGGAGTTGTGATCGGCTCGGATTCCCAGATCACCGACAAGGGGCGAGGCATGACATATCCAGCACAAAAACTTCATCCCTTGGGCGAGTCAGCGGCATGGGGCGGAAGTGGAGCGCGCTCAGTGCTGACAGATGTTGAACGCTGTTTCAACGAAAACAGCGCCACGATTTTGGAGTCACCCGACATCGGTCGTGCGTTACAGGCACAGGTTCTGCCGATCCTTCACCATCACTACGAGACCTTTATATCCGATGTTCCGGGCGATGAGGACAATGGGACGCCCGCGGCCTATGTGATGGCCGCTGGCTGGCGCGACGGCGAGCCCTGGATCCTCGAGATCACACCATCTGGAATGATCGGGCACTATGCCGATATTGGTTTCCACGCTATTGGCAGCGGTGCAGCTATGGCCCAGCAGGCTGGTTCGCTTCTCTCCCACTTTCTATTGGCAGATCGATCCGTGCATTTCGGATGCGCAGCGGTGCTGCGGGTTCTGCAAGCGCTTGATCTTACCTCTGCCAGCGTTGGTAAGCCTTTCAGCCTGTGCAGAATAGACGCAGAAGGTGCCCACCACCTCAGTGATAAAGAAATTGAGGACCTGGGCAACGTCGTGAGCAAATGGGAGAAAGCCGAACAGGCCGTTATCGCCAAAATGTTCGATTGAAAAATTTTGGCCGCCTGACGGGCGAACTAAAGTGCTTTGGAGTGTTGTGCAGCAGCAAGCTGATTGGGGCTTCCCGCAGCGGTGCTTGGCGGGAAACCACTGCATTTTTGCTGGCTGCGAATGCAATTTCCTGCCTGTGTGACGCCCCGTCGGCGAAGAACCTTGGCGCGAGCTATTGCAGGCTGACAACAGACCCGCTCCGAACCGTTTCGAAGTTTGTCAGAAAAGATGTGCTTACAGGTCAGGCTGTTCGACAAAAGGGCAGCCTGTTTTTCTCCCACCCGTCACTCCGGCGAGAACCTCATCAATGACCGTGCAATCACCCTGATCCGCTCATTGTCATCGTCTGCAAGGACAGAAATGGCGTCAAAGACTTTCGGATGTCCGCCAGCTTCAGCAAAAGGCGCGATGCTATACAACGCCTGGTATCGAACATCCCAGCTGGGGTCTTCAAGCATCGCTATGCTGACCTGGATGAAAGCCGGGTCATTGCTTTGACGAAACACCTCCAATGCCTGTT
The DNA here is from genome assembly GCF_008369445.1 of Aureimonas fodinaquatilis. Taxonomy (GTDB): domain Bacteria; phylum Pseudomonadota; class Alphaproteobacteria; order Rhizobiales; family Rhizobiaceae; genus Aureimonas; species Aureimonas fodinaquatilis. The sequence continues at coordinate 35,368 of NZ_VTWH01000004.1, forward strand.
TGCGAACGGGAACAGCCGGTGAACTAAGAGCCGCCTTTGCAACCTGCAAAATTGCAGACCGGTGTTTTCCACTGTGTTGGACGAGGTGCGTAAAAAGAACGAGCACGTCATCCTGGATCGCGGGGTCGGCGAGCGCGAACGCGCTGACCAGCTTTGGAATTGCCTCCAGGTCGGCATTGCTCGGCTCATGCTGAAGCAGCCTGAGCCTTTGCGCGTTGACCTCCCGTGCAAAATCACTTGCATCGACGGGTGGGTTGGTTGCCCATTCTGCCAGAGTTGTCAAAGACGGCCCGCTCCAGGACGGCGAAGCGACTGCCAGCAACGGTAGCAGAGCAAGCAGACTTAAGGCGCGGGCTTTCGGCATAGTGGCCATCTCCTTGGCACGGTATCGGTGATAGGACGTCTCAAGGCTCACATAGCTTGGCAACCGGGTGCAAATGTTCCTGAAGACCGGCCCCGGCCAATTGCGCATCAGGCCTTGCGTCCTGAAAACCCTCGTGGCCAGAAATGCCGACCATGCCCGGCGTGAACGCCCGTAACGCAACGGAAATCAGCCGGCATTGCAAGCTTCGCTGGGCCTTGGCGTGTGGCCGTTGCAGTTGCATCGGCCCCAGTCAACTTGCGTTAATCTGCGCAGCCTACGACGTTGTTGCCGTCCAGATCGATGTCCGAAGCTCAGCGTATTTCTGCCGGTCAGGCAGGTTTAGTATCCTGCCCTAAAACCGATAGGTGAACCGTCCCTGAATGGCATGGTCTCTGTCATCGGTGCCTATGCGACCGTCATATGACACGCCCAGAGAAACCGCCTCAGTCAGCGCTGCATCTATCCCGACGGAAAGCAACGCGGCATCGCGCGAAAGTGCTGATCCTTCAATAGTGAAGGGCGCAATGGATGCGAGGGAAAGGCCTGCCTGCGGCGCTAAATCCCCGAAGCTGTGCTGCCATCCCAGAAGGCCGCCAATGGTGAAACGGATGTCGCGCCAGTCAACATCTACGTAACTGCGCAATCCAAGTGTCGACAGCGTCGAATTGTAATCAGAGCCGTTACCGGACAATGCGGCCGGGCCACCTGCTTCCGCGAAGGAATCAGTTCTTACCCACAGTTGTGTAAGGTTGACGAACGGCTCCACCAAAATTCCGCTGATGCGCGTTTCATAGCCCAGTTCGGCAAAAAGCTGTGCCGTGTATCCGTCATAACTTGCGCTTGCAGCATCGACAAAGCCGGGGAAACTGATGGTGCGGTTTGTCTCAATCTGATGATTGGAATAGGAGGCCCCGCCACGTAGCGCTATCTCGCCAAGATTGGTACCAGCATACAGTCCGATATGGTAGCTGTCCGATCGCGAACTTGCGTCTATGGCTTGAGAGTCAAGGGTTCCGCTGCTCCAGCCTGTCAACAGGCCCACTCGCCCGGCGTCTCCCACCGCACCATCGATGCCGAGAAGCACGCCGCCAGTATCCTGATTCAGGTGGCCGGCACCAGTTCCGTCCAGCCGTCCCCAGCCGCCGAATGCCTGTACCCAGCCTGTGGCCAGCCCACCGGGTTCTCCAATATCGGAACCTTGAGCCAGCGGTGCAATCTGCGCGCTGCGTTCGTCTCGCAACCGGTTCATGGCAGCCTGGCGCACATGGCGGCTTTCCTGCGCCAAGGCAGCTACCAAGTCCGCATGTATTCCGCCGCTGAGGCTTTCAAGCGCACTTGACGCCGACCTCATATCCAGCGCGGCCAGCGAGCTGACCAGTGGAATGGTTGCGGATGTGAGTGGCAGGGAGTCTGCAGCAAAGCCGACAGAGCGCTGGTTATCGGTTGTGCCGGCAGTGGCGAATGACACATCGCTGCGGCCGATGCTGAGCAGAACCGATTGTGGCGTGTAGATGAGGTCAGCCGCCAAAAACGGATAGGCCGACGAGAACACCGCACTGTCGTCGATTGTGGCAAACTGGCCATCAATGCCGCCCGCTGCGGTCAGAATTGTGAAGCGGGTGCCAAGTGCAGGAACGGTGGCGTCAGTTCCAAATAGCAGAAGTGACACATCACCGCCAAGTTGCGCCCGCCCGCCAACATCGATGCGATCCGATTGCGCCACCCCATCAATCTCGACAACATAGGTTGTTCCGCTGCCAAGACTAAGATCGCCGGCAATGGTCAGCGTGCCGATGGAATTTCCGGCGGCGAGGGCCGACCCTTGCAGGGTCGTCACGCCACCCAGAATCTGCCCGGTGCCCGACAAAGTCCCGGCACTCTGCACAGATCCGGCAACCAGTCCGTTGTGCAGGAAGGTGCCCGCGCTGCCGATGGCAACGTCGCCGATGATTGTGCCGGTCAAATTCAGACTGCCCGACTGAACGGTGGTGCCGCCTGTATAATTAGCAAAGCCAGCCAGTGCGACGGTGCCGGCACCCGCCACGATGAGCGAGCCGGACCCGCCAACGCCGTTTGCCAGCGTCGTTGTCGAGGCGGCTGCAGGAGCCAGTGTTGTTGCTCCCGCGAGGATAGTGGGAACGCCAATGGACAGGTCTGCCTGCGGAGCAAGGGCGCCGTTCAGGACAAGAACCTGCCGAAACATCGGGTTTGAGGCAGTTGCATTCTGGTTGGGCAACACGCCCACAAATCCATCCACAGCATCGTAGAAAAGATTCATGCCATGGAATGCGCGCACAGAAGCGTTGAGATACGAGGCAGTATGGCCGCGCGGCCCTGCCCAGTTCATCGGATTGGGCGCACTCGGGTCGGTCGGGTCGACAACGAAACTGTAGCCGACAGCGCCGCCGGATCCGAGCAGATCCACCGTGATTGTCGATCCGGCAGCAATGGCATTCTGGAAATCGTGTTGCTCAAGATAAAGGAAGCCGTCAGTGACCCCCGTGTCCATCAGAACCTGCCCTACCCCGCCAACTGTATGGCCGGAAGGAAATGCCACCGAGACTGCCATGGGTTGCATGGAATAGGCCTGTGCATTCGCTGCATCCGTGACCCTGCCAAGTTGACCGATGGCGTAACCTGCCGTGTTGGACGCTGTCAGGCCCAGAACAAACCCCGCCTGGGTAACAATGTAGCCGGCTCGCATTGTGCCGCCGGCCTGCATCCCGGCTATATTGACAAACGGGTTATAGGCCTGCGGAGTTGCCAGCGCGGACGCCAGTGTCGACGGATTCAGAGTGTTGAGGTCTAGCCCGGCGGAAACTCCAGGTATCATCGTGTTACGGCCGAACCCGACACCCATCATGGAAATCGATCCCGACGCATCGCAGGCATTCGGGGCGCCGGGCAGACAGACCTTGTCGCGAACGCCCAGGACCCGCATGTTATCGCCCGTGGACACGGTGGTGCCATCGGCCGCGTTGAATGTGACAGTTCCTTCGTAGTATTCGCCGAATGCGACAAGGTTGGAGGAGCTGTAATAGATGAGGCCGTACTCTCCAGTGGGCCGAAATCCACTGCCTGCCCCGCTTAGATAAGACTCTTCCAGACCAATGCCGGTTGACCCCGTATCGACAAGCAAACTGGAATTGTAGGTTCCAATCGACACGCCAACCCGGGGCGAGCCGGTGCGCATAATCTCGGACAAAGACTCGGCGCCCCCGCCATTGGAAAAGGGAACAAGCGCACTGGACGTATAGCCGTCGTAGGCTGTCCATGCGCTCTGCGCAAAGACCGGCTGCGTAAGGGCCGCCAGACAAAAACCGAGGCCGCATGCGGCCCCTCGCTGCAGATTTGAAACTGGGAAGGGACGCATGGAAACAATCCTGAATGGGTATAAAACCAAGCTCTATACACCTTTGGGTTGAAATCAAGCGGGGCTCATGCGGCCAATTGCCTGATTCACCATCATCAAGCGGTTGCAGGTGAAACAATTTCGGACATGTGCTTTCAATGCACCGTGTGTGCAGGCAAGCGCCGATTGTGGCTGGCTGCGCCGGACCCTGAAATCTCGTTGTGATCTACTCTGCAGCAACGGGCTGCACAACAATTCCAATCAGGCGCCAGACCCTGTCAACGACTTGAAACACAAGTTCAAAACGGACAGGGACAGGTGTTGTCGCGAAGCGGCCGGAAACCCGAAGGAGGCCGTTCTCGTCGAGAACAGGACCAAAGGTAATGTCCGGCTGAAGCACCGTCACGGCCTGCAGGTCAATCTCCCTGCGCCGCAATTCTGCGAAAGTAACGGCAAGGTCGGCCGCGGTGTTTCGCGCGGTAAAACCTGGCGCAGCCAATTGGCTCAACACCGAATAATTGCCGGTGACGTTGGCGTGATGCAGGGCTACCAAAGTCGAACGTATGAGAATGGCAACAAGTTGCGCGTCCTCCTCGCTGCCAATGGCAGGCACTGGCTGGGCAGCAACGTTTACAGTCGCCCCGCATGCCATGGCAGACGAAAGCAGAAGCGCAAGCCAGCCACGCCTACCAGGCAAAGCTGGCTCCGATGCGACCGGCAACTGTTCCGTGGCTGGTTCCAACCCCTACGCCGCCGTTCAGGTATATATTTTCGTGGATTTGGCCAATGGCGCCAAAGCCAAGGGCGGCTTCCCGCTCAAACATTCCGACATTGGCTGAAATCGCGAAGCTCTTGTCACTTGGCAGTTGCACCCCGCCGAGAGCCAGCGCAATGGCCACACCCTCACGTATGCTGCGATTGTCGCTTTCCAGTACGCCGACCCGATCGCTCAGCACGTCCACATTGTTGAAAAAACTGTCAAGGCTGACAGAAGCGAGATTGCCGGAGGCATCGCTGGTCACGAACTCGACCGGCCCCTGCTGCGCAGCATAGCTTGCTTCAGAGGTTATGCCTGCCAGCGTGTAGGTGGCACCTGGGCCGCCAATGACGATCTGGTTAGCACCGCCGGCGTTAACGCCCGCGCCTATTGCCACAGAATTGACACCGGAGGCCGTTGCGCCCGCACCCAGCGCGATGGAGCCGGTGCCGGAAGCGGATGCCGCTGAACCAACAGCGACCGCGTTGCTGCCGCTGGCGGCTGCACCACCACCTGCCGCAACAGTTTCAATTCCGGTTGCTGAGGCTGGCGCGCCAGTTGTCCTTGCAGCAAAATAGAAATTATTGCTTTCAATGTTGCCCAACGCGGTGTTGATGGCACCAAAGGCAGCGCCGACCGAATTGTATGTTTGACTCAGTACCGTATAGGTTGGCTGCGTCACCGTGCCGTCCGGGGCAACGCTTGAACTTCCGCCCAGCGCCGACACGATGCTTGTGCTGACGGCGGAGAGCTGGCCGCCATTGATTGCCTCAGCAGAGCCTGCGGAGACGGCCCCCGCTGCTACACCTTCCAGCGTCCGCGCAACGCCTGACTGGTTGGCAATCGAAATGCTGGTGCCATCGGTTGCACCGCCAATGGAAATCGCCCTGCTGATCGGGTCCTGGCGAACGATGCCGCTGGCACCATTGATGATATTGGTGATTTCCAGACTGTTCAGCGCAGTGCGGCTGTCAAGGTCGATGAGCGCAGACCCGACATTGGTGAAAGTTCCTGTGCTCAGCGCATAGCTTGGCGCCAGCACAAGCCCATCCGTTCCCACGGTCGTTCCAAGCGCTTGCGCAATGGCTGTGTTGCTGGAGAATAGCTGCCCCCCATTGATAGCATCTGTGGACGCCGAAGCGATTTCACCGGCAGAAACCCCGGTCAGCCGTCGTGACAATCCGCCCTGCGAAAGGAAGGAAACGGTGTCTCCGTCAGTGCCAGCCCCAACCGTGATAACCCGAGTGGTCAGATCCTGCTGAACAAGGCCGATCTGGCCATTCTGCACATCGAGGTAGAAGTCTTCGAGCGCAGCAAAAGCAGCGATCAGACCGATCGAATCGATGAACTGAACACCTGCGACAAGATCGGTTCTGCTTCCCAGGGTCGAGATGGCATCAGCAAGGTTGTAGTAGGGAACGCCGCCGATCGTATAGGTTGGACCGGTGAAGACGCCTCCGGTGAAGGTGCTGTCGCCACCGAACACTTCGGTGACAAACGTGTTGACATCGGTATCGGTGATTGCCTGCGCAACAGCGTTATCAGGCGCCAACCCCAATAAACACACAGCAAGCAGGACGGGCTTGCCGCGTCTCAGAAAAGTTGACGGCGAAGTGCACTTTTTCGGTGCCATGGAAGCCACTTGCACGATGATGTTCCCCAAAAGACGCGAGGCGATCCAACCTTCAGCCCCGAATTTTTTCATGCCCCAACCTGTGGTTGATTCCGCCAAGGCATTTTTCTTCACCAGTTAACCATAGGTTAACGGAAACATGTGTAACCGCCCTGCATCTTTGCGGATCGATTTCAGCCGGATAATCAGGGAACCGGGTGCTGGAAACAGCGGCAGATGCCGGTGAAACACTTCCAGCTTCAGCCTCTACCCAGCGTTGTGGCTGGCCAGAATGGACAGCAGCCGCCTTCCTCCAGAAGGTTAAAGCCGGCATCAAAAAATGCTACTTAAGCCTTATTGATTTTATGGGTGACCTGCGCATTTGGGTGAGAATGGTTAACCGCGCATCTATTGCAAGCATTCGGACTGTTACATGCTGTCGTCACGACGAGACAAAATCATAAGCTATGCCGTCGCAGCATCTTTGCTGGGCACCGCCATGATCGCCCTGATGTACGAGGGAAACAAAGCCCGCTTCCATGATCATCGAAGCGAGAGACACCAGACCAACGGCCGTGGTTAGCCGTCCTGCATCAGACCTGAAAGAACGATAGACAGCGCTCCGTCGGGCAGTGGTCTTTGCAGCGCTCCAGCTTCCGCCCAGGGCGCTCGCATCCATATGTCAATTTCTTCTGCCGTCGTCAGGATAGCGGGCATCGCTTTCGGGTGGACGGCGCCAACTTCCTGGTTCGGCTCACAGGTCACGAAGCCGTACACATCTGCACGCACCTCGCCCTCTTTGACCTTGCGCACGCTGGTCCAGTTGGTCCAGATACCGGCGAAAACTGCCAGTGGGCGCTCCTGCGACAGGGCAAACCAGACCGGTACTTTCTTTCCGTCAATTGTCGCATATTCACTGAATGAGGTGAATGGCACCAGACATCGGCTGTTCACGCCAAGCCACCGCTGCCAGTGCGGGCTTTTCGTGTTGCGGATATTGGTGACGCCTGGGTCTGAGTTCCTGCCTTTCAGCACAAATGCGGGCGACGGCATGCCCCATCGCATCAGCGTCAGTTCGCGTTCAAAATCCTGCCCGTTTCTGACAACGGGCGCGGCGTAATCCGGAAATACGCCCGGCATCGGCGGCAGATTTCCCGTGCTGTCGCGCATTGACCGCGTGAACGCTATAATCGCCGATTGGCCTTTGGTTATGGAATATAGGTTGCACATGCCTGTTAGTTGGCGTGTGCCGGTCAAAAAGAAAGCCCATTCAGATCAAGGTCTGAACGGGCATGGATTCAGGTTCAAATCGTCCGCTTTCAGGTCTTCTTCAAGGCATCAGGTTTATGGGCAGCTTTCTTTCCGGATTTGGAACTCTGAACAATCACCTGCGGGTCGTCCTTGGAAGCCTTGACCACGTGGCCTTTGATTTTTGTGTCAGATGTCTGTTTTTTAACAACCTTGCCCTCGGTTTTCCCCTGGCTCGTATTCCAGGAAACCTTGTCGCCCTTTTTCAGAGTGTCGGTCATGGGGCTTTCCTTCAATCCGGGCTGGCCACGGAAGGTGGCTTGATATCATCCACAAAACCGGGTTCGTCTTCCTCCCCGGAAAATTCTCTATCCGCTTCCTGATTGACCTTGATAACGTCTTCCGATTCCTGTTCGGTCAGTTCGTGTGGATCGTGAGCGCGTTTCCAGTGATCTTCGTGTGCGCCCGTTGGCCGTCCCTCATCCTCCCAGATTTTATAGGCACGTTCGCGGCGCTGCTGTTCCCTGTCATCCATGGTGCTTCTCCTTGATGGTCAAACACAACTCGGATTGCGTATAAGTCGTTCCTGCCGAGGAACCTGTATTCTTTTCGAAAGCACCGCTTGACCTGGCATCTGGTGGAAGCCTTATCGAGACATCATGGCTGAGCACGCATACACCATTAGTCAGGCTTCAAGGCTGGTCGGCCTTCCGGTCCGGCGCATTCGTTTCTACAGCGATCAGGGGCTGTTGCCTCTGCTGGACAGAACCGGGAGCGGATACCGCCTGTTCGACGAAAGCGATCTGGTGCGTCTGGGTTTGATCAGCGCTCTGAGGGACGCAGGATTAAGCCTGAAAGCAATCCGGACCGTCCTTGCCCGGGGCCAGTCTGTTGGCGATGTGCTGACGCTCCGACTGGCGGAGATAGAGGCGCAGATCAGTTCACAGCGTCGCATTGCGGCAGCCATCCGCATGGCTCTTCGGTCATCTGAGCCAAATCCCGAAGATCTCAGGAGAATATGGATGATGACTCACTTATCGAACGTCCAACATGTTGCAACCGTGGAGCGGTTTCTTGAACAGGTTGTCGAGGGTTCATCGGTGGATCCGAAATGGAAAGACTGGATGCTCCGAATGAGCGCCCCAAACCTTCCTGATGACCCTTCATCGGAGCAGCTTGATGCCTGGCTGGAACTGTCGGCCATGTTGGTTGACCCGGCCTTCATAGCAAAGATGCGGAAAAACGCCGAAGACAGCGCGGTTGCCCTTGATGCCGAGGTTTTCAAGACGATGAGCACTTCGGTTCTGGCCAAAGCAAACGATGCAATGGATCGCGGTCTGGAACCATCCTCGCCCCAAGGCAAGGCAATCGCTGAAGAATATCTGGCGGGCTGGGCGCGCGCTACCAATACAAGGCTGGACGAGCCCGGCTTGCAGCGGATGAAGCGGAAGCATCTGGAACATCAACCGAACATGCGGCGATACTGGGCGCTTGTTTCCATTTTGAACGGTTTGCCAGGTCGTTCAGAGCCCAGTCAGGAATGGCTGTGGATTGAAAAGGCGGCCTTGGCGTTACTGGCAGACGCCTGAATTCACGGCCAACTGTCTTGCGCTTTGCCGGTCAAGGCGCTACCCCGTTGATTGATGGTGCCTTCCTTTCGGAAGGTTAAAAGGGAATGCGGTCTGGACATATCATCCAAAGCCGCAGCTGCCCCCGCAACTGTAAGCGGTTCGAGTCTGACACATTGCCACTGGGTTAACCGGGAAGGCGTCAGGCAATCACCGCGAGCCAGGAAACCTGCCATCATCAACACGGACTGTCGCCGGGCGGGGTGTCTCGGAGGCTTCAGCTTCGCCATTGCTGGCGAAGCGGTTCGCATTGCACCCCGCTTGTAAAATGACGTCCGTCCGGGGTTCGACATGCATGACGTTTCAGATATGGATGCCAGAAATGCGCGTTCGAACTACGACGTAAAAGAGCAAATTCGCGAATATTGGTCACGCCGGTCCCAAACCTTTGATCAATCACCCGCGCACGGCATCCACTCTCAGAACGAGCTTGAAAGCTGGCAACGCCTGATCGGTGACAATGCGCAAGGCATTGGCAATGGCCGGGTTCTGGAACTGGCCAGCGGCACCGGTGAATTCACCCGTGTTCTCCGGGCGCTCGGTTGCCAGGTTGAAGGTCTGGATATTTCCGAAGCAATGATCAGAAATGCTCGGGAAAAACACGGCGGCGATGTGAAATTCCACCTTGGCGATGCCGAGAATACGATGCTTCCCGATGGTTTGTTTGACGCTGTTGTTTGCCGGCATCTGGTCTGGACGCTGCTGGACCCTGAAAACGCGTTCGGCGACTGGCTGCGAATTTTGAAGCCGGGCGGTCGTCTGATCATCATCGATGGCAACTGGCAGCATCAGGCATACGCCGCGAAGCTGGCTGCGCAGGTTGCGAGGATCTGGGACCGTTTTGCACCGCGCAAACCTCTTTACGACGCAGAGGCGCATCGTTTGATTCAGGCTCAGCTCTTTTTCCGCGACGGCCTGTCCACAACTCTGCTTATTGAAATGCTTGGCAAGGCAGGGTTTGCCCAAGTTCACTCAGGCCCGCTCAAAGGCGTTCTGGCTTCCCAGCTTCGCGCCGCCAACTGGCGCGACCGGCTCGATCTGCTTCAGTCGCAAGGCCGCTCCTTCATCGTCTCGGCTCAGCGCCCTTCCGAAATCTGAATCTGACTGAACATCCCCGGAGATACGTCCCATGACCAGAATTTCCCGCCGAACGGTCTTGATCGGCAGCGGATCGCTTGCCGCTCTGCTGAGTTCCCCCAGCTGGCTTCGGGCACAGGAAACTGCACCAAAAAGCATTCGCGCTATTCAGCCCTGGGAGTTCAAGAGCATTCAGCCCGCAGAAAGCGGCTTTGTCCTCAACCGTGCCAGCATTGCCGAAGGGCTGACCGCGCTTCAGCCAGACGGCAATGTTGTTCCGTGCCTTGCAACGGGCTGGACCACCTCCGACGACGCAAAGAAGTGGCGGTTCGCGCTGCGCCAGGGTGCTGTTTTTCATGACGGCACGCCCGTCACCTCCCAAACGGTCAAGGCCTCGCTGGAAGCACTGATACCGGAAGCGCGGCGCTTGTCGGCAGTTCCCATTTCGTACATCGAGGCCGAGGAAGACGAGATTGTGTTTCATCTCGATCAGCCATTTGGGCCGCTACCGGCCTATCTCTGCGATTTCGCAATCAGCGTCTATGCTCCCGCTGCGTTCGGCCCAGACGGCAAGGTCGCCCGGATTATCGCCACCGGACCTTACAAAGTCGATGCCATAGAGCTTCCACGACGCCTTTCGCTGGTGCGCCACGAAAACTATTGGGGCAGAAAACCGCATGTGGAGCGTGCGGAATTTGAAGCCGTTGCCAATGGTGAGACGAGAACCAATATGGCGCTGGCTGGCGACGCTGACGTCATTATGAACATTCCGACGCCAAGCATCTCGCGCATCGCCAATTCCGGCACGATGCAGGTGCACGAAGTCATCAATCCGCGTGTGCATGCGCTGTATCCGGACTGTGGCAAACCGCAATTCCAGGATGTTCGCACACGACGCGCGTTAAGCCTGGCCATTGACCGCACGGCCATTGCCGCAACAATCATGCGCAATGCCGATCTGGCAGCGACGCAGCTTTTTCCCCCTGTCATGCCGGATTGGCACTTTGATGATCTTCCCAATTACGATTATGACGTGGCCGCCGCGGAAGCTTTGCTGGATGAGGCAGGCTGGGTAAAAGGCGCCGACGGCATCCGCTCCAAGGATGGTGTTCGTTTTGCCGGAACAATCCGAACCTTTCCCAACCGCCCGGAAATGCCGGTCATTGCGGCTGCGCTTCAGGCAATGTTCAAAACCGTGGGATATGAGCTGGATATCAGCATTGGCGAAGCAAGCGCCATCGTTGAGGCAAAACAGAGCGGAAACCTCGATATAGGCTTTTCATCGCGCCATCTTGCGATTGTCCCGGACGGTATAGCGGTGATTTCCAGCGAATTCGTTGTGGAGGATTCGCGCAATCAGTCCGATACGGGTGCCACGAACTGGCGCAACGCGGAGTTCGATGCGCTTTGCGACGCCTATTACGGCGAAACAGACGAGACTGTCCGGGCGAAAAGCCGTCGCCGTCTGGCTGAAATCCTGCAGGAAGATGTGCCGGTGCTTCCGATCGTCTGGTACAGCCAGATATTTGCGGTTTCCAACCAGCTACAAGGCTTTGTGAACGACCCGTTCGAGCAACGCCTCTATCTTGATCAACTGAGTTTCAAGGGCTGATGACGCTCTGGACGACCATGATTCTGGGGCGGCTGGCGCAAACCACGCTTGTCGCCCTCACACTGGTTACCGTGTGCTTTGTCTTCGTGCATGCGCTGCCCGGAGACACAGCTCTGCGTATTGCCGAAGCAAGAGGCGGCGCGGAATTCCTCAACCTTGGCAAAGCACAGCAGATTGCCGAGGAGGAAGGCCTCAACCGCCCGATCCTTGTCCAGTATGGCGAGTGGGTTGGACGCATTGCAACGGGCGATCTGGGCGTTTCGCTGGTCACAGGACAATCGGTTGCAAGTGAACTTTGGCAAAGAGGGAAGAACACGCTCATCCTGGGAATTGCTGGTTGGCTTGCATCCTATCTTGTGGCTTTGCCGATCGGAATTTACGCCGCACTTCGCCCACATGGATGGGTGGACAGGGCATCATCATTCTATTGCGTCACGATGGCATCGCTCCCCAGTTTTCTGATGGGCATCGGACTTATATCCATCTTCGCCTTGTCCCTTCGCTGGCTGCCGCCAGCCGGTTTCCGCTCCTGGTCGCATCTCATCTTGCCGGCGGCAACGCTGGCGCTTGGATTGTCAGCATTTTCAATCCGGCTGATACGAGACACTGTCCGCGAGGTGAACGGAAATTTCTTCATCACTTTCGCAAGAACGAAGGGCCTGACAGCCACAGCAGCTTTGCGACAGAACGGCTCGCGCAATGCTGCAATCCCGATTGTCGCCTTCGCCGCGTTGCAGTTTGCCGCCGTTGTCGACGGATTCATCATGATAGAGACGCTTTTCAACTATCCCGGCCTAGGCGAACTGCTCGTTTCCTCAATGCTGGCAAGGGATGTTCCCATGGTCATGGGTGCCGGGCTTGTAGCAGCTATTGGCTACGGCCTTGTCAATCTCGCAGCCGACCTTGTCAGCATTCTGCTGGACCCCCGGCTGTCGCATCGCGACCAGACCAGAGCGGCTCTACGATGATGCGGCGCATGCAGGTTGTTTCGATCATAGTGCTTGCGGTAGCCGTCAGCGCGCATCTCATTCTGCCCGGGGATCCGAACGCCCAGTCTCTGATCAGGGCCCTGGAGAAACCCAGCCTTTTCCATCCTTTCGGTTTTGATCATCTGGGTAGAGATGTCTTTCTGCGTGTCATGCATGGTGCCCCGAGATCGCTGGGACTTGCCGCACTTTGCGTTGTATTCGCCTATAGTCTGGGGATCGTGCTTGGCATGGTCGCGGCTTATCGAGGTGGCTTGCTTGATGCAGTGCTCATGCGCACGGTTGATCTGCTTCTTGCCTTTCCTAGCATTCTTCTGGCGCTTCTGCTGGCAGGATTTCTGGGCGGTGGCCCCGGTCCTATCCTGTTTGGCATTTCGCTTGGGCTTATGCCGCAGTTTGCCCGTTTGTCCCGCGCCACGGCTGGTCAGGTGCTGGCGGAGCAGCATGTGGAAGCTGCCGAAATGGCCGGCTTTCGAACAAGGGCAATTCTGCGCCGCCATGTCCTTCCGCCCGTCATTCATTCCACTCTGCCAATTGGGGTCCTTTCCATCGGCGGCGCGATCCTTTCCGTTTCCTCCCTCGGGTTTCTTGGCCTGGGCATACGCCCGCCTGCTCCGGAATGGGGGGCGATGATCAGCGAGATGATGCCCTATATATCCGAGGCGCGGATCCAGCTTGCAGCACCCTGCATCGCAATTTTCTTCTCCGTCCTGGCATTTGCCCACCTGTTCAGGACGGGCGGAAAAACAAGTGACCAGAGACGCACCTGATGAGCAATCGCGATATGGAATTGCGCCTGGATGAGATTGTGGACGGTGCCGGGCAGCGCGTGGTTGGCCCGGTGTCACTGCACTGGAACGCTCCGGGCGATGCATGTGCGCTGATCGGTGAGACAGGCAGCGGCAAAAGTCTTGTCGCACAGTCTATCCTTGGTCTCCTGCCGCCGAATTTTCGGGCCCGCGGCTTTATTCAGATCAAGCAGAACCGCACATCTCTTTCAGATGTGGCAGCCCTTCAGGCGCAGTGGTCAACGCTGATGGCCCTTGTGCCGCAGGAGCCATTCCGTTCTCTTGATCCGACAATGCGGATCCGCCGGCAGTTTCGGCAGGTGAAGGGCAGCAATGATGTGCGGATCGTCAATGCGCTGACCGAACTGGACCTCTTGCCCTCTGTGGGTCAGGCCTACCCGTTCCAGCTATCCGGCGGCATGGCACAGAGAACTTTGTTTGCAATGGCGCTGATCAGCGGCGCACCACTGGTCATTGCTGATGAGCCGACCAAGGGATTGGACGAAACACGCTCTGCTCAAAGCCTGGCGGCTCTGAGGCGCCTTCGCGCAGAGGGACGGAGCGTGCTGATCATCACGCATGATCTGGACCTCGCAAGGCAGTTGGATGGAACAACGGTTGTCATGAAAGCGGGCGAGGCTGTGGAGACTGGCCCTGCGCAGCATGTGTTCACCAATCCAGCCAATGCCTACACCCGCGAATTGCTTCAGGCGGACCCTGCTTTCTGGTCCAGCGAAACCGAGCGGACCAGCCCTGCGCAAAACATTGTCGGGGAATTGCGCCGGGTGTCATTTGGATATCGCCGTCAGACACCTCTGTTCGAAAATGTCTCCTTTACAATCAATGCGGGCGAGGTTGTTGCGATAACGGGGCCCAGCGGCATCGGAAAAACAACCCTTGGCGATGTGCTGCTGGGTCTGCGCCGTCCGACGTCGGGAAGCGTTTTGTGGCAAGGCAGCGATATCGCCACAAAAAGCGGTTTGGTTTCCAGTTTGCGAAGCAGATATCAGAAGCTTCACCAGGATCCCGGATCAGTCTTCGCGCGCCATCGGACAATAGGCCAGCATTTCGCCGATCTGGCTGACATTATCGATCCTGCAACGGTGACTGAGCGTATGGACAAGCTGATGCAGACAATGCGGCTATCTTCGCGCCTGCTTGACAGAACAGTCGACGAAATTTCCGGCGGCGAAGCGCAGCGGCTGGCACTGATGCGTATTTTGATGCTTGCCCCGGTGCTGATCGTCGCTGACGAGCCCTCCTCACGGGTTGATCCTATCGTCCAGCGCGATGTGTTCGACCTTCTCGGCATGGTCCGCGAGCAACAAAACGTTGCCATTGTGCTGATCAGCCATCAGGCAAGAGTTGTGTCTACTTTTGCCGATAAGGTCATCGATCTGAAAACTGTGTGTGGCTGACGGCATGAACATGCATCGATGATACCGTGACGGTGCAAAAGCCGCCGACACGGTGGGAACTGTGCCACCATCAATTACATAGTCAGCACCGGTGATGATGGCAGCTCGATCGGAAGCCAGAAAGGCAACGAGATTTGCCACCTCTTCGGGGCTGGACGGGCGTCCGATGGGGATGCCGCCAAGAGTGGCCATTATCATTCTTTTACCGGCTGCAAGATCGGTGCCCGCCTCACTGGCCAAACGTTGCGCAAGCCCGATCGAAGCTTCTGTCTCTATCCATCCCGGCGAAACGCCTGCCTTGAGCAATGACGATTGGCACAATGAACTGGCACTCAACCTGTTTCCCGCTGTCCGGCTGGATCGCGAGTTGATCCCGAGCATGGTCGCACAGAGAAGCCGCGTCGTAATTCACGTCTCTTCCATTCAGAGATTGCTGCCGCTGCCGGAAGCAACAACCGCTTATGCTGCGGCAAAGGCAGCACTTTCTACCCACAGCAAAGCCTTGTCCAAGGAGATTTCGCCGACGGGATGTCCGTGAGGATATCGAGGCTGGCCCGCTGGTGTGCATTTTGCAGGAATGGATGCCGTTTTCGGAAGAGCTTTGCATCTACTATCCTCGACGCAACCCGTCAGCCGCACACAGAGCGTTTGTCGATCTTGCGCGTCAGTTTGCAGCAAAGGCTCGAAACAACTCCGCATAGTCGGCACTTTCAGCCTCAAACCTGTGCGAAATTTCAGCTATTGCAGAGCGACACTATTCCAGATCATCGTTGAGCATTTCGTGGATGCGGTTGGACAGGACCTGCATGTCGAATGGTTTGGTGACGATCTGCATACCGGGTGCAAGATGCCCGTGGGAAAGCACTGCGTTCTCGGCGTAACCGGTAACAAACATGACTTTCAAATCGGGATGTATTTCTCTGGCCGCGTCGGCAACCTGCCGCCCGTTCATGCCATTGGGCAATCCAACATCGGTAATCAGCAGGTCAATGTGGGAATTCGAGCGCAAAGCGTTCAATGCCTGAGGACCGTCGCCAGCTTCAATGACAATATGACCCAGTTCTTCAACCACATCCACGACAAGCATTCGAACCAGCGGCTCGTCGTCCACCACCAGTACAGTCCTTCCCGGCTCGCCCGTCAGAACGGGTGACGGGTCGGCATCCTTTTCCATCGCCTCTTCAGAATGATGGCGCGGAATGTAGATGCAAACCGTTGCTCCCTCACCCACCTCTGAAGTGATCCGGACCTGACCACCGGACTGGCGTGCGAAGCCATATATCATTGACAAGCCGAGCCCGGTTCCGACACCGATCGGCTTGGTTGTAAAAAAAGGATCGAAGGCCTTGTTGATGACATCGGGGGTCATGCCTGTTCCCGTGTCTGAAACACATAAGGACACGTAATGTCCCGGCTGCAGGTCACGCTCGCGCGCAGAGCGCTCGTCCAGCCGATGATTGGTGGCTTCAATTGTAATAGTTCCGCCGTGGGGCATCGCATCCCGCGCGTTGATGCACAGGTTCAACAGGGCATTTTCAAGCTGGTTCGGGTCAACCAGCGTAGGCCACAGGCCTGCACTGTCACCGGAATCAACGATAATTTCCGGACCAACAGTCCGCTGGATCAAATCCTTCATACCGGCAACCAGCCGGTTCACGTCGGTCGGCTTCGGGTCCAGGGTTTGACGGCGGGAGAATGCAAGCAGGCGATGGGTCAGCGCGGCAGCGCGCTTGGCCGCTCCCTGTGCACCGACCATATAGCGGTCAATCTCTGCGGCCCGCCCCTGCTGGATGCGAATTTGCATCATATCCAGCGAGCCTGAAATGCCAGCCAGCAGATTGTTAAAATCATGTGCCAGACCGCCGGTCAGTTGACCGACCGCTTCCATTTTCTGGGACTGGCGAAGCGCTTCTTCCGTCCGCGCCAGCGCCTCTGCCTGAGCCTTCTCAGCCGTGATGTCACGCCCAGTAGCGTAAGTCACATTCCCAAGCGGCGCCGCCACCCAGGATATCCATCGCAATGTCCCATCCTTGTGCAGATATCGGTTGACTACGCTGGGCCTGCCACCCTCGGCGGCCAGCTTATAAGCCTTGATTGTTTCAGCGTGATCCTCAGGAATGACAAAGGCCGTAACATGTTGCCCGACAAGCTCCTCGTCAGTGTAACCAAGCATGGTTGTCCAGGCAGGGTTGACACGCAGGAACACGCCATCAAAGTCGATCACCAGCAACAGATCCGGTGAAGCATCCCAAAGGCGGCTTACCTCTGTTGTGCGCGTTGCCACCTCGGACTGCAGGGAAATGTTCTGTGACCGCAAGGCATCCTGCGCGTCCTTCTGGTCCTGAATATCCAGAACTGAGCCAACATAGCCCAGGAATGTACCGTCGCCGCCAAAGCGTGGGCTGGCAGCATCGACCGCCCAGCGATAGTCACCATCATGTCGGCGCAGACGATACTCCAGCCGAAACGTCTCCTGATTGGCATTGCATGCCAGAAAAGTTTCGCCGGACCAACCCTGATCATCGGCGTGGACGGCTTCCAGCCAGCCAAGGCCGAGCGCTTCCTCTTCCCTCTGGCCGGTGAACTCATACCAGGAGCGGTTGAGATATGTCGCCTGCCCTTCAGGGTCGGTCACCCACATCATCAGCGGCGAGTGATCGGCAATGTTGCGGAAACGCTCTTCACTCTCGCGCAGTGCAGCCTCGCTGCTGCGCAAAGCCAGTTCGCTGCGGCGGCGCTCTGTCAGATCATGGAAGATCAGGGCCAGGCGCGAGGTGTTGGCAGCATCGATGGGAATTGCATAAACATCGAACCAGCGCCCCATCGCCTCAGACCCGCTTTCGAACCGGCGGGGCGTATGGCTGGAGGCAACTTGCGCGTAGACATCCACCCACTCCTGCTCAAGATCGGGCACCAGTTCCCGTGCGGTCCGCCCGATTGCGTTTTTCAGCCCGGTGTTTTCTTCAAATGCCAGATTGGTTTCGAGAAAACGATAATCCACGGCGCGACCATCGGGATCAAACATCATCTCCAGAATACAAAAGCCAACTTCCATAGACCGAAGCAGCTCGCGATATCTCTGTTCGGAGGTCTCGGAGGCGCGAAGCGCACCGCTGGCATTGTTGAGCGAAGTTTCATCCCGCAACAGCTTCACATAGCCCTGAAGTGCGCCCTCGGAATCGCGCACGGCAATCAGTTCTCCTGCAGCCCAGAAACGGCTGCCGTCTGCCCGTAGATGCCAGCGAATATCGGCGGCCCTGCCGGTTTCGGCCGCAATCAGCATTTCCTTTTTGTCAGCCCCTGCTGCTCGATCTTCCGGAGTGAAGATCATTGTCACCGTCTTCCCGATGATGTCGTCGCCACTCCAGCCGAAGATATAGCGGGCACCCGCGTTCCATTCGGTAATAACCCCGTTCAAATCAGTGCCGATGATCGCAAAGTCCCGACTGGATTGAAGCATCGAGGCATATTTTGCGCCCGGATAATGGGCAGACGCTTGGCTGTTCTGATCTGGAATTTGGCTCATCAGGTCTTCTTCGGTAGCGGGGCCAGTAAGAGCCGGTTGTGCTGCATCAATTAACAGATGAGCACCCGATACGGTTCCTCGCGGATGTCCGATGTCAGGCTGTCTGCTGCCAGGCTTGAGCACTGCGGTTTTAATGCCTGCATTGATTGTTTGCGAGGCCGCTATAGGTAGTAATCTGGAAGTTTTCCCAACTTCCGTTCCGCCTTTGAGCAAGTTAGGACCGATTATGACGGCAAAAGGCAACAACATCCAATTTCGCAGGGAGCGCGCCGATACCACGACGCGCGTCGCCAGTGCGATCATTGCGGTTGAAAAGGCCAAGCGAGCGCTGAAAACCGAGCGGCTGCGAGCCGCCCGCCTTGAAGTTAAAACCAAATAGCTTTTCCAGCGCCCGAATTTGAACCATCGCCGGCTGTCACATCGGCAGTTGGAAACCTGTGCTGCCGGATTAAAAATGCACGACAAGACCGACGATCGGCCCGTGCTGGATAATGTCGAAAACGAAACCGTCGTCATTGCTGAAATCGACGCCAAGCGCACGATAGCCAAGCACCGATGAAAAGCGCTCGTTGAAATGATAGCCGAGGGCTGCAGCGACATCCCAATCAAGATCCGCCTGACCGGCACCGATCAACCCCCACCCTGTCAGATAGAGCTTCGGCGTAAAATTAAAATTTCCCCGGATGCCCACCAGCCCGTCTGCCCAGGTGTCCCCGTCAGAAAATGACCGACCATCCAGCAACCCTCCGTAAAAAGTTATGTCGGTGTCGACGGACCAGACCCGCACACCCGCGGCAAGGTCAAGATGCCCATCCTGAGACTTGGCAACTGTATAGCCAGCCCCAAGCAAACCGCTGAATGTCGTGGATGTGACCGCAACGCTGCCTGCAACAAAACCTCGAGGCGTGACTGAATCGGTCGAAACCTGGCTGTATTGCAGATCATTGAAAATACTGAAATTGCCTCGCCTGGCCTCGGCGATCGACATGAAGCCGATATCAAAATCCTTGATAATGTCGCTGAAACTTTCATGCACCTCCACTTCAGCAGATCCAAACTGCGCCATTTTGCCATCCAGCCCCGCAACCCAGAAATACGGTGCGATTGTGAACTGCCACCCTTCCTGCTCCATTGAATAGGCCGCGGGCGAAACGGGCACCACCGCATCCGCCGCCATCGCGGATCCAAGCGAAGCCAAGCCAAGTGGAATTCCAACAAACCAAGCCTTCATGCCTGCCCCCGCAAACGTAGAATACGACCCGACTGCTATAAATGTGCGATTTGGCGTTTCTTCTGAACTTCGCCAGACATTCACCTTCAGGTAGAAGGTCACGTCCATCAATCCAAGTCAATCCACAGCGGCCTTGATGCAAAACCGGTTTTCGGATCGCACTTGCACGCCTTCACAAACGATGTAATAGTATCGAGATACGATTGAATTATATCGAATATCGATACATCTTGATGGTCTTGATGACCTCTCCCAAACGCCATTTGTTCAACCGCTGCTATGCATTGGAGTGGGAATGCAAACTTCATCGACAAAGAAGATCACATCGCGCATTTCGGCTGCGCTGGTACTATCGGCGCTGGCATTGCCTGCATTTGCGGACAAATCCACGGACACTCTTGTCTGGGCTCGGGATATTGAAGCAATCATAACCGACCCGTATTACGACAATACGCAGATCACGGTGACCATTCAGGACGAGGTTTGCGACAATCTGCTCGCCCGCAATCCCGAGACGCGTGACTATGAGCCAAATCTTGCCACGTCCTATGACTGGGTGGACGATGTGACGCTCAACGTGAAACTGCGGGAAGGCGTGACTTTTCATGGTGGAGAACCATTCACGGCTGAAGACGTGAAATACACGCTGGAGCACATTTCCGGGCCGGAAAGCGGCGTGACCCAGCGCACCTATGTCAACTGGATCGAAGGCGTGGAGATTGTTGGCCCGTACGAGGTGAACATCAAGGCTAAAGAGCCAACCCCGGTCGCGACGGAATATCTGTCAACCGTGTTGCATATGGTGCCGAACGGGCATTACGCCGAAGCGCCTGAGCGCGATGGGCAGAAGGAATATGGCAGTGTGCCATTGAACTGCACCGGGCCATACAGGATTGCCAACATCGATCCCGGCCGCTCTGTAGAGTTCACAGCCAACGAAAATTACTTCGACGGACCCAAGCCAAAGCCAACAATCCAGAACGTCACTTACCAGACAATCACCGACCGCGACGCGCAGATCATCGAACTTCTGGGCGGCAATCTGAACTGGATTGCCAATATCGGCAAAGACAACACGGCGCAGCTTGCTGCCTATGACTCGGTGGAAACACAGGAAGCACCGATCCTGCGGTTCACCTTCCTGCTGTTCAATTCTGCCGGCAAAGGCGGCGGAACCAACCCGTTCCAGGACCAGAAGGTGCGCGCAGCTGTTGCCCATGCCATCAACAAGCAAGGCATTGCACAAGGGTTGATTGGTGAACGCGCCGATCCGGTCAATTCGGTTTGCCACCCGCTTCAGGTTGGTTGCAGCACCGATGTGACGACCTATGACTACGACCCGGATAAGGCCCGTGCCCTGCTTGCAGAGGCTGGCTTCCCGGATGGCTTTTCGGCAGACCTGTACACGGCCGTGCCGCGCGAATTCAACGAAGCGGTTGTTAATGACCTGCGGGCTGTGGGCATTCAGTTGAACATACGGCAAATGCAATACAGCGCTTTCAGGCCGGTTGCCCGTTCGGGTGAGGCAAAAATCACCTTCAACACCTGGGGCTCCAACCGCATCAATGACGCTTCAGCCAGCACCTCTCACTTCTTCAACCATTCCGATGACGACCTGACATTGGACCCCAAACTGCATGAGCTGCTGCAGAAGGCCAACAGCACGATCAACACGGAAGAGCGCAACGCCGCTTTTCAGGAAGCGCTGGGCATCATTGCCGACAATGTCTACGCGGTACCGGTAACAACGATGTCCGTTTACAATGCCAGCACAAGCGATCTGGAAATCTCGCCATATTTCGACGATCTCCCACGCTTTTATCGCGCGAAATGGAAAGAAGAATAGTCGCCTGAGGCGAAGCTTCATCACTCACGGCAAGGACGTTTAGATGATTGCATTTCTGATACGGCGTATTGGCACAGCCATTCTCGTCGTCTTCACAGTGTCCTTGCTGGCATTTATGCTTGTGCGGCTCGCAGGGGACCCTGCGGCCGCCATAGCGGGCGAAGGGGCCACGCCTGCGGATATTGAGCGTATCCGCATTCTTTACGGCTTCGACAAGCCCTGGTTCCACACCTATCTTTTGTGGCTGGAGCGCATTTTCAACGGCGATCTCGGCTATTCGCCAATCACCCGGCAAGACGTTTCCGCCATGATTGCCAAGGCCCTGCCCGTTACGCTGACGCTCGGCGGCATGGCCATGTTGTTTGCGATGATGCTCAGCCTGCCGCTGGGCATCATCGCCAGCCTGAAGCCAAACGGCCTGGTTGACCGTATCGTACTGGCAATAACGGTCGTATTCCAGGCTATGCCGGTTTTCTGGATGGGCTTGCTGCTTCTGCTTTATTTCGGGCTGTACTGGCGGCTTTTCCCCACCGGGGGCGATGCAACGCTGAAGCACTTTGTTTTGCCTGCAGCGGCACTGGGCCTGTTTGCCAGCCCTGGCCTTATCCGCCTGACACGCGCAGGAATGCTGGATGCGCTGGCATCGGATTATGTGCGCACGGCGCGGGCCAAAGGAATGAGCGAGATGACGATTGTTCTGCGCCACACCATTCCCAATGCAATGATTCCGGTGGTGGCGCTGGCAGCGGTGGAGTGCGGAACGTTGCTGGGCGGTTCAATTGTCATTGAAGCCGTTTTTTCTCTCAACGGACTTGGGCAACTTGCATGGCGGGCAATTCAACGGCTGGACATTGCGGTCATTCAGGGCGTCGTTCTGGTGGTTGCCGTCATCTACATTCTGCTCACCCTCTTTGCCGATTTTCTCAATGCGTTTCTCGATCCGCGTATCCGGGTGAAGTGACATGACAACACTGGATCAAACGGACCGCACCATCGACACAGCCACTCCTCTGGGCAAGCGCTCGGGGCTGGCGCGCTATCTCAGCCATTACGGCTTTGCCTTCGGCATAACCCTCTTGGCAATTGTTGTGCTGATGGCGCTTTTTGCACCGCTTATCGCCCCGCATGACCCGTTTGCGCAGGATATGACACGCCGCTGGCTGGATCCGGTATGGTACGCAGACGGCACATGGGCGCACCCGCTTGGCACAGATGGTTTCGGTCGCGATTATCTTTCCCGGCTGATTTACGGCGCGCGCATCTCCATTCTGATCGGCCTGTTCACCATGCTGCTGTCCGGCTTCATCGGTGTAACGCTGGGGCTGCTTGGTGGTTACTTCGGTGGCTGGGTGGATTCGGTCATTTCCTTCATCATCATGACACGCCTGACGGTTCCCGTGGTTCTGGTGGCAACCGCCCTGTCAGCGATCGCCGGCAGCACATTCGGCACGGTCGTCATCATTCTGGGCTTTTTGTTATGGGACAGGTTTGCCGTGGTGACACGCGGCGCGGTGCAAAAAGTGCGCAGTCTGGAATTTGTGCGGGCGGCGCGTGCTGTCGGATGCAGCAACACCCGCATCATCATCCGCGAAATCATTCCCAATATCGCACCGGTCATTCTGGTCATTGCCACCTTGGAAGTGGCGCAGGCCATTCTTCTGGAAGCCGCCCTCTCCTTTCTGGGTCTTGGCGTGCAACCGCCCTTGCCATCCTGGGGCTTGATGATCGCGGAAGGCAAAAGCCAGATGCTGTTCAAACCCTGGGTCATCACCATTCCGGGCATAGCGCTGTTCATGCTGATTTTGGCCATCAACCTTCTGGGCGACGCATTGCGCGATTTGACGACGACGGGCGGACGGGTGTGACGGGCATGAACGCAAATTGGAACGAGATATCATGACAGCGGTCGAAACTTTCGAAAGCCAGACACTCTCGGTCAAAAATCTGCGGATCGCCATACCCGATCCTGCTGAGGATATTCCGATTGTCCGTGGCATTTCACTGTCAGTGCGCCGGGGCGAAACCGTATGCGTTGTGGGGGAATCCGGCTGCGGAAAATCCATGACGGCCCTGGCGCTGATGTCTCTGCTGCCGCGCTTTGTCAAATGCGCCAGCGATGAGTACCAGGTTAATGGCAAGGACCTGTCGCGGCTGTCCAACCGCTCGATGAGCGGTGTTCGCGGGCGCGATATCGGCATGATTTTTCAAGAGCCGATGACATCTCTCAACCCTTGCCTGACCATCGGCTCGCAGTTGACAGAGGCGTTTTTGCGCCATGGCATGGGGTCAAAAAAGGATGCCGCCGACAGGGCAACCTATCTTCTGGACCGAACCGGCATAAAAAACGCTCCGGAGCGGATGCGGCAATATCCGCATGAGCTCTCGGGTGGGTTGCGGCAGCGTGTCATGATTGCCATGGCGCTGATGTGCAAACCCGGTTTTCTGATTGCCGATGAACCGACAACCGCGCTGGATGTCACCATTCAGGCCCAGATTCTGCATCTGCTGAAAGAGCTTCAGGTCGAGAACAATATCGGCATGATGTTCATCACTCACGATCTGGGCGTGGTGGCCAATATCGCCGACCGGGTGGTGGTGCTCTATGCCGGCGAAGTGGTGGAACAGGGCACGGCGCAGGATATCATCCGACGCCCGGCTCATCCTTACACCAAGGCGCTCATCGATTGCCTGCTGGTACCCGGCCAGACGCGTCCGGGGCAAAAACTGACAACAATACCGGGTCTTGTGCCCAGCGGGGCGAAAGGCAATGTCTGCAGCTTTCTGAACCGCTGCTACTATGCACAAAACGCCTGCAGGCAGCCCATCATGCTGCGAGAAAGCGGTCAGAAGGAGCATCTCTATCGATGTATATTGGACCCGCAATGACAGGCAGCCCCGTGTCCGACACATCCCCCATGGTCATCGAAGCGCAGGATCTGACATGCGTGTTTTCCAGCGGCGGTATGTTTTCGCGGCAAAAAGCTGTTGCGCTCAACAATGTCAGCCTGTCCGCACGCAAGGGAGAGTCCATTTCCATTGTTGGTGAATCCGGCTCTGGCAAAACCACTCTGGCCATGGTTCTTCTGGGCTTGCAGCCGGTAACCGCGGGCTCGGTGCACATTGCCGGCAAGGCGCTGTCATCCTATTCGCGCAAGGAACTGGCACGGGTGGTGCAGCCAGTGTTTCAGGACCCATATTCCACGTTGAACCCACGCCAGACCATTCGATCCATATTGACCCTGCCGCTGATCGTCCATGGCGAAAGCCGCAACAATGGCGAAAAGCGAATGCTGCAAGCCATGGATGCGGTGGGCATGGCGGCGCGGCATCTGGATGCTTTTCCATCACAGCTTTCCGGCGGCCAGCGTCAGCGCATTGCTATTGCCCGGGCATTGATGGTCCGGCCCGAAATCCTGATCTGTGATGAGCCCACATCAGCGCTGGATGTGTCGGTGCAGGCCCAGATCCTCAATCTCCTGACCGATATCCGGCGCGAATTCGGCCTGACATACATCCTGATCACGCACAATTTTTCGGTCGCTGAATATATGGCGGACAGGGTTTGTGTGATGTTGAAGGGCGAGATTATTGAAGAGGCGGCAGCGCAGGATTTCTTCCGCTCTGCCAGCCACCCTTATTCACGCTCGTTGCTCAACGCCATTCCCACACTGGAAGGCGTAGACCGGTAGTCTGTTCAAATGATCGTCCAATGGCCTGAACTGATCTGGCCCTCTGTCCTGTCAAACTAAGCCGTCAACCGGTCCACAATCATGCGGCCAATCGGCATGGCCGAGGTAGCGGCCGGCGACGGTGCATTGCACACGTGCAGCATGCGGGGCGATTGCAGGAACAGAAAATCATGCACCAGAGTGCCATCCGCCAGCACTGCCTGTGCGCGAATGCCAGCGCCCGGTGAAGACAGGTCTTCCAGCTTCAGGCTTGGGCAGAATTTCCGGCATTCTTCCAGATAGCGCGCCCGTGCGATTGAATTGCGAAACTCCGTCACACCAGAGCGCATATTGGCAGCGGCCATTTTCCAGAAGCCGCCGAAACGCACTGTATCCACGACATCCCTGACGTTGACGGAGCCTTTGGGATACCCTTCCCGCGCAAAGCCCAGAACAGCATTCGGGCCCACCGTGGTGCTGCCGTCGATCATCCGCGTCAGATGAATGCCAAGAAATGGCAGATCCGGATCCGGAATAGGATAAATCAGATGCCGGACGATACCGGATTTGCTTTGCGGCAAGGTGTAGTATTCACCCCGGAACGGCACAATTCTGTGGGTCACATCCATGCCCGCAGCCTTGGCCAGCCGGTCTGATTGCAGCCCGGCGCAGGCGACAAGCTGGCTGGCCGTCAACGTTGCGCCATCATCGGTGATGACATCAACATTCTGTCCGGTTTCGCGAATGGTTGAAACGCGGGTGTTGTAGCGAATTTCCACGCCGCGTTCAGTCAGCAATGCTGCCATTGCCAGACAGATGCGGCGATAATCCACTATGCCGGTTGCGTGCACCAGCATTGCACCGACCCCGCTGATATTGGGTTCCAGCTCTCGCAAACGCTGCACAGACACAACATCAAAGTCGATTTCGTTTTCTCGTGCCCGTCCCTCCAGAGCGTGCATTCGCTCAAGCTCTTGCGCATTGGTGGCCACCAGCAGCTTGCCGCACACCTCGAAAGGAATGTTGTGCTCGGAGCAGAATTGCTTGGTTGCCTCTGCTCCTTCCCGACACAGCCGTGCTTTCAACGAACCAGGCTGATAATAAACGCCCGCATGAATAACGCCGCTGTTGTGGCCGGTCTGGTGCAGGCCCGGCTCGGCCTCCTTTTCCAGCAGCACGATTTTCGCGCCGGGGTCGCGGCGCAACAGTTCCAGCGTGGTAGCAAGTCCAACGATGCCGCCACCGACGACACAATACTGATACGGCATGTTCGGGCTCTTCATAAGCGAGTTGAATTCTGTTCGGGAAGTTAACTGTGTACAGGCTTTGCGTCTTAGACCTTGCCGGAGCCGAGACGAAAAGGCTCCAGTTGATCAAGTTCCGGTGTTTGCGTTGAAACCTGCCTTGCAGTTTCCATGACCATCGGTGCCAGTTCCTCGCGCAGCCGCTCTATCGTCCAGCGCGTTGCCGGGGCGGAAATGGTGATAGCTCCGACCACCCTGCCCGATTGCAACACGGGTGCACTGACATTGAGATCACCTGTGTAAAACTCTCCATCCGCATAAGCATAGCCTTCTTCCGATGCCTCCTGACACAGTGTCAGCAAAGCTTCCACGTCGGTTATGGTTTTGCGGGTGTGCGCAACGCGATCAGAACTTTGCAGAATGCTGCGCCGTTCATCCACCGGCAGGCAGGACAAATAGGCCCGGCCAGCCGAAGTGCAGAAAATCGGCAGTCTTCGGCCCAAAGGCATGTGAACCGGTGTTGTCAGGCTGGTGGGGAACCGGCCGACATAAACCATTTCGGCACCGTCCGGCTCGGAATAGTTCACCGTTTCGCGGCATGCCCGGTTCAGGTCCAGCAAAAACGGATTGGCCCGCTCAATCGTCCGGTTGACCAGAAGGTAGCGGTAGCCAAGCGCCAAAGTGGCAACCGTCAGCGAATAGCGCTTGGTCGACGGATCCTTGTGCAGATAACCCAGTGTTTCCAGCGTGTGCGCAAAACGTTGCGCGGCACTTTTGCTGATGCCCGCGCCAACCGCAATTTCCGAAAGGTTCATTGCTTCACGTTCGGGGCTGAACGCCAGAAGAACAGCAAGGCCTTTTTCCAGAGACTGGTTGAAGAGACCGTCCACGTGATCCGTTTTGTTCTTTTGCAAATTCGTATCACCTTGCCTGCTGTGGGAAAGGGTGACAGTGCCACCCCCACTGAATTGGTTCGCGTCCCGTTGTGCGGCGGCGATCGGGCCTTTGCCTCATGCCGCCGCCACAACCTTTTTGTCAACAGCATACAGGCTTTCGGCGGCTTGCGAACTGACCTTGCCGTTGGCAACATCCTCCTGCAAGGCTGCCGGATCGCGCAGGGCCGGATCACCAAAACCGCCACCGCCCGCGGTCTCCACCACAATTCTGTCGCCGCGCGCCAGCTGAGTTACGATTTTGGAAGGCACTGTCTCAACCGAGCCATCCTGCCGGTAAATGACTGTGCGCGCGCATTGCCCGGAAGAGCCACCTTCTCCACCTGAGGCAGCAACAAAATGCCGTTCGCCGCGATGCGTGAACGTAACGTCATCGCCGAGAATTTCATATTCGCGCACAATGCCCAGACCACCCCGATGCGTGCCTGCGCCACCCGAATCCTGGCGCAACGAACAGCGATGCATGCGAATCGGAGCATCCATCTCAATCGCTTCCACCGGCAGGTTCATGCAGTTGGTGGCATCTGTCTCGATCACATCCACGCCGTCGCTTTCCGGCCCGGCACCGCTGCCACCGGCAATCAACTCACCCACAACATATGGCTTGCCATCTTCCTGCGCTCCGCCAAACATCAACAGCAGCATTTCACCCGCGGCATCGGCGCCAATAACTTCCGGCATGGCCTCCCGCATGGCACCCAGCATGGCCCCGGTCACGCGTTTGATGGTGGCTGATCGGGCGTTAACCGGGGCGGGCTCCACCGGGTCCAGAATGCTCCCTTTTGGAATTTCCATCGTAACCGGCCGGAGGCAACCACCATTTGTCGGAATATCTGCGCCCGTAATCGCCCGCACCACAAAAAACGCTGCGGCCAGAGAGCCGGACCTGACGACATTGAAAGGGCCACGGACCTGCGGGTTGCTGCCCGTAAAGTCACAGTGGAATGTTCCGTCTTTTATGGTTATGGCCACTTCGATCCGAATGCGCTTGTCCAGATCAAGACCATCATTGTCGTTGTAGTCAACGTAACGATAGGTGCCATCTGGAATAGCCTTCAGAGCATCCCGCGTCATGATTTCCGAACGGTCCAGAAGCGTGGCAAATATTGTCCGTGCCTGTGCCGCTCCATAAGTCCTGGCCAGTTCACCGATCCGGTTGGCGCCAACCACACAGGAAGATATCTGCGCATGGATATCGCCCATGAAAATTGTGGGTATACGGCTGTTAAGTTTGAGAATCTTGATAAGGCCTTCGTCAAACTTGTCGCCATCGCGCAGTTTCAGCGGCGGCAGACGCAATCCTTCCTGGTAAATGCTGGTGGCATTGGTTGGCACCGAACCCGCAACCATGCCGCCGACATCCTGATGGTGGGTCATGGAAGAACTGAAGGCGACCAGTTCCCCTTCAGCAAAAATCGGCATGACAATGCCGATATCCGGAAGATGCGTTCCACCAAGATAGGGGTCATTCATCAGGTAGAGGTCGCCCTCCTTCATCGTTTCACGCGGAAACTCCTTGATGATGGCCTCAAGCACCGGGATCATCGTGGAAAGATGGATGGGTATGGCAATGGCCTGCGCCAGCGTTTCACCCTCAACGGTGAAAAGCCCGGCAGAAGCGTCGAGCCCCTCGCGCACAATGGGAGAGAAGGACGCTCGCAGCAAAGTGGATTGCATCTCGTTGGCGATGCCCTCCAGCTTGTTGCGCACGACTTCCACGGTAATAGGGTCAAGCTTGGCAGATTGTGTCATGGGAGCTTCTCAATCGCGTGTGAGGAGGATGTTGCCGCTTTCAAGCACGTCAATCGACCAGTCGGGATAAACCACTGTGGTCGAGTCAGATTGCTCGATGATTGCGGGGCCGTGCAGCTTTTGCCCGGGTTCAAGATGGTCGCGATTGTAAACATCGGCCATTTGCGGGTCCGGGTAGCCAATCAGGGAGATTTCGCGCCGGGCAGCCTTTGCGGCGTTGCCTGGCTGGCGGGCTGGCGGCGCAACGTCCTTTTCCGGCAGGCTGCGGCGAATAACCCGCAAATTGACAATGCGGGCCGGCGAGTCGGTGCTGTGGCCCAGCACACGTTCATGCTCGCTGCGAAAGTCGCGATACAGCGCATCGGCAACAGCGCCATCCAGCGCAAATGGCACTTCAAGATAGTGCGACTGCCCCATATAGCAGATGTCGGCATAATAGCTCACATCGGTCTCAGCCGCGCCTAGCTGCTCCTGCCGCATCAGTTCCATACAGCGTGCATCAAGCTCGCTCACAACCGTGCCAAGATCGTCAACCGACAGCTTGTCCAGCGGCGCACCATAGGCTGTGGAAACTGCGTGCTCGGTCTGGGCGGACAACAGCCCGATGGCAGAGAGAACGCCGGGATGGCGCGCCAGAAGAACCCGGCCGATGCTCAGCTCTGCTGCAAGGGCGCAGGCATGAATACCGCCATTGCCACCAAGTGGCAGAAGCGTGAATTCGCGCGGATCAAAGCCCTGACGAATGGAGACGAGACGAATGCCCTCTGCCATTTGTGCGCTGACAACCCGGTGTATTCCCAAGGCGGCTTCCCGCGTGGATATCCCGAGCGGAAGGGCAATTTTTTCCTCAATCGCCGCATGTGCAAGTGCAGGGTTCAGGCTGAAGCGCCCACCGGCAAAATAAGCCGGGTCTATGTAACCCAGAACAACCGAAGCATCTGAAACCGTGGGCTGTGTGCCGCCTCTGCCATAGCAGGCGGGGCCGGGCTCGGAGCCTGCTGAATGCGGGCCGACACGCAACCCGCCTGCACCATCCAGCCAGGCAAGGCTGCCACCGCCGGCGCCAATGGCGTTCACGTCCACCATCGGCACTCGCACCTGATACCCCGCCACCAGCCCTTCCGGGCGTACAAGCGGGCGTCCCTGGCGGATCAGGGAAATGTCAGAGCTGGTGCCGCCGATATCAACGCTGATCAGGTCGGAAATTCCATCCATCGAGCCGGTGTTCTGCGCACCAATGACACCCGCCGCCGGGCCGGACAGAAACAGCCGCACCGGCGTTTGCTGCGCAACATGGCTCATGGCAATGCCGCCGCGCGATTGCATGATGCGCAATGGCGCTTCCACGCCGCCGACCTTCAACCCATCACGCAGATGGGTCAGATAGTCATCCACCACCGGCTTGATATAGGCGTCCAGCGCGGTCACCACCGTGCGTTCATATTCGCGGAAAGCCGGGTCAACCTGGCTGGAAAGCGACAGATGCAGGTCCGGATAACGCTGGCGTATCAACTCTGCGGCCCGCTCTTCATGCCGTGAGTCCAGAAAGGAAAACAGAAAACAGATCGCAATGCCGCGCACGCCTTTTTCGACCAGTTCGTCTGCTGCGGCCAGCACTGCGGCCTCATCCAGCGGGGTCACAACCTCACCTTGCGCCGAAATGCGCTCTGGCACTTCCATGCGCAGCGCACCCGGAGACAGAAACACCGGTTCTTCCGGCTGCAAAAGCACCTTGTAAACGGTGGAGCGAACCTGCCTGCCGATCTCAAGAATATCGCGGAAACCGCTGGTGGTGATCAGTCCGGTTTTAGGGCCGCGCCTTTCCAGCACCGCATTGGTAGCAACGGTTGTACCGTGAACGAAACGGGCAATGTCTTGCGGTGCAACCGCCCACTCGTCGCGAAGCTGCGCCACTGCAGCCAGAACTGCCAAACTCGGGTCCGCCCGGCTGGTCGGCACTTTCATAACATTCAGGGTGCCATTTGCATGTCGGCAGACGACATCGGTGAACGTGCCGCCGATATCCACACCAATTTCGACCATGACCTTTGCCTCTTAACTCCAACGCTGCGTTGTGCAGTCGCCACCGTTCCAACTGTCTGCCGGCGCACCAACCTTACAGCACTTGCGACGACACGAACAATGTGACACGTTATCGATGTCCGACGCAATGCTATCGATATTCGATACACGGATGGTTTCATCGTCACCGGGATCAACACCGGACATTGTGAAACGGACATTGAAAAAGGCGGGAGTAATCAGTGGCAGCAATGCGTGTGTCAGAATCAGACAATCCCGCTTTCCAGCATCCACAATCTGTCTGGACTGCAACCGGGACAGAAGTGCCAGCACTTCCAACGCTGCAGCGCCGTGTCCAAACCGATGCGGTTATTATCGGTGCGGGCTTTACCGGTCTGAATGCGGCGTGGGAACTGTCGCAGCGTGGCGTATCCTGCGTGGTGCTGGAGGCCAGCGATCTTGGATGGGGCGCCAGCGGGCGCAATGGCGGCATGGCGGTGCTGCGCTACAAGAAACCATGGTCAACTCTCAGTTCCAGTCTGGGCGAAGAAAAGGCACGGCGACTTTACAAACTGATTCACGAAGCGGTTGATACGCTGGAGGAGAATGTCCAGACCCTGCAACTAGAATGCGGGTTTCAGCGCTGCGGACATATAACCGCCGCAACCAACGCCAAGGCCACTCAAACACTGCAGAAAGACATTGAGTGGCTGTCATCCTCGGTTCAGGACAACAGCCCCCGCATGTTGAGTGCGGATGAAATGCGCGAACACACTGGTTCAAGCATCTACACCGGCAGCTATCTCGACAAGAGGTCGGCCGGGGTGCATCCGCTGGACTACAGCCGCCAGTTTGGTCAGGCATTGCTGGCAAAAGGCGTTGAAATTTATGGCGGTTCCGCCGCAACTTCCCTGACCAGTGAGGGTGACTGGATACGGGTGGACACGCCAGGCGGCAGCGTCCAGGCCCGAAAGGTGCTGATCTGTAACAATGCCTATCCCGGCACGCTGGAACAGAGCAACGCGCTCATCCGCCGGGTGCTGCCGATGACGGTTGCCGTTATTGCCACCGCGCCGCTGCCGGATGATTTAAGCCCGGCCATATTGCCGAACGGCGAGCTGGTGACGGATATGCGCAATCTGGTGAACTACTATCGGCGCACACCCGATGGCGGACTTCTGTTCGGCGGGCGCGGTTCCTTCACCGGCACCGACAGCCCCAAATTCTTTAACCTCCTTCACTCCCAGCTTGGCGAAACATTTCCTCAGTTGCGCGATATTGAAATTCGCCATCACTGGACCGGCCACATTGCCATGACGCTGGACCATTTTCCGCATATGGGCGCATTGGGCAACAAAGTGTTTTATGCGCTTGGCTATGGTGGCCGCGGGGTGGCCTTGTCCAACCTGCTTGGCAAACACCTTGCGCGGTTGGCACTGGGGGAAAAAAACGAAATGGTCACCATGTCCGATGACCATTTCGAGCCTATACCGCTGCGTGGTCTGCATTTGCCCATCATGCAGACGGCCGCCTTCTACTATCGGTTCCGCGACAAATTCGGAATCTAGTTCAAACCCGCCTTAAAGTTTCATTCAACCAAGCAAGAGGGTCCCTATGCCAACGATTACAACGGACGATGGAATCAACATCGATTATGTTCTCGATGATTTCACCGACCCGTGGGAAGATGGAAAAGAGGTCATCGGGCTTCTCCACGGCTCGACATTGAACAAAAAATTCTATGGTCCGATGGTGCCCTATCTTGGCCGCCGTTTCAAAGTGCTGCGCTGGGACCAGCGCGGACGGGGTTTGTCCAGCGCACCGCCTCCTGGCAGCACGCTTTCGGGCGAGGCGGAAGATGATGGCGTCAATGTTGGCCGTCGTTATGCCAAAGATGCCCTGTCGTTGATGGACCAGCTTGGAATTGAAAAAATTCACTGGGTTGGAGATTCCAGCGGCGGCATCACCGGTGCCAATTTCGCCTATCTTTTTCCGGATCGTATCAAGACACTGACCTGCATCCAGTCGCCTCTGGTCAAAATTCCGGAAGATTTTGCCAAGGCCTGGGCCGCGGGTGAAGAGACGCCAGCGGCAGCCATCGCCAAATATGGCATGGCAAAATACTACGAAATCATCGGCACAGACTGGGTGACCGACCCGGGCAAGGGAAGCGAAAACTTCCATGCCTGGCAGCGCGCGGAGCGCAAGAAGATTGAAACCCACACCTATGTCGGACACTGGATCTGGCAGTTGGATGCCGATCTGACAAAGGAGTTGCCGCACATCCAAACCCCGACACAGCTTCTGTGCGGTGACAAGGGTGGCATCTGCCCGATTGAGCAGCAGGAGCGTATCCAGAAACTGATGCCGAACTGCACGCTGAAGATTTACGAGAACACCGGCCACGGCATAGCATTTCAGGAGCCGCAGAAAGCCGCTGAAGATGTTATGGAGTTCATCGACAAAAATCGGTGAAATTGGCGGTCAGCCGTGCGGTGGCTATGCCGGTCACCGCCCGGCTTTTTTGCGGCGAATTTACGTAACGAAACAGTGCATTTACAGTTGCGTACTTCCGCAACAATGCACAAAGTTCAACTGTCTCCCTTGCTCAGTGAAAAAGGGAGACTGAAAGCATGGACGCTCGAATTTCGAGGAGGCGGCCATGAAGCCCCTTCCTCATAGAAAACTTCTCTGCGCAACCATTGCGCTCGCTACGGCGCTTTCGGCATCCACGTTTCTCTCACCGGCCAGTGCCCAACAGCCCGCAACGCCCCCCGCCACACCAGCGCAAACCGCACCGCCGAATATTCTCGTCATTTTTGGCGATGATATCGGCCAGACCAATATTAGCGCCTATTCCATGGGCCTGGTTGGGTATCGAACGCCCAATATTGACCGCATTGCAAATGAGGGAATAATTTTTACCGATTATTACGGTGAAAATTCCTGCACAGCCGGGCGCTCAACCTTCATAACCGGGCAGACATGTTTGCGAACCGGCCTTTGCAAGGTTGGTGCACCTGGCGCACCAGTGGGTTTGCAGGCGGGCGATATTACCATTGCGCAAGCGCTGAAACCGCTTGGCTACGCCACCGGCCAATTCGGCAAGAACCATCTTGGGGACAAGGATGAGTATTTGCCAACCAACCACGGCTTTGATGAATTTTTCGGTAATCTTTATCACCTGAACGCCGAAGAAGAGCCGGAAGCACCGGCATGGCCAAAGGATGATGCGGAGTTTCTGAAAGTCTATTCGCCACGCGGCGTGGTGAAAGCATCCGCAGATGGGCAGATTGAAGACACCGGACCGCTGACAATCAAGCGCATGGAAACAATCGATGACGAAACCACCAACGCCGCGATTGATTTCATCAAGCGACAGGTGGAGCAGGACAAGCCGTTTTTCACCTGGATGAACACAACACGAATGCACGCATTCACCCATGTTCGCCCCGAACATCGCGGGCAGAGCGGCGTGCCTTACAATGAATATGCCGATGGCATGATTGAGCATGATGGCCATGTCGGCCAGCTTCTGAAAACACTGGATGATCTGAACATAGCGGATAACACCATCGTCATTTACACCACAGACAACGGGCCCAACCAATGGTCATGGCCAGACGCTGCCACCACGCCATTTCGCAGCGAAAAAGACACCAACTGGGAAGGTGCTTTTCGCGTACCTGCCATGATACGCTGGCCGGGTCATATCGAAGCGGATCAGATTTCAAACGAAATGATTTCGGGTCTGGACTGGTTTCCCACATTGCTGGCCGCAGCGGGTGATGCGGATGTGAAGGAAAGGTTGCTCACCGGATGGCAACCGGATGGCAGCACAACAACATTCAAGAACCACCTGGATGGCTATAACCAGCTGGATTACCTGACTGGCAAGACCGACAAAAGCGCGCGCAATCAGTTCTTCTACTTTGATGATGACGGTGATCTGGTGGCAACGCGCTATGATGACTGGAAGGTGGTGTTCAGCGAACAGCCGGCTCCCGGCGGGTTTGCAGTCTGGCAAACACCGCTGGTAACCTGGCGCATTCCGAAACTGTTCAACTTGCGTATGGACCCTTATGAGCGGGCCGACATAGTGTCCGATCAATATAATGACTGGTTGGTGCGCAATGACTTTTTGCTGGTCAAAGGCCAGTTGAAAGCCACAGAATTTCTCGAAACTTTCGTCGAATATCCGCCCAGCCAACGCAATGCCAGCTTCAACATTCAAGGCGTTCGTGAGCAGGTGGACAAGGCGATCGATCAATCCTTCAAGGATCGCGGGATCGAGTAGTTGCGCCTCGCTTGAAGGCGCCATCCGGCGCCTTCACTTCCCCTGCCTGAAAGCAGAGTCATGACAGCACGAGACGCTATTCTTGCCCTTGGCCAGCGCATTGGCCAATCCATCATTGGTCAGGACACCATGGTGGAGCGGCTGCTGCTGGGCCTCATGGCCAATGGCCATTTGCTGGTGGAGGGCCTGCCCGGCCTTGCCAAAACACGGGCGATCAAAAGTCTGGCCAAGAATCTGGATTCCAGCTTGTCACGCGTGCAGTTTACGCCAGACCTGCTGCCGGCAGATATCACCGGGTCGGATATCTATGTTTCAGATGGGAGCAAGAGCGCGTTCCAGTTTCAGCAGGGGCCGATATTTGCCAATCTGATCCTGGCGGATGAAATCAACCGTGCACCAGCCAAGGTTCAATCGGCCTTGCTGGAAGCCATGGAAGAGCGGCAGGTCACTGTCGGCGGCAAAAGCTACAAACTGCCAGAGCTTTTCATGGTTATGGCAACGCAAAACCCGATTGAGCAGGAAGGCACATACCAACTGCCAGAGGCGCAGCTTGACCGGTTTCTTATGCATATCGAGGTCGGCTACCCGGATGAAGCGTCCGAGGCAGCCATTATGCGTTTGAACCGGGACGAGGAAAATGCATCGCAGCAGCCCGAAAAACCAGACCCGCAGGAGCGATTGAACCCGCAGGTGATCTTTGAAGCACGCGCGCAAATCGGCAATGTTTCAATGGCCGAACCGGTGGAAAAATACATTGTGGCTCTGGTCTTTGCCACGCGGTATCCGGCGCGTTACGACAAGGAACTGGCCAGCTTGCTGCAGGTCGGGGTCAGTCCGCGGGGGGTGATTGGGCTGGACCGGGTGTCGCGTGCACATGCTTGGCTTCAGGGCCGGGATTATGTCACGCCGGATGATGTTAAAGCCGTGGTGCACGACGTTTTCCGCCATCGCCTGATTTTGTCTTATGAGGCGCATGCTGCCAACACAACGGCCAACCAGGTGATTGACCGCGTGGTTGAACTGGTTGCGGTGTCATGAAACCCGCAGCCACGCCAGAGATTGGCATTTACACCAGCACCCAGCAGCTTGTGGCTCTGGAGGCGCAAGCCCGCGACTTGTCTTTTGTGCAGAAGAACCGAAGCCACCAGCAGCTTGCGGGCCAAATGTCATCCGCCATGCGCGGTCGCGGGCTGACATTTGAAGAACTGCGAAATTATCTGCCGGGAGATGATATCCGCTCCATCGACTGGCGTGTCACGGCGCGAACCGGCAAGCCTTTTGTGCGGGTCTATGATGAGGAAAAGGAACGCCCCGCCCTCATTCTGGTAGACCAGCGCATCAACATGTTCTTTGGCAGCCGCCGCTGCATGAAGTCGGTCACTGCGGCAGAAGCTGCGATGCTGTGTGCCTGGCGTATTTTCGGCTCCGGTGATCGCATAGGTGGTTTCGTGTTTGGCGACGGAGATATCACCGAGTTACGGCCGCACCGAAGTCGGAGTGCGGTTATTGCCCTTGCCGACAGGATAGCGGAAAAAAACATCGCGCTTTCGGCTGCCTATATGGCCCCACCCGCGGCTGATCTGCTGAACGACGTGCTGCGCAAGGCTGTTGCTATGGCCCATCACGACCATCTGATTGTGGTCGTCAGTGATCTGGATGGCCATGACACAGCAACACGCGATCTGCTGTTGCAGCTTTCCACAAGCAATGACCTCATCTGCCTGCTGATTTACGACCCGTTTCTGCTGCAGCTGCCGCTGTCGGGTGATCTGGTGGTCAGCGGTGGAGGCCTTCAGGCAGAGCTCCGGCTTGAACAGCGCGGCGTTCGCACTGGCGTGAACAGTTTTGCACAGCAAAGAGGCCGCGAATTCCAGGCATGGCAAAAGAAACTGGGCCTGCCAATGCTGCCGGTTTCTGCGGCAGAGGAAACCGCGCCCCAGTTGCGCCGTCTGCTGCAGCAAACCGCCTGGCGGCAGCGGAGGCGCTGATGGAGCCGGGGCTTGATCCGCTAACGCAAACCGCCCTGCGCTCCATGCATGATATCATAGTGCCTGAACCGGTCTCGTGGATGCCGCAAACCTGGGGCTGGGCTGTTGTTGCCGTTTGCCTGTTCATTGCGGTGTTGATCGCGGTTGCCGCCTATGTGCGGCACTACCGCAAAAATGCCTATCGTCGCGAGGCTTTGCGGTTGTTGGACGAGATTTGCACGGATATGCAGGCATCGGCCGCCCTAAGCGCTGACGCTTTCAGGCTGGCGGAACTTGTCAAACGCACGGCGCTGGCAGCATGGCCACGTGCCGATGTTGCCTCGTTATCCGGTGATGACTGGATTGCCTTCCTGAACCACACATCCAAAGACAGTGCTGGCGACGCGCTGAAAGACGTTTTGAAAGATCTGGAGTATCAGAAAGCCGACAGCGCTCCGCCGCTGCCCGCCAAAATGGCGGAAGATCTGACCGCCGCCACACGCCGGTGGATAGAGACACACCATGTATCAGCTTGAACTGCCATGGTTTCTGTTGCTGCTTCCCCTGCCTTTGCTGGTCTGGTGGCTGTTGCCCGCCAGTCGCCAGCCTTCTGCCTCCATCCGCCTGCCATTCTTCAACCAGGTCGCCGCTGCGGCAGGCGTGCAGCCGGGTGAAGGCGCAATAGTTGCCAAAGCTCCGTTGAGGCAGGTTGTTGTGCTGGGGCTGGCATGGTGTCTGGTGGTGCTGGCACTTGCCCGCCCGCAACTTGTGGAGCCGCCGATTGAGAAGTCCGAGCCGCAGCGAGATATTCTGCTGGCGCTCGATTTGTCGCAATCCATGGACACCAAAGACTTCCCGGCCCCAAGCGGTGAGCCAGAGGCGCGTGTAGAAGCGGTGAAGCAGGTTGTTTCAGACTTTATCGCAAAACGCACCGGCGACAGGATAGCGCTGATTGCGTTTGGTGACGCGCCCTATCCTCTGGCACCGTTCACAATGGACCATGGTCTAGTTCAGTCCATGGTTGCAGATCTTCTGCCCGGCATTGCCGGCCCCAGAACCGCCCTGGGCGACACTCTGGGTCTTGCCATTCGCATGTTTGAAAAAACCAACGTTCCAGAGAAAGTGCTGATCCTGCTGACGGATGGCAATGACACTGTCAGCAAAATGCCGCCGTTAAAGGCGGCAGAAACCGCTCATGCGAAGAATATCGTTGTTCACACCGTGGCAATTGGTGACCCGCAGGCATCGGGTGAAAACAAGGTGGATGTTGCAACGCTTCAGCAGATCGCCAGCAGCACAGGCGGCCAGTATTTTTTCGGAGCCGATCAGACCGCGCTGGCCGCGATCTACACCGAGCTTGACCGCATTACGCCGGAAAACCAGAAGGTGCTTTCCTGGCGTCCGCGCATTGACCTTTTCCAGTGGCCGCTCGCGGCGGCATTTCTTCTGATGGCAGGTTATTATTTCCTTTCCGCCGCATGGTCCTCCTTCCAACGGAGAGCGGCATAATGGCGGATTTCCACTTTTTACGGCCATGGTGGCTGCTCGCGCTTTTTGGTCCTCCAGCCTTCATCTGGCTTGCGTCCCACGCCGGCGATATTCGCAATCAATGGAAGGGCCTGATAGCGCCGCATCTTCTGAACCGGCTGGTGGTGGAGCCGCCAAAGCGCCGCCGCATGCTGCCTGCATGGTGCATGGCCGCTGTTCTGGCTCTTGCCGCTGTTGGGTTGGCAGGACCGGCCTGGCATCGCGAGCCACCGCCTTTTGTCTCGGACACGGCCTCTCTGGTTATCCTGATCGACCTTTCGGCAGATATGGACAGCAAAGATGTCAGCCCCAGCAGGCTGGAACGCGCCAAGCTGAAAATTCACGACATATTGGACAACAGGCCCGGCTCTAGAACGGCGGTCATTGCCTATGCTGGAACCGCCCATCTGGTCGTGCCGCTGACGGATGATGCGGACCTGATTCAATCCTACACCGATGCTCTGGCAACCAGGCTCATGCCGCGCCCCGGCAAGGACACGGCTGCAGCGCTAAAAATGGCCAGAGCGCTTTTGCAGGCAGATGGCGCGCCGGGCACGGTGCTTATGCTGACTGACGGGGTGGAAGCTGCTGCCACGCAGGCACTGGACAGCAGCACTGTAATTCTAGGCTTTGGCACTGTTTCCGGCGGGCTGGATGTGGATGCGCTCAAGGGGTTGAGTTCCACCGGTGCCGCCGTGGCCACCATGACGGATGATGGGCAGGATGTGCGCTGGATCACCCAGCAGGTGCAGACAAATTTTGCCAGCGCCGCGGCCTCGGATGGTGACCGCTGGCGAGATGAGGGCTGGTATCTGTTGTTGCCGCTGGCGGCGCTTCTGGCGCTGTCTTTCCGGCGTGGGTGGGTGGTCCGGATCACGGCTCTGCTCCTGGCCGCGCAACTGTTTCTGCCCGCGCAAAGCCACGCGTCGGAGTGGCGGAATATCTGGCTGACACCGGACCAGCAGGGCAGGCTGGCATTCGAGCGCGAAGACTTCACTTCAGCGGCCCAACTGTTTCATGACCCCTTGTGGAAAGCCGTTGCGCTGTATCGTGCCGGTAATTTCGCCCTGGCGGCAGATACCTTTCCCACAAATACGCCTGCGGGCTGGTTCAACAAGGGCGACGCGCTGCTGCGCGCTGGCAGGTTTGATGACAGCGTTTCTGCGTTTGAAACAGCGCTTGCAGGGCGGCAGAACTGGCCGGAAGCCGAGGCAAATCTGGCGCTGGCCAAACGCCTTTTGCAGCAACAACAGGATGATGAGGATCAGCCATCCGACCCGAATGAAAAGCCGGACAATGTGCAGTTCGATGACAAGGGCAAACAGGGCAAGGCTGGCACTGTGGATATGGCCGAGCAGACCACTGATATGTGGATGAAGAATATCGAGGTAAGCCCTGCTGACCTGATGGCTCGCAAATTCGCGATCGAAGCGCGAAAGGCAGGCCAATGAGGGCGATCTGGACACTGTTGGCCCTGCTCACAGGTATGAGCTCGCTGGCGGCTGAGCCTTTTGCAAAAATGTCAGTGGATGCGGGCAAGTCCATTGTGCCCGGGCAGCAGATCCACCTTGTCGTGGAGGTTTATGCGCCGGGCTTTTTCACTTCACCCCCGGACTTTCCACTGTTCAACATTGCCGGGGCGCTGGTGACATTGCCCGCAGAGCGGGCGCAGAACACCGTTGAAACTGTTGATGGCGCGCAATATTCCGGCATTGCGCGGCGCTATGCGGTGGTGCCGCAACAGTCCGGCTCCTTCGCAATACCGCCTGTTCATATTCCTTTCGCCTATTCCAGCGATGGCACACCAACAAAGGCCGAAGTCATCACTGCTCCTGCCAGTTTCACCGTGGAAGATGCTGGCGGCTTAATGGTGTTTTCTGCCCGGGACCTCACGCTCACCCAGTCTTTCGACCATGACCCGGCAACCCTTCATGCAGGTGACGCCCTGGTGCGAACCATCACCGTCACGGCAAAAGAAACGCAGTCAATGCTGATGCCGCCGGTTATAACAGGCACGGCGACAGGGTTGGACCAATACAATCAACCACCGACCATTGCAGACGGCATTGCATCCGGGCGTGGCGAGACAGCCAGCCAGCGCACAGAAACCATGTCTTACATTGCACCCCACAGTGGCCAGTTCACCCTGCCTGAAATTCGCTATGCATGGTTTGATGAGGCTGCCGGGGTCAGCAAAGAGGCCACATTGCCTGCAACGTTGATCGGCGTGGCTCCCGCGTCAGCACAAGCGGGCATTGCGCCAGCCACCTCACCCAACCAGGCAGGCAGTTTCGAACACCGGCGACAAGTTGCGCTATGGATAGGGGTTGCACTTGCAATTGCCGGTGCCTGCTGGTGGCTGCGAACTGTTCCCACGGCTGCCATGCACGGGCTTCAGCGTGTGAAAGCTCATATTCGATCGTCCAGATGGAGCCGCCTGCGACAGGTTCGCCACGCCATTCTGCATAAGGATTTGCCATCGGCTTACAACGCTCTGCACCAGCTTGCAGCGTTTTCAGGTTACCAGACCCTCAAGGGTTACGTAGACAGTGAGAACCCGGCCCTTGCCGAGCCGGTGCAGCAACTGGAAAGCATCGTGTTCAACCAAAGCGAGGAGCCGTTTGACAGGCGGCGCGTGGCAAGGCTGATCACACGGCCCAGGATAGCGAATGCCGCAGTGGCAGGCACCAGCATTCTGCCCGAATTGAACCCATCCGCCACACAGCGCTCGCCGACATTGCACTGAAATTTAGAGTTGCGCACTGACCAAGATTCTGTGTTTCCTGAAACCTCCGGCTCTGTATCGGGAGTAGACAATGGGCCTAGCAGCCAACGAACCGCAGATTGGCACAAATCGCGTCGAGGGCATGCGCTGGATAGAAGCGGGCACCTTCGTCATGGGATCGGACGCACATTATCCGGAAGAAGCTCCAGCCCACCCGGTCACGGTGGATGGTTTCTGGATAGATGAGACACCGGTCACCAACCGGAAATTTGCCGATTTTGTTAAAAATACCGGCCATGTCACCATGGCTGAAAAGGCGCCGGACCCAACAGACTACCCCGGCGCCCTGCCGGAAATGCTGCGCGCCGGCTCGCTGCTGTTCGTGCAGCCCAAAGCGGTGTCCGGCACAGATATTGCGCAATGGTGGACGTTCAAATTCGGCGCCAACTGGAAAAGGCCGCTGGGTGGCCTCAGCGATCTGCGCGGCAGGCTGGACCACCCCGTGGTGCATATTGCGTGGTCGGATGCCAAAGCCTATGCAGACTGGGCTGGGTTGGAGCTGCCCACAGAGGCGGAGTGGGAGTTTGCCGCCCGAGGCGGGCAGGATACGGAATTTGCCTGGGGAGATGAACTGACACCGCAGGGCCGTATCATGGCCAACACCTGGCAAGGCACGTTTCCAATCCATTCAACAAAGCCAAAAGGACAGGAAAGAACCACTCCGGTTAAATCTTTCTCGCCGAACGGTTATGGTCTTTATGACATGATCGGAAATGTGTGGGAGTGGACAAGCGACTATTGGTCCATGAAGCACCCGCAACCGGCCAGCCATTCCTGCTGTATCCCGGTGAATCCCCGGACAAGCAGCGCTGAGCAGAGTTATGATCCGCGTCAGCCTTCCATCAGAATTCCCCGCCGCGTTCTCAAGGGCGGCTCTCACCTGTGCGCACCAAACTACTGCCGGCGCTATCGGCCAGCGGCCCGCCACGCCGAGCCGGAAGACACATCAACCAGCCATGTCGGGTTTCGTTGTGTCAAACGTGCTGCTGCGCAAGGATAATCGGGATGAAATGCTTTTCAGTCAGGGCTTGATGCTGGCCAGTCTGCCAAAACCTGCACCCGCTTTGGTCAGCCCTACTTCCAGCCCCTCAACCAGAGCCGGAGGCAGGCCGGCAGTTGCCAGGACGTTGCGAACGCTGCTTTCAAAATCGGGAATATCGGCCTGGGCGGCCTGCAAACGGGATGGCGCATCGTCTGCCTCCATCTGACCAAGGGCAGCCACGCGAAGCGCACGCAAAAGTACGCTGCCGCTGCCAGCCCTCTCGGCAAGCAACGAAGCTTCCGACCAGCGTCCGGTGCGATAGGCTTCCAGCGCCAGCACCAGAATTGCCTCCGGCGCTGGCCCGTCGGCCATGGATGCGGCCTTGCGCGCCAGATCAGACGCTGCCTGCCAATGACCGCCTGAAAACAGCACAAAGCTCAATGCTGCAAGGTTGTCCGGGTTTTCCGGGTTCAGAGCCATGGCTCTGGTGCCGGTTTCCACCGCTGCATGCGTTTCGCCCGCAGCAAATTGCGCCGCCATCATGGCGGCTTGCGCGCGGTCGGAAAGCGGGGCAAGCATTATGGCACGGCGCGCCGCCTCCATTGCCGCCAGGTTGCTCCCGGCGCTGGAACTGTACAGTCCGGTGCGCGCACTCAGTGCAAGATTGTCGGCATCATCGGCATTTTCAGCCAATGTGCGATCAATACAGCGCGTCGCCGAGGCTACCTCGCTGGCAAGCCCGCCGGCCAACGCCTGCTCTGCTCGCAGAACGCAGGCATTCCCCAGCGCATCGGGCAGCGCCTGTTGAACTTCGTTCAGGTTGATCGCGCTCTGACGATAGGCAATTTCGCGTGCCAACTGGCCAGCCAGCCTTGCTCGTATGGCGGCAGGCGCAAGCCCCTCCACCTCAACCCGCTCCATGCCCGATTTCAGAAGCTCGCCACTCGCAGCATCCACAGCCTGCCACCAGACGCCTCTCTCGCTCCCCTCATCGTAATATTTCAATTCGATTTCATAGGTGCGGGCATTTTCGCGGGGCGCAGCGCCAGCTCTGGAAACCACCACCGTCTGAAAACCGGTGAGCGCGGTCAGCAGCATGTCTCTGGTCTGGCTGGCCTCTCCAGCAAGTTTCGGGTCTTGCGAGGACATGGAAATGATCACAGACGGTTTTTCGGTCATGACAGGACGGTTCGCCGCGCTCCAAAAAGCGCCAGTCGAGCCTGCCAGTGCCAGAACAAGCAATGCTGCCGGAGCAAACCTGCGGCGCTGGCTTTTAACCGCCGCGGCTTCAGCGACTTCAACCTGAGCGGCGGGTGGCTGCGCCGCAAACTGCGCAATGTAGCTGCCCTTCGGCACAACAATGGAAATGCCCAACTCGCGACCAAACACCGAATAATAGCTGCTCAATGCCGTGCGCAAGCGGCTCACTTCAATTCGCACGATCGGATCAAGAGATGCGTCAAACGTGTTTGCCCGCCCAAGAACATCCAGCGCAATGGCATAGGCCTTGACGCTGTCGCGGTGGCCCGCCATTTGCCGCTGCGCAAGATATTTGAGAATATCACGCTGCCGGTCCGAAACCCGAAATCTCGGATCGGAAAGCAATCGCTG
Source organism: Aureimonas fodinaquatilis (assembly GCF_008369445.1). Lineage (GTDB taxonomy): Bacteria > Pseudomonadota > Alphaproteobacteria > Rhizobiales > Rhizobiaceae > Aureimonas > Aureimonas fodinaquatilis. The sequence continues at coordinate 79,621 of NZ_VTWH01000004.1, forward strand.
CAATTCTGCTTTTGCCTGATCTGCAGAAACTTCATAGGCCATTTCATCGTACACTTCAGCACTCATGGCCGCCCTCGCACGAACTGGTCACTAAAGTATAACTGGCTGATTTATCGATCATGCAACGTTAAGTTGCAATATACTCATTTCAGGTTGCGGAACCCTGCCGCAGCACCTGACGTTGTTCCCGCAGCAATTTTGCCGGAAAAAGCGAGGTGCACGGTGGCTCCACGGGCAAACTGGAAAGGCTTTTTGAAAATTGCCGAGGTCACGTGTCCGGTGGCTCTGTACACGGCGGCATCCACATCAGAGCGTATTTCCTTTCACACAATCAACCGGGCAACCGGCAACCGCGTCAAACGGCAATTTGTGGACAGCGAAACGGGCAAACCCGTAGCAGCAGAAGACCAGACAAAGGGATATGAAGCCCACAAGGGCGATTACATCATCCTGTCTGATGAGGAAATTGCCGCAACCGTCCCAGACTCCGACAAGACGCTTGCGGTGTCCGAATTCGTCGAATGCGCAAATATCGATACGCTGTTTCTGGATAAACCCTACTATCTGGCCCCTGCTGACAAGGCGGCGGGCGAAACATTTGCGCTGATCCGCGAAGGCTTGCGGAAAAAGAATGTGGCCGCAATTGCCAGCACAGTGCTTTTTCGGCGGTTGCGCCGACTGCTCATTCGGCCAGCAGGCTCCGGACTGATCGCTACAACGCTGAATTTTGACTACGAAATCCGCTCGGAGCAGCAGAATTTCAGCACCATGGGCAACAAGGCAATTGAGCCGGAAATGCTCGACCTGGCCAAACACATCATCAAGACCAAGGCCGGGCAATTTGATGCCGCAAAATTCGATGATCGATATGAGGCAGCGTTGGCAGAACTGGTCAAAGCCAAGCTGGAAGGGCGCAAGATCAAGCCCGCGGGCAAGCGCCCGGAGGCCAAGGTGATTGATCTGATGGCCGCCTTGCGGGAAAGCGCTGCGCAAGCAGGTGGTGGCAGGAAAAAACCCGCTGCATCGCGCAGAAAGGCGGGCTGACCATGGCATTGGACACCTATCGCAAGAAGCGAAATTTTTCCGGCACGTCTGAACCGCGCGGTCGAAAAGGCCGGAAGTCGGGAGACAGTTTCGTTATCCAGAAGCATGACGCAACCCGCCTGCATTATGATCTGCGGCTGGAGATGGATGGCGTGCTGAAAAGCTGGGCCGTGACAAAAGGCCCGTCGCTGATTGCCGGTGAAAAGCGGCTTGCTGTCCATGTGGAGGACCATCCACTTGACTATGGCGATTTTGAAGGGACAATTCCCAAGGGTCATTACGGCGCCGGTGATGTCATTGTCTGGGATAACGGCAAGTGGATACCCGTTGGCGATGCCGGGAAGGGCCTGGCGAAAGGCCATCTTGAATTTGAATTGCAGGGTCAGAAGCTGCACGGACGCTGGCACCTTGTGCGCATGAACAAGCCGGATGAAAAACGCGAAAACTGGCTTCTGATCAAAAGCGATGATGAATTCGCCCGCCCTAAAAGCGGCAAGGATATTTTGCGAGAGCGGCCAGAATCGATCAAGACCGGCCGCGATATCAAGGACCTGTCACCGGAAACGGCCAAAAGGAAAAAGCCGCAGGCAGCCAAACCCACTGTGCCAAAAGCTCGAAAAGCTCCCCTGCCCGACTTCATACCCCCCATGCTGGCGGCATCAGGCAATCCGACGCCCTCTGGAGCGGAGTGGCTGCATGAAATCAAATTTGACGGCTATCGACTGCAGGCGCGGATTGATGGCGGCAATGTCAGCCTCATGACCCGCAGCGGCTTGGACTGGACATCAAAATTTGGCCCGGGCATCGTCAATGCGATCAAAAGCCTGGAAGCGGACAACGCAATTCTGGATGGCGAGCTGGTGGTTGAAACCGGCGCTGGAACATCGGATTTTTCTGCCCTGCAGTCCGACATTTCCGACGGCCGCGATGACCGGTTTGTTTTTTATGCTTTCGACCTGATGCATCTGAATGGGCTTGACCTTTGCCAGACCCCGTTGACCGACCGCAAGTCATTGCTGGAGAGCCTTCTGGCCGGCGCTCCGGACCGTTTGCGTTACAGCCAGCATTATGACGAAAGCGGGGCCATGGTGCTGCAACATGCTTGCAGGCTCAGCCTTGAAGGCATCATCTCCAAACAACGCAGCTCTCGCTATCTGGCCGGGCGTGGCAAAAACTGGCGCAAATCCAAGTGCTCCGCACGGCAGGAATTTGTCATCGGCGGATACACGCCCTCAACAACCTATGCCAAGGCCATCGGCTCGCTTGTCATGGGCGTGTTTGAAGACGGGAAGCTGCGACATCTGGGAAGGGTCGGAACCGGATTCACCCGCAAGGTGGCAGAGCAACTTTTCCGGGACCTGGCAAAGCTGGGCACCAGCAAGAGCCCGTTTTCCGAAAAGTTGAGCAGTGACGCCGCCTCGCGGGTGGAATTTGTGAAGCCGGAACTGGTCGCGGAGGTGGAATTCAGGGCGTGGACGGCCGACGGCCACCTGCGCCACGCGGCGTTTCGCGGATTGCGGGAAGATAAGCCGGCAAAAGACATTGTGCGCGAAACATTGCCCGCTTCAAAAGAAGCCAAGCCACCGCGCCGCACGATCAAACTCACCCATCCTGACAGACTCTACTGGCCAGATGACGGCGTGACCAAAGAGGGTCTGGCAGATTATTACAGCCAGATCTGGCAGCATATCGCGCCTTACGTATCCGGGCGGCCATTGGCATTGCTGCGCTGTCCGAATGGCATAGGAGGCGAGAAATTTTTTCAGAAACATGCATGGAAAGGGATCAGCAGCCACATAACTCTGGTCAACGACCCGGCCGAGCCCGGCGGCAACCCGTTCATTGCCATTTCCAATCTGGATGGGCTGTTGGCGCTGGTTCAATCCGCCGTGCTGGAAATACATCCGTGGGGCGCGCCGATAACGGATTGGGACCACCCTGACATGCTGACAATGGACATTGACCCCGGTGACAACGTGTCATGGCCTGCGGTGATGGATGCCGCAAAGGAAATTCAGCAACGACTTGAGGCCAGTGGTCTTTCAGCCTTTGTCAAAACCTCCGGTGGTAAAGGCTTGCACGTTGTAGCACCGCTGGCAAAAAAGAACGACTGGCAGGAGGTCAAGACATTTGCAAAGGGGCTGGCCGATGCAATGGCCGCAGACAGCCCGGACCGGTACATCTCGACCATCAGCAAGGCAAAGCGGCGGGGAAAAGTGTTCATTGATTATCTGCGCAACCAGCGGGGCTCCACCGCCGTTGCCGCATATTCCACCCGCGCAAGGCCCGGCGCTGCCGTTTCCACTCCAATCAACTGGGAAGAGCTTTCCAGCGATATCGGCCCGGATTATTTCACCGTACTGACACTGCCGGTCCGCCTGGATGGTCTGACGGCAGACCCATGGCAAGACTTCTGGGCGGCCGCTGCACCGCTCGGCAAACGCAAAGCCCGATAGACCGTTCAACCCGGCAACGGTCCAGACTTACTTGCTGCCTTTGCGTTCGTTGGCCAGGCTCTTTTTCAACGCGTCCATAATATTCACCACATTACCAGCCGGTGCGTCGTGAGGCGCTTCAGGCTTGGTTGTGGTTGGTTTGCGCTTTTTCTTGCGGCTGGTGATCAGCTTCAGAAGATTTTTCTGCACGGGGTCATCCAGCGTGGCGGGGTCCCAGGGTGCGGTTCGTTCATCTATCAATCGCCCCACCAGTTTCATCAAAGCCGGGTCCAGCTTCTCCTTGCCGACATCGGCGAAATAATTGCTTTCATCCCGAACCTCATCGCCATAATGCAACGTCCATAAAACAATGCCCTTTTCCCGCGGTTCCAGCATGACAGCGCGCTCTCGCCGGTACAGCACCAGCCTTGCAACTCCCACTGTGCCGGTGGCCTGCATCGCCTCGCGGATAACGGCAAAGGCTTCCTCGCCAAGCTTGTCATCGGGAGCCAGAAAATGCGGCTTGTCATACCAGATCCAGCCAATGCTGTCGGCGGGTACGAACATGTCTATGTCGATTGTGCGAGTGCTTTCCAGCGCCACCGCGTCCAGCTCCTCATCCTCCAGCAGCACATAGTCGTCATCGCCGCGTGGATAGCCCTTTGCCTCATCATTGTCTTTAACGGCCTTACCCGTCACCGCGTCCACATACTGGCTGGCGACGCGATTGCCAGTTTTGGCATTCAGCGTGTGAAACCTCACCTTTTCGGTCTCACTGGTCGCGGGCGTCATCACGACGCGGCATGTCACCAGAGAAAGTTTCAGATAACCCTTCCAGAAAGCTCGCGAAACCATAACACCACCCGCAACCAAACAGGATCAGGCCACGCCTTTTCCACCGGTTAACCCATAGACTTCGCCATTGATGAAGCTGCCATCCTGAGAGGCAAGCAATACATAGACCGGAGCCAGCTCAACCGGCTGTCCAGGCCGGCCAAAATCACTGTCCTTGCCAAAATTCTCAACCTTCTCATCAGGTTGACCGCCGCTTGGTTGCAGCACAGTCCACACTGGCCCGGGCGCCACAACATTTGCCCTGATGCCTTTTTCAATCAACTGCTTGGCCAAGGCTTTGGTATAGGCAACAATTCCCGCCTTCGTCGTGGCATAGTCCAGCAGAATATCGGAGGGCTGGTAGGCCTGAATGGATGCGGTTGTGATGACGGAGGCGCCGGCAGGCATATGCGGCACTGCCGCCTGCGCAATCCAGTGCATGGCATAAAGATTTGTTTTCATCGTCCTGTCGAAATCCTCGGTAGAGAGTTCCGAAATGTCATTTCGGTACTGTTGACGACCGGCATTGATGACAAGAATGTCCAGTCCACCCAGTTCTTCAACAGTGGTTTCCACCAGTTTCCGGCACCAGGCTTCCTCCTGTATGTCACCCGGCAGAGCTACAGCCTTGTGGCCTGCCGCTTCAATCAACTCGATGACTTCCCGCGCATCCGCTTCCTCTTCCGGAAGGTAGGATATGGCAACGTCCGCACCCTCTCTGGCAAAGGCAATTGCCGCGGCACGCCCAATTCCGGAATCTCCACCGGTGATCAACGCTTTGCGACCTGCAAGCTTGCCTGATCCAACATAGCTGTCTTCTCCATGGTCAGGCCTGGGCTTCATTTCCCCAGCCACGCCCGGCATCTGTTGGCGCTGCCTGGCAAAAGGCGGTGCCGGATATTGCGTGCGTGGATCCTGCATTGAAGGGCGCTCAGCCATTTGGAAGCCTTTATGGTTTGCGGAAAGTGCAAAAACCTAACGTGAGAGGCAAACCTTGGTTCCGGGAGCAAGACTCCCCGCCCAGACCAGGCCCGAAGTGAAAGTCAGTCGAACCGGTTGCGTTCAACACCAAAACCAGTGAAATCCGGCTGGATCTGCGTATAGTTCTCAGAACAAACTGCATCATCGCGTCAGGATGGCCATGCAAAATCTGGTGGTTTCAGTATTTCTCCTGTTGTTCAGCGTCACTGCACAAGCGCAGCAACCGCTTCCTGCCGCGGCGGACTTTCCAGTGGCCAGTGTTTTTGAGGGCAAATCCGCCATGCCCGACTTCAAAACACGCGACAAAGACTTTGTGGATTTCAGAACCCGCATTCGCGAGGGAATGGAAGAAGGACCAAACTTCGCCGGCGAATACAGCTTCGTATCGGCCGGATGTGGCACCGGTTGCTCAATGTCTTTTGTGGCGAACAACCGCACTGGTCAGGTGTTCGCCTTTCCACTGAGTGGCGAGGACTATTCCTATCTGCAAACAGTGTTTCAGCTGGATAGCCGGCTTCTGATCGCTCAATATGCAAGCTTCGACACGAACGAGTGCCTGCAGGTTCACTACGATTTTCAGAACGGAACGTGGGAGCAACTTGGCAAGTCAAGCATTGGCAATATTGAGATCTGCTACAACACCATCGAAGAGAACCTGCGTTAAAGCCTTCATCAATGCTCTGCCAGATAGTGAACACCATCCGTCAGGCAGAAGCTCAGTCTTGTTTCCACCGGCACATTGTCAACCGAATATGCCAGGCGACGCATGGCCAGAAGCGGATGGCCCACCGCCACGTTCAATTCACCCGCCTCGCGCGCGCCGGCCGCCACCGCTTTCAGTCGTTCCTGCGAGCGAGCAACGGAAACACTGAATTTCGCGGCATAGAAACCATAAATATTGTCTGGCAAATTCATATCGGCAAGGCCCGGAAACAGTAAGGCAGGCACGGATATAGTCTCGTAGATAACAGGCCTGTGCAGCATCCAGCGCACACGGGCAATGCGCATGACATAGCTGGCATCTGTCAGATGCAGCAGGTCGCGTTCCTCCGGCGTGGCCCTGTGCCGGGTAATGGAATTGACAACACAGCGCGGAATTGTTCTTGGCCCTGCGTCCGGCACCACTTTGAAAAACTGAAACATGCCATGTTCTTCATCGTGGCTGGCAACAAAAGTGCCCCGCCCTTGCCTTCGCACCACCATTTTTTCGCTGGCCAAAACGTCCAGCGCTTTGCGAATGGTACCCTGACTGACACCCAGCTCTGCGGCAAGGTGCACCTCACTCGGCAAAATATCACCCGGCGCCCAAACGCCATCAGCCAGTTGGCGGATAAGCTTGTCGCGGACCTGCCGATAGAGTGGGCGAAATTCAAACCTGCCAAGGTCTTCGCTGTCCATGAACGCGACCTCTCTGAAAATGCTATGCTTTTTCACGATAAAAACTGATATAAACTATAACTTATATTTATATATATATCACATATTTGAATTCTGGCAAGCTTGTCTGTCTGGTGTGCGTTACGGCTAGCCCGCTGGCGGCACCGGGCAGGAAAGGTCACCTTCCTCACACGTGAGATAGGTGTTGAAATCATCTATGCGACTGCGGGTGATTGTTTCCAGACAATTGGCTTGAACGGTTGGAAATATGCTTCCGCCTGCCACGCCAGCAGTGGCGAAATCGCATTCGGCATCCCGGAAGGCAATCCAGTTGCGCTGTGCTGTTGTCAGCCGGCCCAAGCCTTCCTTATCTCCACTCAGGCGCTGGCGAAGTTCCCGATATTGCGCGTTCAGTTCACTATCGGCTTTTGCATATGATTCACCAGCGCACTGGTTCATACCGGCCTGATCCAGCGAAGAACAATCCTGCGCCAGCACAGGCTGCGTCACGCCTGCAAAACCAATTGCCAGAATGAAAAAGGTTTGAAATCGCATGAGATAGCGGCCCCGATTGTATCGATTGCTTAAGTCCAGAGCCAATTCTGTAACACAATTGCGACCTGCATTGCCAAATTACCCTCTTGCCAAGCCATAAAATGCCACATTATGTTAAATGATATATTTTGTTATTTATTGGGATAACTGATCCTATCCGGCAATTTTTGAGGACTTCATGAACCAGACTTCCGTAAGCGCAGAACAGAAATTCAAGGTCATTTTGCCGGGCGATCCTGCTCCGCTTTTCAAGCAGAACTCCAGCTTGATGGATGGATTCAACTTCGACAAGGCGGCCGGGCGCTACATTGTCATGTGCTTTTACGGCACATCTGAGCAAGCCGAGTCCGCCGCCGCACTGGACTTTATCGACAGAAATCGTGCGCTTCTCGACAGCGGAGACATTTGTCTCTTTGCCGTTTCCATCGACCCGGAAGACAAGCAGCGGTCAGTCTTTGCACGGCGCGATATCAGGCAGTTCTGGGACTTTGATCGTCGCGTCAGCGGACTGTACGGGGTTGTGCCGTTGGAAGGCGAACTTTCCCTGCGCCCGCACTGGTTTGTGCTGGACCCGACTTTGCGCATCATGAAAGTCTTGCCTTTCCAGCCTGACGGCTCAGAGCGCGAAGAGCTGGCCAGATTTGTGCGCAACCTACCCCCGAGCACACATTTTGCCGGCATTGAGGTACCGGTGCCGGTTCTGGTCATTCCCAACGTATTTGAGGCTGAATTCTGCCGGCATCTGATCAGCCTCTATGACAATAATGGCGGCGAGGAATCCGGCGTCATGCGTGACATTGAGGGCCGCACGGTGCCGGTTATGGATTTCAACTACAAGCGCCGCTCGGATTACAATCTGGAAAATGAAGACGACGTTAAAATGGCCAAGGCCAGAATTGCCCGCCGCGTCGTGCCGGAAATTCAGAAAGTGCATCAGTTCAACGTCACGCGGATGGAGCGCTATCTCGTCGGTTGTTATGACTCGGTAACCGGCGGGCATTTCACCCCCCACCGCGACAACACGACAAAAGGCACCGCGCATCGGCGCTTTGCCATATCCATCAACCTGAATGCCGACTTTGAGGGGGGAGAGGTCAGCTTCCCCGAATATGGTCCACGCGGTTTCAAAGCGCCGCCCGGCACAGCGGTGGTGTTTTCGTGTTCATTGCTTCACGCGGTTTCCAAAGTCACCAGCGGCCGCCGTTATGCATTCCTGCCATTTGTCTATGACGAGGCTGCGGCAAAAATCCGTGATGCAAACCGATCATTCCTCGCCAGTTGATTGCATGCAGATCAGGCCGCACCACTGGCCAGCATCATCCGGGCGGCCTTTTCTGCAATCATGATTGTTGGCGAATTTGTATTGCCGGAGGTGATGGTCGGCATGATGGATGCGTCGGCCACACGCAGGCCTTTTATGCCACGCACCCGCAATTGCGGATCGACGACAGACCCAAGGTCTGCCCCCATCCGGCAGGTGCCAACCGGATGGAAAATCGTTGTGCCGATATCTCCTGCAACGCGCTCCAGTTCTTCCTGTGTCTGAAAAGATGGCCCCGGCTTGAACTCCTCCGGCAAGTAACGTGCAAGTGCCGGTTGCGCTACAATGTTGCGGGTGATGCGAATGGCATCCGCTGCAACGCGGCGATCCGCCTCTGCGGATAGATAGTTGGGCCGAATGGCGGGTGCATCGTGGAAATGGGGCGAGCGCACATGCACATTGCCCCGACTTTCCGGCCGCAAATTGCACACGCTGGCGGTGAAGGCCGGGAATGCATGCACCTTTTCGCCGAACCTTTCCAAACTCAGTGGCTGTACGTGATATTGCAAATTTGCGGTTGCATAAGCCGGGTCAGACCGGGTGAACAGGCCAAGCTGGCTTGGCGCCATGGACATAGGACCGGAGCGGGAAAGGAAATATTCAAGCCCGATCATCGCCTTGCCAGTTAGAGAGTTGGCCCTTTCGTTCAGCGTCCTGATGCCATTGACCTTATAGGCGCACCGCAACTGCAGGTGATCCTGCAGATTTTCACCCACCTCCGGCCGCTCCAGCACAAGATCAATGCCCGCATCCTGCAACACCGAACCGCGACCAATGCCGGACAGCTCCAGAATTTGTGGCGACCCAATGGCCCCTGCACTCAATACCACCTCGCCCCGGCATCGAACTGTCTGCAAACGGCCTTCCGCCTGAAACTCAACGCCGGTTACACGCCCTTCTTCAACAATCAGCCGCTTTACATGCGCTTCTGTTCGCACCGTCAGGTTGCGGCGCGCCAATGCAGGTTTCAAAAACGCCTTCACCGTGTTCCAGCGCACACCGCGTTTCTGGTTCACCTTGAAATAGGATGACCCTTCATTGTCGCCGCGATTGAAATCTTCAATTCTGGCAATACCGTATTGCTCGGCAGCATCGCGAAAAGCATCCAGAATGTCCCAGCGCAAGCGGGCCACTTCCACCCGCCACTCGCCGCCGGCTCCGTGCATTTCGTCGGCCCCGGCGTAATAGTCTTCGCTGGCGCGAAACAGCGGCAGCACATCATCCCAGCCCCAGCCGTCACAGCCCATCTGCTGCCACATGTCATAATCCTGCGCCTGCCCGCGCATGTAGATCATGCCGTTGATGGAAGAGCACCCGCCCAGAACCTTGCCCCTGGGGTAGCCCAGCGACCGCCCGTTCAACCCCGGTTCCGGTTCGGTTGTAAAGCACCAGTCCGTTCGCGGATTGCCGATACAGTAGAGATAGCCAACGGGTATGTGGACCCACGGATAATTGTCGCGCTTGCCTGCTTCGAGCAGCAAAACCCTTTTGTCAGCCGATACGGAAAGCCGATTTGCCAGCGTACACCCAGCGGTTCCACCGCCAATGACGATGTAATCAAACTCATCAACCATCAAGATGCCGCCCGTTTTGCTCCGTTGTCTTGAACGCTAACATTCGACAGATACACGACAAACAGCATTTTGCGGACATTGCCTGTACAAATACGTACAATAACCTGTACCAATCTGTTTCGATCAGCATTGAAGAAGACCGATGGCCGAGTTTGATTGGGATGATCTGCAATATTTTCTGGCAGTTGCGCGTACCGGCCAGTTGTCCGCCGCTGCGCGCAGGCTTCGAACCAACCATGTCACGGTTTCACGGCGCATAGACCGGCTGGAGCAGGCCCTTGCCATGCGCCTGTTTGAGCGTTCGCCGCGTGGTTACAATCTGACGAGCCTTGGCGCCCGGCTGCTGGCCAGCGCTGGGGAGATGGAAACTTGCGCTGAAAATCTGTTGCAAGCGGTCTCCGGCAGCCGATCAATGCTTCGCGGTGTCGTGCGGCTTTCCACACCGGAAGGTTTTGGCAGCTTTTTCCTGTCTCCATTGCTGCCAGAGCTTGCCACCCGGCATCCGGGCCTGCTTCTGGAATTCATGACGTTGCAACAGATCGTTTCCCTTTCGCGCCGGGAGGCAGACATTTCCGTGGCTCTTCATGCGCCGGCCAGTGGACCCTATGCCTGCGAGAAACTGGTCAGTTACAAATTGCAGATCTATGCCTCGCGCGACTATCTGGTGCGCCACCCTCGCATAAAAACGATTGACGACCTGAAGGCTCATCCGCTGGCTGGCTACATTGATGATATGATCTTCGCGCCCGGTCTGGACTACCTGAGTGAAATCCTGCCCGGCAGAAAGGCAAGCTACCAGAGCTCCAGCCTGATTGCGCAAATTGCCGCCGTGCGAGCCGGCTACGGTATCGCGGTGCTGCCTCACTACATTGCCCGGCGCGACGATGCGCTGGTTGCACTGCTGCCGGATGAGTTGAACATCCAGCGCGATTACTGGATGATCTGCCATGAACAAATGGCAGATGCTCCCCGCATTCGGGTGGTGCAGGAGTTTCTGCGCCGCGAAACGCAGGCGCAGCAGGCGTTGTTTCTGGGCCAGGCTGGCTGAGGCTTTCGGTCCCTGACACCAGGCTTTGCTTTCACGCGAACAACGGCCTAGACATATCAGATCAGACCAGTGAAACCGGTCGATGGCCAACTGGCAATATTTCAAGTTTTTCCCCTCGCGGTGCCTGCCGATGCTCAAACCAATTGCCGTTCTTTTGTCTTGCCAACTTGTTGGCGAAGCCATCAGCCGTGGGCTGAACCTGCCACTTCCCGGCCCTGTGCTGGGTCTGGCACTGCTGTTTCTGCTGCTTCTCTGGCGCGGCGAAAGAGAAACAAGCGTGTTGGCAGCCAGCGAACGCGGCGCAATCGGGGGTATCGCTGATCGGATTCTTGCCATTCTGGGGCTGCTTTTTGTGCCAGCCGGTGTGGGGATGATCGATCACCTGGGCATATTGTCCACCAACGCGCCGGGCTTTGTTTCCGTGCTCGTTGCGTCGGTTTTCCTGACCTTGCTGGTCACAGTTCTGGTGTTCCTGGGTGTAGAGCGCCTGACGGGTAAAAGCGGGGAAAGCCAGTGACTGAGGTCAACACTCCTTTCCAGCTATGGGCCTATCTTTCGACGTCACCCTTGCTCTGGTTAACGGTGACCGTACTGGCATGGCTGGCAGCGGATGCCATCGCCGTTAAAACCGGGCGGCACCCTCTTGCCAATCCGGTGCTGCTGTCCATCATCATCATCGGCACTGTGCTTCATCTAACCGCGACAGATTACCGCACATATTTTACCGGTGCTCAGTTCGTGCATTTTCTGCTGGGTCCCGCCACTGTCGCGCTGGCCATCCCGCTCTACCGCGCACGCCACCTCATCCTGCGCAATCTTCTGCCTTTGGGCGTTTCACTCATCGCCGGCTCCATTGTGGCCATAGCGTCAACCGTCATTATCGCTGGCTGGTTCGACCTGCCGCAAACTGCCATTCTGTCGCTTGCGCCCAAATCCGCAACTGCCCCCGTTGCCATGGGCATTTCGCAGCAGATAGGCGGGCAGCCGGCATTGACTGCTGCATTCTGCGTGCTGACCGGCGTCATCGGCGCATTGATGATTACGCCTATGATGAATGCGATGCGGATTAAAAACTACGCGGCGCGAGGCTTTGCCGTTGGCCTTGCCGCGCATGGCATCGGCACGGCCCGCGCCTTTACGGTCAATTCCGTGGCAGGTGCTTTCGCCGGCATCGCAATGGGCCTCAACGCTCTGATCACGGCGGTTATTCTGCCACCTCTGATTGGCTGGCTGATGAACTGATCAATTCAGCCTGCCTTGCAGGCAGCGTTGATAGGCAATATCCGCCGCACGCTGTGCGCCAGGTTCGTTCATTGCAGAGGAAAGAAAGCCGTCTTCCGGGTCGTAGCGATCTTCCATGGCATTCCAGTATGTCTGCCGGGCATAATTGTCGCAGCGGCTTTCGCCCGGTAGCGGGCCGGTGGAGAAAGCTCCGTTGTAAACGGTCGCTCCGCCGCCTGCCGTACAGGCAGTTAGAGAAAGGGCTATCAACGTCACCGCTATCAATGTGCGCATTTTATTTTCCTCTGTTACGAAGGCTTTTCGGAACATTTTGGCTGGCGCAAGCTTCAAGGGTAAAATAGCGCACAATCACAGCGGGGCGAGAGAGCTTAATGACCAACGCAATTACCAGCGAAACACTTGTGACAACCCGGTTTCGCACGCTCGGTTATGTGGGGGCGTTGCTGTTCACGTTCTGCCCGCCGGTGTTTCTCTACGAACTTTACCAGCTTTTTTACACCACTGCCGTGGAAGGAAACCCCCTTATCGGGTTGTTCACCGCCGGCTCGCTGGTGCTGTCTTTTGCCAGCGTGCCGCTGATGATCATCGGCAGACGGCAGCAATATCGTCTTGTCTCCACTCCGGCGCATCCGACCGCAGGTCATTGATATGAAACGCACCGTTGCAACACTGACCCTGCTTGGCACTCTTCTGGCCCTTCCAGCCTTTTCTGACGAACCATTTGCCGCACCTTATGGCACATGGCTCGCAGAGGATATTGGTACGGCGGGAGTGGTGGACACTGTCCAGACCACACTGAACCTGTCGGATGATGGCAGGGCCACCGGCTCTGGTGGCTGCAATCGCTTTACCGGTACTGTTACAGTAACGGAAACCACGATCGAATTCGGTCCTCTGGCGGGCACAAAAATGGCCTGTCCCGAAGCGGTGATGAATCAGGAAAACAAGTTCCACAATGCGCTGTCTCAAGCCGCTGGCTGGCAACTGACCGCTGCGGACAAGCTGGAACTGACAGATGAAACGGGCAAAACACTTGTGGTTTTTGCCCGTCACACATCGCAATAGTTTTCCTTAGTCCGTCTCACGCGATTCTATGACCGTCTGAAACATCGGAAAATGTCAGACTGTCTTGAATATCGCATTGTCCTGTCGTTGAAACGTGACCGTTTCAACGACAGGGCAATGCTTTACCCAAAATATTGTCCCCCATTCAGGCTCAGCGTTGATCCGGTAACGAACCCGGCTTCCTCTGACGCAAGAAACACAACTGCACGAGCAACCTCTTCGGGCTGGCCCAGCCGCCCAACGGGAATTTGCGGCAGAATATGCTTCTGCAGAACATCCTCTGCAATGGCTTGCACCATTTCGGTGGCAATATAACCCGGGCAAATCGCGTTTACGGTGATGCCCTTTTTGGCACCCTCCTGCGCCAACGCACGCGTGAAACCCAGATCCCCGGCTTTCGCGGCAGAATAGTTCACCTGCCCCGCCTGCCCTTTCTGGCCGTTGATGGAAGATATATTGATGATCCGGCCAAAGCCGCGCTCACGCATGCCTTCCCACACCAGCCTGCTCATGTTGAAAACACCTGTCAGATTGGTGGAAATCACATCGTTCCACTGCTCTGGAGTCATCTTGTGAAACATGACGTCCCGGGTAATTCCCGCATTGTTGACCAGAATATCAACCGGCCCCAAGGCCTCTGACACTGCAGCAATTCCCTGCGCACATGCCTCGTAATTGCCCACGTCCCATCGAAACACGGGAATTCCCGTTTCATCACGAAATTCCTGCGCGGCCTTATCGTTTCCGGCATAGCTTGCCGCAACCCTGTAGCCAGCGTCAGCAAGCGCCCTGGAAATGGCCGCTCCAATTCCGCGTGAACCCCCGGTTACGATTGCAGTTCTTTGCATGGCACCCCTCCCATTAGCAGTAGCTGTCTTTGCTAGAAGACTTTTCTCAGAGCTTTAGCTCATTTCCGTGAATGCGGTATGCCTGTTTGTGCAAATATGCGGCATTTTGAGAGGCGACCCGAAAGGCCGCCTCACTCTTCGCTGAGCTGGTTACAGCGTTTCAAAACACATGGCGACGCCCATGCCACCGCCAATGCACAAAGTGGCCAGACCTTTTTTCGCCTGCCTGCGGCGCATTTCAAACAACAGAGTGTTGGCAATGCGTGCACCGGACGCGCCGACGGGGTGGCCGATGGCAATTGCGCCACCGTTCACATTGACGATGTCCGGGTTCCAGCCCAAATCCTTGTTCACCGCACAGGCCTGTGCGGCAAAGGCTTCATTGGCTTCCACCAGATCCAGATCATCGATGGTCCAACCGGCTTTTTCCAGCGCCTTGCGAGAAGCTGGAATGGGCCCGGAGCCCATGAGCGCCGGATCAACACCCGCAGTTGCCCATGAGGCGATACGCGCAATTGGCGTCAATCCCCTTCGATTGGCTTCAGCCTCTGTCATCAAGACAAGCGCAGCCGCACCGTCATTGATGCCGCTGGCATTGGCTGCGGTGACCGAGCCTTCCTTGTCGAAAGCCGGACGCAGCTTCTGCACCTTATCCAGCGTTGTGCCGGCTTTGATATATTCGTCATCGGCAACCACAATGTCACCCTTGCGGCTCGACACGGTGAAAGGCACGATTTCGTCTTTGAAACGTCCCGCTGTCTGCGCAGCTTCTGCCTTGTTTTGCGATGCAACGGCAAAAGCGTCCTGCTCCTCACGGCTGATCTGCCAGTGGCGGGCAACGTTTTCTGCGGTGATGCCCATGTGGTAACCATGGAAAGCGTCTGTAAGACCATCCTTGATCATCGTGTCGATGAACTTCAGATCGCCCATCTTCTGACCGGCTCTCAGATGCGCGGCATGCGGTGCCATGGACATCGACTCCTGTCCACCAGCAACAATAATCTTTGCATCACCTGAGGCAATTTGCTGCATGCCCAGCGCCACGGCCCGCAAGCCAGAGCCGCAAAGCTGGTTCAATGCCCATGCGGTTGATTCTTTGGTACAGCCTGCTTTGATTGCAGCCTGCCTGGCCGGGTTCTGCCCCTCACCTGCTTGCAGAATCTGCCCCAGAATCACTTCGTCCACTTCTGCGGCATCCACGCCCGCGCGTGAAAGCGCCGCAGCAATGGCAACAGCTCCCAGTTCATGCGCCGCAACATTTGCAAACGCACCATTGAATGAGCCAACCGGCGTGCGCGCCGCCCCCACAATGACGATAGAGTGACCAGAACTCATCAAAATTCCTCCTCAAGGGCCAGAAGATGGCCTTAATATAACTCCCATACACCCATCAAACCCGGGATGTAGGCATTTGTGAAGGTCTTGAACGATAAATCGTACCGTTAGACGTTCAAAGGTTTGGATCGCGGGCGTTTCCGTGTTTATGATTGTTATGAGGCAGTGCAGCATCCGCTCGCAGAGGTGGAGCGCATATTGCCATTTTTGCAAGGCTTGGGAGAGGTGAAATGGCACGCAAAAGCGAAACAACCGTTATCAAGAAATACGCCAACCGGCGTCTTTATAATACGGGCACCAGCATGTACGTCACGCTGGAAAATCTGGCGGCCATGGTAAAGGGCAATGAAGATTTTGTGGTGCAGGACGCCAAGACCGGCGAAGACATCACCCATTCCGTGCTGACGCAGATCATTTTCGAGCAGGAAAACAAAAACGGCCAGAACCTGATGCCGATAACATTTCTGCGGCAGTTGATCCGGTTTTACGGCGACCAGATGCAAATGGTCATTCCCGCCTATCTGGAACAATCCATGACGGCGTTTGCGCAGGAGCAGGAAAACTTCCGCAACCCTGCGACAGCAGTGGCGCAAACCACGCGGCTGATGGAAGAGCAGGTGCGCCGTAATACCGAACTGTTCCGGAAAGCCATGGGTGCATTCAACCCGTTTCTGGCCAACGCCATGGGCGAGATGCCAACAGCCAGCAGCAAACCCGCCAGTGCAAACTCTGCCGATGATCTGGCGGCAATGCGCGAGCAACTGGCAGAAATGCAGAAACGCCTTGAAGAACTGGGCGCACGGAAGCCCTGAATTTCATCCATCGATCGGAGGATTTTCGTGATTCTCCGATCGACGCATGTCCAGCACCTTTCCCGCAACAAAAAAGCCGGCTCAAATCTGAACCGGCTTTTTCATTTCAAGACATGACTGCCTTGCAAATCTGACGAATTAGTCTTGTGCCTTCAAAACCTGACGACCGCGGTAAACACCGGTCTTGAGGTCGATATGGTGCGGACGACGCAATTCACCGGAATTCTTGTCCGTAACATATGTCGGGGCGCTCAATGCGTCTGCCGAACGGCGCATACCGCGCTTGGAAGGCGACGTCTTTCTTTTGGGTACGGCCATGTTCTGCTCCGTCGCGACGGTGAACTCTGCCCCATCGCTCTCTATTCAAGTTGTTCGGTTGAAGCTTCAACAGGGCTGGCCCGCTGTTACTTCCTCCACGTCACGAGGTCGGAGATTGCCGATGGCAACCTGTCGCACCGCGCTGAAACGGGGAAATCATGATTGCCCATAGCAAAACTCCAAACGCTTTTAAAGCCCCCATTCGGATTCTTCGCGTTTTCACCCGCCATTGTTCACACATGCGGTGTAGTCGCCGGCCCCGCGCGCGCGCGCCTGAATTCGATCGGCAAGCCTGGAAAGCCCGGCAGTCGGATTGGCCGGGTCCCGCTCCAGTGGCGCAGGCAGGGTTACTGTCAACAGGGCGGCCTGGCGGGCAGAGAGGTCTGCAGCAGGGCGGTTGTAATAATACCGCGCCGCAGACTCTATTCCATATATGCCCGGTCCCCATTCAGCGATGTTCAGATAAATTTCCATCATGCGATGTTTGGGCCAGACTGCGTCGGCGTATATTGCCAGTGGCAGTTCCAGCACCTTTCGCACATAGGATCGGCCATTCCACAGAAACAGGTTTTTCACAGTCTGCATGGGAATGGTGGAGGCACCACGACTGGGCCCGCCCCGGGCAAATGCCTGATCCAGCACCGCCGACATTTCGGCCCAATCCACCCCGTCATGTGAGCAGAACTGGCCGTCTTCCGACATGATGACAGAGCGGATCATCACGGGCGCAATATTTTCCAGCGGCACCCATTGCCTGTCATAGGGCTGAAAAGAAAAATGCTCTGCCAACATCAGGGTTGATATCGGACGTACGGCTTCCGAGCGATAGATCAGAACAAGCAGCACCGGCAGCAGGACCAGAAGCCCAATGACAACCGCGGCAAGGCGAACAACGATTCGGGTCAGCGACCTTGCTTGCAATCGCTTAAGCCTCCCTGTCGTTAACCGGCTTCGATTCTGATCATTTAATGACTTTTGTGCTTAGCGGCAAAATAACCAAATCGTCAAATACAGCATTTCCACTTGCCGGCTGGCGTATCGTTCGGCACACAGCAACTGGCAAACAGTTTTGTAAGGATGCCGCTTCGTGACCAGCGCGATTTTGAATTTCGGTGAACAGCTCGATATCGCCGCACATGAGACAGAGGCGCATCTGGTGCAGAGCTTGTCCACCAGCAATCCGATGTTGGCCAAAATGCCCGATCGTCTTGGCAAGGCCATGCAACATGGCTGCCTGGCTGGCGGCAAAAGATTACGGCCCTTTCTGGTGTTTCAATCCGCCGCGCTGTTTGGCAGCCCACCGGCAGACATGATTCGAATAGCCGCCGCGCTTGAATTCGTACACTGTTATTCCCTCATCCATGATGATCTGCCTGCCATGGACGATGACGACATGCGCCGTGGCCGCCCAACCGTTCATGTGGCGTTTGATGAGGCCAGCGCGATACTTGCCGGTGATGCACTGCTGACATTGGCCTTTGGTCACATTGCCGATGCCGATGGCATTTCAGCCGCTGCTCGGCTGGAATTGATCAGCAAATTGTCGCGGGATGCCGGTGCGGGTGGCATGGCCGGTGGGCAGGCGCTGGATCTGGCGGCCGAATCCACCAGCCTGTCGGAGTCAGAGATTGCCCGTATGCAAAGCCTGAAAACCGGCGCGCTGATTGCTTATGCCTGCGAGGCAGGCGCGATACTGATGGACGCGCCGGAAGCAGACCGGAAACGCTTGCGCCAATATGGCGAAATTGTCGGGCTGGCTTTTCAGTTGGCAGATGATCTTCTGGATGAAACGGCCGATGCGGCGGTTCTAGGCAAGGCGGCTGGCAAGGATCGCGAGCGGGGCAAGAAAACGCTGCCCGCACTGTATGGCCAGGACTGGACGCGCCAGCGTTTGCAAGAACTGGTAGCTGAGGCAAGTGCGGTTCTGGCAGACTATGAAGACCGGTCGGCGATGCTGGTTGAGGCCGCCAGATTCATTGCCAACCGCGAAAAATAGCCATGGCCGGATCAGTTTCTTAAGACCACACAGGCCCCGCCATCAGCGCGAAACCGGCGGCAGAAGGCATCAGCCTCGCCTCGCGTCTGCGCGCCAATGCGCACCGCCACAATGCGCCTTGGGCCGGATGCCGGCCGCGCCCGCATCACAATCGGCTCTACACCGCCCAATATGGCAGGGTGCACATCCTGCAGGCGGCGATACATCCGCACGGCAACGGCCTCATTCACATGGCCCGCGACCTGCGCACCCCATGGCTGCATGGGAGCGCTTTCCGCAAGCGCGAAAATTGCCCTCGTTGCCATGACTGGAAGATTGCGGCAGGCTTCATCAAAGCTCAAACCCGCATCCAGTGGGCGAACTTCGGCTTCACGTTGCTCCTGCCGAAACCAGCTTGCCGGGTGCGCGGTTATCGACAGAACGTAGTCTTCGGTTTCGTAAGGCAGTCGGCCGCCGCTTACCATCCAGCGTTTGACCCGGTTTATGCCGCCATTATAAGCAGCGGCCGCAAGGCCCCAGGAGCCAAGTTCACGCCGCAAATCCTGCAAATACAAAGCCGAATGGCGAATAGCCTCCACCGGATCAAACGGATCTTCCAGCCCGCGCTCCGCGGCGGTGTAGGGCATAAACTGGGCAATACCCCGCGCGCCCACAGGCGATACCGCCTGGCTGTCGAAGCGGCTTTCTTTCCAGATCAGGCGCGCAAAAAAATCCGGGGGCATGTCGGTCAGCGCGGCATTTTCAGCAATCAGATCACAAATCGGGCCGCTATCCGCCAGTGCCGGCTTGGCTGGCATGGCCAAGCCGATGCACAGGGCAAAAGCTGCCAGCAGCCACTGTCCGCGCAGCTTATTCTGCCGCGGCCGAATGGCCAAACCGGCGTTCAATATAGTCTGCCACCATGGTTTGGAATTCCTGCGCAATATGCGCTCCCCGCAATGTCGCGACTTTCTGTCCCTCAATATAGACCGGTGCAGATGGTACCTCGGCAGTTCCCGGCAGTGAAATGCCAATGTCGGCATGTTTGGATTCGCCCGGCCCGTTGACGATGCACCCCATGACCGCAACCGACAGCGCTTCAACACCTGGGTAACGCTCGCGCCAGACCGGCATATTGGTGCGGATATCGGACTGAATGGTTTCAGCAAGCTCCTGAAACAAAGTAGAGGTTGTGCGTCCGCAACCGGGGCACGCCGCAACAATGGGGATGAACTGCCGGAACCCCATGGTCTGAAGAATTTCCTGTGCCACCTGCACTTCACGCGTGCGATCGCCGCCAGGCTCCGGCGTCAGCGAAACACGAATTGTGTCGCCAATACCCTCTTGCAAAAGAATGCCCATGGCAGCAGCGGAAGCAACAATGCCTTTTGAGCCCATGCCTGCCTCTGTCAGGCCAAGATGAATGGCATGGTCCGTGCGGCGGGAAAGGTCACGGTAAACGGCTATCAGATCCTGCACATTGGAAACCTTGGCGGATAGAATGATCCGCTCGCGCCCAAGGCCGGTTTCCTCCGCCAGAGCGGCAGAATGCAGGGCCGATTGAATAATCGCCTCTCGCATGACGGAGCGAGCGGGCCTGGGCGATGCCAACGCGTTGTTGGCATCCATCAACCGGGTCAGCAGCTCCTGATCCAGAGAACCCCAGTTCACGCCAATGCGAACGGGCTTGTCATGGCGTATCGCCATTTCAACGATGTCGATGAATTGCCGGTCTTTCTTGTCTTTAAAGCCGACATTGCCAGGATTGATGCGGTATTTTGCCAGGGCAGCGGCGCAATCTGGAAAATCTGCCAGCAATTTGTGACCGATATAGTGGAAATCGCCGACAAGCGGCACATCAATTCCCAACAATTCCAGTCGCTCTCGAATGCGCGGCACTGCGGCAGCCGATTCCGGCCGGTCCACGGTTATGCGCACGATTTCCGAGCCCGCCTTGGCCAGTTGCGCCACCTGTGCAACGGTTGCATCAACATCCGCCGTGTCGGTGTTCGTCATGGACTGCACAACAACTGGCGCACCGCCACCAACAACCACACCGCCTACATTAACGCCAACGGTGGCGCGGCGTGGAAGCGGATCGGCAATAATGTCTTCCATGATCGTCATTCGTAACAATCCTGCCCGGGAGCAAACCTGGCGGGCGCATAACCCGCATCAGCGCCACATATAATGCATTGCGGGCAAAAGTGGGAACGCCTTTTGCCACATCTATGCTTTAGGGCTTGATTGGCTGCCAGCCAATTGCTTAAAGCGGCCAAAATCATGGAGCTCGCCATGCCGCTCGGCGCCGTCATCAATCTCATTGCCCTTACTGTGTTTGTCGGCCTCTGGCCTATCTGGCCGTGGAGCCGACATCTGGGTGCCAGACCAGCCATTCTGGGCGGTGTTGCACTGACCATCACGGTTTTGTTGTGGGTCACCCAGATTATTTAAAACACAATCCCGCCATTTTTCGGGAACTTTCCACTTTGTCGTGGGTTGTACGCTCAATGTTCCATTGGAGACGCGTACATGTCGCTCGGCACAATTCTTCTTATCATTCTTATTCTTCTGTTGATCGGTGCCTTCCCAGGTTGGGGTTATTCCGCAAATTGGGGCTACGGCCCAAGCGGAATTCTAGGCTTTCTTCTGGTCGTAGTGGTTATCCTCCTGCTACTTGGCAGAATATAAAGAACAGGGCCTGCCGCATGTGCTGCGGCAGGCCCTCATACTTTACTAAACCGGAATTGGCCGGTTTTCTGCAATGGCTTCCATTGCAAAATAAGATGTCACAGCTTCCAGTTCCAACTTTTCAATCAGCAGTTGGTACACCCGGTCATAGCTTGCCATGTCTCTCGTGACGATTTTCAAAAGATAGTCATAGTCGCCGCCAATCCGGTAAAAATCGATGACATCAGGAATCGATGTCACATGGGCGCGGAACAGTTTGAGCCACTCGGCTGAATGCCGGCGTGTGCGCACCATGGCAAAAACCACCAGTCCATAGCCCAGCTCTGCGCGGTCAACCCGCACGCTCTGGCCTTTGATGATGCCGCGTTCCTGCAATTGATGCACACGCCGCCACGCCGCATTTTGCGAGAGTCCCACTTTATCCGCCAGATCGCGTTGTGACTGACTGGCGTTACGCTGCAGTTCACGCAGTATATGGGCGTCAATTCGATCGATTTCTTTCTTCATTTGTCTATCAAAATCACAAAAATTCAGCTTTGCAACCGTAATTTTGAGAGAAAATTTCGAATAATTTCGCGCAAACTCCGGTCAGGACCATTCAAACGCCGGTGCGCCCATGAGCAAGCTTTATGAATTCCGCAACTCTTTAGCCAAACCAGACACAATTGGCAGCCTGCGAGCTGGGCTGATTGGCAATGGCCTGGAGTTCGCAACGCCTTTCGGAGTTCAGAAGCTGCTCTATGCGGACTATGTGGCGTCCGGA
Organism: Aureimonas fodinaquatilis; assembly: GCF_008369445.1. Taxonomy (GTDB): domain Bacteria; phylum Pseudomonadota; class Alphaproteobacteria; order Rhizobiales; family Rhizobiaceae; genus Aureimonas; species Aureimonas fodinaquatilis. Next base: position 101,839 of record NZ_VTWH01000004.1, read on the forward strand.
CGCGCTTTGCGGCAGGTGGAAGAGTTCGTGATGAACGAGGTTCTGCCCTACTATGCCAACAGCCACACGCAGGCATCGTTCTGTGGCGGCGTCATGACCCGCATGCGGGAAGAAGCGCGTGGCGTCATCGCCGAAATCACGCAGGCGGGGCCGGATTGCCACGTTGTCTTCACCGGATCGGGTGCGACAAGCGGCATCAACCGGCTGGTCGGGCTGCTCGGTATTACAGCGCTGGTGCAGGCTGGCAAAAAAGTTGTGGTTCTCATCGGCCCGTATGAGCACCATTCCAATATTCTGCCATGGCGTGAAAGCGGCGCGCAGATTGTTGAATTGCCGGAATCGGCAGAAGGCGGCCCGCAATTGGAGGCGCTGGAGACAGCACTGAGTGAGGCAGCCGGGTCGGCACTGGTTGTCGGCAGTTTCTCCGCCGCATCCAACGTCACGGGCATCATCACCAATCCTGTGCCCGTAACACAGTTGATGAGGGCCTATGGTGGCATCTGCATCTGGGACTACGCAGCAGGCGCGCCCTATCTGCCGATGGCCATGGGCAGCGCTGCCGACGGTCCGGATGCGATTGTCTTTTCCCCACACAAATTCCCTGGCGGGCCAGGCGCATCCGGCGTGCTGATTTTGCGCGACACGGTTGTGCGCCGACAGACACCCACTTTGCCCGGTGGCGGCACGGTGTCTTTCGTGTCGCCATGGCATCACGAATACAGCCAGAATGTCGAAACGCGGGAGGAAGCAGGCACACCCAACGTTGTTGGGGATATTCGCGCCGCCCTGGCACTGCTGGTCAAGGATGCCGTGGGGCTGGACGCCATAGCCAGGCGCGAAGCGGAATTGCGCAATCGTGCTCTGGCTGCGTGGGCAGACCAACCGCAAATTCGACTGCTCGGCCAAAGCCCGCACGCCCACGCCTTGCCCATATTCTCATTTCAGGTTACCGATGATGCGGGCAACCCGGTCCACCACCAGCTATTCACCCGGATGCTGAGTGACCATTACGGTGTTCAGGCCCGCGGTGGCTGCGCCTGTGCGGGTCCTTATGCGCATCGTTTGCTGCAGATTGACGAAACCGCATCAGCCAGCCTGATGCAGCGGCTGAACCTTCAGCATGAAATTGAAAAGCCGGGTTGGGTGCGCTTGAACCTGAGCTACATGCACACAGATGAAGAAGTGGACATCATTCTTTCCGCCGTTGTCAGTCTGGCCAATAACTGTTCGCGCCTGACACCACTTTATGAAGCTGATGCGGCTCATGCCCGTTTCCGTCCAGCCGCGTAAGAAAGCCTGGCTCCATGTCCCATATTGTTGACCTTGCTTGCCAACCAGAGGTTACAGCGTTTTTCGACGGTGAAACCAATACGATCTCCTACGTGGTCAAGGATCCGGCATCCTCGGCCTGCGCGGTCATCGATTCCGTTCTGGATATTGACTATGCGGCCGGCCGCACCTCGACCTTGCAGGCAGACAAGATCATTGCCTTTGTGGAAAAAGCCCGTTTGCAGGTTGAGTGGTTGATTGAAACCCACGCTCATGCGGACCATCTGTCTGCCGCGCCCTATCTTCAGGAACGGCTGGGCGGCAAGCTGGGCATTGGTGAGCAGATCACTGTTGTTCAGGAAACATTTGGCAAGATTTTCAACGAAGGCACCGAGTTTCAGCGTGATGGCAGTCAGTTCGACCGGCTGTTCACCGATGGTGACAGCTACACAATCGGCGGCATGAGCGTTTTTACAATGCACACTCCGGGGCACACTCCAGCCTGCATGACGCATGTTATTGGCAATGCGGCCTTTGTCGGTGACACTTTGTTTATGCCGGACAGCGGTTCGGCAAGGGCGGATTTTCCAGGCGGCGATGCCGGAATTCTATTTGATTCCATTCAGAAGCTGCTGACCTTGCCGCCGCAGATGCGCCTGTTCATGTGCCATGATTACGGACCCAATGGCCGTGAAATTCAGTGGGAAACCACTGTGGCTGATGAGTTGGCGCATAATATCCACGTGGGCGGTGGCCGCAGTCGCGAAGACTTCATCCGCTTTCGGACAGAGCGGGACGCCACGCTGGCCATGCCACGGCTGATCATTCCATCCATTCAGGTCAATATCCGTGCCGGTGATCTGCCAGAACCGGATGACAGCGGCACCCGATTCATCAAGGTGCCGCTGAACAAGCTTTAAAGCGCATCATCGACTGAACACCGCTTTACGCTGAAAGCGTCAGACCCGTTCAGGCAAAAACCACCAGAAGATCTTTGGCATCAATCTGGTCACCGGCCCGCACATTGACGCTTTGCACCACGCCGTCACGCTCTGCGTGCAAGGCGGTTTCCATTTTCATTGCTTCAATGGAAAGCAGAACGTCTCCGGCTTTGACCGTCTGCCCGACCGACACCGCAAGCGTGGAAACCACACCCGGCATTGGCGCACCGACATGGTTGGGATTGTCTCCTTCAGCTTTGGCGCGCAAAACAGCCATATCAGCTCGGGAGCGATCTGGAACCTTGATACGCCGCGGCTGACCGTTCAGTTCAAAAAACACGGTGCGCATTCCCTTGTCGTCGGTTTCGCTAATTCCAAGACAGCGAATGACAAGGGTCTTGCCGCGCTCCAGATCCACCAGAACTTCGTCTTCCTGTTCTACCCCGTAAAAATAGTTCAGCGTTGGCAGGCCGGAAACCGGACCATAGCGGTCGGCAGCCAGCATAAAATCCGTGAACACCTTGGGATACATCAGATAGGACGCGAAGGACTGGTCATCGATTGCCGTACCAAGCTTTTCCTCAATTGCCTTGCGCTCGGCCTCAAGGTCGGCAGGCGGTATCAATTCTCCCGGGCGCACGGTAATCGGCTCGCCGCCTTTCAGCGCTTTTTTCTGCAGGGCCGCTGGCCAGCCAGAGGGCGGCTGGCCAAGGTCGCCACGCAGCATCTGCACAACCGAATCCGGGAAGGCTATTTCGCGCGCCGGATCTTCCACATCGGCCACGGTCAGTTCCTGACTCACCATCATCAGCGCCATATCGCCAACCACTTTCGATGAAGGGGTTACTTTGACGATATCGCCAAACATACGGTTCACATCGGCATAGGTCTGGGCCACCTGGTGCCAGCGCGTATCCAGCCCAAGGGATCGGGCCTGCTCTTTCAGGTTGGTGAACTGGCCACCGGGCATTTCATGCAAATAAACCTCGGATGCAGGGCCTTTCAGATCGCTTTCAAAAGCCGCGTACTGGTTGCGCACAGCCTCCCAGTAAAATGAAATGCGGCGGATGGCATCAGAGGAAAGACCGGGATCTCGCTCCGTTCCGGCCAGCGATTCCACGATAGAACCAAGGCAGGGCTGCGAAGTATTGCCCGAAATTGCATCCATGGCAGCATCAATTGCATCCACACCGCTTTCCACCGCAGCCAGCACCGTTGCCGCTCCTATGCCGGATGTGTCGTGGGTGTGGAAATGCACCGGCAGGCCCACCTCTTCTTTCAGCGCCTTGAACAGGGCTCTGGCGGCAGCAGGCTTCAGCAATCCGGCCATGTCCTTGACGCCGAGAATATGCACTCCGGCGGCCTCGAGTTCCTTGGCCAGTTTGACATAGTATTTCAGATCATATGTTGGGCGGCTGGAGTTGAAAATGTCCGATGTGTAGCAGATTGCGCCCTCGCACAATTTGCCGGACTCCAGCACGGCATCCAGCGAAACGCGCATGTTTTCAACCCAGTTCAGGCAGTCGAAAACGCGGAACAGGTCAATGCCGCCACGCGCGGCCTGCGCAACGAAATATTTGACAACATTGTCGGGATAGTTGGTGTAACCCACCCCGTTGGAGCCGCGCAGCAACATTTGCAGCAGAATGTTGGGCGCTCCGGCGCGCACCTGGGCCAGCCTCTCCCACGGGTCCTCGGTCAGGAAGCGCATGGAAACGTCAAAGGTTGCCCCGCCCCAGCATTCCAGGCTGAAAAGCTGCGGCAAGCCGCGGGCATAGGCATCTGCTGCGGCGGCAATGTCATAAGTGCGCATGCGCGTTGCCAGCAAAGACTGGTGGCCGTCACGCATTGTGGTGTCGGTTACCAGCACCTGCTTTTGTGCCAGCATCCAGTCGGCAAAACCGCGTGCGCCCAGTTCGTCCAGCTTCTGGCGGGTTCCGGGCACAATTTCATTGCGGAAAAGTGGCGCTTGCGGGGTGCGGAAATCCGGCGAGGGCTTCACGCGATTGCGGGTTTCCGGATGGCCATTCACTGTGACATCGGCCAGATAGGTCAACAGTTTTGTGGCGCGGTCGCGGCGGCGCACCTGCGCAAACAGCTCGGGTGTGTTGTCAATGAACCGGGTTGTGTAGCTGCAATCCCTGAATTGCGGATGGCTGATAATTGCTTCCAGAAAGGTCAGATTGGTTGCCACGCCGCGAATGCGGAATTCGCGCAAGGCACGATCCATGCGGGCAATCGCCTCTTCAGGAGAAGGCGCCCACGCGGTGACTTTCTCCAGAAGTGGATCGTAAAATCTTGTGATCACCGCACCGGAATAGGCGGTGCCACCATCCAGCCTTATGCCAAAGCCGGTTGCACCACGATATGCAGTTATGCGGCCATAGTCCGGTATGAAGCTCTGTTCCGGGTCTTCAGTCGTGATCCGGCACTGAAGGGCATGGCCGTTGAGGCGAATATCCTCCTGCCGCGGCACCCCGGATTCCGGTGTGCCGATGGCATGGCCGTTCAGGATGTGAATCTGCGCTTTGACAATATCAATGCCCGTAACCTCTTCGGTTACTGTGTGCTCCACCTGAATGCGCGGGTTCACTTCAATGAAATAGAACGAACCGCTATCGACATCCATCAGGAACTCGACCGTGCCGGCGCCGATATAATCGGTCGCCTCCGCAATCTTGCGGGCATATAATGCAAGTTCCCGGCGCTGAGCGTCCGACAAATAAGGCGCTGGCGCGCGCTCTACCACTTTCTGGTTGCGCCGTTGGATCGAGCAGTCGCGTTCATACAGGTCCACCACGGTGCCATGCGTATCGCCCAGCACCTGTACTTCCACGTGGCGGGCGCGTTCTATCAGTTTTTCAAGATAGACCTCGTCCTTGCCAAAAGCGGCGCGAGCTTCGCGCTTTCCTTCAGTAACCTCGCGGGCAAGCTGTGATTCATCGCGGATCACCCGCATGCCGCGTCCGCCGCCACCCCAGGAAGCTTTCAGCATCAGCGGATAGCCAATCGAGGCGGCAAGCTCTTTCACCGCCTCCATGTCTTCGCTCAGCGGTTCGGTTGCGGGGATAACGGGCACGCCAACTTCAATAGCCAGGTTTCGCGCGGCCACCTTATTGCCAAGGCGGCGCATCGTATCCGGCTTGGGGCCGATAAAAATCAGCCCCGCCGCGGCGCAGGCGTCAGCAAATTCCGGACTTTCAGACAACAGCCCGTAGCCGGGGTGAATGGCATCCGCGCCCGACAGCAGCGCCACGCGAACAACTTCATCAATTGAAAGATAGCTTTCAATTGGCCCCATATCACGAGAGAGGTGCGGCCCCCGACCAATCTGGTAGGATTCGTCCGCCTTGAAGCGGTGCAAAGCATACTTATCTTCCTCCGCCCAGATGGCCACGGTTTTCAAACCCAGCTCGTTGGCGGCGCGAAAGACCCGGATGGCAATTTCAGAGCGGTTGGCAACAAGAATCTTTGTTATGGGCATGCGGTTTTATCCCTCCCTTGCGCATTCTTGTGATGCTGGAGCAAGTTGTGCTGTGCGCAGATTGGAACCGCTTTAGCCCATTTTGCAAGTGCGAACTGAAAAAACGAACGTTCAGTTTGCATCATCGCAAAGCAACAGACGCATCGGAATTTTCCCTGTAAATGCAGGCACTTCCGCCCCTGCTTCACTAAGCCCGCCCCCCGTCACCAGAGCGTCATAAATTTTTTTGCGGCGCATCATTTCCGGCAGTTTTACGAAGGTTTTGCAGGTCTTCTGCAGCCACGGTTCTTCATGTCCACCGAGCAGATCATAGGTCAGGCGCGGGGCAATAGTGATGGCAAAACGGCCCTGATTGTCGTGGCGGGCAAAGGCAACAAAATTCTCCGCATTTTCACCGGTCACCTCCAAAGGCCTATAGCTCCCGTAGGTGAAGAGTTCCGGCGTGGCGGCACGCGCGGCCATCATGCGTCGAAGCAACCATGCTTTAACGGCACCGCTGCGCCAATCATCCGGCACGGAGTCACTCGCGGCTGCCATACGATGCGCATAGTCCACCTGACGTCGATTGTCCGGATCCACCAGGCTGTTGTCGAAAAATTCGGTGCCCTGGTAAATATCCGGAACGCCGGGCGCCGTCATGCGGATGAGGCTCTGCGACAGGCTGGTCAGTGCCCCGGCGGCAACGAAAGGCTGTGCCTTTTGCCAGAACCGACCCATGAATGTCGCATCGTTCAGCGCCCGCCCGGCAAAATCCTGCAGCGCCTGCTCATATTCGGCGTCAGGCGCTGTCCAACTGGTAAATTCCTTTGCCTCCCTCGCCGCCTTTTCCAGAAACACGCCTATCCGGGACAGAATTTGCGCCCGCTCTTCCCGGCTGGCGGGGTCAAAATCCGCCGGCAGCACTCCCAACAACGACTGATAGAAGGCCCATTCCATCGCGCCGTCAGGAAAACTGTGGCCAGAACGGTTGTCACCCCTTAGGTCGCGTGCGCATTCTTCAACGATGCCGGCCCATTTTTCCGGTGCCTCGCTCAATGCGTACAGGCGCGCCCTGGCGTCTTCGCCGCGTTTGGTATCATGGGTGGAAAGTGCCATCAGGCCAAGCGGCTGATCTTCAAGCCGGATTCGCATGTCCTCATGGAAGGCTTGTGCTCCTCCGCCGTAATGTCCCGGCTCACCACCAACCTCATTCAAGGCCAGAAGCCGGTTCCAGCGGTAAAACACTGTGTCTTCCACCGCCTTGGCCATAATGGCGCCCGTGGTCTGCTGGAACCGCCGGGTGAAATTCAGCGCTCCGGCAACATCCTTGCCGTCCTCAAAATCCAGTTTCAGCAACCGGCCGATGAAGGCCACCGGCTCGTCCGCTTCTATTTTTCGCGCGGCCTGAACCTGCGTCACCGCTGCGTCAATCAGCCTGCGGTCCTCATCCGGCACCCCGGCAATACCGGAATAGGTGCGATAGACCGGCAGGGCAGTTGCCATTTCCAATATGGCGCGTGACAGCGTGTCGGCCCCGAAATCGCGGGTGGACAAGCCGCGCTGCGCAACAGCCAACGCCTCATCACCTAGAACGGCCATTTCTCCGGCCAGATTGTGGCTGAAAATATAGCGCTTCTGCTTGTCTATCAGCGCATGCAAATCTTCCGGACCACCGGTAAAGTCATCATAGGCAGCGCTCATTGCCGCTTCTTTGCTGCCATCGACATACAGACCGGCCAGAGCGGTTATGAATTCGTAACCCGTTGTCCCTTCCACCTGCCAGTCTTTGCGCAAACGCTCTGGCCCGGTCAGGATTTTTTCAACGTGAAGCGTTGCTTTGGGGGCTCCCGCTGCAACAAGTCCCTGACGCAGTTCTGCCAGATAGGCTTTTGGGTCGGCCACGCCATCCACATGGTCAATGCGCAAACCATCCAGGCGGCCGCTGCGGGCCAGTGAAAACACCAGCCGGTGGCTATCGCGGAAAACCCGGCGTATCTCCTGTCGAACACCAATCAGATCGGCAATCTCGAAAAACCGGCGGTACGAAAGCTTTTCGCGAGCCAGCCGCCACCACGCCAGCCGCCAGTTCTGCGCCTCATGCAGATTGTGAAGGGCAGCCTTATCCGCATTCAAGGCAGCGATCGCCTGATGCAGCGCATCGACAAACTGGGGATCACGCATAAAATCGGCGAGTTGTTCGGCCAGGTCGGCGACGTCTGCCGGCGTAGCGCCCGCATACAGCCGCACCATCTGGTCCTTGTCTGCGTGTTGCATCAAGCCGAAAATATCCGGCAGAGTTCGCGGGTCTAGAGGCAGCGTGTAATCCGAGGCAGAAAACCGGATGTCTTGCCGCTCGTCATCCAGAACGATGCTCAGATCACCGGCCTCCAAAGCATCGCCATAAGGCTGTGCCAGAACTGGAATGAGGATCTTCTGTGCATTGGCAGAAATATCGAATGCTTCGGCGTGGCGGCTGTCTGCTCCCCAGCGCAGAACATCCTCCCACCAGGCATTGGCAGCGGATACGCCCATGTGATTGGGCACAAAATCCAGAATCAGCCCAAGCCCCGCCTCAATCAGCGCATCGCTGAAGCGCAGAAACCCGTCATCACCGCCCAGCTCCGGATCAAAGCGGTTGTAATCCACCACATCATAACCATGAGTGGAGCCTGGCGTGGCCGCAAACAGCGGCGAGGCATAGACATGACTGACGCCAAGTGCCTTGAGGTAAGGCACGATTGCTACTGCCTCATCAAAGCCGAACCCTTCACGGAACTGCAATCGATAGGTGGCGCTCAAAGCTCTGGTCACAGGGGTCGTTCCTCACGCATTGCAGCGGCTATCGCGGTGAATTCCGGATTTCTCTCTAACTCGTCCACCGGCACGCGGTTGCGAATGCGCCAGTTTGGATAGGCATCTGTGGTGCCGGGCAGATTGGCTTGCCGCTGCTCCAGAACCAGATCGTCCAGTTGTACGGCCACAAGGCAGGACGCCGTGCGTGCCATAAAGCGATGCACAGCAATTGCCAGATCCGGCGGCAGTTGCTCCGGCAGGCCGCTGCCATCATTCAAAGGGGCGTGCAGTGCTTCCGGCAGCAAGCCCTCAACCCGCAGGGCGTGCAGCAAAGCGCGGCGGTCATTGTCCCGCTCGGCCCAGTCACGCTTTGTGGCCTCTTCATCCTGACGGCCGGTGTCAAACCGAAGCTCAACGTCCCGGCCCTGCCACCAGCCAGCCAGTGTTGCCAGATCATGAGTGGAAATGCAGGCCAGCGAGGCAGTCGGGTAATGGTCCGGCGGGAAAAACCCTTCCCACATGCGCTTTTCAAAATACAAAACACGATAGGACAGGATGTTCACATCCGCCATGACCTCACGAAACCCGTCAGGCACGGTGCCAAGGTCTTCGCCAATCACCATGCAGCCATGCGTCTGCGATGCGCGGGCAACAGCATCCACCATGTCTCCCAGCGGGTAGCGCACATAGCCACCATCGGCAGCGAAATAGCCCTCCGCCACCCACCACAACCGTGAAAGGCCCATGACGTGATCTATGCGAACCGCACCAGCATGGCGCATCAATGCATTGCACATCTGTTCAAGCGGCTGAAATTGCCGAGCTGCCAGCGCTTCGGGCGACAGCGGAGCAAGACCCCAGTCCTGTCCCAAAGTGTTGAACATATCGGGTGGGGAGCCGACGCGAGCGGTCGGCACAGTCACCTCCGGGTCAGCCCATGTTTCTGCCCCATCGGGTGATACGCCTACGGCAATGTCGAGATAAAGGCCGATTGGCATGCCTGCCGCCAAAGCCCGCTGCTGTGCCGCCTTCAATTGCGCATCAGCCACAAATTGCAGCCAGCAGTGAAACTGCACCGCGTTTGCGTGGTCCTGAGCAAAGGTTGCAACCACCGCGCTGCGCGAGTGTTGCAACGGCTCGGGCCAGCCGTGCCACCCTGCGGAACCACCAGCGGCGACGGAGTAGGCCGAAATTGCCTCAAAAAGTGCAAAATCGGCCAGCGCGTCGCCGCCTGCATCATAGAAGGCGTCATATGCCGGGCCTTGCGGATTTGTCTGATCAAAGATTGTCTGCAGAACTTGCAGTTTCGCGCGCCCGGTTCTGGTGTAATCGATCAATTCACTGTCCAGATCGTCCAGCGCGGCCGGGTCGTCCGCGCGAAGCTTGCGCAGTGCCTCTTCCCAACCGGGCAATTGATCGATGGCAATATACATCGGGTTCAAAAAGCGGCGGGTAGAGGGTGAATACGGGCTGTAATGGCCGGGATTGGCAAAAAACAAGGCGTGCAATGGGCTGACACCCAGAAACCCCGCACCCGCGTGCGCAGCAATCTCAGCCAGCCTGGCAAGATCCTCGAAGTCTCCGACGCCAATGCTGCGGGCAGATCGCAGCGCGTAAATCTGGCAGGAAATGCCCCAGTATCTTTTCGCTTCCGGGGCAATGCAGCTCACCTCTGGCACCTGGCGAAGGCGTGAACTTTCACCCCATTCCGGCGCATCCCCGTTCACCCCCATGGCCTTGAGCAAAGATCGCATGGCCATTTCGCCCAGCACCCGCTCTTCCCCCGTTTCCGAACGATAGCGCGTTTGAATGCCGTGGCTGACTGCAAGTGCCTCAAGATCAGAGTTCATTCCGGCAGCCCCTCGGTCAAATCATGCTTGCTGAGTATGAAAGCAACACTGTAGCCCTGCACAAGGCCCAGTTGTAGATTGTCAATCGTTTCGCGATGGCTGCCATAGACCGGGGTGGAATCGGCAACCAGATGCGCCTGAAACTCTTGTCCGATTTCCCAGTCATCGTCTGAAAGATTGGCAAAGCAATGGTAGAAGACGTCCTTGCTCAATTGCCAGGAAACAACAAAGGATCTGCCCTGAACCAGTGCGGCACCGCAGTTTCCTGGCGCTTCGGCAAGCAGGTCAAACAGAAATTCGCGCCGCGCTGCCAGAAGTTCCTGCGTAACCTGCATGCGTCGGCGATTGACAGCACGGTCCAGCAACGACCAGTCAAGCCGCGAAGCCAGAAATGTTGTTTCGGAATTGGGGTCGGGAAAAACATCCTGAGCCCGAGGGTCCTCAAAGGCTTTGAAATATTTGAATTCGGCCTTGCGACCGCGTGAAACTGCAGCACCCAGTTCACCATCCAGATTGGTGAAGTAGCAGAACGGATTGCACTCGCCAAATTCATCACCTTGAAACATCAAAGGAATTTGCGGCGAAAGCAGCAAAATGGCTTGCAGGCAATCATAGGCGCGAGCCGATGCAAGATCGCGCAATCTTTCACCGAAAGCCCGATTGCCGATCTGGTCATGGTTCTGCAAAAAATTGACAAAGGCTGTCGGCGGCAGGTGTTCGGAAGTTTCGCCGACCAGGCGTCCGCGATGCTGCGAATGCTCGCCTTGATACACAAAGCCGCTGGCCAGCGCTTTTGCCAGTTGCTCAACACCCACAGGATCATAGTCCTGATAGTAGCCCTCCTGCTCATAAGTGGTCAGCACATGGGCAGCATGGTGAAAATCATCGTTCCACTCGCCGCTGACCAGAGGAATAGGTGCCTGGCCCTTTCGCTCGATAAAGCGCGTGATATTGCGGGCATCCTCGGATGTCAGATGCACATGCCGGTCGGTTATGGTGGCGCGAACCCGGGCTGCCAGTTCCTCCACCAAAGGCAGTTCGCTGGCGTCGATGATGGAATCGATGGCATCCAGCCGCAGGCCATCCAGCCTGAATTCCTCCAGCCAGTATAGCGCATTATCGATCATGAAATTGCGCACCGGCTGCTCATCATAGGCAATGGCCGGCCCCCATGGGGTGTGCACTTCTTCGTGGAAAAAGTCCGGCAAATAAGTGGGAATGTAGTTTCCGTCGGGGCCAAAGTGATTGTACACGACGTCCAGAAACACCGTAAGGCCGCGCTCATGCGCTGCATCCACCAACCGCTTCAAACCATCATAACCACCATAAATGCCGTGCGGACAATACAGCAGCACGCCATCATAACCCCAGCCACGATGTCCACCAAACTCTGCCACCGGCATCAGCTCGATGGCGGTTATGCCGCAATCCCGCAGATGATCGAGATGGCTTATCGCAGCATCAAATGTGCCTTCCCGGGTGAAGGTGCCGACATGCATTTCATAGAACACGCATTCATGCCAAGGACGCCCGCGCCAGTCCGTTTTTCGCCATTCATAGGCATGTGGGTCAACCAGTCTGGAGCGGCCATGCACGTCAAACATCTGACGGCGAGATGCCGGGTCCGGCACTGTTCTGCCGCCATTCACGGAAAAGCCATAGGCTCCACCCAAAGGCACAGAATCGGTCGTCAGACGCCACCAGCCGGCATCATCACGCGTCATCGGCAGGCGCAGAGCGTCTTCGATCTCGCCTGCCATCAGTTCTACCTGTTCGGCATGTGGCGCCCAAAGCCTGAACTGCGCGCCGCCATCAACGACTTCCGGTCCCCAACTGGTCGGAAAACTGAAACGGTTTTGCATGAAATCCTGCCTAATTTGCGATTTGATTCTGGTTACCGACACGGCCGTGGACGAGGTCATGGATAAAACCCAGCTTGCCGATCACAACGGGCGACAGCACAAATGGATAGAGATCCTGCAAACCCATTGAACGATTGAAGGTGTTGAGCGCCGCAGAAAGCGCCAGCCACGCTTCCAGAATCTGATCGATCGTTGTGCTTTCTGCGAACACGTTGAAATTCAGTTCCGTGGTTAAAAGCTTTTCCCGGTCCAGATGAGGTGAAAGCGTCATTCCCCACGCGCCGCCCGTTTCCAGCGTGTCGACGATGTGAAGATAATGCGCGAAACTTTCGGCAAAATCTTCCCACGGGTGTGCACCGGCATAGGATGAAACAAAATGGTCCTGCCAATCCATGTCAGGCCCATTGGCATAGTGGTTCTGCAACGCCTCGCCATAGTCCAGTGTGTCGTCACCAAACACCGCCCGGCACTGTGACAACAGGTCCTTGTCCCGCACCAGCCTGTCCCAGTACCAATGGCCGATTTCATGGCGGAAATGGCCCAGCAGTGTTCGATAGGGCTCACCCATTGCCGCACGGCGGCTCTCGCGCTCAGCATCATCAGCCTCGGCCAGCGCAATAGTGATGAGGCCGCTGTTATGGCCAGTCATCACAGGCTCATCCTCCACCATGTCATCCTGCAGAAAGTCAAAAGCCAGCCCCTCCGGCCCATCGGACCAGGCGTAAAGCGGCAGTCGCAAACGCAACAGCGTGTAGATCAGACGCTGTTTGGCAAATTCAAGCTTTTGCCACGGTGCCATATTTTCCGGCACCGAAAGGTTTGGCACGATGCGGTTGAACTTTGAGGCAAGCGAAAGGATTTCCGGGCTTTGAGCAGGAATGAGCCAATTGCACACGCCATAGCGATAGTTATCGCAATATTTCCAATGATCAGGAGCAGTGTACCGCCCGACTGATACGAAATATTCGCCGTCCGGCTCAAGTGCCAGAATGCGGTTTGACTGCGGTTCATAACCCAGTGCGTGGCCGCAACGCTCGCAGACTACGTTCTGGAAATACACAACCTGATTGCAGGATGGACAGGAAAAAAGCTTCATTCACCGGAACTCCAATTCCGCAAAACCGTATTCGCTGCATTGCAAATGCTTGTGACGCTGAATTGTTCAGTTATGTTTGCAGAAGATTTTTCTCCGATCTGAAGGTGGTTGTCGCGCCTATGTCCATTCTTGCCGCTCTCCACCATGTTACGCATTACAAATACGACAGGCCGGTGTCGCTTGGGCCCCAAACCATCAAGCTGCGCCCGGCCCCGCACTCACGCACACGGGTCAGCGCCTACAGTCTGAAGATTCTGCCGGAAAACCATTTCATCAACTGGCAGCAGGATCCGTTTGGAAATTATGTTGCCCGGCTGGTTTTTCCGGAAAAAACAACAGAATTTCGGGTGGAAGTGGATCTTCTGGCCGATATGACGGTGTACAATCCGTTTGATTTTTTCACCGAAGCCTATGCGGAAAAATGGCCCTTTGCCTACGATGCAACGCTGGCGGACGAGCTTGCCCCGTATCTGGCGGCGGAACCAGCGGGGCCATTGTTCCAGGCGCTGGTGGATGAGACCGACAGAGCGCCCGTTCCGATTATCGATTTTCTGGTGAACACCAACCGCAGGATTGAACAACGGGTCGACTACCTCATCCGAATGCAGCCGGGAGTGCAGACGCCGGAAGAAACCTTGCAGGCTGGTTCCGGTTCATGCCGCGATTCTTCCTGGCTGCTGGTGCAGTTGATGCGACATCTGGGCCTGGCGGCTCGCTTCGTGTCGGGCTATCTCATTCAGCTTAAGCCGGACAAGGTGGCTCTGGATGGCCCGGCTGGCACAGACCATGATTTCACCGACCTGCATGCCTGGGCAGAAGTCTACATACCGGGCGCTGGCTGGATCGGGCTGGACCCGACATCGGGTCTGTTGACAGGCGAAAGCCATGTGCCTTTGGCGGCAACGCCGCATTTCAGTTCGGCCGCTCCGATCAGCGGCGGCGTCGATTTTGCCAATGTCGAATTCGAGTTCGACATGCGCGTTTCGCGCGTGGCTGAGCGCCCTCGCGTATCCATGCCATTTTCACAGGAAAGCTGGGAAGAACTGGACCGGCTGGGCGATGCGGTTGACCGGGAGTTAAAGGCGCAGGATGTGCGCCTGACCATGGGCGGCGAGCCAACCTTCGTGTCGATTGACGATTTCCAGTCAGCAGAATGGAATGCCGAGGCTACCGGTCCGCAGAAGCAGGCGCTGGCGGAAGAGCTGATATTGAAGCTGCAGAAGCGGTTTGCCCCTCAGGGCTTCCTGCATTTCGGACAGGGCAAGTGGTATCCCGGTGAAACATTGCCACGCTGGACCTATTCGCTCTACTGGCGCAAGGACGGCAGGCCGATCTGGCGCAATGCCGCTCTGATTGCCCGCACGGAAGACCAGGCAAAGCCTGAAATTGCGCAGGCTGAAGCGCTGATAACAACCATTGCCGCCGGACTGGGAGTGGACCCCGGCAATGCGGTACCCGCATATGAAGACCCGGCCTATTGGCTGGTGCAGGAGGCGCGACTGCCGGAAAATGTCAGCCCGCAGGACTCCCGGCTGGACGACAAGGAGGCGCGCGCCCGCATGGCGCGGGTGTTCGACAAGGGGCTTGGGCAACCATCGGGCATGGTCCTTCCGGTTCAGGCCTGGCAAGGGGCCGATATTGCCGGCGGACGGCGCTGGATGTCCGAGCGTTGGCAGACACGGCGTGAAAAGCTGTTTCTCGCACCCGGCGACAGTGCCGTGGGTTATCGCCTTCCTCTCACCTCATTGTCGCACATCCCGGCCGGGCAGTTTCCCTATGTTCACCCGGCGGATCCGATGCAGGATTTTGCGGACCTGCCGGAACCGGCAGCACCGGCGCAACGGCAAAAGCAGTTCACTGCCGAAAATCCGCAGGTCTGGACAGCGCCGGATTTTGCAGATGATGAAGTGTCCGGCGTTGTGCGTACCGCCTTGTCCATCGAACCACGAGATGGGGTTCTGTGCGTTTTCATGCCGCCCGTCAGCAGCATGGAGGACTATCTGGATTTGCTGGCAGCGGTGGAAAACGCATCCGAAAAGCTTGACCTGCCGGTGCGGATTGAAGGTTATGCGCCCCCCTTTGACCCACGCATCAACGTTATTCGCGTTGCACCCGATCCCGGCGTCATCGAGGTCAATGTTCACCCGGCATCCAGTTGGCGCGAGGCTGTGGATATCACCACCGGTGTTTATGAAGAAGCACGGCAGACGCGGCTGGGAACAGACAAGTTTCTGATTGATGGCAAACATGCCGGAACGGGCGGCGGCAACCATGTTGTCGTTGGCGGAGCAACGCCGCATGACAGCCCGTTTCTCCGCCGGCCAGACCTTTTAAAATCGCTGGTCCTTTACTGGCAGCGGCACCCCTCTCTCTCATACCTGTTTTCCGGCCTGTTCATCGGCCCGACCAGCCAGGCCCCCCGCATGGATGAGGCGCGGCATGACAGCCTTTATGAGCTGGAAATAGCCATGTCCCAGGTGCCACAACCGGGCACTGGCCCCGCCCCGGCACCATGGCTGGTGGACAGGCTGTTCCGCAATCTGCTGGTGGATGTCACGGGCAATACCCATCGGGCGGAAATCTGCATCGACAAGCTTTATTCGCCAGATGGCCCCACCGGGCGGCTTGGGCTGGTGGAGTTTCGCGGTTTTGAAATGCCGCCAGACCCGCAAATGTCGCTGGCACAGCAATTGCTGATCCGCGCTTTGATCTCCTGGTTCTGGAAACAGCCGCAGGAAGGCAAATTTGCCCGCTGGGGCACGACATTGCATGACCGCTTCATGCTGCCCGCTTTTGTCTGGGAAGATTTCCTGTCAGTGCTGAGCGACCTTCAACAGGCAGGTTACCCGCTGAGGCCCGAGTGGTTTGAGGCACAGGCAGAATTCCGCTTTCCATTCTGCGGCCGGGTTGAGGCCGACGGAGTGGCGCTGGAACTGCGGCAGGCGCTTGAGCCATGGCATGTCATGGGCGAAACCGGAGCGATTGGCGGCACAGTCAGGTTCGTCGATTCATCGGTCGAGCGGCTGCAGGTCAAACTTTCCGGCCATGATGCGACCCGCCATGCAGTGGCATGCAACGGCAGGCTGGTGCCGCTGACACAGACCCGGGTTGCTGGCGAGTCTGTGGCGGGGGTGCGCTTCAAGGCATGGCAACCGGCCAGCGGCATGCATCCAACCATTCCTGCACACGCGCCGCTGCGTTTCGACATTTATGACCTGTGGTCCCGTCGCTCGGTTGGCGGCTGCACCTATCATGTCGCGCATCCGGGCGGGCGCAATTACGACAGTTTTCCGGTCAATGCCTATGAAGCTGAGGCGCGGCGGCTGTCGCGTTTCGAAAATATTGGCCATACGCCGGGCCATTTTGCACCAAGCCGCGACCTGCCGGATCCGGAATTTCCGCTGACGCTGGATTTGCGGCGTCCAGCTTGGCTGGGCGGTTGAGATGAATGGCTTGTCGTCTGCGGTGTCACCGGCGGAAATGCTGCGGCATTACCGTCCGGATGGCCATGATGAAATG
Organism: Aureimonas fodinaquatilis; assembly: GCF_008369445.1. Classification (GTDB taxonomy): domain Bacteria; phylum Pseudomonadota; class Alphaproteobacteria; order Rhizobiales; family Rhizobiaceae; genus Aureimonas; species Aureimonas fodinaquatilis. The sequence goes on from NZ_VTWH01000004.1 coordinate 118,632, forward strand.
CTGGCGGCCAATGGTGATCTGAAGCCGCATTACCGGCGGCTGTTCGACCAGCTTTCGGCAATGCAGGCCGGTGAACTGCCAGGCCGGGTTGCCAGTGCCGCACAATATTTGCAGGAAGCCGGGGTTTACTACCGGGATGTCGCCGCCAATGGTGAAGCCGTGGCTGCCGAACACAGCTGGCCGCTGGCATTTCCGCCTTTGATTCTCGACCCGGCAGAATGGACGAAGCTTGAAACCGGCCTGTTGCAACGGGCAACTTTCCTGGAGCGACTGCTGGCGGACGTCTATTCCCGCCGCCAGCTCGTGCAGCAGGGCGTTATTCCCGGCAGGATGATTGCCGGCAATAAAGAATTCATGCACCCGCTGGCAGAACAGGGAACTGGCAAAAATCCGCTTCTGTCCTTCATTGCCATTGACCTTGGCCGCATGACCGATGGACGCTGGCACGTGCTGTCAGACCGCACACAGGCTCCATCGGGTGCAGGCTTTGCGCTGGAAAACCGGGTGGCCAGCGGCAAGGCATTTCCAGAGCTTGTGCATGGCGGCTATGTGCAGCGGCTGGCCGAGTTTTTCATCGGCTTTCGCGATGAGCTGCAGCGTGTAAATCAGGCCATGGGTGGGGAAAGCATTGGCGTTCTGACACCGGGGCCAATGAGCGAAACCTATTTCGAGCACTCCTATCTGGCGCGCTACCTAGCCTTTCAACTGGTGGAAGGCGGCGACCTGTTTGTTCAAAACGACGCCCTTCATGTGCGCACGGTGGAAGGCGCACGACCGATCTGCGTGTTGTGGCGCAGGCTGGACGCGGACTATGCAGACCCGCTTGAGCTATATTCCGGCTCGCGCATTGGAACGCCGGGCCTGCTGCGGGCCGTTCGGTCTGGCAGAGTGCACTTTGCCAACGCGCTGGGTGCAGGCATTCTTGAAACGCCGGAACTGCGGGCGTTTCAGCCAGCAATGGCCCGGGCTCTTCTGGGCGAAGAGCTTCAACTTCCGGTGCGCCATGTCCGAATGGAAGCAGACGGAACAGAGGCGGCGCAGGAGGTTCAACTTTCCACCGCACCAATTTTTGCCGATGGGCGGCTGGAGCCGCACCCCGTTACTTTGCGGGTGTTTCTGGCTCGGCACGCCGATGGATGGCGGGTCATGCCGGGCGGATTTGCCCGGATTGCCGGGGGTCGCGGTCTGGAAGCGGCGGCCATTCGGGCGGGCGGGCATTCCGTTGATGTGTGGATACCGGCGCAGACTGTACAGCCGCCAATCAGCCTGCTGGCCCCGGTCCGTGATTTCAAGCGCCTGTTGTCCGGTGCCCTGCCCTCACGCGCGGCTGACAATCTGTTCTGGCTTGGGCGCTATACCGAGCGGATGGAGCAGGCTACCCGGTTGATTCGCCTGCTGCACAGCCGCGCCGCTGATGGCACTGCCGGGGCACTGGAAAGCGAGCTTCAAACGGTTCTTGCATCTTACGGGATGCAACCGCAAATGCCCGTGCCGGGGCTGCATCAGCTGGCACAGGCCGCCTATGACACAGCCTCCCGCATACGGGAACGGTTTTCGCCTGATGGCTGGCGGGTTCTCAGCGAAATTCTGTCGCTGCTGGATAAGGCATCGCCGGAAACGGATGCAGAAGATGCAGCCAGACTTGCCAGCCGGATTCTGACCCGGCTGGCGGGCTTTATCGGGCTGGTGGACGAAAACATGTACCGGCTGAATGGCTGGAAGTTTTTGCAGTGCGGGCGGCGGATAGAGCGAGGGATCACGTCTGCCCGAACACTGGCCACCCTGGCAGGGCCGGACTTCAGTTCCGGCGCGCTGGATGCAATTCTGGAGCTGGCGGACAGCCGGCTGACCTATCGTCGCCGTTACTCGGTCGAATTATCGCCACTGGCCGTGCTGGATCTGGCGGTACTGGACCCATTGAACCCACGCTCGATCATGGCAGCGGTGCAGGAACTGGCAGACATCGTGGAACTGCTGCCCGGTGTGCATGCCGGCGAAACCTTGTCACAGCCCTCGCGGCGCATTGCGCGGCTGGCGGTGCGGCTGCGCACCGCAGATGCCAGAGAGGTTGACCCGGCATTTCTGCAACGCATTGCAGGCGACCTTGCTGATCTTTCAGAGCTTCTGACCGAACGCTATTTCACGGCCACCAGCATGGGCAAGGCCGCGCAGGGGCGAATGGTTGAATGATGCGCTACGATATCCGCCTTGCGATCGATTATGATTACATCTTTGCTGTCAAAGACGCCCGGCATATTCTGCGTGTGGCCCCTCGTCAGGACAGGGGGCAGATGCTTCACAGCTTTGCCCTCAAACTCCAGCCGCATCCCACTGAACACGCGGTTGAAACATGCTTTTTCGACAACCGCACAGAGCATCTGATGCTGCTGGGTGCGCATTCACAATTGTCGGTGGAAATGCTGGCACGGCTGACGGTCGATCGTTCTGTGCCGGACCTGAGCGACACGCCTGACCCGCTGGTCCTGGCCCGGACCGTACTTGATGTTCGGGAGACCGATGGCAACAGCCCTCTTCACTTCTTATCCGCCAGCCGCATGGTTGCTCCGTTTGAAAAGGCGGGCAAGTTTGTGCGTGACTGCGGGGAAAGTGGCACCACAGGTGATCTGGCGCTGGCGGTTGCACAACATATCCAGCGTGACTTTGCCTATGAGCCGGGTTTCAGCACCATTCATACCTGCGTAGCTGAAACGCTGAGTACAAAACGCGGTGTATGTCAGGACTTTGCGCACCTGATGATTGCCGGTCTGCGGGAAGTTGGTATTCCGGCGGCCTATGTGTCCGGGTTCCTGCGCACGGACCCGCCGCCCGGCGCGGCGCGTATCGAGGGGGTGGACGCCATGCATGCCTGGGTAGAGGTGTGGCTTGGGCCACAGTTCGGCTGGGTTGGTTTCGACCCGACAAATGGCTGTCCGGCGGGCAATGGTCACATTGTGGTGGCCATTGGCCGTGACTATGCGGATGTTGCGCCGGTGGATGGTGTTCTCACCACCACAGGACCGCAAATCGCACGGCATGGTGTGGATGTTGTACCAGAAAACGAGCCTCAGGCAGCATGGCAGATGCAGCTTTGATGAGTTCTCGACGCGTCATTCTCCAAAAATGCTCTAAAGGTTTGCTGGTTTAAGCCGAAAAGCAGTTTCAGTTTATTGCGCGATTGAATATATGCGGTGGCATGAGCACGAAGATCGCCCTGACCCACATTCGCAATTTTTCCATTGTCGCCCATATCGACCATGGCAAATCCACCTTGGCCGACCGCCTGATTCAGTTCACCGGCGGGCTGGATACCCGTGAGATGAAGGATCAGGTCCTTGACTCGATGGATATCGAGCGGGAACGGGGAATCACCATCAAGGCGCAGACGGTGCGCCTGCTTTACAAGGCGCATGATGGCGAAACCTATGTGCTGAACCTTATCGACACGCCGGGGCATGTGGATTTTGCCTATGAGGTGTCGCGCTCGCTTTCAGCCTGCGAGGGCGCACTTCTGGTGGTGGATGCCGCACAGGGCGTTGAAGCACAAACCCTGGCCAATGTGTATCTTGCCCTCGACGCGGATCTGGAAATTGTGCCGGTGCTGAACAAGATCGATCTGCCCGCAGCCGAGCCCGACCGCGTTAAAGAGCAGATCGAGGAAGTTATAGGCCTCGACGCCTCGCAAGCCATCATGATTTCGGCCAAATCCGGCATCGGCATTGAAGATGTGCTGGAAGGCATTGTCACCCGCCTGCCCGCCCCCAAACAGGGCGACAGAACTGCCCCGTTGAAAGCAATGCTGGTGGATAGCTGGTATGATGCCTATCTGGGCGTCGTTGTGCTGGTGCGGGTGATTGATGGAGAGCTGAAAAAGGGCCAGACCATTCGCATGATGGGCACAGACGCCAAATATCCGGTGGACCGGGTTGGCGTGTTCACCCCGAAAATGGTTGCTGTTGAGACACTGGGCCCGGGCGAGCTGGGCTTTATCACTGCCTCCATCAAAGAGGTGGCTGACACTCGGGTTGGCGACACGATTACCGAAGACAAGAGGCCGACAGCGACTATGCTGCCCGGCTTCAAGCCTGCACAGCCGGTGGTGTTCTGCGGTCTGTTCCCGGTTGATGCGGCAGATTTTGATGATCTGCGCGCCGCCATGGGCAAGTTGCGGCTCAATGATGCGTCGTTCTCATTTGAAATGGAATCGTCCGCGGCTCTGGGCTTTGGTTTCCGTTGCGGCTTCCTTGGCCTTCTCCATCTGGAAATCATTCAGGAGCGGTTGAGCCGCGAGTTTGATCTCGATCTGATCGCAACTGCACCGTCCGTTGTGTACGACATCAAGCTGACGGATGGGCGCACAATCCAGCTTCACAATCCGGCGGATATGCCCGATGTGGTGAAAATTGATTCCATTGAGGAGCCGTGGATCAAGGCGACAATTCTGACGCCGGATGACTATCTCGGCAATATTCTGCAGCTTTGCCAGGAACGCCGCGGCATCCAGATCGATCTTTCCTATGTCGGCAAACGAGCGATGGTGACATACGAGTTGCCGTTGAACGAAGTGGTGTTCGATTTTTACGACAGGTTGAAATCCATTTCCAAAGGCTATGCCTCGTTCGATTACCAGATGGTCGACTATCGCGAGGGCGATCTGGTCAAGATGGGCATTCTGGTCAATGCCGAGCCGGTGGATGCCTTGTCGATGCTGGTGCACCGGGCGCAGGCGGAAAAACGCGGCCGCGTCATGTGTGAAAAGCTGAAGGAACTGATCCCGCAGCATCTTTTCAAGATTCCCATTCAAGCCGCCATTGGTGGCAAGGTCATTGCGCGTGAAACCATTTCTGCACTGCGCAAGGATGTGACTGCGAAATGTTATGGTGGTGACGCCAGCCGCAAGCGCAAGCTGCTCGACAAGCAGAAAGAGGGCAAGAAGCGCATGCGCCAGTTCGGCAAGGTGGAAATTCCACAGGAAGCGTTCATTGCCGCATTGAAAATGGATAGTTAAGTTTTGTCAGGATATTTCGCCGGACTGGATTTCGGCACAACAAACTCCACGCTGGCGCTGGCTGCGCCCGGTGGCGCACCCCGGTTGTTGCCTGTTGAAGGCGACGCACTGACCATTCCGTCGGCGCTGTTTTTTAGCCTGGAAGACGGCGAAACCTATTTTGGCCGCAAGGCGGTAGCCGAATATGTCGATGGCGCAGAAGGCCGCTTCATGCGAGCGCTGAAAAGCATTCTCGGCACCAGCCTGATGCAGGAAACCACGCTGGTCGGCCGGGAACGATTGAGCTTTCAGGAGTTGATCGGCAGGTTCTTGCGGCATTTGCGCATTCGGCTGGAAGCGGAAGGGCACATGGCCGACGGAGTGGTGCTGGGGCGTCCAGTGCATTTTGTCGATGATGATGCCGTGGCAGACCGCGCCGCACAGGACCAGCTTGCCGCTGCCGCGAAAGCTGAGGGCTTCGGCAACATCGAGTTTCAATATGAACCGGTGGCAGCAGCCTTGTATTATGAAGCATCGGTGCAGCGGGAAGAGCTGGCACTGGTGGTGGATATTGGCGGCGGCACGTCTGACTTCACGGTTGTCCGGCTGTCACCGGAGCGCGCATTAAAGGGCAGAAGGGACGAAGATATTCTGTCCTCTTCGGGCGTGCATGTTGGCGGCACGGATTTTGATCGCAGGCTGAACATTGCGAAGGTGATGCCATATTTCGGGCTCGGCGTGCCGACCATTGACGGCAAACGGATGATGCCTGTCTGGTATTTCAACGACATGGCAACATGGCACCGCATCAATCAGTTATACACGGCGGCTATTGCCCGTGACATTGCCGGCCTGGCAAAGCAGGCAGCCGAGCCGGAAAAGCTGGCGCGATTTTCGCATCTGCTTCGTCACCGCTCAGGGCATCGGCTGGCCGGTGCAGTCGAGGCTGCAAAAATCGACCTGACCGCGCGGGCCGAGACAGCTTTGACATTCAGCGAACCAGAGCTGACTATGACGACCACAATCTCCCGCCAGGAATTCGAAGAGGCAACTTCCGAACTCATCACCAGAATTTCCACGGCAATTGACGAAGCGCTGTTGCAATCTTCCGTGACTGCTCAGGAAATTCAAACCGTCATTCTTACCGGCGGCGGCGCCGAAGTGCCTGCAGTCAAGGCTGTGGCCACAAGTCGCTTTCCAGCAGCGCGCATTGTGCGTTCAGATGCGTTTGGCAGCGTTGGCCTTGGCCTTGCGCTGGATGCGGCAAGGCGTTTTGCCTGACACCAAGATCTTCACTTCACACCAGCAAAAAGGTTCACCATGACGCTGACACTTGAAATAGCTCGTAAAATCGTTGCTGCCGGCTTTGAACAGGCTGCAAAGTCTAACTTCAAGCCGTTGACCATTGCCGTTCTGGATGCTGGCGGCGCGCTGATTGCGCTGGAACGTCAGGATGGTTCTTCCAGAATGCGCCCGGAAATTGCAATTGGTAAAGCCAATGGCGCAATTGCCATGGGTCTGGGTTCACGCGCATTGTTCAAGCGGGCGGAAGAACAACCCTATTTCATTCAGGCAATGAACGGCCTGGCCGGTGGTTCGCTGGTGCCGGTGCCGGGCGGGGTTCTCATCCGCCAGAACGGCCAGATCATCGGTGCGGTCGGTATTACGGGTGATACATCCGATAATGACGAAGCTGCTGCCCTTGCTGGCATTGCGGCTGTTGGCCTGGTTGCAGACGCCGGCTAATTGAACTCTAGCATATCTGGTTAAAGCAGAAATGTTTTAACCGCCAGACAAGACGACAAAACAAGGAGTTAGACCATTTCGGGCGAATATTGCATCGCATGAAATGGTCTATCCAAAACTTGCCAAACACAGTACATAGTCGCCAAATCATTCTGGATGGAGATAAGTTGCAATGGCAAGTTTGCAGGGCAAAACCGCATTGATTACGGCGGCCGCTCAAGGAATTGGGCGGTCCAGCGCGGAACTTTTCGCAAAAGCGGGTGCGCGCGTTATCGCAACCGATATCAATGAAGCCAAACTTGCTGAGCTTGCCGGAATTCCGGGTATCGAAACACGCGTTCTGAACGTGCTGGACAAACAGGCAATAGAAGCTGCCGTCGGCGAAATCGGCGCCGTGGATGTTCTGTTCAACTGTGCCGGCGTGGTTCATTCCGGTGATGTGATGGCCTGCACGGATTCAGATCTGGATTTTGCCTTCAATCTCAATGTCCGGGCTCAAACCTATGCCATTCAGGCGGTTCTGCCGGGCATGCTGGAACGCGGAGATGGCGCCATCATCAACATGGCGTCCGTGGCTTCAAGCGTTAAAGGCGTCCCAAATCGCTTTGCTTACAGCGTTACCAAAGCGGCGGTGATTGGCCTTACCAAATCAGTTGCGGTGGATTACGTGGCTCGCGGCATCCGCTGCAACGCAATTTGTCCTGGCACTGTCGAATCCCCGTCCTTGCAGGAAAGACTGCGCGCGCAGGGTGATTATGAAGCCGCACGGGCTGCCTTCATTGCTCGCCAGCCAATCGGACGCATTGGCCAGCCGGAAGAAATCGCCGAGTTGGCTTTGCATCTGGCCACAGCCACCTACACCACCGGCCAGATCCACGTGATCGATGGCGGTTGGACTGCCTAATAACTTTCGTGGCTGAAGCGCTTCATCTGGTCTGTGGTCCATGAAGCGCTTCAGCGGGAAATGTTCTAGATTTTCCGTCGGTTTTCCCGCCACCATATATAAAGCCCGCTGAGAACCAGAATACAGGTTCCAACTATGGTGAGAGGGTGCATGTCGTCGCCGAACCATATGACACTGATGGCGCTGGCGAAAATGACCTGAGAATAGAGAAATGGCGTCAGCAGCGATGCTGGCGCGTATGAAAAAGCCTTGACGAGGAACGAATGGCCCGCGGCGCCAATAGCGCCAATCAAAAACAGCAGGGTCCAATTTTCGGTCGATGGGGTCTGCCAGATAGGTATCACCACTGCCGTCATGACAATAACTCCGGCAATCGTTGAGTAGAATTGCGTGGTGGCAGCCTTTTCCTCAACCACGAGCCGACGCGTCATCAAAAGATAGATGGAATGAAAACCAACACCGGCCAGCGGCAGCAGTAGGTATGGGTTGGTGCCTGCCAGTCCGGGCCGCACCACCAGAAGAACACCGATAAAGCCTGCAATAACCGCAAAAATCCTGTGCCAACCGATTTTTTCCTTCAGGAAAACAACGGAAAGAGCCGTGACAAACACCGGAGCGAAAAACAGCACTGCCGTGGCATCTGCCAGTGGAATGTATTTGAGCGAATAATACATCAGCAGCCCGGTTGTCAGCAGGCAAAGACTGCGCACACTGTGCAGCATGGGATGGCGGGTCCGCACAAAGCCGAAACCCTTTTCGCGGTAAGCCAGAGTAGCGGTCACCAGCAATGTGTGGAAAAAGTTGCGGCCCCACACCACGAACAACACTGAAATGGATGCGGTCATGGCTTTGGCCAAAGCATCCATGCTGGCAAAGCACATGCCGACAATGATGGTCAGCAGAATCCCTGAAAGAATATCGCTCTTGGCAGGCATGCGAAACATTATGAACCCAACTGCCCGCGACCGGCAGACAACGAGCCTGTTCCGGAATGCATGAATGACTGCTTGTTGTTAGTAGATTTCAGGTGATCATTGGATCACCTGAGCTGATGCAAAGCGAATATGCTCTAGCAGGAACTGCTTTAGCCCCAAACCCAGGATTGTCGCAAGCGGCGCTGCGGTGTTCTATACCGTCAAGGCCAGAGCAGTGGCTGCCTCGGCACTTCCCACAATCATTGGCTGTCGCCACAGCCTGTCAGAGCCAGTGTCGAAATTTTCGTAGGTCTGCCATTCCGGCACACCCTCGGACTGGGTCAGGATCGAGCCTCCGGTGGCGCGCACCAGAGGCACTCCACCGGCAACGTCCCATATATTCGGGGAGTCAAACCGGGCGGCTGCCAGAAGCCCGGCGGCGACAAAGGCACACTCCGCGGCTGCAGACCCGGTTTGGCGGGCTTCATAGCCGAGACTCATGTCCGTCATCAGATTCGGCATGCCCACTATGCGCCGTTTGACATGTGTTCGCTCGACCGCCTCGATCCGTGATCCGTCAAAATACAGCGTCCCGCCTTCCGACGCGTGATAAACGCCGGGGCGCAGCGCATGGCTTGTTGAACACCAGACAGCGCCCACAACAGGATTGGTATGGTGCAATATGCCAATGGAGGCGGCAAAAATCGGAAAGCCGTTGACGAAATTGCTGGTGCCGTCCACCGGGTCGATGACCCAGGTGTATTCTGCTGTCGGCGCAGATCCACCCTCTTCCTCGCCAATCACCGCATGCGTCGGGTAGTGCTCCGCCAGTCTTTCACGCAAAACGGCCTCAACGGCGCTGTCAATTTCGGAAACCGGATCTCGGAACTCGGCCTCTTCTTCCTTGCCAAGTTTCTTATACTTGACGGCCAGCGTCTGCCCAAGCGACGCGACGATGCGATCCCCGGCCAGTTGAGCCAGTTCCACCGCCAGCAGTTCAAGATCGCGCAGATCAGGTTGAGCGGTCATTTGACTGTCTCGATTTCAACCTGGCCGGCAAGAATTTCAATATCATGCAAGTTGCCAGTGCCACGCCCGTGCCGGGTGACATTCATCGCACCAGCAGCAGTGGCAAGCTTCAACACATCATGCGGTTCAAGCCCGCCGGCCCAACCCACAGCCAGTGCAGCGGTCATCGAATCCCCCGCACCCGTGTGGTCTCGCGGCGTCAATTGCGGGGCCTTGGCTTCCAGAAACTCGCCGTGCATCAGTGCCAGCGCGCCCGCCCCGGCACAGGAAACCACAATATTCTCAGCCTTTTTCTGCAAACTGTCCATTGCCTTCAGCAAGGACTTTCGGCTGTCATCCTTGGCAATATTGGCTGCCATCAACTCTTCATGGCTGACCTTCAGCATGGTCAAACCTTCGGTGACAGAATCCAGCACTGTTCCGGCAATATCGGCAATGGATGCAACACCATTGGCTTTCAGGTCGCGGGTCAGCCTGTCATAGATTTCGACAGGCATGACTTCCCCGTCTGGAATGCCGGTAATGATCATGCTTTTTGCACGAATGCCTTCAGCCAGCGTGGCATTGTAAAGGTCATCGACCTCATGCCGGTCCATGCGCGGTGGTGGAACGGTGGCAATTTCCTTCCTCTCGCCGCTGCGTCTGTCGTTGATGTACCCGCCATTGGCATGCCGAATGGGCACTGCGCGCAGGTCCAGGCCTTCGGCGCGCACCATCGCCTCTATCAGCGTGCGGGCTTCACCCCCAACCGGCCCGACCAACGTCACCTTGCCGCCCAGTTCTGCCGCCATTCGCGCGGCCCAGACGCCTTGTCCGCCGGCGTGGAAATAGACTTCGTCCTCACCGGAGCTCAATTTTTCAATTGTGATTGTGAACAGCGGCCATGGGGAGAACACCGCGATTTCAGGAGACAGACGTTTCAGCGAAGCAATATTGTCTTTAGGCATGAACCACTCACCTTGTACCATTTTGATATGACAAGGCTGGTCGGCTTCATTTGGTTGCGCTTGCCGGTGCGAAATCAGGCAAATGTCATCAAAAAGCCCCGATCGGTGGGATCGGGGCTTCAATCTGTGCGCCTGGAGCGCTCCTTGCATTGTCCTGTCGTTGAAGCGCTTCCGCTTCAACGGGAAATGCGAAGGCTTCCCACTTGCCGCATTGTCCTGCCGCTGAAGCGAAAACGCTTCAACGGGAAATGCGAAGGCTTCCCGCTTTATCGCATTGTCCTGTCGTTGAAGCGTTTCCGCTTCAACGGGAAATGCTCAGTTGACACTCCGAGCTTTTTCGACAGCCTGCTCGCAAACTTCGACATGCTTTTCCAACGCATCGTTGGAAAGGATAGCAGCTATACTGCGAATATTCCGCCCTTGCATTTCCGGACATTGTTGCACTTTCTGCAAACGCACCAGAAGTTCTGCCCTGCTCATATCGGTCTCCTTTCCCGTTATTCAAATTCCGGCAATCAGCCGTTGGCGGCCTTCATCTGGGTCGCGGTGATGTCGGCAAGCGGCAGCTCGATGTCCACCTCAAGCGTTGATATGGCGTCACCCTTGTCCAGCGTGACTTTCACCTTTTCAGGGTCAATGGAGACGTGCTTGGCAATAACCGCGAGAATTTCTTCGCGCAGTGTGGCCAGGAGATCGGATTGACCGCTGACTGCCCGCTCATGCGCAAGCAGAAGTTGAAGACGTTCACGCGCCGCAGGGGCGGTGTTGCGTCGGGAAAACATACTGAAAAGGTTCATGCGGCCCTCCTTCCGAACAGTTTGCCCAGCAATCCCCGCTTGTCGGATGGAATGCTCATCGGCACGGTTTCACCGTTCAAACGGCGCGCTGCGTCCTGATAGGCACGAGCAGGCGCGCTGGCAGCGTCTGAAAGGGTAACCGGAGTACCCAGGTTGGATGCACGCAGAACTTCTGCGCTTTCAGGAATGATGCCCAGCAGCGGAATTGACAGAATGTCGAGAACGTCCTCAACCTTCAGCATGTCTCCGCGCTCTGCACGAACCGGGTCAAAACGGGTCAGCAGCAGGTGTTTTTCCATGCGGTCGCCGCGTTCGGCCATTTCTGTCTTGGAATCAAGCAGGCCGATGATGCGGTCCGAGTCACGAACGGAAGATACTTCCGGGTTGGTAACAATCACAGCCACATCTGCATGGCGCATGGCCAGCGTGGCGCCACGTTCAATGCCAGCGGGGCTGTCGCAGATGACCCAGTCAAACTGCTCTTTCAGCTCGTTCATCACCCGCTCCACACCCTCGGCGGTAAGGTTGTCCTTATCCCGGGTCTGAGAAGCAGGCAGGAGATACAATGTGTCCACGCGCTTGTCGCGGATCAGCGCCTGCGAAAGCTTGGCATCGCCCTGCACCACATTGATGAGATCGTATACCACGCGACGCTCGGCGCCCATGACCAGATCGAGGTTGCGCAGGCCAACGTCGAAATCGACGACCACAACCTTTTTGCCGCTCTGTGCCAAGGCTGCGCCCAAAGCCGCAGTTGAGGTGGTCTTGCCAACCCCGCCCTTGCCCGACGTCACCACCAGTACTTTTGCCATATTCGACGTCCTTTCGTTCAAGCCAGAACGGCTGCCTTCAACACATCCCCATCCAGCCAGACCTGAACAGCCTGCCCCCGGAGTTTGGGTTCCATATCTTCCGCTGTCTTGTAGAGGCCATCGATAGCAATCAGTTCGGCCTCAAGCTTGCGACAGAAAATGCGAGCATTAGAGTTTCCGGCAGAGCCGGCCAGAGCGCGGCCACGCAGCGCCCCGTAAACATGTATCGAACCACCCGCCACAATTTCCGCGCCAGAAGAGACAGAGCCAAGCACGGTCACATCCCCCTCGGGATGAATGATGGACTGCCCGGAGCGAACCCCCTCCTCGACAATCAGGTTGGGATTGCCCGCCGGGGTGGCAACGCTGGCTTGCCCACGCTCTGCGGGTTTGCCGCTGCCGGCAGGCCCGTCTTCCGGCACTTCAATGTCTGCTGCCGGGCGGCCGCCGCGCATTTCAGGTGGCATGCCAGGCGCCAGCATCGACGGACGCGCACCCTCAATCCCCATAATCCGGACATTGCGTTTGGCCAGTTCATCAATCAGCCTGGCCAACTCATCACGCGTTACCGGCAAACCGGCAACATCCAGCACAATCGGCCGGCTGAGGAAAAAGCCGGTGGAACGCCGGGCAAGATCGTCCAGTTCCAGAAGCCAGTCTGCAATTGGCAGCTCCGGAGACAGCACGAGCGCTAGGAATGAGCGTCCGCGTAGGCGAACCGCTTTGCGGGTTGTCAATTCTTCATTCATCTTGGTTAACGAGTGGTTTCCATCGATTTACGGCTATTAGCCTTAACATTCGGTTAATTCCCGAACCTTGCGTCTTTTGACGAAAACCGATTTTTTTAAATTATTTTGCGGCGCGCAGCGCGAAACTCTGTTTATGCGATTCCGGCACGCAACAGGTCCAGCGTGCGGATCAGCCCGACAGGACGGTCATTTTCCACCACAAACAACGCACCGATGCGCCGGGTTTCCAATATCTTCAATGCTTCGCCAGCAATTGCCCCCGGGGAAATGGTCACAGGGGCGCGGCTCATGACCTCTTCAACCTTGCGGGTCAAAAGGTCTGTGGACATGTGTCGGCGCAAGTCACCATCGGTTACCGCACCCACCAGCACTCCGTCGGCATCTGTTACACCAACAACGCCGAAACCGTGTGCGGTCATGGTGGCTATTGCCGCTTCCATGGTGCGGCCAATACCAACCAGCGGTACGGTTTCGCCCCGGTGCATAACGTCAGCGACAGTCAGCAACTGAGATCCAAGCTTGCCGCCCGGATGGAAAATCTTGAAGTCGTCGGCGGAAAAGCCGCGATCTTCAATCAACGCGACCGCCAGCGCATCGCCAACCGCCAGTTGCAGAAGAGTGGACGTTGTCGGCGCAAGATTGTTGGGACAGGCCTCTCGCACCTTGGGCAGAACCAATGCCACATTGGAGGCCTTGGCCAGGGTGGACTCCAAAGCCGCGGTGATGGAAATCAGCGGCACACCAAAGCGCTTGGCATACGTCACCGTCTGCGCCAGTTCGCTTGTTTCGCCAGACCAGGAAAGAGCCAGAATCACGTCATCACGGTCGACCATGCCCAGATCGCCATGGTTCGCTTCGGTCGGGTGCAGGTGATAAGCAGGCGTGCCGGTGGACGAAAATGTGGCTGCCAGCTTGCGCGCAATGTGGCCGCTTTTGCCAACACCGGTAACAATCAACCGCCCCGGCCGCTGACGAATCAAGCCAACAGCCTGGGAAAGCGTCCCGCCCAATTCGCCATCGCGCACTTCGCGCTGCAAAAGCGCCAGTGCCTCTTCAGCAAGAGAAAGAGAGCGCAAGGCCGATTGAACGACCAACGACGCCGGCACCTTGACGGTATCGGTCATCGGAAAATCTCCCACCGCAAAATATACCCTTTAGACGCTTTCGTATCTCAAATCCGTTCCGAGATAGCAGTGCGCCGTTCTTTGTTCCAGCGGTTTGTTGTTATAGCTGTAAATGACCCGCTGCAGTTCCAGAATAGGCGAGTTAACCGCAATGCCGAAAGCGGCTGCGTCGGCTTTGTCGGCCAGAATGGGCCGCAGGTTTTCCTGCATGCGCGTGGCAAGGCTGTGCGCGAACCAGCGGTTCTGCCCAGCCTCTTTCAATCCGCTGGCTGTCTGGCTGGCAGCCGGGGGCACAAACGGGCTGTAGGCTTTTTCAGTCAGAAACACGCGGCCGTTGTAAACCCGCTGCCGGGTAAGCTGCAGAATTTCCGCACCCTCTTCCAGCATCAGCGTCTTGGCAATTTGCGGTGGAGCTTTGGTCAGTTTGGTGTCCAGCAGCTCCAGCGTACCGGAGATTTTTTCACCATCCTCGTCCACAAAGGTGACAAATCTCCTGGAAGCCTCTTCGCCCGATGCATCCAGAATTAATGTTCCCTTGCCCTGTGAACGGTCCAGAAGACCGTATTGGTCAAGAATATCGAATGCACGCCTGACAGTACCTATAGACAAGCCAAGTTCGCGTGAGATTTCTGTTTCACTGGCAATGAATTGACCAGCCGGCCACTCACCGGAAATGATCCGACCGATAAAGTCGTCCACAACCTGCAAATATAGCGGCCTCAGATCAAAATTTTTAAGGCTCATCTTTCTTCCTACACGCGGCCAATATCAAAGCGCCTTATAGCACGTCACCGACGTGATGAAAGCGCATATATTTCAATGAATTACGAAGATTAAGCTTATCAATAACCAGATATATAAGTATGAATATTTCAATGTAAATGTTTTCAACCATCCCTTAATTGAATTTTGCGTGTGATGAATTATGCCGCATTTCGCGTGTCATATGTTTCCGGGCATGCAGCAACAGCCAACCAGGAAAGGAAAGTTAGAGCGACGCACCGCAATTAGAGATTTTTATTTTTAATCGATTAGATTATACTGCATTTGCACACGCGGCTTGCCCGCCATTCGATATGATAGCAGAGATTTTCAGGAAAATTTCGTGACCAGTCACATCATCCCGGTAGAGAGTTTTGACTACGTTGTTTTCGGCGGTAACGGCGACCTGGCAGAGCGAAAACTGCTGCCTGCGCTTTACCACAGAGACAAGGACAACCAGCTTCCGGGCGACGCGCGCATCATCGGCGCATCACGCACGGCCTTGTCGGACGAAGAGTATCGTGCATTTGCCCGGCAGGCGATTGAAACATTCGTGCCGGAAGAGCAGAGGGACGCAAAATCGCTGGCCCGCTTTCTGGAGCGGCTGTTTTACCTGAAGGTGGATGCCCGAAGCGATGGGGGGTGGGCAGAGCTGAAAGCCATGCTGGATGCCGCACCGCAGGACCGTATACGTGCTTTTTATCTTGCCGTAGGCCCGGGCCTTTTCGGCGATCTGGCAAGCCGCATTCGCGAGCATGGACTTGTCGGCCCCCGCACCCGGCTGGTTATCGAAAAGCCGGTTGGCCGGGATCTGGCCTCCGCCCGCGAGCTGAACAACAATATTGGCAAGCATTTCGAAGAGCAGCAGGTTTTCCGTATCGACCATTATCTTGGCAAGGAAACGGTGCAGAACCTTATGGCGCTTCGCTTTGCCAATATGCTGTACGAGCCGCTCTGGAATTCAGCCTATGTGGATCACGTCCAGATCACCGTCGCCGAATCCGTAGGGTTGGAAGGGCGTGGTGGTTATTATGACAAGGCCGGCGCTCTGCGTGATATGGTGCAGAACCATATTGTGCAGTTGATGTGCCTTGTTGCGCTGGAGCCCCCTTCGGCAATTGACGGGGATTCGCTGCGTGACGAAAAGTTGAAGGTTCTGCGAGCGCTCAAACCGATCAATGAATCCAATGTTGAGCATGTCACCGTGCGGGGGCAGTACCGCGCAGGGGCATCGAATGGCGGTCCGGCCAAAGGCTATCTCGACGATCTGGGCGAAAGCACAAGCGACACGGAAACTTTTGTCGCCATCAAGGCGGAAATCAACAATTGGCGCTGGGCAGGCGTGCCCTTCTACCTGCGCACAGGCAAACGCCTGACACAGCGCATGAGCGAGATTGTTGTGACCTTCCGCTCCATTCCACATTCCATCTTCACCAATGCCGGTCATATCCAGCAAAACCAGCTTGTGCTGCGCCTGCAACCGGATGAGGGCGTGAAGCAGTGGCTGATGATCAAGGATCCTGGCCCAGGCGGCATGCGTCTTCGGCATGTCCCTCTGGATATGAGCTTTGCCCAGTCCTTCCCGACGCGCAACCCGGACGCCTATGAACGATTGCTGATGGACGTGATTCGAGGCAACCAGACACTGTTCATGCGACGTGACGAGGTTGAGGCGGCTTGGGAATGGGTTGGCCCCATCCTGACCGCGTGGGAAGAAAAGAATATCCGTCCGCAAGGCTACACATCGGGTACGTGGGGGCCATCCAGTTCCATCGCCTTGATTGAGCGGGACGGTCGCACCTGGCACGAACCGGAGTGAGCAGAGATATGGACCTGCGTTTTCACGAATATCCGGACCGGGCCGCCCTTGCAGAAGCTTTGGCCATGGGGGTGGCGTCGGTTCTGACCGATGCCATTCAGGCACGCGGCAGCGCCACTTTGGCGGTTTCAGGCGGCTCAACTCCAAAATTGTTCTTTGAAAAACTTTCCCATGCGCAAATTGAGTGGAACCGTGTCAGCGTTCTTCTGGTTGACGAACGATGGGTAGAAGCTGACAGCCCTCGTTCCAATGCAAGGCTGCTCCGGGAACATCTGTTGCAGAACGCTGCCAAGGACGCGCATTTTGAACCGTTGTTTTTGCCGGAACTGACGGCGCCGGAAGCGGTGGAGGTTCTGTCACAGAGGCTGGCTCCATTGGTCAAGCCGCTTGATGTTGCCGTACTTGGCATGGGCAATGACGGTCATACCGCCTCGTTTTTTCCGCAAGCGGACAATCTGGCAGCCGCACTGGCGCCGAATGAGCGTGGCATTCTGGCTGCCATTGAGGCGCCGGGTGCAGGTGAGCCTCGCATGACACTGACATTGCCTGTGCTGCTATCTGCCCATTTGCTGGCGCTGCACATAGAGGGCGATGACAAGCGCGAAACGCTGCGGGCGGCTCTGGCGGGCGGTCCGGTAGAAGCAATGCCGGTCAGGGCTGTTCTCAACCAGAGTGAGCGACCCGATCTGCAAATTTTCTGGGCGCGCTGACGCCGCCCGACTGGAAAGGTTCGATGATGTGTGCCGACCGTCGCATAGAGGCGATTACCGATCGAATTCGCGAGCGTTCCTATCGAGCCAGAGAGGCTTATCTTGCCCGCATTCTTGCCAAGGGAGAGGCCGGACCAAAGCGCTCGACGCTCGGCTGTGGCAATCTGGCCCATGGTTTTGCCGCTTGCGGACCGGAAGACAAGGCGCGCTTGAAGGATGGCATCACGCCCAATCTCGGCATTATCACCGCCTACAATGACATGCTGTCGGCGCATCAGCCGTTTGAACGCTATCCTGAGCTTATTCGCCAGACTGCCCGGGATGTGGGCGCGACAGCGCAGGTGGCAGGCGGCGTTCCAGCCATGTGTGACGGTGTCACGCAGGGCGAGGCCGGCATGGAGCTTTCGCTGTTCTCACGAGATGTGATTGCAATGGCGGCTGCCGTTGGTCTGAGCCATGACATGTTTGACGCCGCGGTTTATCTGGGTGTCTGTGACAAGATTGTGCCGGGACTGGTGATTGGCGCGCTGACATTTGGCCACCTTCCGGCGATCTTTGTGCCGGCTGGCCCCATGACAACCGGCTTGCCCAATGATGAAAAGGCCCGCACACGCCAGCTTTATGCTGAGGGCAAGGTTGGAAGAGACGTGCTGCTGGAGGCCGAGTCCGCCTCTTATCACGGACCGGGCACCTGCACCTTTTACGGTACGGCCAACTCCAACCAGATGCTGATGGAAATCATGGGCCTGCACATGCCCGGCGCATCCTTCATCAACCCGAACACCCCTTTGCGCGATGCGCTGACACGTGAGGCAACAAAACGCGCTCTGGCCATCACGGCTTTGGGCAATGAGTATACGCCCGCCGGAATGGTGGTGGATGAGCGGGCCGTGGTTAACGGTGTTGTGGGACTGCATGCCACTGGCGGCTCGACAAACCACACCATGCATCTTGTTGCCATGGCTGCAGCGGCAGGCATTTCGCTCACATGGCAGGATATATCCGATCTTTCCGAAATCGTGCCGCTTCTGGCACGGGTTTACCCGAACGGACTGGCGGATGTGAACCATTTCCACGCCGCAGGCGGCATGGGCTTTCTGATCCGTGAACTGCTGGATGCCGGCCTGCTGCATGAAGATGTTCGCACGGTTTTTGGAACCGGACTGCGCGCCTATGCCAGTGAAGCCCTGATGGGCCCGCAGGGTCAGGGCGTAACCCGCATCCCCGCTCCGGCAGTCAGCCATGACAGCCGCATTCTGGCAACGATGGACAGTCCCTTTGCCGCCAATGGCGGCTTGCGCATGCTGTCCGGAAATCTTGGCCATGCAGTTATTAAAACCTCGGCGGTCAAACCGGAGAACCGGATAGTTGAAGCCCCTGCACGGGTGTTCCATGCGCAGGAAGAGGTGCAGCGCGCCTTTCGTGCCGGAGAGTTGACCGGAGATTTTGTAGCCGTGGTGCGCTTTCAAGGCCCAAGGGCCAATGGCATGCCTGAATTGCACAAGCTTACACCAACACTGGGCGTGTTGCAGGACAGAGGGCAGAAAGTGGCGCTGGTCACCGATGGCCGCATGTCAGGCGCATCCGGCAAAGTGCCTGCGGCCATTCATGTCACGCCGGAAGCGCATGATGGCGGCCTGATTTCCAGAATTCATGATGGCGATCTGGTTCGGCTGAATGCTGAAACCGGTGAGATTTCCTTGCTGGTTGATGCGGACATACTGGCGGCGCGCGCCCCTGCCAATGTGGACTCGACCCCGCATGAATTTGGCATGGGCCGAGAGCTGTTTGCGCTGTTTCGCCAGGCCGTCGGCCCAGCCAATCTTGGCGCCAGCGTTTTCAACCAAAATGGGCAAACGCCACAGCATCGCTGACCAGCCAGTTTGCCCACGCCGTAATATGGTCTAGATAACAGAGCAGCTTTGAATTTGAAGAAGAACTGCTCTAAAAAGCCGTGGTTCGACCACACAACGGCGGGGCCCATGCCAATTAACAAACCTCATTTGCCCCGCGGATCGCTGCGTTCGCTTGGTATCTTGCATGATGTGGCTGTTGCTGCAGTGTCGATGACGCTTGCGCTCGGCCTGGCGTGGAATTTTCAAGGCTTGTTTATCTACTGGCAGCTCTGGGCCATCATCGGCAGCTTCACCCTGCTTTCCGCTGTGATGTTCCCGCTGTTTTCCCTCAACAGTGGCGCATGGCGCTATGCATCGCTTCTGGACGTCGCCTCCATTGTCAAAGCTGTCACGGCCATTATTGCGGTTTTCCTGATCGGCCATTTCATTCTTTTTCGCGGTGCGTTTCTGCCACGTTCGGCTTTGATCATCACCTGGTTCATCATGATTGTCGGGCTGGGTGGGCCGCGACTTCTCTACCGCCTTTCCAAGGAACGCGGGTTCAGCGATACGGCGCAGCGGCTTGCTCCCGGAAAAGTGCAGCATGTCGTGCTCTACGGGTTTAACGACAATGCGGATTTGTTTTTGCGCAATGCACGGAGATCACAGCCCAACACACACATTGTCGCCATTCTGGACCCACGCGCCAAAAACTGGCGGCGGCGGTTGCACGGCGTCAAAGTTATTGGCGATCTGACGTCGCTTTCGTTTCTCGTACGCAAGAATGAGCTTTCGGCAACACCGATTTCCCAGATCATCATCACCCAGACCAATTTGCCTCCGCAGGAAATTTCGCAGGTGGTTGAGGCAGCATCTCCGCTGAAAATCGCCGTCAAGCGACTGCCGGATATTTCCCGCGCCGGCGGTGTGGATGGCGAGGCGCCGATTGAAGCCCTGCCCGTTTCACTGGAAGATCTTCTCGGTCGAAACGAGGTTGATCTGGATATTCGTGAAGTAGCCCAGCTTCTGAACGACCGGTGTATCGCGGTCACCGGCGCTGGTGGGTCTATCGGCTCGGAACTGGTCAAGCAAATCTCGGCCTTTCAGCCCAGACGACTGCTGCTGATCGACAATTGCGAGTATAATCTTTACGCGATCGGCCGGCATCTGGCTTCGTTTCATCCGGAAATCAGCATCGTTGAGCGTATTGCCGATGTGCGCCGCAAAGACCGGATCGAGGCTGCCTTTGCGGCCTTCAAGCCCGATGTCGTGTTTCACGCCGCAGCCCTGAAGCATGTGCCGCTGGTGGAAGACAATCCGCTTGAGGGCATTGAAACAAACCTTTTCGGTACGCGCAATGTGGCTGATGCCGCGCTTAGCTGCGATGCAACGGCCTTTGTCATGGTGTCCACCGACAAGGCGGTGAACCCGGCAAATGTCATGGGCGCAACCAAGCGCGCAGCCGAAGCCTATTGCCAGTCGCTGGATCTTTCAGGCAGCCGCACCCGCTTCATGACGGTGCGGTTTGGCAATGTACTGGGCTCAGCGGGTTCGGTTATTCCGCTGTTTCAGAGCCAATTGCAGCGTGGCGGTCCGCTCACGGTCACCCATGCCAAAATCACCCGGTTTTTCATGACAATTCCGGAAGCCTGCCGCTTGATTCTGCATGCAGCCGGACATGGCGTTGCCAGTCGTACGGCACGTGGCCAGATTTTCGTCCTCGATATGGGCGAGCCAATTCTCATCACCACGCTTGCAGAGCGCTTGATACAATTGGCCGGACTTCGGCCAAATGTGGACATCAAAATTGAATATACCGGACTGCGGCCTGGTGAAAAACTGTATGAGGAGCTGTTTGCAGAAGGCGAAACTGTCGAGAAAACTGCACGGCCAGGGCTTTTGACCGCAAATTCCAGCGTCAGCGACTCCTCTTTTCTGCGACGCAATTTTGAAGCGATGGAAAAGGCCCTCGCCGCCAGCGACACTGACCGCGCAATAGACCTGCTGAAGCATATTGTTCCGGACTTCCGGCAGGAACCTGCGGCGATCGCCCAGCCAACGCCTGAGCAGTCCGGTTTCTCACCCAACCTGCCAATACCGCCCGCGTCGTAAGGTCAGATTGCGAAGCCGAGCGTTCAGATTTCAGCGTCCGGTTTCCCGGACCGTCGCATCTGCACCTCTTCCAATGTCAGCCTGCGTGGTCCTGAATGGCTTTCACCGCCCTGTGCTTTTCTTCGGGCGATCATCGCGCGCAGTTCCCGCCGCAGTCGCTCCCGCTTATCGGTCAGCGCGGCGTCGCGCCGTTCCGCTTCCGGTTTGATTGCCGGGCCTTCACGGCCAGCACCAGCGGCCCGGACTGCTTTTGCAAGAGCTTCCATTTCAGTGTCAGTCTCATCAACAGCCTCCGGCTCGGCAGCGGCCGCAGCAACTGGCGGCTCGGCAACATCCGGGGTCGGTTCTGTTTCAACGACCGGAGCGGCAATCTGCAGAACCTTTCTTTCCGGCTCGATATCAAGTGCGTTGTGTTCCCGAGCCAAGGCAACTGGCGGCGAAACCGGGCGAGCCGCAATTTGCAGCAAGGCGCGCAGCAGCAGCAAAAACAATCCGGCCAGCAATCCGGCAGCCGTGCCAATCACCAGCCGTGCCTGAAGTGAAAGCCCGATGGGCTGAGCCTGGGTGGCAAGGGCAGTTATCTGCACCGGCTCCCGTGTCACGGTTGCAGTGGCAGATTGCAGATTTTCCACTGCAGCCTGTGTGCGTGCGCGCGCAGTTTCCAGGGCTTCTGCCCGCTGGTTGAAGACCGGTGCATGTTGTTCCTGAACCGCCAATTGCGCCTGCAATTGTTCCAACTGCGCTTCCTGCTCACGCACCACGTCCTCAGCGCTGGCAGCGTAGGTGGCAATCTCACCACGCAAGGCCCTCTGCGCGCTGGTCAGGCGGTTGACTGCATCTATATGGCGAGGGTGCCGCGGACCATAAGTTCGGCTCAGTTGCGCCAGATCGGCGGCGGCAGAATCCTGCCTCTGCTTCAGCACAGCGATGCTTTGCGGTAATGGTTGCGCCAGTTCCTCAAGGCTGCGGGTGCCAGATTCGGCAACAGACTGCCAGTTTGCAGCAGCATTTCTGCTCTGCACCAGTTCTTCTTCAATATCGGCAATATCCTGCTGCGTCCGGCTGATTGTTTGAGCATCTGCCATCACGCCGGCAGGCACGGGAACATCTCCCTGCGTATCCTGCACCGCACTCAAATCCGCTTCAGCCGCGTCAACAGCCGCCTTGAGCTCGTCATATCGACGTTTGGTCTCAACCTCCGCCAGCGCCTTTTCTTGCCTGGCGAAACCTTGAGCGATGGCATTCACGCGGTTGACAGCAAGATCCGATGGCGATGCCGACACAGTAATTCGTGCCGTCAGGTCACCCGGTTGTGTCTCAACCGAAACGGAGTTTCGCAAGGCGGCCACGTCGCCATCCGCGTGCGCAAGCACATTGTCACTGGTCACTTCCGCAAATCGGCTGCGCAGCAGCGCCAGACCGGAAGCGCTGGCCATATCCTCACCCAGCCAATCTGCCGCCCGCGGATCCATGAGCAGGCTGGCACTTGCCTGATGGCTTTGCGGCTGCCAGATTGCATGTGCCAACCCTGCACCTGCACCAAACAAACCGCATAAAAGCACAATCAAGCCGGCGGCAACACCAGACGGCCCGTTCTGTTGCCCTTCTGGCTTGCCCGCCGGAATGCTGTTGTTGCGCTGCATGTACCCTGTCCTGCTGGCAAGCGAAGTCGATTGCCGAACCATCCCGCCTTATCATTCGGCAAAAGTAAACCACTGATTGATAGTGAGCAGGTTTCTTCCCGAATATTGTTGCAGCCTGCCGCATAGTCCATAAATGATACGCAACCATTCACTGGAATCAAAACAGCGACATGACCGACCTTCGCCTGATGGCGCTTGATGCCGAAGACCTGCAAATCATTTCCGCCCACTGTCAGGACGCGGTTATGAAAACAAAAGATCTGATGTTCGAACCGCAGGCCGGGCGGTTTGTCCTGCAGGTGAACCGTTTCGTCTGGGAAGATCGCGCGCGTCAGGGAAAATGGGCGTTTTTTCAACGCAGAATCCGGCAGCGACGGCGTGCGGTGCTGCATTTTGACCGCGTTGTGCGGGTGCAGCAACAGGGGGTTGCAGCGGGAAGCAGCGACGAGGTGCTTGACCTGCTGGCTATTGCCTTTCATGAAACAGATGCGCCATCGGGTACAGTCGAGCTTGTCTTTGCGGGCAACGCTACAATAAGGCTTGAGGTTGAATGTATTGAAGCGCAATTGACAGACCTTGGCGCAGCATGGAGCACAGACTCCGAGCCGAACCATTATCTGACAAACCCCGCTGCCAAGCTTTAACCGGCTTCACCTTGCAAGGAGAATTCGCAAGTGCCTTTCAGGCTCAATGCCGCCGATCCGGACTTTGCCAGTCGCTTTGACAATTTTCTCGACGCCAAACGCGAAGGGTCGATTGATGTTGAAGAGGCCGTACGTGTCATTCTCGCTCGCGTTCGCTCAGAAGGCGACGATGCGCTGATTGACCTGACGCGCCGGTTTGACTCGCTGGAGTTGACGCCCGATACCCTGCGCATCAGCCCGGAAGAAATCGCACAGGCAACAGCCGGGACCGACCCTGAAACCATGTCGGCGCTGCGTTTGGCCCATGAGCGAATTCTGCGCCACCATGAGCGGCAAAAGCCGGTGGATGATCTTTACACGGATTCAATCGGTGCAACGCTGGGCGGCCGCTGGACACCCATTCGTTCGGTGGGCCTTTATGTTCCCGGTGGAGCCGCCAGTTACCCCTCCTCTGTGCTGATGAACGCGGTTCCGGCCAAGGTGGCAGGCGTCAGCCGTATTGCTATGGTGGTGCCGGCACGTGCGGGCGAGTTGAACCCGCTGGTTCTGGCAGCCGCACAACTGGCTGGCGTGGAGGAAATTTACCGGATTGGCGGCGCGCAGGCCGTTGCTGCACTTGCCTTTGGCACCAGAACCATCGCACCGGTTTCAAAAATTGTCGGCCCCGGCAATGCCTATGTCGCCACTGCCAAACGGCAGGTCTTTGGTACAGTCGGCATCGACATGATTGCCGGTCCGTCGGAAGTTCTGATCATCGCGGACCAAGACAACAACCCCGAATGGTTGGCCGCCGATCTTCTGGCTCAGGCAGAGCATGATGCGGCAGCACAATCCATTCTCATAACCGACTCTCCGCCTCTGGCCGCTGCAGTGGAAGACGCGCTGGAGCGGCAGTTGCGCCGCCTTCCGCGCCAGGAAACCGCCCGTGCCAGTTGGGAAGAGTTTGGTGCCATTATTCTGGTTGACGATCTGATGCAGCAGGCACCGGAACTGACCAATCGCATAGCACCGGAACATCTGGAAATAGCAACGGACCAGCCCGAAGCATTGTTTGCGCTGATCAATGATGCCGGTGCGGTGTTCCTCGGTCGCCATACGCCGGAAGCCATCGGCGATTATGTCGGCGGGTCGAATCACGTTCTGCCCACATCGCGATCTGCGCGCTTTTCCTCCGGCCTTTCAGTTCTGGACTTCATGAAGCGCACCTCTATCCTCAAGCTCACACCGGAAAGCCTGCGTGCGCTTGCCCCCGCCGCCATCGAGCTGGCACGCGTTGAGGGGCTGGACGCTCATGGCCGCTCTGTCGCCGTTCGGCTGAACCTCTGAACGGTACCGATATGTCAGAGGCAACCCGCAGCAAACTGATCGACATTGAACTGGACGAGACGATCGGCCGGGCAACACCCGATGTTGAACATGAGCGGGCGGTGGCCATATTTGACCTGATTGAAGATAATGTTTTCGAGCCGGTGGGCTTGCCCACCAGCACGGACTACAGGTTGAGGCTGGCGCTGGTGGAAAAGCGCCTTGTGTTCGATATACGCAGTGCAGAGGGGCAGAAGCTGACAACCCACATTCTGTCGCTTACCCCATTCAAGAGAATCATCCGCGACTATTTCCTGATCTGCGACAGCTATTATGAGGCGATACGTTCCGCCACACCTTCCCAGATCGAGGCGATCGATATGGGAAGACGTGGTGTACACAATGATGGCTCGCAACTGCTGCGTGAGAGGTTGAACGGCAAAATCGTTCTGGACACGGATACGGCACGGCGTCTGTTCACGCTGATCTGCGTGCTGCATTGGCGGAGTTGAACCAGTTGAACTCCAAACGCCCCATCAGTTCGGTCTTGTTTGTGTGCGGCCTCAATGCCATTCGCTCACCTATGGCGGAGGTACTGGCACGAGCACATTTGCCGAAAACGACCTACATCGCTTCCGCCGGGGTCAAGGGCGGTGAATCAGATCCGTTTGTGGATGCAATTCTGAAGGAAGAATGCCTGCCGATTATCGCCAGGCAGCCGCGCAAACTGGATGATCTGGGCGATGGCTACTTTGATCTGATCGTCACCATGTCACCAGAGGCGCATCATTATACCCTCAACCACACTATGGGGGATGCGGTTGATGTCGAGTTCTGGCCAATTCCAGATCCATCTGCCACCACGGGCAGCCGGGATCAGATACTGGCGGCATATCGCGATGTTTTTCATCGCATTGAGGTTAAGATCAAAGAGCTGCGCCAACGCAGCTCTTGAAGCCTGAGGCGGTCTAGCTGACGAAAGAGGCGATCGTCGCCTGCACTTCGCCAAGTCCAGCGCTCTTCTCTGACGATGTCGCCAAAATTTCCGGATAGGCTGCCGGACGTTTGCGAATGGCTTCTTTCGTCGATTCAATCAGCTTTGGCATTGCCAGCGCAGAAATTTTATCGGCCTTGGTCAGCACGATCTGGTAGGAAACCGCCGCCTTGTCCAAAAGCGTCAGCACCTCAGCGTCGTTTTTCTTGATACCGTGGCGAGAGTCGATCAGCACAAACACTCTTTTAAGAGTCGCGCGCCCTCGCAGGTAATCGAAAACCAACTTCGTCCAGGCATCGACATTTTCTTTGGGTGCTTTGGCATACCCATAGCCGGGCATATCCACCAGCGCGATGGGTGGCAGCTCCCCTTCCGCCCCGGAATATCCATCCGGCACAAAATAGTTCAGCTCCTGCGTCCGCCCCGGTGTGTTGGACGTGCGTGCAAGGCCCTTCTGGCCCAGCAGGGCGTTGATGAGGGAAGACTTGCCAACGTTGGAACGTCCGGCAAATGCAACTTCAGGCGGGCCTTCCGGCGGCAGAAAGTTCATGGAAGGCACGCCCCGGATAAACACCCAGGGCCGCTTGAACATCAAGGAACTTTCTACTGCGGGTACTGCGACCTGTTCCTCGGTCATGCTTCTTTGCGCTTTCGCCGGAACAGGCCCTTCATATTGTCCCAGAGCTCAATCTTCGTGCCATTGCGCTTCATGATCACCGATTGCTGGATGATGGAAAGGAAGTTGTTCCATGTCCAGTAAATGACCAGACCAGCCGGGAAAGCTGCAAGCATGAAGGTGAACAGAACCGGCATCCAGGTGAAGATCATCTGTTGGGCCGGATCTGGCGGTGTCGGATTCAGCTTCATCTGGATGAACATGGTAATGCCCATCAGGATCGGCCACACGCCAACCATCAGGAACTGCGGCAGATCAACGGGGATCAGGCCAAACAGATTGAAAAGGCTGGTAGGATCCGGCGCGGCAAGGTCCTGAATCCAGCCAAAGAACGGCGCATGACGCATTTCGATGGTGACGTAAAGAACCTTGTACAAGGCAAAGAAGACCGGAATCTGCACCAGTACAGGCCAACAGCCGGCCGCCGGGTTGATCTTCTCTTCCTTGTAGATGCGCATCATTTCCTGCTGCTGCTTGACGCGGTCATCCTTGTATTTTTCACGCAGCTCGGCGATTTGCGGCTGAGCATTCTTCATTTTCGCCATCGACTTGTAGCTCTTGTTGGCGAGCGGGAAGAAGATGAGCTTCAGAAGAACGGTCACGACCAGAATCGCGACACCGAAATTGCCGGTGAAATTGTAAATCCAGTCAATGACGTAGAACAGAGGCCGGGTCAGGAAGCGGAACCAGCCCCAATCGATCAGGCGGCTGAACTCATGAATGCCGAGGCTGCTTTCGTAGCCATCCACCAGACTAACCACTTTCGGCCCGGCGAATGTGCGGGACAGAAAGTCTCTGGTTTCGCCTGCGCCGATCTGCACGGCATCGCCCAGATATTCGGTCTGGTAGCGGCCGCCATTATCCGGCGAGAAACGGAAGGAAGGCTGAAAGCCGGTTGTGGTATCGGGAATCAGCGCCGTCGCCCAGTATTTGTCGGTTATGCCCAACCATCCGGCATTTACGGCGGGCGGCGAAATGCGCCCCTCGTCTTCAATCTTGGAATAGGTGACTTCGTTCAGCCCGTTCTCACCCAGAAAGCCGATCAAACCCTCAAACACCACCCAGGCAGAAGCAACTTCCGGCTTGGAATGGCGGACAACACGGCCGTAAGGCTGCAGGGCAACTGCGCTCTCTGTCGAATTGGCAATGCTGTCGGTCACGGTGAACATGGCATTCGGGTCAACCGAAATCTGCCGGCTGAATTCAATGCCACTATCGTTGGTATATGTCAGCGTAACCGGTGTTCCCGGCGTCAGAACCTGTCCGGCTTCTGCCTGCCATACAGTCTGCGGGCCGGGTAAGGAGCCAAGATTGTCGCCGACAAAGCCGAATTCCACAAAATAGGCTTCCGGACCGGCAGTTTCGGGCGACAAGAGAATAATGGTCGGCGAGCTGTCATCCACCGTTTCGTGGTAATTTTTCAACCGCAGGTCATCGATGCGTGCGCCTTGCAGGTTCAACGAACCGGAAAGCGAAGGCGTATCGATTGCAACTCGTGGCGAAGCGGCCAGTGCAGCATCGCGGCTCAACACAACGGCCGGTGCGCCAGCCTGCGGAATTGCTCCGCCGCCGCCGCCAACAGGTGAACTGCCTGCATTCTGCGAATCGACCGCAGCAGTGTTTTCCTGCTGCACACGCTGTGCCTCGGCCTGTTCAGCCTGCATGCGCGGATTAACAAAAAAGAACTGCCATCCGACAAGCACTGCGATAGACAGAACCATCGCCAGGAGAAAATTGCGGTTATTATTCATCACTCACGTCCCGATGGGCGAGTCTTCTCGCCGTTTCGTGCGCCGTTTGCCTTGTTGTCGGCAACTTTTTTGAAGCGGTTCGACAATTCGTCCTCAATCCGCCCAAATGGTACCACCAAAAGTTCACGGCGTGCGACGATCACATAGTCGAAGCCCGCCGCCATGTCAGCCCCGGAACGCACTCTGATCGCTTCACGAAGTCGTCGGCGTATGCGATTTCGCTCGACCGCGTTTCCGACTTTTCGTGTAACGGTCAACCCGTATCTGGCGTTGACCTGGTCGGCACGTTCAAGCACTTCAACAAAGAACAAAGGGCCGTTCAAACGACGACCCTTGCGTGCGGCGAGAAACTCTTTCCGCTTTTTGAGACGTTCGGCTGACAAGCAGACCGGCCTTCAGGCCGCTACTGACTTAGGCCGACAGACGCTTGCGACCACGGGCCCGGCGTGCAGCGATGACACGGCGGCCGCCGGTGGTTGCCATGCGCGCACGAAAGCCGTGACGACGCTTGCGAACGAGTTTGCTCGGCTGATAGGTGCGCTTCATATTGACACTTCCGCGCTCAACGTCGCGGACCCCTTGTTCGGCAATCTAAAAACTAGGCGGACAGGGGCGTCGGACATGCGCAAGCATTCTGACGCGGGCTACCTCCCGCTCGGATGAGCCGCTTATAGGTAAAGACAGCAGTAAAAGTCAATTGCGCCCGTCAATCTTCCTCATCCTGTCCGGATGATTGAAAAAGTGGCGGCAGAGGCAAAAGCTCACTGTGCAAACAATCGGATATTTGCACATATCAACCCAAGCTGATTTGAAACAGCAGGAGAGTGTGTGGATGTGGGAGGACGCCAATTGATTGACAAGGATGTGGAAGGTGACGGGGCCGGCCCTCTGGCGCACCGTCCTAACCTGCCGAGTCGCCTGTCCACGCGCATTCTGTGGTTCACGATGCTGTCTATCATGCTGGCAGAAATCGCTATTTTTGTTCCATCCGTTTCCAATTTCCGGCGTGACTGGTTGCACGGCAAAATCGATATTGTCGCGGCCGCCAGTCTTGTTACAGGCGGCGGCCCAGCGGGTCATGGCGGGTTTATCAGCCCGGAAGATGAGGCGGAACTGCTGCAGGCGCTGAACGCGCAGCTCATCGCAGTTGAGGCAGACGGCGTTTCGCGGCTTCTGGCGCGCACATCCGAGGTTGCCCCGGTTGATATGGAGGTCAATCTGGCAACCGAATCAATTTTCGGCTCCATTGGCGCGGCATTTGGAACTCTGGTTTTCGGTGGCGATCGCTTCATCCGCGTGCTCGGCCCTGCGGGCAGTGGCGGCAACGGGCTGACAGCGGAGATCGTCCTTATCGAGCAGCCGCTGAGACGGGCGATGCTTGTTTACTCGCGCAACATTTTCACTGTGTCGCTGCTGCTTGCCAGCTTTGCCGGGCTGCTGGTCTATGTCGCAATCAGCCGTTACCTGCTGCGCCCCATGCGGGCAATGACCGAATCAATGGTTGCCTTCAGCGAAAATCCTCAAAACCCCTACCGGATTATCAAGGCCAGCAACCGGGACGATGAAATAGGTATAGCCGAGCGCCATCTGGCGGACATGCAGAAAGGGCTTGCGCGCATGTTGCGGGAACAGCAGCATCTGGCAGACCTCGGACTTGCGGTTTCCAAGATCAATCATGACCTGCGCAACACCTTGGCATCTGCCCAGCTCGTATCAGACAGACTGTCCGATATTCCGGACCCGCAGGTGCAACGGTTTGCCCCTACCCTCATCCGCAGTCTGGACCGTGCGCTTCACTACACACAATCGGTGCTCACCTATGGCCGCGCAGTTGAAAGCAATCCGCAAAAGCGGGTGATTCGACTTCGTTTGCTCGTGGACGATATTTTTGAAACGGTGGGTGGCATGGACAGCCGTGTCACGTGCAGCAACGATGTTTCGGCGGATGTGGAAATGAAGGTGGATCCGGACCACTTCCATCGTGCGCTGAGCAATCTGGTCCGGAATGCGATTCAGTCTTTCGAGAGCGAGGTTGACGAGGCACTGGTGCGGCGTGTGCAGGTGGATGCTCGGGTCGGCGAAGACAGCACGGTAACGATCGGCGTCGAGGATACAGGGCCTGGCGTATCGCCACGTGCGCGGGAGAATCTGTTCAAGGCGTTTCGCGGTTCGACTCGGGCGGGTGGTACGGGCCTTGGGCTGGCAATCGCAGCGGAGATTGTGCAGGCGCACGGTGGCAGCATTCGCCATGTTGAGGACCATATGCCGGGAACGCGGTTTGAGATTGTTCTGCCGGGTGATGAAATGCACAATGAATTCAAGAGCGAGTAGCAAGAATCCGTCGGCAGATGGATTTTTTATGTCTGAGTGTCTTGCTTTCGGCAGGTCGAGCCGTTAGGAACCGCTCACATCCGGTTGGCAGTCAATTGCGCTTCCGGTTTGCGCGCCCGTAGCTCAGCTGGATAGAGCACCAGACTACGAATCTGGGGGTCAGAGGTTCGAATCCTTTCGGGCGCGCCATTCTCAAAATTTTTCGACCCTGAGATATGTGTGGCAATCTTCTGCCGAGCGAATGCGGGCTGGGTTGCGCCAGACCGTTTCGAAAAGCGCACACCCGTAAAACTCACTTTCGCTGTCAAACCGCCTGCCAATCTCACGCGGGTGGCGCGTCAACGGAAACGCCGCCGCTTCAAAGTGAAAGCAAAAGACAAGCCCCGGTGGTGCCGAGATTGAGAATTCAATACTGAAACTGTGCGCGCCGAGACCGCGCGCAATCGCAAACATCCGGTCGCGAAACGACTCAAGTCTTTCGGCAAGCACTTCAAGGCTGATATTGTAACTGATGCCAGTCTGGTAAAAGCTCTGGACCACTGCGTCAGCTTTGCCAATGCAGCACCAAATCGGCCCATAGCATCAAGATTATCGGTTTCCTTCAGCATACCATCCATCAACAATCCAGATTGCTGCTGTAGTATAACAGGCTGGATTAGCGGCTTGATCGACAGAAGGCTGATTGGATCGGCACCGGTGAAAATAATGTCCGCCATTGCGGGATCGCTGACGAGGGACAGCGCTACATCCCGGCCACAATATTCCTCGACCAATTGTTAGGACTGAATGTCCTGCTCGGGATTTGCCATTTCATCCCCCAATCATCGATATCAGTCCAGCTCAAATCCAATGATAATCACTGTTCGCGGGCGGGGGAAAGTCCTGCAAAAGTATAGTTACTGAAATTGACAGAATAAGCGACAATCAGACTGGCTTACTGGCGACACCGTCCAGCCACAGCATGTTGGATTCATCCCGGTGCGGTCCCGTTGTTCCCACGTGCTTTGCGTCAATCTCCGGTCCTTTTTTGATAACGTGAACCAGTGCCATTCCGTGCCCCCTGCCAAGATCGTAATCTGTCTTAAGCCAATCCAGTATGGTCCCGGCTTTTACGGCCGGGTCAGCAAAGCCTTTTTCCTGGGCGATTGTCAGCAGCTGGCGCGGAGTTAGACCGGTCTTCTTTTCGATAGTGTCGAGATAGGCTTGGAAGGACATAGGTCAGGCTCTCTTGTTGAAGTGTATCTGGCGATCACGGACAGCCCGATCCTGATATGTTCGATGGCATAACACAACCTGGCAAACGCCATGCTTTCGGACGCGAAAGCCGACCGGTTGCTTTCTTCGGAGGGCTTTCTATTTCCCGAGGCACACGAACAGACATTTTGTGTGACACCCTCACACATCGCTGATCCAGAATATTCAATTTACCAGGAGAATTATCGCCTTGTTCGGATTTGTCATCAATCCGCCGGTCTTCTTTGGCTCGATTGGTCTGATTGTTCTTTTTCTGGCGTTGGGAGTTCTGGCTCCCGGTCACGCCGAAGCAATTTTCGCCGGTCTGCAATCCGGAATTCTGGCCAATTTTGGCTGGCTATACCTTCTTTCAGTCGGCATTTTTCTGATTTCTGTGCTCATTCTTTGCATTGGAAGATACGGCGATCTGAAGCTAGGCCCGGATGATTCAGAGCCTGATTTTCGTTACACGTCCTGGATAGCAATGCTGTTTGCGGCGGGTATGGGTATCGGCCTCATGTACTTCGCTGTTGGCGAACCGATGACGCACTACGTTTCCCCACCCGACGCTGACCCGATGTCTGTCGCCGCCCAGCGCGAAGCGATGAGCGTGACCTTCTTTCACTGGGGCATTCATGCCTGGGCAATCTATGCCGTCGTGGGCCTTTCTCTTGGGTATTTCGGCTATCGATACAACCTGCCGCTGACCATTCGCTCCGGCCTTTATCCAATCCTGAAGCAACGCATCAACGGACCGATAGGCCACGCCGTCGACATTTTCGCGATCTGCGGAACGGTGTTCGGGCTTGCAACCTCGCTCGGTTTTGGCGTTCTGCAGATCAACGCCGGACTCAACTATCTTCTGGGCTGGGAAATCAGCACCACTGTGCAGGTTGCGCTGATTGCGATTATCACCCTGGTTGCGACAATCTCGGTCATTACAGGTCTTGATAAGGGCGTTCGCATCCTCAGCGAAATCAATATCCTGCTTGCCATTGGCCTCATGTTGTTTGTGCTGGTGGTCGGGCCAACGGCAGAGCTGATGCGCGACTTCGTGCAGAACATCGGCCTCTATCTCGATGATATCCTGCTTCGGACTTTCAACATCTACGCCTATGAACCGCGCCCGTGGATTGATGCCTGGACCCTGTTTTACTGGGCATGGTGGATTTCCTGGTCGCCATTTGTCGGCATGTTCATTGCCAGGATATCCCGTGGGCGCACCGTAAGAGAGTTCATTATCGCGGTTCTGTTTATCCCTACCGGGTTCACTTTTTTCTGGATGACCGTGTTCGGAAACACCGCAATGATCCTTGACCAGACGGTCGCTGGCGGCCAGATTTCCGCTGCCGTCGTCAACGACGTCTCGGTGGGTCTGTTTGAATTCTTCCAATATCTGCCACTTCCGGCGGTCACTTCCACACTTGCTATCGCTCTTGTCGCGGTTTTCTTTGTAACCTCGTCAGACTCCGGCTCTCTTGTTGTCGATACGATTGCTGCCGGCGGCGAGACAGAAACCACAACTGCCCAGCGCGTATTCTGGTGCACGATAGAGGGTCTGGTTGCCATTGTGCTGCTGATGGCTGGTGGTTTGACAGCTCTGCAGTCAGCAACAATCGCCTCAGCCCTGCCTTTTGTTCTGATCATGCTGGCGTTGGTCTATGGACTGTTCAAAGGGATGCGCGCCGACGTGGCACAGCGCCTCACAGCCGGCGGACCGCCGCACGGTCATGCCCATCCGGCAGTGGGGTTAACCTGGCAACGCCGACTCGCCTTAGCGCTCAATACACCGACTGAAAAGGAAGTCAGCACCTTCATCCATACTACCGTGCGCAAAGCGCTTGAAGAGGTAGCGGCTGAACTGTCCAACCGCGACAGGCCCGCCTCGGTTTCAGACGCCGATGGAACCTTGACGCTGACTTCGCCGGCGGAGGGTGTCCGCGACTTTGTCTACGGGGTTCAGGTATCCAGCCACAAGCTTCCAGCCTTTTCAGCGTTTGAGGCAACCAAGATGGAATTGCGTTACGAGGCGCGCACGTTTTTCTCGGACGGCAGCAAGGGCTATGATGTGATGGGTCTTTCGAAAGATCAGATCATCACCGATGTTCTCGTACAATTCGAACGCTATCTGGCTCTGGTCATATCGCGTGAAACTGCGCTTGTCCTTGAAGCGCCTGAACACGGCCAGATTTGAAATACGGTTTGTGATTTTCGCCTGTCAGTCAGTTGCCTGACTGCACGTGCTTAGTGTGAAGTGCAAACCCTCTGGCCTGAACTCCAGCAGACCTTTGCCGCCAAAGTAATTGGCGGCAACTCGCTCAATCAGCAAAGTGCCGAAACTGCGCCGAGTGGGCACTGCGACGGGCGGACCACCACTTTCCACCCACTGAAATTCGAAAAAATCATCCGCCTGCCGCCAATTGATCACCACACGTCCAAACTCATTGGAAAGCGCGCCATACTTAACGGCATTTGTTGCCAGTTCGTGGATCGAGAGAGAAAGGCCCAGAGCCTGTTGAGGGGTCAATCGGAAGCTTTCCCCGATGATTTCAACCCGTCCGTCCGGCCCTTGATGCGCACCAAGCGCCGCTTGTGCAATTTCGCGCGCGTCCGCCTCTGTGAATTGTGTCAGGGTCAGAATGTCCTGTGCACCGGCAAGCGCCTGCAGCCGGTCATTGATAACCTGTTGTGCCGTGTCAATCGAACCCGCCACACGCAGGGTCTGTGAAACAATGGCCTGAACAATGGTCAGGGTGTTCTTCATCCGGTGGGCCAACTCGGAATTGAGCAGCCGCTGCGCTTCCTCGGACATCTTACGGTCTGAAATGTCCGATGCCGCGCCCATCCAGCTCTCAATCTCACCCTGTTCATCGAACAGGGGCACCGCGCGCGAAAGTGCCCACCCGACTGCGCCATCCAAACGATTGACCATATGCTCGAGATTGTAAGTGTCTTTCGCGGCAATGGCGCGCTGGATTTCTCCGCGCACCAGATCCTGATGAACAGTGGGAATGTATGTCTCGATCCAGTGTTTGTTGGACTGTGTATTGTCTGGGATGAAGCCGCCACCCTGAAGTTGGTCCAGTTCCGACCAATCAGCGTTGATCTTGTAACGCACCTCTGAGGATGAACGAACAAGCGCGTCAAGCTGGGCGGTCAGCTTGAGCAGCCTGTGCTTTTCGGTTGAGCGCTCAAGGCGCAGCGCGTCCAGCTCTGCCTGAAGTGAGACACATTGCAAAAGCAGAGCTTCGACACTCTGCGCCGCATCGGGCTGCTGCCTGGGCGTATCGTCCGTGATCAAGAAGAGTCGCTTTCAAAACAAGGATTATCGAATTCTTATCGCCTACTGGTTGCTAAGTCGATCTGCTGAAAACCGAGTTGGATCGAGCAATCGAGATTGCCCTGTTTGGGATGGCGCAACCTGCAAATGTAATTCTCGCCAGAGATTTGAAGCCTCAAGGAAGCCTGCCACCGCTCCACACTTTTGGACCCGGGTTTGAAGTTTTCAAACCACCGGGCGCAATAGAAAGATTAACATGACATTTTGATCGCATTTAAGTGATCATTGCAGTTGCCGGGCAGACATCAGCTTAATACGGAACGAGCACCGTAATGTCATGCGACTGTTACACGTGCATTCTAAGGCTCCCCACCGCTACTTACCGTTGCAGGGGAACCACTTCATGAAAAAACTGCTACTTGCGCTTGCTCTTTCGGCAGCGTTCACGGCACCAGCCGCCGCCGAGTTCAAACTCGACAGCCGCTATCAAGACGCTGATGGCGACCTGGTGGCCGATATTCCAACTGATCCGGCACAGCTGATCGATCCGGATACGCTGGTCTTCGCTTACACACCCGTTGAGGATCCAGCCGTTTACGCAGAGGTCTGGGCCAGCTTTCTCGACCACATGAAGGAAGTGACCGGAAAGGAAGTGCAGTTCTTCCCCGTACAGTCCAATGCTGCTCAAATTGAAGCAATGCGCGCTGGCCGCCTGCATGTTGCGGGCTTCAACACCGGTGGCAACCCGCTTGCAGTCGCCTGTGCCGGTTTCCGTCCTTTCACCATGATGGCGTCCAACGAAGACGCTTTCGGCTATGAAATGGAAATCATCACCTATCCCGGCTCCGGCATTGAAAAGGTTGAGGACATCAAGGGCAAAAAGCTCGCCTTCACCTCTGAAACGTCAAACTCCGGCTACAAGGCGCCTTCGGCCATTCTGCAGGCGGAATTTGCCATGGCTGCCAACACCGATTTCGAACCGGTGTTCTCTGGCAAGCATGACAACTCGATTCTGGGCGTCGCCAACAAGGACTACCCGGCAGCATCCATTGCCAATTCGGTTCTGAACCGCATGCTGGCACGTGATGTCGTCAAGCAGGATCAACTGGTTTCCATCTACAAGTCACAGACTTTCCCGACCACCGGCTACGGCGTTGTCTACAATCTGACGCCCGAATTGCAGGAAAAAATCCAGGAAGCGTTTTTTACCTTCAATTGGGAAGGTTCAGCGCTGCTTGAAGAGTTCCAGAGCTCCGAGCCGCCTCAGGAAAAGTTCATCCCGATCTCGTTCAAGGATCATTGGTCGGTCATCCGCCAGATCGATGAGGCTAACGGCGTTTCCTACGACTGCCAGTAGGCATTCCAAACTCGAAGAATGGAAGGCGGCCGCGCGCAGGCGTGGTCGCCTGAACCGGCATTTGCGCAGACGTGCGCCAGCGAACACAAAGGGCTTCCATGCTGCGGATAGATGGGCTGACCAAGCGATACAAGACCGGCGACCAGGCATTGAAGAACGTTTCGTTCGAGATTTCCGGTGGTCAGGTCGTCGGGCTCATTGGCCCATCCGGGGCAGGAAAATCAACTCTGATACGCTGTGTGAACAAGTTGGTAGAGCCAACTTCCGGCAGCATTTCCTTGAACAACCGCGAGATTTCAAGTGCAAGTGGTGGTGAGTTGCGTCGCATTCGCCGCCGCATCGGTATGATTTTTCAGGAATATGCGCTGGTCGAGCGATTGACGGTCATGGAGAATGTCCTGTCAGGCAGACTGGGCTATGTTCCCTTCTGGCGCTCTTATCTGCGGCGCTTTCCGCAGGCAGATGTCGACAAGGCGTTCATGCTTCTTGAGCGAGTTGGCCTCAGCACCCATGCAGACAAACGCGCCGATGCGCTCTCGGGTGGACAGCGTCAGCGCGTCGGTATTGCCCGCGCGCTGGAGCAGGATCCTGAGCTTTTGCTGGTGGATGAGCCGACTGCCTCGCTTGATCCGAAAACCTCCCGCCAGATCATGCGGCTCATTCTTGAAATCTGCCGCGAGCGTAGCCTTCCTGCTGTCATCAACATTCACGATGTGGAACTGGCGCGCATGTTTGTGGACCGGATTATCGGTCTGCGCGCCGGTGAAATCGTGTTCGATGCCGCTCCGGCAAAGCTGGATAACGCCGCCCTGACGCGGATCTATGGCGAGGAAGACTGGAAACACTCTGCGTCGGAAGAGGAGGATGGCGATCCAACCATCCTGGTAAAGCATCCGGATCTGCAGCGGCTGGAGGCGGTTGTCTGATGCAGGCGGCACAATCACGGCGCTGGCGCAGACCGCCGGTCCTTATTCCCGATGCGCGGGTTCGTTATGCGATTTACGGCGCTGCCATAGTCTACCTCGTGCTGGCTATATCCAGCGTGGAAGTGAACTGGCTGCGTATTTATGAGGGTCTGGAGCGCGGTCAGCGCTTCGTCATGGGTTTTCTGACGCCGGACTTCACCACACGTGGCAACGATATCTGGAAAGGCATGGTGGAAAGCCTGACGATGACCCTGACGTCGACAGTCGCGGGAATCATCATTTCCATTCCGATCGGAATTGGCGCGGCGCGCAATGTCGCTCCCCTGCCCGTTTACGCAGTCTGCCGGTCCATCATTGCAGTCTCCCGTTCCTTCCAGGAAATCATCGTCGCAATTCTGTTTGTGGCGATGTTCGGCTTTGGCCCATTTGCCGGCTTTTTGACGCTGACCTTTGCCACGGTGGGCTTCATGGCAAAGCTGCTGGCCGAAGATATTGAAGATATCGACCGCTCGCAGGTCGAGGCGGTCTCGGCCACGGGTGCAAGCTGGCTTCAGAAGCTCAATTATGGCGTCCAGCCACAGGTCATGCCGCGGCTAATCGGGTTGAGCGTCTACCGCCTCGACATCAATTTCCGGGAGAGCGCGGTCATAGGCATTGTCGGTGCGGGCGGCATCGGTGCCACGCTTAACACCGCAATGGACCGCTATGAATATGACACGGCGGGCGCAATCCTGATCCTCATCATTCTGATTGTCATGGCTTCCGAATACGGGTCCAGCCGCTTGCGGAAGTGGGTGCAGTAATGCCAGTGCAAATTGTCGATTCCCGTCCGGTCTGGCAACGCCACACCAGAACACAGCAATGGGCCATATGGGCTGGCTGGTTCGCCCTTGTGCTGGCCACCGTCTGGTGCTGGCAGGTGATGAACCGCGGCACCATCTGGGCTTTTGTGGATGATGCGCCCCGACAGGCGAGCGATCTTCTGTCTCGCGCATGGCCGCCACGCTGGTCTTACATGGATCGGTTGTGGCAGCCTTTGTGGGACACCCTCAACATAGCGACACTTGGCACCTTGCTGGGCATCGTTATTGCCGTGCCGATTGCGTTTCTGGCGGCTTCCAACACAACGCCCAGCAAAAGCCTGCTTCGGCCCTTCGCACTGTTTGTCATTGTTGCGTCCCGGTCCATCAATTCGCTGATCTGGGCATTGCTGCTGGTGGCAATCATCGGCCCGGGCCTGCTGGCGGGCATCATGGCCATTGCGTTCCGCTCCATCGGCTTCATCGGCAAACTGCTTTATGAGGCGATTGAAGAGGTCGACACATCACAAGTTGAGGCCGTGGCGGCAACAGGCGCATCGCGAATGCAGACCATGGATTACGCCATCGTTCCGCAGATACTTCCGGCCTTTGCAGGCATATCGGTGTTTCGATGGGATATTAATATCCGGGAGTCGACAATATTGGGCCTTGTGGGCGCAGGTGGTATTGGCGTGCAGCTGGAATCATCCCTCGCGCGGCTGGCATGGTCGGAAATCACCGTCATTTTTGCGGTTATTCTCGTCACTGTTGTGTTTTCCGAATGGATATCGGGCAAAGTGCGCCACGCGATTATCTGATTGACGTTCGCTCAGCCCGGTCGGGAAGACTATTCTGGTGACGGCGCGTTTTTTAGGGCATTCAACCTTACGTGAATGGGCATGCCGCTGCTAAAGCCAAAGGCTCCTGACAATGCCTTGGCTGAGTGGCGCATGCTGAAATTTCACATTCCGGAATTCGGTTTCCGACCGATCCTCGCCGGCGCAACGTTGTCCGCGCGTCTGATGGCTGCCGTTGGCGCCATGCTGGGCATCGCCGCCACCGCGCTGATCTGCACAGTTTCGCTGTATCTTGACCCAGCTTTGCCCTGGCTTGTTGCCCCCATTGGTGCATCTGCCGTCCTGCTGTTTGCCGTGCCCGCCAGCCCATTGGCGCAACCATGGCCGATTATCGGTGGCAATACGATTTCCGCTCTTGCCGGAATTGTTGTGGCCTATCTGGTGCCACAGCCGGTTCTGGCTGCATCCCTGGCGGTTGCAGCCGCCATTATCGCCATGTCCCTTTCCCGCTCTCTGCACCCGCCCGGCGGCGCGGTGGCGTTGACCGCGGTTCTGGGGTTTCATTCCGGCTTCACGGATCTCTTGTTTCCGCTGGTGCCGGTTGCGTTGAACTCTGCTGTGCTGGTTGGGTTGGGATATGCGTTTCATGCCCTTATGCGGCGCGATTATCCGCATGTTCCACAAGCGGCGCCTCAAAATCAGCACCAGACTGCTGACATTCCGCCATCTCAGCGGCTCGGAGTTGGACCGGACGATATTGACGCGGCCTTGGCGAACATTGGCGAAGCTTTTGATATTGGCCGCGATGATCTGTACAATCTGGTGCGCGAGGTTGAACGCCAGGGACTATCCCGAATTGGCAGTCTGGTTCGCTGCGGTGACATCATGTCCAAAGACGTCGTCGCCGTTTCTCCCGATGCAACCACGGATCATGCTCGCGAACTCCTGTTCAAGCACAATATTCGCACGATACCTGTTGTTGCTGGCAATGGCAGCTTGATGGGCACGGTTGGCCTGCGGGAAACCGTAGGATCCAGCGCGGCTGTTTCCCGAGTGCTGACGCCAGCTCAAACCGCAAGCATCACTGATCCGGCCATTGATCTTCTGCCTGTGCTGACGGAAGGCAAAACCCATGCGGTGGTGATTCTGGGTCCGGACAAGACGGTTGTCGGGCTCGTCACTCAGACAGATCTTCTGGCTGCACTTGGATCCTGCGTCGTCATGCCGTTTCAACCTTGAAGGCTCACAGGGCAGACGCCGCAAGCACTCGATCGGCAGAAACCTGAAGTTCCCACAGGACACCGGATGGAAGTTGGCGGAATGAAACAGCGGCACCCAGCACAGATTTTGGATGTCGCTCAATCACCACGGACCCAAATCCGCGTCTTGCAGGCGGTGCAACAACAGGGCCATCCCTCTCCTGCCAGTGCATGGTGAACACCCGGCCGCCAGCCTGGTCAGAAACGCTCCATCCAATAGCCACGGTTCCACATTCGTTGAAAAGCGCGCCATATTTCAGCGCATTGACCGTCAATTCGTGTACAGCCAGACTGATCACTTCTGCAGCCTCGCCGCGCAATCGCACATCGGCATCGCCGCGGATCAGCAGCCTTTCCGGCTCGACACTGCCTGCACCAACTGTCTGCGACATCACAATTTCCAGCACAGATGCCCCGCTGCTCTGCCCCTGTAGTAAAATGTTTTGGTTTTTCGCAATTGCGGCGATGCGAGCATCAAGCGTGCGCACATAATCTGCGGATGGATCGGGCACGGTTTTTCGAACAAGCGCCTGAACAATCGCCAGAAGATTGGTTGAACGATGGTGCATTTCACGCATCAGAAGCTGGATACGCAATTCACTCTTGCGCTGATCTGTGACATTGCGAGACACGCACAAAATCGTCGTGACCCTGTCGTCCGGCGATTTCAGCGGGGTCAGGATATTGTCCCAGTAAACCGGGTCAGCGCCAGGCAACCGGCTTACACTTAGAAACCGGGCCGACTCCCCGCGCCTGGCGATCGTGAATGCTTTGCTGGCTTCTTCCTGCATATCGACCGGGAACAGTTCAAGCCAGTTCATGCCAAACCCGGAATCATGTTCGAGACCCAGCGCCTCACATCCTGCCTGGTTCATGTGACTGAGCGCGCCATTGGGTCGAATAACCGCAATGCAATCGACGCTGGCTTTCATCACGCCAGTCTGCAATCGGTTTTTTCTCTCCAGCTCCCGCTGCAGAAATTTCTGTTCGTGAATATCTTTCAAAACATGAAGCCAGAAATAGCTGCCGTCGACTGACTGCAGGCGAGTGGAAAGTGTGAACCACCTGTCAGGCCCGCGATCGGTCTTCAAACGCACTTCCCTCTCAGACTGTCCGTGCAATTGCCGAACTTGCGCTGGTGCGTTCGACAGTTTTTCCCGGTCAAAACTGCGCAACTGCGTGGCCCAGTGGACAGATGCCAGTTGCGCATTGTTTCTATGGGCACAGTCGAGCCAGGCATGATTGAAAAAGGTTCTGCCATTTTCCGCGCTGACCACCGCTACAGGATCTGTGAGCAGGTCAAACATTGCGCATAGCGTGAGAAACTCACCCGTGGAGGCCAGCGGATTCTGCCCGTGAGGCATTGTGAATTCTGAAGACTCCATCAGAGACTTTTCCTCATGCTTACGCCCAATACGCAACAAGCAATACTATTGCGGCACCGCAAACAAATCTCAACTGGTTTTGATATTTTATTGAAAACGCGAAATATTTTTATGATAAATTCGATTACAGGTTGATTTTAATATCGACACTATTGCACTCTATACTGTGTTTTGTATTACTTTACTGTGTAAGTGGGCCCCGGTAAAATCCCGGCCGGCTATTGTGCTGCATAATGCTGACCATTCGCATCCATGGCAGGCTCGACGAAGTTTCGTAGCAAAGCTACCGCGCAATTGCTGCGCCATATCGAGTGTAACGATCAGCAGACTGCCCTCTTCTGTCGGCAATCCAACCAGCGCGGCAATGTCCCGGGCGGCAGCTGCGTCCCGGATCTTCACACCTTGCGTCAGGCAATGGGCTTCTCTGCCCTCTTTCAGCAGCGGAGCACAGATATCATCCGGCCCCGCCACTATCTCGATGTCTTCACCCGCATTCACACGCGCTATAACCTGATCATAATTCGCGACAAAGGCGTCGTTATAGCCAAGCCCAACATAGTTGAGCATGCACAGCAAATGATGGGGGCGAAGACGAAGGGTCATGACCTGGCGGGTCTTTTCGTCCGACTGGCAACCGGCGCCAGAAGAGCCGCACCGAGAGCAGATTTCAGAACACCGCCGACTATGAATGGCGTGACACCATGGACAATCGCCTGATCAAGACCGATGCTTGCCGCGAGCCAAACTGCGCCCAGAGCCAGGCATAATGCATTGGCCAGCAATAGGGCCAGAAATGCCATGACCGGGCGGTAACCGTTCCAGCCATGCGCAACAAGAAGCCCAGTCAATGCACCAATGACAGGAAATGCAAAAAGATAACCTGCCGTTGGCCCGATGAAGGGCAGAATCCCGCCGGAACCGCCTGCGAGAACCGGCAGACCCAGTGCCGCCTGAGCGAGCCAGGCTATAATGGTCAGGCCGCCTAACCGCCAGCCCATCAACGCGCCGACCATGGTTACTGCCAATGTCTGCATGGTGACTGGCACCGGATACATCGGCACCTGAATGTAGGATGATGCCGCCAGCAACGCCGTTCCGGCAAGAATGGCAAAGAGCTGAACGGCCGCTGGCCGCGTGCTTATTCGCAAAACATCATGTGTGTCGGCTGATAAGGTTTGATTGAGTTTCACAGTCCCCTCCAAAAATACGAACGAACGTTCGTTATTTTTAAATCAGGGCATGAATGTGGCGGGCGGTGGTTGCCTTAACGACGGGTCGGCCAACTCAAGCGCAAAGGCCTGTCCAAACGCAAAAAGGCCGCGAACATGTCGCGGCCTTTTTATCAATTCTGCAAGTCTTAGTTGAAGCGGTAAGAAGCCTTGGCCCAGATCGTGTGGAAATCCAGATCTGAAGACGAAGAGTTCGAGAATGCTGCAACGCCTGGCAGGCCTGGCAGCGAGTAGTCAACGTTCAGCTTGGAATCGCCCAGGTCGGTGTAGAGGTATTCAACACCGATCGAGAAGTTCTGCGTGACGAGGTAGTCAACGCCTGCACCAACTGCATAGCCAACATCATCGGTGTCTTCGGTAACCGAAACGTTGTACAGGGTGCCGCCGATTGTTGTCGTTGCGCTGCCCAGGTAGTTGTTCTTGGTGTCGCCGTAAGCCAGACCACCTGTTGCGTAGATCGCGAAGCGATCAGCAGCATAACCAAGCTTGGCGCGAACTGTACCAACATAGTCGATGTCCTGAGTTGCACCGTAAACAATGGTGTCACCTGGGAATACGTATGTCGAAGTTGTCGAAGCGTTGATGTAGTTCAGGTCAGCAACAGCACCGACGAGGAAGTTGCCCATCTGGTAATCATAACCGATGTGACCACCACCGATGAACGATGTTTCGCTGTCGTTGTTGGCGCCAACGAACGATGTGCTGGTGAAGTCGCCTGCGTCACGGTTGAAAGCAACACCGGCCTGCGCACCAACGTAGAAGCCTGTCCAGGTGAAAGCTGGCTCGTAAGCAACAACAGCTGCTACTACTGGCTCTTCATAGATGACGTCCGCAGCAACAGCTGGTGTGATCATTGCGGCAGAAGCGAGAAGAAGTGCGATGCGTTT
The DNA here is from genome assembly GCF_008369445.1 of Aureimonas fodinaquatilis. Lineage (GTDB taxonomy): Bacteria > Pseudomonadota > Alphaproteobacteria > Rhizobiales > Rhizobiaceae > Aureimonas > Aureimonas fodinaquatilis. The sequence continues at coordinate 162,373 of NZ_VTWH01000004.1, forward strand.
CATGTCGAAACCTCCTAATGGGATCAGGACTGCGGAAACTCCCCGCCACCGGATCAATTACTCTTGGTTGTTGACTAAAACCAAACGAGAAAAACCGCCAGTTCAAAATACACAAAATGGGGAGTTCAAAGTGTAGTGTTGCAGTCAAAGCACAATTAGCAGTGGCAGCATGTAGTGAATGTTAAAAAATAGTTTCACAAAGATGATATTTCATGCGTCCGAACGCCGCAGTCAGCCCAAAGGTAAATGTTTATTAACAATAACGCCGAGGAAAAAGACCGTATTCGCATGATCAGGTGGGAGTTCAAACGCCCTGGCTAGATTCGATGACGATTCGCGCAAACATTACTTTGCCTCGCGACAGGTCTACCAACAACCATATTAGTAAAAAACTGGCCGAAAAAGTTAATCCTTGCCCTTGATCAAGAAGGTTTCCTATTCACGTTTGTGTGGTTTATAGTGATTTTTATGCTCCGGCCACTACGAATAAATCTGGAAGCTTATCATGAGGAATTCAAACGCACGGGCTGAAAGCGAAGTCGTTATGTTGCGGGAAATCTGCAATGTATGTGCTCGTTGCGAAATCCGATCTCTGGCAATCTGTGCAGCTTTGCAGGAAAACGAGGTTGCCGCGCTGGAAAGCATCATGACCTCGCGCGAGTTGGCGCCAGAAGAAACGCTGCTGCATGAGGGTGACAAGCGTCGGCGTGTATACAGCCTGACATCCGGAATGTTGCGCCTTTCCACCATTCTGTTTGATGGGCGCAGACAAATCACCGGTTTTCTAATGCCGGGTGACTATCTCGGCCTGGCCGACGAAGAAGTTTACACCACTAATGTCGAGGCGGTTGCGCCATCTGTTCTTTGCAGTTTCTCTGTGCAGGACATGGACAATCTGATGCAGCGCTTTCCCAAGCTGAAAGAGCGGCTTTACCTGTTTACACGGGCGGCTTTGCGGCAGGCCCGTGACGATCAGATCATGCTTGGCCGGCTTGCCCCGGTGGAAAAGCTCGCCAGTTTTCTCCTTCTGCTTTCGGCCCGGGCCAAGTCTCACCAGCAGCCAGACAACCCGGTGCCATTGCCCATGTCGCGCAGCGATATTGCAGATTATCTTGGCCTGACCATTGAAACCGTCAGCCGCAGTTTCACCAAACTGCGCACTCAGGGCTTGATCCGTCTCGAAGACGCACATCTAGTGGAAATTCTCGACAGACGGGCACTGGCTGCGGTGGCCGGCATCGAACGGCATTGATTGCAATCAATGCCGCCTCGCGCAATCGCTTCTACTGACAAACGCATCAGATAGTTCGAGTTTGTCAGAAGCAAGAGAGTGCTCATGCCCGAAAGACGGGCCAAAGCTATCCACGGCTTTCTTTGGCACCTCCTTGTACAGGAAGTGATGAATTGAGTAGCGATTTGATTGAACGGCTGGCTGGCCAGACTGTGCCTCGCTATACCTCATATCCAACGGCTGCTGATTTTGACACGATTGAGCCGGCCGATCACGCGCGCTGGTTACGTACGCTGGAACCCGGCGTCCCTGTTTCGGTCTATCTGCACGTGCCATATTGTCAGAGCATGTGCTTTTACTGCGGCTGCCATACAAAAGTGGCTCGGCGGCAGGACATTATCGATGGCTATTGCCGCACACTTCTGGAAGAAATCCGGTTGGTTTGCGCCATTGTTCCGCGTGGTATGCCGATATCCCGCATTGCCTGGGGCGGGGGCACACCCTCCATTCTGGGCTCGGACGGGCTGGCAAAAGTGCTTGCAGAACTGCGGCAGCATTTCTGTCTGGCGCAGCTGACGGAACATTCGATCGAACTTGACCCCCGCCATATCGACATGGATTTTTGCGACAGTCTGGCGGCAATGGGCGTAAACCGCGTCAGCCTTGGCGTGCAGGACACAGACCCGGCGGTACAGGCGGCTATTGGCCGTGTGCAACCCATAGAACAGGTGGAAACGGCGGTCAGCACCTTGCGAGCGGCTGGAATACAAAAGATCAACTTCGATCTGATCTACGGCTTGCCCCAACAAACGGTAGAGAGCCTGAAAGAAACCTGCAATGCTGTTGCAGCCATGACGCCAGACCGCATCGCCTGTTACGGCTATGCCCACTTGCCCAAGCGGCGGGCCAATCAACGCTTGATTGATGAGGCGGAGCTGCCCGGCCCACGCCAGCGCCTCCAGTTGGCACAGGCGGTGACCGACGAATTAAGCCGCTTCGGTTACCAGCCTATTGGTATTGATCACTATTCCAGATTTGCAGATCCGCTGGCCAGCGCCGCAAGAAATGGTCGGCTGCACCGCAATTTTCAGGGCTATACAGACGACGACAGGCCAACGCTGCTGGGATTTGGAGCTTCGGCAATTTCGCAGTTGCCTGGTGGGTTTGTGCAGTCGCAAGCGGATATTGCAGCCTATCGCAAAGCGGTGGAAGCGGGCCAACTTCCAACCAAACGCGGACATGCTATTTCAGAAGATGACCGGCTGCGCGCCTCAGTCATCGAACAGATCATGTGCAATTTCCGCGTTGACCTGGCGGATGCCGCGGCCAACCTTGTTGATGAGCTGGCCTTGCTGCGAACTTTTGCGGCAGACCGGCTGGTGGAAATCCATGGCACCGTGTTGGAAATACTGCCTGCCGGGCGTCCTTATACGAGGCTGATTGCAGCAGTTTTCGACCGCTACCGCACCGAGAAAACCGAACCATTCAGCGGCGCTGTCTGACGCAGTCTTCATCCGACAAGGGTCGGCTTTCAGAATTTGTCTACCGGCTGACAGCTTTTTCAGATTCAGAGGCTGCGAACACGGCGCAAACAACATGCGCCGCAAGACAGACCAGAACCAGATAGCCGAAGGTTTCCAGCAACTCTTCGAAGAACATGCCCAGTTCCGGCCGCGCCATGGTCGGAGCGAATTTTTCTGCAATCTCGCCAGCGAAAAGAAATGCGGCTGCCAGCAAAAACGGCCAAGCCTGAAATTTGCGGAGATAGTCGAGAAATTGCGGCATCAATTGCCAGCGCAAGACAATGTAAGGCAGGGCTACAGCCAGAACAACCAAGGCTTCATGCAGGCGGAAAAGGTCGGAATTCAGATATTCGGTCACCGGGCCGGTGACCGGCAATTCCAGCTCACGCAGAAAGAACACCACGCACAATATCGATACACCGACGCTGGCCATCCGCCCGGCATCGCGCTGGAAAAACGCCGCCGCCGCAAAAAGCAAGGCGGCAAACACAAGAATGGCTTCCTGCATGCGCTCCAGCGGCCCTTCTTCCAGGGCGGTTGGCAGAAAGCCGTACAAGAACGCCAGATAGAGCGCCCACAATCCCGTCAGTATAAAGGTGGGAAGCAGCAGTTTCATAAACCGCACGCCGACAATGAACCTGTTCATATGCCCTCCATAGTATGTCAGCCTTATGAACGACGAGTGGTAAATAAATCAATAGGAAACGAGCAAATTCTCGTTAGCCGGCGATCAAAATTCCTAACGTCTTGTAAGGTAACAATAAGCCTGGACAGGGATCTTGAACTCTCGCCAATCGTCTGAAAAATCGCAGTCTGCGGCTCAGGAGCCAACTTGAACGCGCGTTAATGCCAGTTGCGGCTGGTCGCGGAAAACCCGGCATGAAGAACAGGATTTCCAAACTGAAGCTGGTGCCTATGAATCAATTAAATCGGTTGAACGAAATTTGTTTTGCGCGTTATCCAAAAGTTGTGAATGGGGTTTTGTGGCCATTTTCGAGCCCCGCAACGGCCGCAGTTGCCCACAACCAGGGGGCGCGTCTGGCGCATTTTTATCATTGAATTCAACGGGCTAACGGTACACTCGCGGCATTAGTATTACTTTTTTTCGGCTTACCTGCCGAAATGCCCTTGGCAGACCCTTTGCAATTGGTTACGCCTTATACCAACGCAACCTTGCGGCGCAGTATAAAAAGGTCGTTCAAGACCTATGGAAGCAGTTGTAGCATTAGGCGAACCATCGGAACTGTGTTCTGCACAGTCAGAAATGCACGGAAACCATTTATGCATGTTTTGATTATTGGCGCGGCTGGAATGATCGGCCGCAAGTTTCTGGATCGCATATCTGCTGAACCGGATGTACTTGGGCAGGAGATTGACAAGCTAACGCTGGTTGATGTTGTTGCCCCCACTGCCCCGCCCGAGTTTGAATCAATCACTTCAAGTCAAGCTGCTGACCTTGCCGATGCTGGTGTCGCCGCCCGGCTGATTGCCACACGCCCGGACCTGATCATCCACCTTGCCGCTGTGGTTTCCGGCGAAGCCGAGATGGATTTTGAAAAAGGCTATCGTGTTAATCTGGAAGGCACGCAGGCGCTTCTGGAAGCCATCCGGCTGGAAGGCCGTAACGCGCCTTACAAACCGCGCCTTGTTTACGCTTCATCGATTGCAGTTTATGGCGCACCCTTCGCGCCCACCATCTCCGACGATTTCGCCCTCTATCCGCTGACCAGCTATGGCACGCAGAAGGCAATCGGAGAATTGTTGCTTGCCGACTATTCACGCAAGGGCTTTCTGGAAGGCATCGGCATCCGCCTTCCCACAATCTGCATTCGCCCCGGCAAGCCGAACAAGGCAGCCTCCGGCTTTTTCTCCAACATTCTGCGCGAGCCCCTCGTTGGTCAGGAAGCTGTTCTGCCGGTGGACGAGAATGTGCGCCACTGGTTCACAAGCCCACGCTCTGCAGTCGGCTTTTTTGTGCATGCTTCCACAATGGATCTGGGGCCCGTAGGGCCGCGCATCAATCTCAGCATGCCGGGCCTTTCCGCCACGGTTGGCGAGGAAATTGAAGCATTGCGCCGCGTTGCAGGCGACGATACGGTCAAGCTTATCCGCCGCGTACCCGACCCGGCCATTCAGGCCATTGTTGCCGGATGGGCAACCAATTTTGAGGGGCGGCGCGCACGCGAATTGGGTTTCACTGCCGAAACCGACTTCGACGACATCATTCGCGCGCACATTGAAGATGAACTGGAAGGTCGCGTCGGCGGCTGAACTCACGCACGCAGCAAAGGCATTCTCATGAGCAATACACGAAAGGGCGAGGGCAAAACGGCCATCGTCACGGGCGGCGGGACTGGTGTGGGCAAAGCGATTGCCACAGAGCTTGCTGCTGCAGGTTATAATGTTGTTATTACCGGCCGCAGACTGAATGTTCTGGAGCAGACTGCAACTGATCTGGGCGGCGAAGGCACGGTCATTGCCATCGCCGCAGATATTTCCCGGCCCGACGATGTCGCTGCACTTTTTGAAAAAACCGTCGAGAAATTCGGCCGTCTGGACCTTCTGGTCAATAATGCCGGTATCAACGCACCGGCAAAGCCGTTGGAAGATGTGAATTTTGACGAGTGGAACGGTGTGGTCGCCGCCAATCTGACAGGTGCGTTTCTGTGCACGCAGGCCGCCGTGCGCCTGTTCAAAAGCCAGTCGCCACAAGGTGGCCGTATCATCAACAATGGTTCAGTTTCGGCAACGACTCCGCGGCCCAACTCCGCACCTTACGCCGCAACCAAACATGCAATAACCGGCCTGACAAAGGCCACCTCACTGGAAGGGCGCGCCTTCGACATTGCATGTGGGCAGATCGACATTGGCAATGCAGCCAGTGAAATGACGACCACCATTTCCAAAGGTGTCCTGCAGGCAGATGGCAGCTTTGCTGCCGAGGCCACCATCAGCCCGACCATTATTGCTGAAGCCGTGCTTTACATGGCAAACTTGCCACTGGAAGCCAATGTACTGACAATGACTGTCATGGCCAACAAAATGCCCTTTGTGGGACGCGGCTGAACCGCCAGTAAATGCCAGAAGCCTGACGTCCGCCAGAGACGTGTTGAAGCTGATGCAAGCATGAGTGCAGGGCAGCTTGCGCCAAAAATTATAAGAAACCAAAGATTAAGTGCTTGAAAAAGCACGATAGCAGGCAGGATCGGTGAAACTCTGCGGTACCTGCAGGAGGAAACAATATGGCATCTGTCGATATCGTCGACATACGGAAATCCTACGGCTCACATCCGGTCATCAAAGGTGTCAATATTGGCATTGAGGATGGCGAGTTCGTCATTCTGGTAGGTCCATCCGGGTGCGGAAAATCAACACTTCTGCGCATGCTTGCCGGGCTGGAGCATATTACGTCCGGCGAAATCCGGATCGGTGACAAGGTGGTGAACGACCTTCCACCCAAAGACCGCGACATTGCCATGGTGTTTCAGAACTATGCGCTTTATCCGCATATGACGGTCGCCGACAATATGGCGTTCTCGCTCAAGCTCAAAGGCGCCTCGTCGGCGCAGATTGAAGAGCGGGTCAAGCCAGCAGCGCAAATTCTGGGCCTGTCGCATCTTCTGGACAGGTTTCCGCGCCAGCTCTCCGGTGGGCAGCGGCAGCGCGTTGCCATGGGCCGCGCCATTGTTCGTGATCCGCAGGTGTTCCTGTTCGATGAACCCTTGTCCAACCTGGACGCCAAGTTGCGCGTTTCGATGCGTGCGGAAATCAAAAACCTGCATCAGCGCCTGACGACCACCACCGTTTACGTGACGCATGATCAGATCGAGGCCATGACCATGGCCGACAAGATCGTGGTCATGAATGATGGCTCGGTTGAGCAGATCGGCGCTCCGCTGGAACTGTATGACAAGCCGAACAATCTGTTTGTTGCGGGCTTTATCGGCTCCCCGTCGATGAACATGCTGCCCGGTCGTCTTGATCCGCAGGATCCGACAAAATTCATCACGAAGGATGGCGGGGTTCTGCCTGTTGGTCGCGTGCCTGCCTCGGCTATGGGCAAAGACCTTGTTTACGGCGTTCGCCCGGAAGCCATGACGCTGACCAGCAGCGGTGTTCCGGTAAGGGTGGTTGTGATTGAGCCCACCGGTTACGAAAGTCAGGTCATCGCGATGCTCGGCAGTGTCGAGATCATCTGCGTGTTCCGTGAGCGAGTTATGGTTTCGCCCGGCGACACATTGCACGTGGCAATCGACCCACAGGCCATTCACCTGTTTGACGCGCAAAGTGGTCAGCGTCTGGTGGACTGATTGACTGCAGGGGCAGCACCGCCTGCCCTTTCACACTCCAGGCCATGCTCGCGTTCGGGAGCGATCATGGCAGTAAATCCGCAAATCCCGAATGTTGGGAGGAAATGACATGAGTATTACACGCAGAAAGCTTCTTGCAGGTTCGGCTGGTCTTGCCGCCGGATTAACGCTTGGCGGTGGAAAATTCGGCATTGGCAACGCCTTTGCGCAGGTTGCCGAACCCACATATACACCGGAAGCAGGCGCCAGCCTGCGTGTTCTGCGCTGGGTGCCTTTTGTTCCGGGTGAGGAAGAAGCCTTTCTTGCCAACACTCGCCGGTTCACTGAAGCAACCGGCGTTGAAGTGCGCATCGACAAGGAAAGCTGGGAAGATGTGCGGCCGAAGGCGGCCGTTGCGGCCAATGTCGGCTCCGGCCCGGACCTTGTCATGAGCTGGTTTGATGACCCGCAGCAATATCCTGACAAGCTGGTGGATCTGACCGAGCTTGGCGAATATCTGGGCGCCCGTGATGGTGGCTGGTATCCGGGCCTGGAAGGCTATGCCAAGCGCGATGACAAATTCATCGCCCTGCCGCTCTGCGCAATCGGCAACGCCATCTGCTACCGCGACAGCCACATGAAGGCTGCAGGCTTCAGCGAATTTCCGAATGACACTGCAGGCTTCCTTGAACTCTGCAAGGCGCTGCAGGCCAATGGCACGCCCGCTGGCTTCCCGCATGGTAAAGCGGTGGGCGATGGCAACAACTACGCCCACTGGCTGTTGTGGAGCCATGGCGGCAAAATGGTCGATGAAAACGGCAATGTCACCATCAACAGCCCTGAAACACTGGCGGCAATTGCCTATGCTCAGGAACTGTACAAGACCTTTATTCCGGGTACGGAAAGCTGGCTCGACGTGAACAACAACCGCGCCTTCCTGGCCGGTCAGGTTTCGCTGACAGCCAACGGCGTTTCCATGTACTACGCCGCAACCAACGATCCGGCTATGGCCGAGCTTGCAGAAGACATGCGAAGCGTCAACCTGCCCATCGGCCCGGTTGGTGAATCGGTGGAACTGCACCAGACCTCAACCATCTCGGTGTTCAGCCACACCAAGTTCCCGGAAGCTGCAAAAGCCTATCTGAAGTTCATCTATCAGAATGATGCGATGAATGACTGGATCGAGGGCGCCAGCGCCTATTGCTGCCAGCCATTGCGGGTTTACGAAAGCAACCCGGTCTGGACCTCGAATCCGATCCACGAGTCCTACTCGCGCGCTTCCGCCAGCCTGCGTCCAAACGGCTATGCCGGTCCGCTGGGCGCCGCCTCTGCCGGCACAATGGCAGATTATGTGCTGGTCGACATGTTCGCCGAGGCAGTAACAGGTCGCAGCTCTCCGGAAGACGCGATTGCAAGCGCTGAACGCCGTACGGCACGCTACTACCGCTAAGCGGCATCATTTGAAGGAGTCGCAGATCCAGTCTGCGGCTCCCTCAAAAGCGTAAAACAAATTCGCAGCGAGACCCGGGGATCAAAAGATGTCCAGTATTAAAACGGCGTCAAAACCGTCCTTCTTAGACCGGCTTTCGCAAAGCCGAAACGGCCTCGGGCTGTTGTTCATGCTTCCCGCGGCAGTGTTCCTTCTGTGTTTTCTAACATACCCGCTGGCGCTTGGCGTCTGGCTGGGTTTCACGGATACGCGCATCGGCAGGCCTGGAATTTTTATCGGCCTTGAAAATTATCTGTATCTCTTCGAAGATTCCGTATTCTGGCTTTCGGTGTTCAACACGCTTTTGTACACAACGGTCGCCTCGGTTCTGAAATTTGGCCTGGGCCTCTGGCTGGCCATTCTGCTGAATGAGCATCTGCCGTTCAAAAACCTGTTCCGAGCCATCATCCTTCTGCCCTGGGTGGTGCCGACAGTGCTTTCGGCGCTGGCATTCTGGTGGATTTTCGACAGTCAGTTCTCGATCATCTCATGGGTGCTGATGCAGTGGGGAATTCTGGATGCGCCGATCAACTTCCTGGGCGATCCCAATACCGCACGCGCTTCCGTTATTGCCGCCAATGTCTGGCGCGGCATTCCCTTTGTTGCCATTTCGCTTCTGGCGGGCCTGCAAACCATTCCGCAATCCCTGCATGAGGCCGCGGCATTGGATGGCGCAACATCGTGGCAGCGGTTCCGCAATGTCACCCTGCCGCTTCTGACGCCCATTATCGCGGTTGTCATGACATTTTCGGTGCTGTTCACCTTCACCGATTTCCAGCTCATCTATGTGCTGACACGCGGCGGCCCGGTCAACGCAACACACCTGATGGCAACGCTGTCATTCCAGCGCGGCATTCCCGGTGGGCAGTTGGGAGAAGGCGCGGCCATTGCCGTGGCGATGATACCCTTCCTGCTCGCTGCCATTCTATTCAGCTTCTTTGGCCTGCAACGCCGCAAATGGCAGCAGGGCGGTACGGACTGAGGATCAACATTATGACAAACACAACCCAGACCACCGCATCTCCGGAAGTCGATGACATTGTTGGCATGGCGCATCACGACACTTTGGCCAGGCGCATACTCGTCATCTATCTGCCACTTGCGGTGTTTGTCTTCGTGCTGCTGTTTCCATTTTACTGGATGGCAATCACCGCAGTAAAACCCAACAATCAGTTGACGGACTACAACACCTACAGCCCTTTCTGGGTGGTGCAGCCAACACTGGACCACATTCGCTACCTGTTGTTTGAAACCTCCTATCCCGGCTGGCTGTGGAACACGATGATCGTGGCGGTTGCCTCCACCTTCATCTCACTCGCAGCTTCGGTTTTTGCCGCCTATGGCATTGAACGGGTGCGGTTCAGCGGCGCACGTGTAACCGGATTGATGATTTTTCTGGCCTATCTTGTGCCACCATCCATCCTGTTCATTCCACTGGCCTTCATCGTGTTTCAGGCGGGCATCTTCGACTCTCGCCTGGCATTGATCCTGACTTACCCGACATTCCTGATCCCGTTCTGCACATGGCTTCTGATGGGCTATTTCCGCTCCATTCCGTTTGAGCTGGAAGAGAGTGCATTGGTCGATGGTGCAACCCGCTGGCAGATTTTGACCAAAATCATCCTGCCACTGGCGGTGCCGGGTCTGATTTCGGCAGGTATCTTTGCCTTCACACTGTCCTGGAATGAATTCATCTACGCACTGACATTCATTCAATCGTCGGAAAACAAGACCATTCCGGTTGGCGTGCTGACGGAACTTGTGCGTGGCGACGTGTATGAATGGGGATCGCTTATGGCGGGTGCGCTGCTTGGCTCGCTGCCAGTGGTCATCCTCTACTCATTCTTCGTGGATTACTACGTATCGTCCATGACCGGTGCCGTGAAAGAATAGCTTTACCCGCATGGGAGCGGAAGACTTCCGGCGGGCAACTGCCGGGAGTTTTTTATTGCCTGATCACCGGAAGAATTGCCTCACAACACGCTGCGAATGGCAAAGCTGGAATTGATGCGCAGCACGCCGGGCAGGCTGGACAATATTTCCTTGTGCACCCGCTCATAGTCACCAGCACCGCCCACTTCCACCCGCAGGAGGTAGTCCTCCTCGCCGGTCATCAGATAGCACTCACGAATTTCCGGATGTTTCAAAACCTCCGCTTCAAACCGGTTCAGCACCTCTTCTGTTTGCCGCTCAAGGCTGATCCGCACGATGACCACGTGCACTTCGTCTGTGCCGGGGCCAGCCACCAGCGCCGTGTAACCGCGAATAACGCGGTTCTGCTCCAATATCTGCACCCGGCGCAGACAAGCGGAGGGTGAAAGCCCGACTTCCTGAGCCAATGCCAGGTTGGTCAGGCGGCCATTGCGCCGCAAGGCGCGCAATATTGCGCGGTCAAGTCTGTCAACGCTGTGCATGAATCTGCCACCAATTCGAATTATATGCGAAAATGACGTCATATTTAGCATATATCATCGAAAAATTCACGTACATTCGGCCATTCTTCGGACATTCTTCCTATAGCTTTCCTTTTGCGACGGGATGTTCGCCAATGATCGATTCCGGCCCTTCCACAGCGGTGACGCCCGGCAACGACGCTGCGTGGCGCACGTCGCCCGAAACGCTTGCCAGTGCCGGTCTGCTGATTGTCGATCTGGCGGCGGTTCGCCACAATTACCGGCTGCTGCGGGCGCAGGCGAAAGGTGCTGCCGTCGGTGGCGTGGTCAAGGCGGATTCCTACGGGCTTGGTGCCGGCAAAATTGCGCCCGTTCTCTGGGATGAAGGCTGCAGAAGCTTTTTTGTCGCGCAATTGTGCGAGGCGCTGGCGCTCAAGCCCATATTGCCGCCAGAAGCGGAAATATTCGTTCTGAATGGTGTTCGGCCTGGCGCAGAAAGCCTTGCGGCTGATGCCGGCGTCATTCCCGTGCTGAATTCGCTGGAAGACATTGCGGCCTGGACGCGAGAGGGCCAACGGCGTGGAAAACCCCTCCCCGCTGCCATTCAACTGGATTCCGGCATGTCACGCCTTGGCATGCCGCCGGCGGATGTTGATGCATTGCGCCAGAACCCGGAGCTTCTTTCCGGCATGGATTTGCAGTTGATCATGAGCCATCTTGCCTGTGCTGATGAGCCGGACCACGGCGCCAATCATGCGCAGTTGCAGGCTTTTCGTGCCCTTGAACAAGCATTTCCGGCGGCGCGGCGGTCGCTGGCAAACTCCGCCGGCATTTTCCTGGGACAGGACTGGCGGTTTGACCTGGTGCGGCCCGGTATTGCGCTGTATGGCGGCGCGCCCTTCGACCACAGGCCAAACCCCATGAGTGCCGTGGTGCGGCTGGAAACCCGCATCACCCAAATTCGCGAGGTGCCCGCAGGCGTTGGCATAGGCTACGGTTTCACCCGCATGGCTGATGCCCCGATGCGCCTTGCCACACTTGGCATGGGTTATGCGGATGGCTGGCATCGCAGGCTTGCCGGCGGGGCAGTCTGGTTCAATGGCAAACGGCTGCCCTTTGCCGGCCGGATTTCCATGGACAGCATCATTCTGGACGCAACCGACGCGCCTGATCTGCAAGCCGGAGACTGGGTGGAAGTCATCGGCAAGCACCAGACACTTGAACATGTTGCCGCTGAAGCGGGCACGATTTCCTACGAAGTCCTGACCTCGCTCGGTCACCGGTTCAGCCGGTATTTTGTCGATGGAGCCTGACAAATGAAAATTGCAATTCTTGGTGGCGGCGTCATCGGTGTCACTTCGGCCTGGTATCTGGCCAAGGCCGGACATGAGGTCACGGTGATCGAACGGCAGAAAGGCGCGGCGCTGGAAACCAGCTTCGCCAATGCCGGTCAGGTCTCATTCGGCTACAGTTCGCCATGGGCGGCGCCCGGCATACCGATGAAGGCGATGAAGTGGCTGTTCATGCAGCATGCGCCTCTGATTTTGCGCCCTAATTTCGATACGGCCATGCTCAACTGGCTGGTGCGCATGCTGGCAAACTGCACAACTGAAGCTTACGCAGTGAACAAAAGCCGCATGCTGCGGATTTCCAATTACAGCCGCGAATGCCTGATGGAACTGCGCAATGAAACAGGCATCACCTATGATGCCCGGCAACAGGGCACTTTGCAGCTTTTCCGATATGAGTCGCAGGTGGAAGCCTCGGCCAAGGACATCAAGGCGCTGGCGGCAGACGGTGTGGCATTTGAGGTTCTGGATCGGGACGAGTGCATTAAGGCAGAGCCGGCCCTGGCCCGCTCCCGCGATAAAATTGCCGGTGGTCTGCGCACTCCGAATGATGAAACCGGCGATTGCTTCAAATTCACCCAGTCACTGGCGCAAATGGCCGCTGAAGCGGGCGTTACATTTCAGTATGGCAGCGAGATCAAGTCGCTTTTGACCGAAGGCGGACGCGCAACCGGGGTCCTGACGGACAAAGGCCCGCAAAAATTTGATGCGGTGGTGGTCGCGCTGGGCAGTTACTCCCCGGCCCTGGTTCGCCCCCTCGGCGTGCGAATTCCGGTCTATCCGGTCAAGGGATATTCGCTCACCATTCCCATCCGCGACTATGCGCTGGCGCCTGAATCCACCGTCATGGATGAAACTTACAAGATTGCGATAACCCGTTTGGGTGATCGGATCCGGGTGGGCGGAATGGCGGAAATTTCCGGCTTTACCAAAGACCTGCCAGAGGCACGCCGCAAGACACTGGAGCACTCGGTGACAGACCTGTTTCCCGGTGGTGATGTGGCGGCGGCGCAGTTCTGGACAGGCCTGCGCCCGATGACACCTGACGGAACACCGATTATCGGCAAGACCAAAGTTGAAAACCTGTATCTCAATACCGGGCATGGCACGCTTGGCTGGACCATGAGCTGCGGCTCAAGCCGGCTTCTGGCAGACATTGTCAGCGGCAAACCAACAGACATCAGCATCGATAGTCTGTCTGCCGACCGATATAAGGCAAATGGCTGAAAGCAATTTCGGCAAAACTGGTTCAGGTTGTTTTGCGTTTTGTTCTGACGCAAAGACAGGATTTGCGCGTGCGCAATGCAATATTGGCATGCTATATTCTCACCTGAAATGAAGTGGCGACTGCGGCCCTTAAAGTCGGTCGCCACTTAAAACAGTTGTTTGTCATGCATTTATGCAAAGTCGGATGTTCATCATGTGCCGATGCATGGGTGCTAAAGCGGGTTACAAAATGGCGCCAATTGAACAAGGGCATCGCCAGCGCATTCTGATTTACAGTCACGATACGTTCGGCCTTGGCCATTTGCGGCGGTGCCGCGCCATTGCCCACAAGCTGGTTGAAACGTTCGAGAACGCTTCTGTCGTCATAATCTCCGGCTCTCCCATTATCGGCCGGTTCGATTTTGCCGACGGGGTGGACTATGTGCGGGTGCCCGGCGTGGTCAAACAGCCGGATGGCACCTATGCCACATCCAACATGTCGCTGGATCTGGAAGAAACGGTGCAGATGCGCCGGGCTATCATCATGGCCACGGCGCGCAGCCTGAAACCCGACCTGTTGATTGTGGACAAGGAGCCGACCGGTTTTCGTGATGAGTTGCTGCCAACCCTGCACCATCTTCGGGCCACCGGCACCAAAATCGTGCTGGGCCTGCGCGACGTGCTGGATGAAACCAGTGTGATCGTGCCGGAATGGGAGCGCAAGGGCGCTATTGAAGCGCTTCGCCAGTTTTACGACCATGTCTGGGTCTATGGGCTGCCGGAAATCCATGAACCGCTGGCGCCTTTTGATCTGCCGGAAACCTTGCGCAACGAGATTATCTATACCGGCTATCTGCGCCGGGAACTGCCCGCAGAATCCCGCAGCACCCGCTATCCCAGGCTTACGCGCAAACCGTTTGCCCTGGTAACCACCGGCGGCGGAGGTGATGGCGAGCAATTGATAGACTGGGTGCTTTCTGCCTATGAGCACGACCCAGATATCGGCATCGGTGCGCTGTTTGTGTTCGGTCCGTTCATCCCCGATGCGCGGCGCGGCTCGTTTCTGGAACGCATGTCCCGACTGCCCAATGTTGATGCCATTACCTTTGATTCCAAGATCGAGCATCTGATCACCCGATCGGAATGTGTTATTGCCATGGGTGGCTACAACACTTTCTGCGAAATTCTGTCCTTCAACAAACGGGCTCTGATCGTGCCTCGACGAAGCCCGCGCATGGAGCAGGCCATCCGCGCAGAGCGTGCGGCGGAACTTGGGCTGGTTTCGGTACTGGATGGCACCAAGCTGGAAACCGGCGTCAACCGCGACCCGCACGAAATGGCGCAGGCAATACGCCAGTTACAGAACCGGCCCAAGCCCTTGGAATCCGCATTGCCGTCGCTGTTGGACGGGCTGGAAACAATTGAAATCACTGCCCGTGCCTGGCTAACGGGCAAAGACCCGGCCATAACAGCGATTGCCGGCTGATTCATGGATATGAGATTGAGTGAAGACCGCGGAAAGCCGCGCATAGCCGTTATTGTCAAAGGCTATCCGCGCTTGTCGGAAACCTTTATTGCGCAGGAAATCCTGGGGCTGGAACAGGCAGGTTTCACGCTGGAAATCTGGTCGCTCCGCCACCCGACAGACAGCGCAAAACACCCGCTGAACCACCAGATACAGGCAGCGGTAAACTATCTGCCGGAATATTTGTATCAGGCACCTTTGCGCGTGGCGAAAGGGCTTTTTGCTGCAATGAGGCGACCGGGCTTTGGCCGGTTCTGCGCATTGGCGTGGCGCGACCTGCGCCGTGACCCGACGCCAAACCGCATGCGACGCATCGGGCAGGCACTGGTGCTTGCGCGCGAACTGAACCCGCAGATTGCGCAGCTCTATGTGCATTTTCTGCACACACCAGCATCCGTGGCTCGCTATGCCGCAATTTTGCGCGGCAACCGCTTCGGCTTTTCCGCTCATGCCAAAGATATCTGGACAACGCAGGACTGGGAAAAGCGGGAAAAAATTGCCGATGCAGCGTGGGGTGTCACGTGCACGCGGCAAGGTTATGACGAATTGCGCCGCCTCACTCCGCCGGATGCACCGGACCGGATCAGGCTGGTCTATCATGGTCTGGATTTGTCGCGGTTTCCCGAACCTCCGGTTCGTGCGACTTCAACGGATGGCAATCAGCCGAAAAGTCCGGTGCGAATTGTCACCGTTGGCCGAATGGTGGCCAAAAAGGGCTTCTCAGATTTGTTGCAGGCTCTGGCAATGCTGCCGGAACATCTTGCATGGCAGATGGTTCACATCGGTTCGGGAGAGTTGAAGCAAAGCCTGCAGCAGGAGGCCGAAGCGCTGGGTCTTTCAGACCGGGTGGAATGGCGTGGAGCAATGGCGCAAAGCGGAGTTATCGCCGCACTGCGAGACGCGGATATTTTTGCTCTGGCATGCCGGGAGGGCGACGGTGGTGACCGCGACGGCCTGCCCAATGTGTTGATGGAAGCCGCCACTCAGGAACTTGCGCTGCTATCAACCGCTTATGCTGGTGTGCCCGAACTGATCAATGATGGGGAGAACGGCCTTCTGGTTTCCCCTGCCGACCCGGCAGCATTTGCTCTGGCGCTGGAAAGGCTGATCCGCAACCCTGCGCTGCGGCGCAGCCTTGGCCAGAACGCCCATGCCCGCGTGCGAAATGACTTCGAGTTTCAGTCCGGCATCACCACGATTTCCGCCCTGTTGCAAATGCAGGGCGTCAGGCCTTGATGACCCGGCTGGTATCCGTGCCAAGACGTTCAAACACATTGCGCGTGTCCACGCCCAGCCGCATGGCACTGGCAATGGTGGCGTAGTCCACATCAGCGTGATCCGTGGCAACAAGCACCGCATCATAGCTTGCAACGGTCTGTGCGGTGATGGTTACGGATTGGCGGCCAGCAAGGGCCTTGTGCTCGCGAGTTACCGGAATTGTCGGCACATGCGGGTCGTGGTAATCCACTTGCGCGCCGCGTTGCTCCATTATATCCATCAGGCGCAGTGACGCGCTCTCCCGCGTATCCTCGACATTCCGCTTATAGGCTACACCAAGCAGCAGAATGCGGGCACCGTTCAGCCCGCGTTGAAAGCGTGCGTCCAATGCCAGTGCCAACACCTCGACAACGTGGGCGGGCATGGCTGTGTTGATCTCACCTGCCAGTTCAATAAACCGCGTGGCAATGTCATATTCCCGCGCTTTCCACGACAGGTAAAACGGATCAATCGGAATGCAATGTCCGCCAAGCCCCGGGCCGGGGTAGAATGGCATGTACCCAAATGGCTTTGATTTGGCCGCCTCGATCACCTCCCAGATATCAATGCCCATTGCGCCGTAAATCAGCTTCAACTCATTCACCAGGGCAATATTGACGGAGCGGAAAATATTCTCGGTCAGCTTTACGGCCTCTGCCACCGAAGGGCTCGAAACCGGCACGGTGCTTTGCATGGCTGCGGCGTAAAGCGCATTGGCCAATGTCAAAGCATCGACACCATCGCCGCCAACGACTTTGGGAATATCACGGGTGGTAAAGGCGGCATTGCCCGGATCTTCCCGCTCGGGCGAAAATGCCAGGAAAAACTCCTTGCCACTGGCCTCCAGCATCGGCTTGACCACCTCAAGCGTGGTACCGGGCCATGTGGTGGATTCCAGAACCACCATCTGTCCTTCACGCAAGTGCGCGGCAATCTGGCTGGTGGCCAGCCGCATGAAGGATAGGTCAGGGTCGCGCTGCGGTGTCAGTGGCGTGGGCACACAGATCAAAATAGCATCCGGCTCCCCCAGCCGGTCAAAATCAACCGTGGCTTCAAAACGCCCTTGCTCCAGCGCCTGCGCAATCGCGTCAGCGGGAATGTGGCTTATGCCCGTTTGCCCCGCATTCAACAGCGCCACGCGGTTGACATCAATGTCAAAGCCAAGCACGGGAAAACCGGCGCGGCACATAACAAGAGCCAGCGGCAGGCCGACATAGCCAAGGCCGATAATGCCAATGCGGGCGGTTCTGTTTTCAATTTTGTCGAGCAGGCTTTCAGCGGCAGGTGTCATGCTTACCCTTTGACCTCACCCTCATCCGCGGCAAATAGCAGTGTCGGGGCAGTAAATTCAACTGCAGGATGCAGTACCATAAGCCGAAGCAACTGCTCGACAAATCTCCAGGTGGCGCCATCCTGCACCAGATGGTGCGTCAGCAGGCCCAGCGGTTCAGACCCGGCCTCCTCAATCAGCCTGTCGATCAAGGCACCTACCGGCACCAGCCCACCGCCATGCTTCCAGTCAATCGGGTCGCAATGGGTGTTGACGACGGCAAGCCCGTGCATGCGCGCAGCCTTGCGCGGTTTAAACACCGAAAGCCCGGTGAAACCAGCGTCGGACAGATGCGGCAGCAGGTTGGGGTCAATTCGGTTCCATGGCGGCACCAGCACCGAAAGCGCCTGGGCGCCGAAACGCTGCATATGGTCGGCAAGGCCCTGTTGCAGCGCGGCCAGCAACATTGGCTGCGGCTGCCAGCCGAGTTCCTGCTTGCGCTCGCCCGCAGGTGCGTGGTTGCGGTGGTCCAGCCCGTGCATCAGCACGCAAACATTCTTCTGTTCACGCAGGGCGGAAACCAAGCCGTCCTTTACCAGCCTTGGGCTGGCGGCAATGGCAAGCGGCACGCCCAGTTTTTCACGCAGGTTCAGCATGCGGTGCAACTGCGCTGTGTCATCCGCCGCATCATCATCGCGCCACCAGAAGCGCAGGCTTTGTCCCTTTCCAGCCATTGCGTCAAGATGCTTCGACAAGCGGGCGAATGCTGCAGCATGCGCCTGAGCCAATGCCCCACCCGCCTCAATCACGCCAATGCTCCGTTCAATGCCGTTCAGGCTCAGGCTGGACAAGCGTGGCGGCAGGGCAATGGCCTCATCCACTGCCGCCAGCAGACCCTCGGCCGTCAACTCTTCACCCTTCAGCATCACGGCCACACCCGCCTTGGCAGCGCCTTGCGCCCGC
The DNA here is from genome assembly GCF_008369445.1 of Aureimonas fodinaquatilis. Taxonomy (GTDB): domain Bacteria; phylum Pseudomonadota; class Alphaproteobacteria; order Rhizobiales; family Rhizobiaceae; genus Aureimonas; species Aureimonas fodinaquatilis. Next base: position 180,868 of record NZ_VTWH01000004.1, read on the forward strand.
AGCGTCTGTTCTTCTTCGCCCTGTGCCGCGAATGGCACCAGAATGGCAGGCACTTTGCTCACGGCCAGATCAAGCATGGTGTTGTAACCGGCCTGGCTGATGGAAGCCGCCGCACCTGCCAGAAGCTGCCGAAAATCCGGTCGGGCGCGTTCAACCACCACCCCGGCACCGGCTTTCGCAACAAGGGTGGCAAATTGCGCTTCCGGCACCGTGTCGCCAATTAAAATTCGCCAGCCGCGAACATCATCGCTTGCACCTGCGGCGATGGCGGCCTCAAACAACGGCAGCCCTGCAACTCCGCCGCCGCCGGAAACCACAACCTCATTCGTTGGCACCGGGCTCGTTTCGCATGCCGCGGCACGGTTGATATAGCCCGTATAGCGCAACAACCCGGCAAGTTTTTCACCGACCGGCCACGAAAGCTGCAAGGGCGTTGTCAGCTCATCGCCATGCACCAGCACGCCATCATAAAATTCATCCAGCAGCCTGTCTGCACGTTCGGCCTTTTCCGGGCGCGACGGCGGGTTCAGAATGTCACGCACCGAAGCCAGAATGGCAGGCGGATTCTGACGGTTCTTTGCCACCTGCAACAGGCTGTGGAACTCCTGTGCCAATTGCCTTCGACCAAACGGAAAGGTCTCGGTTATCAAAACATCCGGTTGAAACCGTTCAAATTCAGCAAGAACTGTTTGTTGCCGTCGCAACAGATAATCCGGGGTTACCAACTGGTTTTCCGCATCATACAGACGTGTAAAATCTGCGTCGATGCAGTGCACCGGAAGAAGCTGGACGAACTCAACCTTCGCGCCAGGCATCACGGTGGGCGCCGCGCGCCCGCCACTGGCCACCAGAACAGAATGTCCGGCTGCAGCCAGCCCATCTGCCAGCGCAGCCATGCGGGCCAGATGGCCAACGCCAAGCAGATGAGTCACCGCTATAAAAACCCGCAAACTCACGCCTCCTGTTCAGCCAGCAGCCCGGCAATCTGTAGTTCCAGCCTATGTGCCGCGGCTGGCAGCGAGTGGTGCTGCAACACTTTTTCGCGGGCATTGATGCCGAGCCTGTGCCGCAATTCTGCATCGCCCAGCAGCAGAGCCAGATTCTGCCGATAGGCGGCAACATCGCCCACTGGCGAAAGCATGCCGGAAATTCCGTTCTCCACCACCTCGGCGACACCGCCATAAGCCCCGGCAACTGCAGGCAGGCCACAGGCCGCAGCTTCCAGATATGCCATTCCAAAGGCCTCATTCACGCCGGGCCAAGCAAGCACATCCGCCTGAGCATAAAGTTGCGCCAGCCGCGAACGATCGGTGATTTTGCCGTGAAACCGAATTCGGCTTTCAAAGGGTTCAAACTGCGCATGCACTTCGGCCTGCGCCGCGCCATCGCCAACAATGTCCAGCAGCCAGTCGCCATCCAGCCCCCGCAATGCTTCGGCCAGCATGGCATAAGATGCCAGCTTGTCACCGGGCCGCATCATGCCAACGGCCAGCAACCGCATCTGGTTGTTGGCTTGCGATGCTGTTTTCTGTGGCCATTCATCCGGGGCAAGAAATGGCGGCAGATGCAAAAATCTGCTTGCACCGACTTTTTGCAAACCGGCAATGTCGCCCCGGTTCAGCACTATATGCAGATTCGCTGATCGTGATGCTTGCGCCGAGCGGGCGGCAAATCGCGCCCATGGCCCGCTCATTCGCTTTTCTGCGTGGGATGCTTCCACCAGCACATATGGGATTCCCCATGCCTGGGACATGGCAGGCCCAAGCAGGTCCGGCGCCTTGTAGTAATTGTGATACGTCACCCATGCAGCCGGCCTGCAGGGCAGTGCGGTTTGCAAGCGCTGCACATCGGCTTCCGCTGCGGCCTCGATGATTGCCTCATCAACCGCATTGCCTTTGGCATCAAGACTGGTGAATGTGGATACCACTTGTGCACCAAAACGGGTTTGGCTCAATGCTCGCAACAGCATGCGTGCAACTTCCCTGTCGCCGGACGGGATGGCGTGACCGGGATGCTTGAGCGGCGCATAAAAAGCTATTGGCCGGGAAGAGGATGTCAAAATGCGCATTTTATCAGGATGTCGAATCCGTTGCCGTGCAAAACCGCCTGTTCCCCGATATAGCAATTCCAGCATTGCGACAAAATCGATATCCGGACGCAAAATCGCTATAGATTGATTTAAAAGCTTCGAAAGCGCCACCAACCGGACTGCCTAATGCGCCCATCCTTATACCGCTATGTCTGGGATCATACCCGCCGCCAGCAGATCTGGATGCTGGTGATCGTCGTGCTTTCAACCATCCCGCTGTATTTTTCGCTCAACCTGCCCAAACTCATCATCAATGGACCAATTCAAGGCGGCGGCTTTGAAGAGGGCGTGGGCGACACCGATGTTTTCTTTCGCATAGCCCTGCCCGGCATGAACGCCGACGCCTCCGAGCGTATTCTGTTTCCCGGTTTGGAAATGGAGCGGTTGCAGGCGCTGTTTGTGCTTTCGATGCTGTTTCTCACGCTGGTGGTTATCAACGGCGCGTTTAAATTCTACCTCAATATCTACAAGGGCCGACTGGGCGAGCGCATGCTGCGGCGCATGCGCTATGAACTGGTTGATAAAATTCTGCGCTTTCCGATGCGGCGTTTTCGCCGGGTCAGACCGGCGGAAATCGCAAGCATGATCAAGGATGAGCTGGAGCCGGTCGGCGGCTTCATTGGCGATGCCTTTATTCAGCCGGTTTATCTGGGCAGCCAGATTTTAACGGCAATGGTGTTCATTTTTCTCCAGAGCATCACTCTGGGCTTTGTGGCGCTGGCCGTCATGCTTGTTCAGGTTGCCGTTATTCCGCGCATGCGCCGACGGCTGTTGGTGCTGGGGCGTGAACGCCAGCTTGCAGCCCGCAAACTGGCCGGCAGCGTCGGCGAAATCATCGAGAGCATGCCGGCCATACGCACGAATGACGGATCGAATTATATTCGCGCCCGCATGTCGGATGATCTGGGAAAAATCTTCCTCATCCGGTTCGACATTTACCAGTGGAAGTTCTTTGTAAAATTTCTCAACAATTTTCTGTCGCAGGCCACACCGTTCATTTTCTACATGTTTGGTGGTTATTTCGCGGTGACCGGGCAGTTGAATATTGGCGAGCTGGTGGCGGTGATTGCTGCTTACCGTGAACTTCCTGGCCCGCTGAAAGACCTGATTGACTGGGATTTGATGCGGCTGGACGTCAATGTCAAATATGAGCAGGTGGCCGAGCAGTTTGATGTGGAAGGGCTGGTTGAAACCACGCGGCAGGCGCCAATGCAAGGCAGCGCATTGCCACTTTCCGGCGAGTTTCGGCTGGAAGGTGTCACCGTCCGCGATGAGTCCGGCATCAACCTCATCCACAATCTGGATCTGGATCTGCCCTTGCAGCAATTGGTCGCCGCCATTGGTCCGGTGGGCGACGGCGCAGAAACCGTGGCAGAGATCCTGTCGTCGCTTTCCGCCCCGGCAGAAGGCAGCGTAACACTTGGCGGGCAACGGCTGGCCTCCATTCCCGAATCCGTTCTTGGCAGGCGCATCGCCTTTGTCGACACCACCACCTATTTCCCGCAATCGACATTGCGGCAGGCTTTGCTGTTCCCGCTCATGCATCAATTGGAAACGGCCAGCCCGCCACCGGCAACAAAGCGTGAAAAGCTGGCCCGGCATGAATCTGCCGCATCCGGCAACAGTCTGGATGATCCGGCTGGCGACTGGGTTGATCATTCAGCCATTGGCATAACATCAGAAGATCGGCTGAGTGCCATCAACAGCGTGTTGCAGATTGTGCAACTGGGGCGAGACATTCGGCGCATTGGCCTTGCTGCCCGCCTGCCCGAGCAATTGGCTGAACAGGCCCATGACAAGGTTTTGCGCGCGCGGGGTGATTTCTGGCACATGCTGCGCCAATCGGGGCTGGAAAGCACGGTCGAGCGGTTCGACACGAATGCATATCTGACCAATGCCAGCATTCTGGAGAACATCGTCTTTGGCGCCTCCCGGCATGATGAAAGCGCGGCCACAATGGCGCTTGTGCGCGGCGATGCGCGCCGTGTGCTGTTCCAGACAGGGCTGGACCGGCCCTTGCTGGATATGGGGCGCAAAATTGCAGAAACATTGGTTGAACTGTTTGGCGATATGGGGCAGTCCAGCCCGCTTCTGCGGCGTATCAGCCTGATCCAGCCAGAGGAAATCGACTCCTATCGGCAGATATTGGGCAGGCTTGAGGGAAGGCCCACGGCAGAAGCCACAAATGATGACAAGTTTCAGCTCGCACGGCTGGCATTGCGTTACATTGAACCGCAGCACCGCATGGGCCTGATTGATGCCGATCTGCAGGAGCAGATTGTAACTGCCCGTCAGCTTTTCCGGACGCAGGCATCCCCAAAAGTACGGGACGAAATTGTGTTTTATGATGAAGCCGCCTTCAACCCCGCGGCCTCGATCAAGGACAACATCATTTTTGGCCGCATGGCCAAAACGACAACCGGTGCCACAGAAGCGGTTGAAACCCATATGGCAGATGCTATTGCCCGCAACAGCCTGGATATGATGGTGCTGGATGCCGCACTGGAATTTGACATCGGCTCTGGTGCCAAGCGGCTTTCCGTCAGCCAGCAGCAAAGGCTTGCACTGGCCCGCGCACTTTTGAAACAGCCCGATTATCTGATTGCCAATCGCTGCCTGTCAGCGCTGGATTCCGGCGTGCAGAAAATCGTTCTGGACGCCACATTGCTGCGTGCACGGCTGGGCGAACGTCCATTCGGCATTTACTGGGTTCTCGGCACACCATCACTTGCAACTGCGTTTGACCGCAGCCTGCAATTCAAGGGCGGTCAAATTGTCGAAGATACCGGTCTTGCGAGCGAGCCACAAACCGGCCTATCTTCTGAAGAAGCTCTTCCCGGAGCCGCGCAATGACCAAAGGCCAGAAAAGCCATGAGCCTGTTGAGCAATGAAGTCGAAGTGCTTCGCCGCAGTCCGTTGTTTCAGGGCATCGAGCCCGCACGCCTGAAACTGATTGCTTTCACTTCTGAAACCGCCCTGTTTGCACCGGGTGATGTGTTGTTTCGACAGGGAGAAATGGGCGACAGCGCCTATGTCATTCTGTCTGGAGAAGTGGCGGTTCTGGCACAATCTCCTGTGGGCGAAATCGAGCTTGCCCGGCTGGGTGAGCAGGAAATTGTCGGCGAAATCGGCATTCTGTGCGATGTGCCGCGCACTGCCACGGTGCGGGCGTGCGGCGAGGTGAAAACCCTGCGCATTGGCAAGGAATGCCTGTCTGAAATGCTGGATGCCTTTCCAACCATGGCACAGGCCATGTTGCGCGAACTTGCGTTTCGCCTGAGTCACACGTCCTCAGAGCTGGTGCAGCTTCGCACGGAAGCAGCGGGAGAAAAGCACTGACGGAAGCTGACGCCATGACGCGGCTGACGATTTATGGCGCGCGTGGCTCCATACCCTCCGCACCGGACGACCCATCAGAATTTGGCGCACGAACATCCTGTGTCAGTCTTGAAATTTCCGGGCAGTTGCTGGTCTTTGATGCCGGCTCCGGCCTTGTCGATCTTGGACGCAAATTGTTGCAGGGCCCGCATCGGCAGATTTTAATGTTTTTGTCGCACGCGCATTACGACCACATCATTGGTCTGCCCTATTTTGCACCTTTGTATGACCCTGCATTTGAAGTCACCATTCATGCCGGGCATATGCTGGACGGTTCCACATGCGAAACTGTGATCCGGGACTTTCTGCGCCCGCCATTTCACCCGGTCGGGGTTGAAGCGTTTCGGGCAAAGTTGAACTTTGTCACATTTCGCCCGGGCGATCTTCTAACGGCTGGTCCGCAGGTCAGCATTGCCACCCACCGGCTGAACCACCCGAACGGCGCGGTTGGCTACCGGGTTTCCAGTGCAAGCCAGTCCATTTGCTATGTGACAGATCATGAGCACAAGCCGGGAAATACCGATCCGGCACTGGAAGATTTTGTCCGCAATGCCGATCTGATGGTCTATGACACCAATTATACAGAAGCAGATATGACCCCTTATGCCGGCTATGGCCATTCTTCACCACAAGAGGCAATTCGCCTGTGCCAGGCTGCCAATGTCGGCAGACTTGTTCTCTTCCACCACTCATTCAAACATTCTGATGAACAACTGCGCGCCATCGAGGCGGAAGCGCAGAAGGCGTTCAGAAACACCGTTTCCGCACGCGCCGGCATGGTGTTGACGCTGCCCGGGGCGGACTTGCCGGCTGGTGCCACATGACGGGCAATCGCTATCTGCTTTTTGCGCTGAGTGATTGGCTGACGGGTGCTGCCCTGCGTGAGGAAAAGCTGGAGCTTGTTCTGGCCGAGCTTGCAGAAAGGTTGCGCGCCCATGGAGTTCCGGTGGACAGGTGCCGCCTGACCTGGCCCACGTTGCACCCGCTGTTTGAAGCAGAAACCATGTTATGGACGTCAACGGATGGCGTTTCCACCCAGCGCTTTGACCGGCAGGTTCACGATCATGAAGGCTGGTTGCGCAGCACAATCAAATGGATGCTGGACAATGAACAGTCATCCTTGCGTGCGCGTCTGACACAGGCCGATCTGGAGCCGACATTTCCGCTTTATGATGAGATGCGGGACGAGGGTTACACAGACATGCTGGCCCTGCGCACACAGATTTTCTCAACTGACTCACCTTTCCGACAGGATGGTGGCGATTTTGGAATTTATATTGCATGGAGCAGCAAGGCACCGGGCGGCTTCGACACCCACGCGATTGAACTGTTCAATCAGTTGCAGCCCTATGTTGCGTTGCTCAGCAAGCTCATTGTTTTCCCGCGGCTGATTTTCAGCGTTACCAACACTTATCTTGGACCGACAATCGCGCGTGAGGTGCTGGGCGGTCGAATTACCCTGGGCAGCGGCAGCCAGATCGAAGCGCTGGTCTGGTATTCAGATTTGCGAGATTCAACCGGGCTGGCTGAAAGCATGGGCAGCGAGCCTTATCTGGCTTTGCTGAACGATTATTTCGACTGCACCGGCCGCGCGGTGGTGGAAGCCGGTGGTGAGATTCTGGCCTTTGTCGGCGATGCCGTCATGGCCATATTTCCGATTTCGGCCGATGATCCAACCGCGGCAGACAGGGCGACGGAGCAGGCGATAATGGCAGCGCAAGCCGCCCTCGCCGCCCGGCTTGTTGTGAATGAGCGCCGCGTGGCCCTTGGCGAGCCAGCCATTCGCTTTGGCATCGCCATGTGCATTGGCGAAGTGCGGCTTGGAAACATCGGCATCAGTCAACGCCTGTCATTCTCGGTCATCGGCCCCAGTGCCAACGAGGTTGAGCGCATAGAAAAAATGACCAAGGAGCTGGATGTTCAGGTGCTGGTAACCGAGGAAATAACACGCCAGAGCCCGGCGCTCTGGCGGCCTATGGGTGCCTATCCTTTGCGTGGACTGCGAAATGAGGTCGAGTTGTTTGCCCTGGCTGCGGCGGTATAGGGCTTTCTAGCCAGAAAGCGGGTCCACCGCATCGCGCATGCCATCACCCAGAAACGAAAAGGCCAGCACAACCACAATCACCGGCACCATCGGCAGCATCAGCCACGGATACAGCACCACGGCCTCAATGTTCTGCGCTTCCGTCAGCATCACTCCCCAACTGGTTATCGGCGCGCGAAGCCCAAGGCCCAGAAAGGACAAGGCGGTTTCGGCAAGTATCATTGTGGGAATGGACAGCGCGGCTGAAACGATGATGTGGCTGAGAAAATTCGGCAAAAGATGCCGGAAGATGATGCGACCGTCGCTGGCCCCCATCATCTGCGCAGCGGCGCAGAAATCCTCCTCCCGCAGTGACAGGAATTTGGAACGCACTGCCCGCGCCAGACCAGGCCATTCCAGCAATGCCAGTATGGCGGTGATGCAGAAATACACAGTCAGCGGGCTCATGGTGACCGGCAGTGCGGCAGCCAGCGCCAGCCATATTGGCAGATGAGGAAGAGAGCGCAGAACCTCTGTTACCCGCTGCAGCCAGAAATCAAACGCCCCGCCACGGTAGCCCGCCATTCCGCCCAGCAGAAGCCCAAGCACCAGCGAAAGGCTGACTCCGATCAGGCCAATGGTCAGAGATATGCGGGCACCATGCACAAGGCGGGAGAAAATATCGCGCCCCAGCCGGTCCGTTCCGGCAAGATAAGCGGTACCGCCTTCCGGCGCACAGAACAGGTGCCTGTCGCCCGGAACAAGCCCCCAGAACCGATATGGCTCACCCCGGCAGAAAAACCGCAGCTTCATTGGTGTCGTCGTGTCGGCAACATAATGCCTCTGCAACGTGTCCATATCCAGCCGCCCCTGCATGTCATAGACAAAGGGCCCGACCCATTGGCCTTCATGCATCAGATGCACGCGCTGTGGCGGCATGAAAATGTGCTGCGTGTCGCGCTTGCCGGCACTGGAGGGGGCAATCATTTCGGCAAACACCACAACCAGATAGGCCAGGATCAGAATTGCAAGGGAAAGAACCGCCAGCTTGTGCCGGCGAAACCGCCACCAGAACAGCCGCCTTTGCGAGGCATTGGCATAGGCCGCAAACGGTTCTGTGCCCTGTGCGGTCGTGCGCTCCGGGTCAAATGGTTTGTCGCTGACCCAATGGGTGCTCATCGGCGTTGTCCTGTCAGCCGGATGCGCGGGTCCACCAGCGCCAGCACAATGTCGGAAACCAGCATGCCTGCAACCGTCAGGAATGCCAGAAACATCAGAAACGAACCGGCCAGATACATGTCTTGCGAGCGCAAGGCGGAAAGCAGCATCGGCCCTGTGGTTGGCAGCGACATGATGACGGATATCAGCACCGAGCCAGAGACAATCTGCGGAAGCAGATCTCCAATATCGGAAATGAAAGGGTTGAGCGCCGGACGCAACGCATATTTGCGAATGATTTTCCGCTCCGGCAGGCCCCGGGCGCGTGCTGCCACCACATGCGGCCGCCGCAACTCATCCACCAGATTGGCGCGCAATCGCTGTATCATGGCCGCCGTGCCGGAAAGGCCAATGACAAATACCGGCACAACCAGATGCGCCATCACGGAAATGATCTTGGCGCTTGTCCACGGTTCATCGGCATAGGCCGGGTCCATCAGCCCGCCAATGGAAACGCCGAACAGGGCATTTGCCAGATAAAGCAGAATGAGCGCCAGCAGAAAATTCGGCGTAGCAAGGCCGAGATAGCCGGCGAATGTCAGCCCTCGGTCCCATAAAGTGTGCTGTCGCACTGCCACAAACATGCCAACTGGAAATGCCACCAGATAAACAAACAGCACCGTTGCGAAATTCAGAAGCAGGGTCAGAAACAACCGGTCGCCAATGACATCGGCAACCGGCAGGCCATATTCGAACGAATAACCGAAATTGCCGAAGGGAAACCCGGCAATCCAGCTCAGATATTGCACGGGCAAAGGTCGATCCAGCCCGTAAAGCTCTTTCAGAAAAGCGATTTTTTCCGCTGTGTTGGTTTCGCCCTCGGCCTGCAATTCAGCCATGTAGGTGGTGAGATAATCCCCCGGAGGCAGTTGGATGATCACAAAAACCAGCAGGCTGATCACCAGCAGCGTCGTCAGCATGACCAGCGTTCGATAGCCGATAAACCGCAACATGTTCATTTACCGGCCACTTCGGGAGCTTCCAGAAAAAAGGTTTCCGGGCGGTAGGATCCAAAAAAGGCGCCGGGTTCCCAATTGTAAACACCGTCCTTTGGCAGATTGCGCAGGTGGCGGGAGGCAACGATCACCTGATCCACATCGGCAACAATGCCGATGGTCGGCATTTCATCAGCGCGAATTTGCAGCATCTGCTGCCAGATCCGCGCTTTCTCCTGTTCATCCAGTGTCTGCTGCCACTCCTCCGTCAAATCAATCAGGCGTTGCGCAAAAGGCAGGTCAGGTGCCGCACCAAGCTGGCCGGCGCTTTCATAATGCAGGCCCCATGCCGGCCATTGAGCCTGCGCGGAAAGCGTAGGGGCCAGTTCGGCCGGACTGTCCACCGGCTTGGCCCGGCCATTTTCAAGACCCGAGCCGACAGACATCAATGTTGCGCCGGAGGCGAGGCGCGCTTGCAGCGAGTCCCGCTCCACCGCCTTGAACAGCAGCCGGATGCCAATCTTCTGAAAATCTTCAGCAATCAGTTGCAATACATCGGTCTGCTCGCCGTCTTCTCCGGCAATTTCCACCACCAGATTCATGGGCCGACCATCGGGCAACAGGCGCATGCCCGCGCCGTCGCGCTCGGTCAGCCCAATCCGATCCAGAAGTGCCTCTGCCTGTGCAGGGTCATATTGCGTCCACTGGTCGCAAAACGCCTGCTGATAAAGCGGCGACCCCGGCAGAACCGTATCATTGCAAGACCGAGCCAGGCCGTAATACACGGCCTCCTTGATGTCGTCCCTGTTGATGGCCAGTGACAGCGCACGGCGAAAATCCGCCTCGCTCAACAATTGCCGCCACACGGGGTCTGCGGCATTGAAGTTGGGAAACAGGGCCAGTCTTGAGCCTTTGCCGCTTTTCCACCGCAGGACATCATAGTCAGAGCGCTGCTCTGCCTGTTTCAGGAAAGCATAATTGCTCATGGTCATGGCAGTGGATTGCAGGTCGGTTTCCCCTGCCCCCACCATTGCCGGTATCAACCCGGCACTGGCAATGGTCATGGCAACGGTGTCTATGTAAGGCAACTGCTGCCCCAGCGGATCAACCCGATGGAAATACGGGTTGCGCTTGAAAACAAACCGGTCAGCGGGCGGGTTTGTTGCCAGAACCCATGGCTCCAGAGTTGGCAGATCAACATTGGCATTTTTATAAGCCTGGTCCAGCCGATAATGCAGCGCCTGCCAATTGCGCTGCCCTGCCTTGTCCACAAGCCTCTTCAACTCCTCCGGCTCTGCATGGCGGGCATGAAACTGCCGCAGATAATGTGCCGGGCGAAAAATATCGAAAGGCATGGAGCCCGCCAGTGCTGGCAGGAAATACGGATTGGGGTTTTCCCATTCATAACGGATTGTATAGGCGTCGGGAAAACTGACCTTTGGCCCCTGCCCGTCCACCAGCAAAGGGCGTGGCAAGCCATTTCGGCCCAGATCGGGGTCATTGGCCACGTCTTCCCAGTAATAGCGAAAATCTTCCGACGTGAATGGCTCACCATCTGACCATCGGTGTCCGGGCCGCAGATGAAGGGTGAAAATGCGACCCTCTTCCACATCCACCGACCGCGCAATGTCGGGCTCAATGACACCATCCGGCGTGTAGCCCACCAGCCGGGAATAGCCGAAGACCACCATTCGCCGTGTGTCGCGAACCTGCGGCTCCAGTGTGCGCAGAGTACCGCCATATTTGCCAATCTTGCGGCCCAAGGCTGTGAAGTCCACCACCAGTGGCTCTGTGGGCAGGCGTTCAGCAACAGGCGGCAATTTCCCCGCTTCCACCTGGGCATCGAGGCTGGGAGGGCCGACAAACGCGCTCACAGACCATGCCGGCGCGCAAGCCATAAGCCCAACGGCAAATGTCATTGCGTGAAGCGCGGACCTGAATGCCATGAGCGATCTGCCTTTGCCGGAATCCTGACCGAACTTGCACCTCAAATATCGCACTGGCAACAGGCTTTTACAGTGTGGATGTCTGCTGCGGATAGATGCGAACAAAATGCCCCGATGAGACCTCTTCCATAGTACCGCTTTGCCCCGCTACCGGCGCATAGGGTGCTGGCCAGTCCCCGGAGCCCTTTCTGTGCATGACAGAAAATAATGACAGATCCATTGCACGGTCCGGATCCGGTTCCGGAACCGAGGCAACCAGCCGTTTGGTATAGGGATGCATGGCGTTTTCAAACAGCGCTTCGCGCGGTGCCAGTTCCACCAGAAGCCCGTTGGCCATAACGGCAATGCGATCTGCCAGATAGTCCACCACCGCCAGATTGTGGGAAACAAACAGATAGGTCAGTCCAAGCGCCGCGCGCAAATCTCGCAAGAGATTGAGGATCTGCGCCTGCACGGAAACATCGAGTGCTGACACCGGCTCGTCAAACAGGATCAGGTCAGGTTCAAGCGCCAGCGCACGGGCAATTCCGATGCGTTGCCGCTGACCGCCGGAAAATCCGGCTGGGAATCGGTTCAGGTGGCGGCGGTCCAGCCCAACCATTTCCAACAATTCCAGAGCACGCTGGCGTCGCGAGCTTTTGTCGCCAATTCCATGAATTTCCAGCGGCTCGGTCAGGATGCTTTCCACCGACTGGCGTGGGTTCAATGCGTGATAGGGGTTCTGAAACACATATTGCACCCGGCGGCGAAACTGCTTCAAATCGGCTCCCGCCAGAAGAGCAATATTATCGAAGCCGTTTTGCCCGCGCATGTCCACGCTGCCGCTGTCGGGCAGAACCTGCCGCGCAATCATGCGTGAAAGAGTGGTTTTGCCGCTGCCGCTTTCGCCCACAAGGCCAAGACACTCGCCCTGTCGCACTGTCAGGCTGACATCAACCAGCGCACGCACGACGCCGCCCTGACTGAACATGCCACCGCGGGCGGCAAAGCTTTTTGAAACATCGCAAATACGAATGAGGTCCTGCTGAGTGTCCGTGTGCTGCGGTTGGGCCGCTGGCACATCAACACTTGCAATGTCACGCAGTGGTTTCAACCGTTCGTCACGCGGCATGCCCAGCCTGGGCACAGAACCCATCAACGCCTTCAGGTAAGGGTGCTGCGGATTGGCGAACAATTCCCGCATCGGGCCGCTTTCCAGTGCTTCGCCATAGCGCATAACCACAACATCATCGGCCATATTGGCAACCACACCCAGATCATGGGCGATCAGCAGAATTGCCGTTCCATGGTCAGATTGCAGCTTTTTCAGCAGGTTCAGAATTTCCGCCTGAACCGTTACATCCAACGCGGTTGTGGGCTCATCTGCAATGATCAGGGCCGGGCGGCAGATCATGGCTATGGCGATCATGGCCCGTTGCGCCAATCCGCCAGACAGTTGGAATGCATAGCTGTCCACTGCCTCCTGCGGTTTGCGAAAGCCCACTTCCGCCAGGCTTTCTATTGCCACTTGCCGGGCCGCGGCACCGCTTAACCCGCGGTGCTGGCGCAGCACGTCGCCAATCTGGTCGCCCAATGTGTGCATGGGCGACAGGGCTGCGGTCGGTTCCTGAAATATCATGGCCAGCCGGTCGCCGCGCAAGGGTGCAATGGCGCTTTCCCGTGCCTCTGGTCCGGCCAGTTCCACGGCTGGCCCGGCACCGTCCTGAAACCGCGCACGACCATTCAGCAAAAAAGCCCGAGGTGGCAGCAGGCCCATGATGGCCATAGCGGTCACGGACTTGCCGGAGCCGGACTCGCCGATGATCGCAAGGGTTTTTCCTGCATCCACCTGAAAAGACAAGTGGTCTACGGCCCGCAACCGACCTTCCTCGGTGCGAAACTCAACAGACAGATCGTCCACTTGCAGCAGCGGCGGCCGGAGCATTGCTAGCGCGCCTTCAATGTCACTGGTTTCAAGGAAGCTTCATATCCAGGAGCAGGGTTTCGGAATAGAGGTGGTCAACCTCACTAGCTTTGACACCTTCCGCTGCCCGAAACCAGCGGGCCAATGGCAGTTTTTCAACTTCGCCCGTGCCGTTGGCTGGCAGAAACCGGCTGTCTATTGCCAGAACTGCATTGTTTTCAACAACAATGCAGTTGGCAACTGCCTGTGCATTTGCCGCCAGAAACTCCAGATCACTGCAGTGAACCATTTCATGATAGGCAATATCTGCACCTTTAAGCTTGCGCTGAAACAGAAACAAAACCGGTGGGCGGCCGGTTGCGGCAAAGGCAGCAACATGCAGGCCAAGACCTGCATGGTCCTGCAGAATCTGGTGGTTCTGCGCGGTCCAATCCACCTGCGCCGGGTTCAGCATTTCCAGCTTAGCACTATCCGACGCACCTGCTGGACTAAAAATCTGGCGGCTGTTGTCAAGAATTTCAAAGCCCAGCGCCCTTATCCGCCGACCGGTGGCAGCGCGCGCAGTCATCGTTGCATAGGTTACGCCAGGAACAGCCATGCCCGCCTGCAGCAAACTGTCGCCTATTCCGGTGCCGCGATACGGCCGCAACAGATACCACGCACCCAGATCGCAAAAACGCCGCATGCCGGAGGCTGTTGGTCGCTCGCTGTAAATCGTTGCCATGAAGCCGACAATGGCGCCGGCATCTTCCACCAGCCAGCCACGTTCGGCCTCCGACGGCCGCCATGGATAGTCGAGAATACGCCGCCAGGTTTCTCGTGAAATCCGCATGTTCATATTCGCATGCAAAAGCTCGACAACCGGATCAATGTCGCTTCCACCAGCCGGCCGCACGAAAGCCTCTGTCATTGCGGCGCTCCCTGCCGGAAAATTTGCTGTGCGCTTTGGAATGCGACTGCAGGATGACTGGCAAAAAACTGCACCAACCGGTCCAGAAACTCCCAGCTTTCATGATCATGCGCCAGATGGTGCGAAAGAATGCACAGGGATTTGTCCAGATGTTGCTGGCGCAACGCCAGTTCTTCGGCAAAATCGCGCTGCATCCGCTCCATCCCGGCGAAGTGCGCTCCGCCTTTCCAGCGCAGAATATCAATATGGGCGTTATGGATGCCCAGACCCGGCAGGCCCTTTTCCGGTTCCGGGCCAAAGCAGGACAGGCCGATATAGCCGGCCTTCGAAAGCTGCCCGGCAATTTCCGCCTCAATGCGGTTCCACGGCGGCACCATGACGGGCAGATAAAGCGACCCGAACAAACTTTGCAGCAGTGTGCTGCCAAGGCGCAACTCGTCCATCACTGTTTGGGCGGGTCTGCTCCCGCCGCACTCAACTGCACGGCCACCGGCGGCGGCGTGGTTGGTGTGGGCAAAGCCATGTTGCAGCACGGTTGCCTGCCGGGCACTCAGCACGTGCAGCAATCGGGCCTGCACCGGCTGCGGCACCACGGCCAATGCCAAAGGCGCTCTGTGGTTTGCAGAAATTTCCAGCAGTCTGTCCAGTGCCGCAGTCGGCTCCGTGGCATCATCGTCCCGCCACCAGACCTTCAGCGGCTCGGCCTTGGGCCGCAAAGCCAGCAGGGCATCAATCTGCGAAAAAAAATCGTCCAAAGTGCCTGTTCCGCCCCAGCGTTGATATCCGGAAGATTAAATGCAACGACGAGGCAAAGCTTGCAAGCACTGGAAAGTGTCACATTGCGTAAACAAATACCGGGTTAGTTAAACTCGAATTTCTTGAAATTGATGCAGCAGAGCAGCAGGAGTCGGCAATGCGGGTTACGATGATAGGAAGCGGCTATGTCGGGCTGGTTTCCGGAACTTGCCTTGCCGACTTCGGGCACAGCGTCACCTGTATTGATAAGGATGAAACGCGCATCGCCGATCTGCAGCGTGGTCAGTTGCCGATTTATGAACCCGGGCTGGACAGGCTGGTTTCTGAAAATGTCGCAGCCGGGCGGCTGGGCTTTTCCACCGATATTGCCAGCAATGTTGCACAGGCCGATGTAGTCTTCATCGCTGTCGGCACACCGTCGCGCCGTGGTGATGGCCATGCGGATCTTTCGCATGTGGAAAGCGCGATCCGGGAGATTACGCCGCATCTTCGCAAAGGCGCTGTTGTGGCAACCAAATCCACCGTTCCGGTTGGCACCGGCGACCGGTTGGAGGAAATCATCCGCGAAATCCGGCCTGAATATCCAGTGTTCGTGGTTTCCAACCCGGAATTCTTGCGCCAGGGCGCCGCGATCGAGGATTTCAGCCGCCCGGACCGAATTGTGGTGGGTGTGGCGGATGAAGCAGCCAAACGCATCATGGCCGATCTTTATCGGCCAATCTCCATCAACCGCGCGCCCGTGCTGTTCACCAGCCGTCGCAACGCAGAACTGATCAAATACGCGGGCAACGCCTTTCTTGCGATGAAAATCACATTCATCAATGAAATGGCGGATCTGTGCGAAAGCCTTGGCGGCGATGTGCAGGAGGTGGCGCGTGGCATCGGGCTGGACAATCGTATCGGGCCCAAATTCCTGCATGCGGGACCCGGATATGGCGGGTCATGCTTTCCCAAAGACACATTGGCACTGATGCGCACCGCTCAGGAATTTGGCAGCCCCATGCGGCTGATTGAAACCACAATCGATATCAACAACACGCGCAAGCAGGCCCTCGCACAACGGGTCATTCAAGCGTGTGGCGGCACCGTTGCCGGTAAAAGGATTGCGCTGCTGGGCCTGGCCTTCAAGCCCAACACGGACGACATGCGCGAAGCCCCTTCCATTCCACTGGCAGAAATGTTGCTGGCGGCTGGTGCCACGGTTGTTGCCACCGATCCGCAGGCAATGAGAAATGCCGCCAGTCTGCTTCCGGATCTGGAATTTGCCCCCGACCCTTATCGCGCGGTTGAGGACGCGGAGGCTGTGGTACTGGTCACGGAATGGAACGAGTTTCGCGCGTTGAATTTTGCCGAACTTGCCAAACGCATGAGAAACCCGCGTTTTATTGACCTGCGCAATGTTTATGGCCGGGCAGAACTTTCCGAGTACGGCTTTACCTACCACGGCATCGGCCGCGCTGCTCCGGGCGAGCGCGGCTGAGGCCTTTATCGTGGAACCGGCAGAGTTTGAACGTCAGGACAATGCGACGAAACCATAAGTCAGATCGTTTCGATCTCGCGCCGATACCAGTCAACGAAGCGCGGAATGCCAATTGAAATCGGGGTTTGCGGCTTATAACCGACAAGACGCTGTAACAATGCGCTTGAGGCAAAGGTTCCCGTGGCATCTCCTGCAGGCAATGGCCTCATCTGCCGGATCGCGGTTTTGCCGGTGGCCTTCTCAATTTCCCGGACAAAGTCCAGCAATGGCATTGGCTGGCCACCACCGGCATTCACCACACGGTAAGGCGCGACCGGGCTGAGCGTGTCGCCGTCAACCGCCACACCATCTGGCGTAACCACCGTCAGGCGGCAGAGCGTTTCCACCAGATCGTCGATATAGGTGAAGTCCCGGCTGCTCTGGCCATTATTGTTGATGTCGATCGGCTGGCCCGCCAGAATTTGCCGGGTGAAAATATAGTAGGCCATATCGGGCCTGCCCCACGGCCCGTACACGGTGAAGAACCGTATGGCCGTCATCGGAATTTTGAAAAGATGCGAGTAGGAATGCGCCATCAGTTCGCCAGCGCCCTTGCTGGCCGCATACAGGGTCAGCGGCTGCATGACTGAGGCTGTTTCCTGATAAGGCATGTCCGGGTTGGCGCCGTACACTGAGCTGGTGGAAGCCAGCATCAGGTGGCGCACTGGAAATGCCCGGCATGCTTCCAACAGATTGAACGTACCGCAGATATTGGCCGACACATAGTCCTGCGGGTGGGTGATGGAGTGCCGCACACCTGCCTGCGCCGCCAGATGCACAACAATTTCAGGCGCAAAACGCTTGAACGCTTCGTCAAGCGCGGGCTTGTCCGCAATGTCCTGATGCAGAAACTCGAAGCTTTCGGCTTTTTGCAGCAGAGCCAGCCGGCGCCGCTTCAGCCCGACATCATAATAAGCAGACAGGGAGTCTATCCCGCAGATCACATGGCCATCTGCCAGCATGCGACGTGCAAGGTGGAAGCCTATGAAACCGGCACAGCCCGTGATCAGAACTCGCATGGGAAGCCTGCACCCCTCTGTTGAAACTCATCTGGCTCTTGCGCAATCAGCTAAGGGGAACCATTTTCAGCTCCGGTTTGCCAGTTATTTGTGTCGTGGCAACGGCAGAAAGCAGCGGCATCGCAGCAAGCGGCGCAGAAAGGCTTGAAATCTGAGCCGCAATCATAAATTGAGAGGGTGCCATTAAACCAGCGAATGGCTTGGAATAGCTCAGATGGACAGGCCATAATGGAAAATCAGACGCCGGAGCCTTCAACCCCGCCAAAAGGTCGGTTGACCACAAAGCTGCAAAAGCTCCTGTCCAGCCTTTCGCCATTTTCAACCGGCCAATCGTTGAATGGCGGTCAGGTCAGCTTTTTCCTGCGTGTCAAAAACGCGCTCGGCTATATGCGGCGCGGCGACATGCGTGGCTTCATGGGCCGCGCGCGGCACTATCGGCGCGAGGCCAAGGTGTTGCGGATTCAAAGCAATCTTGCCAACCCAACCGGTTTTGTCTGGGGCATCATGACCACGCCGCACACGCTGTTCATTGCCCGCTGCATCGGCGAAAGACTGGCGGAACACGGCATTGAAAGCGAAATATTCCTGACCCCGCCGGAAAAGTTCAATCATGATTGCTACATCGTGCTGTGCGCGCAGATGTTTGACCGGCTGCCGCCAAATGACAAGCGCGTGGTGTTTCAACTGGAGCAGTCTGTCAGTTCGCGCTGGTTCACACCCGAATATCTGAAAACCCTTGCAAGCTCGCTGGCGGTGCTGGACTATTCCCTGGTCAACATCGAGTTTCTGGCCGGCAAGGATATTGCTTATCCGCATGTCCACTATCTGCCGATTGGCATTGCCCCTTCGCTCATTCAGGCGCCGGACACGGCTGCAAAAGACTATGACTTCATCTTCTACGGTGACTATTACAGTTCACCCAGGCGTGAGCGAATGCTGGAGGAGTTGCAGAAGCATTTCACGGTGAAGCTGTGCAACAATGCCTTTGATGATGAAATGCATGCGCTCATTCGCAAGGCGCGCGCGGTGATCAACATCCACTATTATGAGAATGCGCTGCTGGAAATGCCGCGCATTCAGGAATGTCTGGCGCTTGGAGTGCCTGTCCTTTCCGAAAGCTCGCGTGACCAGGCCGAATATCCCGAACTTGGCGGCGGCGTGCAGTTCTTTGAACAGGACAATATCGAAGATATGCTGCGGGCGGCATCGGCCATGCTGAAACAGGCCGACAGCCTGCACGAGCAGGTTTCACAGGCTGCGAACGCCAGCGCCCGCCGCTTTTCCTTCATGTTCGACCGGTTTCTCCTGGCGCTTCGCATCATATCACCCTCGGCGATGCTGGGCGAACCAGTCTATGTGGCGGGGTCCCAGGATCTGATTGCACTTTCCCTGCCGGAAACCATCGCCAGACGGCGCACGTTTGAAGGCGATGTGCCGGTTGATTGCGCCGTGTTTGACGGGATTCGCAATGTGCGCGGCTGGGTGGGTTGCGGTTCCAGCTTCAGCGCGTTGGCGCGGCTGGCCCTGGCCGATGGCCGGCAGGAACTGACGGTCTTCGAGGATGACGTGCTGTTCAAGCAGAACTTTGATGAGAATATACAGGTCGTGCGCGACTATCTTGCCCAGGCATCACGCTGGGACATTTTTTCCGGCATGATGGCTTCCGTGCACCCCGATGCTCGCGTGCTGAATGTCGAGCATCGGCAGGGAATGACATTCGTCACGCTGGATCACATGACCAGCATGGTGTTCAATATCTACAATCGGCATGCGCTGGAAATGCTGGCCGGCTGGAATCCGCTGGATCTCAATGTCGATACCAATGCCATAGACCGCTATCTGGAAAAGCAGAACGACCTGCATGTGGTTGTCGCGCTGCCGTTTCTGGTCGGGCATCGAGAGGATGTGCGCTCAACCCTGTGGGGCTTTGAAAATGACCGCTATGCAAAAATGATCGCCGGGGCGGAAGCGAGAATTCAAGGTCTGGTGGATGAATGGCAGCTTGCGCAAGACGCGCAATCAATAGCCAAGGTCCATTGATCAGCGCAGTCGAAACGCAAACAGACGCCGCCAGTCGCGGGTAAAATAGCGCCGCATGCTGGCAAGATGCATTTTGCGAAAGCCGGTGTCCGAATGGCTGGCCCGTTGCGCCGCATGCACAATCTGCACGCTTGGGCATGCCACAATCCGCCGACCGGCGGCGTGTACCCGCACGCAAATGTCCACATCTTCGTAATACAGGAAGAAGCCCTCATCAAAACCGTTGATGCGGCGGTAATCATCGGCGCGAAACAGCATGAACATTCCGGCCACCCAATCGGGCTCAAAATCCTGCCTGTCTGCGGGCAGAGGGTAAGCGCCATTGTCCCGTTTCAAGGCTTTCAACAGCAGCGACACGGGATGAGGAAAATGCCGGATACTGTCTTCCACCTGCTTGTCGGGCGTTAAAACCAGCGGCGCAACCAGCGCGACATTGTTCTGCTCGAAACGCTCTGACAGTGCAGGTAATGGATTATCCAGAAACTGCACATCCGGGTTCAGCACACAGAAAAACGGCGTTTCACAATGCCTGAAAGCTGCGTTGTGATTGGCCCCGAACCCTTTAGGGGCATCGTTGTACACAAGTGTGATGCGGCTGGACTGCGGCAGTTCCAAAGCCTCAGGCACATTCAGCGTCAGCACAATTTTCTGCACCTGCGCAAAGCCAAGCAAATGCGCAACCAGTGGCGCAAGCATATGGCCATGCAAATGGCTGACGATGGACACTGTTATCATGGAAAAGCAATTCTCCTGTCACCTGGTTCGATATCAGGCTCTGGGCGGCGCAATCCAGTGAAAAATGCCTGTGCCGCCACAATCAATTTCAGCAGGCGGCGCGCTTTGATTTCCGCCAACCACGTGGTAGTTGCAACCCCAAGCTAGCAGAGTAGGCAATCCGTGGTCTTCAGCTCTATACCGTTCATATTCTATTTTGCCCCGGCTTTCTTTCTTCTGCTGTTTTGTTCCAGAAGCAAAAATCTGGCGATCCTCATCGGCAGTGCGCTCTTCTACTCGTGGGGCGAGCTTAAATGGCTGCCACTGCTTGGTCTTTCCATTGTTTTCAATTTTTATGCAGCAGCATTGTTAAGCCGCCTGCAAGGCAGGTCCAGAGACTGGTTTCTGTACTTTGCCATCATTGCCAATCTGACACCGCTGATCATTTTCAAATATGCCGAATTCGTCCTTTCCAATTTGCAGGAAATTATCGGCAAAACCTCGCTGTCGTTTGAATTCGGCCTGCCGCTCGGCATTTCGTTTTTTACCTTTCAGGCAATATCCTACATCATCGACGTGTATCGCGGCTCGCAGAAGCGCGAGGGCACATTGCGCGACTATGCGACCTATATTTTCCTGTTCCCTCACCTCATCGCCGGGCCCATCGTCCGCTATGCAGACATTCATGACGAGTTGAAGCACCGCTCTGTCGGAGTGGAAAAGGTTGCAGTCGGACTGCAGTATTTTATAGTTGGCCTGTGCCAGAAAGTGCTGATAGCCAACACCCTGGCCAGCCCGGCAGACTACGTGTTCGGCCTGGAACTCGGCACGGTTTCCATGCTGGAGGCCTGGATTGGCTCGGTCTCCTACATGCTGCAGATCTATTTTGATTTTTGCGGCTATTCCAACATGGCCATCGGCCTGGCTTTCATGATGGGGTTCCATTTCCCGCGCAATTTCAACTATCCCTATATCTCCAGATCCATCGGCGAGTTCTGGCGGCGCTGGCACATTTCCCTGTCGTTCTGGTTTCGCGACTATGTCTATATTCCAATGGGTGGAAACCGGGTTTCACGGGCAAAGCTCATCCGCAATGTGCTGATTGTGTTCACTCTGACCGGCCTTTGGCACGGCGCAGCATGGACCTTCATTGTCTGGGGCTTTTACCACGGCGCATTTGTTGCACTGGAAAGAGCCGGCTTCGGAGCCGTCCTCAATCGGCTTCCATCGGCGCTTCAACATGGTTACGCGTTGCTCGTCGTGCTGGTCGGCTGGGTCATCTTCCGCGCCGAAAGCATGCCGCAAACCCTGGATATTCTGACCGCCATGGCAGGTTTTGGCGCCGAGGCATCATCACCGCTGGGTCTGTGGCTCAACCCCGAAATCATTCTTGCGCTCATTCTGGGGCCGGCCTTTGCAACACCGCTTCTGCCCTTGCTGTTGCGCTGGGCCGGGCGCATCGAGGTTGAAGGTGCACTGGCCTATCCCAATCAGCCGGATGTCCGTGTTATCATCCGGCTGATACCGGTCAGCGTTCTGGCATTGGGTTTCGTGGTGTCGGTCACCGCCCTTGCGGCCAGCAGCCTCAACCCTTTCCTTTATTTTCGGTTCTGACACATGATCGCAAAGCCTGATCAGAGAGGATATCGCGGTTGGGCCACAGCCCTTTGTGGCAGCGTTCTCATTGTGCTTGTTTTTGCATGGGCAACGCCCTGGCTGAAATTGCCGGAACCGGGACTGGCGGAAAACCGCGTATTGGCGGAGGCACCTGCTGTTCCCGCATCCCTAAGGGGCATCGTCCATTTTCCGCAAGAGTTGAACAGCTATATCGAAGATCAGTTTCCACCCCGCAGATTTGCGATATCCGGGCTGAATTTCCTTCGCTACCATTTGCGGTACAGCGGCGTGCCAAGGGTGATTGTCGGCCCGAACGGCTGGCTTTTTTACGACATCGCGGCCACTTTTGCCTATCAGCAGGGTATCCCCAATCTGTCAGAGTCTGAAACAGAGCGGCTGGTTTCCGGAGTTGTCGCCTATGATCGTCAGCTCCAGGAAAACGGCCGGCGATTTTATGTCATGGCAGCGCCGGTGAAATCCTCGGCATTTCCGCAGGAAGTGCCGAATTGGCTTGAAATGAGTGAGGTGGATGCCGCGCGCGTGGCCAAAGCCTTTGCCGACGCAAATGAGCAGAATCGCTTCATCTATCCGGTGCAGGAAGTGCAATCGACGGATGAACTGAGCTATAGCCCCAATGATACGCACTGGAATTACTATGGCGCCTACGCTGCGTATGAAAAGCTGATTGAGACTATTGCAAAAGAGGTTCCGGCGGTCGGAGCGCCCGCGCCAATGGAAACCCCGGACACGGCTTCGGTGCCGGCAGCGGCCATACCGCGCGATCTGGCTTTGATGCTGGGTATTGCCAACTGGGTCAGTGGCAGCCACCCGTCAAAAGTTACGTTTCCGCCGCATGATCCGGCCCGAACCACATTTTTGAGCGAGCGAACAGATTGGGCCGCGGCCCAGGTCTGGGAAACGGACGCGCCATCCGGACTGACCCTGCTTCTGGTTCGTGACTCTTTCTCGACAGAAATGCTGCCGCTTCTGAAAAGCCATTTTTCAAAACTCGTCATTGCCCATCTGGACGACGGCTTTTTGCGCGATGACCTGATTGAGCAGTATGACCCGGATGTCGTTGTTTTCGAGCTTCAGGAAGCAGGCACGCCGTATATGCGGCACATGAAGCTGCCATAAGAAAATCCGCTACGGACGCTGCAAGGATAATATGTTTTGATAGTTTCGATCAGAACATATTGTACCCCCGTGCCTCGCCCAGATTTTGTGCAAGGCAACACAATCATGTCTTACAGGTTTCAAAGCGATAACAGCTTTAAATGCTGTTGCCTCCGCTTCGGCTGACTGTATCGAAAACCGCATTGCACAAGAAAAGATGCAGAAACATATTGCATTGCAATAGGTCAACCGGTGTTTGTGCTCGTTGCCAACTTAAAATTTTAAAGCTTACTTCTATGATCAGTGGCTTCAGCAGCGCAGTTTGCTGACCAAAGCACCACTTCAAAACCGCATCCGGCGCCGACGCAGTTCGGCAGGGCCGCATTGGAGAGAAGATGAGCGACAGCACCGCCCGGTCAGACAGCCCATTAGCCAGACTGGTTTCCATTCCGACCTCAAGTGAGCCCCTGGACGGGCTGTTCTACGAGCCGGAGGGCGGCGCGACAGCGGGTGCAGTGCTCATCATGCACGGCAATTGCATGAACTTTTATTCCGGACCGGCGCGTTTTCTGCCGAAAGTGCTTGTTGAACAGGGCTTTGCCTGCCTTGCCTATAACCGGCGCGGGCACGATATCCTGGTAACCCCGCTTCACCGCGCAGCAAGCGGTGGCGCGTATCAGTTGATTGATGAGGCGCGCGAGGATAACCGCCTGGCATCACAATGGCTTGCCAATCGTGGGTTTGGCACTCCGGCGGTGATTGGCCACAGCAATGGCGGCATGCTGGCTGTGCAGCATGTTGCAGACCACCCTGACACACCTGCACTGGTGCTGCTTTCCGCTCACAAGGGGGGGCTCGGCATCTTGCCCGCAATCAGTGCGGCAGGACTTTTTGCCGAAGACAAGCTCGATGAGCGGATCAGCACCGCTGAACAAATGGTTGCAGAAGGCCGCGGAAGGGATTTGCTGCTGCTGCCGAACTGGTGGCACGTCATTTCCGCTGGTTCACTGATCGACTATTCCAGCCGATTGCCGGAGATGCTGGACGTTGCACCGCAGGTTGCCTGCCCCGTGTTGTACATTCGCGGAGATCAGGAGTCGGCGGAAATCTACCCCGCAGAGGTATTTGCTGAAAGACAGGGCCGCACCCAGGTCGAGATCATTGAAAACTGCAACCACTTCTATGCCGGGCGCGAAACTGCCGTGACAGATCTCGTCGCCCCTTGGCTGAGACAGACTATGAGCCAGCCATAAGTACTGCCTGCCCGCGTCTGATTGTGCGGCACCTCAGCTAAGCCATCTTTTTCAATCGCATGAAGGGAAAGCAGTGCATGGAAGCATCGGATCAAAGGGGCGCTCTCGTTGAACTCGAAAATGTCTCTCTTCAATACGGAGAAAGCGAGTTCACCATTGCTTTGCGGGATGCAAGCCTGACGGCGCAACCGGGGGAATTTGTAGCGGTGGTCGGGCCTTCCGGCTGCGGAAAATCCACATTGATGAAGGCGGCAACCGGCCTGTGGAAACCATCCAAGGGCACAGTTCGTGTTTCAGGCAAGGTTGTGGACCGTCCCCTGAGCATTGTCGGCATGGCCTTTCAGAATTCCACATTGCTGCCTTGGCGCACCACCCTCGACAATGTCATGCTGCCGCTGGAAATTGTGCAGCCACACGCATCCAGACTGGCAGCCAACCGCGCGGAATACGAGCAGAGCGCGAGGGAGCTTCTGGCCCTGGTTGGCCTTTCCGGCTACGAAAATGCATTTCCCTGGCAGCTTTCCGGTGGCATGCAGCAGCGTTGCCAGCTCTGCCGCTCTTTGATTCACGATCCGAAATTGTTGATGCTTGACGAGCCGTTCGGCGCGCTTGACATGTTCACGCGGGAAGAACTCTGGCAGGTGCTGCAGAAATTGTGGCTGGTTCGTCGGCCAACTGTGGTGCTGGTAACGCATGATCTGCGCGAGGCCGTTTTTCTCGCCGATCGTATCCTCGTCATGAGCGCACGGCCCGGCAAAATCATCTTCGAAAGACAGATCGACAATCCGCGCCCGCGGGATCTTGAAACCACCTATGAGGCGTCTTCGGTCGAAGCAGTGCATGAACTTCGCAGCTACATCAGCTCTGCGCGTGCAGCCATTAACGACCCGCTGCAACAGAAACCAGCGAACGCAGTTTCGGAGGGTGTAAGCTGATGAGCATTCCTTCCGTAACGGCAACCGCACCAAAAGAACGCAAGTCATTGGGTTTGCGCAGACTGACCCGCAAGCTGGCGCCGCTGATCGTCATTGTCGCCATCCTGGCCATATGGGAAGCGGTGGTGCGAATTTTCGCCATTCCGTCCTTCATGCTGCCAGCCCCGTCAGAGGTATTTTCAGTCGGATGGCGCACGCGCAGCATCATTCTGGGTGCCGCTGGCCAGACGTTGCTGACAACGCTTCTGGGATTTGCGCTTGCCGTAGCCTTCGGGCTGGTAGCCGGTGTCATTGTTGGCAGTTCACGGGTGATCTACGACAGCATTTACCCAACATTGATCGGCTTCAATTCGATACCGAAAGTTGCAATCATCCCCATTCTGGTCATCTGGGTGGGCATCGGCCCGGTGCCTGCGGTCATCACCGCCTTTCTCATTTCCTTCTTTCCAATTCTGGTCAATGTCGCAACCGGCATCGCCACTGTGGAACCGGAGCTGAAGGATGTCTTGCGGGCGCTTGGTGCCTCGCAGGTCCAGATCATTCGCAAGATCGGGCTGCCACGCTCAATGCCCTATTTCTTTGCGTCGCTGAAGGTGGCTATCTCGCTGGCTTTTGTCGGCTCAATCACGGCCGAGTCGATCGCCTCCAATCAGGGCATCGGATACCTCATGCTTGTCGCGTCCTCGCGCTTTCAGGTGCCGTTGGCCTTTGCCGGGCTGTTTGTCACCGCGCTGATGGGTGTGGGCATGTATGCGATCTCAAGCGCATTCGAAAAGCGCCTGACAGGATGGACAATAAGAGACAGCCAAAGCGGCATCGGAGCCAATGGCTGAATATCCGATACAGAAACAACAGTAACAATTGAGGAGGAAGTCATGCTTTTTGGACGTCAGATTTTTCTTGGCGCTCTGCTCGCAACGCCTTTGCTGATGACCGGCGCCCAAGCGCAGGAACAGTCGAACGTGCGCATGCTGATGGACTGGATCATCGCCGTTCAGCACTCTCCGTTTCTGATTGCCGACCAGAAGGGATATTTCGAGGAAGAAGGTATCACTGCAAAAATTGATCCGGGAAAAGGGTCAGGCTTTGCAGCAATCAATACCGCGAATGGCGTCTATGACTTCGGCTGGGGCGATTTGACAACGATGTTGAAATTCAACGTCGAAAATCCTGGTTCCGAGCTGGTCATCGTCTATCAGAGCGTTGATGCAACGGCGCTTGCTGTTGTAGCGGCCGGTGACCGCGGTATCGAAACCCCCGCGGATCTGAACGGCAAAAAAATCAACGGAACTCCAGGCGGTGTTGGCTTCGACACAATCGGCTTGCTGCTGGATGGAGCGGGTGTCCCTGATGTCAAGCTGGAATGGGTTACAGCCAGTCCTGAGCTGATACCCTCGATGATCGTGCGCGGGGATATGGATGGCACTACCGGCTATACATTCACACAGGCACCGGTTTTGCTGGATGCTGGCCTGAAGGCCGATGACATCAAGATCATAAAGTACAGCGATTACAACGTTGATATTTATGGTCCGGCGCTGTTCACAACCAGAGCCTATGCAGAGGCCAATCCGGAAACCGTCAAAGCCGTCGTCAAGGCAGTTAATCGCGGAACTTTGGACATGCTGTCAAACCCGCAGGAAGCTTACGATGCGTTGCAGACGTTTGACCCGCTGATGGTGCCGACGACAGAAGAGTACCGCATGGGGCTGCTGCGCCAGCATATGCTGACGGAATCAGTCCAGGAAAAGGGCATTGGCGCTGTTGACGACGCGCGTATGCAGCATTCAGTCGACCTCATGCGCGAGGTTTTTGACTGGGAGCCGATCGCTGCGTCTGAGGTTTACAGCAACGACTTTCTTCCTCCTGTGGAAGAGCGGATGGTTCCGAAGTCCTGACGCTTGGCCAACCTGCCCGGGCCGGGTCGATACGGCCCCGCCCGGGCAATTGCAGCCTTGCGAGATAGTAACAAAAGAAGTCATTCTCAAGGAAAATGAGGCTGACAAAGTCAACAGCGTAAAAGTGCAGGTGCTACAACTTGTCACTTGCGACATTTTTCAATGATGAATAGTGGTTGAAGCGACCAACTGGTATTTCAATCATTGATAGCGAAACTAATTGCAGGGACAATCAGGCCCGTTGATCTTCCGGCTATGGACGGGCTCCGTTTCTATGCCGCATTACTGGTCTTCATGACGCATTGTCTGGGAACAATCCGAACAGCGTTGTTGTCCTATCCACCTGTACCAGCAGTTGACGCGGGGCTTATATCTCGCAGCTTGTATTTTTTTGCTGATGGAAATCACGGCGTCGACATATTCTTTGTTTTAAGCGGCTATCTGATGGGGGTGAAGTTTTTTGGAAGCCGAGGAAATTTTTCCTACGGGCGTTTCATACAGGGTCGCTTCAGTAGAATTTACCCGGCATTTCTGGCCTCATACCTGGTTGTTATGGTCTGCAACATGCACTTTGGCTGGGCGTGGTCGTTCAACTCATTCATTGCCGGGCTGTTTTTTCTCAATGCGGTGCCCGCGCTGGACGTCATACCTTATCATTATGTTTCATGGTCGATCGGGTTTGAATTTCTGTTCTATCTGGTTTTTCCTGCGTTGCTGTTCCTGCCTGCCCGCTTCTCCAGTTTTACCAAGGCAACAATTGCTGTTGTCATTGTTTACGCCGTCACGTTCAGCGTTCCGGAATTGACGTGGCTGCTGCGCATGACAGGCCTGTTTCTGGGCCTCTGGATTGCCAGCCTTGACCGCAACATGCTGCAAAAAATAGCAGACAGGGTTCCATTATGGGTGGGTCTGGCGGTTTATGCCGCCTATCTTCTCAGTCGCGGCTCGCTGCCATATCCGGTGGCATACAGCCTGATGCTGCCGGGGATTGCGCTGATTTTTATTAGTTCAGTGTTTGGCTCGAACTGGCTCAACCGGCTGTTCTCAACAGAACCCCTTCGGTTTCTCGGCACAATTTCCTACTCATTTTATCTTTGGCACACGATGGGGATATCGATTGGAACGTTCATCCTGCTGCCATTCTTTGGCGTTCCCCGCACTGATACCGCACTGACAATTGCGCTGATGCTGCCTCTGACGTTCTGTCTGTCGGTGCTTATGGCCTTTGTGTCCTTCAAACTGTTTGAGGCGTCTTACTTCCGCAAGCGTTTGCAGATCGCCCTTCCCTTATCGCCAGAAGCAGCAGAGCCTTTGGCTTTGCGGCGTTAGGCAATATCAGAGCATGCATCCGACCATCAGGGCGAAGGGCTAGCCCGCCTTGGCAATACGCTCCAGCGTTTGCCCGTCGAACAGGTGGGCCGTGTGCGTGTCGAACGTGACAGGCAGAATTTCGCCCTCCTTCACGTCCTGCATCGGTATGACCAGCGTTGCGACCTGCCCGAACAATTGCCCACGGACCTCCACCTCGTCGCCCGTGGGCTCAACCACCTCGACTGTAAAATCAAATGCTACCTCGCCAGTGCCGGCAATGCGCAAGTGGCGCGGGCGCACCCCCATCCGCACATCGCTGCCTGCCTGCACGTCTCTTGTCGGGAAAAAGGGAACGAAAACCCCTGCAATACTGACCCCGAACCCGTCAGCGCCGTTTTCAACCCGGCCATCAAAGAAGTTCATGGGCGGGGTGCCGATGAAACCAGCCACAAATTCGTTTGCGGGTTCGCGGTAGATTGTGGCGGGCGAGCCCACCTGCTCGATGCGCCCATCACGCAGCACAACAATCTTGTCTGCCATGGTCATGGCTTCCGTCTGGTCGTGGGTTACATAAATTGTTGTTGCACCCAGCCGCTTATGCAGCGAGCGGATTTCCGCACGCATCTGCCCCCGCAATTTGGCGTCAAGGTTGGACAGCGGTTCGTCAAACAGAAACACCTTCGGATCGCGCACGATTGCCCGCCCCATGGCCACACGCTGACGCTGCCCGCCAGAAAGGTGCCGGGGATAGCGATGCAGGTAGTTTGTCAGGTCCAGAACCCGCGCCGCCTCTTCGACTTTCTGAGCGATCTCCGGCTTTGGCCGCTTTGCGACCCGCAGGCTGAAGCCCATGTTTTCTGCAACTGTCATGTGCGGATAAAGCGCATAGGACTGAAACACCATCGCAAGGTCGCGGCGCTTGGGCGGCAGATCGTTGACCACGGTTCCGTCTATGGAAACTGTCCCTTCCGATATTTCCTCCAGGCCGGCAATCATGCGCAGGAGCGTGGACTTGCCGCACCCCGATGGCCCGACGAGGACGACAAACTCGCCGTCCTGTATGTCAAAGGACAGCCCGTGCAGCACGGGTGCATCGCCATAGTATTTTTTCAGATCGGCAATAAGAACGGATGCCATAAGCGTGCCTCTTCAGAGGAAAGGATTGGGCCTGAGAGCGTTTCCGGTAATCATCCGATCACCTGAAACGCTTCAACGGCAGGACAAAGCTTCAGCCCTTCACAGCGCCAGCGGTTATTCCGGCGACAAGGTGGCGTTCAAGAATGGAGTAGATTGCCAGAACGGGAACAACGGCAATTACGGCAGCCGCCATCAGTTCATTCCAGTTCACCTGATATTCACCCTTCAGCGTGGCTATTCCGACGGGCAGCACATACATCGACGGCGCAGTCGTGAGCACCAGTGACCAGAGATACGCGTTCCAAGCGGTCAGAAATGTCACCATGGCCACCGCGACCAGACCGGGTTTGGCCAATGGCAGCACAACAAGCGCGAAGGTGCCAATCCGGCTGGCACCATCCATAATGCCAGCCTCGTCCAGCTCACGTGGAATGGCCCGGAAGAATCCGACCAGCATCCATACCGCAAAGGGCAGTGCAAAAGACGAGTAGACGAGAATGAGGGCAATGTAGTTGTTCAACAGCCCTGCCCCGGCGATCAACTGGAAAAACGGTACGACCAGCAACGCTTCCGGCAGCATTTTTATGAACAGCAGCGAAAGAATGATCAGAGCCTCAATGCGGATGGGAAACCGCGTCAGGCCGTAGGCAGCCAGAGATGCGATGCACAGGGACAAGACGGTTGTTCCCGTCGCCACAATCAAACTGTTCAGAAAGTAACGGCCAATCGGGCGTTCTGTCAGCACGGTCCAGAAAGCATCCAGCGACCAGTTGGCAGACCAGAAGGTGGGCGGGTACTGAAAGATCTCGGACGAGGGCTTAAGGGCCGTGTTCAGCATCCAGTAAATTGGAAACAGCATCACCACCAGTGCAAGGATCAGGCAGACCCAGCGAAGTACCATGACAAAGGGCGTATCGCGCATCAGGCCTCCATAGCCCGGCCGGGCTTTGTCATTCGCAGGTAGAAGATCGAAAAAATCAGAATGATGCCCAGAAGCAGAATGCCGATTGCGGATGCCCGGCCAAAATCATTCTGCGTAAAAGCTGTGTTGTAGATCAGGACGGGCAGAACTTCGGTACCGCCAATCGGGCCGCCACCGGTCATCACCGCAATGATGTCGAAGTGGCGGATGGTGTAGATAATGTCGAGTGTGGAGGCGACGATCAAAAGATATCGCAGATTGGGCAATGTCACCCATTTGAATTGCTGCCAGCCGCTCGCCCCATCCAGTTCCGCAGCCTCATACTGATCTTTCGGAATGCCTTGCAGGCCTGCCAGCAGCAGCAGCATGACAAAGGGCGTACCACGCCAGACATCAACCAGAATTACGGATGTCAGCGCCAGGCCGGGGGAACCGAGCCATGCCTGATAGCGATCGATCAGACCGGCGCTGGCCAGAAGATAATTGACGACACCAAATTGTGGTTCCAGCAGCCAGACCCAGACAATCGCGCCGATTGATGGAGCCACGATCCATGGCGCAAGAAAGCCGATGCGAAGCAGGCGGCGCGCAAAAACGACACGGTTCAACAAAAGCGCCAGCGCCAGCCCCAAAATCATGTGGGCGGCAACGCATGAGATGGTGAACACGAGTGATATTCGCAGACTGTCCCAGAAACCCGGGCTCGTCAAAAGATGCATGTAATTGTCGAAGCCAACGAATGTCGAGCGCAGGCCGCGTGTGCGGAACAGGCTTGTCCAGAAGGCGCGGCCCAGCGGCACAGCAATGAGCAGCAGGATCAGCACCACGGCTGGCATGATGAACCAATAACCATGCAGCCGCTCGCGCCGAAGGCCGAGACCGCGCCATGGTTTGCGTTTTGAAAATGCGCTCATTGTCATGTCATGTCCTGAAAATGCCGCAGGGCTGTTCGGCGCGGCATCGTCAGCCGCACCGAACCATCATATGCCGCTTAAAGGTCGTTCAACCGCTGGGTCACCACGGTGTCCAGTTCGGTGAAAATTTCCTTGGTGCGGGCAGGCTCCTGAAGTGCGCGCTGCATGGCTTCCACAACATCGCGTGAGGCAATCTGCTCCCATGCCGGCGTAGACAGCGGAATGGTCAGCGCGGTCTGGCCCATCTCCAGAAATGACTGGATAATCGGGTCATCAGCAACTTCCGGCATATCCAGCAAATCATTGCGCAGCGGCATCCAGTTGGCCGCCGTTACCATCTGTACAGTCCATTCAGGTTCATTCATGAATTTGATGAAAGACCAGGCTTCTTCGGGATGCTCGCAATTGCCGGAAATGCTCATTGCGGTAATGGTCGCAACGGTTCGCGCATCGGGGTCATTGGCCGGTGGTGCGGCAACAATCATGTCTTTTGCCAGATCGGGATTGTCGCCCCGCACCTTCGCCAGCCCCCAATAGGCATTGCGCATGGTGGCAATGCGCTGCTGCGCAAACAGAATGGTCTGCTCGTTATAGTTCAGCGTCGCCGGGGCTGGAGCCGCATAACCATCTGTAAACAGGGAAATGTACTTCTCAATGGCCTCCAGAGATTTTGGATCGCTGGCAAAAGTCGCCTCTGTCAGGTCTTCGTTGAAAGCGCGTCCGCCATTGGAGTAAATCCACGACAGCAGAACGCGCGTTGTCGTGTCTGTCGGACCGGCCAGCACGGTGGTGGCCCATTGGTCATTTTTGGTCAACGCCTTGGCCCAGACGAAATATTCATCCCATGTCGTTGGAATATTTTCCGGGTCGAGCCCCGCGGCCTCAACCAATGCTCGGTTGTAAACCTCACCGTAGATACCGGCATAGAAGGGCAGACCGTAGAGCTCACCTTCAAAGCGCAAACCTTCAATGGCGCTCTGCGACCAGACATTGCGATAGTCTTCGCTTTCCGCGTCCCACATCTCGTCAAGTGGCATCAGATAGCCATTGAAGGCGGCGGTTGGCACTGGCACGGATACGACGCAGGGAGCCTGGCGCGCTTGTGCGGCGGTGACAAACTTTGTCCAGTTGTCCGCCCGCGGAACCAGAATTGGCTCAATCCTGATACCGGGATTGGCAGCTTCGAAAGCAGCCACCATCTGACGCCAGATTGGCTCATATTGTGCCTCACCCAAGGCCGTGGCCTGCCATTGCAGCACAACATCCTGCGCATTGGCACTGGCGGGAATCGCCAGCAGCGCGCCTGCGGCCAGCAACGCCTTAATGGATTTCAGCTTGGACATGCGTTTTCCTCCCGTTCATGAGGCATCTGTCGCGCCTCAGTAGAAAAGTGATCCTGTTCGCTCTTTCCGCGGCTGGTCGCCTTCGGTGTAATCGGCAAGCGCTTCCAGATTTGGCTCCAACCCCAACCCCACACCGTCCGGCAGCGTGAAAATGCCGTCTGCAAGCGGCGATGGCACACTGCTGGCCTGATTGCGCAGCACGCGGTCCGGCTCGATCTGCTCCAGAATAAGAAAATTCGGAATCGAGGCGGCAAGTTGAATGGACGCCGCGGTGCAAAGCGGCCCGCCAGGATTGTGGGGTGCAACGCTGACCTGATAGGTTTCGGCCAGCGCAGCAATCCGCCGAAGCTCGGTAAATCCGCCGCCATGCATCAGATCAGGTTGCACTATCCGGCAACCGCCCAGTTCCAGCAACTCGCGGAACTCGTAGCGCGAAAGCAAGCGTTCACCCACCGCAACGGGTATGTCGGTTGACTGCTGAAGCTGAGCAATGGCCTTGGCATTTTCGAAAGGAAACGGCTCTTCGATCCAGCCGGGGCGATGCGGGCGCAGCGCTTCCAGCATGGCAGGGGCTGAGCGCGGAGAGAGAAGTTCGGCGCATTCGATGAAGATTTCCGCATCCTGACCGGCACCCTCACGCGCTGCGGCCATCAGTTCACCCACCCGCGAAACTGAGCCGACCGGATCGTTGCGCAACAGATCGTGCTGAAACGGGCACCATTTGAAGGCCGAAAATCCGCGCCGGCGAATTTCACGCGCGCCGTCGAATGCCTGTTGCGGCGTTTCAATGCCCTGTAGCCAATGGCTGGCATAAGCGCGCATGGAGGTGCGATGTGGCCCGCCGAAAAGCCGATGCAGCGGCACACCCAACCGCCGGGCCTCCATGTCCCACAGTGCAATATCGATGCCGCTCAGCGCGCTCATATAAACCGCGCCACCGCGCCAGCGCCATGCATTGTAGAGGCGGTGCCAGTGACGCTCCGCGCCCGTCGCCTCCTGCCCTACAAGGTGGGTCGCGTAATCGTCAATCGCTGCCAGAACCGGACGAATAGGCCCATGAAGCGAGGCTTCACCCCAGCCATAGCAACCGTCGCTCGCTTCGATCCGCACAAATACCCAGTTCACCCAACCGATGCAAAACCGGAAACTTTCAATACGGGTGATGGTCGGTGTGCTCATGAACGAAAGCCCCGGGATCTACACTGTTGATAATTATTGAAACGTTTCAATACACAGTTGGCACAATCTTCGCAAGGGGGTATTGAACGGTAGCGTCAGATGTTTGGGATCGGCATGACACAGGCAGGAAAGAATGGACGTGCGACGATTCTGGACGTGGCCCGCGAGGCTAACGTCTCCGTCGGCTCGGTATCGAACGTTCTGAACGGCACGCGCCCTGTCAGCCGCAAGCTGCGTGAGCAGGTGCTTGCAGCGGCGACGCGCCTCAACTTCAGCATCAACACAGTTGCCGCAACATTGCGCCGCCGCCGCTCAGGCGTGATCGGCTTTTGCACCACATATGCAACAACGGTCTATCTGCGCGAGCTTGCGGATGAGCTGGACAAAATGGCGACCGACAATGGCTATGACCTGATCCAGGTGTTCACCCGGCAAGATCCGGAGCTGGAACTTCGGCGCGTGCGCAGCCTCATTGCCCGACAGGTGGATGGGCTCATTCTGCTTCCAAGTTTGCAGCCTGCGGCGGCGCTGGAGGCCGTGCGAGAGGCTGGCACGCCCTTGGTCATTGTTGACCGGCGGGTGGACCCCCGCTTTGATACGATCACGGTGGCAAATCATGCAGCAATGGGTCTGGTGGTCAAGCGGCTGCGTGCGCTTGGCCATCGCCGACTTTTGTTCATACCGCAGAACCGGTGGGTCATGACGACACAAGAGCGCATCAAAGCATTGGAAGATGCCGCGGCAACCTGCGCCGAATTCAGCTTTGAAATTCTGGAGCGGGGTCAGGAAAAACCACACTTCGTCGAAGCGTTGCGCATGACGCTTGCGAAAGACATGGCGCCAACGGCCATCGTCACGGGCAACAGCAGCGTGGCACTTTGGACAGTTGAGGCGCTGCAGCAGCTTGGAAGGCGCTGGCCAGATGATGTGTCGCTGGTCACCTTTGACGAGCCAGAATGGACATCGCTGCTTTCCCCACCCGTTGCGTCCATCGCGGCACCGACAAGAGCTATGGCAGAGCGGGTTTGGCAGGCACTTGTCGACCGGTTGGCCGAGGCGGATCGCGCACCGGTTGATGAACGAATGATGGCGACTCTGGATATGCGCGGTTCGATTGGCCCGGCACCGCCGAACAATTAATCGCAGGCATTAATTCTGGTCCAACGTCAGCTATCCGATTCATTGAAAGGTTCAGTCCATGGGAATCATGTTGGCTTTCCTGCCATTTCTTGTTTTTGCAATGACAGACCGTTTCATCGGCACTACGGAAGGTCTTGTGGCAGGCACTGCTGTTTCGGCTTTTCTGGTAACGAGAGATGTTCTGGCACCGGGCAAAAGCATCAAGATTCTGGAGGGCGGCACGCTGCTGCTCTTTGCGGCCCTGACGGGCTATATCATGTTCACCGGACAAGCGATTTCAGTCATCGGTGCGCGCCTGATTGTTGACCTCGGGCTTCTGGCCATCATTCTGTTTTCGCTGGTGATCGGCAGACCCTTCACGCTGGAATATGCGAAGGAAAATGTCTCGCCAGAAATAAGCCAGACTGCCAAATTCCGTAAAACCAATATTGTCATCACATCGGCATGGGCACTGGCATTTCTGGTGATGGTCTGCGCTGAACTGGTTCTGCTCTATGCACCGGACATTCCGCATCATTTTGGCATAATCGCCATTGTGGTTGCGCTGGTTGGGGCAGTCAAATTCACCAAATGGTACCCAACTCAGGTTGCCGGCAAACTGCGCTCAGTTTGACCTGCAGAGCCTCGAACCCTTGGCAAAGATGCGGGGCATGGCGCGTAAACCCTCCATTTCTAAGCGATGCGACGTTCATCATTGCGCAGGGTCAGAACGTCGAAGCCTATGCTGGTCACGGCAATTGTATGCTCAAACTGGGCAGATAGCTTTCCATCGGTGGTCACGATTGTCCATCCATCATCAGCGGTGGCGACTCGCCGGGTGCCTTGGTTCAGCATCGGCTCAACGGTAAAAACCATTCCTTCGCGCAGACACAGACCGGTGCCGGGGCGACCGAAATTCAAGATTTGCGGTTCCTCATGCATGTCGCGCCCAATGCCGTGCCCGCAATATTCCCTGACCACGGAATAGCCGTTCCTTTTGGCATGACGTTCGATCGCATGGCCTATATCGCCCACATGCGCACCGGGTCTGACCTGCGAAATTCCCTTCCACATCGCTTCCTGCGCGGTCCGCACAAGGCGCTTTGCCGCGGGCGAAACATTGCCAACCACATATGTCTTGCTTGAATCCGCCAGCAGCCCGTTCTTTTCCAGCATGATGTCGAGGTTGATGATATCCCCGTCACAAATGATCACATCAGGATCCGGCACGCCGTGGCAGACGACATGGTTGATTGAGCAGTTCAGGACATATTTGAAGCCATACTGCCCTTTGCTGGCCGGACGCGCGCCGAGATCAACGCAGATGTAGCGTTCCACCAGATCGTTGACCGCCAGGGTCGACATGCCGATGAGGTTCTGTTCGTCCAGCATTTCGAATACGGACGCCAGCAACCGGCCTGAAACGCGCATGAGCCCCAGCTCATCGGGTGTTTTCACCATGTCAGGCTGCCGTTTGCACCGGAATATGAACCTGGGCTGCCTCGTATTGTTTCTTCACAATTTCATTGAAAGACGAGGTTGGATTGGCTTCGGCCAGCATGCCGATTTTCATCCAGAATTCCGCCTGCGCATTGATCGACCGACACATGACGGTACTAGCTTGGCGGACAGCCTCGTGCAGGTCTTCATCAATTTTCACAATTCCCACAGCAGTCTCCTTTGATATACGAAACATATGCGTTCCATATACGATCGTGTCAATCATCCTGCGCCGTGTTTATGAAATTGACCGGGCACATATCGTTTTGCTAATCAAAGTCAGAGCCAGTGCAGCCTGCCGCTCGCGTTCTTTCAAGAATCGGTGAATGCACTATTCAAAGCGTGATCTCTGATCCAACCGGCGGACTGTCGGCAATGCGAGCACCCGCACATTCATATTCCGCGGTGATAGGTAAGAGGCATGTACAACTATATGGACGCAAAGATTCTCGCTAAAAATCTGCGAAAGGCGCTCGGCAGCAGAGGTGTGGAGCAGTCGCACGGTGACTGCCTGGAGTTGGTGGCACGGCAATTTGGAATGAAAAGCTGGAATCAACTTTCAGCGCGGATTTCTGCCAGCGGGCAGCCCGTGCCGCAAACGAAGCAGAATTTACCTCGCGACTGGCATTGCACGCGGCAGACGGATCTCTCGCATTACAGAATCGGGATCGACAACCAGTCGCCCGGCGTGGTGCAGATCGCGTGCCGTCTGGGACGGGGCGACAGCGCAACTCTGCCATCAGACAGCTATGGCAGCCTCATGCAAAGCATTCTGGCCGCGCCTTATCATGGCAGGAAACTGAAGCTGCGAGCATTGATCGAAACGAGCAACGCCGACGGCGCTGCCATTTGGATGAGAGTGGACCATTCACCTGGGCAGGTATTGAGCTTTGACAACATGATGTCCGGCCCAAGGCAGCGAGCTCTTCAGGGAAGCCACGGGTGGACAGAGTGCGTTGTGGTTCTCGCCATTCCAACCACCGCAAAAAGCATCCACTATGGCGTTATTCTCAAGGGCTATGGTGAAATGCGAGTGAAACATCTGCGTCTTGACGAAGCCTATCCTGACGCCGAGCTGACGGGTGAAAGGCAGAAAATTTTATCGCAGCCATCGAACCTTGATTTTCAGCCCGCTGCCTAGTGTCTTTCCGTTGGAGCGTAACCGCTTCAACGGAAAACCGCCCGAACCATTGGCGGAGAAGCTCCGGGTTTAAAGCGGCTCGAAGCTACTCAGATCACAAGATGGTGGTGAGCCTGGCAGCAACGGGAGACCTTCGTTATTCTTGGCCTTTTCGCACCCGATCTCGGTTTGCGCCCTCTAGATCCTACCCATTGTGTGGACTGGATATGAGTTATTTTACACGCCCTCCTTGGGAGTGTTTGCGAAGAGATGCTTCGCTCGTCCCAGGTCTTGGGTCGTCAGATACACGGCATCAGCCAGCAATGGTGACGAGGGTGCTTTTTCATTCGGGTCAACGCTCCCATAGCGCAGTTTGCTGCCTCCTTGTAAGTGAAGTTTGCCGAGGTCAGATATGGCCACCTCAACCCACTTGGCCGGATTGTTAAAACCAAGCTGATCGTGGATAGCCGGGTCGTAGGCTCGATCCTGCCTCAGCGCGTTAGCGGCGACTTCCGCATTGGCGAACAAGCGACCGCGTAGCAATTCAGCATATGCCTGACTTAGCATCGCGCTCAGGTCGTGCCCGTCTTTCGCAGATCGAGGAGGTTTGACATCGTTCAAATATGCGCATGCCTTGACCATGCATTCGAGCGCATGGGCCGATAGCTGAAGTGATGGCACCCAAAGGTATGAGTAGGCATCGTGCTCGACAGACGGACGACTATCCGCAGGAGTGGTGTGCTGCCGGTGGATCTCTTTGTTCAAGACGCAAGCAGCATACCCATACTGTTTAGCGAGGTCGGTTAACTTCTGAAAACCCTCTTTGAAGCCGTTGCTCATTCTTAGTCGTTACCCTCAAGGTCTGCAGGAATCGCCTGCTTGCATTCGCTGATCTTCAGGAACTCACCACGAGCGAAATGGGCAACCGAGCAGGTTAAGACAGGAGCATCTACAGTTTGGATCGGAGCGCTGTACCAAAGCTACTAAGTCCATGATCGAAAAGTAGAATATTGTAGTCGATCGCTCAATGCAATTGTTAGCACTGAAGCCCTTTCGGGCAACGCGGCACCCGAACGTTGGGCTATCCTATCCCGTACTTCCGCCGCCCCCAAAACCGTTATGTTTAGCGCTCTTTTCGCACTTTAAGTCATTGATTTTAATGGAATAAAGGTGAGTGGTGGGCCTGGAGGGACTCGAACCCCCAACCAAGCGGTTATGAGCCGCCGGCTCTGACCATTGAGCTACAGGCCCGCAACGCTCGTAACCCAAAGCCGCAAAGACCTCAAGCCAGCAAATCATAAATACTCTTGCATCTCTAACCGGGTTTCGCCTCAATTGCCTGCCAAACCCAAATGCAGAGCAACCTACGGGGATACGTCACTATGCATCTAAAAACTCTGGCCTTGCCGCTCGCTGCCCTCTTCATCGCAACTCCACTAGCCGCAATGGCGCAATCCCCCCAGGAAGCAGACCGCGCACAACGAACCCTCACAGTTGTGGGCGAAGGCCGGGCAAACGCTGCGCCAAATCTTGCCGTAACATCGCTCACAGTTTTAAGAACTGCCGAAACTGCGGCTGAAGCCCTGGCAGAAGCCAACACCGCGTCCAATGCCGTCAGCGCTGCCCTTCGGGAACTTGGAATTGCCGATCGCGATCTGCAAACCGCCGGCTTCTCAATCAATCCGCAATACCAGTTTGACAATCCGCAGGATGGACGTCCGGGCAATCCGCCCAAGATTGTCGGCTATGAAGTGCGCAATTCGCTGACAGTGCGCGTGCGCGATATTTCAAAGCTTGGCGATCTCCTGGACCAGTCGATCAAGCTTGGCGTGAACCAAGGTGGAGACATTTCCTTCCAGTTCGAGGATTCCGCCGCCTTGCAAAATGATGCACGCCGCGACGCCGTGGCAAAGGCACAAGCCACAGCCGAAACACTGACAGAAGCCGCCGGGGTGAAACTCGGCCAGATTATCAGCATGTCGGAAGATGGCGGACTAAGCCCTCGCCCGCCAATGCCGATGGGCGCTGCCATGCGGATGACCGCTTCCACCGATGAAAGCGTATCCATTGAAGCCGGCGAGAACAGCGTGTTTGCCAGCGTACGCGTTGTTTATGAATTGTTGCCAGATACCGAATAGCCAGCTTCGAAAATGAAAAAATGCCGCCGGATGTCTCCGGCGGCATTTTTATGTCTGCTTCCAGGCGGCAGCCTGTCTTAGCGCTGGCCGATCACCGGGCAGCCCCGCGCATTGGCAAAGCGGATCATGGTGCGGCCGCCACGATCACGACCTGCAACCGTCAGGCTGCGGCGATTGGTATCCACGATCTGCGCCCGGCGCACACCCATATGGCTGGCCTTGCGAACTGCCTGCCGTGCATCGCATCCACGGTCGCGGCGGTCTTCCCAACGGTTGTGACGGTCATTGCCCCGCCAGCGATCCTGGCGGTGATCGATCATCTGAACCGATGGCTGACCGTTTTGAATGCCGATGCGCAATTCCTGTGCCTGCGCACCCGTTGCAGCGAACCCGCCCAGACCGGCGGTCAAAGTGGCAACGATTAGGGCGGTGCGGGTCCATTTACCAAACATGAGATACCTCCAGAAATCTTCTGCAAACCGAATTGTCCGGCTCGTTAAAGACAACCTAGCCCTCGGCAACTGAACCGATCCGGAAGCCGGCATTCAGATTGCGTTCAGGCCGCCAGACAAAAGAGACGAGAGGCTTAAGATTTTCGGGCGAAGGATTTCCCATTGAAAAAGCCGGGCTTTTGGCCCGGCTTTTTTGCGATTGTTTTGAGGCGGATCAACTGTCCAGGAAACTGCGCAGCTTGCGCGAGCGGGACGGATGCTTGAGCTTGCGCAAGGCCTTCGCCTCGATCTGGCGAATGCGTTCACGCGTTACCGAAAACTGCTGGCCAACTTCTTCCAGCGTGTGGTCGGTGTTCATGCCAATGCCAAAGCGCATGCGCAGAACCCGCTCCTCACGTGGCGTCAGAGATGCAAGAACCCGCGTTGTCGTTTCCCGCAGATTGGCCTGAATGGCAGCATCAATCGGCAGAATCGCGTTCTTGTCCTCAATGAAGTCGCCCAGATGCGAATCTTCCTCGTCGCCAACCGGCGTTTCAAGGCTGATCGGCTCCTTGGCGATTTTCAGCACCTTGCGCACTTTTTCCAGCGGCATGGCAAGCTTTTCGGCCAGTTCTTCCGGCGTCGGCTCGCGGCCGATTTCATGCAGCATCTGCCGGCTGGTGCGCACGATCTTGTTGATCGTCTCAATCATGTGCACCGGAATGCGAATCGTGCGCGCCTGATCGGCAATCGACCGGGTGATCGCCTGCCTTATCCACCATGTTGCATAGGTCGAGAACTTGTACCCGCGGCGGTATTCAAACTTGTCCACCGCCTTCATCAGGCCGATATTGCCTTCCTGAATCAGGTCCAGGAACTGCAAGCCGCGATTGGTGTATTTCTTGGCGATGGAGATAACCAGTCGAAGGTTGGCCTCCACCATTTCCTTCTTGGCCTGACGCGCTTCCCGCTCACCCTTTTGCACCATGTGCACAATGCGGCGGAATTCGGTGATTTCCAGACCCGTTTCGGTTGCCAGATTCTGGATTTCCTGCCGAAGGATCTTGATTGCTTCCTTTTCGCCCTGCGCAAACTTTGCCCAGCCCTTGCCGGAAAGATTGCCGATGTGCCGGGTCCAATTGGGATCCAGCTCAGCGCCGTGGTAGCTTTTCAGAAATTCTTCGCGCTTGACGCCGTGGCTTTCCGCCAAGCGCAGCAACCGGCCTTCATTACCCACAAGCCGCTTGTTGATGTCGTAAAGCTGGGCAACCAGCGCATCGATGCGATTCTGGTTCAGGGAAAGCGACTTCATCGACGTGATGAGGTCTTCTTTCAGCTTGCGATAGCTGCGCTCCTGAGAAGGCGACAAGGTGCCCTGTGCAGCCAGCCGGTTTTCAACCTGCTGGTCCTGCAACTTGCGCAAACGCTTGTAATTGTCGGCAACCAGATCGAACGTTGCCATGACCAAGGGCCGGATTTCGGCTTCCATGGCGGCCAGCGACAGATTGTTCTCGAGGTCGTCCTCGTCTTCGTCGTCGTCCTCTTCACGCATGTCTGCGTCGAGGGCCTTTTCCGGCTCGCTGCCCTCTTCCACCGGCGGAGCCGCAGGCATGCGCGCTTCCGGTCCGGCATAAGTGGCTTCCAGGTCAACAACTTCACGCAGCATGATGTTGCCGTCGTTCAGTTCGTCACGCCAGATGATGATGGCCTGAAAGGTCAGCGGGCTTTCGCACAGCCCGGCGATCATGGTTTCGCGGCCAGCTTCGATCCGCTTGGCAATCGCAATTTCGCCCTCGCGGGAAAGCAGTTCCACCGAGCCCATTTCGCGCAAGTACATGCGCACAGGATCATCGGTGCGGTCGCCCGCCTCGCGCTTTGGGGTTGTTGCAACGGCACCGGAACCCACTTCGGCAACATCAGTGCCAGTGGCTTCCTCGTCCTTTTCTTCCCCGTCTTCGGCTTCATCGTCTTCAACGACGTTGATACCCATGTCGTTCAGCATGGCCATCGTGTCTTCGATCTGCTCGGATGTGACATCGTCCGCAGTGAGAACGGAGTTCAATTTCTCCATTGTCACAAAACCGCGTTTTTTAGCGGCCTTGATCATCTTTTTGACGGCGTCATCCGACAGGTCCAGCAGAGGACTGTCCGGCGTCTCTGGACGCTCCTCGACGGCCGCTTCGCTTTCCTTGACCCTAGTCGCCATTCGCGTATCTCTCCAATTCGCGTCGGTCGTGCCCGGCAAACCGCTCTGTGCTCGATAAAGCAAAGGGGTAAATTCTCAATGAATCCTGCCGGAGGCCGAAAACCGGCACTGCGCGCCCAATCTCTCCGTGCCGATAGCCCGGCTGAGCCGCTCGACACCGGTATATTATACCAAACTCATTTAGCGATGCCGCTTCTGGCATCCGTGTCTTTCCATTTCGGCCTTAGGAGTCAAGGCTCTACGTGAAAAAATAAGCCGCCGACCTCAAAAGCTTCGCGCTGGCCGGCCCGAAAGCAGCCCAAATCCGTCGATCAGCGCCTCCGTTCCTGCCAGATTGTCTATCTCACGCTTGATCTCGATAATCTGCACATAGGCCGCCTCTGTCTGTTCAACGGCGAAGGCGGCTTCCGCATTCCGCAACTCCCTATGTAGGAAGCGTTGCCGATGCTGCAAGTGAAGCGCCTGCCGCAAAGCTTCCCGTGCATCCTCTACCGCCGCATGTGCCAGAAACATCCAGTCCCGGTGGAGGCGCACTTTTTCCTCAAACGCGTCGAAAACCGGCAGAAGACCAAGCTTTTCCAAGGCTTGCATGATGGCAGCCCTGTCAAAAGACGGATCATGCGCAGCCACATCCAAAACGGTGGAGCGAAGTTTTGATATGTCGCCGTCCGGCAGTTCCAGCTCGGCAAAATAGTCGAATGCCTCGCCCAGAAGCAGCGGATGGTTGATGAAACCAACCACAATGCCAATTTCACGCATGGTTGGGGGCGAAGCCCGTCCGGCGGATGATGTCAGGCCAGAGCGAATCAGTCTGTCGGACACCGCAGAGCGTTTTGTAGCAGCACCCGACCGCGCACCCCCGCCCCTGGAACCTCTTCGCTCATGCCTCTGGCCACTGCTGATGCCCGGCTTGAAGAAGGCAGACAGTCGCTCCTGCATATCCTGCTGATAATGTCGGCGCACACTTTCATCGGCGATCTGCCGGGTCAGTGCCTTGATTCGGGTTTCCAGCTCGGCGCGTCTCTCCGGCGTGTCAAAGACGCCGCCCGCGGTTTCCCGCGCCCAGATCATATCCGCCAGCGGGCGGGCGCTCTGCAAAATTTCTCCAAAGGCGCCAGCGCCACCTTCACGCACCAGATCATCGGGGTCTTTGCCCTCCGGTAGAAGTGCGAATCGCAAAGAACGACCGGGCTTCAACAGGGTCAGCGCAACATCCGCAGCCCGCTGTGCCGCCTTGATGCCGGCGGCATCACCGTCAAAGCACAGCACCGGCTCGGCAACGCTGCGCCACAGCAAATCAAGCTGGCGATCCGTCAGTGCAGTTCCCAGCGGCGCCACTGCATGGGCTATCCCGGCCTGATGCAGGGCGATAACGTCCACATAGCCTTCAACAACAACCAACGTGCCGGCCTCGCGCGCGGCGCGCCTGGCCCTGGCAATATTGTACAGTGTCGAGCCTTTGTGAAACACGTCGGTTTCAGGCGAATTGAGGTATTTGGCAGGCACCCCGGGTGAAAGAGCCCGGCCACCAAAAGCAATGATCTTTTCTCGCGTGTCGCTGATCGGAAACATGATCCGTTCGCGGAAACGGTCGTAGGAAACTGGAATGTCGGGCCCATGCACCACAAGCCCGGCAGCCTCGATTTCCGCTTTGCCTATGCCACGCCCGACAAGAAATTCCTTCAACCGTGCTCTGGAATCGGGTGCATAGCCAATTCCAAACTCGGCCTGCACGGCACTGCTGAGTCCGCGATCGCGCAGATAAGCGCGGGCCTTTGCACCTTCGGAC
The DNA here is from genome assembly GCF_008369445.1 of Aureimonas fodinaquatilis. Classification (GTDB taxonomy): domain Bacteria; phylum Pseudomonadota; class Alphaproteobacteria; order Rhizobiales; family Rhizobiaceae; genus Aureimonas; species Aureimonas fodinaquatilis. Next base: position 225,246 of record NZ_VTWH01000004.1, read on the forward strand.
TCTTGCAGCGACTGCCGAAAAAACTGGCCCGCCGCCGCCAGCGCATCCAGAATCGTACCACGCGCCTCTTCCCGTTTTTCTGCCTGCAGGTCGCGTTCGGGCATTGGCACACCCGCTTCAGAGGCAAGCCGCTCCACCGCCTCAGGAAAACTCATGCCATCCAGCTCGGTCAGAAACCGGAAATGGTCACCGGAAACGCCACAGCCAAAGCAATGGTAGCGACCTTTGCTGTCTTCGCAGTGAAAGGAAGGTGTCTTTTCGCCGTGAAACGGGCAGCAGGCCCAGAAATCTCCCCGGCCAGCCTGGGTTTTCCGGCGGTCCCACGTCACGCGACGTCCGACAACATCGGAAATCGGAATGCGGCTTTTAATCTCTTCAAGAAAATGCGGGGGAAATCTCATGTCACCTATATCGGCGTTCAGAGCCCTTCGCGCCAGCCATGAGCGCGGTTTCATTGCCGTGCCGCCCGCTCTCCACAGCAATCCACAGGCCCTGCCCGCCTATTGCAGCAGATTTTTAACCACCGCCCCGGCTGCTGTAACATTCAGTTCAGCGCCATAGCGCTGCTTCAGAAACGACATGCAGCGGCCAATATCCCGCAGGCCATTGGACCCCGTTTCTTCCACGGCAGCACGACATGCGGCCAGAACCGAGCCGGAATCCAGCGCTCGCGGCAAAAACTCGGCCACAACATCAAGCTGGCGGCGCTCCCTAGCGGCACCCGCCATATCTGCGTGCAGTTCACACTGCACTGCCTGCGCCTCATGTTGCTGTGCCAATGTCTGCAACAGATTGCAGATGTGGTCGTCAGCCATCCGTGCCTGCCCGCGCGCCTGCAAGGAAATGTCCCGATCCTTGATAGCGGCAACAATCAGTCTAAGAGAACACAACCGTTGCGGGTTGTCGCCACTCTGGGCTTCCTGCAACGCTGCGTTAATGCGTTCACGCATAGTGAAATTCCGGTACAATATTGCGGCCCGCAGGCGGTGCATAAAAGGCACGTCTGCTGCCATCTCATTGCCATAATGATTAATACTGCCCATTGTGCACTGCAAGAGGGGTTGCGCAGAAGGCTGCTACGCGCGATATGCATGGCTCAACCGAAACGATGGGCAAAGATCGATAGGGGCTGACGCCGGATGATGGTGCGCGGCCCGCGCGCTGTGCCACGAAATCAAGGAAGCTTGCGATGAGCGATGGCTGGATACGCAGGAAACCAACAGCCCTTCTGGTGCTGGCGGATGGAACGGTGGTTGAAGGACAGGGTGCCGGTGCTACGGGTGAGGCTCTGGGCGAGGTTTGTTTCAACACCGCTTTGACAGGATATCAGGAAATCCTGACAGACCCGTCCTATGCGCGCCAGATTGTCACTTTCACCTTTCCCCACATTGGCAATGTTGGCTCCAATGCCGAGGATCTGGAAGATCTGGTTCCGGAAAACTCCGTTGGCGCCGTCGGCGCAATTTTCCGGGCCGAAATTTCCGCCCCTTCCAACTACCGCTCGACCGGTGGGCTGGATGAATGGCTGAAGGCGCGCGGCGTTGTGGCCATGACAGGCATTGACACACGTGCCCTCACCGCGCTGATCCGCGACAAGGGCATGGCCAATGCGGTGATTGCCCACAATCCGAATGGCGAATTTGACATTGAGGCGTTGAAGCAAAAGGCCGCCGAATGGAGCGGGCTTGTAGGGCTGGACCTTGCGAAGGACGCAGCGACCGCACAGGCCGAGGTCTGGACACAGGGTCCCTGGGAATGGAACGCCGGCTACGCCGACAATGGCGAACCGGCCTACACAATCGTTGCCATCGACTACGGCGCCAAGCGCAACATTCTGCGCCTGATGTCCGGCCATGGTGCGCGCGTGGTTATTCTGCCAGCCACGGCAACGGCAGCCGATGTTCTCTCGCACAAGCCTGACGGTATTTTCCTGTCCAATGGCCCGGGCGATCCTGCGGCAACGGCAGATTACGCCAGCGCGACAATCCGCGATTTGTCTGCCACGGGCATTCCCATGTTCGGCATCTGCCTTGGCCATCAGCTTCTGGCGCTGGCGCTTGGCGGCAAAACTCTGAAAATGCATCAGGGGCACCATGGCGCCAACCATCCGGTCAAGGATTTCACCACCGGAAAGGTCGAGATTGTCTCCATGAACCATGGCTTTGCTGTGGATCGTGATTCGCTGCCTGAAAATGTCGAGGAAACCCACATTTCGCTGTTTGACGGCAGCAATTGCGGCATCCGGTTGAAAGATGCTCCGGTGTTTTCAGTGCAGCATCACCCGGAAGCATCGCCCGGCCCACAGGATTCGCACTATTTGTTTGCGCGGTTCTTTGGCCTGATCGACGCGCACCGCAAGGCAGCCTGAACAGGCATACCACATGGCCGCGGCGGCCCATTCAGGCAAAATTGCTTCTGAATCATGGGCCGCTGCCGGATATTTACGCTTTCATCCCATGCGGCGCTCGCCTATAAGGCAGCCTTAGCCATTGAAATAATGTTCCCGAAACCCGGTCGCCTTCCGCCCGGGGTTTCATCACGCACGAACAAAAGACGGATGTCCTATGCCCAAACGCACCGATTTGAAAACCATCCTCATCATCGGTGCCGGCCCGATTATTATCGGGCAGGCATGTGAGTTTGATTATTCCGGCACGCAGGCCTGCAAGGCTTTGCGGGAAGAAGGCTACCGGATCGTTCTGGTCAACTCCAACCCGGCCACGATCATGACCGACCCGGATCTGGCCGACGCCACATATATTGAGCCGATCACCCCGGAAATCGTTGCCAAGATCATTGCCAAGGAACGGCCCGATGCAATTCTGCCAACCATGGGCGGGCAGACTGCGCTGAACACAGCCTTGTCGCTCAAGCGCATGGGCGTTCTGGAAAAATACAATGTCGAGATGATCGGTGCGGATGCAGCCGCGATTGACATGGCGGAAGACCGCGCGCTCTTCCGCGAGGCCATGGCCCGCATTGGCCTGGCAACGCCGCGCTCATTTCTGGCCAATGCAACTGAGGCCAAGCATGCCGACCGTTTGGAACATGAAGAAAAGCGTGGCGATATCATTCGCTCGATTGAGGCAGGCGCAGCGCGCGAAGCGGCCCTGACCAAGCTTGAGAATGACTGGAACCTGGGCGAGAGCGACCGCAAGCAACGCTATATGGCGCGGGCGCTGGGCGCTGCGGCAGAAGGGCTGGAGCATGTGGGCCTGCCGGCCATTATCCGCCCGTCTTTCACCATGGGCGGCACCGGCGGCGGCATCGCCTACAACCGCTCGGAGTTTTTTGAAATTGTCGAGGGCGGGCTGGATGCCTCGCCCACCACTGAAGTGCTGATCGAGGAATCAGTGCTCGGCTGGAAAGAATATGAAATGGAGGTCGTTCGCGACCGGGCCGACAATTGCATCATTGTCTGTTCCATTGAAAATATTGACCCGATGGGTGTGCACACCGGCGACTCAATCACCGTAGCGCCTGCATTGACGCTGACCGACAAGGAATATCAGGTCATGCGCAATGCCTCGATTGCGGTGCTGCGGGAAATCGGTGTTGAAACCGGTGGCTCCAACGTTCAGTTCGCCGTCAACCCGGCCGATGGCCGTCTGGTTGTTATCGAAATGAACCCGCGCGTGTCGCGGTCTTCGGCCCTTGCCTCCAAAGCAACCGGCTTCCCGATTGCCAAAATCGCCGCCAAGCTGGCGGTGGGTTACACGCTGGATGAATTGCAGAACGACATCACCGGCGGCGCAACACCAGCCAGCTTTGAACCGTCGATCGACTATGTCGTCACCAAAATTCCGCGCTTTGCATTTGAAAAATTCCCCGGTGCTGAACCAACGCTCACCACGGCCATGAAGTCGGTGGGTGAAGTTATGGCAATTGGCCGCACATTTGCAGAATCGCTGCAAAAGGCGCTGCGCGGCCTTGAAACCGGGCTGGACGGGCTGGACGAGATTGCCATTCCGGGCCTTGGCGAAGGCGAAGACAAGAATGCCGTGCTGGAAGCGCTTGGGCGGCCGACGCCCGACCGGCTGCTGATGGTGGCTCAGGCATTGCGCATGGGCATGACGAAAGAACAGGTCTATCAGTCCTGCAAAATCGATCCGTGGTTCCTGGACCGGTTCCAGGAAATTGTGGATATGGAATCCAAGGTGCGCACGCATGGCCTGCCACAGGATGCAGAAAATCTGCGCGATCTGAAAAGCATGGGCTTTTCCGACGCACGGCTGGCAACGCTGGCACGCGTTGACGAGGCAACGGTTTCAAAGCTGCGCAATGAGCTCGATGTCCATCCGGTGTTCAAGCGCATTGACACTTGCGCTGCCGAATTCGCCTCGCCAACGCCATACATGTACTCCACCTATGAGCGGCCCTTTGCCGGCGCGGTGCGTTCGGAAGCTGAAGTTTCCAGCCGCCGCAAGGTGGTGATTCTGGGCGGTGGCCCGAACCGGATTGGTCAGGGCATCGAGTTTGACTATTGCTGCTGCCACGCGGCTTTTGCGCTCAAGGACGCCGGGCTTGAAGCCATCATGATCAACTGCAATCCGGAAACGGTGTCGACGGACTACGACACATCGGACCGGTTGTATTTTGAGCCTCTGACGGCGGAAGATGTGTTGGAGATTCTGCGGGCAGAGCAGGCTTCGGGCGAATTGCTGGGCGTTATCGTGCAGTTTGGCGGTCAGACGCCTCTCAAGCTGGCCAATGCGCTGGAGGAAGCAGGAATTCCCATTCTCGGCACCTCGCCAGATGCCATTGATCTTGCCGAGGACCGCGACCGTTTCCAGAAGCTGCTGCACGAACTGGAACTGCGGCAGCCCAACAACGGCATTGCACGCTCGGTTGAAGAAGCGCGCGCCATTGTCGAGCGCATTGGCTATCCCGTGGTCATTCGCCCATCCTACGTGCTGGGCGGTCGGGCAATGGAAATTGTCCGCGGTGACAGTCAGTTTGAACGCTACATGAAGGAAGCGGTCGTTGTGTCCGGCAAATCGCCGGTGCTGATCGACAGCTATCTTTCCGATGCCATTGAGGTGGACGTCGACTGCCTTTCTGACGGCAAAGACACCTTTGTCGCCGGGATCATGGAACATATTGAAGAGGCGGGCATCCACTCTGGCGACTCTGCCTGTTCCTTGCCGGTGCATTCGTTGAGCCCCACTATTACGCAGGAGCTGGAGCGCCAGACACGCGACATGGCAATTGCTCTCAAGGTTGGCGGCCTGATGAATGTGCAGTTCGCTATCAAGGGCGACGAGATTTATGTGCTGGAGGTCAATCCACGTGCCTCGCGCACGGTGCCATTTGTGGCCAAGACCATCGGCACCCCGGTGGCCAAGGTTGCAGCGCGCATCATGGCGGGCGAAACACTGGAGGCAGCCTTCGCGGCCTATGGCGGAAAGCCGGATGTGAAAAATCTCAAGCACATTGCGGTCAAGGAAGCGGTTTTCCCGTTTGCCCGCTTCCCGGGAGTGGACACGCTGCTTGGACCGGAAATGCGCTCCACTGGCGAGGTTATGGGGCTGGACTTTGATTATGCACTGGCCTTCGCCAAGGCACAGTCGGGTGCCGGTGTCGAACTGCCGCGCGATGGTACGGTGTTTGTTTCAGTGCGCGATGCCGACAAGCAGGGAATGCTCGGCCCTATTCGCGGTATGGTTGAGCAGGGCTTCCGGATTTCCGCGACGGAAGGCACGCAGAAATTTTTGGCAGAACACGGCATCACCGCAGAAAAGGTCAACAAGGTTCTGGAAGGGCGCCCGCATATAGAAGACGCCATCCGCAACCGGCAGGTGCAGTTGGTCTTCAATACGACCGAGGGCGTGAAAGCAGTATCCGACTCGCGGTCATTGCGCCGCGCGGCATTGATGCACAAGGTGCCTTACTTCACCACGCTGGCCGGAATGCGGGCCGCAGCAGAGGCAATTGCCGCATTAAAGGCTGGAAGCCTTGAAGTTCGGCCATTGCAGTCCTATTTTCCCAAAGCTTGAACTTCACCCCGCCGGGGTGTTTGATCTGCATTGCAGAAGTGATTCTCTTGAGGCTGGCGTCTTCTCCGACGCCGGTCTTTCTTATAATTCGTTTCGCAGGTCCGGCGGCTTTGTGCCCCGGTTGCTGCGGGCAAGGGTAAGGGCATGGAAAAGGTTCCAATGACCACTGCCGGCTTCGAGGCGCTCAAGGAAGAGCTTCGTCGCCGTCAACAGGAAGAGCGGCCGCGGATTATTCAGGCCATTTCAGAAGCACGCGCCCATGGCGACCTTTCTGAAAATGCTGAATATCACTCAGCCAAGGAAGCGCAGAGCCTGAATGAAGGCCGGGTCGCCGAGCTGGAAGATCTGACGGCACGCGCCGAGGTGATTGACGTATCGAAACTATCGGGCGACCGGGTCAAATTTGGCGCAACGGTCAAGCTGGTGGATGAGGATACGGACGAAGAAAAAACCTATCAGATTGTTGGCGATCAGGAAGCAGACGTGAAGATGGGCCGTATTTCCATCTCATCGCCAATTGCCCGCGCCTTGATTGGCAAGACAGAGGGCGACACGGTGGAAGTTCTGGCACCGGGTGGTTCACGCTCTTACGAAGTGCTGGAAATTCGCTGGGCCTGAGTCCGGCGAAGGTAAAACAAGGGGGCGTTTTCGCTGCGTTCAGGCATTTTCCGTTGAAACGCTACTGTTTCAACGGCAGGACACTGCGGCGAGACAAAGAGTCAGAGCGTTTCAGATGACCAAAAGGTCAGCCGGAGCGCTTTGAAGGCGAAAACGCTTCGGGGCAGCAAAATCTCATGAAAACTTCCGAAATTCTTGTTGTTGCGCCCAATTTCAAGAAGCGGCTTTCCGGTGTCACATCCACGATTGTGCAACTGGTGCCTTTGCAGGCGCAAAGCCTGCCCATCGTCGCATTTGGCCCCGGGCTGCCGGGCCACCTTCCCAAGTTGAAGGTCCGGCAGCTACCGGCGCTTTGGTTTCGTCCCCGGGCAAAGCCGGTTCGTATCTGGCATGCACGGCGCAATGTGGAAATGCTACCGGGAATTTTCATGCGGGACGTGCTGCGAATGCCGCTTAAGCTGGTGTTCACCTCTGCAGCGCAGCGGCGGCACACCGCATACACTCGCTTTCTCATTTCCCGCATGGACAAGGTTATTGCCACCAGCCAGCGCAGCGCAGCCTATCTGGAAGTGCCAAATCAGGTGATCATGCACGGCATCGATCTGCAGCGCTTTCGCCCGGCAGGCAGCGCATCAGAGGCCCGGGCTTCCCTTGGCCTGCCCGAGCGTCGAACAATAGGCTGTTTTGGCCGCATCCGGCATCAAAAGGGCACCGACCTGTTTGTTGACGCCATGATTGCGCTGCTGCCGCAAAATCCTGAATGGCAGGCGGTGATCACCGGCAGGGCAACGGCCGAACACGCGCAGTTCGATGCTGTTCTGAAAGAAAAGGTTAAAGCCGCCGGGCTGGCTGATCGCATCCTTTTCAAAGGCGAGGTTGAACATCCTGCCCCCTATTATCAGGCGTTGGACTTGTTTGTTGCTCCTCAAAGATGGGAGGGCTTCGGCCTAACCCCGCTGGAGGCTATGGCCAGCGGCGTGCCGGTTGTCGCGGCAGATGTTGGTGTGTTCGCCGATGTGGTGACAGATCAGACGGGACAGCTGGTGCCTGCCGATGATCCGGTTGCCTTGACACGCGCAATTGCAGACTGGATGGGCGACAGGCAGCGTTTGACCGCGGCATCCGGGGCCGCTTATTCCCATGCACAGGCAACATTTCCCCTGCAGCGGGAAGCCGCCCAGATTGATGCGGTCTATACCGAACTGTGGAATCAGCCCACCGGTTAACTGGTCAGTGCCACAGCCGGATCAAGCGCTGCCGCCTTGCGCGCAGGCAGATACCCGAAAATCAAACCGCAGAAGAATGCGGCTGAAAACGCAATTAGCACCGGTGCAAGGCTGAAAGCAATGGAAATTCCAAATTCCTGCATGAGCCTTGCAACGCCCAGCCCCAGCGCGCAACCCAAGCCGCCGCCAATGGCAGAAACAACCACGGCCTCGGTGTTGAACTGACGCAGAATGTCACCGCGGCTTGCCCCTGTGGCCATGCGAATGCCAATTTCACGCGTGCGCTCGGTCACATTGACCAGCATGATGTTCATAATGCCAATGCCGCCCACCAGCAGAGAGATTGCCGCCACAGAGCCAAGCAATATGGTCATGGTGGCAGCGGTCTCACTCACCGCGCTCAACAGGGACGCCATATTGCGGATCGTGGTGTCCTGGCGGCGGTGCCTTTCATCCAGCAATTGCTGCACATGCGCCTGGGTTTCATCAATGCGCGCGACATCCTCTACAACCACTGCCAGCGAGCGAAGGTGGCGCTGGCCGAAAAGTCGCAAGCTGCCCGTGGACAGGGGAACGAACACCACATCATCCTGATCGCTGCCCATGGGCGAGGCACCTTTTTCGCTCATCGTCCCAACCACAAGAAACGGATTGGAATTGACCAGCACATACTGGCCGACAGGATCCCTACCGTCGGGAAACAGAACCTCGGCAACGGTCCTGCCCAGAACCGCCACCGGGGCATAGCTATCCTCGTCTGCCTGTTGAAGGAACGTGCCGGACAGCACCGGCCAACTGCGTGCCTGCGCAAAATCCGGCCAGGTGCCATTGGCGGTGGACTGGTAGTCCACCTCGCCGGCGCGCAGGGTAACGCTGCCCTGCATTTCCGGCACCACCGCCTTCACATTCGGCAATTGGGCAATTGCCAGAGCGTCGGCAGGCACCAATGTTGCGATCACGCCGTCCGGTGTTCTCTGGCCGGGTGCACCGGGCCGGATCAACAACTGGTCTGAACCCATTGCGCTTATCCGCTGAACCACATCCTGCCGGGAGCCATCGCCCACCGCCAGCATGACGATAACAGCCGCAACCCCGATAACCATGCCAAGCAAAGTCAGCGCTGTTCGCAATGGATTGGCCGCAAGTGACCGCAAAGCCATGCGCGCCGCTTCGGCGAAATTGCCACCGGAACGGTGCCCAGCTCGTTCGGGGCTCGTCAGTTCTGGCGAGGTTTGGGCATCATTGGGCTTCGCCCCTCCGCTGTCTGAAACCACCTGACCATCACGCAGCTCGATCAGCCGGTCCGCCTCACGGGCCACCTCCGGATCATGGGTTATGATGACAATCGTGTGGCCAAGCGCGTGCAGACGCTTCAAAAGCGCCATGACCTCTTTACCGGATGCACTGTCCAATGCGCCTGTCGGCTCATCCGCCAGCACAATCGAGCCGCCATTCATCAAAGCGCGAGCTATTGATACTCTTTGCTGCTGGCCCCCGGACAATTGGTTGGGCCTGTGGTCCAGCCGATCCGCCAACCCGAGCAAGGTCAACAGGTGGTCAGCGCGATCAGCACGCTCTCGCGGCGGCAGTCCGGCGTAGATTCCGGGAAGCTCGACATTTTCTGCCGCGCTCGCCCCGGCAATCAGGTGGTAGCTCTGGAATACAAAACCGAACGTATCCCGACGCAGATGCGCAAGCTCATCAGCATTCAGATTGGCGACATTCTGACCGCCGACAAGATATTGCCCCTCATCTGCCTGATCCAGACAACCAAGTATGTTCATAAGGGTGGATTTGCCGCTGCCCGATTGCCCCATAATGGCAACAAACTCACCGGCGGAGATGCTGAGTGAAATGCCGCGCAAAACGGTCACTGCGCCCTCACCTTCACCATAAGTCTTGCCAATATTCTCCAACTGCAGCGACACCGGATGCGGCGAAAGTGCCGCCACCTGAACACTGTCCGATCTGTCGTTGTGCGGCATATCCAGCATCAGATCATTTCCGTCAGTGGCGCGGCGAACCAAAAGGCCGCACCCTTGTGGAAGCGTCGCTGCGGTTCGCAGTTACCACGTTCGAGACAACCTCTTCCCCCTCTTCCAGCCCGGAAAGAACCTGAACCCGCGTGCGCGTCTGCAAACCCGTTTCCACTGGTCGCTCGATGACGCCATTTCCCTGCCGCACAAGAACCGACGGACCATTATCAGAAGTTCGGATGGCAGAAGCAGGCACCTGCAAAGCATCATGCGCTTCGTCCACGACAAAAAACACTTGCGCGGTCATCGTCATTCGCAGCCTGCCATCGGGGTTGGGTACGTCGAAGAGCGCCTTGTACAGAATAACGTTGTTCTCGGTTTCAGGTGTGGGTTCGATCATGCGCAACGTCGCTTCCCACCTTTGCCGGGTGTCACCCAGCGTGGTGAACCACACCTTCATTCCCGGCGTCAGCCTGCCGATATCGGCCTCGGAGACCTTTGCCTCTACCGTCATGGTCGACAGGTCCGCCACCGTTACAATAACTGGCGCAGTTTGTGTTGCCGCCAGCGTCTGCCCCTGTTCGGATGTCTGCGAAACAACCGTGCCGTTCAGTGGTGCATAGATTTTGGTATAGCCCAGATTGGCTTCTGCCCTTTTCAGGTCAGATCGACGTTCCCTTATCTGCGCAGCCAGGCCATCAACATTGCTCTCTGCCGTGGCCAGCGCTGCCACCGCTGCGTCCAGTTCACTTGCGGCAGACGTATTTGCGCGGCGCAGATTTTCCTGCCGGTTCAACGTTTGACGGGCCAGAACCCGCTGCGCCTGAGCGTTGACGTCCTGAGCTTCCAGATTGGCGATTTGGGCCAGCGTTGCCTCGACAGTGTATTCGTAAATTGCCGGGTCCATCTCTGCCAGCAACTGCCCTTCGGTTACACCATCTCCCACAGCAACATGCACCGTCTTGAGCTGACCGGAAATCTGCGCGCCGACATCAACGGAGCGTACAGCTTTTAAAGTTCCCACAGCAGGAACATTGTCATCGAGAGTTCCCCTGATGACCGTTGCAAACTCATAAGATGGTACAGCCGGAGCTGCCGCGGATAGATAGCGCCAGCCGATAAGCCCACTGATCGCAAGCACCAGCACCAACGCCAGCCATGGCCATCGCCGGCCCCTGCTCCGCCGTCCCGCACGTCTTGAAAATTGCGCCACCGGTTCCACGCCCGGAGCCACCCGCTGTAACATGCGCCGCCTCAACCTGCATTTTCAGTTTTACGCGGTCAGAAGAACCGCTGCGCACTTTTGCTGGAATTGCTCTAGCACAACCTGACGCAGGCTAGGCCTTTCATTTTGTTTCCAATTGTATCCACCAGGCCGGCCCCTCAGCTTCTGGATCGAAGAAAGCTTCCAGCTTGCTTCAGTGCCGCTCGCGCCTCCGGCAAGTCTTCGCTCATCTGCAAGAACGAATGCGTAACCCCGGGTACAATCTCCAGCTTCTCACTACGGCCCAGACCAGCCAGCCGGTGCGCCAGGTTGATACTGTCCGACAGCAGAGGATCAACCCCCGCCGCCGCCAGATGCAGAGGCGGCAACCGCAACAACGCCTCGTCATCCGCATGCAATGGGCTTGCCAAAGCCTGGCGACGCGCCGCTGCATCTGCCAGATACCAGTCCCAGAAACGTTGCATCTTGCCCAGTGTCAGCCCCGGCCCATTTGCAAAAAACTGATAGGACTCCGTCGCAAAATCAGCGTCGTAGACCCCATAGAACAAGACGCCGCCATCTCCAGCCACTCGCTGCTGCTGCTGTTCATGCAGCATGGTGGCAAGCGCCAGGTTGGCCCCGGCCGAATCTCCCGCCAGAAAAACCGGGCCTTCCGACATGCCGGACACTCGGGAAGCCAACGCATGCGCGTGACGAAAAGTGGAAATCGTATCCATTAACCCGGCAGGAAACGGGTGCTCCGGCGCCAGCCTGTATTCCGGCACTATCACCGTCAGGCCAGACTCTACGGCCAGCATTCGCGCAAACCGCGCATGAGTAGCGGGACTGCAAAAAGCAAAGCCTCCGCCATGCACAAACACCACCACCCCCGGCCGGGCACTGGCCGGCACCAGAACCTGTACCGGAATTTGCGGTGAGTTCAGGCTTGCATCCGCCGGCTTGGTGCAAATCTCCTCTGCCGCCATGGCTGGCAGAACCCGGTTCCAGCGGCGGTTGGCAAGTTCGGTTGCGGCGCGCCCTTCTGCGGGCGGCAGCAATGTCGCATCCGGCACAACACCATCTTCCTCGAGAATTCTTTCAAACGCCGCCTGCATTGTGCCGGATAGTTCCATTCTCATTTCAGGCATTGGCGCGCTCTTTCCCAAACCGCTGTAGAGCGGGTCCACCTCATGCAGCATGCACGGCGAAGAAGCCAGTTCAACCGGTTCGTTCTCTTCCTTGCCATTCGCCATGCCATCCTCCGTCAGCTATCCTGCTTTGTGGCCATTTCCGACAAATAGGGCCGCTTTTTCTCATAACCTTCCCGCACAAACTCCTGGCAAGCGGCAGAAATGCTGGAAACCGGGCCATGCGCAGAATAAATCGCGTAAATCCGCAAGGGAATGCGCGGTCTGTACGGTCTGCATACCGTTTCATTATCGCGGGCCGACATCACATCCACAAATGCCACACCGACATGACGCACGATATCCACAGCCAGATGAGATGCGTTGACCTCGGAAATAACCATCGGCTGAATTCCTGCCTCAGCAAAGCTTTCGCGTATCAGGTAACTGGGCGGCGATGCCGGATCCAGGAAAACCAGAGGCTCGTCTCGAAGATCCTGCGGAGTGATGACCTTTTTCTGTGCAAGCCGGTGGTCGCGGTGCATCTGGCACACCATGGTCGATTCGCCGAGAAAGTTGAAAGCAACATTGGAGTTCTGCGGCTCTGTATGGACATAGCCCAGCTCAACCCGGTTCTGCGCCACTTCTTCAATAATCCGGTACGACATGTCGATGTGCAATTCGACATGAACTTTCGGTCGGGCCTGCATGAAGCGGCCAATGCCGTCCGCCACCAGACCTATCGACAAGGCGGGAATGGCCGCGACAGACAAGCGGCCATGCCTTGCTTCCTGCAGGGCCGCCACCTCATCGCGAAACATGGTGACCTGGTTCAGCACGCGCTCCGCCTCAACCAGAAGGCGCAGCGCATCAGGGCTGGGCTTAAGCCTGCCGTTTAAGCGAACGAAGAGTTGAAACCCGACCTCCTCCTGAAGTTGAGCCATTGCCTTGCTGACCGCAGGCTGGCTGACATGAAGAAGATTGGCCGTTTCAGTCACGCTGAGTGTCTGAATCAACGTTCGAAAGATTTGAAGGTGTCGAAGATTGGGATAGCGCATAACCAAAAAGATATGAGTTTGCAGAAAATTTCTCATTAGACATAAGATGTTGCTGCCGCCATGATCAAGTCGAAAAATAGCTTATCTTTTGTGCATGGGTTAGGATTGCCGCATATGGCCCTTTTTGAACGCGCAGAGTTTCTGCACCGCATCGCCAGAACCAAAGCCGAAATGCGTCGGCGTGGCCTGGACGTACTTCTGATTTCAAGCCCTGCCAATCAGTTTTACCTGACGGGCTATGACGGCTGGTCATTTTACACACCACAAATGGTCATTGTGACGCTTGATCGCGAAGAGCCGATCTGGTTCGGGCGCAAGATGGATGCCGTTGGTGCCAAGTTCACTGCCTTCCTGTCGCCGGAAAGCGTCATCCCCTATGCAGATATTTATGTCGGCTCTGCCGACCTGCACCCGATGACGGCGCTGGTTGAGCTTTTGCAGGAGCACAAGCTCGACAAGGCCAGCATTGGCGTGGAAATGGACGACTATTACTACACAGCCCGCTGGCATCAGATTTTGACGGAAGGTTTGCCGGGTGCAGGCTTCTCCGATGCGTTTCTGCTGGTCAACCGGGTGCGCATGACCAAATCCGCCCGCGAGATTGAATTCATGATGCAGGCCGGCAAAATCGCCGGGGCGGCCATGGAGGCTGCTCGGCAGAAAGCCGATATTGGCGTGCGTCAAAGCGACGTGATGGGCGAAGTTTACCGCGTAACCACTGCCGGAACTGAAGAATTTGGCGGCACATTCCCCTGCAAGCCACCAAACGCCATGGTGGGTGAATTGTGCAGCGCGCCGCATTTGAGCTGGACAGACGAACCACTTCGCGAAGACGAAATTTTCTACATCGAGCTTGGCGGCATTCGCCATCGATACCACTCGCCGCTTTCACGCTGCATTTATGTGGGCAAGCCGCCGGCAGAGCTGGTCAAGACCACGGCGGTCATTCGCGAAGGGCTTGAAGCTGTGCTGGACATCGTCAAACCGGGCGTCCTGTGCGAAGAGCTGGCAGCGGAATGGAAAAAGGTCATTTCCCGCCACGGCATCGAAAAAGATTCTCGCATTGGATACCCTGTCGGAATTGGTTATCCGCCGACATGGGGCGAGCTGACCTGCAGCCTGCGCGCGGGTGATAAGACGGTGATGGAAGAAAACATGACCTTCCACTGCATTCCGGCCCTCTGGTTTGAAAAATACGGCCTGGTGGTCAGTGAGTCCTTTGTCGTGACCAGCGAGGGCGCCAAAACCTTTGCCGATTACCCGCGCACCTTGCTGACGCCGGACAAGTTCTCAGCGGCGTCCGCGGCATGAAGGGCTTTCTCTACCCATTCGCAACCTTCGTCCTGTTCATATTGGGTTGGCACGTTCTGGCGACATATACGGATATTCCGCCATATCTGTTGCCAACTCCGACAGCGGTGGTTGAGCGCATCTATGAAGATTTCCCCTTCCTGATGCGCAATGCCTGGTCCACCACCTACATCACTCTGTGTGGCTTTCTGCTCAGTGTGGTGATTGGCATTCCTTTGGCACTGGCCATTGTTTCATCCAACTTGCTGGACCGGGCCATCATGCCCTGGCTGGTGCTTTCCCAAACCTTTCCCAAGGTGGCCCTGGCACCGCTCATCGTGGTTTGGTTCGGTCTTGGCCTTTGGCCAAAAGTGCTTGTGACCTTTCTGGTCGCATTCTTCCCGATTGTTATTTCCTCCGTTGTCGGCTTGCGCTCAATGGAGCGGGAAATGCTTGAACTGGCCGCATCCATGCGCGCTTCCCGCCTGCAACTGTTCTGGAAATTCCGCATGCCGCTGGCCCTGCCCAGCATTCTGGGCGGCATCAAGGTCTCGGTCGCGTTTTCGGTTGTCGGCGCGGTTATTGCCGAATGGGTTGGCGCCAATGTCGGCCTTGGCTACCTGCTGCTTTCTGCCAACGCCAATCTGGACACCAGCCTGCTCTTTTCCGTGCTGATCTTCCTGACGGTCATCGGCATCGTTCTCTACTACTCCGTTGAGTTTGCGGAGCGTTTTCTCATCCCATGGCATGCCACACAACGTCTTAAAGAAACCCCGTCTCTGACGTAGAGGATTGTGACTGATGAACAAGCGCCGTTTTCTGACTACCGTTGCCGCAACCGTTTTTGCCGCAACCTTGCTGCCCGCTTCCGTGCAGGCACAGGATAAAACAGATATCAACTTCCGTCTGGACTGGTCTATCTATGGCTCGCATGCTCCGTTCTATCTGGCGCTGCAAAAGGGCATGTACAGCGATGCCGGTTTGAATGTCACCATCGGCGAAGGCCAGGGCTCGGCAACCGTTGCCCAGTTGATTGCACAGGGTCAGGATCAACTCGGCTTTGTTGATTTTGGTACCATGGCTCGCGGTGTTGAACAGGGCATGCCTGTTACGGCTGTCATGCGCGTCATCAGCGACGTGATGTGCATCATCTCTCATGCCGATGCGCCAATTACCGAGCCAAAAGGCCTGGAAGGCAAAGTGGTGGCGTTTGCCCCGTCCGAATCCACAGCCCTCGTGTTCCCGGCGCTTCTGGCCAGCCAGGAAGTCGATCCGGCATCCGTCAGCGTGCTGAACCCGGCATTTGGCGCCAAGAACGCCATGTTCCTGCAAAAGCGTGCGGACGCCATTCCAGGCAACTACAATGTGCAGGTTGCGCAGCTGGAAGGTCAGGGCGCGGAAGTTGAATATTTCCGTTTTGCCGATTTTGGCCTGCGGCAGATGAACAACGGCATTATCGTGAACAACAGCTTCAAAGATGCCAATCCTGAGGCCCTGAAGGCGTTTCTGGAAGTGACAGCGGCGGCTTTCGAGCAGGCAACTGCCGATCCGGAAGTGGCCGTGGATGCGTTGATTGAGGTGTTGCCGGAACAGCGCCGCAACCGCGATGTGCTTTTGCGTCAGTTGGTGCTGACGGCAGATTCCTACAAAACTGAAAATACGCAGGACAAGCCGTTTGGCTGGATGGAAGCGAAGGACTGGGAAGACACCCAGCATATTCTGACCGAGTATGGTGGCATGCCACGCAGCCTGCCGGTCGAACAATTCTACACCAACGACTTCCTGCCTGAATCGTGAGTTCCAATGTCCGAACTGATTAACATCAAGGGCGTCAGCAAGCGCTTCGATGAATTGCTGGCGCTCGACAATATCAATCTCACAGTGCGTGACGGCGAGTTTGTTGCCATTGTGGGCAGTTCGGGTTGCGGCAAGAGCACGCTGCTGCGTTTGATCGCGGGGCTGTTGCCCACCTCGGAAGGAATTGTCGAGGTCAACGGCCACAAGGTCAAAGGTCCGGCGGATGATGTTGGCATTGCCTTTCAGACGCCGGTTCTTCTGCCCTGGCGCAGCGTTGTGGAAAATGTCAGCCTGCAGCTGGAAGTCCGCAAACTGCCAAAGGCAAAGTATGAAACGGAGCTGCGCCGCCTGATCGAGCTGGTGGGTCTAAACGGTTTTGAAGACCGCAAACCTTATGAGCTGTCCGGCGGCATGCAGCAGCGCGTGGCCCTGTGCCGTGCACTGATCCATAATCCGGCATTGCTGCTGATGGACGAACCGTTCGGCGCGCTGGATGCGATGACGCGTGAGCAGCTCAACCTTGAATTGCAACGCATCTGGATGGAAACCCGCAAAACCATTGTGCTGATCACACACAGCATTATTGAAGCGGTGTTTCTGGCAGACCGGGTTGTGGTCATGTCGCCCCGCCCGGGGCGCATCACCAAAATTATCGATGTTCCGGTGCCGCGGCCGCGCTCCTTCTCCGGTCTGGGCGACCCGGCATTTCAGGCGGCCTGCGATGAAGTGCGCACGCTTATGAACGCATCCGGCCTGACCGAGTAGCAAATCAAAAGCGGCAGGGCACCGCCGAATGCGCGTCGCTTTTGCAGCGCTCATGATTTAAGGAAAAGCCGTTCCGCAAGCCTGCGGGGCGGCTTTTTCGGATCAAATCATGCGCTTTGCCCTGACCACAATAGAAACTGCACATCAGGAAATTCGCAAAAGCCGTTTCATTGCCCTTGCCGCGCCAATCAGCGATGAAGCTGCGGCGAAAGAGTTCATCTCGCAGCACTCCGACCCTTCAGCCAACCACAATTGCTGGGCCTGGAGGATAGGTCAGGCCTATCGGTTCAACGATGACGGAGAACCGAGCGGCACTGCCGGAAAACCTATTCTGCAGGCGATTGATGGCCAAAGCCTTGACGGTGTGGTGGTCGTGGTCATTCGCTGGTTTGGCGGCATATTGCTGGGCAGCGGGGGGCTTATACGCGCATACGGCGGCACGGCCGCGCTATGCCTTCGTGATGCGGCAAAGGTTCCGCTGGTGGAAAAACTCGCCGCCCGCATCATCTGCCCATTCAGCGACCTGGCCGTGGTTCAGGCGCGGCTTGGCGGCGTTGCTGACACTCGAATTGTCGACCAGACATTCACCGCAACAGGTGCCGAGCTTCTGATCTCCGTCGCCAAGGCACGGGCACCAGATCTGTTTCGCATGCTGACCGATGTTACCGGCGGCCGCATTACCATCACGCACGAAGAGTGAAGCCAGGCTATTCGGCGCCCGCGGCAATTGCCGTGCCGGCCGCCCAGCCGGAAGACCACGCCCACTGAAAATTATAGCCGCCAAGCCAGCCGGTTACATCCACCACTTCGCCGATGAAATACAATCCTCGCACATTGTTGGCCTGCAAAGTGCGCGAGTTCAGCGCGCCAGTATCCACGCCGCCAAGGGTCACCTCTGCGGTCCGGTAGCCTTCAGTACCAACAGGAAGCACTTCCCAACCATGAACGATGCCCGCAATTTCGGTCAGTTTCCTGTCGCTCATTTCACCAATGACACCGGACCAGCCGTGCAGCCGAGTCAGAAAACCGGCAAGGCGCTTTGGCAGCACCTCACCCAGCGCGGTTCCAATGGTCTTGCGTGCATTTTCCCGCTTGAAATTCATAAGCGCCGCGCAAACATCCAGCCCGGGCAGAAACGCAATTCTGATTTTCTGCTTTTCCTGCCAGTAAGAAGATATCTGCAGGATTGCCGGGCCTGAAAGGCCGCGATGGGTGAACAGCATTGCCTCTTCAAACGCCGTTTTTCCGCAGGATATTCTGGCATCGGCCGCCACCCCTGCCATCTCCCGAAATTCGGCCAGGAGATTTTCACCAAAGGTCAGAGGCACCAGCCCCGCCCGCGTCTCCGTTACCGCAATTCCGAACTGGTCAGCCAGTTGGTAGCCAAGGCTGGTTGCACCCATCTTGGGAATGGACTTGCCGCCACAGGCAACCACGAAGTTGCGACATTGCACGCGGGCAGTGCTTTCACCCGCCAGCACGGCCGAAAATCCTTCAGCGTTTTGCGAAAGCGATTGCAAAGTGGTGTTCAGGCGCAGGTCTCCACCAGCCTCTGCCAGTTCGTCCAGCAGCATGGCGATGATGTCTCGCGCAGAGTTGTCGCAGAACAACTGGCCCAGTGTTTTTTCATGATAGGAAATGCCGTGTTTTTCCACCAGCGCAATGAAATCGCGCGGGGTGTATCGACCCAGCGCAGATTTGGCAAAATGCGGGTTGCCGGAAATGTAGTTGCGAGCGGTTGCGCCGGTGTTCGTAAAATTGCAGCGTCCGCCTCCTGATATGCGGATTTTCTCACCAGGGGCCTTTGCGTGATCCAGAACCAGGACGCGGCCACCCCGAGATGCGGCATGAATTGCGCACATCAGGCCAGCGGCTCCGCCACCCAGCACCACCGTGTCAAAAGTTTCGTTCAGCATGCACCCATTCCGGCATCAAGGTATTGATGCACCGTCAATAGCCGGAGTTCGCGCCATTGACACCCCTGCCTTTGCACAATCATGGTGAAACACGCGAGGGGTCGGGAAATGCGAGCCTTTAAAACCCATTCCGGGAGAAACGAAACCATGAGCGCCATTCCCGATGATGCGGTGGCCTATCGGCGGTCGCCGGTGTTCAATCAGGACAGTTTGCCTACAGCGCTGCAAAAGCAGCATTCTACGAAAGAAGGCGCGTGGGCCATGATCCACATCCTGGAAGGCAGGTTGCTTTACAGAATCTGCGAGCCGCCTTCCGAAACCGTTCTGGACCCTGACCATCCTGGCATCGTACAGCCGCAACAGTTGCATGAAGTGCAGGTCATCGGGCCGGTCCGCATGTTTGTCGAATTTTACTCCAGACCCTGAAGCTCCAGCACAACCAGATCATGGTCTGACAATGGCCCGCCGTCGACGCCAGTTGCGGGCACAATGCGTGATCCGCCAACCTGAACACCCCGAACCAAAAACCAGTCAAGCTTCATCAGTCTTTCCGGCCAGCGGGTGATCAGGCTGGGCCGTGTTGTCACCTGATCGATCGGACCGCCATGCGCCTCAAAGCCGCGTTGCGCCATTTCAGCAAAAAATGATTCGTCACGCCAGTCACCGCCAATGTGGTTGCCGCTGTTCAAATCACCTCCAATGACAATCGGCAAGCCCGGAAAACGCGCGTCCAGCACATCAACCAGATGGTCAAGCTGCGCGTTTCGCCCCTTGGCATCGCTGTTGCTTTCCAGATGGGTTGAAACCACAACCAGCGGCCCTTGCGCAGTTTCCAGCATCGCACCAACGGCCATCCGCTCACCAAGCCGTGGCTGGTCATCGCCCTGCATGAACCAGAACCGCTTTCCTGGCAGCCTCACCATGAAAACATGCTGCATGCCCGCCGAGCTCACCAGTGCATTGCCATGAAATCCGGCATAGTTCTGCGCATCTGCGCAGAATTCGCGCTCGGTATCAGAGCCGAGGCCAAGCTCCAGAAACTCCACCCCGAATGCATAAGCCATGCCCAGACCGTCCGCGACCTCTGCGGTGGTGTGGCGCTGCGCCGTGCGGGCCATGCCGCAATCCATTTCCGAAAGCAGCACAATGTCCGCTCCGGTTTGAGCCAGCTTTGCGGCTGCTTGCGTGGGAAACAAGCATCGCTCCACGTTCCAGGTTGCGAGACTGAATGGAAATTGCAGAACCGTTGTGGGCGTCAATCCACCGGTTTCAACCTGGGTCATGCAGGAAAGCCCGGCCATAAAACGATCATGCGCTGTAATGGTGCGCGGCAAAGCGGCAATATCCTGCCGGGTCTGAGCAGACGGCACCAGCAGAGCTGATACAGTTTCAGTGACAACAGGCAATATCATGCCAGCACCGCCGCCCGGACGTCGGAACGCTCTTCATTGTCAATTCTCCTGCCTGTGGCAGTATCAAAAAGATGCACCTGCCCGCGTGGCACCGAAAGGCGCATTTCCGTGGAAATTTCGAACCGCGGGTCAAGCGCCAGAACCAGTTGCTGCCCGTCAACCTGACCGTGCACCAGACGCTGCGCGCCCAGTTCTTCAACAAAATCCACCCGGAATGGCAGACCAAGCCTGTCGGGCTGCAGATCTTCAGCGCGAACACCAACTGTGACCGGACCGTTGCGGCTGGTGTTCAGATTGAGCTCAAGCTGAACCGAGCCGATCTGGAGCTGGCTGCCCTGAATCTCTCCGTCCAGCAGGTTCATGGCAGGCGAACCGATAAAGCTGGCCACAAAGGTGGATGCCGGCCGGTGGTAGATTTCAAGCGGTGCACCCACCTGCTCGATCTGGCCAGCATTCAGGACCACCAGACGATCAGCAAGCGTCATCGCCTCAAGCTGGTCATGCGTGACATACAGCGATGTGGTGCCAAGCCGCTTCTGCAGGCGGCGAATTTCGCCGCGCATCGAAACGCGCAGTTTGGCATCCAGATTGGACAGCGGCTCGTCAAACAAAAATGCGGCCGGCTGGCGCACAACGGCCCGCCCCATGGCAACGCGCTGGCGCTGTCCGCCAGAAAGCGCCCTTGGCTTGCGGTCCAGATACGGGCCCAGTTCCAGCATGCGTGCGGCTTCGGCAACCCGGCTTTCTATTTCCGCTTTGGGAGTTTTGCGGTTGCGCAGGCCATAGGCCATGTTTTCCCGCACGCTCATATGCGGGTATAGCGCATAGTTCTGAAACACCATGGCAATGTCGCGGTCGGCAGGCTCAACCTTGTTGACCACCCGTTCGCCAATGCGCACCGTGCCCTGGCTGATATCTTCCAGCCCGGCAACCATGCGCAGCAGGGTGGATTTTCCGCAACCGGATGGGCCAACCAGCACAATGAACTCGCCGTCGCGCACAGACAGGTTGATGTCGCTGACAGATCTGGCGGTTGCTCCGGCATAGGTTTTGGAAACCTCTGCAATGTCGATGGATGCCATTTATTTATCGCTTTCCGTCAAGCCTTTGATGAACCAGCGCTGGAAGATGACCACCACCAGCACCGGTGGCAGAAGCGCAAGCACGGCAAGGGCAAAGGCTTCGTTGTAATCGGGGATCTGGCTGCCGACCCACACCTGCAGAATTTGCTTGATGCCGCGCATCAGGGTGAAAAAGCGCTCTTCAGTGGTCATCAGCATTGGCCAGAGATACTGGTTCCAGCCATAGACAAACATGATGATGAAGATGGCCGCGATCATGGTTTTTGAAAGCGGCAGCAGTACATCGATGAAAAACTTGAACGGCCCCGCCCCGTCTATTCTGGCCGCTTCCAGCAATTCATCGGGCACCGATTTAAAAAACTGCCGGAAGTAAAACGTGCCGGTAGCCGAAGCCAGCAGGGGCACAATCAACCCGGTATAGCTGTTGAGCAGTCCAAGCGACGACATGACCTGATAGGAGGGCATGATGCGCACTTCCAGCGGCAGAAGCAGGGTGGTGAAAATGACCCAGAAAATCAGCGTGGCAAACCGGAAGCGGAAGTAAACCAGGGCATAAGCCGCCGCCATCGACAGGATGATTTTGCCCACGGCAAAACCAAGGCCAAGTATCAGCGAGTTCATGACCATACGCGCGCCAGTGACCTGACCGGTGAAGCCACCTTGCCGTGTCAGAACCGTGTTGTAGGTTTCATAGCCATTGTCACCGGGCAGCAGGGTCAGCCCGTTCATGTGAATGTCTGCTGCCGTGTGGGTGGATGTCATCACGGCCACCGCAACCGGCAGCACCATGAACAGCGTGCCGGCCAACAGGATCAGATGATCGAAAATGCGTGTCTGGCCCATCAAATCACCCGTAATGAACGCGGCGTTCAAGCCAGCGAAACTGCACCAGCGTCAGCGCCAGCACCACCAGCATCAAAATGACTGACTGGGCGGAAGAGCCGCCGATATCATTGCCGCGAAACCCGTCGAGATAGACCTTGTAAACCAGGGTTATCGGGTTATTCGCCGGCTTATCTTTCAACATCACGTCAATCACGGCGAATGTGTCAAACAGCGCGTAGGTGATGTTGATGATCAGCAGAAAAAACGCCGTGGGCGCCAGCAGAGGCAATATCGCCGTGAAAAACCGTCTTGCACCGTTCTTGCAATCAATGACCGCCGCCTCCCGCACGCTCTGGGGAATGCTTTGCAGGCCAGACAGAAAAAAGATGAAATTATAGGGGATCTGCTTCCACACAGACACCAGGATCATCGCCGTTGCGGTGTCGAAATAGCTGAGCCCAACCCGCATGTTCCAGCCAAACCACGAGGCAATTTCCACAAACGGGCCGATATGCTGGTCAAACAGCATCATGCCCATCAGGCCCGCAACCGGAGGAGCAATGGCGTAGACGGCAATGAGCGAGTTTCGATAGGTTGAGCGCCCGCGGATAACCTGATCCGCCTTGACGGCAAGCAGCAGCCCTATTCCCAGAGAAAACGCCGTGACCAATATGGTGAAGACCGCCGTAAACCGCGCAATGCGTTGATATTCAGCGGAAGTCAGGGCATCGACATAATTATCCATGCCGACAAAGGTTGATCCGAAGCCGAACGGATCTTCCAGATAGAAGGAAGATGAAATTGCCTGCGCCGATGGCCAGTAGAAAAAAATGAAAATCACCGCGAGCTGCGGCAACAGAAAGAGCCACGGCAGCAAAGGCCGGTCAAACTGCACCCGCTTGGCGGGCTCAGGCCGGCTTGCAAACCGCGCTTTAAGCCGGGAAAAGGCCGTTGGCACAAGCGCCGGGGCGGAAAGATTGGTCATTGCGGATCCAAAGCTTTAACCGGACCCGGCAAAATGCCGGATCCGGTTTTGAAAAAGCGTATCAGCCAGAGGTTTTGGCAAAGCGGGCAAGCAGCTCGTTGCCTTCGGTCTCGATTGCCTTGAACGCATCTTCCACAGTGGTTTCACCTGCGAAAATCTTGTTGTATTCGCGCTCCATCACCGAGCGGATCTGCGGATAAAATCCAAGGCGATAGCCTTTGGACCAGTCACCCTGTGGCAGCATCAACTGTTCCATGCCGACAGCAGCCACGGGCTTTTCATCATAATAGCCCTCAGCCTTGGCTTCGTCATAAGCGGCTTTGGTGATGGCCACATAGCCAGTTGCCTGATGGTAGAACTTCTGAATTTCAGTGCTGGTCAGGAAGCTGAAGAAGTCAGCCGAGCACTTGTTCTGGTCATCCGGCTTGCCAGCCATGGCAAACAAGGCAGCGCCACCAATGAAGCTTGCAGTTCCAGCACCGTCGATTGCCTGCCAGAATGGCAGGAAGTCGGCAGAAAATGGCATTGTTGCAGTTTTGCTCAAGCCGCCGAACGACCCGGATGAGCCAATCCAGAGGGCAACCTTACCTTCTTCAAACGGCTTCTGATTATCGGACCAGCCAGCACCGTAATATTCGTACAGGCCAGCGTCCTTCCAGTCCTTCAGCTTCTGGAACATCATGATCAGATTGGGATCGGTGGCATTGATGGTTGTGCCTTCGAAACCGTCATAACCATTGTTGTTTGAAGCGAACTGGATGTTCTGGCGCGAGAAAAAGTTCTCGGTGAACTGCCATGTCAACTGCGAAGCTGTCAGCGGAATATAGCCTGCCTCCTTCAGCTTCGGGGCAATGGTTTCAAACTCTTCCCAGGTCTTTGGAGCTTCAACACCGGCTTCTTCCAGCGCTTGCGTGTTGATGTACATGATAGGCGCGGATGAGTTGAACGGCATGCCGATGAATTTGCCGTCAGCATCTGCGTAGAAGTAGCGAATGCCATCAATAAAGTCGGCGCGATTGAAGTCGTGCCCGGCTTCAACAATCAGATCTTCCGCTGGAATGGTTGCGCCCTTGGCGCTGATGATGGTGGCGGCACCCGCATCAAACACCTGCAGGATGTTCGGCTGTTCGCCAGAGCGGAATGCAGCAATGCCGGATGCCAGCGCCTCTTCATATGTACCCTTGGAAACGGGCGTGATGGCGCACGCATCCTGCGCAGCGTTAAACTTTTCGGCGACCTGATTGATAACCTGCTCGTTGGCGCCGCCCATTCCGTGCCACCAGGTTATCTGCACCGGCTGTGCAAAAGCCGAGGTCGTCGTCATTGCCAGTACGCCCAGCGCGGAAAGGGTTTTTTTCATGAAGGAGTCCTTTTGGATCAGGAGCATTTCCCGTTGAAACGACCGGTTCAACAGAAGGATAATGCGACAACAAAGGGTTAGACCGATTCAGATGATCGAAAGATCAAATGACGCGACCTGAGGAAGATGCCGGCAATCTAGTGACCAGCCGCAAAGGATTTGTGGCGTTCAAATTGCGTTTCCTTGACAGGCCAGAGTGGTGATCCGACAAGGAAAATTCGCTTTCCTGACCCTCGGTCGCTTCAACTCAAGGTTATTTGGCCGCCATAAAAATCCTGATTGACAGCGCCAGCAGCAACCACAAGATGCTGACATTGGGTATGGGAGGATGGAATGGAGAGCGACCAACGGTTTCTGCAGGAGGCGATTGAACTGGCGCGGGACAATGTCGACCGGGGTGGACGACCATTCGGCTCGGTCATTGTTCGCGATGGCGAGGTCATAGCGGCCGGCGTCAATGAGGTGATACAATCCGGCGACGTTACCGCCCACGCTGAAATGGTTGCGGTTCGCAATGCCACCACGAGGCAGAAACTGGCCAATCTGGCCGGAACAACGGTTTATGCCAGCGGGCACCCTTGCCCGATGTGCATGGCGGCGATGCGGCTGACGGGCGTCAAGCGCGTGGTGTTTGCCTATTCCAACGAGGACGGCACGCCATACGGGCTTTCCAGCGCCGCTTTGTATGCCGAGCAGGCGAAGCCCTTTGCCGAACAAACAATGATGCAGATTGAGCATCAGCCTGCGCCGCGGAATGACGGGCCCGACCTTTATGACTATTGGAAAGCCCGGCAGCCCTGACGCGCTGGCTTGAAACTAAAAGCGACATTTGCAACGGGAAAGCGCTAGAAACGCCAGGTCGCGCCCAGAACCGGCCCGCTTAGCTGCACGTCGAAAACATGGCCACCATGCCGGTAATCAACATCCAGCACCTTATATCCGGCAGACACGGAAAGAGTGTCGGTGAAGGCATAGTTGACAGTGCCGAGCACCGACCAGGTGAGTTCCGAGCCTGCGCCAAAGCCGCCAATATCAGCCTGCGCCATGACAGACAGCTTTTCGGTAAACGGCAGAAATGCCCGCGCGCCAACCACCGGATCAACCCAGCCGAAGCTTTCGCCATAGGTGCGTGAGGCACCCAGTGCACTGACCGTGACATCGTTGGAAATGTGCCATGCGCGTGCGCCAACCAAAACGTCCAGCGAGAAGGCTGTGTTGTCTATGATCCGGTAACCACCCTGCAAAGTTGCCGTAAACTGGGTGCTGTCAACGCTGCCATTGACCACCGTGCCAATCGGCACCGGAATAGGCAAGGGAGGAAGTGGGCCGGATGTTCTGCTGTCGGTTGTGCTGACATACATGATGTCACCGGAAAAAACGAACCGGTCATAGCGGGCCCAGAGATTGACGAACCCGCCAATGTTCAACTCGTCCATGACATCAGAGAACGGCTTCTCGACACCAATGGTTGGCGCACGCCGGAATGGCGAGATGTTACCTTTCAGACCGGCAGCCCACATGTAAGGTGTGATCTGCAATGCCCATCCGGGTACCGCTTCTGTCACCGGCACGATCTCTTCAGAAGGCGCTGTGACAACATCCGCAGCATGGCTTGCATGCGAAACGCAGAGTGCCAGAATGGCGGCAAAACCAAACCGCTTCATGAATACATCCCCTTCAAGCCGGCTGAAGCCACCCCTGCTCCAGAAACCTCATCCGCAAGCGCGCATATAGGCCTAGATCGGTGCCCGTGCGAAGCCCTTTACCAGAATTGGCCCTGTTGGCCGGCCTGTCGGCGAGCCGGGCGCCGGCTCCAGCGTAATTTCATAAAGCTGCCCCTGTTCCGGCAATGGCAGGCTGGGGCCGTCGAGCCGGATTGTTGCCGGATCGCTGAAAGTGCCAAGTGACACAGGCCCGGTATCGGCATCGGGCAGTGTCCACACTTCCAGAATATGCCCGGCAGGAACGTCAAACGCTTCCAGCGGAACCAGACGAATGCTGTCATCGGCAAAGGCTTCAACAATCGCACCGGGCGATGCGTCGGTCTCGTTGATCAGAACGGCAATCATGATGGGCTGTTCAACGGGTCGTGTGAATGTGCCAGCAAGATAGCCGACCCCCAGAGCAAGCAAGAGGCTGGCTGCCATGCGAAAGCGCTGCATAGACTGCTGGCGCCGCGACTTTGGATTTGAAACCGGCAGCACGGAAACCTTCTCGGCCTCCTTCAGCTGGCGTTCTATTCTGGCCCACAATTCATCGCTGCGCGGCAGAGGTGTTGCCGTATCATCCAACCGTTGAAGAGTGGCCTCCAGAGCCCGCACCCTGCGGGCCAGCGCTCCATCGCGCTCCATTTCCGCTTCGAACAAGGCACGTTCAGTTCCGCTCATCACGCCTATGACATACAGGCCGGCACGTTCCATCTGCTCCTGTGTCATGACAGGCACTCCTGCAACGCCACAACGCCCCGCCTGATCCACGCTTTAACTGTACCCAGTGGCGCGCGCATTGTTGCGGCGGCCTCACCGTGATTAAGACCGGTCACATAGCACAAAAGAATTGCCTGACGTTTGGGTTCATCAAGTCTGTTTAGGCATGTGCGCAATGCATCTTGCTCAGCCAGCGCATTGTAAGCTGCAACTGCGTCATGCTGTCGATCACCGATGTCGATCAGAACTTCGGCATCATGATATTCGACACGCGCATCATCGCGGATCATGTTGAGCGCGCGGTTGCGCGTCATGGTAATGAGCCAGTTGCGACCAGAGCCCTTTCCAGGGTCAAACTGCGACGCTCTGTGCCATACGGCAATAAACACTTCCTGCACCACCTCTTCCGCCAGATCACGCCGCCGCACAATTCGTTGGGCGATAGCCACGAGCCTGCCCGACTCATCATCAAAAAGCTGGGCAAGTGCCTGCCGGTCGCCACGAGCGATGCGCGTCAAAAGGTCGGAAATTTCACTGCGTTCGAACATGGCCGCCAATATGGGGAAGTTCGCTCTTCATGTCGATTGCCTGCAACCACGAGGATTAATTGCTGTTGCAAAAATATTTTCGGGCGGTGCATCCAGAGCGGCATGCTGGCGGGTAACCAACTTATAAGCCGCGCAAATCGCGTTGGCCAATGAGGAGAGATCTCATGCTTGCCATGACAACTTACCGTAGTCTTATTGCTGCTTCCGCCATCGCATTGGGCACCAGTGCCGCGCTGGCCGCTCCTGCCGTGGGCCTGTCGGGCAACACCACGCTGATCATGTTTGATACCGAAAGCCTGGAAGTTACAGGAACCATGGAAGTGACAGGCGTAGATGGTCTG
Source organism: Aureimonas fodinaquatilis (assembly GCF_008369445.1). Lineage (GTDB taxonomy): Bacteria > Pseudomonadota > Alphaproteobacteria > Rhizobiales > Rhizobiaceae > Aureimonas > Aureimonas fodinaquatilis. The sequence goes on from NZ_VTWH01000004.1 coordinate 253,198, forward strand.
GCGGGAATTGACGTTCGCCCGGCTGACAAGATGCTTTACGGTGTATCTCTTGCCGGAGAGATTGTTACGATTGACCCGGCAACCGGTGCTGCGACCGTCAAAAACACCCTTTCCGAAATGCTGCCAAGCTTTGAAAATGCAATTGTCGATTTCAATCCCATGGCCGATCGTCTGCGCCTGATGGCGACAGACGGCACCAATTTCCGGGTCAATCCGGATGATGGAATGGTAACAGTTGACGGGTCATTGGCGTTTGACGAGGCAGACATGCATGCCGGTGAAACGCCTGCCATTGTTGCGGCCGCCTACACCAACTCGTTCGGCAAGCCTGAAGCTACGGCCATGTATGACATTGACGCAACCATTGTTGCGCTGATCCAGCAGACAGCGCCCAATGATGGCACTCTCGCTGCAATTGGCAAGCTGGGGATTGAAGGTGCCGATAACTATGCCTTCGACATTGCCGCGACTGAAGACCTGACCAACACCGCCTATCTGGTATCCGGGGCAACGCTTTACACCGTTAATCTTGAGACGGGTGCTGCAACGGCGGTTGGCGAAATCGAAGGTGCGCAGACCATTCGCGACCTCGCCATTCTGCAATAGCCTTCTGCGTCATTACTGACGCAACCCGCAACCATAAACGCCCTCGCATTTCAACTAGATGCGAGGGCATTTTTTTGCCCAAAAGCTTTCCCATCCCCTCCTGCCACACCGGAAGCCGCGCAGCCGTGGCAAAATGTCCCACCAGTGATGTGTGCGAGCCACAATAATCATTCAAAAATACATCTTTCGGGGTAAATGTTTGCACAATCTAAAGTTGTATGTGCAACTGTTCGCATAGCTTATCAGATATTGGTTCAGCCGTTTCGAAGGGAAAATTTGAATGTCCAAGGCAACATCCGCCGGGGGAACAAGGCGTAGAATTTCCGCTGTGCTTCTCTCGACGACAGCAGTCGTGTCGCTGGCGCTGCCAGGCATTGGCGTTGCGCAGGAGCGCACCATCAATTCCGACGCAGTCCTTGAAAGCGACAGCTCCTATGCCGGCATTCGAATTATCAGCGGTGCAACTGTCGTGGGCGAAAACATCGTCCTGACACAAAGCAGCAACGCCTACGGAGCGCAGGTTGTCGATGGATCGCTCACTCTGAATGGCGGTTCCATCACACAGGCAGGTGCGGGCAAATATGTCACCGGCGTCGGAGTTGTATCCGGCACCGCTGACGTGACCAATATGACCATCAATATCAATGGCGCAAAGGATGCCAGCGCGCTCTATTCCAATGGGGCGGCGGGCATAATTTCGGCAAGCGGCCTGGACGTTTATCTCAATGCCGTCGGCTCAACCACCGCAGAGCCAGCTTCGGCAGTCAAGGTTCGCGCAGGAACCGTTGCGACAGAGGGAAGCACATTTCGCATTGATGGAGACACGGTATTCGGGCTCCTGGCTTCCGGAAACAACGGCAACCAGGCTTTTGTTGAAAGCCGGAATGATACCATTACGACATCCGGCAGCCGCGGCTATGGCGCATTTGCGTTTTCTGACGACAGAGGCACGAGCAGCGGCACCATCACCCTTGATGGCAGCTCCATATCCACTGCGGGCGAACGCGGTTTTGCTTTGGCTGCGCAAGGTCGCGGTGCGATCATCAATGCCAATGGCACTTTGCTGGTCACGTCAGGCGATAATGCGCATGCAGCCAATGCCAGTGGCAGCCAGATCAACCTGACCAATGCCACCATCGTCACCAATGGTTTTCACAGCTATGGCGTCAGCGCCACGGCAGGATCTCTGGGCCAGCCATCATCCATCACGCTGAACGGCGGATCGATTTTAACCGCGAATGAAACGGGACGCGGCACGCAGAACGGTGATGGTTCCCGGGCCTATGCCCTATATGCAAGTGGCGCAGGCGCACAGGTTTCCGCCAGCCAGACGTCTATCCAGACGCTGGGACAACGAGCCTACGGCGCATACGCAATCAATGGAAGCTCGATTGATCTTTCCAATCTGTCCATTTCAACAGATGGCTTCATGGCATACGGCGTTTACGCGTCGAGCCCGAATTCAGTCCTGACCGCAAACAATGTGAACATCGTCACCAACGGGCAGGCCGGAGATGCGGCATGGGCTTATAATGGCGGTGTCCTGAACCTGAATGGCGGACTTTACCTTGTTCAGGGTGGACAGAATCCGAATTCACCTGGCGAGACCGCAAATGGTCTGGTCGCGGTTGGTGGTGTGGACGGCCAGAACAATGGTGTCATCAACGCCAATGGCATCAATGTGGTGACACAAGGCGCCAACAGTTCCGGCATCAAGGTCGGAGCGCTTATCGGAACGAGCAGAACATCGGGCATTGTCAACCTGCAGAACAGCAACATCACCGTAAACGGGCAAGGCGCTTATGCCGCCAGCCTGGCCTATGGCGGTTCGCTGACCTCCAGCAATTCTAACTTCACGTCTCTGCAGGGTGCAGGATTTCTGCTGAGTGACAGTGCCTCGCTGACACTTACAGGGACATCCGTAGCATCATTGCAGGAAACGTTTGTATCGCAGCTCAGCTCATCCGGTCAGAGCCAGACCATCTCTGTTGGCGCGGGCACGGTTGCCACCCGGAACAACGGCACCTTGCTGGCGGTTGAGCGCAGTCAGGATGGCGCAGACGGGGTTGTCAATCTTGTGCTTGGTGCAGGCTCCAACACATCCGGCAACATTGTGGATCTCGACACCAAAACGTCCGGCCGCACCAATGTGACTCTTGCCGCAGGAGCGCTTTGGAAAGGTCAGATGCTGGGTGTTTCCGGGTTTCAGGGACAACCGGGTGGATCGGCGGAGTTTCAAGGTCCTGTCGCGATTGAGGGGGATCTGGCCGGCAATGGAACCTCGTTCATCTTCAGTCCCGAAGGCGGCTCAATCACCGGCAATGTGGGCCTCAGCCAAGGCTCCCGCACCACGGGCGGCAGCATTGAGACACCGATCACGGTCGGTGGAAACTTTTCCGTCGACGAGACATCCGTCATGGGTGGAAACTGGGCCATCACCGGCGATCTGGCCAATGCAGGCACCCTGACGCCCGGCAACTCCATCGGGCGCGTTTCAGTCGGGGGCAATCTGAGCCTGGCACCAGCCTCTGTCTACGAAGTTGACGTGGATGCCGCGGGCAATGCAGATCGCGTCGATGTCGCTGGAACAGCCAATCTGGCGGGAAGCGTGACAGTCACCCCGCTTGGTGGCTTTGTCCTGAACCAGCCATACACAATCCTCACAGCCGGCACGTTGGGAGGTTCGACTTTTGACAGCGTCAGCATGGCTGACGACTACGCCTTCATCGCACCGACACTCAGTTATGTCGACGCCAGCGTTTTGCTGACCATAGCACGCAACACTGTCAGCTATGCCTCACTTGCTACGACGGCTAACCAGACATCGGTCGCCAATGCTCTTGAGACATTGCCGCTCAGTTCAGAGCTGGGAAGCGTCATAGCCTATTCCACAGCTCCCGCTGCTCGTGGTGCATTTGACCAGCTTTCAGGCGAAGTTCACTCCTCTCTGAAGACCGGTTTGTCTGAAGAATCCGGCCATGTCCGTGATATCGCCATGGACAGAATTCGCGCCGCCTTTGACTCGACATCGGCTGCGGGAAGCACATCCGGCCCCTGGGAAGGTGGCCAACCTGCAAACAGCCCTGAGCCTGCGGCATGGGCGCGCGTCTACGGCTCCTGGGGCCACACCAGTGGCAATGGCAATGCTGGCAGGCTGGACCGGGACACCGGCGGCTTCATCGCCGGCGTTGATGGGTTTGTTCAGGATACAGTGCATCTTGGCATGCTGGCCGGGTACAGCCGTTCGAGTTTTGATGTAGAAAGCCGCGCCTCGTCAGCAGACATCGACACCTATCATCTGGGCATCTATGCTGGCACGCAGGTTCACGGCTTCGGCTTGCGCGGAGGCCTCGCTTATTCCTGGCATGACATTGAAACGAGCCGTTCTGTCGCATTCCCGGGCTTTGTTGACGCGCTTTCCGGCGATTATAATGCCGGAACAGCCCAGGTGTTCGCCGAGCTTGGCTACGCCATTGACATGCCAGGCGCCAGAATTGAGCCTTTTGCCGGCATAGCCTATGTCAACGTGGATGTTGACGGCTTCACCGAAACCGGCGGAGCCGCCGCGCTTTCCACCGCAAGCAGCAATTTTGAAACAGTGTACACCACGCTCGGAATTCGCGGCGAAACGGAGTTTGCACTCAACGAGGTTGCACTGCGTGCAACGGGCATGGTCGGCTGGCGTCACGCCTTCAACGACACGGTGCCCGCTTCGACATTCCTGTTTGATTCCGGTTCACCTTTTGAAACGGCCGGAGTGCCGATTGCCAGAAACGCAGCCGTGCTGGAAGTCGGGCTTGAAACGGACCTGACACCTGATGCCTCACTTGGCATTTCCTACAATGGTCAGTTTGGGGATGGCGCTCAGGAACATGGCGCACGCGCCACATTCGCTTACCGGTTCTGATCGCAAACTGGCAGCTCCGACAGATATCAGCGCCGTGCTCACGCGGCGCTGATGAATTTTTGACATCCAGTCAAAGATAAAAAGCTCAAAACTCTTTGTTTTGCTGCTTTGTCCTGCCGTTAAAACGATTCCGTTTCAAAAAGAAATGCACTAGGATCAGCCCAGTTTTCAGAGCGTCCATCACGGCAGTCACAACGTCATGTTTGATTTCGGCAATTTTCTCCACATGACGACGTTCACCTTCATGTCGATCTTTTCCATGGTCAATCCAATCGGCATGGCGCCTGTGTTTCTGGCACAAACCAGCAGACAATCTGTTGCGTCCCGCCATTCCCTGGCGTTTCGCGTTGCCACATATGGCGCTGTGCTGTTGATTGTTACGCTGTTTGTGGGCCCGATCATCCTTCAGTTTTTCGGGATAACACTTGCCGATATTCAGGTGGCTGGTGGAATATTCGTATTTTTCACGGCCTGGCACATGTTGACGACTGACCCGGCACCGCCAGCCGGCGTTGAAGATGAACCCACGGGTGCAGATACCTCTGCCGACATTGCCTTTTTCCCGCTGACAATGCCCATCACCGCCGGCGCTGGCAGCATTGCCATTGTGCTGACGCTGGCCAGCAATATCCACAATGGGCAGGTGGCCAACATTGCCGGCCATGCGGGTGCGGTTGCCGGTATTGTGCTGGTCTTTGCCTGCGTGGCAATCTGCTATCGTTACTCGGACGTCATCTTCACCCGCATCGGCACCGCGGGCACCGCCGTCATCACTCGGCTGACGGCCTTTCTGCTGCTGGCAATTGGCGTTTCCGTCACCTGGAATGGCGTGAAAACTCTGATCCTTTCCCTGCACTGAACAAGCTAACCGCCCTCAGGCAAGGCCGGTATCGTGCGCTTTTGGTCGGGTTGCGGGCTGCACCCCGGCCAGTGCCAGCGTGCGATCCAGCAACTGCTCGTAAATCGGCCGGCCGCCCATCCATTGAGCCGAAAGATTGGCGCAGACGCATGTTGCCATCAGTGGCATGGCCAGCGAGTAAGACCCCGTCAGCTCCAGGGTCAGGGCAACCCCGACTATGGGTGCGCGCACCGATGCGGTGAAAAGGCCGCCCATGGCGGCAATGGCGAAAGCGACAGGAATAGCGCCCATACCGGGAAACATCATGTCTGCCACAGTGCCGAATGCCAGGCCGATGCAGACGGCCAGTGCCAGGATAGGGGCGAAAATTCCGCCTGGAACGCCGGAGGAATAGCTGCCGACCATGGTGCAGAACCGCAGAATTGCCAGCATGAGCAGCGCCATGACACCCGGTTGATTGCGCACCAGCTCGATGATCATGGTTTCGCCGCCGGTCACCGCATGCGGCATCAGAATAAAAAGCCCACCGACGACCAGGCCAACGGCCGCGGGATAGGCATAGGGGGCACGTTGCTGCGCAGCGGCGGCAAAGGCAACAGCGGTTAGAATGGATTTGTTGAGCAACACACCAACCGCGCCAAGCAGGCAGCCCAGAACTGCAAACAGCGGCAGAAAGCCAATCGGCACTTCCGGCGATATCAGCGCAAGATCAGGCGCAGTGCCGCCGATCATCTCTGTCATGGCAGTTGCCAGCAGCGCGGCGACGATAACGCCCATATAGGTTCGAAAAGTATATGGAAACTGGCGGTGAGTTTCCTCAATTATGAACAGGACGGCAGCAACAGGCGCATTGAACGCGCAGGCCAGCCCCGCGGCAGCGCCCGCGGCCAGTAGTCCTCGCCGTTCCAGATCAACCGTCCCACCTATCCGGGCAAACATTGCCGCAATGGATGCTCCGATGTGAATTGTCGGCCCTTCCCGACCCAGAACCAGACCGGAGCCGATTGCTGCCGCTCCGGCAAAAAACTTCACCGGCAGGACGCGCGCCCAGCGCACCGGGCGCAAACCCTCCATGGCACCTTCAATTTCCTGAACCCCGCTGCCACCAGCTTCCGGAGCAATCCTGCGCACCATGTAAACCGATGCAACAGTGGCCAGCATCGTCACGAGCGCCGCAGCAACCACCAGCATGGGGCCGCCAACCACCTCGGCCAGTAGCACGGGCCAATGCAGCAATGCATCGATGGTCAAATGGAAGATCGAACCGAGAATTCCGGCAAATGTGCCGACCAGCACGGCCAGCCAGACATATCTGGCCTGTGCCCAGCCATTCCCCGGTCGCGCCTCTGGCGGCAGCTGGTTGTCAATTCCGTCTGCTCCGCTGTTCACCGCGCGGCCCCCCTGCTTTCACGGCACGTCAAAATGGCACCGACAAAAAAGCACAATGCCCCTATCAGCGTATGCACGGTCGACAGTGTGGCAACAAACCCTGCCTCGCCGCTGCGTGGCACGTATGACAATATCGCAGATGTCATGAAGGCAACGCATCCAAGGAAGTTTATGAACACAATCCGCCAACTGAGATCCTTCGGCATCCAGCTCCAGTAACGGTGGCTGACCTCGATGAAGGCAAGATATCCCGACGCCAGAAAGAGCGTTGACCCCACCATATCCGGCAGCCAGATTGCTGCATCCTCGACATACCAGCGTGTGGGATCCAGAGCAGCGTTCAGGGTGTTGGCATTGAAAGCGAGGGTTCCAAGCAACTGCGTAAACGTGCTGAGCCAGCCGGCTCGCCACGGGTGCCACCCCACCAGCGTTATGCGTCTGTGAGAAGGTTCTTGCGGGTTGGTGGTAAAGCTCGGCGCATTTGCAGCTTGAAAATGCTGAAGATAAGCCGCCACCGTAAACGGTATCGAGCCGAGGAAGAAAACAATATTGATTGTCAGTCCGGACACATGCAGCAGGTGGCCGGAAATCAGGCTGAGCATTGCGCCCAGCATGAACAGGCCTGCACCCAGCGCAAAAACAGCGCCAATGCCCCAATTGTATGATGCCGATTGCCAGAACGGCGCAATCGACGCATCCAGCGCCCGCGCCTTCAGGTCAAGCCCCTTGCGGTGCTGCCGTGAAAGCCAGACAATTCTGCGCCGTCCGACAGAATAACTGCGCCGGGTGACAAAGGGCCATGGGCCCTCTGCCCGGACTGGCGAGGCGAGCTGGGCGTTACCGCTCATTGCGCGCTGCTCCCCTGCTGCATGACTGTCTTTTCGACGCAAAACCGTTACGAACTTTTGCTGACAAAAAACTCCGTCACATCCTGAGCCGCGCCCGACAGCTTTTGCAATGGCACAATGGCGGGTGCGTTTTGCCCGATCAGGGAATCCAGGTCGATGCGCAGGAAGTTGAGGCTCTTGTAATCACGAATATAAAACTGGCGCCTGGCAAGGTCGGAAAGACTCGTCCAGCACGTGAACTCCGTTGCATAAGCAGCAGAGCCGGTATCGGAAAGACCTTCAACTTCGAGATGACCACCTCCCTGTTCGGGATAGTCGATCGTAACGCCCCGCGGCCTGTCAAAATTGTTCATAACATGGGCCAGCGTGCACACTGCTTCATCAGGAGTTGCGGCTTTCTCGGCATATTGCGCATAATAGACTGCGCGCACAAACCGGCCAACCGAGGTGTTGGAAGCTGGCAACCCGGCCGTTGCAATACCGGAATCGGGCTGCGTTGCCTTATAGTCGCCAAATGTCGCACTCGAACGATCGACATTGGTCAGGAACGTATAATTGTCCAGATTTGTCAGATGCCAGTCAAATCTGGGCCCGTTGGTCATGACGCCGACCGGGTTGTCGTAAACCGACATCACGCCCTTGTCGAACTCGATCACCAAGGCCGCGCCACCCGCATCGTGCACGACATAGTGGAACGGCGAAACAACCCCGCCCAGCAGCGCAAGCGCCTGCAACATGACAGGCTGGTCTGCCAGCGCCGCCTTGACCTCGGCAACTGTGCCAAACTGGCCAAGCGCCCAATTGCCCAGATCAGAAGCCGAAAGAATTGCGCGTGTGGCTTCCACCGTCTTTTGCGGACCAGCAGCCGACGGATAGGACAGGAGGCTGAAAGTCAGACCCTTGTCATTCAAACCTTCCAGAACCTTGAGATCGCCAGCCGCCAGCGGCGCATCCGGCTTTGGCAGCCGGTCAGGCATGGTAATTGCCAGCACAGCGTGGACCGACTTCAGACTGAGTGCCGGATGCTCCGGCACCTGCGATACTGTTTCATAGCCCGCCGGAAAATACGCGACGAGGTATGGAAGATCGGTCGTCAGTTCCAAAGTCCGGCCGAAATAGGTGTTGCCGGTGGCATCCTTGTATCCAAGAGACGTGCACATGAGAGTCGATTTTCCCGTGATGGAGAGAGCCGACCCATTCAGGGCCGGCAATGCGCCTGTACAATGTGGCTTCAGTTATGTGCGAAGCCGCTGCCTTCTTTCGACGTCATCGGGCGTGTCACCGGATGTTGGGAGAAGAATTCCATGGAACGCTTCATGTCTTCCAGAAGCAGGCTGGCGAGATCAAAGCTCACACCATGGCGAACCAGAATGCGCTGAATGACCAGATCTTCGCGGTTGGCCGGCATCGAATAGGCAGGCACCTGCCAGCCACGGCTGCGCAACCTGTCTGCCAGATCATACAATGTGTAGCCACCAATGCCCGTTTCGTCCTTCAGCTTCCAGCACAGCGCCGGAATTCCGGTCTGGCTGTCGCCATCGAACAGCACCTCAAATGGCCCCATCGCCGCGATCTCTCGCGCCAGATACTGCGCGGTCGCATAGCAGGCGTTTTGAACCTTGGCGTAACCCTCCCGCCCAAGGCGCAGGAAATTATAGTATTGCGCAATAACCTGCCCGCCGGGGCGAGAGAAGTTCAGAGCAAAGGTCGGCATATTGCCGCCGAGATAATTGACGTTGAATATCAGCTCTTCCGGCAGGTCGGATGCATCCCGCCAGACAATCCAGCCCACGCCCAATGGGGCAAGGCCGAACTTGTGGCCGGAAGAATTGATGGATTTGACCCGCGGCAACCGGAAATCCCATGGCAGATCCGGGGCGCAGAATGGCGCGAGAAAACCACCACTGGCACCATCCACATGAATTGGAATGTCCAGACCCGTATCCGCCTGCAACTTGTCCAGCGCATCGCTGACTTCTTTCACCGGCTCATACTGGCAGGTGAATGTGACGCCAAGCGTTGGAACAACGCCGATGGTGTTTTCATCAACGCGCTTCATCACCTCTTCAACATTCATGATCAGCCGGTCACCCTCAAGCGGGATCTCGCGCAGTTCGACGTCGAAATAGCGGGCAAATTTGTGCCAGCAGATCTGCACCGGACCACAGATCAGATTGGGCCTGTCGGTCGCCTTGCCCTCTGCCTGACGGCGCTTGCGCCAGCGCCACTTCATGGCCAGGCCGCCCAGCATCGCAGCTTCCGAAGATCCTACGGTGGAGCAGCCAAGAGTGGTTTTTGCTTCCGGGGAATTCCACAGATCGGCCAGCATCGCCACACAGCGCGCTTCAATCTCGGCAGTCTGTGGGTACTCATCCTTGTCGATCATGTTTTTGTCGATCGACAGGTTCATCAGTTCGTGAATCTCGTCGTCCACCCAGGTCTGACAGAAGGTAGCGAGGTTCTGGCGGGAATTTCCATCCAGCATCAGCTCATCACGCACAGATGCGAAGACATGCCGGGGCGAACGTTCCTGCTTTGGAAACTCGTATTTGGGAAGGGCCAGCGCCAGGTCACCTGCCGAATAGACGTCGTCCAGCAGTTCCGCACGCATATCTGTCGTCTCTGGTTTGCTCGTCACTTTTATACTCCCTCTCGTCGTCAATTGAACCAGAGGTTACCCAGTGCAAAAATAAAAACAAGTATTTTGCAGTGATTTTTTGAAATATTCATAGATTAAATTTATTTTAAAAATATATGACAGTGATTCATGATTGTGGGGGCAAGTTACAATCAAGTTTTCGTGCGCCCGCCGTCCCTAGCGCACAGCATCCCGCGAGGTGAGTGATCCGACGGCGAAAGCAAGCGTTGCGGCGCTGATCAATGCTGCGGCATGCGTATCGGCCTGAGCCTGCCGCGCATCCAGCAGGCCAGTGCTCGCCGCAGTCGCTGCGGTGACTGTGCCAACCCCGTTTTTGTAGGCATCCACCGTTGCGTCATAAGTCAGGTTTGCCGCTGAGGCGAGTTCGCTGGCGGCTTTGTAGGATTCCAGTGCGGTGCGAAGCGCATTGCTGGCAGCAACAATTTCGGTAATGGCAGCAGTTTGTGTTCGATGAAACAGGCTCTCGGCCGCTGCCGCGCGCGACTGCGCCTGCGCAAGCTGCGCAGACCGCAATCCACCATCATAAAGCGGCACGGTGGCGCCGACGAGAATGCCCGCTCCATCGGCCTGTTCGCCAATGCCCGGCAGATTATTGATACTGAAACTGCCATGGCCGGTGCCGACGGTGCCTGCGACGTAGACCTTGGGCATGAACTCGGCGGTTGCTGCCCGCACACCGGCCTGACTTGCCGCCACTGCGGAATAGGCAGCGATCACATCCGGGCGTTGGGTCAATGCCAGCCGGATCATGGAATCGAGCGGCACGTTTGAAGGCGTCGGCAGCCGCCGGTTGCGGGCGTCCTCAACATTCAAACGCACGGGGGAATGAATGCCCATGGCGGCAACCAGCACCTGATAGGAAGTGCGCTCACGCCCCTCTGCCTCAACCAGCCGCAGCCGTGACTGGGCGGCAAGCTGCCGGGCCTGCGCAACTTCAATGCTTGTGCCTGTGCCGCTGGCAAAGCGCGCATCTGCCGCAGCAGCAATGGATTGGCTGTTGCCGACTGTCTGCCGCGCAATGGCAAGGTCGGCCAGTGACGCACCATAGGTGTAATAGGCGCTCGTAACCTCGAAAATCAGCTTCTGATGTTCGAAGTTGAACAGAACATTGGCAGCCATGGCGGCTTCCTTGGCCGCGTCAGAAATGGCGGCGCGCTGACCAAAATCGAAGATCAGCCATTGCAGCGCAACCACCGCATTAACACCGCTGACATTTGCCTGAAGATAGCGTTCTGTTCCTACCGGCACGGGCAAGGGTGTCTGCACAGTCTGCCTTCCGCCAATCGCACTGGCGGTGATAATCGGAAGGTAGGTGGCCTCCACCATTCCCACCGCAAGCGCAGCCGAGCGCGCGCGCTGCCACGCCTCACGCGTGGCCGGGTTGTTGCGCTGCGCAATGTCGATGAGTTCCGGCAGACCATATTTGCGGTTCGGATTGATGCCTTCTGTCTGCGGTACCATGGCAAGTGCAGGATTGGCCGGAACGGAGAAGTCTGCCGCACCGCTGGCCGTGGTCGGAGCCGGGCCCTCTCGCTTGCCCGCCAACAGCCACAACCCGCCTTCCTTGCCACTGGGTGCCCAGGGAGTGCCTGGCCCGTCGGATGTCATGTTGGCCGAGTTGGATGCGCAGCCCGCCATGGCAAACATCAGCAGCAGCAAAAAGTGAACAGCGCGCATCATCCGGACACCGCCTGAACCAGATCCTGGACACGCCGCTGCGTTTCAGGCTGGCTCTCCCGCTTCACATAGATGTCCAGCAGGAGAATGCGGATTTCCTCCTGCGCTCTGCGCAGGTTGCTCTCTTCCGCCGGTGTGGTGCGGATGGACGATGGTTCAAAGCGCATCAAGTCAAGCGCCTCGCCAGCCTTGCCCGCCTCGCAGGAAATGCGGGCAGCGTCACCCACGGCCTGCCCGCGGTCACGCGCATCAATTGCCAGCAGCCGGGAAAGTCCTTCCAGCGCCGTCAAAAGGTGCTGGCGAGCGCCATTGACCACCGGGAATGGCCATATGCGCGTGAAAATCAGATAGATAACGACATTGCCCAGCAAAATGCCGGCAATGCGGTCCCATGCCGTGTCCAGACTGGTGGTGGGGCCAAAGCCCTGCAAAACCGTCAAAAGAAAAGCCAGCGCAATCTGCACTCCGCCATATGAAATGCGCTCCGGTCCTGTTGAAACCCATGCGCCCACCAGAACACCAAAGAAGACCATGGCAATCAACCCGCCAATGTCATCAATATGCGGCATGATGAACAATATGGTAAATATGCCCATAGCCGCGCCAATCAGGCAGCCGCCTATACGCAGGGCAAGCTTGTGCACCGTTTCACCCGTGCTGCCGAGGGCCGCCACATAGCAGGTGACAAGGGCGGTATGAATTCCCTGCCAGTCGATGCTGGTATAGATGACATAGCAGATCAGCGCCGCTGCCGTCGTTTTGATCGCAAAGCGTTGATAGGCAGGGTTGGTCAGGGCATCCTTGAAAAAGAAGGCAACCTTTGGCGGCGCAATCACCGGCCCCTCGGGCGCACCACTGATGATGCCCAGAGCCACATAGGCCTCTTGTTCCGCGCCGACGGCATCTGCGGGAACTGAAGTCAGGCATGGCTGCCGATCAGCCTGCAATTCGGCACGAACAGCGTTTATTTGTTCCAGCAACTGCGCACGGCGGTTGTCCGGCATGTCGCCGGGCAACGCGGCCACCGCCAGCATCAGGCGGTAAGATGCGCGCACATCCGCGGCAATCTGAACAGACGGCGCCCTGCCAACCAATGCCAGAATCCTGACGAAGCCAGCTTGTTGTTCAACCGCGCCGTTGTCAGCGTCCAGTGCCTCCTGCAAGGCTTCATCATGGGCAGTTCTGCGATTTTCCAGCGCCGCAGCGGCCACTCCAAGGCGCGTCAGCATGGTCTGGCGCAGAATACGCAAGGTGGACATGCCCAGAAACAGGTTGAACACCGCCATCAGGGCCATCGGCATGGCCGCCATGTACCATGCATAGCGCAGTCCAAAATCGACCGCAGCCCCCATGGGCGCCATACCAACCAGCGTCAACACAAATGCAATGACAAGGGCAATGATACCGCCGATTTCGCCCAACTGACTGGCCGCGCCGATGTAGAGAAACACGAAGGATGTCACGGCAATCGTCATCATCTGTAAAAATGGCGATCCGACTGAAAACTGGATGATGTAAATCATCAGTACAACGATGATGCTGACGAGGACGATCAGCCCCAGAGCGGTGCCAATATTGATGATCGGGTCAGGCTTCATCAGGAAGATGATGAGGTAGCAACTGATGGCCGCCTCAAACGTCATGAACAGCATGGCGCAGGCGGAAACCAGCGCACAAAGCAGCGCAATTCGCCATGTCAGCGACGCCCGGCCAGGAAATGGCGCAAGATCAGCGCGCAACTGCGACAGAAGTGTCGGGGCCTGGCGGAGTTCAACTTCCGTCATGGGCAAGCATTGCCCCGCTGCACAAGGGCCGCAGCCGAAGCTCCGATGCGCATCAAATCTTCCGGCGGCTCATGCAATTTGATTCTAACCGGAAAGCGCTGGATGATGTGCACCCATTTCAGCGATTTTGGAACATAGGGCAGTCCACGCGGAATGTTGATCAGATCTTCCGATGCGACACCCCAGCCGATGCCCTCCACTGTGCCGGAAATCGGCTTGGTGCGGTCTGCCAGCACAAAAACCCGCACACAGTCGCCCACAGCAATATTGGGCAATGCCGTTTCAGGAAATGAAGCGCTGGCATACCACGTGCTGGTGTCAATCAGGGTGAACACAGACTGACCGGGAACAACAAACTCTCCGGCGGCAACTGTCAGCCCGACCACCCGGCCGTCATGCGGGGCCCAGACCTGCGTATCCGCAAGGCTGCGTTCGGCAATTGCAAGGGCGGCACGGCGCGCTGCCACCAGCGCTTCAGATGCGGCAGTGCTGTTGACCAGAGCCTCGGCCGCTTCAGTCTGGCGCAGCGCCTGTTCCAGGCTGGTTTGTGCGTCATCGCGCAGCGTGCGTGCGTCATCCACCTGCTGGGCGCTCACATAGCCCTTGGGCAGCATGGGCGTCAGCCGTGCCAGTGTTTGCTCGGCCAGCGCAAGGTTTGTGCGGGCGCGGGTCACCTGCGACTGGGCAATCGCGGCGTTGGCCTCCTCGCTGGCAATGGTTCTGCCCTGGGTGTCGCGCGCGGCCTCAGCAATCAGAAGGTCGGCACGCGCCTGCTCCACGGCAAGTCTGTAAGGTTCCGGATCAATGGCAAACAGCAGATCGCCTTGTGCAACTTTTTGGTTTTCGGCTGCCGCCAGTGTTACAATGCGCCCGGGGATTGCCGCCGCCACGTTCACAATACTGGCAGTCAGTACCGCTTCCTCAGACAGCGGGCTTTCTGCCGCCCGCTTGATGTAAAGCCAGGTTGCAGTGGCCGCGGCAGCAAGAACAAGAACAGCCACCACAACACCAAGCACAGTCTTTCCGCGGGAATAGGCCGACTTTGCCATGCATCAACGCCCAAAAACAAAAATTGCGAGCGCGAAACCGATGATCGCCGCGACTGCGCAATAAACCAGAAGCCTGAGCGGCAAGCCTTCATCAATGCCGAGGCGGACAAACAGGACACGCACCAGCACGGCGCCCACAACGCCCGCCGCAACACAAATCAGCCAGAACGGGAAATACGCTCCTGCCATAGGAACAAGCGGCGACGAATTGCCTGTGCAACCACTCATCAGCAATGGCACAGACGTAAAAAAAGCCGCGATCAGGAGCTTCCACCAGCCGGACTTTATCCCTGCTGCCTCTCTGCCATAAGCATCCGTCACTGCGCCAACTCATTCTTGTGGATTGCACCGTCCTTCATGATCAACGCAATTCTGTCCGGCTGTCCAATTAATTCAATGTCCTCAAGCGGGTTTCCATTGAGGACAATCAAATCAGCCAATGCTCCCTTTTCAATCACACCCAGACGACCGGGATAGGGGTTGCGTTGACCGGACATGGCAAGAAGCTCTGCATTGGCACCGGTAACAAGACGCAACACATCCACCGGCGACATGAAGCGCGCGATCTTCGCGATCTGCCGCCCTTGAGTTGCGGCCTTCGCCGGGCTGAACAGAATATCCGTTCCAACTGCCGTTTTAACGTTAAAGCGTTGGGCAAGCTCAAAAGCCCGAACGGTGCCCTGGGCAATGATCCGTTGCTGCGCCTGTGCGGCTTCGCTGGCCTGCGGGTTGGCATCTTCATCCGCCAGAAATGGTTGCAGGCTCCACCACGCACCGGCATCGGCCATGCGACGAGCAGCCTCTGCATCAGCAAGCTGCCCATGCTCTATGCTGAGGATGCCGCAGTCCAGCGCCCGTGCTATGCCTTCCGGCGTGTAGACATGGGCGCAGACATATGTGCCCCAGTCACGCGCAGCGTCCACCGCGGCCCGGATTTCGTCAGGCGTGAACTGCATCGTGTCAAGCGGGTCGAAACGGGATGACACACCCCCGCCGACCATGACCTTGATCTGACTGGCGCCCTGAAGCAATTGCTCGCGTGTCCGCCGCAGCATGTCCGGCACGCCATCCGATATGATGGAAATACCAATCTCTTCTGCCGGGCTCAAAGGCGTCATTGCCGTGTGGGCACCTTCGAAACGCGGGCGGAAATCACCGTGGCCGGAGGTCTGCGAAATCATTGCACCGGATGGATAGATGCGCGGCCCGACAAAACGGCGCTCGTCGATCGCACGCTTGAGCGCGAATGCAGGGCCACCGAGATCGCGGACTGTGGTGAAGCCACGCATCAACGTTGCTTCCGCCTGCTGCGTGGCCAGCAAATGAAGGTAACCCGCATCGGCAGACATGGCGACGGTTTGCGGCAACGCCGCCAAGAAGCTGTGCCAATGCGCGTCGATCATGCCCGGCATTGCAACGCCGCCTGCACAATCGACATGATCAGCATCATTCACAACTGCATCGGCAGCAATGAGATCCGCAATCTGTCCACCCTCGATCAGGATGTCCCGTCCGCTCAGAAGGTCTGGAGAATGGCCGTTAAAGATCCGAACGTTTGTCAGCCTCACCCGGCGGTTCGGATTTGCAATGGCCAAGCCCTTGCCGATTGAGGCCGCCGCCATGCCTGCAAGCGCCCCGGCAAGGACAGATCGGCGCGTCAGTCCGGAGGCGACGACAGCACAAACTCTCAGCGCGGCGTCACTGTGACATCCGCATGCAACATTCGCATGATTGTTTGAAAAATAGCTATACCGTCCGGACAGCCGAAACGACACGATTGCCCCTCCATGTCAGGATCATTAGCCGCAGAAGTACAAACACTACTAGCTACCAACCCAACTTGAGTCCACATCCACCGGTAGAATTTCTTATTAAGATGGCTTAGAGCAGGTGTGAATGTGGTTTTCAGGATCAACGTCAAAGCGTGCTGCAGTCAATAACGGGGGTTTCATTATGTTTGGAAAACAATCAGCGCTCAGCATTCTGGCGGGCACGGCATTTTCTGTGCTCCTGTCGGGCACTCCGGCAGCCGCGCAGTCCAGCTTTTCCTGCCCCGCAGAAGATGTAGCGCCGGCACAGCAGACTGTTATTCAATCAATCCTGACCTCCGGCGAGGCGTTTGATAATCCGGGCCTGCTGGTGGAAGCTGTGACCAGGCTGCACTCGGAGGGCGTGTCCCCGCTCTTGACCGTGAATGGTCTGGTCGCTGCATATTGCCCGGTTATTGCCGATGATGCCAGCTTAGCCGACTCAGATAAAACCCAACTGGTCGCGCGTTTTGCAGGTCGGGTCACCCACATTGCATACGGGCTGGAAAGTGCGGATGGCATTATCCTGAACGTGACGTTTGATCCGGCAACGATGGATTCCGTAACGCAGAAGGCGCGTGAAGCGGGCGTCAGCCCGGAGGACTGGGTCAGAGATATTGTCGAGATCGCCCTTAACTAGCGGCATTTCTCAAAAATGACCGCGTCCGGTCAATCGCCTTTGCGGCATTTGCCTACGCTCTGCATCGCCGGGGCTGTTCTCGTTGCTGCGGCTCACGCATTCCACCTTGTGGAAGCGTCCGCAGCGGCGTTTGTCGTTCTTGCGGCAGTGTTTCTGATTGGCAGCGTGTTTGCGGCGGTTCAGCACGCAGAGGTCATTTCGCACAGGATTGGCGAACCCTTCGGGTCTATCATTCTGGCGATTGCCGTCACAATCATCGAAGTTGCGTTGATCGTATCAATCATGCTGTCCGGCTCTCCCGAGGGCGGAGAGATTGCCCGCGACGCTGTGTTTGCAACCTTCATGATTGTGCTGAACGGCGTTGTCGGCCTGTGTCTGCTGGTGGGTGGCCTGCTGCACAGAGAGCAGGAGTTTCACAATTCCGGTTCCACCGCAGCCCTGGCGGTTCTTGCCACACTGGCAACACTGACCCTTATCCTGCCAAATTACACACTTGCCGTGCCGGGGCCGTACTATTCAACCATGCAACTGGGCTTTGTGGCTGCGGTCTCGCTGGTCCTGTATGGCCTTTTCATCTTCGTTCAGACGGTGCGCCACCGCGAATACTTCACCGACATACAACAGGCGACCCCGCATGCCCGCCCCACCAGTCGCGCCACGCTGATCAGCGCGGCAGTGCTGGTTCTAGCGCTTGTCATGGTCATCGTGCTGGCGGAAGATCTGACGCCTGTGGTCAGTTCGGCCGTTTTGTCTGCCGGACTCAACTCTGAATTGATCGGCGTGTTGATCGCGGCAGTGGTTCTGTTGCCGGAAGGCACGACAGCCTATCTGGCTGCGCGCGCCAATCGCATACAGACAAGTCTCAATCTGGCGCTCGGCTCGGCACTGGCCAGCATTGGCCTCAGCATTCCCACCGTTGCCGTCATTTCCATTTTGATGGAAAGGCCAATCACGCTCGGGCTTGAACAGGACCATGTCGTGCAGGTCGTGCTGACCTTGATGGTGTGCACAATCACCCTTGCAACGGGGCGAACCACCATCCTGCAGGGCTGTGTGCACCTGGTTATCTTCTTTGTGTTTCTGCTGATTGCTGCCGCACCCTGATTTCGGCCGCGGGTTCAGGTTCGCCGACACAACTCACAGTGATAGTTTTCATCTGATGGTTGTAAACCGCACGAATTGTGGCAAAGTGAAGGCAGATCTACATCTTCTGCCGTAACCGGCCTCCAGCCTTTCGCTTTTCAGCAAATCTCTGCAAATAAGGGCAATCATGGAAAAAGTTGCATCCGGAACACAGGCCAAACAGCTTGGTCTGTTTGGCTTTTTTGCCATCACAGCTTCCATGGTTATGGCGGTTTATGAATATCCTACATTCGCCACGTCCGGTTTTAGTCTGGTTTTCTTTCTTCTGGCGGGTGGTCTTCTCTGGTTTATTCCGGTGGCTCTTTGCGCTGCGGAAATGGCCACGGTGGAGGGTTGGGAGGAAGGCGGCGTTTTTGCCTGGGTCAGCAACACGCTGGGCGAGCGTTGGGGCTTTGCTGCGATTTCCTTTGCCTATCTTGAAATCGCCGTCGGATTTATTCCGATGTTGTATTTTGTGCTGGGCGCTCTCTCATACATCCTGAACTGGCCGGCGCTGAACCACGATCCGGTTATCAAGATGACCGCCGCCCTGATCATTGTCTGGGGTCTTGCGCTGACGCAGCTTGGCGGCACCCGATACACGGCCAGCATTGCAAAAACCGGATTTCTTGCCGGCATTCTGGCGCCAGCCGGCATTCTGGTTCTTCTGGCCATTCTGCATCTTTCAAGCGGTGCACCGCTTGAAATCGAGATGAGTGCACAGACATTCATCCCGGACTTCACCCAGATCAGCACACTCGTGGTCTTCGTTGCATTCATCCTGAGCTATATGGGGGTGGAGGCGTCGGCCACACATGTCAACGAGATGCGCAATCCGGCGCGCGACTACCCTCTGGCAATGTTCCTGCTGATGATTGCCGCGATCGGGTTGAGCTCTATCGGTGGCCTGTCCGTTGCCGCCGTTATCCCTGGCGATCAGATCAACCTAAGTTCAGGTGTCGTGCAGACTTTCGAGGCATTGCTTCTGCCATATGGCGCGGCTTTTGAATGGGCGGTTCGCATCATCGCGGCGCTTCTTGTGCTGGGCGTCGTGGCAGAAATCACCTCGTGGATCGTCGGCCCGTCGCGCGGAATGTATGTCACCGCGCAGCACGGCATCCTGCCCGCATTTATGGCCAAAGTTAATCGCAATGGTGTGCCGGTTGCACTCGTCGGTTTCCAGCTCTGCCTCACCTCGGTCGCCATTGTGGTGCTGACACTCGGGGCCGGCGGCAGCAACATGTCCTTCCTGATCGCGCTGGCACTGACCGTTGTTCTGTATCTCATCACCTATTTCCTGCTGTTTCTGGGATATATGGTTCTGGTGCTGAAACACCCGGAAAAGAAGCGCTCCTACAACATCCCCGGCGGCAAGGGCGTAAAACTGCTCGTTGCAGGATCCGGCTTTGTTGTCTCGGCCCTCGCCTTTGTCATCTCGTTCTTCCCGCCCAGCGGGCTGGCCGGCATCGAAGCTGACAGAACCTATGTCATGCTGCTGGTTTCGAGCTTTATTATCGTGCTCGTTATTCCCTTCATCGTTTACGCTCTGCACACCAAGCGCGGCAAACGTCCAGAGGCAACCCTCGTACCCGTCACGACAACCAATGCGCCGCCCAACCACTTCTGGATGCATCCACGAGCCCGTGGCTCCCATCACCTGCTGCCATTGAAACATCCCGGCCGGAAGGACACGTGACCATGGCGGAAGACGCAAAGTCGGTCAGCACTTATGCAGACGCCGTGCGCGCGGGAATGGATGCCGGTCTGGCAGCCAGCGGTGGTATGAATGCCGATTACATTCCCTACCTTGCGTCCATCGACCCGAACCTGATGTCAGTTGCCATTGTGACTGCCGGTGGCGAGGTTCATAAGGCGGGCGACCACGATTATGGCTTTGCCATTGAATCGATTTCAAAAGTGTTCACACTGGCGCTGGTCATGGACGCGATCGGACCGGACGAGGTGCGAGACAAAATCGGCGACAGTCCAACCGGCCTGCCCTTCAATTCGGTGATGGCGCTTGAACTCAACAATGACAAACCTCTTTCGCCATTGGTCAATGCTGGCGCAATAGCAACCGTCAGTCTGGTGCCAGGGGAAAGTGCAGACGATTGTTTCGGCAAGATCCTGGCTTGCCAAAGTGCCTTTGCCGGCAGGCCGCTGACCATGAGCGACGAGATCAACACATCAGAACAGTCGACGAATTTTCACAACAGGGCAATTGCGTGGCTGCTGTTCAGCGCAGGCACCTGCTACAGCGACCCGATGCGGGCGGTAGATGTTTACACACGCCAATGCTCCACACTTGTCAGCACACTGGACCTTGCCACCATGGGCAGCACATTGGCTGCCGGTGGGGTCAATCCGCTCAGCGGAAAGCGCGTTATCAAGGAAGCCTATGTCCACCACGTGCTTGCCGAGATGATGATGGAGGGCCTTTACACCGGCTCCGGTGACTGGGCCTACACCGTGGGGCTACCGGGCAAAAGTGGTGTCGGTGGCGGTGTGCTTGCCATTGCTCCCGGCAAGCTTGCAATTGCAGCTTTTTCACCCGGGCTGGACCCGGCAGGAAACAGTGTCCGCGGTCAGGCTGCCGTCAAAGCTGCCGCACTCAGCCTGGGCCTGAATCTTTTCAGAGGCGCTTCTGAAGGAGGCACCGGGACCTGATGGCGCAAAATCCGGCAACTCTGCTTGTAGCGACAATTCTGATTTTCGCGCCGGGCCACATTGCCCATGCCGCCGATGGGGTAGCGCCGATTGCGGATGACAACGCCGATTACCTGCGCATTTGCTCAGTGTTTGGCGCGGGCTTCATTTCCATCCCCGGCACACAAACCTGCCTGAAAACCAGCGGCTATATCCGATACCAGTATAATTATGCCGGCAGCCCTGCCGTAAACACCGAAGGCGACGACTACCAGATTTCACCAACCGCGCGAGCCCGGCTCAACTTCGACGTGCGTGAACCGACAGATCTGGGCACCCTGCGCGCTTTTGTGCAGCTTCAGGCCCAAAGCGATGGCTCAGGAAACCCGGACGGTTTCATTATGAAGCAGGCCTATATGCAACTGGGCGGCTTTCTGGCTGGCTACACCGACACGCTTTGGGCTTCTGAAACCGGCGGCATAGAGGATGGGCTGCCAACGGACAATTCTCTGGCGGTTGGCGACGTCAACACCAATCAGATCAATTACACATTTTCCCATGACGGCTTTTCGCTGACATTGGGCCTGGAGGATAGTGAGCGAGGCTCCTTCTCAGCCATACCGCAGGCCAAGCTCGCATATTCCGGCACATGGGGTGCCGCTTATCTTGCTGCAGTCTACGACGAATCCTTTGATGCTGATGATCTTGCCTTTGCTCGTTTTCTGCCCGGTATACAAACAGACATCCTGAGCCGCCATGGCGAGGCGGTGGCCGTCAAGGCGGGCTTGCGGCTGGACAGTCTTCTAAGCCATGATTCAACCATCAAGATTGATGGGCATTGGGCGTCGGACCCGACAAGCTACGCCACGATATCCGGCTTCACTACGGCGCCGGGCGTGCTGCCAAACAATCCCACCCTCAAAGATCCTCGGCCGGGCGCCGTTCCGCTTGTTCTGGAATGGTCGATCGGCGCCGGCTTTTCGCAGAAAATTGACCGGCTGACACTTGCAGCCGCAGGCCGTTATGGCAAAACTTTCGACTACGGCTTTTTTGCGCCCGGCGCGGCGGCGTTGAATTATGAAAAAGGCCAATACTGGGCTCTGGTGGGTGACATCGGCTACGATCTGACGACCAATATGAGTGTGCTTGCCGAAGTCACTTATACCAATGTCGATTTCACCGGCATTGCTGCAAGCGACCAGACTTCAGGCCTCTTGCGCTTCGAGCGCAGTTTTTAGGGTTCACGTTTAAAATCATGCCCGGTCCGAGCCTGTTTCACCGAAAGGCGGTTGTGTCAGACCTCAGGCTCAATCTGCTCGGCTCCGATCCTGGCATGGTGCGTCTTCGCACCGCCTGCAGGGTTCTCATGACGGTGGTTGCCGTATGTTCTGCGCTGTTTTTGCTGCATTACTGGTATCCAATGCCGGCAGCCGCCTACGCCATGGCGATGATAACGGCCTTGCAGGGTGCTGTCGCAATCAAGGATACGACTGCCGAAGCTCGGGCTGTCACCCGGCTGTATGCTGCGCTCAGCGCCTTCACGGCCATAGCTGCAATGTCACTGGTCGAGCATTCGCTGCTCTATGTGAATATCCTGCTTCTCATCGTGATTTTTCTGGCGGTTTATGCACGCAGGTTTGGAACGCGTTGGCAGGGCGTTGGACTGTTCACCTTCATGTGCAGTGTGGTTGGCGCTTTTGTCAAAGCTCCGGACACTGACCTTGGTGACATAGCCATTGCGCTGACCCTTTCCGGGGTGATTGCGCATTTTGTGCGCAACTTTGTCATGCCGGAACGGCCCGCACATGACTTCAGGATCATCCTGGACATTGCCGTCTCGCTGTCTCGCAAGCTGCACCATACAATAGAGCAAAAATCGACCAGCAAATGGACCCATGTCGAGGTGCAGCAGGTCCTGATGCTTGAACACCGGGCCAGAGATGCAATTCTTTTGTGTGAGAGCTATTTGCCACTGGACGCTGCTGCCAGTTCCCACAGCGAGCTTTCAACCATGGCTGTGCAACTGTTTGACCTGCATCTGGCACTGGAAAGTGCCGTGGCGACAGCCTTGCATTTCAATGGCCAGAATGATGCTGAAACGAGCCGGAACCTGGGCAGAACCCTTGAGACTTTGGCCGACAGCCTGTCCAGTGTGGAACAGGCCGCAACGCGCATGCCAGCAACTTTTCCTGCCATTTCCGCAACATCCGCTTCGGGAAAAATCACGTTCTTTCCAGCTTCTGGCGGCTGGCTGAAGGATAGTGTATTTCGGCAGGCAGTTCAGGTGACTTTTGCATCGGCCATTGCCATGGCAGGCGGATTGGCGCTTTCTCCCGACCGCTGGTTCTGGGCGGTCATGACCGCCTTTCTTATTTTCACCAACACACAATCGCGCGGAGATGTTGCGGTAAAAGGCCTGAACCGCGCCCTTGGAACAGGTTTGGGGATTTGTGTCGGCATCGGCCTGGCTGTGCTGGTTCACGGTCAAATTGAATGGACGCTGCCATTGGTAGCAATTTCAATCTTCGCAGCCTTCTACCTGATTTCCATTTCCTACAGCGCGATGACTTTCTTCATCACAATCACTCTCTGCCTGGTCTACGGGCTGATCGGCGAATTCACACCTGAGCTTCTGGTCCTTCGACTGGAAGAAACGGCGATTGGCGCCGCTGCCGGCATATTTGTGTCACTGGCCGTTCTGCCGCTTGGCACCAGCCAGCAATCCAGCAGCGCAATCGAGCATTTTCTGAAATCGCTGGACCAGTTGATGCAGGCGATCATTGCTTCACAGGGGCAGGCTGAGCGAACTGCCATAATGGCCGCGGCGAACGCGCTGGACAAATCGCGGGCGGATATTTTAACCGCAATCGGCTCCATGCGCAGCGTCTGGAATCTTGGTATGGCGCAGGCAGGAACACGGCGGATACTCGGTCGCAGTTACACCTTGGCGCATTCCGCCAGACTGCTCGCCCGGCATTTTCGGGACAGTCCGCCCAGTGATCAGGACATTATCAGACTTCAGGCCATCCGAACCGCTTTGGCCAATCTGGCCACCAACGGACAAAACATGGCCGGCCGAAGCCGGGTTGCAGATATTGCCCGGCTCGATCAGCTACCGTTCGACACGCAGTCCGACCAGGCTGTTGCCAATGCTTTTGATCTGATCACCCATGTTCTGGTGCAAATGCAGCCTGCAAACCAGGAAGGATAAATGCCGGCACAGGTTCGGCAGTTCACTGAACCGCCGTTTCCTGTGCGGCAACTTCAGCCTCGGTAACCGGCACCGCCTGCCCGCCCCATTCGGCACGCATCCACGTTACAAGATCGGCAATTTCACTGTCTTCTATCACATGCGCGAAAGGCGGCATGGCATACATGCGCTGGCCGTTGCCCATGGCTTGTGTGGGAATACCGTTCAACACAACGTTGATAACATCCTTCGGCTCGGTCATGGCGACTATGCCATTTCCATGCATAGCAGGAGCCACATTGGGTATTCCCTGACCGCTCACGCCATGGCAGCCGGCACATGCTGAAATATAGGCAAGCCTGCCACGATCCATTGCACTGCCGGCAACGGGCTGTGCCGCTTCCGGCAAAGGTTGTGGCGGGGCGGCTGGTTCAGCAATCTGCCCACTGGCATCCGTCAGGAGATAGGTTGCAACCGCATGGACATCTGCGGCCTCCATAGCGCCAGTGGAAAAATGCGTTACCGTCTGCATTCCGGCAAAGGAAGTGCCCTGCGGCGCGACCCCGTCTGCCAGATAGCTCGCAAGCGTCGCCACATCAAAGCCGCGCCGGGCCAGCGCTTGCGCGGTTATGTCCGGAATATCCAGGCCGTCAACGTCGCCGCCCTGAAGCGCACGATCAAACTCCACACCCATCATGAAATTGCGCGGCGAATGGCACGCGCCGCAATGCGCAAGCCCTTCGACCAGATAGGCACCCCGGTTCCAAGCCTCGGAGCGTTCGGGATTGTCCGGTGCCGATCTGTCCGGAAAATTGAGCAGGGTCCAGAAATTCATGAAAGGGCGAACCGGCAAAGCAAATGCGCCGGTGTTTTCAAGGTTGGCCACCGGCAGAGCCGGGATGCTCATCATGTATGCGTACAGCGCATCCAGATCATCCGGCCGGGTAATATGTGTAAAGACGAACGGCATCGCCGGATAGAGGTTGCCTCTGCCTTTTGCGACCCCATCCCGCAAGGCCCGGTGAAAATCTGCCCGGCTGTAACTGCCGATCCCGTGTACGGTATCCGGCGTGATATTGGTTGAATAAACGGTGCCAAATGGCGTGGGTATGGCCACGCCGCCGGCCGCCATAGGCCCTTCCGGCAACGAGTGGCAGCCAAAACAATCACCCGCAAGTGCCAGTTCACGTCCACGCGGTGCCAGATCGGCCATTTGCTGCGCCGTCAGCGGCTGCTCTGCCGCCGGTGCAACCGCCGACTGCCGAAATGCACCCGCCAGAATGGCCAGACCTGCCGAACAGCCCAGGACCACCAGCACAAATATGCTGTTGCGAAACCGATGCTGCTTCATTGGTCATCAGCCCCGATGACGCAGCCGGGAGTTTCCAACGCAACAGCTCGCACAGCTTCGTAATATCGCACATAGCCGGTGCATCGGCAGATATGCACGGAAAGAGCTTGTTCAATGGCGGTTTCCAGATCAGCTCTTTGCACTGGCTGCCGTTTCAGAGCATCTATGAAAACGCTGGCACCCGCCACAAAGCCCGGTGTGCAATAGCCGCATTGAAAGGCAAAATTCCTGATAAATGCCTGCTGAACTGCCGTTAGCTGCGCTTCTCCGTCACCTGCCGCATCCGCATGGCCTTCAATTGTAACGATCGATTTTCCGGAAAAGAAATGCGCATCATAAATACAGGTGCGGCTTTCGCTCGTGCTGCCATCACCATGCGTTTCCACCACAGTGCAGGCGTGGCAAACACCTTGACCACAGCCAAAATGGGTCCCTGTCAGGTCAAGATATTCGTGCAGAAAATCGATCATCGGCATGCCAACCGGCACCGCGTCCATGGCGACGCTTTTTCCATTGATCGTCAGTTGCAGCGGGCGGGTCTCGATGCTCATTGCAGGGCCCTCGTGATCTTGTCCGGCGTGATCGGAAATTCGTAAAATCGCTTGCCAACCGCGTGGGCCACGGCGTTGGCCGTCGCTGGCACAATCGGGATCATGCCAAGCTCTGCCATACCTTTGGGTGGCGATGTCTCGGAAAGCGGCGGCAGATAATCGATCGTCTGCGCCCATACCGCGACGTCGCCAGCTCGCGGCAACACATAACGGTTGAAATTCCAGGTCCCGTTGCCGGGCCCGTCATCATACAACGGCAGTTCCTCCAGCAAGGCGTGGCCGATGCCCATGGCCGTCCCGCCCTGCACCTGCCCGGATACAAGTTCCGGCACAATCATGGTGCCGGGGTCGATGATCATATGGTGGCGCATGATCTGCACCTGCCCGGTGAAGCTGTTGACGTTCAACTCAACCAGACAGGCAGCGGGGGTGTAGGTTGTTGGCCCGGCCCGGCTCCGGTCGGTTGGCGGATAGGTGGCCCGCTGGCGTTTGATGAAGTCGTAGCCTCGCGTTGTCATACGGGATTTCAACTCAACCGGCGCACCGTTTCCATATTGAACGGCCAATGCATCGACCGGCAGATCGCGAAGGCCAATGCCGGGTATGTCGAACTGCGCACGCGCCCATTCCCAGCAGCTATAGGCGTGCACCGCAACTCCGGTAATGAGGCCGAGAGCATGCGCTTCGCGAGCAAGCTCAACAAACGGAATTGGCCGCATTCCTGCACCGCCCAGCCCATCCGGCCCGACGCGGATGTCTGAAAACCCGACGTTGAAACTGGATATTGCGCCCCCGGCCTGTCCTTTGCTCCAGATCGAGCGGGCGGCTGGCCACAGGCTGTGCTCCAGCAGAAAGCGCGCTGCCTGCCTTGTGCCGAAGCCGACATAATAAACGCTGCTTGATGAGCTCATGTCCGGTATCAGCGCAGGTGTCCAGAACGGATCGGTCTGCGAAAGCTCATCCTGCCGCTTCTGGTCCGCATAACTGGTGTGCAGGGGAAGCTGAGCAAACTCGGTCAGCCCGAACTCAACCACATCCGGCGCTTTGCCAAGCGCCTGCCAGACCATGACCTGCTGGGCGGTCGTTGCACCCGTGCCTATTTCCTGCACGCAGTGACGCATGGTCAACTGCCCTTCAGCATCAAACTCCAGCACAAGGGCAGTTGGAACCCCGCTTGAGCCGTAAACCTGCTGAACCTGAGCAAACCCGACACCGTACAGGCGTCCGGGATTGGCCGCCTCATAATCGGTTTTTCGGGCTGCCCTGTCGCGCCAGATCGGGTGCGCCGCAGCCTTATCCAGCATTTCAACAAGGCGCATGTCCCCTGCCGCAACCCCGCCCTGGGTATTTGGCTCGCCAGGCTGCAAGGCGTTTCGCCGCCGCAATTCCATTGGATCCATGTCCAGTTCTTCGGCAATTTCATCCACCATGATTTCAGTCAAGGCCATGGATTGAAGAGAGCCGAAGCCGCGCATCGACCCCGCCTCGACTGCCGGCGTTGCCATGGCAAGCGCTGTGAGGTCGGATTTCGGGAAGTAGTAGAGTGATTGCGCGCCGCGCGCGCCGACATGCGACACAGCGACAGAAAGGTTTTCCCGCCCGCCGCCATTGCAATTGTAAATACCTTTGAGAATTTCGAACTTGCCGCTCTGGCGGTCCGCGGTGATGGTTACATCCATTTCCATGGAATGCCGTTTCATTCCCATCTGAAACTGCTCATACCGGTCATTTGCAATGCGCACCGCCAACCCGTTTCCATAAAAGGCGGCAGCGACGGCGTAAAATGGAAATACCGAATAATCCTTGGAGCCGTAGCCGACGGTTGAGCCCGTCATCAGCACCAGCGTTTCCACGGGAAATGCCTTGTTGTCCTTCATCATTGCGGTTACGCCGCTGACAATACCAGCGGGGGATTGCGTGGCTGTGAGGATGTGCAAAGTCCGACTGGCACTGTCGTACCAGGCATTGCAGTTGTCAGGCTCCATGGCGCAAGGATCGATGGACTGTGAAAAGCCGTGACGCTCCATGACAAGTTTGGCCGGATCAACCCGCGCAGCCTCGATATCACTCTGAATTTGAGCCGCGGCGTCCATGCCGCGCCCCTGAGTATCCGGCTTTTCGTCGGCTGCTTGCAGCGCTGTTACGAAGCCGCCGCCCCGGTCTTTTCGCAGCACAGGTGGAATTTGCACCTCGCCTTCTGGTGCCAAAGGCGGCCAGACAGGCGTATTGCCGCGAAAGCCGCCCTTGATGGCAGCGTCCTGAAAGCTGGAAAAGACCGGCGGATCGTAAGGCGTTTGCCCCGCAACACGGATAAACCGGCCTGCACCATAATTGGCCGGAGGGCGCGGCCCTGTTTCCGCGCCATACAAAACAGCGGACTCATCAAACTGCAGAACTCGACGCGCAGCCTCGAACCGGGCGAAATACTGATAGATGAGGATAGCAACGGGGTGTCCCAGGAGCGGCGGCGTCTGCCCCTTCGGCACCAGAATGTTCACGCCGTAGAAGCCCTTGCCCATGTCGGAATCCTGCGGGATGTTCAGCCCGTCAGCATCAAGATCCTCCTGCAAAAGCAGCCGATCCGGCTGCAGATCTTCACCCAGAACAGCAAGGTTGACGCCCTCAAATGTGCGAGCCGCCTGCGTAGCCTTCAGCATGAAGGCATAGCTCTGTTGCTTGGGCCATCCCGCCAGATCCCGGGCGCGATAGTCGCGTGCAAAGTTCTTTTGCCCCGTGACTTTTCGTATCGCATCCCAGCGAAACTGCGCCTTGCCATCACCGCCGATCCAGCCCGTGGATGATGGACCGGAATTCATCTCCACCCCTGCGGCAGGGGCACGGGCGAGAAGCACGGTGATGCCGGCAAATGTGCCAAGTTTAAGAAGATTTCTGCGGGAGATCTGGTTCGCCAACTTATCTTTCCCCCGACGCTGTGTCCCGAAGCCCCTGTTGAGACTGGAGAATTTCAATGCGCCGTGCAACTATTTTATTGCAACGGTTCTAATTTGCCGTATTTTGGCCATAGTGACTAGACCGAAAGATGAATGACAGCGTGCCACGTGATGGCAAAGATTTGTGTCGCGGTCGAAAAGCGACAAATCTCCGGCATCACCAGCACAAAAGTTTTTTGGAAGATTTTACTGTCATTTATACATTAGACTAGTCTCATTATGACTGGACGGCTTTGTCCGGCCATCAGGAATTCACTGCGGCTAGCCGCAGCAGACTAAATCCGAGATGCAACAGCCGACCAGCAAGAAGTCGGTGCCGATCGGCAGATATGGTGTCGGGGGACATATGGCATTGTGGCAATTTGCCCGGGGAATAGCCAGCCGCGGCAGCGCTGCGCTTCTTGCGGCGGCAGCTTTGGTCTGGTCGCACAGCGCCTACGCTGCCGGGCCATCTTCGCCCCGAGGATTCATCGAACCAGCAGGGCCGATTGCTCAGGCGCAAATCCACCATTTTGGCGTCATTGTTGCCATCATGATGCTGGTTCTGGTGCCAATCTTCATCGCAGTTCCCATACTCCTCATTCGATATCGGCGCGGCGGCAAAGGTGCCTACAGGCCGAAGTGGGAATTCAATGCAACTGTGGAGGCGACAATCTGGGGTTTCCCGGTTGTCATCGTCGCATTTCTGGGCATTGCCCTGTGGAGCTACACCTTCAAATTCGACCCTTACAAGCCGCTTGGCGAAGATCCTCTCGAGGTTGAGGTTGTGACGCTCGACTGGAAATTTCTGTTTCTCTATCCGCAGCAGGGAATTGCAACAATTGACTATCTCGCAATTCCGGAAGGCCGGCCGGTGACCTTACGCCTCACCAGCGGCACGGTCATGCAATCCTTCATGGTTCCGCAACTGGCAGGGCAGATCTACACAATGGCCGGTATGCAGACACAGTTGAATTTTCTGGCTGATGCGGCGGGGGAATATGTAGGCCGCAACACCCAATATAATGGCACGGGCTTTGCAACCCAGTCCTTCACCACCGCGGTGCTGGCACCAGACGACTTTACGCAATGGGTTGAATCGCAAAAAACCTCCGGCACGACGCTGGACTGGGCTGGCTACAGCGAGTTGACGAAGCCCTCCGTAACTCAGGATCCGGTTTTCTACTCAGGCTTTGAGGAAGGTTTGTTTCGTCGCATTGTTGCGAGTTTTTCACCCAGTATGGTCGATACCCCCCACTCTCACGGAGCGCACGACCAACCACACGGCGCGGGTGAAGCCGCGCCACATCAGCACGGCACGATGGGGGCGCAGCAATGAACTGGGACATGATATTCGGCAAGCTGCGCTGGGATTCCTTTGTGTTCACTGGCGCATTTGAAAACCCTTCATCCAGTGAATTTGTGGCATTTGGCGCAGGCAGCATCGTCATTCTGGGCGCTATTTGCGTTGTGGCGCTTCTTTCCGTCATGGGGTGGTGGGTGCCGCTGTGGAAGAACTGGCTGACAAGCCTGGATCACAAGCGCATCGGCATCATGTACATCGTGCTGGCCATTGTCATGTTTGTGCGTGCCGTCATCGAGGCCGGGGTCATGCGCTCGCAGCAACTGGCGGCCTATGACGGCGCAGGGTATCTGGCGCCGGATCATTTTGCGCAGTTGTTCACCACGCACGGCACGATCATGATCTTTTTCGTGGCAATGCCAATGATCACCGGCTTCATGAATTACATCATGCCGCTGCAGATCGGCGCTCGCGATGTCACGTTTCCGCTGCTGAATGCCATTTCCCTGGCACTCACGGCCGCAGGTGCCGTGCTGGTCATGGCGTCTCTGGTGCTTGGCGAGTTTTCCACCGGCGGCTGGTCGGCCTATCCGCCCTACACCGGGCTGGAATACAGTCCCGGCGTGGGGGTGGACTACTGGATCTGGGCGGTCACGCTCAGCACCATCGGCTCAACCATGACGGCCATCAACCTGTTGGCAACAGTCTACAAAAACCGCTGCCCCGGCATGACGCTGATGCAGATGCCGTTGTTCTCGTGGACCACGCTTTGCGCCTCGGCACTCATGCTTTTCGCGCTGGCACCGCTGACCGCTGCCACCACGATGCTGGCACTGGACCGCTATCTGGAATTCAACTTCTTCACCAATTCCAATGGCGGCAACATGATGAACTATGCCAATCTTTTCTGGCTGTTCGGCCATCCCGAGGTCTACATTCTCATTCTGCCGGTCTACGGAATGTGGTCTGAAATTGTGCCCACGTTTTCGGCCAAGAAGCTCTACGGCTATCGCTCGCTCGTCTATGCAACAATCGGCATAGCCTTCGTCTCGTTTCTTGTCTGGCTGCATCACTTCTTCACGATGGGGCAAAGCGCGGCAGTCAACGTCGCCTTCGGCATCGGCACGATGATCATCGGCATTCCAACAGGCGTGAAAATCTATGACTGGATGCTGACAATGTTCCGCGGGCGCATCCGTCTCACAACGCCGATGCTTTTCCATATCTACTTCATCGTCGTTTTCATCATCGGCGGCATGACCGGCATTCTTCTGTCCAATCCCACAGTGGACTTTCAGGTGCACAACTCGCTCTTCCTGATCGCGCATTTCCACAACATGATCATTCCGGGCGTCTTGTACGGGCTTTTTGCCGGGTACATTTACTGGTTCCCGAAAGTGTTCGGCTTCAGGCTGGACGAGGCAATGGGCCGGCGCGCCTTCTGGTGTTTTGCGCCCGGCTTCATTCTGGCTTTCTTCCCGCTTTACTTCATTGGCATGACCGGGGCCACACGTCGCACGATCAGTTGGTCCGAGCCGGCGTACCTGCCTTACTTTGCGGTGGCCATGCTCGGAGTTCTGCTGATCATGGCCGGAGTGGCCTATCTCATCGTGCAGGTCATTGTGTCCTATCGAGATCGGCAGGAACTTGCAGTGCCACTGGGAGATCCATGGGACGGGCGCTCTTTGGAATGGTCCATCCCCTCACCGCCACCCGAGTACAATTTTGCGGTCATTCCGGTGGTCACTTCGCGTGATGCCTTTGCCGAGAATAAAGAGGCCGGCATCGCCTATCAGCCGCCAAAGGCCTATGAGGATGTCGAGATCCCTCGAAATTCCATGTCAGCACCGCTGATCGGACTGGCAGCGCTGGCCCTGGCGTTCGCGCTCGTCTGGCACATCTGGTGGCTGGTCATCGTGTCGTTCATCGGACTATGGGCCGTCGTTATTGCTCGTTCATTCGTTACCAACACAATGAAGATCATACCCGCATCATTGCTGAAAGCTGAAAACGAGGCATTTCTGGCTGCAATCCGCGATGCCGTCGGCGTTAATCGGGATCTGGAGATGAGCCCGCAGAACAGGGGCAAGGCAATACCAGATCTTCTTCAGCACCTGCCTGAGCGCGGGCAGCACGTTGTGGGGGCGGCGCTATGAGCATGGTTCGAACCCGCAACCTGCACCCTGGCATCAACCTCGGCAGCACCGACCCTGAAACGCATCGCGCTGCTGAAGGAATCGTGTTCGGCTTCTGGCTGTTCCTGATGGCGGATCTGGTGATCTTCGGCGCGCTGTTTGCCACCTATGCGGCAATGAGTGTGCAGGGCATCGCGCAGGGGCCAACGCCGGCCGACGTTTTTGACCTCGGATCGGCATTTCTGGAAACAATGCTGCTGCTCGGATCCAGCTTTGCCTTTGGTTTTGCCACGCTGGAAATGAAGTATCGCGCCAATGTTTCCCGCCTTCACCTGTGGCTGGCAGTTGCCGGGCTGCTGGGCGCGGCCTTCGTGGCCATGGAACTTAGAGACTACTACATCATGGCAACCGTGCATGGCGCGACACCCAGCACCAGCGGGTTCCTGTCTGCCTACTATCTGCTGACCGGAACGCATGTTGCCCACGTAACGGCAGGTCTTGTCTGGATGCTGGTGATGATGGTGCAGATCAGCGTGTTCGGTGTGAGCGGGGCCGTCAAGCTGCGTCTGCTGCGCCTTGGCCTGTTCTGGCACATGCTGGATGTTGTCTGGGTGGGTATCTTCACATTCGTCTACCTGTTCGGAGTTGTGTCATGACCAACAATGCTTCGAACGATGCGCATGCGACGGGCCATGAAGACGAAAACCGCGAGCGGCGCAGCTATGTCGTTGGTTTTGTGCTGGCAACGGTGCTGACCATCATTGCATTCTGCCTTGTCGCCTTAAAGATTTTGCCTCCGGGAAATATGCTTGCAGTCCTTGGCGTGCTTGCGGTGGTGCAAACTGCCGTGCACCTGCGGTGCTTCCTTCATATCGACCATGAAAGATCGCATCGCGATGACCTGCGCCTTGTTCTGCTGACTTTGCTGATGATCAGCATCGTCATCGGCGGCACGATCTGGATCCTGTGGGATCAGCATATGCGGATGATGCTTTGACGTGGGCCAGGGTCAAATGATGGTCGGCTGAGGCAACAAAGTCATTTCCGCCGCGCCGGGCGGCGAAAATCTCCGTTGGTTTGCTAACAGGCCAGAGCGCTGCTGCGTCAGGTTACAAGCAGCCCGCCATCAACGGCAAGCACATGGCCGTTGATATAGCTGGATTCGTCCGACGCAAGAAACAAGGCCGGCCCTACCAGTTCCTCCGGTTGCCCGAACCGGTTCATTGGCACCTGGCTGTTCATGGCTTCATAGCGCCTGGGGTCTTTGCGCAGATCGGCGTTCATCGACCCGAGAATGAAACCCGGGGCAATGGCGTTCACCCGGATGCCGAGATTGCCCCATTCCAGTGCCTGCACACGGGTCATATGGGCAATGCCTGCTTTTGAGGTGCAATAGGCCACCCGACGGTCAAGCGCCTTTATGCCTGCCATGGATGCAATGTTGATAATGTTGCCATAACCCTGCTGAAGCATGAGACGGCCAGCCCCGCGCGCGCACAGAAAGGCAGCGTCCAGATTCACACTCATGACACGGCGCCATTCTTCAAACGTGGTTTCGTGCGGCGTCGCCCGCACCATCACGCCTGCACCATTGATCAGAACGCCAAGCTCGCCCACAATCTGCGGAACGGTCTTCTCAAACAGCTCCGCAACCTTGTCTTCCTGGGTAATATCAATCGCGACTGTGTGCAGACCATCTCGCTTTTCAAGAGCATCCAGGCGCGCCTGATCGCGATCCACGGCAATGACCTGATAGTGCTTTGCCAGGAACCCGGTGATCAGCGCGCCGCCAATATCACCGGCGCCACCAGTGATAACCAGCGTTTTTGCTTTGTTTTCTGAAGGCATCTTACTGTTCCTGATGGTTGATCATGACGAGCCGTTCGTCAGTCATTTCGCGAATGGCGTAATAAGGGCCCTCACGGCCAAACCCGCTGTGTTTCACGCCGCCATAAGGCATGATGTCACCACGTGTATTGGACGTTTCATTGATGTTGACACCACCGACATTCAAGCGGCGGGCCGCCTTGAAGGCAACATCGATATTCGTGGTGAAAATGCCGCTCTGCAGGCCATAGGGTGAGTCATTCACGGCATCAATCGCTTCGTCGATCTCGCCAAAAGGCACCAGCGAGATCACTGGCCCAAACACTTCCTTGCAGACGACGCTCATGGATTGGCTGGCGTCGACAAGCAGTGTCGGCTCGATGATGTTTCCGTCCAGCCGGCGACCGCCAGCAGCAATCCGTGCTCCGGCAGAAACGGCCTCGTCAATCCATGCCAGAAGCTCCACGCATTTCTCGGCCGTGATCAGCGGGCCAACATCCGTTTCAGGATCCAGCGGGTCACCGACCTTCAGCTTTGCAATATGGCTGGCAAGCATATCCCCCAGGCGTGCGGCAACACTGCGATGCACATACACTCGCTGCACCGAAACACACACCTGACCGGCCTTCCGGTAGCCTCCTCTGACAATCAGAGGAGCAGCCAGTTCCAGATCGGCATCAGCGCAGACAATGCAGGCCGAGTTGTTACCCAATTCAAGCGCAACCCGCCGAAAGCCGCTGTCGCGCTTGACGATGGCTCCGACTTTTTCACTACCGGTGAAACTGTAAAATCCAATTCGCTGATCCGCCAGAAGGGCCGCGCCCACGTCAGCATCGCCAGTTACAATATTGGCAAATCCCGCGGGCAAGCCCGCCTCTTCAAGAATTTCAACAAAGGCAAGCGCCGAAAGAGGAGTAGCAGGTGCGGGCTTCAACACGATGGCATTGCCAGCGGCGATAGCCGGGGCAATCTTGTGGCATACATTGTTGAAAGGCGCGTTGAATGGCGTGATCGCTCCCACCACACCAACAGGAACCCGTATAGTAAAAGCCATTCGGTTTTCCATGCCCGGCGTGGATTGGATCGGTACCACATGGCCGGAAATCCGCTTTGCCTCCTCGCCCGACAAGACAAGGGTGTGTATTGCCCGTTCAATTTCGCCAAGTGCGTCTTTGATCGTCATGCCCGATTCCAATGCCATGGTTCGGGCAATTGTCTGCCTGCGCGCGCGGATCAAGTCGGCAGCGCGCACAAATATGGCCTGGATCTGTGTTGGTGTCAGCGGATGGATGCGCTGGGTATCACGCGCAACATCCACCGCATCGCGCACATTGTCTGCCGTGCCCACACAGATTCTGGCGAAAACTTCTCCGGTAAACTTGTTTGTCACATCGGCAAGCTTTGCCGTTTTGACAGACTGGCCACCAATATGCAGGCCATATTCCCTCATGCACTTCCTCCCGGCGCATTGCACGCGCGTAACAAATTCAAAATACTGAGTATTCAGGGATCACTTGACCGGACAGGTGTCCCACCCCAGTCGGGCCAGCGCCTTGTGGCTGGAAACAATACCGGCGTCAGCCTCGTCAGAAATGATTTCCAATGCAGACGGAATTTTCAGGTCCAGCTCCCGGAGCACCTGCGCCACTTCGGCAAAGGGCACGATACCCGTGCCGACGGGCGAATGCGCCCACTTCGACAGCCCCGTATCCGACAGGTGGATCATGCGCAGATGTTTGGCGAGGGTCCGAATTCCGTCTGCGGGATTTTCGCCCACAAAGACCGCATTCGCCACATCATAGGCAATACCGATCCGGCTGTTGCCAAGCCTTTGCAACACGCCAAGCAAATCGTCGGCGCGCGGTGCAAAGGTCGCTGGAACATTTTCCAGCACCAGACCAACACCTCGCTGATCCGCATGTGCAGTCAGTTCGTCCATGGCATGCTGAAACCACATCCAGACCGATGCGGCCGGAGCAGGAAGCAAAGGATGAATTCGACCTGGAACAATCAGAACATCGGGCGTACCGATATCCGCCGCAAGGTCGATAACATCCCGGTAATGATCAATGCTGTAGCGCCGCATTTCAGCCGCCGCGCTCACCAGGTTTAAATCCAGACTGGGTGGATTAAGGATCAGAACTTCCAGTTCCCGGCTGTCCAGAACCCCGCGGATCTGGCGCCGATCCGCCTGTGAAATGCTGGCTGGCCAGCAATGCGGATTGTTGACCAGCAGCTCGAACTGGCGATAACCCAGATCCGCCAGATGTGAAATCGCATCCAGCGCGCTATAGCGCCAGATGTAGGAATAGGTGTTGATTGCAATTGGCCAACCGCTCATATCGCATCTTTCTGCACAGAAGAGGCAGCCATTCCGGCGAAATGGCTGAATTTGAGAAATCCATTAAGATTTTTATCAAAGAAGTCCCTGACTTCTGGCGGCGGCAAGAAAGTTGGGCTCATGATGGCCGAGTGGCGGCAATTCCCATGTTCCGGTGCCAACCGGACGGATGTCTCCGGAAACCGGCACCTCGACCAGATAGGGCTTGTTGGCGGCAATCGCCTGGTTTATGGCGTCATCAAGCTGGCTGGCGTGGTCAACGCGAATGGAATCCACGCCAAAGGCATGCGCCAGATTGGTGAAGTCAGGGCTATAGGGTGTGGATGTTTTGTCGTGCAGGAAGCTGGTGGCCAGTTCACGCCCCCCGAAGAAGCCTTTCTGCAGGTCGCGGATGGAACCGTAGCCGTAATTGTTCCAGACCACCCAGACCACTGGAATGTCGTACTCGACGGCGGTTGCAAGGGCATGCGGCGTCATGAGAAATGAGCCGTCACCGCACACTGCCACACATGGCCGGTCCGGAGCAGCCAGCTTGGCACCGAGAATGCCGGACGTGGCATAGCCCATGGCGGCAAAGCCCCAGCTGTGCAGAAGCTGCCGCGGGCGCAGCGTTTCCCATAGCTGAATGACCCAATTGTGGTGGACGCCCACGTCGCTGGCGATAATGGCATTTTCCGGAACCACTTTTGCAAGCGAATCCATCAGCCGCTCAGGCCGCAGCGGCATATCCTGAGAATCCTTGAATCTGTTCTGGTATTTGTTCCAGAGGTCCCTTTTACCATTCAGATCATTAATCCATCCGGCATAGCGGTTTTCCGTGCCGGTGATGCGCCCACGTGCCTGTTCACTCAGAAGCGCCAGCGATGCTCTGGCATCTCCGACAATGCCCATATACGGCGTGTAGTTCTTGCCGATTTCAGTCGTATCAACATCGATCTGAACAAGCTTCGTGGTGCGGCTGAAGGTGTAGCCGTCCAGCCAGGCACTTGTGGCGCGGTCGTCAAAGCTGAATCCAATGGCAATCATCACATCGGAATGCCGTGTCGCCTCGTTTGCAGCATAGGGGCCATTGCGACCAACCGGCCCATAGCAAAGCGGATGCCGCTCGCTCACTGCCCCTTTGGCATTCGGGCTGGTGACAACTGGAATACCGGTCAGTTCAGCAAATTCCTGCAACTCTGCGGATGCCTCGCTGAGCAGCACGCCCTGCCCGACCACGATAACCGGGCGGCTGGCGCCAAGCAAAAGATCAAGCGCTTTGGAAAGCTGTGCCGGGTCCCCGGGTGAACGCGTGTTCAGTTGCGGGGCGACCGGCTGTGCCTCCACATCCGCTTCTTCAACGAACACATTGAGCGGCACATCAAGATTGACCGGGCCGGGCCGGCCCGATGTCAGCAACTGGCATGCCTGCCGAACTGCAAGCGGCACCATGTCAACGCGCGTGGGCTGGAAGCTGCGTTTGACGTACGGCCGGATAACGGATGGGAAATCGCCCTGGAACTGCAGGCCGGTTTCCTGAAACGGCATGCGGTTGAACTGGCTGGTCGGCACATTGGCGGTAATTGCCAGAAATGCGGAAGAGTCCATCATGGCTGCAGCGAGAGCTATAACCAGATTGCAAGAGCCAGGCCCACAGGACGTAAACGTGGCGACCGGCTCGTGCTTGATCTTGTAGTACGCATCCGCCATATAGCCGGCGCTCTGTTCGTGGTGAACCGAGATAGTGCGGATCTGGTCGGACGCTTTGAAAGCCGCATCGAGAAAGCCGACATTGCCGTGCCCGCAAACACCGAACAGATACGGCATGCCGGCTTCAACGAGATGATTGACGATAAGATCGGCGCCATTAACTGTACCGCTGCGGCTGTTCATAAGAAACTCCCTGGATGATGTTATGTGTTTTCGTGCAGCACCGGGCTGCCGAGCAGACGTGAAATTTGCCGTGCGGTCTGTTGGACCATGGGCACCAGTTTGACGATCTGTTGCGCACCCATGCGAGAAACGGGCGCGGAAACGGCGATTGTCGCAAAAACGCGGCCGGTGTTGTCGCTGACCGGAGCGCCAACACAGCTCAAGCCCAACTCCAGCTCTTCATTGTCGATGGCAAAACCATCCTCAAAAATCCGGCGAAGCTCCTGCTTGAAGCTTTCAGGCTCTGTGATCGTGTTCGGCGTGTAGGCTTTCATGCCATATTGCTGAAGAAAGTCGTCCACATCGGCAGATGGCAGATGCGCCAGAATGAC
This sequence comes from Aureimonas fodinaquatilis, assembly GCF_008369445.1. Classification (GTDB taxonomy): domain Bacteria; phylum Pseudomonadota; class Alphaproteobacteria; order Rhizobiales; family Rhizobiaceae; genus Aureimonas; species Aureimonas fodinaquatilis. The sequence continues at coordinate 292,063 of NZ_VTWH01000004.1, forward strand.
CTTGCCCAGCGTGCTGGCGTGGGCCGGGCTTCGCTTGCCGATGAAGGAGTGCATTCTGACAGTGGCAGAGCCATCAACCAGTTGTACGCACACAGCCTCCCCGCCAAAAAGAATGCCCACATACACCGTTTCGCCGGTCTGTGTTGCCAGTTCCTGCAGCGGCGCATAGGCCTGCCAGCTTAGCTGCTCATTGCGAATGGCCGAATTGCCAAGGGCATAAAACCGCATACCGAGATGGTAACGGCCGGTATCCACATCCTTGGACAGATAGCCCGAATCTTCAAATGTATGAAGAATACGAAAGATCGTTGGCTTGCTGGTATCCAGTTTCGCCGCAAGTTCTGCCAGGCTCCAGGTCGGCTGCTCCGTGAACAGGTCAATGACCGAAAGCGCCTTGCCAAGGGAACTGATGAGATAGGGGTCTTTCACGAGACTCTCCGTTTCATAAAATAGACGTTACTGGCCACCGTTTCATTTTTCAACCATAAAAAATGAAACGATTGACAATTTTTGAAACGCAATTACATTTCGTCACCCATATAGGGGGGTGGGAATTTGAACTACAACTTCGATTTCGCATTCATATGGGAGTACGCCCCGGAATTGTGGCTTGGGGTGCGTCAAACAATCTGGATGACGCTGCTTTCCATTGTTCCTGGCTTTGCGCTTGGCACATTCTGCGCGGTGTCCCGCCTCTATGGCGGCCCTTTCGCAAGGCGCGCAGTTGCGTTCTACGTGGAGGCGATCCGCAACACCCCATTGGTCATTCAGGTTTTCTGGCTGTTCTTTGGTCTGGCTGTGCTGGGCGCGCGCATCGGTCCGTTCAATGCGGCGGTGATTGCGCTGACCATCAATGTCGGGGCCTACACCACGGAAATCATGCGGGCGGGCTTTCTCAGCATTCCCAAAGGCCAGCTTGAGGCGGCCTCCTGCCTGGCC
>NZ_VTWH01000005.1 GCF_008369445.1 Aureimonas fodinaquatilis
GCTCAACAAGCAGCGGCCTAGTTCCACAAGCAGCGCCGCGCCACAACCATCTGAAGCGTCAGCCGCGACCACGTCACCGGCAAATGCGCGCAGCCATCCTTAGATGGTTGCCTGCAGAGCCGTTGGCAAAGCACACCACAAAACCGCCCGGCAGAAAAACTTTGGGCTGGAAGAACCAAAGACACGTCCTCTCAAAACTGGGCGGCAACTCGGTCATACATGATGACGCTCAGCGCGCTAAAGCTATTCCCAGTGGAACGCCAAAACCCGACGACCAGACGCACTCTCCAGCTCAGATGACAGCCAGCGCGGTGCAGTTACCTGATTGGCTATGAGCGAATGGGCAATGTCAGGGAAAGTGCCACTCACGCAGGACCCAACGCCCGTCGCGATATCCGTCCGGCATGTTCCCCTCAGAGCTGTGCCTAGCCTTCGCCAAGCCACACAGTCAGACCCACTTCCTGTGTAATGGCAAACCCTCAAGCGTCGCAGGCAGCAATGCCGTAGCCCGCAGACCACGCCGCGTGACTATGACATCACACCAGAAATGTCGTAAACAACTTCCAGACATGCATACGCCCAGAGGCCGGCAGGATGACGATTCGATCCATCCGCCCAGTTGTCAGTGGTTCACCTGCCATGGCCAGCCATGGAGCCGAACCTACCAGCGGCATCGAAACTCTACCTCGTTCGGTTCCATTAGAGGCGAAGACCCTTGTCCCGGTCATTCCTCGGCCTACTATATCTGGGAACCCAACTTTGGCCGGAGATAACCAATGGGAATTTTTGATCGCATCAAGAATGCAATTTTCGGCGAGGCGCAGGCCGCTCCGGCGGAGAGTGCAGAGACCGCTGCTCCGGTTGAGCACACAACCAGTGCCCCTGCCGCCTCTGCAGCCCCGGCTGGCTTGTCCCCGGCATCAAGCGCCAGCGTTGCTCCTGATGCGATGGCAGCAACACCCGCAGCAGTCGATGTTTCTGCAATAATGGATCAAGCAGTCGCAAAGAGTGGGCAGAAGCTGGATTGGCGCCATTCGATTGTCGATCTCATGAAGGCGCTGGGACTGGACAGCAGCCTGACTGCCAGAAAAGAGCTCGCGTCCGAGTTTAATTACACAGGCGATATGTCAGATTCTGCGACCATGAATATCTGGCTTCATAAGGTTCTTTTGAAAAAGCTGGCTGAAAACGGTGGCACTGTTCCAGCCGAACTTCTGGACTAGGAAGACGAAAACGATAACGCGCTCACTCTGACGGGTCGAGCGCGTCATCCAACTGCCTGTGTTCCAACAGGTTATGATCTCTTCCCAGATAGCTGATGACATTTTCAACCAGCTCTATTGTGTAACGCAGCACGTCAAGCGGATCGATGCTCAAACGTCCGGCTTCGACGGCATGAACAAGCGCCTGCAGCAAATCTGCCTGCCACCCAAGCACCAGCTCGGCATCAACGTGATTGTCTATGCGCGCGTCCATAAGGGCGACAAACAATTCCCCGAGTTTCTCGGTGTCTTGCGCTGACAGTTCCTTCAAATTCCGGGTTTCAATAAAGTCATTGAGGATTCCGGCTATGATTGCTGCTCTTGTCAAATTGCCCTCCGGAGCCTTCGGCCCGAAGGTGTGTTGATCATCATCATGCCGGTCTCAATTTCAGGTTGCATCCATGCGCCGTGATTCTGCTGCGAGAACGGCGACCACGAGAAGACCACCAATCATTCCGATATGTTCCATTGCTGTGTGAAAAGCGATGGTTTTTGCAGGCTCATCGGTAATAGACCAGAAATGGTGCACAAGTGGTATGGTCAGCGCGGTGAAAATTCCCAGAGCACCCGCGCCAAGCCACGTCAAGCGATTAAGAATGATCAACGCTGATCCGACAAGCTGGACGACAATCACCGAAATACCGATTGCCTCGGGCGGATAAAGCCCGAATAATGCCATTTCGTTAACGGTGCCAGTAAAGTCAAAGAGCTTTGCCAGCCCGCTTGCCCAGAATGGAAAGGTGAGCACGATTCTTGCCAGCAATGCCATGGCAGGAGAACGAAGAACGCATTCGATCATCTTGCGCTGCTTTCAAAAAGAAACCTATTCCAGGTCTTCCACTGGCGCATCGGCTACATATTTTCTGATGGATTCAATAGAACGATGAGCCCCAGCCTTGGATGCATAACCTTCCGTAGAAAAAATAATCTCGGAATTATATTTGAAGCGAACCCGGAACTCGCCTTTACCGTCCTTATAAACTTCGAATTTGTGTGCCATGGTGTCCCCGCCCATTTAACTACAGGTATATATTTGAACGAGCACAGCAGCTTGTCAATTGCAGCGGTGGTGGAAGCTTTACCGATAAGGATATACGACCCCTGTCTTTTGACTGAAAATACAATGTGCTGAACCAAAGGAGAGTTGGATCAAATTGATCCCGAACATTCTTTTGCATCATTGGATTAAGTTCATTGGACAAGCAGGGTGCATTTACTGCAAAGCGAAGCCAGTCAATTTATATCGGACGCTCACATGTCGAATTCGATTTCCCAGACTGACGCTAGGCGACTCTATCAACAAGTTGCAGATCAGATCCGATCGCTCATCCAGGAAAAGGGCATCGAAATCGGCGGTCGTCTGCCGCCTGAAAGGGACCTTGCCCAGCAACTTGGCGTGTCGCGGCCTTCTCTGCGTGAAGCGCTGATTGCTTTGGAAATAGAGGGCACAGTTGAGATTCGAATGGGATCCGGCATCTATTACCTTGGCGAATCGAGCCAACCGACCAGACAGTATGGAGACAGCCCATCCGAATTGATGGAGGCAAGAATAGCGATAGAAACCGCAACAGCCTCAATGGCCGCTGCTCGCGCCGACGCCGCGGGAATAACCCGTCTGCGTGAGATACTGCGCCAGATGGAACTGGAGCTGGATGCGGGCAGAGCGCTTCTGGAGCTCGATCGGCGCTTTCATATTGAGATTGCAGTTCAGTCCGGCAATCCGGTCCTGGCCCGTCTGGTTGGCGAGATTTTCGAATCCCGCTTCAATCCTCTGTCGATACAGCTGCGGGAGCATTTCGACAATGATCAAAGCTGGCGCGCGGCATTCGTCGAGCATGGCCTGATTCTGGAAGCTATCGTGACAAAGGATGCTCTGCGAGCTTCTTCGCAAATGGCGGCCCATCTTCTGGCTTCCGGTCGGCGCTGGGAACGCGAGGCATAACCAGTCCCGCCGGATTGAAGAAGAGGGGGCGCAGAAACCACGCCCCCTTTGTGCGAAGGATTACTTTTCCTGCATGGCGCCACTGAAGGCGCGTACAATCGGCTTCAGCAGATAGCGCAGAACTGAGCGCTTGCCGGTCATGATATCAACCGTTGCTGTCATGCCCGGCTTGACGATGATCTGAGAACTTTTGGGGTTCTGCGACTGGTCGGCATCCAGAAGAACATGAATTCGGAAGTAAGACATGCTTTGCCCATTGGGCGCTGTGTCAGTTAGCGTGTCCGGGCTGATAAGCGTCAATTTGCCCACCAGCGAGCCATAAATCGAATAATCAAATGCATCGATCCGGACAATCGCTGGCAAGTCGAGTTTAAGGCTACCAACCTTTGTAGGGTCCACCTTGGCTTCAATCATCACGCCGCCATCAGATGGCGCAATCTGCATCAGCTCATCGCCGGGGCGCAGCACGCCACCCACCGTATTGATCCGAAGAAATTTGACCACGCCGTCCAGAGGTGCCTTCAGATCGGTGTGGCGCAGAATATCCTGCCGCTCATCAATCTTGTAGGCTGTGGAAGAAAGCTCTTCTTCAAGCTTGGCCACCTCGGCCCTTGCTTCCTGCACGGACTTGTTTTTGATTTCCGTCAGCTTGCCCTCAAGCTCCAGCACTGCGCGTTGCGCGCGCAGAAGGTCAAGCTTGCTGACATCGCCATCCTTCAGCAGCGCTTCGGTCATGCGCAGTTCTTCAACTGACATTTCCAGCGCCTGTTCCAATGTGCTGATGGAATCATCCAGGGCAATCTTGCGCTGCTCGAACAATCGCCTCTGGGAGTCTACAAATTCAGGATATTCCTTGACGGATTCCTCAAAAATCAGCGGCCCACTCACAGCTTCCGCCCGGGCACGGGTCAAAGCCGCCCGCAATGCTGCGCGGCGCGCCTTGCTCTCTTCGTATCCTGCGTTCGCCCTGCCGCGTTCCAGCACAGCAAGCTTTTGCCCGGCTTTTACAAACTGCCCTTCCTGAACAAGAATTTCAGAAACGACGCCGCCATCTACGGATTGAACGATCTGTGTCCGTTCATTGGGAATGATCTGACCGGTCGTTCGCACGGCTTCGTCGAGTTCAAAAACTGACGCCCATAAAACAAACAGAATCAATCCGGCCGCCAGAAGAAGCGACATCGGAAATCTGCGCTCTTTGGCATCATAGCTGCTGCTTTGTGCCCGGCTCATGCCGTTGCCCTTTCCTGAGTGGGTTGACCTTGGCTTTGTGCCATCTGTTGCAGATGCTTCAGCACAGCATCGCGCGGGCCATCAATGACGACGCGGTTGTTGTTGATCACCATGAGGCGAGACACCAAAGCCAGCATTTCCTGCTTGTGGGTAACGAGGATCATCGTGTCTTCAGCGCGCATGGAACTGCGCAGAGCCTGCAGCACAATTTCCTCTGACGCCTTGTCGATTGAGGCAGTCGGCTCATCCAGCAGCCAGATGCTGGGTTTGCGCAGGAAAATGCGAGTGAGGTTGACCAGCTGGCGCTGTCCGCCGGATAGGCCAATACCGCCTTCAAAAATTGGCTGCTGCAGGCCTTTCGGGTGCGAAGAGATGACAGAGCTCATCAAACCGGTGGCCCGCGCGGCTTCCATCACCACGTCATCGCCCGGATCCATCAGACCCAGCACAAGGTTTTCGCGCAAGGTGCCGGAGAACAGGCGACCTTCCTGTTGAAGATAGCCGATATTGTCAGCAAGAATCGGCTTTGACAGGTGCGAGAGATCGACATCATCCAGAAGAATTCTGCCGTTATGCGGCTTGTACATTCCGCTCAGCAGCCGCAACAGCGTTGTTTTTCCCGAGCCGATGGGACCAATGACGCCAATTTTTTCGCCCGCTTTGATTTCCAGCTTCTCCATCTGAATGGCAACCCGGTCGCCATAGTTGGAAGCGACATTTTCAAAGCGGTAATTGCCTTTGATGGATGGCAGGATGACCGGATGATCTTCTCCGTCGTGATCATCTTTGAGCGCCCAGAACCGGTCCAGACCCTGCAAAGCGGCGCGTACGTTTGACCATTGGACAAGCTGTGCCGGAATTGCGGCAACCGGTGCCAGCGCACGTCCGGCCAGGATGGAGCAGGCAATCAGGCCGCCCATTGTTACATGCCCGGTGCTGACGAACAGGGCGCCAGTGGCAACAATGCCGATGTAACACATCTGCTGAAGCGCGGCCGCCAGATAGGAGGCGTGCTCGGAAACATGCCGAATTTCAAGCTCGCTCTGCCGGGCATCATCTGTCACGCTCAGCCATCGAGACAGCATGCGCCAGCCGCCCTGACCGGACTTGATGGTTTCCGCGCCTTCGATGGATTCTACCAGCAGACCGTTTTTCAGATTGCTGGCATTGTTGGCAGCGCTGGCCAGCGCATCCATGCGTTTGCGATAGTAAAAGCCGATGCCCAGGCTGACCACCAGCATGAACAGCGGAATAAGGGCTATCCAGCCAACAATGGTGGCAATAATCAGGATGAAAAACAGCGCGAAAGGTGCGTCCACCAGCAGGTACGAGGCAACTGTTGTCAGAAACGCTCGCACGGACTCATAACCGCGCAGCTGCGCCGCGAGAGATTCAACGCTTTTTGGCATCTGGTCCAGGCGAATGGACAACAGCCGCATGTAGACAGCGCGGGTCAAATGCTGGTCCACAAGGTCCACAAGCCGCTCATAGGCGGCAGACCGGGCATATTTTGCCGCCAGTTCAAAGATAATGGCAGCGAAGACGCCTATGGTCAGAACCATCAGTGTTTGCGAAGCACCCGTCGGCACCACCCGGTCATAGACCTGCATGGAGTAAAACGACGTGGCGATGGCAATGAGGTTGATCAGAATGGTGCTGAGCATGATATCGCCCAGCGTTTTCCAATGGGAGAACACTTCGTCGCGGATCACATGAAAGATCGGACTTTTCGAAGCGCTGAACGGCTTTGCCAGGCGCATGCGGAAAATTTTTGCAGCAGGGTCTGGCTCCCAGACAACTTCTGCCCAACTCTGTTTTTCCAGGTCCACACGCTCTGTGACCCACTGACCCATGGCATTCTGGCCGCGCAGAAGCCGCCAACCTTCTGCGTCATGGATCAGTGCCGGCAGTGCGGCTGGATCAGGCGCGGTCAGGCGCTTGACCTTGGGCAGATGCATGCGCTTGGCAATTGCCTGCAACTGCTTCGCCGGTTCAGGGCTCGACTCTTCGGCGGCACTGACAGCTTCTGTCAGCGCCAACCTGTCAACAACTTCGCTTTGCAGCGCGGCAATGCGGGCCAGACTGGGAACAAGGGCGCTCACGAACGCTCACCTTTCGGGGTTGAAGTTTGGGGCTCAATGCCCTGTGCCAGAATCTTGAGTCGCCATTTCACGACAACGGCCGTTGCCTGTGCTTCCGCAAGCTGGGTTTTCATGTCCATGTGCTCGCGCGCGGCATTCATGACGTCGAGCCAGGTTTTGCGACCGGCAACAAATTGGCGGTCCCATGATTCCTTGGTCAGTTCGGTCGAGTTGACGGCGCTGATCAGGGTCTGGATACGGCTGTCAATCGAGCTGGCGATAACAATGTCGGAGCTCATCTGCTCAACCAGCGCCAGCTCACCGCTGCGAATGCCAAGCTTTGTGGCATCCCTTTGGTACTGCGCGCCCTGAATACCGGCAATGGATGAAAGTCCTGCGCCAAATTGCGTCTGAACACCGAGGAAAAATCTGTCAGCCGGTTCGTCGACCTGGCTGTAAAGATTTCCGTATTGCCGCTCGGCTCGCAAAAAAACCTCCGGCGACAGAACAGAGCGTGCCCGAGCCACGTTTTCGTCGGCTACGCGGACTTCCGCTTCCAGTTTCTTCAGCAACGGGCTTCCTGCCCGGGCGCTCGAAACCATTTCCAGACTGTCTGCAGGATTGAATGCCGGTGCTGGCGCATTTTCGCTCAACAGGGCTGACGAAATCGGTACGCCGGTCAGCTGGCTCAGGGATGCCAGAGACGTCTGTTCCTGTTGTTCCAGAACGGCAATGCTGACCAGCAACTGGTCGGTGCGGCTTTGCAACAGCACAAGGTCGCTTTCAGCGGATGCGCCAGCTTCAATACGCCTTACAATCTGCTCTTCCAGCGATTGATAAATTTCCTGAACGTCGTACATGGCTTGCCGCTTGAGCCGGGAGCCAAGCCACTCGCCATAGCGCTGAACAATGCCAAGGGCGACGCCCTGTCGCTCATTTGCGGAATCGGCGGCCGAAACATCAACGGCAGCTTGCGCGCGCCGGAAGTTGGAGACATTGCGTCCGCCCGCCCAGATGGGTTGTTGCAGGCGCAGCACGGTAACGGTGTCATTGCCCCTCATGGAAGGGTCATCGCTAAATGGCGCGTCTTCCAGCGTTACGGACGGTGTTGCGAAAAACTGCCAGCGGGCCGAATCCACTTCGGTTCTGGCCACATCTGTCATTCGCTCCTTGACCTTGAGCGAAGGGTTTTCCAGCATTGCAACGTCTATCAGTTCCTGAATGCCATACCGCCCGTTGGCCGGCTTTCGAACCGCATCGGTTTTCGCCGGTGCATTTCCTGCAAAGCTGGTTGTCTGCAGAAGCTCGTTAAACGCTGCCTGTTCTTCGGGAGAGCGTTCCGGTGGCGGCGGTGTTTTGTCCTTTCGCAGGCTACCAATAAATTTGACCGGCTTGCTCATCACCTCATTGGATTTGAGCGATGCGAGTAAATCGGGCTTCAGGGAGTCCAGCTTGAGGGAGTTGGCCTGACATCCTGTCAAAATCGCCAGAAGGACGATCATTGAAGGTGCCGCCAGCAAGGTGCAGCACTTATGAGCCACTTCGAATAATCCTATGTCCTGAAAATAACATCATATAGTTTATATAGTGAAAAATTTAAAAAGCGTATACGTTTTCCTTTGCAAATCAGCCCTTACGGCCTGGTTCGAGGATGCTTAAAAAGCGCAAGTCAATTCATACACCTATAAAATATGATGTAAACTATAAAGGATATATTTCAGCGCGGCAATAAGCCTTCTGCGTGTGGCGCCGCAGAGTATCAGCCCGCAGTGGTTGGTTTCAGCTGGAGCGGATACGGTTAACGGTTGCGTCTTTCAAGCCGGCTGTTCTTCCGGTTTCAGAGGCCAGATCGTATAAAATCGGGCAGTCTGGCCGGTCATCGCCGCAGCATTTGTCCGCCAGATCTCGCAACAGATCGACCATGGCCTGCATCTGACTGATTTTTTCTTCCAATTCGGCGATATGCGTTCCGGCAATCTGTTTTACATCGCGACTCGGGCGCGTTTTGTCCTGCCACAGCATCAACAACTCGCCAATATGCTCAATCGAAAAGCCAAGATTGCGCGCACGGCGGATGAATCCGAGAAGGTGGATGGTGCGAATATTGTAGATCCGATAGCCCGACGGACCGCGTTCCACCGGGTTGATCAGGCCGATTGACTCATAATAGCGGATCATTTTTGCCGAGACGCCAGAAGCCTCGGCTGCCTCTCCAATGTTCATGTTGCCGCTCCTGTTGTGTTCGTTTTTATGTTGGACGGGGTTGAAACTTGTTGAGTCGCAATGCGTTGCCAACAACAAACACGCTGGATAGCGCCATGGCGCCCGCGGCCAGAACTGGCGAAAGCAGCGGTCCGCCAAACGGATAGAGCAGCCCGGCGGCAACCGGAATCAAAGCTGCGTTGTAGGCAAATGCCCAGAACAGATTCTGGCGAATATTGCGCATAACTGCAGCGGAAAGCTCGATGGCATTGGAAATTCCGGCCAGCCCCGGCGACATCAGCACGACATCAGCGGCCTCTATTGCAATGTCGGTGCCCCCACCGACAGCTATGCCGACATCGGCCTCTGCCAGTGCTGGGGCATCGTTGATTCCATCGCCCACAAAAACGACTTTACCGTTTTCCTGCCGCAGTCTTTTAACTGACACCGCCTTGTGCGCGGGCAGAACCTCCGCTTCCACCAGGTCGATGTTCAACTGATGTGCAATGGCCTTCGCCGTTCGGCGGTTGTCGCCGGAAATCATCGCTACCTTCAGTCCCTCGCCATGCAAGCGGGCCACCGCCGCGCTGGCGCTCTCCTTGAGGCGATCTGCGACAACAATCAGGGCTGCTGGTCGGCCATCGATAAGCGCATAGATCGGGCTTTTGCCTTGATCCCCCATAATTGCGGCACGTTCGGCAAATTGCGAGAGGTCCGCGCCTTGCAAGGCCTGGAATGAGCCGACATGCACGTGCTTGCCGTCCACATTGCCCGAGACACCGCGGCCGGGATCAGCCAGAAATCCGGAAACCGGTGGCAGTTGCAGATTTTCACTCAAAGCGGCGGACACTATGGCACGGGCCACCGGATGCTCGGATTTTCCCTCAAGCGCGGCAATCAGTGCCAGAACTTCTTGCCGGTCAAATCCTTGTGCCAGAACAAGATCCGTCAATTCCGGCTGTCCCACGGTCAAGGTTCCGGTTTTGTCAAAGGCAACGATCCGCACATTTTCCAGGCTCTGCAAAGCCTCACCCCGGCGGAACAGTATTCCTGATTCTGCGGCCCGGCCTGTACCCGCCATAATGGATGTTGGTGTTGCCAGACCCATGGCGCATGGGCATGCGATGATCAGCACTGCCACGGCATTGACCAATGCAAGGGAAATCGATGGGCCGAATATCAGCCAGCAAACAAAAGTCAGCATCGCAGCGGCAATGACTACAGGCACAAACCACATGGTGACCTTGTCAACCAATGCCTGAATGGGCAATTTGCCACTCTGAGCGTTTTCAACCATTTGCACAATTTGCGAAAGAACCGTATCGCGGCCAATGGCCTGCGTGCGCACAGTCAGTGCTCCATTGCCGTTGATCGTGCCGCCCACCACGGAGGCATCAATCTCCTTGGCCACAGGTTCCGGCTCGCCGGTGATCATCGATTCATCAATAAAGCTGGAGCCTTCCACGACATGTCCGTCGACCGGAATTCGCTCACCCGGCCGCACTTCAACCAGATCGTCGATCATAATTTCTTCGAGCGGCAGACTCACGAATTTGCCATCACGAAGCACTCTGGCCTGCCTGGGTTGCAGCCCTACGAGCCGTTGAATAGCCGCAGATGTCCGTCCTTTGGCGCGGGCTTCCATGTATCGCCCTACCAGAACCAGAGTTATAATGACGGCAGCAGCCTCGTAATAAACAAAGACCGTGTTCTGCGGCAGAATTTGCGGGGCGAAAGTGGCGGCCAGGGAATAGGCATAGGCCGCGCCGCTGCCCAACATCACCAATGAATTCATATCAGGCGCACCGCGCATCAGGGCCGGCGCGCCGATGCGGAAAAACCGCCGACCCGGCCCGACCAGGATGAGGCTGGTCAGCACCCATTGAAACAGCCAACTGGTTTGCATGCCTATCCTGTCGTGAACAATATGGTGCAGGGCGGGCCACATATGACCGCCCATTTCCAGAATGAACACCGGCAATGCCAGAACAGCAGAAACCATTGCAGCGCGCCGAAGTGCTGCGGTTTCTGCTTCCCGCTCCCGGGCAATGCCGTCGTCAGCGAGGTCGTCCACCAGACGCGCTTCATACCCGGCATGGCGCACTGCCTCCACCAGACCATCAGCCTGCGCGCCGGATGTCAGAAGAATATGAGCTTTTTCTGTTGCCAGGTTCACACTGGCCTGCAGCACTCCCGGCACCGTGCGCAAGGCACTTTCCACCCGTCCCACGCAGGAAGCGCAGTTCATGCCGGATATTTGAAGGTCTATTGTGTCTGCCGTTTGCCCGCGCATTGCCAACCTCGTTTCATTCACGGACTATGTAGGGCTTCCAATGATGGTAAGGTCAAGCGCAATAGTTTTATCATTATCGACGCGGTAACGGTCGCAATCGGGACAATGCTGATTTAACGTTGCCAACCAACAGTTCAGTTTCGGAAGTGCGGCACATTTTGGACAATCTACCAACTCTCGGATCTCTTTATCTGCTGGCGGAATGGCTGGTGCGCATCATCATGCTGGGTGTCGCACCCATGCGGCGTTCTCCAGATGCCGCCAGAAGCTGGTTGTTGCTGGTATTTTTCCTGCCGGTCGTGGGCCTGATCCTGTTTCTGCTGATTGGCCGGCCAAGTTTTCCGCCTTGGCGCGGCGCGCGTTTTGCCAGAGCTGAACAGGGCAAGGATCGTCTGGTTGAGCGGTTGCGGCCGCTTATCGCGTCGGGGTTGCCGCGCCGGGAAATGGAGCTGACCAGCCTGGCAAACCGCGTCGGCGCTTATCCTGCCGTTTCCGGCAATCAGATCGAGTGGCTGGAAGATTATGACGCAACCATTGACCGGCTGGTGGCGGATATCCAGGCTGCACGCCGGGAAGTGAACATTCTCGTCTATATTTTCGCAAATGACAGCACAGGCCAAAAGGTCATTGATGCGCTTGCGGCGGCCGCGGCCAGAGGGGTGACCACAAGGGTTCTGATAGATGCTCTTGGCTCTCGCAGATGGATGAAGGACACACTGAAGGCCCTGCGTGCAGGGGGCGTTGACGCAAGGGAGATGCTGCCGCTCCGGCTTTTGCACGATCGAACCCGCGGCGACATGCGTAACCATCGCAAGCTGTATCTGATCGATGGCGAAATTGGCTATGCCGGCTCGCAGAACATTGTTGCGCGCGACTTCAAGCCGGGCGTTGTCAATCGCGAGCTTGTTGTTCGCATAACGGGCCCGGCGGTTGCCGAAATGTCGGCGATTTTCCATTCCGACTGGTACCTGGAAACTGAGGAAGCCCTTCCGGAACCGGACATTTCGCCACCGCATGAAAATGGCAGCATCGCCCAGCTTCTTCCTTCCGGGGCAGACTATCCGGTGGAAGGCTTCGAGACGTTGCTGGTGTCGCAAATCAACTCGGCACGGTCCCGCGTTATCATCACCACACCATACCTCATTCCAGATGAGGCGCTGATGAATGCGCTGCGCACCGCCGCTTTACGTGGTGTGGAAGTGCATCTGATTGTGTCACTGATTGCCGATCAGGTTCTGGTGGGACTGGCCCAGCGTTCCTACTATGCGCAGTTGATCCGGATCGGCGTGGAAATTCACCAGTATCGTGACTACCTGCTTCACGCCAAGCATATCAGTATTGACGGCAGGGTGGCCATTGTCGGCTCCAGCAACGTCGATATACGCTCGTTTCAGCTGAATGCAGAGGTCAGCGTGCTTTTGTTTGATGCCGAAGACGTCGCGGGTCTGGAAGCAATTCAGGATGCGTATATGGCCAATTCGGAACGGGTTGATCCGAACGAGTGGCAAAACCGTCCACGCATTCGCAAACTTCTGGAAAACTGGGCGCGCCTCATCAGCCCGCTGCTTTAACGGTTTTGTAAAGGTGGTCTACTGCGGTGTCGGGTTCATAGCCTCATTCACCGCAGCCAGGCCTCTCACGCCCTCGCGGTTGCCAACAGCAGCAATTGCTCGGAAGATCTGCCTTGCCTCGGGGTACCGCCGCAGTTTCATGTAGGAATAGCCACGCAGCACCATCAAATCGATTGGCTCGGGAACAATCCGGTTGCGCTGGTCCAGCACCATCAGGGTTTCAACGGGCCGGTCTGCATCAAAGAAGCCGGTGGCCCTCTGCGACAGGATCGCACTTTCAAGCTCCAGCCGCCGGTTCTGCGGCTGAGGAGCCTGGGAGGCGGCAGCCGACGCCCTGTCAACCAGCCCAAGGCGAAGATAAGCCAAAGTGAGACCGTAAGCAGCGTCTTGCCGAATGCTTGCGTCAGCCGTTGTTTTCAACGCAACGTCGAATGCCGGTGCGGCTTCCATCGGCCGGTTGGCGCGCATGAGGCACCAGCCACGGTTCAGAGCTGGCCGGGCAGCAAGACTTTCGGGCGGTATGAATGTCTGACATCCGGCATTGCCCGTATTTCCTGTTGGCGCCGCCCGCGTTTGTCGGGCAGCCGGGGCAGGCGCTGGTGCCGGATCTGGCGTTGCAGCGGGCGCAGCGGCAACAGGCGCGGGTGCGTAGGATAGGGCAGGCGAGGCGGGCGGAGGGGTGGGTGCAACTGGTGTGGAAGAAGCAGGCTGTGCCTCGCTCCAGTCCGTGCCGATATTTGCAATTCGCTCTGAACGCCCGGCCCAGGCGCGTTGAATAGCGGTCAGTCCGGCCTGATTGCCCAGCCTTTGATAGGTCAGCGCCAGCCCAAAGGCTGCCAACTCACCATCGGGCCGCCATTCAAGGCTTGTGCTGAACCACTGACCGGCAGTCTGAAACTGGTTTAATGCATAGGAATACCAGCCCAGCTGCTCTGCTGTGGCAGCGTCTTTGGCCTCGGCTACTTCCTTGACCATGTTGGCCAGAACGGGGGCTTCCAGAAAAACCGGCGGTTCTGTTGCCAGAAGATTGGCAGACGCAGCCAGATAAACTGCCCGGTCCTGTGGTGAAAGTGAGCTGTAAGGCCGCATGGTGGCTTCAGCCTCGACAAACTGTCGAAGGCCGATCAGCGACAGGGAAAGTCCGCGCGCAGCCTCGTCTGTGCTGTTGCGCTGACCTGCCAGTTCAAACCATTTTCGGGCGTCGGAAAAATCGTCATGCTGGAAGAAATACCAACCCAGCAAGAGCGGATCTGTATCCGTGTCTGCCTCTTCTGCCAGCTTTTCCAGCAAAGCTATGTCAGCGGGTGTGGCGTTGACGTCGCTATCCGCACCACCTGACGCAATTTTCTGCCGCACAATGTCGCCGCGTATTGCGGTGAATTCGCCGACACCATCGGGGCCTGTGCGCTCGAGGGTCAGGAGCTGGTTTAACTCCTGCTCTGACAGCAGTGGCAAGGCCATCTGCACGGTGGCTGCACGTTCCTGCGGATTTTCGCAGTTTGTCAGAATATAACGAAATGCATCCACAGCGCGACTGTCCCGGCCAGTGCCGGCAAAGGCTTTGGCAACGCGCCAGAGCACATCCACGTCTCCACATGTCAGCAGTTCGGGGTTTTCTGCCCCCAGCCGCACGACGGTCTCGTTCTGCTCCAGATCAGAGGCATTGATCAGCCTTTGCCTGGCATCCGCTGTGTCAAGCCGCGTAACAAGATCGGCAGGCGGTTGCCAGCCGGACTGCTGTTGCTGCCTTTCGGCAATGGCTTGCCGCGCCTCAGCGTATTTTCCTTCAGAATATAATTGCCACAGGCGGTCCAGTTGCGCATCGCTGGGCGCTGGAAATGCGGAAGGGTCGGCGGGAGGCGTCCAGTTAGGATAAAGTGATTTCAGCCGCGCAATCTCTGCCTGAAGACGCTGAGTGTCGCCTTGCCTGGCGAAATAACGCAGGGCCGTCTCATCAACCGTGACGGGGGCGGTTTGACTGGCGCCCGTGGGTGCTGGTGGGGCTGCTGTCTGAGAATCTGCCGAGCCAACCGATAAATAAAGCCCGGTGCCGAGACCCACAAAGGTCAGGACGCCAATGGCGGTGCTGGATAATCTGCGGCCTTTCATGGCAGACACTCCGGATAACGACTGACAGCAGAAGAAAGCGCCAGCAGATGCAGGGAAGAGGGATAATACAGCGTAGGCTGGAAATTCATAAACTCTTCGGGGAGTCTGGTTCCGTGCAGAACGCAATCAGCCAGCGCTGGAATGATACGGTAGCCAACATCGTTCAGCGTTTCGGTTACACTGTCTGATGTCAGATCTTTCAACACAACATTGCCATCCGGCGCCGTCATGGCTTTTCGCATTCTTTCCAGAAGTTCCGGAGACTGAATGTCACCACGTATCATATAGAGAGGGATACGAACGGCGTTGTAACCGAATTCGTCCTTGAAGCCCTTTGCCGAGCGCACGCGTGCGGCAATGGAAAGCCATTCGGGTGGCAGGTCACGATACGGGGTCATTGTTTTTTCGAGAAGTGCGATGCCGCTGGCGGAAACCGCCTGCCAGTCCGTTTCGGGTGCCAACTCGGCCAGAACCGGAAAAGCCTCAAATATCCAGTATGACAGGTTCACAACCGGTCCGTCGGGTCTGGCGGCCGCATCATAACCCGCATTGCCGGGCAACAGAACAGGCATGCCCTGCTGTTGTACGACCAGCTTGCTGCCGATTGCGCTGGCCAGTTCCCGCGCGGCCGCGGTCAAATCCGTGCGTTTCCACTGCTCGCCGGCAAGGCCCAGCGCATAAGCGATCAGTATGTCGCCATCCGTGGCGTTGTTCGGGTCTGTTACATGTGGCTTGGCGTTGGGGTCCCAGCGCCACATCACCAGCCCGTCATCGCGAAGCATCAGTTCTGTGCGCGTGAACGACCAGATCCGATCAAAATCTGTCTGCTTGTCGGCCAGAACGGCAAGCAACATGCCATAGCCTTGTCCCTCGCTGTGACTGATCTGGCCATTGGCGGTATCCACAACCCGCCCATTGGGCTGCACGAATGCATCCTGGTAAGCGCTCCACTGTTCATCCGTCACCGACGCGGCCAGTGCCGTGCCGCATATCAGGGTTGCCATTACCACACCCACGCGCAAAGCCCAGGCGACAGGATGCTGCCAGACTGTCATGTATGTCTTCCCAAACCTCGGGTCAGCAGCGTTGTGGCTATGCCCAGAACGATAAACAGAACCACCAGTACCAGAGTGTAGAACAGAATATTCTCGGAAAATGCGTTGGCGAAAATCAGACGCAAGTTGGAATAGGTCAGTGGCTGGGTGACAACGTAGCGAACGTTGGTCAAGGGCACATGATCGAATTCCTGACTTTCCAGGTTGTAGGAAATTGCCCGGCCTTGAAGTCCATGCCAGTTCTGCAACTGAACCAGCTTTTCCATGCCGTCCTGAATTTCTTCAACCTTGGGTGCAGTCACGACCAGCCATGCACCGCCATCATTGGGGCTTTCGCCCTGCGCAATAACCAGACCGCTTTGCGGATTTGGCGTAAATGGCTGGTCAGACCCCGGCATCAGCCGCAGCGCTTCAAAGGACAGGCCGAAACTGTCGGACAGCCAGTTTGTCAGTCTTTCCAGTGGCAGGTACCAGTTGGAGCCGACTTCGTTGCTCCAGCGGTTGATAGCATCCTCTG
This sequence comes from Aureimonas fodinaquatilis, assembly GCF_008369445.1. Classification (GTDB taxonomy): domain Bacteria; phylum Pseudomonadota; class Alphaproteobacteria; order Rhizobiales; family Rhizobiaceae; genus Aureimonas; species Aureimonas fodinaquatilis. The sequence continues at coordinate 16,266 of NZ_VTWH01000005.1, forward strand.
TCATACGTGAGGTGCCTGCCTGCGTCGAAGGTTCACCCCAGCTTGTCAGGTTGGTGGCAGTTACGCCCACCGCTGGCAGAACGGAAGACGGAAGCTGCTGCAGCGAGCCGATGAAAATGGCATCTCTGTCGGTCAGATTGGCCACTGGCACATCGGTATCAATATCGATAATGCGCCCGCCGGCCATAGCAATCTTTGAAATAAGGCTGGCGGTGGCAGACAGGACTTGAGGGCTTGAACGGTCGATGACAAGCGGCAATTTGTCGATTTGCCGGTTGTACGGGAAGCCCGTGCCGCGCATCGCGCCAAGATTGGGACGTGTGCCAATGCGGGCAAAATCGGGCATGACGAAGCGTGATGTATCGAACAGCGCAAACCGCACAGCATTGGAAGCCGTTGTGCCCGGTGCACATACGGTATCCTGCTCTGTCAGCAACACTGCTTCCAGCGTAATTTCGTTAAGGCCGGGCACAAAATGCTGCATGGTTATCTTAACGGGAAGCTGGCGCAGAACCTCGCCCTGCCGGGAGCCCAGAGGCACGGTCGTGGCCATATTGCCATTGACATAAATGTCGAAATGGCTGCCGGGCAGAATCTCCTGTGAATAGGCTGCATCCAGCAGCAACTGTGCTTCTCCATATGCCTTGGCATAAAAATCCGAGGGCACGCCGATATTGAAGCCGGTTCTGAAGCGTCGTCCTGAAAATTCGGACGTTGCTACGCCCGCAGATGACAGCTCGACGCTGGATTGGCCAAGAAGAAACGGCGCATCAGGCGCAGACCAGGAACTGTTGGACAATGTTGTCCGACGTATTGAAATTGGCCGGCGGTTTGGCGTCGTGACTTGCTGTACGGCCTGCCCGACATCGGCCCATGTCGGGCCCGTTATGATCAGAAGCGGCGATGTGCTGCCCTGCACGGCGGAAAATTCAATGGTTGGAGCGCTTCTTGCCTGCGGTGGCAGCTCGGGAATCAGGGTTGCCAGTCCGTCCGCGGTGCCAAACAACACGGTCAGTCTGCCGGGGCCCTCTGCTGCCGTCACCTCGTTGACAATGCGCGTCGACTGGCTTGGTTCACCGATCAGCAGTGCCAGACCTTGCGAAAGCTCAAGCAGCGGCAATGTCGCCAGGTTCTGCTCGGCTTGCGGAATAACGATGGTGATCTCGCTGCGCCCGGTGCTATCCACACCCACGGCACGCACATCGTCCAGTCTGCGCGGCCGGTTAGCGTCGCTGTTGGCAAAACGCAGATAGGTATTTTCCGGTGCAATTTCTGCCCACAGATCATAGGTGGAAGAAATGCTGCAATCTGTGCGATGGCGCAAAGACGAGTCGAAAGCGATGGTGTTGATGCCGGGCTTCAACACACCCGGCCCCAACGTCACCAGAACGTCCTTGATATTTTCAGAGGCGTTCGCTGCTTCTTCGGAAACCACAGTGCCGTTGATGGATACCCGCAGCACGGAAACTTCCGGCGCAACAAAAATTGCATTCAGATAGCCAAAATTCAAAGTGGCCGGTGATTCAGCCTGCTCCGGCGTCAGGTAAAATGTCCAGACGTGCCGGTCCATCTCTCCGGCGAGGGTCAATTGCTCAAAAGGAACCAGAAACCGCCGTGCGTCCTGAACGGGTGTGGGGGGCGGGGCAACGGTTACCGGCGCCGACGGCGGCGGCGTTTGTGGCTCTGTTTCTGCGGGCCGTTCGCCGCTCATGTCGAAAGGTGAGGACTGTGCCAATGCGGGCAGCGACAAGGCGCAGACGACAAACAAGGTGCCGAGTTTCAGAAGACGCCGGCTCATTGGGTTCGGGCCTGCAACTTTGCAGCATCCTTGCTGCTGCGTCCGCGTTCCTTGAACAGGTAGTAAAGCCCTCTTTGCGTTTGGAACAGAGCTATTTTCAGGAAGTGGAAAGTGCCGCGTATCACGCCGGGATTGGTGCGACGCTCGGCCTGCAGGCGCGCCCATTGGTCTGAACTGGCAAAAACCAGATCGGCTATCAGGTTGTGATCGGTCGCATGCTTGGGCTCGAAAAGGCAGCCGATGATGACATTGTTGCCCGCCTGTTCAATGTTTCGAACGCTGATTGGCAGAGCTGGTTCGCCAATGTCTCGGGCCGGTTTGAAATGCAGAATTGCATCGCTTGTTGTGGACGCACCTGCCGGCAACTGGCCGAAAAGCCTGACACGAGCGCCTGAAACGGACACATCCTCAATCGTGCCTGGCAGCGTTTTCCCGGCAAAATCAACATCGCAACGACGCTTGACGTTGATGCGCTGGGTCTGGCGCTTCGACGAGCGTTCAGACACGACGCCGAGCGCACAACCCGCGATAATCAGGTTCAAGAGGTTCCATCCACCCACAACCAGCGTCAGGTCGGCACGGTATGGCTCGGCATAAACACGGTATATGGTAACGCCAACAGCAATCAGCAGAATGAAGAATATGATGAAGAATGGCAGGCCGATTTCGGAAAGCCGGCTGTTGTTGATGGACTCATCCTTGGCGGTGACTTTGAACGTCGGCTTGCTGGGATTGAGCACGACCGATACTACGGCCGGCAGCAAGTGCACGGTCTGAACATATTCATACAGTTCGGAAATCCACGGCCAGCGATAGCGCCCGTACATGTAGTTCTGCATGACAAGATTCACGGCCATGTAGGTGAGGGTATAGGCCAAAAATTCCCCGCCTGATGCGGTGAAGATCTGCAGATCAAAAAACAGGTAGAACAGCGGAGCAATCAGAAAGATCGCCCGCGGAAACGGAAACAGCCAGAACAGTGTCGAGGATGTGTAGCAGAGGCGCTGTGGCAAAGAGAGCCCGCGCTTGAGTGGGGGGAAGCGATACCGCAGAATCTGCATCATGCCCTGTGCCCAGCGGGAACGCTGGCCGATAAAGCTGGCAAAGGTTGCCGGCTGCAGACCAGCGATCAGCGGCTTGTCGACATAGATGCTGTTCCACCCGCGTGCATGCAGTTCCACCGCGGTTTCACAGTCTTCTGTAATGCTGACACCGGAAAATCCACCGGTCGTTTCCAGCGCCGCACGGCGTAGCACCGCCGCAGAACCGCAGAAAAACGCAGCGTTCCATTTGTCCAGCCCACGCTGAATAACGCCATAGAACATCTCGTTTTCAGACGGCATGTGGTTGAACGTGCGCAGGTTGCGCTCAATCGGATCGGGATTCAGGAAGAAATGCGGGGTCTGCACCAGAAACAGTTTTGGATCTTCGCGAAAATAGCCAACTGTTTCCTTCAAGAAATCCCGCGCAGGAGCGTGATCAGCATCGAACACCACAATCAGCTGGCCTTCGGAATGGGCCATGCCATTGTTCAGATTTCCAGCCTTTGCGTGCTGGTTGCGCTCGCGCGTCAAATAGCGAGCGCCAAGATCTGCGCACAGTTTCTGCAGCCGGACATAGCGCGCTTCTGCAATCTGTGATGTTTCCGGGTCGTCGGAATTTCGCTTTTGCAGCGTTCCGCCGTCATCCAGCAACCAGACCGTCATTTTTTCCGGCGGATAGTCCATTGCCAGACAGGACGCCAATGTGTTGGCCAGCAGCTCTGCATCTTCATTGTAGGTTGGCACATACACATCAACTGTCGGCAACAATTCCGCAGGTTCTGCCTGGCGCGGTGGCCGTGGTGGCAAAGGCACGGAAACCACGAACAGGCTGAGAAACAGCATGAAAACGCTGTACATTTCAGCAAGATAGACAAGAAGGCCGGGTATGAAATTTTCGAGCTGATTGACGGGAGGCAAAGTGCTGGTTGTGCGCCAGTACACATAGCGAAGAACCACCGAGGTGCCCAGAGCCAGCGCCACCAGTCGCCAGCCGCCGTGGAGTTTCAGCGCTTTGATAACTGCCATTATGGTCAGCACAACGGCCACAGCAATCAGCTGCGTTTCCACGCTGACAGGCAGGGTAACAATCGTCAGCGCCAGAAATGCTGATATGACCCACAGGATGAAGGCGGCCACTGTCATGGAGTGACATCCCTTGAGAGTTTTATGGAGCATTCACCGCAGGTCAGTTGCATTCGACGCTGTCCCCACTCGCGCTGGGCAGGCACAACCTTGCAGCGGGCCTCGCATTGGTCGTTGTCGGCGGAGGTGGCGGTGCAGCGGCGGCCGGCTGCGGCGCCGCCGGGGCAGATGCTGCCGGTGGCAAAGGCACCGCTGGCCCGGTTGGTTGTGGCAGAGGCGCGGGGGTTACCGTCTGTTGCGCCGGTGCGCTTCTGGCTGCGGCGCGGCGCGCAGGCTGTGCCGGGGCGGCCACCGGGGCAGGTTCGGCATTGGGCAGCACTGAATTGAACCCACCGCCCGCAACCGGGAAGATTGGCTGACCAGACTTGCCCAGTCGTTCGTCGGGTCCCATCGGGTCACCGTAGGGGTTCCACTGAAAATTTCCGATAAAGGCGTTGATGGTAAAGCCATACATATATTGCAGAAGCTGCTCTTCGCTCTGATTGGGCGAACACAGGCGCATGCGAAGCTGTATGGTTCCCCGGGCACGCATGATCAAAGTCGTATTGTCGGTCCCGGTAATACGCTGCCATGTATAGATGCAGACATCGCCGGAACCTGCGCGTCCAACCGCATAGGAAAACGGGCCATACTGGTTCTGAACATAGGCACCGGCCTGGCGCATCGGAACACCGGGCAAAGCGGCATGAATTTCCTTCACAACCTCGGAAGATCGCAAGGGCTGATCGGAAAGTGTTGAGTCGTTTGCACCAGGGGCAGCAATACCGACCGGGGTGAAGAGGCTGACATTGATGTAGTTTTCGCCAGACTGTCCACCCTCTGCCGCCAAAATGATTTTCTGCTCTGTGGCGTTGCTGTAGCGCCGTTCCACCACACTCAGCATGGCGGGGCCGCCTGGGGCAGGGGTTATGAAAGCGCCTTCGGGTGGTACATAGCGATAGCTGGAGGCCAGTTCCGGCGTGGTCGTGGTGCACCCGGAAAGCATGGTGATTGCGCCAAGCAGGCAAAGCGCGGTCTGGTGCCATGGTTTAAGAGAATGCCAGCTCACGATGCTTTTACTCTCCTGTACGCGCTGCTCTGTGCGGACAATCCTTCACTATCAAGGGTTGCCAAAAAACCAAACCGGACACCCAAAAGGGGTACAAAGACCATGTATTTCGTGTTGTTGGCGTATAGTCTAGGTGTAAATTCCTGTCAGATGAAAAATACCAGTAGTTGTGCTATTGCTGACACGCACCCGGTAGGACCGATTCCAGGAAAAATTTTGGCGGTGCGGCCACTGAGGTGGTTCTGGCGGTTCCATTTGCAGACGCTATGGAATAAACCATGACAAGCAAATCTGGGGAGCGATTTCGCGTCCGAAATTGCAACTGGGCAACAAGATAGTGCCATTTTTAGCGGTATTCGAAAAATGGTCGCGATGTGATTTACGAAGGCACGAAATTCCATGACCAACAAGCTTGAACAACTGCGTGCAATGACAACAGTCGTTGCTGATACCGGTGATATTGAAGCGGTGCGCCGCCTGCAGCCGGTTGATTGCACGACCAACCCGACACTGGTGCTCAAAGCGGTTGCGCTGCCACAATTTGCAGACGCGCTGGATGAGGCTGTGCAGTGGGGCAAAGCCCAATCCCTGAAAGAAGATGCGCGCGTTGCCGCGGTTGCAGATCGGCTGGCAATTTCTGTTGGTGTTGCTCTGTCCCAAATCGTACCAGGTCGCGTTTCAACCGAGGTTGATGCAGACCTGTCTTTCGATACGCAAGCTTCCATTGCCAAGGGGCGGGAAATCATAGCCGCTTATGAGGCGCGCGGTGTTTCACGAGACCGCATTCTGATCAAGCTGGCGTCCACATGGGAAGGCATTCGTGCGGCAGAAGTTTTGCAGGGCGAAGGGATCGACTGCAACATGACGCTGATTTTCAACGCCCCGCAGGCAATTGCCTGTGCAGATGCCGGCGCATTTCTGATTTCGCCTTTCGTTGGCCGTATTCTGGACTGGCACGTCAAGCATACAGGCAAGACATTCACACCGGAGGAAGACCCGGGCGTGATCTCGGTTCGCAATATCTACAACTCCTTCAAGGCGCACGGCATCAAGACCGTTGTCATGGGCGCATCGTTCCGTTCGGCCGGCGAAGTCGAGGCACTGGCCGGCTGTGACAGACTGACAATCTCGCCAGCATTGCTGGATGAGCTTGCCAAGGATGAAGGCAAGCTTGAGCGTCGCCTTTCGCCGGACACATCGGGTGATGTGCCAGCGCGCAAAAGCTATGATGAGGCTGCGTTCCGCTGGGCTATGAATGAAGATGCCATGGCCACGGAAAAGTTGTCAGAAGGCATTCGGTCTTTCGCGGCCGATCTGGCCAAGCTGCGCAGCCTGGTGGCTGAGCGCCTGGCCTGAAATGAAAGAGGCGCTTTCGTTTGGTGACGAACGCGCCTTTTTTGAATGGCCTTGATGAAATGTGAGTTCAGGGCCGCGCTGCGGCAGAACCGAACAAGGCCCGGAGCTGAGCTTCTTTTTCGTTGACCAGCCAGCCATAATAATTCTCTTCCGGCAGGCGTGGCGCCTGCCGTGACGTTGCGCGTTGCCGGTTTTCCCGCGCCAGAGCCGCCGCCCGCCCGGCCGGATTGCCAACATTGTAAAGCGTGGCAACGACACCCGGATTCCTGGAAATATCAAACCGGGCGATATCGCGATAAGCCTTGATGGATGTGCTGATGACGGCGGCCATATAGGCCAGGGTTTTATCGGGGTCCATGATCGCTGCATAAACCTCGGCAGCGTTCGCCGGGTCCAGCTCTTTATAACCTGACGTTCTGTTCACAACATCCGACACGGACAGGGCGGTGAGTGGACTCAGCTGGCCCAGGCCGAAAGTCTGGCCGGCATAGTAGGGCTGGAAGAATACAACCGCAAAACGCTGGTCCGGAAAAGCCAGTCCGTCGACAGTACGGCCGCGATAATTGGCTTCGAAAACAGTTTCGCGGCAGGACCAGCGCCCGGCATCGGTTTTGGCGCTGTCGCACTCCTGAAATGCTGGTCTGCTCAGCAGCTCTGCAAGGGAAAGGTTTTTATATCCAAAGCGAAGATCAGATTTCAGATAGGCTGCCGCTTTGACATAATAGGTCTGCAACCGGTCCAGCGCATCAACATTATAGGTGTGCTCGCCAACCAGCGAGCCGGCAATATGAACCGGGTCGATGCCGTATTGCCGGGAAACCGCAGCTATCTTGTTGCGAAGGGCAGTGTCTGTCTTCAACAAATTATAGATACGATTGTACTTTACCTCAAACGTCGAATTGAGCTGATCTGTGCGGCGGTAGGAGCCGCTGGGAACCGGCGGTTGCTTGGCATGCCGGTTACCGGGCGGTGTCATGTCCAGGGCATAGACATTCGAGGTTGCAAAAAGGCACAGGGCCAGAAGGCAAATACGAAACAGCCCCAAGAGCTGGCATTGGGTGGCAAACATTGAAAACCGCTGGCAGAATTTCCGACGCCGTAGCAATATGCTGGCACTGACAGAAATTCCCTAGCATGTATCGTTGTTGACGTTCAATCTCCGGTTTTCGATATATCCCACCCAGCACAAGCTTAGGGAGCAGAGCGCAATTGCAAAATTGAGCCGGGGCCACCGCGTTGCTCGGCAATTGCATAGATGCTTCCGTCGGGCGCAATCGTGACATCGCGAACGCGCGTTTCCAGCGGAATGCGCTCTTCCGTCACGACCTTGTTATCCTGCACATGCAGCACAACAATTCCGCGCGAAACCAGCCCGCCGATCAGAAAAGCGTCATTCCATTCAGGGAATTCGTCGCCCTGATAAGCCACCATACCGGATGGGCCGATGACCGGTGTCCAGTAATAAACCGGCGGCTCCATGCCGTCCGCGGCAGTCTGCCCGTCGCCAATTTTTGCGCCTGAATATTCCAGACCATATGTGACAATGGGCCAGCCATAGTTCAAACCGGCCTGGGGCTGGTTCAACTCATCTCCGCCACGCGGCCCATGCTCGACGATCCACAAGTCTCCATCGGCATCAATCGTTGCCGCCTGGGTGTTTCTGTGGCCGTAGGACCAGATTTCAGGCAACGCACCTTCAGTGCCGATGAAAGGGTTGCCATTTGCCGGCTGACCATCCGCGGTAATGCGGAAGACTTTGCCCAGTCCACTGCCAAGCTCCTGCGCCTGTCCACGCACCTGGCTGTCGGAGCGGTCTCCTACGGTTACAAAAAGATTGCCATCGGGAGCAAACACCAGACGGGAACCGAAATGCGCATTGCCTCGGTATGCGGGTGTCTGGCGAAAAATAACCTGCACATCCTGCAACTGGCCGCCATTGTCGTTCCGGTCCAGACGGGCTTTGGCCACAGTGGTTCCGTTGCCGCTTTCCCGAGGTTCGGAATAGGAAAAGAAGACCGTGCTGTCGTTGGCAAAATCGGGACTGAGAGCCAAATCCAGAAGCCCGCCCTGTCCGCGGGCATCGACTTCCGGCACACCGTCAATCTCAACCACGGGTTTTCCGCTGGTGCTGACAATCAGCATCTGGCCGTTTTTGGCCGTCGCCAGAAGCTCACCATCGGGCAGAACTTCCAGTGCCCACAGGGCTGGCAGATCGTCCGCAACGACATTCACCGCTACGCGGGAGCTGACGTCGGGGGCTGGTGCATCTGAATTGGAAAAGGCAGGTGCGCACATCGCGCCTGATAGAAGAAGCAGTACCAAAGATCGCATGATTGTTTTCAAGAGTGCTTTCGCGGTGCGTAACCGCGAGAGCACCCAACTCCATGTTTGTCGGGGCTACAGGATGTAACTGGACAAATCCTTGTTGCCGGCAATGCCATCCAGCGCCTTGCGAACATACTCGGCATCAACAACATGCGTTTCGCCACCCTTATCCGGGGCCTCGAATGAGATATCGTCCAGCACGCGTTCCATGACAGTTTGCAGCCGCCTTGCGCCGATGTTTTCGACAGTCGAATTTAGGGAAACGGCCAGATCAGCAATGGCATCAATTGCATCATCGGTGATCTCAAGCTGCACGTTTTCCGTTAGCATCAGGGCAATATACTGCTTGATCAGCGAAGCTTCCGTTTCCGTCAGGATGCGCCGGAAGTCGTCTTTTGTCAGGGCCTTCAACTCAACGCGAATTGGCAGGCGCCCTTGCAATTCGGGCAGAAGATCCGACGGTTTTGAAACGTGAAATGCGCCGGAGGCTATGAACAATATGTGATCTGTTTTGACCGGACCGTGTTTGGTTGCGACGGTCGTTCCTTCAACCAGCGGCAAAAGATCGCGTTGCACGCCCTCCCGGCTGACACCAGCACCCGTACCACCTTCACGATTAACCACTTTGTCGATTTCATCGAGAAAGACGATACCGTTGTTTTCAACCGCGGCTATGGCGTCGGCAACCACCACTTCGCTGTCGAGCAGCTTGTCAGATTCTTCCGCAATCAGCAGCTCGTAACTGTCCTTGACAGACGTGCGCCGTTGCTTGGTGCGGTTCCCCAGCGCTTTGCCGAACATGTCTGAAAGGTTCAGAACCCCGATATTTGCGCCAGGCATGCCGGGAATTTCCATACCGCCCATCGGGTTGGAATTGTCGGCCAGTTCAACTTCGATTTCTGTTTCATCCATTTCGCCCGCGCGAAGGCGCTTGCGAAAACTGTCTCTGGTCGCGGGGGAGGCGGTTTTGCCCACCAATGCGTCCAGCACCCGCTCTTCAGCGCCATGGTGCGCCTTGGCGCGCACTTCCTCGCGCTTTTTCTCGCGGACCAGCCCTATGCCGATTTCCACCAGATCGCGCACAATCTGTTCAACGTCGCGCCCGACATATCCCACTTCGGTGAATTTCGTCGCTTCCACCTTGATAAAGGGCGCGCCCGCCAGTTTGGCCAGGCGACGCGAAATTTCGGTCTTGCCAACGCCGGTCGGTCCTATCATCAGAATGTTCTTGGGCATGACCTCTTCACGCAACGCGCCGGTCAATTGCTGCCGACGCCAGCGATTGCGCAGAGCCACGGCAACAGCGCGCTTTGCTTCATTCTGGCCAATGATGTGGCGGTCGAGTTCCGAAACGATCTCGCGAGGGGAAAAGTCAGACATGATCTCTTTTTCTAAGTCTGCGGTATGGCTACCGTTGATTACCGTATTACTAGATGGGAATAGCCATTGGCGTTCGCCACCCTCTCAACTCACTGACGTGAAAAGTTGGGTATGAACATCATTATCTGCCCGCAGCATGGTTACGCCGCAATCCCGATTTCGGCTAGTTTCGTAACGACAGTGATTTGGCATGTTCCGGCCATTTCCTTTACTGGGGTGACATGGCAGCTGAAGGACAAACCGTCTGGAGCCTTCTGACAGGTGTGCAACAACCTGTGGCTGAAACACGGCTTCAGGATCTGCTGACCTGCGTCGCGTCGCTTTACGGATATTCACATGCCGGATTTGTCACGCTGGATCGTGCTGGCAGTGAGCTGGAGCTGATTTTATCCAACTGGGATGAAGACTTTACCGCCGCGTATGAAGCACAGCATCTCAACCGCTATTCACCGATTGTGCGCGCGTTGAAGGCAGATCCCGAACCATTTGTATGGACGGTTGAATCGCTGTTTGGTTACGATCCGACAGAGCCTGAAACTTTTGAAGGGCCGGTGCAGTTTCTGCTGGGAGAACAGCTATGTGGCGGCATGTTTCTACCAGTCCACGGTTTGACCGGTTTTTGTGGTGCCATCAGCTTTCTGGGCGGGCGCAGTTCTCCCTCTACAGCAGAAATCAACGAGATGCGCTGCGCCGGATTTGCCTTGTTCGGAATGCTGGCGGCATTTCGGTTTGAGGAAAACCGACTGAACAATCCGTTGTCCCAGCGCGAAAAAGACTGCCTGAAACTGGCAATGCTTGGCAAAACCTCGTCAGAAATCGGCTCGATGATCAGCCTGTCAGAATACACTGTTTCCCAGCATTTGGCATCGGCGACCCGTAAAATGGGGGCTGCGAACCGCACCCATGCCGTGGCAATGGCGGCCCAGCTCGGATATCTCAGCTGAACGATTTCGGTTAAAGTTTGCGCAGAGCCACCTGTTCCACCATGTGGTTGCCGCCCTTGCGCAAAATCAGGTCGGCGCGCGGCCGGGTCGGCAGAATATTCTCATACAGGTTGCGGGCGTTGATATTGGTCCACAGCGATCCGGCAATAGCCATGGCCTCGTCTGTGCTGGTCTTGGAATATCGGTGAAAAAACGAGCCCTGCTGTCGGAAAGCGGTTTCCCGAAGGCGCATGAACCGCGAAATATACCATCGCCGCAAATCTGCCTCGTCAGCATCGATGTAGATGGACAGGTCAAAAAAATCCGAAACAAACGGCACCGCTTTGCCGTCTTTCGGCATTTCGCGAACCTGCAGAACATTCAGGCCTTCGAAAATCAGAATGTCCGGCCGGTCAACGGTGATGAATTCATTTGGCACGACGTCATAGACAAAGTGCGAATAGACTGGTGCACGGACTTCCGGTGCGCCAGCCTTGATGTCGGACAGGAATCGCAGAATTGCCGCCACATCATAGCTTTCAGGAAAGCCCTTGCGCTGCATCAACCCTTCAGCTTCCAGCACGGCATTGGGGTACAGGAAGCCATCAGTTGTAACCAGATCGACCTGCGGTGAATTGGGCCAACGCGCCAGCAGTTCTTTCAAAATACGGGCCGTGGTGGATTTTCCAACGGAAACAGAACCGGCTATGCCGATGATAAACGGGGTTTTGCGGCTGTCTGGCTGGCGAAGAAACAGTTGACGCTCGCGAAACAGCGTCTGCATGGATTCCACGTGCGAGGCCAGCAAACGCGAAATAGGCAGGTAAATCCGCGCGACCTCATCCAGGTCAATCGTGTCGCCCAGCGAACGCAGACGTTGCACCTCTTCTTCACCCAGGGTCAGCTGTTCGTTGGCACGAAAGGCTCCCCATTCCTGCGCGGAGTAGAAGCGGTAGGGCGACAGGCCGGAAGAGGATATCTTGTCCATGAGTTCAGGCGCCACGGCTGGCCTTTTCCTGCAGCCCGGTTACAGCAGTGCGGCGTTGAAGTTCGGCCTCGACAGTGGCCAGCGGAATGCCGCGCAGGTGCAGCAGAACAAGCAAATGGTACAGAAGGTCACACACTTCGCCGGTCAGTGCCTCATCGCCTTCCGACAAAGCGGCAATGATGGTTTCAACTGCCTCCTCACCCAGCTTCTGGCTGACTTTCGGCAGGCCTTTCTGCTTCAGAAGCGCCGTATAGGATCCGGTTTCACCCGAATTGGCCCGCTCTGCAATAATGGCTTCCAACTGTCTGAGGGAAAAATCTGCCATAGTTTTATCCATCCAGCCGCATGGCCAGCCCGGCAGCTGCCATATGCGCCTTGGCCTCACTGATTGTGTATGTGCCGAAGTGGAAGATCGATGCGGCCAGAACAGCAGAGGCGTGTCCATCCCGAACACCCTGGACCAGATGATCAAGGGTGCCAACTCCGCCTGATGCGATAACCGGCACGTCAACGGCATCGGCTACCGCTTTCGTCAGTTCGATATCAAAGCCAGAGCGGGTGCCATCCCTGTCCATTGAGGTCAGCAGAATCTCACCCGCGCCGAAGGCGGTGACTTGCCGGGCAAAGTCCACGGCATCAATGCCGGTCGCCTGCCGCCCGCCATGGGTGAAAATCTCCCAGCGCGGCGTGGCGGCCTCCACCCTTTTGGCGTCGATAGCCACGACAATGCATTGATTGCCGAACTTATCCGCCGCCTCTGCCACAAATTCCGGCCGCTTAACCGCCGCGGTATTGATGGCCACCTTGTCAGCACCGGCCAGGAGAAGCCGGCGGATATCGGCAACTTCGCGCACGCCGCCGCCAACCGTGACCGGCATGAAGCAGGCTTCCGCAGTGCGGGCAACCACATCCAGCAGGGTCTGCCGATTGTCTGAAGATGCGGTGATATCCAGAAAACACAGCTCATCCGCCCCGGCGGCATCATAAGCGCGCGCCGCTTCCACCGGATCACCGGCGTCAATCAGGTCAACAAAGTTCACACCTTTGACCACCCGACCGTCCTTGACATCAAGGCAGGGGATGATGCGTTTTTTCAGACTCACCGTCGGGGTGCTCCCGTCATCAGCAATTTGCACAAATGTGCATATGCGCCTTCAAGGCGATGTTTCGCAAGTTTTGTTAAAGCGTCGTGTTGCCGCTGAAACGCAACCGGTTCACCGGGAAATGGTCTGGCGATAGGAAAGAAGCTCCAGCGCCGCCGCAACGTCAATCCGGCCATCATAAAGCGCGCGACCTGAAATTGCGCCTTCCAGTCTGGACGCTTCGGGAGACGCCAGCCGCACAATGTCCTCCATGGAGGCAAGCCCGCCAGATGCAATCACCGGAATTGAGATGGCATCCGCAAGGGCAATGGTCGCATCCCAGTTGATTCCGGCCAGAATGCCGTCGCGGTCGATATCGGTGTAAATGACGGCGCTGACCCCGGCGTCTTCAAACGCCCTGGCCATTTCCGTTACGCCCAGTTCAGACGCCTGCGCCCAGCCCTCAACCGCAACCTTACCGCCCTTGGCATCAATGCCCACGGCAACACGCCCTGGAAACTGCGCCGCAGCCTGGCGCACCAGCGCCGGATCCCGCACAGCCACTGTGCCCAGAATCACGCGGGCCAGCCCTTTATCCAGCCAGCCAGCCACTGCGTCCATGGTGCGGATGCCTCCGCCCAGTTGAACCGCCATATCGGCGCCAACCGCAGCAAGAATTGACTCGACGGCATCGCCATTCACCGCTTGTCCGGCAAATGCTCCGTTCAAATCCACCACATGCAGTTTCTTGAAGCCCATATCCCGAAAAGCACGCGCCTGCGCCGCCGGATCGCCGTTGTATACGGTGGCTTCTTCCATCAGCCCCAGTTTCAGGCGCACGCAAGCGCCGTCCTTCAGGTCAATTGCCGGGAATAATTCGGGCATGTCATGGCTTCCATTGCAAGAAATTGGCAATCAGCTTCAGGCCCAGAGCCTGGCTCTTTTCCGGGTGAAATTGGGTCCCGGCCATATTGTCTCTGGCGACCATAGCCGTAACGGGCCCACCATAGCCCGTCGTGGCTACAACCTGTTCCGGCCTTTTGGCAACAAGCTGATAGGAGTGAACAAAATAAGCATGCAATCCATCCGGCCCTGTCGCAATGCCGTCCAGCAACGGGTGCGGAGAATCAGGGTCAATGGTGTTCCAGCCGATCTGGGGAATTTTCAGAGAAGTGTCATCCGGCGTGATGCGCTCGACATCGCCCGCAATCCAGCCAAGCCCCTCTGTTGTGGTTTTCTCAAGCCCGCGATCTGCCATCAGTTGCATGCCGACACAAATGCCCAGAAATGGCCGCCCGGCAGTTTCCACCGTCTCACGCAGGGCCTCAACCATACCCGGAACCTCATCCAGCCCCCGGCGGCAGTCGGCATAAGCGCCGACACCGGGCAGAACGATGCGGTCGGCTTTGCGCACAAATTCGGGGTCGCTGCTCAGGCTCACCTTTGCAGAAACACCGCTATCAGTTGCGGCGCGTTCAAATGCCTTTGCAGCCGAGCGCAGGTTGCCCGAGCCATAGTCAATAATCGCAATGGTCTGCATGAATATCAGGCTCCTGGCACATCCAGCAGGCTTTTTGCAGCCATGCGACGCAGGTGAGAATTGTCCACTGCCGATTCCGGCACAATCGGTGCCGGCAGGTTGCTGAAATACTGGATCTCCGCTTCTTCCAGACTGTCGGCATAGAGAGTTGCGCTTTCGCGAAAGCCGCGCCTGCGCAGTTTTGCAATGCGCCAGGCAGGGCCTTCGAGGGCAACCGCAAGGCCGAGGGTCAGTACGGCAAGCTGGGCGGCCAGCATTTCACCCGTCAGGCGGCCGGCAAGCGTCAGCGCGCCCACAGCGATGAAGTAAGCCGCGCTTGCCAGCCACAGCCGATGCACCAGCAGCCATATCAAGGGAAATATCAGAGCCAGCCACCGAAACCGGTCAGCGACAAATGTTGCGCTGTCCGGCCTCGCGGTATTTCCAGGCGTTAAAACAACATAGCGGGTCATTCAGGCCAGCATACCTTTGGTAGAGGGAACCCGGTCGCTTTGCCGGGGGTCTACCTCCAGCGCAGTGCCAAGCACCCGTGCCACAGCCTTGAAACAGGTTTCGGCAATGTGATGCGAATTGTCACCATACAGCGTTTCAATGTGCAGCGTCAGCCCCGCATTCTGGGCAAAGGCCTGGAAAAACTCCCGCACCAGTTGAGTGTCGAATGTTCCAATTTTTTCAGTTGGAAATGTGGTGCGGAACACCAGAAACGGCCTGCCGGAAACGTCAATTGCTGCGCGTGTCAGGCATTCGTCCATAGCAAGATCCAGCGATGCATAGCGCTTGATTCCGCGCCGTTCGCCCATGGCCTTGCGCACAGCTTGCCCCAGCGCAATGCCGACATCCTCCACCGTGTGGTGATCATCAATATGGGTGTCACCCTTGGCTTCGACCGTGATGTCGATCAGAGAGTGCCGCGCAAGCTGGTCCAGCATATGATCGAAAAAACCCACGCCTGTAGCAATGTCGGACCGGCCCAGACCGTCCAGTTCCACATTGACGCGGATGGCTGTTTCATTGGTGCTGCGTTCAACCGCGGCCACACGCCGTTCTGCCGTTTCACCCATCAGGTCCATCCTGTCAAAAACTCAACCTCGTAACCTGCTATAAGCGCATATCGCGTCGAGATAAAAGCCACCCCTTTGCGACAAGCGCAATTTGATCCCATATGAATGCTCAAGCCGGACACCGGCGAGCAAGTTTAAAGGGTTAAGACGAATGAATTTCGAGCGGCACGATCCGGCCACGATTTATGGCACCACAATTGTTACTGTTCGCAAGAATGGCAAAGTTGTTGTTGCTGGAGATGGCCAGGTATCGCTGGGCAATACTGTGATGAAGGGCAACGCGCGCAAAGTACGCCGAATCGGCAAATCCGGTCAGGTACTTGCCGGATTTGCCGGTGCGACAGCAGACGCATTTACTCTGCTGGAGCGGCTGGAAAACAAGCTGGAACAATATCCGGACCAGTTGATGCGCGCATCGGTGGAACTGGCCCGCGACTGGCGCACAGACCGATATCTGCGCCGTCTGGAAGCCATGATGATTGTGGCGGATAAGAATGTGACACTGACACTGACCGGTACAGGCGATGTGCTTGAGCCAGAGGGCGGCATTATCGCAATCGGATCGGGCGGCAACTATGCATTGGCCGCTGCGCGTGCCCTGGCTGACACGGACTTTTCTGCAGAAGAAATTGCCCGCCGCGCTATGCGCATTGCCGCAGAAATCTGCATCTACACCAATGAAAATCTGGTTCTGGAAAGCCTGGATTCAGATCAGCCTGCTGGCGCAGCAGTCTAGTCGCCGCCAAAGCGGTTGATTGCCTGCATCGATTCGGTTCGCCTGCAGCTTTGTGACCACGCTCTGGAGCAGGGCGAAGAAACAGCAAGGGCTGATTTCCCAACGGAAATCAGCCCTTGAAGAAAACTGGTGGAGCCAATCGGGATCGAACCGACGACCTCTTGAATGCCATTCAAGCGCTCTCCCAACTGAGCTATGGCCCCGCACCGCTTTCGAGGAAATCACTTTCCTGCGGCGTGTGGCGGGTTCGTATTGGAATGCCGTCAGAAGATCAAGCTCTATTTCGAGATTTTCACCACTGACGGCATTTGCAGGTCTCAGATCACGCGTCGCGTGTCAGATCAAACGTCGTCTTCGTCGTCGCGGCCGCCACCGATAATGTCGGCCATATCGTCATCCTCGTCCTCATCATCTTCGAGGAACGTGGAATCATCATCGTCGTCGCCAACTTCAAGGTCGTCATCATCGCCGTCAACGTCCGGCAGATCATCCTTGCTGTTGTCGTCGTCTTCCAAATCGTTGAGTGATACGGTTTCATCATCGGTTTCAATGACTTCCGTATTATCGGTTTCAGTATCCTCTGTCTTTTCGGCAACCCGGCGCGACGGTGCGGGCTTGATTGCTTCAAAAAACGACAGCGGATAGGTTTTGCCGGTAAAAGGCGAAACGATCGGATCCTTGTTCAGATCATAAAATTTCCGGCCCGTCTCGGGGCAGACCCGTTTGGTGCCGAGTTCTGGTTGCGCCATTCTGACCTCTTTACAATCGGTTTTGGATGAACCGGATCGGCCGGCTCCGTGCATGAACCGGCGTGACTGACAAGAAAAATATCCTTGCAATTTTCGTCGGAAAAATCGGTTGGTCCCTTACGGCCTTGCTGGCGTCTTGTCAAAGTCTGATGCACAAACCGCGAAATGCGGGTGACGTGACGTGACGTTGCATGATAACGCGGTGCAGTTGCCCAAGGTTGAAACTTTGGCAGAAAATTTCAAATGATGCAGGCTCTGGAAGGTGTGAAATGAGTGGACATGCAGGCAAGCCAAGACCGGTGCAAAGTGCGCGCAATGGCGCATTGAAGGGCACTGTAAGGATGCCGGGTGACAAATCCATTTCCCACCGGGCATTTTTGTTCGGTGCACTGGCATCGGGGCGCACCAGGGTAACCGGCCTTCTGGAAGGTGAGGATGTGCTGGCCACCGGCAGTGCGATGCGGCAGATGGGCGCGGTTATTGAGCGTGACGGGGAAAGCTGGGTCATTGACGGTGTGGGCAACGGCGCCTTGCTGGAGCCCCGCAACGTGCTGGATTTCGGCAATGCGGGCACGGGCTCGCGCCTGACCATGGGCCTGGTTGGCACCTATGATTTCACGTCTGTTTTCACGGGCGATGCCTCGCTTTGCTCGCGCCCGATGGGCCGGGTGCTGGATCCGCTGCGCCAGATGGGAACGCAGGTTCTGGCCTGTGCGGGTGACCGGCTGCCTCTGGCGATTCGCGGCGCGCGCG
Organism: Aureimonas fodinaquatilis; assembly: GCF_008369445.1. Classification (GTDB taxonomy): domain Bacteria; phylum Pseudomonadota; class Alphaproteobacteria; order Rhizobiales; family Rhizobiaceae; genus Aureimonas; species Aureimonas fodinaquatilis. The sequence continues at coordinate 34,191 of NZ_VTWH01000005.1, forward strand.
TGGCAGCGCCAATTACCTACCATGTGCCAATGGCTTCGGCTCAGGTTAAGTCCGCCGTGCTTTTGGCCGGGCTGAACACGCCGGGAGTGACCACTGTTGTCGAAAAGGTGATGACGCGTGACCACACGGAAAAAATGCTGGAGGGTTTTGGTGCCAGCATCAATGTTGAAGTTGACGCAATGGGCGTTCGCACAATCAGCCTTACCGGGCAGGGCAAATTAAACGCCGTCAGTGATTTCGTCGTGCCGGGCGATCCATCATCCGCGGCGTTCCTGATTGTTGCGGCGCTCATTGTGCCTGATTCGGACATTGTGATTGAAAATTCGCTGATGAATCCGACGCGCACCGGTTTGATTGAAACGCTGCGGGAAATGGGCGCAGACATCGAGGTTCTCAACCCGCGATTGGCGGGTGGTGAAGATGTGGCGGATCTTCGGGTGCGGCACAGTGAGCTGAAGGGCGTTATCGTGCCGGAAGAGCGCGCGCCTTCGATGATTGATGAATATCCGGTGCTTTCGGTTGCTGCGGCATTCGCGACGGGTGAAACGCGCATGACGGGTCTTGACGAGTTGCGCGTGAAAGAAAGCGACCGGCTGGCGGCTGTGGCTGCCGGGCTGGCAGTGAATGGTGTTCCGCATGTGGAGGGCAAGGACTGGCTGACAGTGACCGGTACTCCGGGTGGCCGTGGGATTGGTGGCGGCCGTGTGGCCACGCATCTCGATCACCGCATTGCCATGAGCTTTCTGATTTTGGGTCTAGCCAGTGAAAAGCCGGTGGCGGTGGATGACGACCGGATGATCGCAACCAGCTTTCCGGAGTTTTCCGGGCTGGTCGAGCGGCTCGGTGGCCATATAGAGCCGGCAGGATAACAGACACGATGAACAACGGATTTTGGTTGCTGGCTTTCGCGCTGGTATTTTTCGCACCATTATCCTTCATTTATGGTCGCCATGTTGCCGGCTCTCTGCACCAGAGAGGCGGTAACCTGCTTGTGGCGGGCCTGCAAAAGTTGCTGGCGCCTGCTGTTTTCGGCACAGCAATGCTGTACAGGCTGATCGCACCTGGAACGAGCCTGGAACCACGGGATATGGCAACGGGCTGGGCTACGCTGGACGCGGCCTTGTCGATAGTGTCTGCAATCGGTTCGGTTGCAGCCCTGGTGTTTTTCATAACCGTGCCTTTTGTTCTGGGCCGGTTGTTCGGGGTTATAGCTGCCTGGTGCGGCTTGTTTCGCATCGGGCAATCTGCCCGGCAGGGTGAAGGAGGCTGGATGCCACTGACAATTGCCATTGATGGCCCTGCCGCCGCGGGCAAAGGCACGCTGGCGAAGCGACTGGCGGAGCATTACAGCCTGCCTTATCTGGACACCGGCCTTTTGTACCGGGCTGTCGGCAAGCTGGCGCACGAGCAAGGCATCGATCTGGATGACCCGGAGGCAACAGGTGCCCTGGCGGCAAAGCTGGACACCAGCCATCTGGATGACGGGTCCCTTCGCGGCCGTGAGGCGGGTGAGCTGGCCTCCCGCGTGGCTGTGCATCCACAAGTGCGCAATGCGTTGATTGCATTTCAGAAAAACTTTGCGGCACGACCAGACGGCGCGGTGCTGGACGGGCGCGACATCGGCACGGTTATTTGTCCGGAGGCGCGGGTGAAGATTTTTGTCACCGCCTCACCGGAGGTTCGTGCGCGGCGGCGCACAGACGAACTGGTCGCCAAGGGTCGGCACGTGGATTACGATACGATTCTGGCTGAAGTGCGTGAACGCGACACGCGGGATGCAGGGCGCGCGACAGCACCGCTCAAACCGGCAGATGATGCTCACTTGCTGGATACAAGCAAAATGGATATAGAAACGGCATTCCGTGCGGCTTGCGAGTTGATCGACCGCGCCGCATAATGGGGTTTGAAAGGCTTTTGCGCCCTTCTTCCGCCTTATACCCGCGGAATACAGCAGCTTTGTTGGCACATTCAGTCTTTCTGCAAAGGCTAAAATGCCGGCCTTTCTGTTCCTGATCACGAAATTAATATTGCCGGCGTCCGGTCTGTTCGCGCCAGATGGACAAGATGTTCAACCAGATGTCTTGCCCATGCTTTCCCTGTCAGCCTCAGGCTTCAGGAAAGCAGGATCGGTCGCAGGTAAACGCAAACACCAACCAATTGGCGCGTGCCTGCCTTTACGGGCAGGTTTCCAAGGAGAACGAATGTCCAACGCACAAGTGTCGCGCGATGATTTCGCCGCGCTCCTCGAAGCTTCCTTCCATGAGCATGATGTCGCCGAAGGCGCCGTGGTCAAGGGAACGGTAGTTGCCATCGAAAAAGACATGGCTGTCATTGACGCCGGTCTTAAGGTGGAAGGGCGGGTAGCCCTTAAAGAATTCGGCCTGAAGGGCAAAGACGGCGAACTGAAAGTCGGCGACGTCGTCGAAGTTTATGTCGAGCGCATTGAAAACGCTCTGGGCGAAGCCGTCCTTTCGCGCGATAAGGCGCGCCGTGAGGAAAGCTGGGTCAAGCTTGAAGCCAAGTTTACTGCCGGCGAAAAGGTTGAAGGTCAGATCTTCAATCAGGTCAAGGGCGGCTTTACGGTCGATCTGGATGGCGCAGTTGCCTTCCTGCCGCGTTCGCAGGTGGACATTCGTCCAATCCGCGATGTTGGTCCTTTGATGAACAGCCCGCAGCCATTCCAGATTTTGAAGATGGACAAGCGTCGCGGCAATATCGTTGTTTCTCGCCGCACCGTTCTGGAAGAGAGCCGCGCCGAGCAGCGCTCTGAAATCGTTCAGAACCTTGAAGAAGGTCAGGTTGTTGACGGTATCGTCAAGAACATCACCGATTACGGCGCGTTCGTTGATCTGGGCGGCATTGACGGCCTGCTGCATGTCACCGACATGGCATGGCGTCGTGTTAACCACCCAAGCGAAATTCTGCAGATCGGCCAGTCGGTCAAGGTGCAGATCATCCGTATCAATCAGGATACGCACCGCATTTCGCTGGGCATGAAGCAGCTTGAGTCTGATCCTTGGGAAGGCATTGGCGTTAAATACCCAATGGGCTTCAAGGTTTCGGGTCGCGTTACCAACATCACTGATTACGGTGCATTTGTTGAGCTGGAGCCAGGCATTGAAGGTCTGATCCACGTTTCGGAAATGAGCTGGACCAAGAAGAACGTTCACCCAGGCAAGATCCTTTCCACCTCTCAGGAAGTGGAAGTGGTTGTTCTTGAGGTTGATCCGGTCAAGCGCCGCATTTCTCTGGGCCTCAAGCAGACCCTGCAGAACCCTTGGGAAGCGTTCCGTGACCAGTTCCCGATCGGCGCGATCGTCGAGGGTGAAGTCAAGAACAAGACCGAATTCGGCCTGTTCATTGGCCTTGATGGCGATGTTGACGGCATGGTTCACCTGTCGGATCTTGATTGGAACCGTCCGGGCGAACAGGTCATCGAAGAGTTCAACAAGGGCGACATGGTCAAGGCCCAGGTTCTTGACGTTGATGTTGAGAAAGAGCGCATTTCGCTTGGCATGAAGCAGGTTTCGGGCGATCCGTTCGTCAACGCTTCGGAAGCCGGCGATATTCGCCGCGGCGCGATTGTCACTTGTGAAGTGACAGCGGTTAATGAAGGCGGTCTGGAAGTTCAGATCGTTGACACTGACCTGACATCGTTCATCCGCCGTGCGGATCTGGCTCGGGACCGCGACGATCAGCGTCCAGAGCGCTTCAGTGTTGGCCAGAAGGTTGATGTGCGCGTGACGCAGTTCGACAAGAAGGCACATCGCATTGGCGTTTCGATCAAGGCATTGCAGATCGCTGAGGAAAAGGAAGCCGTTGCTCAATACGGTTCCTCTGACTCGGGCGCATCGCTGGGCGACATTCTTGCCGCAGCCATGAAGAACCGCGAAGATGGCGAAGGCGAAAGCGAGTAAGCTTTAGCTCAACCAGCTCAATATTGGCCCGTGGCGATCAATCGCCGCGGGCTTTTTTCTGCTCTGACAGGTCTTGAACAGCTCAGGCAGAAGATGCATTGCCGGAATTGCCCTCAGACGTTTTTCGTGGTTTGAAACATTGACCCGGGCAATTGGGCAGCCAAAGCAGCACTGTGAAAAAGGTTGGCGGATGACGAATTGGAACGAGCGTTTCGAAACCATACCGCGCGGAAAAATTGCAGCGGTCGCGACATCCATGGAATTGCGAATCCGTCCCAATCTGCGCCCGGAACGTGCAGATGCACCGGGCCATATCCGGCCTGTGCAAAAACCGGATATTGACTGGTATCTGGAAGTCTACCGGCGGGTGGGCGCAGACCATCTCTGGTTTTCCCGGCTGTTCATGGAGCGGGAAACCCTGGCGGCGGTGCTGGATGATTCCGCAACCTATGTTGCGGCGTTGACCATCGATGGCCGGGACGAGGGGATGCTTGAGCTGGATTTTTCAGAGGATGACATCTGTGAGATCAAGTATTTTGGTGTCACCCGGCTGTTGCAGGGAACAGGGGCGGCGCGTCGGCTGATGAACCACGCCATTACCGTGGCGTTTGACCGGGGGGTCAGCCGAGTGTGGCTGCACACCAACACTCTGGACCACCCGAATGCCATGAGCTTTTACCGCCGCACAGGCTTTGTCGCCTATGCGCAGCAGATAGAGATAGCGGATGATCCGCGGTTGCGCGGTGTTCTGCCAATGAATGCAGCACCGCATGTTCCGATGTTTCCGATCGAAGGCTGGCGCGACGAGGATTGATGAATTTCCGCAGAAACGGACTGGTTTCAATGGCTGACCGATGTGACGAAGCAATGAGCTGAAGCTTCGTCCTTACCGCGTGACCGAGTGGGAGAAGATATCTTCCTCTTCCCAGCCGAGAAGATCGAGCCTGGCACGGGTTGGCAGGTAGGCGAAAGAGGAGCGGGCTATATCCAGCCGGTCTTCGCGCTCCAGCTTTTTCAGCAGCACGCCCATCAGGTCATGCAGGTATAAAACGTCGGATGCAGCATATTCCACCTGAGCAGGCGTCAAGGTTTCGGCAGCCCAGTCAGAAGATTGCTGCTGCTTCGACAGGTCAACCCCGATCAGCTCTTTTGTCAGGTCTTTCAGACCGTGCCGATCGGTATAGGTGCGTGTCAGGCGCGAGGCAATCTTGGTGCAGAAAATCGGCGAGGTCATCACGCCAAAAGCGTGAAACAGCGCGGCAATGTCAAACCGCGCATAGTGAAAAATCTTCACCTTGTTAGGATCAGCCAGAAGGGCGGTCAGATTGGGCGCTTCCCGCTGGCCTTTGGCGATTTGCACAATATCGGCTGTGCCATCGCCGGGCGAAAGCTGCACAACGCACAGCCTGTCTCGCCGCGTATTCAGGCCAAGCGTTTCTGTGTCGATGGCAATAGCACCGGTGTAGCGGGAAATATCGGGCAGGTCGCCCTTGTGAACACGGATCGTCATAAACAGGCTTTCGCGGCAAATCGGGAACTTCACGATCTACAGCATCCTGCGTGATCCGTCACCCCGCCGTTTGCGGGCCAGGCGCTGCAAAGAAAAAGGGCAATGCGTCAGTTCGCATCGCCCTTTCGAAACAGGCTGTTGCCTGCAGTGTCAGATGCAGTGGGTGCCCACTGCTGGCCGGAGTGATTAATAGCGGCCAAATGCCACCGCACGGTTAATGTCGCCACGGTTGATGCCGATGTCGGCAAGCTGGCGGTCATCAAGTGCGGACAGTTCATTAATCACGCGCTGACGCGTGCGGTAGGATTTGAAGCGGTTGGTGATCTGCGACAGCATGATCTTTACTCCCAGTTGCGTTGAATTCGATAGGCATCATATAGACCTGCTACCTGCACATTAGGAGAGCAATTGCTGCACATCTGTTGTGCATCCTGTGCATGGGAGCGCCATAGAGCCGTCACGATTTCATGGTGAGTAAAGGGATTCGCCACCGGATGCATCGCGGTGCACATCCGGTGGCATTATGCTCAAATCACAAGCATTTATTTGCCGGTCCACTGGGCAATGATATCCGGATTGGCTGCAACCCATTCACGAGCGCTTTCTGCCGGGTTTTTGCCTTCTTCATTCTCCAGCATCAGCTTCTGTTCGTCTTCCAGCGTCAGCTTGAAGTTTTTCAGAATGGCGTGCACTTCAGGCATTTCAGTTGCCAGATCTTTGCGGGCCACGGTGTTCACCGTTTCTTCCCCGCCGAATGAGCCCTTTGGATCATCAAGATATTTCAGGTCCCACCGGCCGAACATCCAATGGGGTGTCCATGTCGTTACAACAATGTCCTCGTTACGGTCGATGGCGTCTTTCAGCGCCGCCGTCATGGTTGCGTCGGAACCATCCATCAGGTTGACCGAAAGATCATAGTCTTTGATCGCCTGTTCGGAAGCCTGCATCAGGCCAGCGCCGGGGTCGATGCCAATCACCTGATTCTCAACCAGATCGGCCTTGTCCTTCAGCTCTTCAATTGAGGTGATGTCGGTATAGGCAGGCACGGCCCAGCCGATCTTGGCGCCTTCAATATTCGGGCCAATCAATTCCACCTGGTCCTGCAGCTCATCATAATAGGCCTTGTGGGTTACTGGCAGCCAGGCCGCAACCATGGCATCAGCCTCACCTGTCGCAACGGCTTGCCACATTGCGGCAGCAGGCAACGGTGTCATGTTGACAGTGTAACCTTCGTCTTCAAGAACTGCCGCCAGAATATTGGTGGCCACCACCGCATCCGACCACTCGACATAAGCCAGATCGACGGTGCCCGATTGTGCATTTGCCGAACCGGTAAACGCCGCTGAAGCCAGCAGAATGGTGCTCAACATACGAATCATGGTTGTTTCCTTTTCGTGGTCAAAGATTTGTTTGCGGCAGCGCATTCACGCTGCCAAATGTTCAACTGGGCCGGGCGCGGTGCGCCATGGCCTGCGTGATGCGGTCCAGCACAACGGCGACAATGACAATGGCTATGCCTGCCTGAAAACCTGCACCGGCATCCAGCCGTTGAATGGCGCGCCAGACTTCGCGGCCAAGGCCGCCAGCGCCGATCATCGATGCAATCACCACCATCGACAGTGACAACATGATGGTCTGGTTTATGCCCGCCATAATGGTGGGCAATGCAAGGGGAAGCTGAACCTTGAACAGCTTCTGCATGGGGGTGGAGCCAAATGCGTCAGAGGCCTCGATCAACTCACGCGGCACCGAAAGAATGCCAAGAGCAGTCAGCCGGATGACCGGCGGCATCGAGAAAATGATCGTGGCAAAAACCGCAGATACCGAGCCAAGCCCGAAAAACGGAATGGCGGGAATGAGATAAACAAAGCTTGGCATGGTCTGCATCATGTCCAGAAGCGGACCAACAAGCTTCCAGACCCGTTTGGAAAGCGCGCAGATGATGCCGATTGGTATGCCAATGGTCAGCGCGGCCAGCGTTGCCAGCAGAACCAGAACAATGGTTTCCATAGTGGCCTGCCACAGCCGCAGGTTCCACAGGAACAAAAATCCGGCCAGGGAAAGCAGACCGACACGGCGGCCGGCAAGCCACCACGCAAGCAAAGCAATAACGGCGATCACCAGCAATGGTGGTGCCGATGTTAACAGCGCTGTGCCATTTTCAATCCATCCACGAACGATGCGGCTTGTGCCGCGCGTCACGTCGGAAAAATTTGTGGTCAGCCAGCTGAGGAGCTCGTCACTGTATCGGTCCAGCGGGAATTTGGGGACTGTCCAATCCATGGCGTCTCTCCAGTCAGTTCGTGTGTTTCTGCAATTCCGGTTGAACCTGAAATTGCACGTAAGGCCGCACTCTGAGTGATCAGGCCGAGATAGCGTCCGTCATCGTCCACAACGGCAATGCCCTCCGGCTCCTGCGCCAGCTTCGGCAGCACTTCTTTCAGAATTGTGCGGGCAGGTGCGGTTTGCACACCGCGAAGCATGAGGCTGGCAAGGGGCATGTTCTGCGATGTTGTTGCAGACAGCGCATCGCGGGAAACGCGCCCCACCGGCATGTTTCTGTCGCAGGTTACAATAAAGCCTTGCCCCTCCTTATCCTGAATGATCGGATAAGCCTCGCAAGCTTTGGATTGCTCAAACAGCCCGGGTATTCCGCGGCTGGCCAGATATCCCAGCGTTACAACCGATGAAACATCAATATGCTCGACAAAGCGCCGGACATAGTCGCCCTGCGGATTGAGAAGTATTTCCTCCGGATAGCCACTTTGCACAATGGCCCCATCCTTCATCAGCACGATGCGCCCGCCGAGGTGAATGGCCTCGTCCAGGTCGTGGCTGACAAAGACCACGGTTTTTTTCAAATTTCGCTGCAATGTGCCAAGCTCGTCCTGCATGTCCCGGCGAATAAGCGGGTCCAATGCCGAGAACGCCTCATCCATCAGAAGAATATCGGCGTTGACCGCCAGTGCCCGAGCCAATCCGGCGCGCTGCTGCATGCCGCCTGAAAGCTGACCCGGCAATTTGTCTGCCCAGCCTTTCAGGCCAACCAGCTCAATGGCTTCCAGCGCCTTTTGCCGCCGGATCTTACGCGCGACACCCTGAACTTCCAGGCCATATTCGACATTTTCGGCAATGGTGCGGTTGGGAAACAAGGCAAAATGCTGGAAAACCATGCCGAATTTTTCCCGGCGAAAGTCCACCAATTGCTGTTTCGTCAGGGTGGTCACTTCGGTGCCATCCACTTTGATGGACCCGCTGGTCGGCTCTATCAGCCGGTTGATACAGCGCAGCATGGTGGATTTGCCGGAGCCGGAAAGGCCCATGACCACCAAAATTTCGCCTTCATTGACAGTAAAGCTGACATTGTCGAGGCCAAGAACAGCGCCTGTCTCGTCATGGATTTCATCTTTACCGCGGCCAGCTTGCAGAAGCTTGAGACCTGCCTGGGCAGACTCGCCGAACAGCTTGATAATATTTTCGACGCGGATGCGTTCTTTCGTCATCGATGCTCCGTCGTTGCCGATAACAATCTCTGAAATGAGAAATGCGACCGATGGCTGGAGCAATTTCAAAAGATATGCGCTGCGGTTTTGCGCAGAAATTGCAACCAGTGCTCTAGGGGATCGTGACGGGAAGCCCGTCCGATAACGATGCCAGAACGGACACGGACAGGTATAAACCCGACAGAGGATAGATGAGCGTGCTTTAAATGCTCACAGGTAGGAAGTAACCTTCGCTACTGCACAAAATGCATATAGTCAACCGCTGAGGGATTGTGCAGTGCGCCTCTTTCCGCAGCACGTATGTCTCTGGGGGCAATTCCAAAGAACTGGCGAAATTGTCTTGCAAAGTGTGCGCCGTCGCAAAAACCTGCTTCACCGGCGATTTCCGTTACACTTTTTCGCGTTGTCTCCAGCAGACGTTTGGCATAGCGAAGCCTCAACTGCCGATAGGCAAGAGCAGGGCTCATTGCCAAAGTTTCATGAAACAACCGCTCCAACTGCCGGGTGGAAAGTTGCAGGCGATTGGCAATCACTTCCATCGAAAGCGGCTGCGCAACATGCTGGTCCATCATCAGAATGGCGCGACGCACCCGGTCGTCGGCAATGTCCTGAACAGCGGAATGCGGCTGCGCATCGGTTCCGGCGCGAGCATTTTGCAATTGCAGCACATGCAAGCCTTTTTGTGCAGCCTGCGGACCCAAATGCCGTTCCACCAGACAGGCTGCCAGATCGGCCACTCCGCTGCCGCCCGCACAGGTGATCCTGTCGCCATCTTCGATAAAAAGCCGGTCGGCCGTTGGCTGCTGGTCTGGGAACTCTGCTTCGAAATCAGCAAAATGGTACCAGGAAACGCAAGTGCGCCGCCCTTTCATCAATCCCGCTCTGGAAAGGATGAAGGATCCGGTGCACACGCCAATCAGCGTTGCCCCTGCCGCTGCCGCGGATTTGAGGTACTGCACAGAAAGCGGGTCAAGCGCTTCTCCGTTATGCAACAATCCGCCCACCACAACTATATAGTCAAATTGTGCGGGGTCGGTCAGCGGCGCAGTGCGCAGAATCTGCATGCCGCAGCTTGCCCGGATCGGCTCGGATCGGGCCGACATCACGCTCCAGCTGCAACGAATCTGCCGTGAGCGGTCGCCGTCATCTCCTGCAAGCCGCAGCACATCCACGAACAGAGATAAAGCAGACAGGGTAAAATGGTTTGCCGGCAAAAAACCGACCCGGAGAGCCGGTCGCTCGACAAAGCGCCTTGTGTTGGCTGTCATTTGAGAAGGCATAGCCGGACCTCGCACTGCCATTTTCAGACATCATTGCGCGATTGGCGGCAGATTTCCAGCCTGGAATGACTCTACTCTGCTGCCCTCATCTCGCCGTGACCAGCATCAGCCCATTTTTCTTTGGGAATGGTCATCAGATTGGTGCGAAACTGGGCCGTGCATTCCTGCCATGAAAAGCCTTCCGCGAACTTGCGGCAGCCTGCACGGTCGATTTTCAGAGCTTCCAAAGCGGCGCTGCGCAAATCTTCCGAAAGAACACCATGCGGTGATTGGCCGATAATGTCGGCGGGGCCGGGCACAGGAAACGCCGCAACAGGTGTTCCACAGGCCAACGCTTCAAGAATCACCAGCCCGAATGTGTCAAACCGCGATGGAAATACAAAAACATCAGCGGCGGAAAAATGCCGTGCCAGATCCTCGCCGGTGCGATAGCCAGTGAAATGGACTGCTGGATATCTGGTTTTCAGTGCTCCAAGCTGCGGCCCATCGCCGACGACCAGTTTTGTGCCGGGCAAATCCAGATCAAGAAACGCCTCCAGGTTTTTCTCCCGGGCAACGCGGCCCAGATACAGAAATATCGGGCGTGGCAAATCCAGAAAGTCCTTGTCGAACTGCGGGTCATCGCGACAGGGGTAAAAGGCCTTGGCATCGACCGCGCGGCCCCATGCCGCGATGTTGTGAAAACCACGCTCATCCAGCTGTTCTTCCAGCGTTTTTGTCTGCACCATGATGCGGTTGCCACCATTGTGAAACCAGCGCTGGACCGCATAGGCGAAGTCGATGCCACCGCCGATGCGCTTTTCCAGATAGTCACCATATTTGGTGTGAAACGATGTGGTGAATGGCAGTCCGCGTTTGCGGCAGTAATTTCGTGCTGCCAAGCCAATCGGGCCTTCCACAGGCACATGAATGGCGTCGGGCTGATAGTCCTCTATGATCCGGCCAATCTTGTGCCCGGGTGCCACCGCCAGGCGCACTTCCTTGTATCCCGGTGCAGGAACAGTGGGAAACATTCCGGGTTCAATAATTTTCACATCATCGCCACCTTCCCGCAACAAGCGGGCGGTAGTGTCGAAAACCCGCACCACACCGTTGATTTGCGGATGCCATGCATCGGTTGCGATCAGAATGCGCATGTTTTTACGACCTTTCAGTTCAACCATTGCGTTGTCGTATTGGTGGAGAATGCTACATCAGGTTTCAGCGGTGTGAGTTTTATGGAGCCGGGAATCACATGAAGGTTATTGTGCTTGGGGGGGATGGCTTTTGCGGATGGGCAACAAGCCTGCATCTGGCAGCAGAAGGCCATGAAGTTACTATTGTTGATAATCTGGTTCGCCGCCAGACCGATGTGGAACTTGGCGTCCAGAGCCTGACCCCGATCCGTTCGATTGAGGAGAGACTGGCCGCCTGGCGCGAAACCCGAAACGCCCCGATCGACTTTGTGCAACTGGACGTTGCCAAAGACTATGACAGGTTGGAGGCGCTGTTTGCGAGCATTCAGCCGAATGCGATTGTGCATTTTGCCGAACAACGTGCAGCGCCGTATTCCATGAAATCGCCTCGGCACAAGCGTTACACCGTGGACAATAATGTCAATGCCACGAATGCTGTCCTGTGCGCGATGGTTGAGGCGGTTCCCGATGCTCATCTGGTTCATTTAGGGACCATGGGGGTCTACGGCTACGGCAAGTCGAAAGGCATGACCATACCGGAAGGTTACATTGATGCGACGTTGCGCTCTCATGGTGCGCAGGCCGATGTCGAAATTCTGTATCCAGTTGATCCCGGTTCAATTTACCACATGACCAAGACACTGGATCAACTTCTCTTCCTTTACTATGCGAAGAATGACAGTTTGAAGATAACCGACCTGCATCAGGGAATTGTCTGGGGAACATCCACACCCGAGACTGATCTGGATGAGCGGCTGGTCAATCGTTTCGACTATGATGGTGACTATGGCACCGTGCTGAACCGGTTCTTAATGCAGGCGGCGATTGGCCATCCGCTCACGGTGCACGGCACGGGCGGGCAGACACGGGCCTTCATTCATATTCGGGATACAATTCAATGTATTGCGCTGGCACTCAAATCACCGCCGGAGCGGGGAGAGCGGGTGCGAATCATGAATCAGATGACGGAAACGCACCGGGTGCGTGACCTTGCCGCGCTGATTGCCGGGCTGACCGGTGTTCCGGTGGAGCAATTGGACAATCCGCGCAGGGAAATGCCGGAAAATGATTTGAAAGTTGCCAACAATTCGCTGTTGAAACTGGGGCTTGAGCCGACGCGACTGTCGCAGGGGCTGCTTTCGGAAGTTGTCGAGGTTGCCACCCGGTATCGCCACCGCTGCGATACAAGCAAGATTGTCTGCTCAAGCCTGTGGGTCAGGCCACAGGCAGCGGAGTAGGCGGATTGAATAAAATGGCCGGAAAGCGATGAGCTTTCCGGCCGGATAATTCACAGAAAAGTGCGTTTCAGTTCAGGCAGCGGCCTTGGCGCGCTCAATGGTCTGAATAACCTCAAATCCTTCAAACTCCGGATGGCCGGCAAAAAGCGGCTTGGACGAAGGCGCGCCGCGATGAGCGGTGCGGAAGGCTTCGGACTTGGTCCAGTTTTCGAAATCCGCCTTGGTGGCCCAGATGGTGTGAGACGAATACAGGGTGTAATCGTCGCGCTCAGGGCCTCTCAGCAGGTGAAACTCCACGAAACCCGGCAGGTCGGCCAGTTGCGAGTCGCGGTTGAGCCAGACGGCTTCGAAATCTGCCTCCGAGCCTTTGTTGACCTTGAAGCGATTCATGGCGATGAACATTGATGAAACTCCAGTTAAGCTAGCGTGTTGAAAGCCATTTCTGTTTGTATGCATTTGAATGGAAATGGCTTTGTTTCTGGTTCTGGCGAAATTTTCCGAACTTACTTCTTTGGTACGCCCAGCTTGAAGCTGACGCCAAACTTCGCTTCGAAACCCGGTGCGGCGGCCACATCGATGCTTGGGCCACCAGTATACTGCACATAGTCAAGGTCGAAGACATTTTTCAACGAAACGTCAAATCGTGTGTCTTCATTGGGTTCGTAGGCCAGGAAAAGGTCTACAAGATTGTAGGTGGAAGTGGCCATGGCCGGATCGCTGACATCGTTGACGCTTTTGGCATTAACCCACCGCCAGCGTGCGCCGTACGACAAACGGTCTTCGAGCGCGCGGAAGCCGATTGTCGTGGCCACCGTGGCAGGGAAAATACTGTCCAGCGGGTTGCCGGTTTCCTTGTCTTCGCCTTGCGTGTAGGTGCCTGCAACGCTGGTGAAGCCCCAGCCCCAGTCATAAGCGGCTTCAATTTCGGCACCGCGAATGCGCGCTTCATTGATGTTGACATAGGTTACCGCGTCCATCGGCAGACGGGCAAAGCAACGGCCGAATGGCCCAGGCGCAACACATGGGTTCAGCACACCCGGCCGGTCAATCGACTCCATGTCGATGAAGTCGTCCACATCATTCTGGAAAATGGCAAGCTTGGCGCGGAATGCATCGCCGTCCTGCAGAATATCATCATAGGAAAGGTTGATACCACCTTCCCAGGTGCGGCCAACTTCCGGCTTCAACGCCGGGTTGGGCAGAAACTCGAAGGCAGCCGGCGCTGGATGGAAGCCGGAAACCAGGGCTTCGGAAAGCGTGGGCGCGCGCAGCCCCTCTGCATAGAGGCCATAAACCTGAAAGCCCTGAATCGGGGTTACGCCAAGGCTGACTTTTGGAGAAAACCGCTCTCCCTTATTGTCGGGATTGGCCGCGCTTGAAAGGTCATAATGGTCGAAGCGACCACCGACCGTGAAGTCGATGAGGTCTTCATACTCAAACAGTGCCTGCACAAAGCCGCCATACAAAGTGCGCTCACCCGCCGGGTTGAACAGCGGTGTTGTGTCATAATCACTGGAGGTTTTTACATTGTCCTGAAACGCGTCCACACCGTAAGTCAGTGTTGTGCTGACGGTCGGCGACACATCGAATATCGACGAATTGTAGACATCAAACCCCGTGGTGGCGATGTCGACGGCGCGCCGATCGCCGGAACCATCCTGCAATTTCTGCCGGTAGTCCGTTTCGGTGCGATAAATGTTCAGGTTCAGGTCGACAAGCTGGGAATCAACGGGGTTGAACGTGTAGCCCAGCCGGTAGATGCTGTTGGTCACGTCGGTGTCACGTGGATCGCCACCGGCAGTCGCGGAATCAAATGTCGTGTCGTAGAGAATGCCGGCCAGTTCAAACTGGTGGCCCTCGGCTGGGCGGAAACGGGCCTTGAGCAAACCGCTCTGCACGTCAAAGCCGCTGTTGTCCACGGTGTTTCCCGCACCGTCATTGTAGTCGTTGTTCCGGCGCAACGCGAAGGCGCCGTAGATATCGGCATTGTCTGTCAGATAAGTGCCGGCCTCCAGATTGACCAGGCCGTTTGGCCCGTTGGTGCCGATGGTCGTGCCAAACCGCATGGCGGACTGTTCGTCCGGGTTCACCAGATCGTCAATACCCAAGGTGCGCATGGCAACTACGCCACCAATTGCGCCTGAACCATAGGCATTGGCAATCGGGCCGCGGATAACATCCACCCCTGCCAGAAGCGAGGGCTCAACATAGAAAGAGCCGCCCGCATTGTGCCCTGTGACCTGAAAGTTCTGGCGCGCACCGTCGATCATGACATTGACCCGGCCCGAATCCTGCAGGCCGCGGATATTGACCGAGGTTGCCGGGTCATCATCATATGGCGCAACAGACACGCCGGGAATGGTGGCCAGAACCTCATCAATCCGGTTCGGGTTGAAGCGCTCTATCTCGCTGCGCGTAACAATCGAAACGCCACCCAGAGTTTCAATCGGGCTTTGCAGACGGCGGTCTGAAAGAACGGAAACTTCATCCAGTTCAATCGTGCCGCTTGCGGCGCTGGGCGTCGCCACAGCCTGCGCCTGAGCATAAGCGGCGGGTGTCAGAGCCAAAGAGGCGGCGGTGAGCAACAGGGCGCGATAAAGCGCCTGAACGCGATTTTTGCACAGCATGACAGAACTTCGTTTTTCGAGTGAAGGGCTGGCTGGCGGATCGCGATTTTTAGCTGGCGACTCTTGCTGGCTGGCCACTATGAGAAATTTTTAATAGCGACTTGCCAGCGCTAAATATTATGATATTCGCAGTCAACTTTAATTCGCTAATTCAGCCAAGCGAACGTCATGAATGCGGCTTTGGCGCAACAGTTCGCCGGCCGGTATCGAGCGGGGATAACGCTATGACAGACGGGGATTCCAGGAATTTGCCATCACGGCAAAGCAGCCAGTTGGCCGGTTCCGACTCACAGCCGATTGACAGCCAATTGCTGTTTTCCAAAGGCCGTGAGGTTTTGATTTCGCATGAAGACAGCCTTTACCGGCTGCGTTTGACATCCAACAACAAGCTGATTTTGACCAAGTAGGGGTGGTTCGATGCGACACAATCCTGTTTCCCTGCTGTGCATGGCATGGCTTGTTCTTGCCGGTCCGGCCGCTGCTGTCGATGTGCAGGACGCCCATGATCGTGCGGTGAGCGTCACTGACGCTTCGCGCATTGTTTCCATTGGTGGTCCGGTGACAGAAATTCTCTACGCGCTCGGCGTAGGTGACAATGTGATTGCGCGCGACACCACATCGGTGTTCCCTGCCCAAGCACTGGAAAAGCCTGATGTCGGATATATGCGTGCCCTGTCGGCTGAAGGCGTGCTTTCGCTTGAGCCGACGCTGGTTCTGGCGGTTGACGGCTCCGGCCCGCAAGATGTGATCGAACAGCTCGAAGGCGCACAAGTTGCCTTTGTGAACATTCCCGACAGTCCTTCACCACAGGGCGTGGCAGACAAAATTCGCGCGGTGGCCCTGGCCGTGGGCAAGGTTGCCGAAGGTGAACAACTGGCACAGGCCGTGCTGGCTGATTTCGCCGCGCTGGATGAGGCGCTGAGCAATGTAGACAAGCCCGCGCGCGCCATATTTGTTCTGGGAATAACAAGCGGCTCGCCAATGATCGGCGGCACTGGCACATCGGCCGACGGTGTGTTGAAGCTGGCGCGCGCTGAAAATGTGTTGTCAGACATGAACGGCTTTAAACCCGGCTCTCCGGAGGCCATTCTGACAGCGCAGCCGGACGTTGTGGTGACCATGAACTCGCAGGCGCACGGGCTGACGAAACTGTCGGAAAACCCGGTATTTGCAGCCACGCCAGCCGGTCAGAACGAACGGGTCATCGGCATGGATGGCAGCTACCTGCTCGGCTTTGGCCCCCGGGCTGCGCATGCCGTGCGGGATCTGGCAGCTTCGCTCTATCCGGATATCAACATTCCGCAATTGCCGGACCGGCCATGGGTTGGGCCGATTGCTGAATGAGCGCGTCGACAGCAGGACAGCCGCAAATGACCACGCTCACCATTGCCGGAGATCGCACTGGGCTTGGCCGCCTGGTGATTATCATCTGCGCGGTTCTAACGGTGGTTTCCGCCTTGGCGTCATTGGCACTGGGCGCAGCCGGTATGAGCGTTGCCGATGTGCTGCACGTTCTGCAAACCGGCATGTTTGGTGACCGGGCAACTCTCAGTCCGGCGGCCGCGGCCATTGTGCTGGATATCCGTCTGCCACGGGTGTGCATGGCGCTGGCTGTGGGTGCGGCTCTGGCCCTGTCGGGTGCCATGATGCAGGGGCTTTTTCGCAATCCGCTGGCGGATCCGGGGCTGGTTGGTGTTTCCTCCGGCGCAGCGCTGGCTGCTGTCACCATTATCGTTCTGGGCGCCCATCTTGCCCCCGTGCTGCCGGAATTTCTGATGCGGCATCTTTTGCCCTTTGGCGCCTTTGCCGGAGCCATGGCGTCCACTGCGCTGATATACCGGCTTTCCACCGTGGATGGGCGCACATCAATTGCCACCATGCTGCTGATTGGCATTGCCCTGGGCGCGCTGGCCGGCGCCATAACCGGCATTTTGACCTTCATTTCTGACGATCAGCAGTTGCGGCAACTGACGTTCTGGTCGATGGGCGGTCTAAGCGGTGCCACTTGGGGCAAACTGCTGGCGGTTCTGCCTTTGATGCTGCCGGCATTTCTGGCTGCACCGTTTCTGGCAAAAGCGCTCAACCGCATGGCGATGGGAGAGTCGGAAGCTTTTCATCTGGGTGTTTCCGTGCAGTGGATGAAGCGGATCTGCATTCTGATCATTGCGGCAGCCGTCGGCTCTGCGGTTTCAGTGTCCGGCACAATTGGTTTTGTCGGCCTGGTCGCCCCACACCTGATCCGCACACTTATCGGACCTGACCATCGTTCATTGTTGCCGGCAGCGGCCTTGTTTGGTGCAGCATTGCTGGCAGCGGCAGACCTGGTGGCTCGCACCATTGTTGCGCCTGCCGAATTGCCGATCGGCATATTAACCGCGATCATTGGCGCTCCGTTTTTTCTTTACCTTTTGATGGGTCGTCGAAAAATGGGTCTGATGTGATGCTGGCTGCCAAATCGTTGCACAAGCGGCTGGGCGAGCGAGACATTCTTGCCGATGTCAGCGTTACGGTCCGGCCCGGTGAATTTGTTGCCATCATCGGCGCAAATGGCGCGGGCAAATCGACATTGATGAAAATTCTGTCGGGTGAACTCGCTGCCGACAGCGGTACGGTGCATTTGCTGGGTGAGGATGTTGCATCCACGTCGGCATCACGACTGGCGGCCATGCGTGCGGTCGTGCCACAATCTGCCGAAATGGCTTTTCCCTTCACCGCCTATGAGATTGTTAGGCTGGGCGCTGAGGCGGGTGGAGCATTGAACGCACAACACCCGCAAATCTGCCTGGCTGCGCTGGAGCAGGTGGACCTTGCAGCGATGGCCGGGCGCCTGGTGCCGACCCTGTCGGGAGGCGAGGCGCAAAGAGTCTATCTGGCCCGCGCCATTGCCCAGCTCATGGCAATGAAGGGAGCCCAGAGGTTTCTTTTCATGGATGAACCAACATCCAGTCTCGACCTGCAACACCAGGTTCACGCCATTCGCATAGGGCGAAAACTGGCAGGGCAGGGCGTGGGGGTTCTAGCCATTCTGCACGATCTCAACCTTGCATCGCTGGCGGCAACGCGCATCGTGGCACTTTGTGATGGCAAGGTTATTGCCGACGGTGAACCGGCAAAGGTGGTCGACGACACGCTGATCCGCCGTCTTTACAACATTGATATTGGCGTTAACGCCACACCCGGACCTGACAAACCGTTTGTTCTGCCGCAAGCCGCCACTGAAAGGTGAGCGCCTGCATGGCGCGGAATTAAACTCTCACGGTTTCGTGTAATGCACCGAATTTAAAACTTTTGGTTGTATTTACCGTCGATAATGCAATCTGAGCATTGGATTCAGAAGACGGGAATGACAAACATGTTCAAATGGGTAAAGCATATCTGCGCGAGCGGTATTCTTGCATCGGCGCTGATCGCCAGCCCCGCATTGGCGCAAAGCTGCGGTAATGATGCTTCCGGTTTCAACAATTGGCTGGCCGCTTACAAAACCAACGCCCCTGCCAGGGGAATTTCCAACCGCACAGCCAATGCGGCTTTGAACGGCGTGACCTACAATTCGGAAGTCATTCGGCTGGATCGCAATCAGCGCTCATTCCGACTGTCGCTGGACGAGTTCATGAAGCGTCGTGCGCCACCCTCATTTGTGCAGCGTGGCAAATCCATCATGCAGCAAAATGCCCGGCTGCTGAACGCGATTGAAAAACAATATGGCGTGCCAAAGGAAATTCTTGTCGCCATCTGGGGCATGGAAACCGGTTTTGGCGCCAATTCCGGCAACATGAATATTTTCCGGTCTTTGGCGACGTTGGCTTATGATTGCCGCCGGTCGGAATTTTTCACCGCTGAACTGGATGCCGCGTTGATGATTGTCCAGCGTGGTGACAAACGCCCAGAAGACATGAAGGGCGCATGGGCAGGCGAAATTGGTCAGACGCAGTTTCTCGCAACCAATTATCTGAAATATGCGGTGGATTTTGATGGGGATGGCCGCCGGGATCTGATCCGCTCCCGGCCGGATGTTCTGGCATCCACTGCCAACTTCCTGCGGCAGCATGGCTGGCGGCCAGGGGCTGGATACATGGAAGGCCAGCCCAACTTCGCCAGGCTGCGTGACTGGAACCGGGCCGGTGTCTACCAGAAGGCGCTTGCGCTTTTTGCCAGCCAGCTTGCTCAATAGCGACACGAAACTTTTCTGACGACAGGCGGTGACGAAGTTTTGACTAAAAATGCGAATTTTTTTCGCATTCAAGTCAACTTTTCACCGCCTTCGCGCGTTGTCCTACACAATCTAGTCTATTGTCGTATTCAGGATGAACCTATGTCGGATCAAGTAAAATTTTCGATGACACCCGCTATAGAAAGTGATTTTGCAACGCTTGATACTCTAACGCATGCTGCCGATTGTCTCAGAGACCGGCATTCGGAAGCAGCACTGCTCGTCGACAAGGCGGCAGAAAAAATTCTTCGCAAAATAGAACTGGCTTGCGAAACACTTGGTGTAGAGCTGGAGCGTCTTCCGGCCGTTCAGGAACGCCGTGGCCTTTCGCTCGTGTCCATTAATTCTGCCATCAGCGCAGACAGATAAGATCGGGCTTGAACTTGTTTCCTTTCAAGCCTCCTCTGCCGAGGGCAGCCTTTTGCGCTCAGCGGCAAAACTGGTTCCTGAGCCTGATCGCCTGATGGGGCGAGCATTGTTCTGGAACATTTCCATGTCTGCGAATTTTCGTGTTTGACAATCCCGGCGCTATGTCGGAAGGGCTTTCCTTCAGTTTCAAGTGCAACAGCCTTTCCCGGCCAGTCGGGTGGGTGGGGGCCGTGTTGCAGTGCGGAGGCGAATATTCATGTCGAACTACAGCGATGTTGCAGGTTTGAAGGTTGCTCAAGAGCTGAAGACCTTTGCCGAAACAGAAGCCCTGCCGGGAACAGGCATCAGCGCAGATGCTTTCTGGACCGGGCTTGCAGCGATTTTGAATGACCTGGCCCCCCGCAACAAGGAATTGCTGGCTGTTCGCACCGACCTGCAAAAACAGGTTGATGCCTGGTGCCGCCAGGCAAAGGGTGGAGCTGTGGATGGAGAAGCCTACGAGAAATTTCTCCGTGAGATTGGTTACATTGTTGCGGAAGGCGGCGCGTTCAGCGTTGAAACCGCCAATGTGGATGCTGAAATAGCCTCCATAGCCGGGCCGCAGCTTGTGGTGCCCGTCATGAATGCGCGTTATGCGCTGAACGCTGCCAACGGCCGCTGGGGTTCGCTCTATGACGCGCTGTACGGCACCGACGCAATCAGCGAGGCGGATGGAGCGGAAAAGGGCCGGGGCTACAATCCAAAACGCGGGGAAAAGGTTATTGCCTGGGCGCGTGATTTTCTGGATCAGTCGGTGCCGCTAGCCAATGCATCCTGGAAGGATGCGCAAGGCTTTTCAATTGCAAATGGCACTTTGACGGTTGCTCTTGCATCCGGCAGCACCGGGCTGAAAAGCCCGCAGCAATTTGCCGGCTATCGCGGCACGCCTGATGCCGCAACCAATCTGCTGTTCGTGACCAATGGCCTGCACAGCGATGTGGTCATCGACCGCACATCCACCATTGGTGCTGGCGATGCAGCGGGCATTAGCGACGTTGTGCTGGAAAGCGCTGTCACGACAATTCAGGATTGTGAGGATTCAGTCGCTGCGGTTGATGCCGAAGACAAGGTGGTTGTTTATCGCAACTGGCTTGGCCTGATGAAGGGCGACTTGTCGGAAACCTTCGAAAAAGGCGGGCAGACGGTTAACCGTACGCTCAACCCGGACCGGGAATATGTTGCGCCCAATGGCGAAAAGCTTGTTCTGCCTGGCCGTTCCCTGATGCTGATCCGCAATGTCGGTCACTTGATGACCAATCCCGCGGTGCTGCTGGCTGATGGGTCGGAAGCGCCGGAGGGCATCCTGGATGCAGTTTTCACATCCCTGATTGCCATGCATGATCTGAAAAGAAGCGGAGCCGTCAATTCTCGCGCCGGCTCTGTCTACATCGTCAAGCCAAAGATGCACGGACCTGACGAAGTGGCGTTTTCAGACCAGTTGTTCAGCCGTGTGGAACAATTGCTCGGGCTTTCGCCCAACACCCTGAAAATGGGCATTATGGACGAAGAGCGCCGCACGACGGTGAATTTGAAGGAATGTATCCGCGCCGCCAAAAAGCGCGTTGTGTTCATCAACACCGGTTTTCTGGACCGCACGGGTGATGAGATGCATTCCTCGATGGAACTCGGGCCGATGATCCGTAAGGGCGATATGAAAGCATCGACCTGGATCAAGGCCTATGAGGATCGCAATGTCGATACCGGTCTTGCCTGCGGGTTGAAGGGCCATGCACAGATTGGCAAGGGAATGTGGGCGATGCCGGATCTGATGGCGGCGATGCTTGAGCAGAAAATCGGCCATCCCAAAGCCGGCGCCAACACAGCATGGGTTCCTTCTCCCACTGCCGCAACGTTGCACGCCACCCACTACCATCAGGTTTCCGTGGCAGATCGGCAGGCAGAACTGGAGGGCAAAAGCCGCACCACTCTTGCCGATATTCTGACAATTCCGGTTGCCGTTCGGCCAAACTGGACACCGGAAGATGTGCAGGCCGAACTGGATAACAATGCGCAGGGCATACTGGGCTATGTTGTGCGCTGGGTTAACTCCGGCGTTGGTTGTTCAAAGGTGCCGGACATCAACAATGTCGGCCTGATGGAAGACCGGGCGACCTGCCGCATTTCGTCGCAGCACATGGCCAATTGGCTGCATCATGGCGTGGTCACCGAGGCTCAGGTGCTGGAAACAATGCAGCGCATGGCCAAGGTTGTTGACGAGCAGAACGCGGGTGATGACAGCTACGAGCCGATGGCACCGAACTACGATCAGTCAATTGCGTTTCAGGCTGCGCTTGATCTTGTGATCAAGGGGCGGGAACAGCCGAATGGCTACACGGAGCCGGTTCTTCACCGTCGCCGCCTGGAAAAAAAGGCGCAAGCGGCTGGCCTCTGAAGTGTTGCGCCGCCGTAGAAGCGAAATCGCTGCAACGGCACAAGAGCATTGAGCCTTTGCAGTAATTTGAGTTACCCTCTCTGCCATAATTGGTGGGGAGGGTATTATGAATGTTAAGATCATTCCGACACTGCGCTACAGAGATCCGCAGACAGCCATAGACTGGCTGACGGAAATTCTGGGCTTCTCGGCAGAAATGGTGATGGAGGATGAAGACGGCGCGATCGCTCATGCCGAACTTTCCTTTGATGGCAGTATGATCATGCTGGGCGCGGTGCGGGATGACGCATTTGGCGAAACGCAGGTCACCCCGGATGAGGCGGGTGGTGTAACGCAAAGCGCCTATATCATCGTTCAGAACCCCGATGCTCTCTATGAGCGTGTGGTTGCTTCTGGCGCGGAAGTAGTGTTCCCACTGCACGACAAACCCTATGGCAGCCGCGAATTTTCCTGCCGGGATTTTGAAGGGCATTTGTGGAATTTCGGAACCTACAATCCCTTTGTATCCTAGGGAGTTTCAGGCAATCCTTCGATTGCCTGAGATTTGGCTCTTTGTCCGTCGCTGAAACGGAAATGATTCAGCGGCAACCGCTTCATGCAGTTTGCCGGGTATAAAAATAGCCGGACACCTCCCCCGAAGTGCCCGGCTATGGCGGTCCCCCGCCTTGAAACTGTCCAGCCTTGCCAGAACCTGCGTTTAGCTGGCCTTGCGCTGCTGGCTTTCGGCAACGCGCTTCTGCTTCAGCGTTTCGCCCGGCATCAGAACAATGACCCGCGCCTTCAGCGGCACACGCTCATAAAGATCAAGCGCATCCTGATTCATCAGCCGGATGCAGCCGGAGGATACGGATTTGCCTATCGACCACCATTCCGGCGTGCCGTGTAGACGGTACAGCGTGTCCTTGTTGCCCTGCCACAGGTAAACCGCGCGTGCCCCAAGCGGGTTCTGCAGGCCAGGATTCATGCCCACTTCATTGCCATAGGGAGCCAGTTCCGGCCGCCGCTCGATCATTTCCTTGGGCGGAAACCATTTTGGCCAATGCTGCTTGTCGCGCACATAGGCTTCACCAGACCAGGAAAACCCGGCCTTCCCGATGCCGATGCCGTAACGCATGGCTGTGCCGCGCGATTCAACGACGTAAAGAAAATGGCTGCCGGTATCGACAATAACGGTACCCGCCGGAAAGCCTTCACCGTTGTAGACCACGCGCTGACGCAGAAACTTCGGGTCAATTTTCTCGACCGGAATGGCTGGCAGGTTGAAGCCACCATCCTGAACGGCTGCGTAGCTCAGTACATCAACCGGCCCGAGCGGTCCGCCAGAAAGCACCGAATTTTCCGAAGCAAAGGCCGTCGCTACAGGAGAGCCGCCGGGATTGATCGAGGCACGATCGCCCGTCGTGTTGCAGCCTGCGAGCCCAAGGGCCATGAAGGCAACGGCCAGCGGGAGAAAGACTTGACGTGAATACATTAAATTGGGTCCAAAACTGGCAGCCGGCAGGCTGGAATCAGGCGATTCGGCGCTTACCTGATGATTTATCGATAATTTGTTCGAATGGCCCTGACAATTGGTTCATTGATAACCGAAGATGGTTAACGAACTCTTGTTGCACCTGGGGCACAGCTTGGAATAGCGTGCAACATGACCGGTTTTGCACGGCTGTTCTGTCATGTGCTGCGAAATGGGTGCCAAACTCTTCCTGCCAAGCAATGGACGCTGACTATGCCGATTGTCTCCACGCAAAGCTATGAACCGCTGATAGATGGGCGGCAGTCGGCGCGGGCTATGCGGGTGCGCCGCGGGGTGCAACGTTTGATGAATGCGCAGGGACTTTCATCATTACCGGAAGTTGCGCTGACATCCGGCCGCCGGGCAGACCTCCTGTGCCTCGATGCCCGGGGCGAATTCTGGATTGTGGAAATCAAGACCTCGATTGCTGATTTTCGAATGGATAGAAAGTGGCCGGATTATCGCCAGCATTGTGACCGGCTGTACTTTGCCACCCATCCGGAGGTGCCGCAGGACATATTTCCGCAGGAATGCGGCCTGATTGTTTCCGATGGCTACTGGGCGGAAATTGTTCGAGAGGCCCCGGAGCACAAACTGGCTGGCGCCACACGCAAGGCACTGACCTTGCGGTTTGGCCGACTGGCAGCCGACCGTTTGCAAACTGCGGAATGGGTGGCCAATCCATTCATGACAGATTTGCCCGACGACACGGCAGTGTGAGTGATGGCGAGCTTATTGCAATTGTAACTTCCGGTTCAACTAAATGTCATGGCGCGGGTTTATGGGAGGGGCGCTCCTTTCAAGAAACCCTGCGAGTTCACCATGAAAAAACTGCTTCTTTCGCTCACTGCTGCCACCATGCTGGCAGGCCCTGCCGCGGCGGCCACACTCTATCCGCTTAACCGCGCAACCATTCTGGCCGGATCGCCCTTTGACTTTAAAGTCGAACTGGACGGTGTGCATCAGGCGGGGGATGTCACAGTGACTGTCAACGGCAAGCCCTATGCCGAAGTGTTCGGCAAGGAAGCTGAGTTTGTCGCGGAAGAAAAAGATGCAGATGACGCCGTTCTGGGCTCGGCGCTGCTGTTGCGCGACCTGATTATCGAAGATGCTGGCGATTACACGGTGGAGGTTTCTGCCGGGTCCGAAACGGCTTCGGTGACTTGGGAAGTTTACGGCACTGCCAACGAACCGGCCGTCAAAAACATCATATTTCTGGTAGGTGACGGGCTGTCCGTTGCGCACCGCACCGGCGCGCGCATCATGTCAAAGGGCATGAGCGATGGCAAAGCCAATGGTCGTCTGAACATGGACGAACTGGACCGCATGGCGTTTATCGGTACATCGTCCACCAGCTCCATTGCAACCGACAGTGCAAACACTATGTCGGCTTATATGACGGGCCATAAGTCCGCTGTTAATGCGCTTGGTGTTTATGCAGATCGCACGCCAGACAGCCTGGATGATCCGAAGGTTGAAACATTGGCAGAGGCGCTGCGTCGCCAGACCAACAAAGCCATTGGCGTGGTCACGACATCAGAGTTGCAGGACGCGACACCGGCGGCTGTTGCGGCACACACCCGCAAGCGCGGCGACAAGGCCGAAATCACCGCCATGTTGTTCGATGCCGGCCCCGAGGTTCTGATGGGCGGCGGCTCTGCCTACTTCCTGCCGCAGCAGACACCCGGTTCCAAGCGCAAGGACGATAATGATTATGTCACCATGTTCCGCGACGCTGGCTACCAGCTCGTTCTGGACAAGGAAGAGCTGGCAGCGGCAGGCGATGCTGACCAGAAATTGCTGGGCCTGTTTCACACCGGCAATATGGACACCACTCTGGACCGCGAAATGCTGAAAAAAGGCACAGTCGACAAGTTTCCGGCTCAGCCCGGCCTGGTCGCAATGACAGAAGTTGCGCTTGATCGTCTGTCCAAAAACACTGCCGGTTTTGTGCTCGTCGTCGAGGCTGCCAATATCGATAAAATGTCGCACCCGCTGGATTGGGACCGCGCACTTGTTGATACGATCGAGTTCGACAAGGCCATCGGCGTTGCCCGCGAGTTTGCTGCCGAAAATCCCGACACGCTGATTGTTGTCACGGGCGACCACACGCATGGCGTGTCGATTATCGGCACGGTGGATGATGAAATTGCGGGCGATGACATGCGCGAGAAGGTCGGCACCTATGCAGATGCCGGATTCCCTAATTACACAGACGAGAATGGCGATGGCTATCCGGACAGGATTGACCCTACGCGTCGTCTGGCAATGTTTGCCAACAACCACCCGGATTATTACGAAACTTTCCGCCCCAAGCTGGATGGCCCTTTCACCCCGGCCATTCAGAACGAGCAGAAACAGTATGTTGCCAACGAAGCCTATAAGGACGTTCCGGGGGCAGTGCTGCGGGAAGGCAATATTCCGCGCAGCGGCGACAGTGGCGTGCATGCGGTAGACGATGTTGTGCTGCAATCGACCGGTCCTGGCTCGGAAAATTTCCGTGGTTACATGGAACAGAGCGATGTTTACCGGGTCATGGCCGATGTTCTGGCGCTTGGCGTCAATCAGAAAAACTGACGCGGATTGAAAAGAGGGGGCGACGGTGCAAACCGTCGCCCCTTTTCGCAAATGCATTGTTAGGAAATCGGCACGGTGATGACGGCATATCTGACACGCAGAGCAGCACTTGGGTTGATGGGTGCTGTGCCACTGGCTTGGGCAGGAGTGCCTGAAGCAAAGGCCAATTCACAATTGGGGTTTGACGAGCTTTATGCCAGCTTTGGCGTGCTGGGCCTGGAGTTTTCAGAAAAGGTCAAGCAGTTGTCGGGTCAAACGACCTCGATCGCGGGATTTATGGCGCCGCCGCTGAAGGCAGAGTCGGATTTTTTTGTGCTGACAGAAATTCCCATGGCGCTCTGCCCTTTCTGTTCAACCGACGCAGATTGGCCGGACAACATTCTGGTGGTGTATCTGAATCGCCAACAGACCTTTGTACAGTTCAACCGCCCTATTGAGGCTTCCGGGGTGCTTGAATATGGGCCATGGCGTGATCCGGATACGGGCTTCCTGAGCCTGTTGCGGTTGCGGCAAGCCAGTTTCAAAGAGGTCTAGGGCCGATGCTGGGGCTGGAAATCGATGGACTGGAAATGCGATTTGCCGGCATGAATGCGCCAGCATTGTCCGTACGGCATCTGGCAATCGCGCCGGGGTCGCGCGTTGCAATAACCGGGCCGTCAGGATCTGGAAAAAGCACGTTTGTGAACGCCATCACCGGGCTTGAGCGCGTGGTGCATGGAACGGTGCGGTGGAATGAATGCAATCTGGCAACCCTGCCGGAACGCAAGCGTGATCAATGGCGTGGCGCAAATATCGGCCTTGTCATGCAGGAATTTCATTTGTTTCCCGGTCTTTCGGCAATGGAAAATGTGCTGCTGCCCGCCCGACTTGCAGGCGTGATGTCGGGTGGGTTGAAGGAAACAGCCTTGGGCCTTCTGAGTAAGGTGCGCATCAACCGGCCTTCGCAACTGGCAAATGGCCTGTCGCGCGGGGAAATGCAGCGTGTGGCGGTTGCCAGGGCTTTGCTGCGCAAGCCAGGAGTTGTGGTTGCGGATGAGCCAACCGCCAGTCTGGACAGCGAAAGCGGGACGCTGGTGGCGGATTTGCTGCTGGAGCTGACCGCAATCAATGGAACTACATTGATTGCTGTTTCGCATGATGACCGTCTGGTGCAGCGGCTGGACCGGCATTTGCGCATTCAAGACGGAGTTTTTGCTCCGCAAGGCGAGCGGGTGGCCGCAGAATGATGGGTTTTATCGGAGCTGATCTTCGACGGCACTGGGCTGGCAGTCTCGTGATAGTGCTGCTGGTTGCTCTTTCCGTTGGGCTAGGTGTCGCCGTAACGTTGCAGGAGCGTGCCCTTCGCCTGGGAAGTGCCCGTGCGGCAGACAAGTTTGATATTGTGGTCGGTGCACCGGGTAGCGATACGCAACTTGTTCTCTCTACGGTGTTTTTACAACCATCGCCTTTGCCACTGGTCGATGGCCACGTATTGCATGATCTGACGCAAGATCAGGGTGTCGCAATGGCCGCTCCCGTTGGCTTTGGTGATTCCTATCGCGATTATCCGATTGTTGGCACCACAACGGCGCTTGTCTCCGTGCTTGCCCCGCAACTTGCCGAGGGTCGGTCATTCGCAACACTGGGGGAGGCGGTGATTGGTTCGTCCGTTGCGCTGTCGGGCAGCACGGTTACGCCGATCCATGGTGCGGCGGGGCTGCCGGGTGAGGCTCATGCCGAGGTTGAATACACGATTGTCGGCCGCATGCCAGAAACCGGTACGGTTTGGGACCGGGCTATTCTGGTGCCGATTGCCTCTGTTTGGGCTGTGCATGGCATGGGTGAGCATAACCATGACCATGATGAGCACAGCCATAACGAAGCCAGTCATGAAGATGGGCATGATCATGCCGGCTTTGACCCGGCTGCGCCAATCAATGAAAGTTTTTCTTCCTACAGTGCAGGGGTTCCGGCAATCGTCGTTCGCCCAACCTCCATTGCTGATGCCTATCGGTTGCGGCAAAGCTACAGAAATGGCGAAACACAGGCAGTGTTTCCGGCAGAGGTCCTGACCCGGCTATATGCGACATTGGGAGATGCCAGAACCGTGCTTCTGGCAGTAACAGGGGTAACACAGGGTATTGTGGCCGCGGCACTGGTTCTGGTGGCGGTTTTGCATATTGGCCAGCGACGGCGGCAGATTGGCGCGCTTCGAGCTTTTGGCGCACCCGCACATGCAGTCTTTGCGCTGATATGGGGTCAGCTTTCCATTCTTGTTCTTGCCGGAATTGCGCTTGGGCTGTTGTTGGGCTGGCAAGGTGCGCAGCTTATGTCTTCCGTCTTTGCAGCGCAGAACGGTATGAGGCTGCCAATAGAATCGCACCGGGAAGATTTCCGCTATGTTCTGCTGCTTGTGACGTTCGCGGGCGTCATTGCTGCGGTGCCATCAGTCCTGGTTTACCGGCAGTCGCCGGCAGAAGCGCTGCGGTCATAGGCTTTTTACGTGTTCTTCAATCAACCGTAACGCTCCAGCACTTTCTGGCGCACTGTACTGCCTTTGAAGCGGGTCGGTTCAACCCGATATTCCAAGCGGGAATACGGCAGGCGGAGCCTTTTCCAAATGCACGAGAGTGCGCAAAAGGCCCTGCCTTGCTTCTGAGCCCTTAGAACTCGACGGCGTAATATTTCGCTTCCATGAATTCCAGAATGCCCGTTACACCGCCTTCACGGCCAAGCCCGCTCTGCTTCACGCCGCCAAATGGCGCCGCCGGATCTGACATCAGGCCACGGTTAATGCCCAGCATGCCAGCCTCAACATCTTTGCCGACCCGCATCGCGCGTTTCAGATCACCGGAATAGATATAGGCTGCAAGACCATACTCCGTATCGTTGGCAAGGCCGATTGCCTGTTCCTCGGTTTCAAACTTGTAGACCGGAGCCACCGGACCAAATATTTCCTCGTGAGCGATTGCGGCGTGGACCGGAACGTTCTGCAGCACGGTTGGCGGGTAGAAATAACCACTGCCGGGCAGGGGTGCGCCACCCGTCGTGGCCTGCGCACCAAGCTTGATCGCATCTGAAACCAGCTGATCGATTTTCTGCACTGCCTTCTGGGTGATCATCGGACCGCATTGCGTTTCAGGATCATAGCCAGTGCCAATTTTTAGCGCGGCCATCCGCTCGGTCAGGCCCTTCACAAATGCATTGTGAATGCCCGCCTGTACGTAAAAGCGGTTGGCTGCGGTGCAGGCTTCACCCGCATTGCGCATCTTGGCCACCATGGCACCATCAAGTGCCGCTTCCAGATCAGCATCGTCAAACACCACAAAGGGGGCATTGCCACCCAGTTCCATCGAGCAACTGACCACAGTTTTTGCCGCTTCTGCCAGAAGCACTCTGCCGATGCCGGTTGAACCAGTGAAAGACAATTTGCGAACGCGTGGATCAGCCAACATGGCATTGGTGACGCGGCCGGGTTTGGTGGTGGTGAGCACATTGACCACACCAGCAGGCACGCCTGCTTCCGCACCAAGCCGTGCCATGGCATAGGCAGTCAGCGGCGTTTCCGACGCCGGTTTGAGAATGACGGTGCAGCCGGCAGCCAGTGCCGGGCCAATTTTGCGCGTTGCCATGGCGGCAGGAAAATTCCAGGGCGTGATCAGGACGGAGATGCCAATGGCCTCGTGGTCAACAAGAATGTTGTGCGAGCCTGAAGGTGTGTGCCGATACTCGCCCGGAATTTGGGTTGCCTGCTCGGCATACCAGCGAAAAAACTCGGCAGCATAGGCCAGTTCGCCGCGGGCATCAGGCAGCGCCTTGCCATTTTCCAGCGATATCAGCGTGGCCAGTTCTTCGGCGTGGTCGCTCATCAAGTGAAACCAGCGGCGCAGTATTTCGGCCCGCTTGCGAGGTGGAGTTGCACGCCAGCCCGGTGCGGCCGCTTCAGCAGCGTCCACGGCGCTCAACGCATCCTCAACACTCGCATCGGCAACCTCTGCAAGTACATTGCCGGTGGATGGGTCAATGACCGGAATTCCGGAACCCTTATGCCATTTGCCGGCAATATAGAGGCCGTTCGCATGGAGGGCAGGGTCGCTGTAGCCGGAAAGTTTCGTATGCAGAGTCATAGATTCGGTCCTTGGACTATTTATCGAGCAGGGAGGCGTCGCCTTTGAAGGCGGCAGTGACGAGTTTGCGCATGTCAGGCAGAGGCAGGGGGCGGGGATTGTTCTGGATAAGCCGCGCAATGCCGCAACTCTGTTCGGCAACCCAGTCAATGCTGCCTTCATCCAATCCGAGATCACGCAGCGTTGGCGGAATGCCGATTTTCGCCAGCAGCGCTTCCACAGCGGGTATCACCTCATCGGCACTGCCCAAGCCGGTCACGCCGGCAATCCTGGCAAGTTCCGGCGCAATGGCTGGTGCGTTCCACCGCATGACATAGGGCAGCATGCACGCAACGCCGGCACCGTGCGCGGTGTGGGTAAGAGCGCCAACGGGGTACTGAATCGCATGTGCGGCCGCAACGCCTGCGACGCCGAAGGCAAGGCCCGCAAGTGTGGCGCCCATCATCACCTTTTCGCGCGCCTCACTGTCCTTGCCATTCGTGCAGGCGGCTTCCAGACCCTGCCAC
Source organism: Aureimonas fodinaquatilis (assembly GCF_008369445.1). GTDB lineage: Bacteria > Pseudomonadota > Alphaproteobacteria > Rhizobiales > Rhizobiaceae > Aureimonas > Aureimonas fodinaquatilis. Next base: position 65,150 of record NZ_VTWH01000005.1, read on the forward strand.
AAAAGTGAAATTGCCTGCAGAGCGAACTGGTCGGACATGGCGTTTTTGCCGATGAAAACCCGCTCCTGCGAAAGTCCGGCGATTGGTTCGCGACGCAGCGTTGTCAAAGCTTCAATAGCGTGGGTCAGCGCGTCCGCACCGGCAATCGCTGTCAGGCCGGGAGGGCAGCTCAGAGTCAGATCAGGATCACAGATCGATGCAGTGGGAATAATGTACGGGCTGGAAATTCCAACCTTGAGGCTGCGCTCCGCATCCGACACCACTGCCACAGGAGTGACCTCGGACCCTGTGCCTGATGTGGTGGGAATGGCGATGATCGGCATGACCGGCCCGGGAACATTGTATTCGCCGTAGTAATCCTGCGGTCGCCCGCCATGTGTCAGCAGCACGGCAATGCATTTCGCCATGTCGAGGCAGGAGCCACCTCCAATGCCGATGATGAGATCAGGCGCAAAATTGCGCGCTGCGTTGCTGCTGGCGATTGCTGACTCCACCGGAACATCCGGCAGGGTCGAGCTGTCGACCCGGGTGGCCAAGCCTGCGTCTTCCAATTGCTGCACCATTGCCAGAAGGTCCGGGTCAGCGGCAAGCCTTTCATCGGTCACCACCAGCGCACGTTGTCCGAGCTTTGATGCGATGAGACCAAGAGAACCTCGTTGGCCAGAACCGAAAATCAGCTCCCGCGGTGCTCTCATGGTGCCGAATAGCGTCATGCCGAACCTCTCCTCTGCCGACTCAGGATTCTGCTGACACTGACAAGAATTTCCGCCGGATATCAATGGAATCGTATACGATATCGTATTTGTCCAGGTATTCTATCGGCAACAGCTTCAGCTATGTCAACATTGAACCCGACAAATTCCAAGTGGCAATAAGGAGTGCATGAAAAGCAGGATAAGGTGGACCCGGAGAGCCTGGTCGGCAATCAACATTTGATAGTGCGCAGCGGCTCCGCGGCCCGGCACGATGCCTGCCTCAGTAAAATGCCCTGTTCAAAAATTTCTCAGACAAATGCCCATTCTCACAATGGGATACTGCCGATAATGGAATTGCCCGAACAGTCTGTGCAGAAAGCAATGAATTGGCACATTTTTCGGCCGCTATCAAAACGCGCGTCAGAAACGGTGGCTTGGCATTTCATGCCATGTTTCATCACATGGACCGTTCAAGCAGCCAACTGCTTTCAGTTTGAGCGCGAATTTTTTGTAAAAGGCGGTTGAACCAAGGGCCACGGGTGGGCTGACCGCCAGAGCAGCCCGCCTAACGCGGAGCGTTTTTGGCCAGGATCCGTTGCAAAGTCCGGCGATGCATGGATAGCCGGCGGGCGGTTTCCGAAACATTGTGGCCATACAACTCGAAAATGCGCTGAATATGCTCCCAGCGAACCCGGTCGGCCGACATGGGATTGTCCGGCGGCACAGCGCGGCTTTCATTATTCTGCAGCAATGCCGACAAAATATCATCCGTCGATGAAGGCTTGCACAAATAATCAACAGCGCCTTTCTTCACCGCCGACACAGCTGTCGCGATGTTGCCATAGGCGGTCAACACAACAATACTGGCCGTCGGGCGTTTTTCATGAAGCGCAGTCACCACTTCCAGGCCGCTTCCATCCGGCAGACGAAGATCTACCAATGCAAAACCGGGTGGCGAGGTCGTAACCTCGGCCATAGCGTCGTGCAGGGTAGACACCAGCCTCGGATGAAAACCGCGCTGTTCCATTATGCGGCCGAGTCGCTGTGCGAAACCGTGATCACTATCCACGATCAGCATCGAGGGATCGTTCCCCGGAATTCGCAGCGGCCGCGTTTCGGTGATAGGTGTCTCTAGATTCATCCATACGGTCTCCCGAGCAATTGTGCTGGGTACAACGAACGAATGTATCTAAGGGTTGCGAGAAATCAAACTTCGAGATGAATTTTCTACAACATTTCTAGGCTGGATACCGCAAATTTGTGTGACATCGTGACGATCAATAATTTTAAATAAAACAAAGAATTAAGGATTTTTATTATTCTTTGACATCCAACATTACACGCTGTTTATCGGCGTGGTTTGGCTCTTGCGGTGGCCACTGCCCGGGCCGGGTCTTCCGGCCATTCATGCTTGGGGTAGCGCCCTCGCAAATCTGCCCGAACGTCGCGCCACGAACCAGCCCAAAATCCCGGCAGATCCCGTGTGATCTGTATGGGACGATGAGCGGGCGACAACAGTTCCAGGGTCAAGGGCAGCATACCATCGGCAATAGCAGGGTGCTCGACCAACCCGAACAACTCCTGAACACGGATGGCCAGGATCGCCTGCCCGTTTTCATAGCGCAGCGGCAGCCTGTTGCCCGTCGGAGCTTCGAAATGTGATGGTGCAATCGTGTCCAGCCGCCGGGCAAGGTTGGCTGGCACTCTTGCCAGAAGCGCATCGGCCAACACGGCGGGGCTGATTTCAGCGAATTTCTGAAGACCTGGCAGAAACGGCATCAGCCAGTCTTCCAGACTGTCACTCAACGCGCCTGTCGACATATCGGGCCATGGCGCGCCCACTGTTTCGTGCAGGAAGGCCAGCCGGCCCAGAAGACGCTCGCCACCCTTGTCAAACGGCAAGGCTTCCACGCCAAGCTGGCGAATGCCCTGGATCAGCGCATCAGCAATGGCTGCCGGAGCTGGATTGGCCAACGGTGTCTCGGCCAGCATGGCCCGGCCAAGCAAACGCACGCGTCTCGCACGCACACTGCGGGTGGTAGTGTCGAAAGCAACGCGCTCTTCTTCAGTTATATGCGGTGCAAGCACGGATTCCAGAATATCGCGGCGCATGGCCGCCGCGGCGTGGATGCGTCCTGTTCTGGCCTGTCCCTGTAGCTCCGCCACCACCAAAGCCGGTGCATCCGCCAAAGTCCAGGCTTCATCAACCACGCCGCCCCGCCCATTGGACAAAAGAAAATGTCCGCGTGCACCCCGCGCAAGAGCTATTCGGTCCGGGTAAGCCAAAGTCAGCAGCACCGCGCCGTCTGCATGGTCGACGTCGCCTGCAGGCAGTTTTTGCCTGGCAAGTCTTTGCGCCAGCCCCAATGCCGCCTTTGCCCGAGGTGAGCGGTCGGTCCTGAAACGGCGATGGCGTTCCATCAGGTCAGGATCATTGCCACCCAGGCCCCGCTCTGTCAGCACAATGGCCAGTTCTGCCGCCAATTGTCTGGGTGCTCCCTCAGCGGCCCGCGCTACCATTGTGCCGAGGCGCGGCGGCAAAGCCAGATCGCGCACCGCCACGCCGCGCGGGGTCAACCGCCCTGTGGCATCGATGGCTCCCAGTTGCAAAAGCAGATTGCGCGCTTCGTTCAACGCGGCTTCTGGCGGTTTGTCCAGAAATGTCAGGCTGGCAGGGTCTGTTACGCCCCACGCGGCGCAGTCGAGTATCAGGCCCGACAGGTCGGTGGACAGAATTTCCGGCGGGTCGAAAGGCGGCAAGGCCGCCGTTTGCCCCGAATGCCAAAGCCGGATGGCCGTGCCGGGTGCGGTTCGTCCCGCGCGTCCGGCGCGCTGATCTGCTGCCGCTTTGGAAACCCGCACGGTTTCCAGCCGCGAAAGGCCAGTCGCCGGTTCAAAAACCGGTCTTCTGGCAAGGCCGCTATCAATGACGGTGTTCACGCCATCTATTGTGATGGAGGTTTCGGCAATTGATGTCGCCAGCACCACCTTGCGCTGCCCGTGCGGTGCAGGGCGGATAGCCAGATCCTGCCCCGCACTGTCCATTGCGCCGTATAAAGGTGCCAATATAATGTTGGCAGGCAGGCTCGGCTCCAGACGCTCTTTGACGCGCAGGATTTCGGCTTGCCCCGGCAGAAAGGCCAATATGCTGCCGGCCTGACTGGCCAGGGCGTCACGAACAGCCGCGGCAACGCTGTCTTCAATGCGTACGGTGCCACTGCGGTCACGATGCTCAATATTGACAGGAAAACTGCGCCCACTGCTTTCTATAACTGCGGCATTGTCCAGCAGGCTGGCAATTCGTGCGCCATCCAGTGTTGCAGACATGATCACGATTTTCAGATCATTGCGCAGGGCAGCCTGCACATCCAGCGCCAATGCCAGCCCAAGATCGGCATCCAGTGAACGTTCGTGAAACTCGTCGAACAAAATGGCTGAAACGCCCGCAAGGTCGGGGTCTGCCAGCACCATTCTCGTAAAAACGCCTTCGGTGATGACTTCGATGCGGGTGCGGTCCGAAATTCGAGTGTCCAGCCGCATTCGCCAGCCGACTGTTTCCCCCACTGTCTCATTCAGCAGGAATGCCATTCGGGAAGCGGCAGCACGCGCTGCAATTCGGCGTGGCTCAACCAGCAAAATGCGGCCGGAACTATAGGGTCGGTCTTTCAGGAACAGTGGCACCAGGGTGGTTTTTCCCGCACCCGGCGGCGCAACCAGAACAGCCTTGCCCTGTTGCTTCAGCACAGTGTCAAGCTGCGGCAAAATAGCCGTTACGGGCAAGTCAGACATGATACATTCTCAAATGTTGCAGGCAGTAATCCTACCCCAATTGGCCGTTTCGCACAGTGACGTCAAAGCCAATTCGCATTTCGCCAAGATACAGCTTCTCTCTCTTGCCCTTATCTGCGATTAAAAGGTGAGTTTATTGGTGGGAAAATCGATGTCTGACAATCAAGTGAAAGATGCGCGGCGAACGCTGGTGTTGACCGGGGCCTCCCGCGGGATAGGCCACGCGACTGTCAAACGCTTCTCGCGTGAGGGGTGGCGGGTGATCACATGCTCACGGCAGGATTTTTCCAACGATTGTCCGTGGCCGGCCGGGCCGGAAGACCATATTCGAGTGGACCTTGCCAATTCGGACGATATTGGCCACGCAATATCCGAAATTCGACGCCGCCTGGAAGATAATGGCGGCAGGCTGGACGCGCTCGTCAACAATGCGGCGATTTCACCCAAGATGGAAGGTGGCTCGCGGATGGATTCCATTCGCACCCCCATGCATGTCTGGCGCGATGTGTTTCAGGTGAACTTCTTTGCCCCCATCATGCTGGCGCGCGGCCTCTATACCGAATTGCGGCAGGCAGGGGGTTCGGTTGTCAATGTGACATCGATTGTTGGCAGCCGGGTGCATCCCTTTGCCGGTACAGCCTATGCAACGTCCAAGGCCGCATTGGCCTCCCTCACGCGGGAGATGGCGGCAGATTTTGGCCCTGCGGGCATCCGCGTTAACGCGATTGCGCCCGGGGAGATTGACACTGCCATTCTTTCTCCGGGCACAGACAAGATCGTCGAAACCATTCCGATGCGCCGACTGGGCAAAACAGCGGAAGTTGCCGATATCATTTTCTTCCTCAGTTCAGGCCAGTCATCTTATGTGAATGGCGCCGAAATCCACATCAATGGTGGCCAGCACGTTTAACGGCCCAAGTGCGTTGCATCGGATCGAAAGACCATCCGCAACGCACTGCTTCAACGGCAGATGTTTTACGCCGCGCTATCTTTGCGGGCTTCCAACGCGCCGAACAAAAGGCCCGTGCCGGAAAAGATGAAGGAAATGCCAAGATAGACGCCAACGGCCCAGATTGCCGTTCCCGGCAAACCAAGAATAAGCAGAATTGCCAGTCCAAGGTTTAGAATACCGGTGAGGATCAACCCCCATTTGCCGGCCTTGCTGCCGGTGAATGCGCGCGCCAGAGCAAATTCCAGAAACGCCGAGATGATGAAATAGGTGGCCAGCATCCAGGTCAGCGTAATGGCCCCGGCGAAAGGATCATAGACAATAACAAAGCCAAGTATTGTTACCAGAACCGCAAGTGCAAGGCTGGACCAGAAACCGGCGTGCTTGCGCGCCTGAAAAGCGCCGACAATGCCGAAAATGCCACCAATGATCAGCAGCCAGCCGAAAAACAGGGTTGAGGCCAAAGTGGCCGCAAAAGGTGCAACCAATGCCAGAATGCCGACGATGAGCATCAGCGCACCTTGAAAAGCATAAGCCTTCCAATGATCATGCATTTGCCGACGAAAGTCTTGTTGAAGTCTTTCTGCCGTGGATTGAAATGAACCATCTGCAGGAACTGTCATCGCTTGTGTCCTTTTCAAAGGAGCAGAAGCTGCTCCGCCAATCAACCAGAGCCTTTCATGTGATCTTTCGATCAGCCGAAATGCCTGATGCTTTGTTTTGCCGCATTACCCACCCGCTGAAGCGCTTTGCCTTCAACGGGAAATGCCTTGATGTTCAGAACTTTTCACGCCTGGTTTAAAAGCGCCTGTGCTCTGCCCCGTTCTTCTTGCTGAAAACCGTTCAGGAATTGCGATTGCCTGACCCTGTGCAGCAATTGACGCAGAGAATGATCTATATTTTCATTTTTTCAAGCATATTTATTGCTTAATAAAAATATATCCGGCCATGAATATGGTTAATCTATCTGTTAGTGTTATCTCTGGAATAAATCCAGACCCGTGCGGGCGGTATATTGTTCCAGATCACCCGTGAGCAGGTAACATCAAAAAATCCGGAAACCGGCTTTACTGGCGGTTTCCACAAATAGGAAAGCTGGGTCAGCTTGCCGCCGGGTGTCATCCGGGTGAAATAGCGTTGCAACAAGGCTTGCCGCTCGGCTTGCTTCATGTTCACTATTGGAATGGCGAACAGGATTGTGGCGAATTTCTCCGCCCCTCCATCGCCCAGGGTGGCATCCAGATCAAACCCGTCGCCATTGATAACGGTGATTCCGGGAAAGCGCTGTTTCAGAGCTTTGGCGAAGTCTGCATCATATTCGATGGAAACTATTCGCGCCGGATCCACGCCTGCACGCAAAAGCGCCTTGGTTACGGCGCCAAGGCCCGGTCCCAGTTCCAGAATTCGGCCCGGCAGATCAATTGTCGAGTGCGAGACCATTTCATCGCAATATTCGTCGGATGAGGCTGCCACTGCGCCCATTTTAACCGGGTGCCGCAACCATGTGCCAAAAAACTTGGCCCAATCACCTCTGGTCTTTTGCATTTCACTCATGGTCTGGCTCTTGGCTTGAATAGACGTTCAGGTGGAAAGTGCAGGGTCCGGACCAATGTCACGGTGGTAAACCAGAATTCGTGCAGGAGGCAGGTTCAATTTTATCCAGTTGGACTTTTCCATCCGCGCATTGATTCGTTCCGGCAGAACCGGCGCACGCCGCGCATAGGTGAACTGAATAAAACGGCCGCCGGGCTGCATCAGCGTGAGATAGGTTGAGATTGCCGCTTCGCGCTGGTGGTCGGGTCGGGTCATCAAGGGCAGGCTGGATACCACGGCCCGGATTGTGCGCCCGTCAAGCGCCTTTGCCAGCGCAGGGCCTGGCGCATAGGCATCAGACTGCACGATGTGCGCTTCCGGCAGACGCGAATGAAGAAGTTTGCAGAATTGCGCGGAATATTCGAGCAGGACCAGCTTGTTTTCAGGTATGCCCCGCTCCAGAAGGCAGCGCGTGACAACCCCGGTGCCAGGTCCCAATTCCAGCACAACCTCGTTTTCACCGAGCGGCAGGGGCACGTAGCCCGCCATCTGGCGGCCCAGCGCCACGGAAGAGGGAAAGATGGCGCCGGTCATCAGCGGCTTCTTCAACCAGCCCGCCAGAAACCGCGACATGTCCACCGCCTGCGAGTTTTTTCGCGTATCGGCAATACCGCCCAGCACTTTTGCTGGAAGCGCCTTAAAGCGCCTGGAAAAGACAGGTGGGTTCTTGAAGTCCATCAGCACCAGAATCTCGGATCGGTCCATTGCAAGCGGTTCGGGCAGCCGGAGGCACGACCTGATCCGCTCATCGGTTCCTGCTTTGCGTCTGCGCGTGGGCGGCGAAAGTGCCGCTTGCACTCGCTGTAGCAGAGCAGTGCTATTTTTTCGCGACAGTAGTCATTCAACTGCCTGACGGAAGCCCATAGACCGAACTTTTTGGATTTTTCCTGCTGATTGGTGGTTCAACTGTCGCTCAGACCGCTGAGAAATTCCTTCATTCGGGAGAAGAAACCGGTCGATTGCGGCGAGTTTTCCGAAGAAGATATTTTCTCAAACTCTTCCAGCAATTCGCGTTGGCGGCGCGAAAGATGCTGCGGCGTTTCGATCGTGACCTGAATGAAAAGGTCGCCGACCTGTGTCGAGCGAAGAACCGACATGCCCTTGCCGCGTATCCTGAACTGGGTGCCAGCCTGCGTACCCTCCGGCACTTTGACGCGGTTCTTGCCACCATCCAGTGTGGTGACTTCAAAAGAACCGCCCAAAGCAGCGGTTGTCATGGAAACCGGCACCTTGCAGTGCAGATCGGCACCATCCCGCTGAAAGAACGGATGGCCACGGACTGACAGGAAAATATAAAGGTCACCCGCAGGGCCGCCGCGCAGGCCGGCCTCACCCTCTCCTGAAAGGCGAATGCGTGTGCCATCTTCAATGCCGGCAGGAATGTTGACCGAAAGATTGCGTTCCTGAGGTCTGCGCCCTGAGCCGCCGCATTTCTGGCAAGGATCGGCGATGATGCGACCATTGCCATGGCAGGTGGGGCAGGTCCGCTCCACGGAGAAAAAGCCTTGCGAGGCGCGAATGCGCCCGGCACCGCCGCACGTGGGGCATGCACGAGGCGAAGTTCCCGGCTTGGCACCTGAGCCGTTGCACGGCTCGCACTGAATGGTGGTCGGAACGCGAATTTCAGCGCTTTTGCCGGTGAACGCTTCCTCCAGTGAGATTTCCATGTTGTAGCGAAGATCAGAGCCGCGCTCGCGGCCATTTGTCGGGCCGCGGCCGCCCCGGCGAGACCCGTGCATCTGGCCGAAAATATCTTCGAAAATATCGGACATGGAGGACGAAAAGTCCGGGCGGAAACCGCCGCCAGCCTGCCCACCGCCATTCTGAAATGCAGCATGGCCGAAGCGGTCATAGGCGGCGCGCTTCTGCGGGTCTTTCAAAACCTCGTAGGCTTCACCAATTTCCTTGAACTTTATTTCCGCCGCTTCATCACCGGGATTGCGGTCGGGATGATACTGCATAGCGAGCTTGCGAAATGCCGACTTTAGAATTTTGCCGTCGCATGTCTTCGTGACACCGAGCATTTCGTAGTAATCGACCTTTACGGACACTGCTGCACCAATCCAAAAATCTAGCTATCGGGAATAACGAAGGCATCTGCCTTTGACTATCACATAGGAACGACCGCACCGCGTTACCACAGGCACGGCCGCCGATAAAGACGATCTATATCATTGTGCCCGCTCTGATAAATCAAAACGGGCACAATGCTTACCTGAGGTTTTAGAGCGTTTCATGTGATCTTCCGACCACCTGTCCCTCTCCAACTCTGTTTTGTCGCATTGCCCTGCCGTTGAAGCTCAAGCGCCTCAACAGGAAATGCGCCGGAGCCTTGATCAGGCAGACTTCTTGCGGTCGTCGTCCTTGACCTCTTCGAAGTCGGCATCGACAACATCGTCGCGGCCGTCACTGCTCTGTGCAGAAGCGCCAGCTTCCTCGCCATCGCCGGCGTCTGCCTGTGCAGACTCATACATGGCCTGACCAAGTTTCATGGAAACCTCGGCCAGCTTTTCGCTCTTCGACTTGATAGCCTCGGCGTCGGCGTCGGCATTTTCCAGCTCTGCCTTCAGATCAGCAATAGCGGTTTCAATCGCCTTGCGGTCGTCTTCAGAAACCTTGTCGCCGTAATCCTTCACCGACTTTTCGGCCGAGTGAATCAGGCTTTCTGCCTGATTGCGCGCCTCAACCGCTGCGCGGCGCAACTTGTCCGCATCGGCATTGGCCTCAGCATCCTTGACCATTTTTTCAATGTCGGCGTCAGACAAACCGCCCGATGCCTGAATGGTAATGCGCTGCTCTTTGTTCGTGCCCTTGTCCTTGGCGGAAACATTGACAATGCCGTTGGCATCAATGTCAAAGGTCACTTCAATCTGCGGCACACCACGTGGTGCTGGCGGAATGCCTTCCAGGTTGAAACGGCCCAGAGACTTGTTGTCAGCCGCCATTTCACGCTCGCCCTGGAACACCTGAATTGTCACGGCATTCTGGTTGTCGTCAGCGGTGGAGAACACCTGGCTCTTTTTGGTCGGAATGGTTGTGTTGCGGTCGATAAGCCGTGTGAACACGCCACCCAGAGTTTCAATGCCCAATGACAGCGGGGTTACGTCCAGCAACAGAACGTCCTTGACGTCGCCTTGCAGAACGCCGGCCTGAATGGCCGCGCCCATTGCCACAACCTCGTCCGGGTTCACGCCTTTATGTGGCTCCTGTCCGAAGAAGTTTTTCACCACTTCCTGAATCTTTGGCATGCGTGTCATGCCGCCAACCAGCACAACCTCGTCAATGTCTGCGGCGGTCAGGCCAGCATCCTTCAACGCAGCCTTGCAGGGCTGCACAGTGCGCTGAACCAGCTCGTCCACCAGGCTTTCAAACTTGGCGCGGGTCAGCTTCAGCGTCAGGTGCTTGGGACCAGTCGCATCAGCGGTGATGAATGGCAGGTTGATTTCAGTCTGCGTTGCCGAAGACAGCTCAATCTTGGCCTTTTCAGCAGCCTCTTTCAGGCGCTGCAGGGCAAGCTTGTCGTTCTTCAGGTCAATGCCTTGTTCTTTCTTGAACTCGGCCGCCAGATATTCAACCAGACGCATGTCAAAATCTTCACCACCAAGGAATGTATCGCCATTGGTGGACTTAACTTCAAAAACGCCATCGCCGATTTCCAGAATGGAAACGTCAAACGTGCCGCCGCCCAGATCGTAGACAGCAATGGTCTTGCCGTCGTTCTTTTCCAGGCCATAGGCCAGCGCTGCCGCTGTCGGCTCGTTGATGATGCGCAGAACTTCAAGTCCGGCGATCTTGCCGGCATCCTTGGTTGCCTGACGCTGGGCATCGTTAAAGTAGGCGGGAACCGTAATGACGGCCTTTTCGACCTTCTCACCCAGATAGGCCTCAGCGGTTTCCTTCATTTTCTGAAGAATCATTGCCGAAACCTGCGATGGCGAATACTTGCCGCCTTCCGCTGCGACCCAGGCATCGCCATTGTCGGCCCGCACGATCTCATAAGGAACAAGACCCTTGTCCTTCTGGGTCATCGGATCGTCATATGTGCGGCCGATCAGGCGCTTGATGGCGAAAAGCGTGTTCTCAGGATTGGTAACGGCCTGGCGCTTGGCGGATTGGCCGACGAGACGCTCGCCGTCATCCAGAAAAGCAACGATGGAGGGCGTTGTACGCGCGCCTTCCGCGTTTTCAATAACCTTCGCCGTTTTGCCGTCCATTACGGAAACGCATGAATTGGTTGTGCCGAGATCGATACCAATCACCTTGGCCATAAGTTTCTCCTTCGTTAGCGAACCGCCCGGACCCTCATGGAGGCGTTCCGGCCTGCGATTCCTTGTGCGTTATATATGTTCCGGCAACCATGCCACAGAGGCCGGGCTGTCAGGCTGTCAGCTATATATGAACGGTGATTTCGCCATGCAAGGAGTTGAATCACTTCGCAGTGAACGAAGATGACTTTCTTCAGGGCATTTCGCGTCGAAACGATATCTTTTCAACGGCAGGACTGTGCGGCGGAACAGAAAGGCATGGCCATCAGGGCGATCATGAGATCGCCAGAATGGGTCTACCCGCCAAACAGCCCGCGAAACAGCGAACGATCGCTTGCACGGCCCTGGTTGACCGGACCTTCGAGCACTGCATCCGGAGGCAACTGATCCTGCCGGACAATACGGGCAGGCTCTCCGGGGGCCGGCTGATATTGCGGCTGAGGCTGCTGGGCCTGCTGGCTCTGCCCGGCCAGCGGCGCTTGCGGCAATACATTGCCGTACTGGTCAAGAAGATTGCCATATTCGTCGACATACACCGCGGCAGGGTTGTTGCCGTAAGGGTCATTGGCCGCCATCGGAGCTTCCTCCTGACCACCGATCACATAATCGCCCGGCAGAGTCATGGGGGGCAGGTCGGCATGAGCTTCCACCATGAAGCTTTTCCAGGCATCAGCGGGCAAGGAGCCGCCAGTCACCTTGTTCATGGGCTTGCCATTATCATTGCCCAGCCAGACACCTGTGGTCAGATTGGCCGTATAGCCAATGAACCAGGCGTCTTTAAAATCCTGCGTGGTGCCGGTTTTTCCGGCAACCTGCCAGCCGGGCAGCTGGGCCCTGCGGCCGGTACCCGATGTGATAACTCCGGTCAGCATGGCATTCATCATTGCTGCAATATCTGACGTAACAATAATCGGCGGGATTTCGGCTGGACGTTCATACAGCACCTCGCCATCCATAGTGGTTACGCGGTTGACCAGATGCGGCGTTGCGCGATAACCGCCATTGGCGAAGGGTGCAAAGGCACCGGTCAGTTCCAGCAGCGAAACTTCCGAGGTTCCCAGCGCAATTGAGGCATTTTCCGCCATGGGAGCGGTGATGCCCATGGTGGTTGCCGTTTCAATCACGGTTTTCGGGCCAAGTTCGGCGGTAAGCTGAGCCGCCGTGGTGTTCAGGGACTGTGCCACAGCCTGTGCCATGGTTACCGGTCCGCGAAACTTGTTGTCGTAATTGGAAGGTGACCAATTGCCGATGGTGGTCGGCTGATCCATCATCATGCTTTCCGGCCGCCAGCCAAATTCCAGCGCGGTTTCATAAACAAATGGCTTGAAGGCCGAGCCGGGTTGACGCCGCGCATCCACAGCGCGGTTGAACTGGCTTTCGGCGTAGTCCCGGCCCCCGACAATAGCGCGAATTGCGCCAGTGCCATCTATGGCCACAAGCGCACCTTGCGTCACATTCTGCCGCGCATTGTCGATTGTCTCGCGAATGGCTTCCTCAGCGGCCTTTTCCAGCGGCAGCTCAATGGTGGTTTCCACCACCACATCCTGTTTCACCTCACCAACCAGAGTTCTCAGGTCACGCATCACCATGTCTGCGGCGTAGTGCTCGGCACCGGTCCAGAAACTGCGGGCCTGTGTCGGCTGCTCTGCGCGGGCCGCTTCAAATTCTGCCTGATTGATGAAGCCGGAATCCAGCATGGATTGCAGGACGACATCGGCACGGGCCTTGGCGCCCTGGGGGTCGCGCACGGGCGACAGGCGGGAAGGGGCCTTCAGGACACCGGCAAGCAGCGCCGCCTGACTGAGTGTCAGCTCATCAGCATTCTTGTCAAAATACCGCCGCGCGGCGGCCTGAACACCGGTTGCGCCCGAACCGAAATAAACGCGGTTCAGATACATTTCCAATATCTGATCCTTGGTGAAACGCTGTTCCAGCCAGAGCGAGAGAATGGCTTCCTGTATCTTGCGCTGAATGGTCTGTTCCGGAGTCAGGAAAATATTCTTGGCCAATTGCTGCGTCAGGGTGGAGCCGCCCTGCACCGTATCGCCAGCCTGCATATTTTCGACAAAGGCGCGCACAATGCCAATCGGATCAACGCCGAGATGTGAATAGAAGCGCCGGTCTTCAATCGCAATAACGGCCTTTGGCAGATAAGGGCTGATCTGGTCCAGCGCCAATGCTTCACCGCCGGTCAGGCCTCGATTGGCCATCAGATCGCCCGTTACGGAGACAATGCGCACGTTGGGTGGGCGGTCCGGCACAACCCATGCCTCTTGCGGCAGGGTGATGGCGAAATAGCCAACGACACCGGCCACGGCCACCATGCCCCAGAAGGCCAGCATAAAACCAAGGCTGACGAGCCGTCCAAAAAAACTGCGTTTGCGGCGCCCGCTCCCGCCATTCCCGCCGCCACCGGAACGAGCATTTCGCTTTTTACGCGGCATTTTTTCCCGTTCTCCGGATTTCCAGGCGCCAGGCGCGGCACGGTCATCGGCGGAAACACGCAGCCCGCCATCATCGCTGGTGCGACGTGAGCCAGAAAAACTTGGCTCGATACGCGGCTCTTTCCGGCCTAAACCCATAATGTCTCCTTCGTCCGCGCCCGATCATTGCATTTGCGGCTTGAACCGCCGTTGCAGGGTAAATATGGCGGTTTAACGAGTCGTTATGAAATACGACAAAGCCCTGTTGTATTATTGCCATGGTCTACATGAACCCAGGATTACAATTGTGTTTCTCGAACCATCCTGGGTTTATTGTGTGTCGCGCTGCTTTGGTCACAATCACCGGAAAACGCGTCCGGAATTGGAGTGGACCAGAATGCAGCCGAAAACATCCGGTCCGGATCTAGCCAATCTGACGGCGCAACTCAACGAACTTCGTGAAAAAGCTGGTCAGCTGTTTATGGCTGGCCGTTTTGCCGATGCTCTGGAAGTGGCGCGCCAGGGCTTGGGCATTTTGTATTGGCCACCCTTTGTCGAGCAGGAAATCTGCTGCCTTTCGCGCCTTGGACGCTATGATGAGGCGATGCAGATTGCCGAGCACCTGCCCGAAGACAAACGCAGCGCGAATTTTTTTGACATTCTTTCAGAGATTTATGGCGAGCTCGGAGTGCTCGACAAGGTGCGCTTGTATGGTAGCCGCTCACTCGCAATGAAAAACCAGCAGACCCTGGCGGATCCAGGCCACGAGCTGCCCCGGGAAACGCCGCCACGTTTTGATCCGCAAGCGATTAACATCATTGCCTTCTCACTTTTTGGCGACAAGGCGCGGTATTGCGAATGCGCAATATTGAATTGCCAAGCTGTTGCCCAGATGCTTCCCGGCTGGACATGCCGCTTTTACGTGGATGAGACTGTTCCTGACGATGTGTTGCGCCGTATCGCCGCTGCGGGTGGCGAGTTGTGTGTGCTTGAAACGCATGTCAGGCAGATCGTGCATCCACTGATGTGGCGCTTTGTCGTGGTGGATGACGAAAAGGTGGCACGATATCTGATCCGCGATGCGGATTCGGTCATTGCCCCGCGTGAGGTTGCGGCAATCGCGGAATGGCTGGCCTCAGACAAGTGGTTCCACGTCATGCGGGATTCGACCACTCATTCCGAGTTGATTCTGGCGGGCATGTGGGGTGGCTGCGGCGGCATCGCGTGGAACATGCAGGCAGAAGTGCCGATGTTCATGGCCGCGGGCGAATATGCTGCCACCCATGCTGACCAGCATTTTCTGCGCTTTCGGGTCTGGCCCACCATGCGCAAAAGCGTCTTGTCGCACGATGAAATTTTCGACTATCCGGGCAACCGCCCATTTCCGCCCTGTAATGCGCCGAGACGCTGGCAGGATGATCATGTCGGAGCGAATTTCGGTTTTCCGCAGATCAGCGGAGAGGTGGATGTGCCGGATGGAACCGCGCTGGACTGGACCCTGCTGAACGAAGCGGGTGATGCGGTGTGCAGCTATCGGGTGCTTGTGCAGTCAGGAAGCTGGGAGGCATCATTGCCATTTTCCTATGCCCGCAAACTGGCCGATGGAATATGGAAAATCCGCGCGCTTCCCAGACTTGACCCGGCGATTGTCCACTAGGTTGATTTTGCGCGATGCATCCTGGCGGGTCGTTGCTCAGTGAACGCCATTGTCCAAACGATCATCGAACAATCTAGACAGGGGCAATGTCGCTTTGTTTCAGGACATCACCGACAAGGTAGAGAGACCCGCAAATCAGAATTCGCGGTGCGGGCTCCGACTGCCAGCCGGTGGAAATAAGTCTGATCGCTTCTTCCACACTGTCGCACGGCTCGGCTTCCAGTCCGGCGTCCAGCGCGGCGTCGGCCAGTTCGTCCGGGGACATCCCGGCGTCTGATGACGTGATGGGAACCGTAAACACATGCCGCGCCATTCCGGCGAAGGCCTCGAAAAAGCCAATCGGCTCCTTTGTGTTCAACATGCCGGCAATCAGAAACAAAGGCCGTTGGATCCTGTCTTCCATCTCGGCAATGGCTTCTGCAACCACAATGCCCGCTCCGGGATTGTGTCCGCCATCGAGCCACAATTCCGAGCCGGCGACTGCGAGATCAAACAGTCTGCCGCGTCCTATCCGCTGCATTCGCCCCGGCCAGTTGGCATTTACCACCCCGGCTTCAATGGCGGAATCGGACGGGTCAAACCCGCCGGCCCTGAGCGCGGCAATTGCCAATGCAGCATTGGAGAGCTGGTGCCTGCCGATCATTGCGGGCAGTGTCAAATCCAGAAGGCCACGCTGGTCTTGGTACACAAAGCGGCCATGCTCCTGATAGGCAATGAAGTCTTCACCAAAAATCTGCGGTGGAACACCCGTCCGTTCGGCATTCGTCCGTAAAACTTCCCGGGCATCATCACTTGGCTGATGGCCGATCACCGCCGGAACACCGGGTTTGAAAATGCCGGCCTTTTCAGCCGCAATCAGTTCCACCCGGTCGCCAAGATAGGCCTGATGGTCCAGCGAAATGCTGGAAACAACACTAACCGCTGGATGATCAATGACATTGGTTGCGTCAAAGCGTCCGCCAAGGCCAACTTCCAGCAGCACGGCATCCGCCGGATGCTGAGAAAACAAAAGAAAAGTAACCGAGGTCAGAATTTCGAAAACGGTGATCGGCTCATCACCATTGGCCGCAACTGCCTGCCGAATTGCCGCTGCGAGAACTTCGTCTTCAACAAATTGCCCAGTCTCGCCTTTGCGGCCCAGCCTGTAACGCTCGCGCCAGGAAACAAGATGTGGCGAGGTGTGAACATGCACCGCCGCGCAACCGGCCTCCAGAATGGCACGCGCAAAAGCTATGGTTGAACCTTTGCCGTTGGTGCCTGCGATATGAAGCACCGGAGGCAGCCGGTTTTGCGGGTCTCCCAGGGCTGCAAGCAGGCGCCTGATGCGTGTCAGCGCCAGATCGAAGCCCTTGGGATGCTTCAACATCAGAGAGGTGATTTCTGCATCCGCAAGCGGATCGGCGGTCATTGTCATGCTGCCTCTGGCCGTGCCGCAATCAGGCGGCGGTTGCCGTAGTGACGGGTGTGTGCGTCAGAATCTTCAGCAGACGGGCAATTGTCGGTTTCAACTCATGGCGGTGAACCACCATGTCCACCATGCCATGCTCCATCAGATACTCAGAGCGCTGGAACCCTTTGGGCAGTTTTTCGCGAATGGTCTGTTCGATAACGCGGGCACCGGCAAAACCGATCAATGCGCCCGGTTCCGCAATGTGTACATCTCCCAGCATCGCGTAAGATGCTGTCACGCCGCCAGTGGTCGGGTTCGTCAGCACAACGATGTAGGGAAGACCTGCATCCTTGACCATGTCGACCGCAACAGTGGTGCGCGGCAATTGCATCAGCGAAAGGATGCCTTCCTGCATGCGCGCGCCGCCGGAGCCGGCAAACAAAACCAACGGGCGGTAAAGATGAACTGCTTTTTCTGCGGCCGTCACAATGGCTTCGCCCGCTGCCATGCCCAATGAACCGCCCATGAAGGCAAAGTCCTGAACGGCGGCAACGATCGGCAGCGCCTCAATCTCGCCGGTGGCAACAATAATGCTGTCTTCCATACCGGTCTTCGAGCGGTAGTCTTTCAGCCTATCTGTATAGCGTTTGGAATCGCGAAATTTCAGCGGGTCAACCGCCACTTTCGGCAGTTCAACAGTTTCAAATGAGCCACCGTCAAAGAAATGCTTCAACCGCTCGCGTGCGCTGATTTTCATGTGCACGCCGGACGATGGCACCACCCACTGGTTTGCCTCCAGGTCCTTGTGAAAGACCATTTCGCCGGTTTCCGGGCATTTGATCCAAAGATTTTCCGGCGTTTCCCGTGGTCCGAGAAGGCTGGTCAATTTGGGGCGAACGTAATTGGTGATCCAGTTCACGCGAAGAACCCTCTGTTCTGTTCGCAATTTTGGCGATGCATCGAAACTGTCATATCGGCTTTAATTCAGGCCAGAGCAAGCCGTGACTTGCGAACGCCATCTGCCAGCTCACGCACAATCGTAAAAACAGCTTGTGTGGTTGCGTCTTTGTCAACGCCGGAATTCACGGAATGTTCAATCGCTGAAACCAGCGCAGAACCCACAACCACGCCATCGGCAACTTTGCCCAGCGCAGCGGCCTGCTCTCCGTTGCGCACGCCAAAGCCCACTGCAACAGGCAGCGTGGTGCTGCTGCGAATGCGGTTGATGGCGGCGGCAACTGTTGCCGTGTCGGGGGCGGCTGTGCCGGTTATGCCATTGATCGACACGTAATACACAAAGCCCGAAGTGTTTTGCAGCACAGCGGGCAACCGTTTTTCGTCTGTGGTCGGCGTGGCAAGGCGAATAAAGTTCAAACCGCCTTCAAGCGCAGGCAGACACAGTTCATCGTCCATTTCCGGTGGCAGATCCACGACAATCAGTCCATCAACGCCAGCATCTTTGGCGTCGGCGACAAACTTTTCCACGCCGTAAATGTAAATCGGATTGAAGTAGCCCATCAAAATGACAGGGGTTGCATCGTCTTCCTGACGAAACTCCGCCACCGTTTCCAGCGTCGCTCTCAGCGTTGCGCCAGATTTCAATGCCCGCAACCCGGCTTTCTGAATTGCCGGGCCATCTGCCATCGGGTCAGAAAATGGCATGCCAAGCTCTATCAGGTCTGCGCCTGCCGCGGGCAAGCCACGCATCAGAGCCAGGGCAGTTTCACGATTGGGGTCGCCTGCCATCAAAAAGGTCACAAGTGCAGGGCGACCTTCAGCCTTCAATGCGGCAAAGCGGCTGTCAATACGGGTGTTCATCTGCGTTTTCAAAGCTCCACGCCCAGCATTTCGCCAACGGTGTGGACATCTTTGTCACCGCGACCGGACAGATTGATGAGGATGATCTGGTCTTTGCTCATGGTCGGAGCCAGCTTCATTGCTTGCGCCACGGCATGGGAGGATTCCAGCGCCGGTATTATGCCTTCCAGCCGCGTCAGCAGTTGAAATGCCTCCAATGCCTCATCATCCAGAATTGGCACGTAATTCACCCGGCCGGTGTCGTGCAGCCAGGAATGCTCCGGCCCTACGCCGGGATAGTCCAGCCCGGCGGAAATCGAGTGACCATCCAGAATCTGGCCGTCGGCATTTTGCAGAAGATAGGTGCGGTTGCCGTGCAGAACGCCGGGGCTGCCAGCGGTCATGGATGCGCAATGCTCTACTCCGTTCAGCCCGCGTCCACCGGCCTCAACGCCGATAATGCGCACATCGCCATCATCAAGGAATGGATGGAAAAGGCCAATCGCGTTGGATCCGCCACCAACTGCGGCAATGATCGCGTCAGGCAAGCGGCCTTCGCGCTCCAGAATCTGCTGGCGTGCTTCCTCGCCGATCACCTTTTGAAAATCGCGCACCATTTCCGGGTAAGGGTGAGGCCCGGCGGCTGTGCCAATCAGATAATAGGTGTCGGCAACATTGGTGACCCAGTCGCGCAACGCCTCGTTCATTGCATCTTTCAAGGTGCCATGGCCGGAACTGACCGCATTGACCTTGGCGCCCAGCAATTTCATGCGGAACACATTCGGCGCCTGGCGGGCAACGTCGGTTGAGCCCATATACACCACGCAGGGCAGGCCGAAGCGGGCGGAAACCGTGGCGGAAGCAACGCCATGCTGACCTGCTCCGGTTTCGGCAATGATACGGGTTTTTCCCATCCGCCGCGCCAGCAAAATCTGCCCAAGGCAATTGTTGATCTTGTGACTGCCGGTATGGTTCAGGTCTTCCCGCTTGAGATAGATTTTCGCACCACCAAGATGGGCGGTCAGCCCCTCGGCAAAATACAGGCTGGACGGCCGGCCGGCATAGTGGACGGAAAGCTCCTGCAACTCTCTGGCAAAAGCTGGATCATTTTTGGCGTCGTCATAAGCGGCCTGCAATTCCAGAATCAGCGGCATCAATGTTTCGGCGACAAATCGGCCGCCAAAAATGCCAAACCGGCCATCGGCATCCGGTCCTCTGCGAAAAGAATTGGCCTTGAGATTGTCGTTCATGACGCTCGCTTCTGTTCCATTGAGTGCATGGCCTCTTCAAAGGCGCTAAAAAAACCGTTGATCAAACCTGCGTCCTTGACGCCGGGTTCACTTTCAACGCCCGATGAGACATCCAGACCGTACGGGGATATGGTTTGCAGTGCCCGGGCAATGTTGTTGGCGTTGATACCACCGGAGAGCATGTAATCAATCTTCGGGTCAAGACCAGTTAAAATCGACCAGTCAAATGCCACGCCATTGCCGCCCGGCAACAGGGCGTTCTTCGGTGGGCGGGCGTCCAGCAGCAGCCGATCTGCCACGGTTTGATATTTTGCCACTTCCTGCAAATCTTCCGCGGAGCCGATTGCCAGCGCCTTCATGACCGGCAGTCCGGTCATGGCAGCCACTTCTGCCGTTCGCTCTACGCTTTCATGCCCGTGCAACTGCAATGTATCCGGGCGAACCTTCGCAGCAATCGCGCTCAGTGTGGCATCGTCAGCGTCCACCGTCACAATCGTCACCTGCGCGCGGCCACCGACATAGGCAGCCAGCATTGCCATATCGTCAATGGCCAGATGGCGTGGGCTGGGCGCAAAATGCACAAAACCGACTTCCTTGCCTCCGCACGACAGAACGGTGTCGATCATCTCTCGACTTTTCAGCCCACAGATTTTTACGTGCGGATGACGCAAGTCATGATCCTTCCAGCAAACCCACTGCTTATCGCCCGCAATGACGAACAGGTAAAGGCGACTCTTGTATGTTCAAAATCGTATGGCCTGCAATTGCTGGCCATTGGTTTTCAGCCACGCCATTGCACTGTCAGTCTGCGGGCACAATTGGTGGCACAAAGCCCAGAAACGAGGGCTATGGTTCATTTCGACAAAATGGGCAACCTCGTGCGCCGCCAGATAGTCCAGCACGGCGGGTGGCGCCATGATGATGCGAAATGAAAAGCTCAGGCCCCGGGCGTGAGTGCAGGAGCCCCAGCGCGTGGTCGTATCCTTCAGCGTCATGGATGCCGGCCGCATGCCCACAGCCTGCGAATGCCTGTCCACGGAAGATTGCAATTGCTTGCGTGCTTCGCGCACCAGAAAATCCTTGACCCGCCTTGGAAGATGCATGGCTTCGCCGCCCACATGGAGACGAAAATGCCCTGCTTCGCAATTCTCCAGCCTGGTTGCCCGAAGGCCCGGCTCGTGCAGTATTTCCAACCGCTTACCGCGAAATGGCAAAACGCCGCCATGCGCAACCTGTGGCACATCCTGCCGCTCTGCCAGCCTTTGGTTCACCCAATCCTGATGACGATCCAGAAATGCCAGAACGGTTTTGCGCGCGGTGCGCCGCGGAATGGTAACTGCAACGGTGCCGGTCGAAGTGATTTTCAAAATCAAACGTTTGGCAGTTGGATGCTCTCGAAAATCAACCGGCACATTTTGCCCGCTGATCAAGAGATTTTTCGGGTATTTCTCTCGGGATGGCAGGTGTCGCGTTAAAAAGGCGGGAAGAAAACCGTTCATGCCGCCTCCTTTGCCGGATGCCCCCGGTGCCACTTGCAAAAAAGTGCCACTCACAAAAAAGCCGCGGCGAATGCGCCACGGCTTCCATTCAGAACGAGTATACGCAAGCTAGCTTACATCGACAACATTGCCGTCGTTTTTGTTGCGATCCCGCATGAAGCGGTCAAACTCTTCTTTGTCTTTGGCGCGCCGCAACTCGCGGGCATAGGTTTCAAACTCGTTGCGGGCATCGTCCAGCCGCTGGCGCTCGGCATCCAGCCGTGCCAGCTCCTGGTCGCGCCAGTCATCAAACGCGACATTGCCGGTCCGGCTGGCGGCAAACGGCACATTGGCTTTCGAGCGGCGAAAACCGCACATAACCCGGTCTGTCGAGCGACTCACGTCGGAGCGAAATGCTTCCAGACGATCACCCCACAAAATATACGCAAGGACAGCAAGACCGAGTGGCCAGTAAACGATGAATCCGAGCACCATCAGCGCGATGGTGGCTGGCGTCCACGCCGGTCGGATCAAGGCTTGCGAGGTCATAAGGCAGGCTCCATCGTAAGAGGAAGGGCGGCGTCATGCCGCCTCTCATCTGAGATGGGAATTCAGATTGCCTTGTTCAATCAGCGTGTTGAGATTCTTCAAAGAAAAATCTCGACACAATCCTTGCCCGCGTTCAGCGTCGGCGCCCGCGAGTCGACGGTGTGCGCTTGGGGGCGGCGCGTGACGCTGGCTTTTGCGGCGTTTCAGCGGGCTTGTCATCAACCGCCTTCTCTGCGGCAATTTTCTTGTCGGCAACCAGCGTCTGTGCTTGCGCTTCGGCCCTGGCTCTGGCCTCAGCCTGCTTTTGCTCGTCAGCAGCCTGCTTGCGTGCCTTTTCGGCGCGCCATTCCCTGGCGGGCTGGCCATGTGTCAACATGAAATCCACAATGCGCGGGCAAATATCCGCGCGGAACCGGGAGCCATTGAACACGCCGTAATGGCCAACGCGCGGCTGCATATAATGAACCCGCATGTCGTCAGGAATGTTCACGCACAGATCTTGCGCAGCCTTTGTCTGACCAAGGCCCGAAATGTCATCATTCTCGCCCTCGACTGTCATTAGGGCCGTTTCCAGAATGGCCTTGGCATCCACTCTTTCGCCGCGGTGCAAAATTTCGCCTTTGGGCAGTGAGTGCTTGATGAAAACCTCTTCCACCGTTTGCAGGTAGAATTCAGCCGTCAGATCCATGACAGCCAGATATTCATCGTAAAATGCCCGGTGTTTGTCGGCCCCGTCACCATCATCCTTGACCAGGTGCCAATAGAAATCCTTATGCGCGATAAGGTGGCGGTCAAGGTTCATCGACATGAAGCCGGAGAGCTGCAAGAATCCGGGATAAACATCCCGCAAGAATCCCGGCTGTGGGAACGGAACTTTCATAATCACGTGTTCACGGAACCAGTCGATGCCTTTTTGCTCGGCCAACCGGTTCACTGCAGTCGGGTTCACCCGTGTATCAATCGGCCCACCCATCAGAATCATTGAGGATGGCTGTGCGGGGTCATTCCATTTCGCCATCTGCGCAACGGCCATCAAAACAGGCACCGCAGGCTGGCAGACGGCCATGACATGGGTGTCCGGCCCAAGATGGCGAATCATTTCAATGACATAATCCACGTAGTCATCAAGATCGAACTGACCGTCTGACAATGGAACCTGCCGGGCATCTTCCCAATCGGTGATATAAACGTCAGCCGATGGCAGCAGGGCTTCCACTGTGCCGCGGAGCAGAGTGGCGTAGTGGCCCGACATTGGCGCAACAATCAGCACCCTTGGGTCCGGCTTGCGTTCGGCTGGAAGATCTCTTGCGAAATGCAGCAGACGAGCAAAGGGCTTTTGCCAGACGGTGGTCTGTTGCACTGCCACACGTGCACCGCCCACAAACGCCTCGTCAATGCCAAATTCCGGCTTTGCGTAAATGCGCGTGGAACGCTCGAACAGCTCCGCCATCGCAGCCGTTGTGCGGCCAAAATGCGTGCGCGACAACGGGTTGAGCGGGTTCTGGTAAAAACTGCGCGTCGCCTCTGCCACGGCGCGATAGGGCGCTAGCATGGCGTGGTTCATTTCATAAAGCTGGTACAAGTGACATACCCCTGCGTTTCGTGAGCGACCATAGAGCGATAGCCGCACTATGACGCGCATTTCGCAGGTGCAAAATGATCCTCTGAAAGCAATACGTCAATCTTTCAGATTCAGACGACCGGTTCGACACCCTCGACAATGATCAGTTCAGCCTCGGCCACTTCACGCCGGATTGCCAGTGCTTCCTGATATTCAGGGCTGTTGAAGCATGCGAGAGCATCTTCCACGCTTGGAAATTCAATAACCACATTGCGGCTGCGGGCCGCACCTTCCAGCTCATGAAATGCGCCGCCGCGCACCAGAAACTTTGCACCATGCCGTTCAAAGGCTGGGGAAGAGGTTGTGACATAGTCTTTGTACCGCTCATGATCACGAACATCGGCGCGGGCAATCCAATAAGCTTTCGGCATTACAGCACTCTCCCCTGAGGTTTCTATCGCATTTCAGCAAGTATGGCGGCCACAGCCTCTCGTGGATTTTGCGCACGCAGAACCGGGCGTGCGACAACCAGATGTGAGGCACCGCGCGCCAGTGCATCGGCAGGAGTGACGATGCGCTTCTGATCATCAGCGCTGGCAAAAGCGGGGCGAATGCCCGGCGTCACCAAGGCCATATGCGGACCGACAATGTTGCGTATGGCGCCGGCTTCTTCAGCAGAGGCAACCAGACCGCCAATTCCCGCTTCCTGTGCCTGCCGCGCGCGCTGTGCCACCAGTTCAGACACGGTGACAGAGTAACCGGCCTCGGTCAGATCCGCATCATTCATCGAGGTCAGCACGGTCACACCGAGCACCGTAAGGTCTGTTCCCTGAGCAGCCTTTGCAGCGGCGCGCATGACCTGCGGATAAGCGTGGATTGTCAGCATGGAAGCACCAAGGCCAAGTGCGCTTTCCACGCCTTTTTCCACGGTATTGGCAATGTCCAGCAGCTTCATGTCGAGAAAGACTTTTTTGCCGGCATCTGCCAACTCACGGACCAGCGGCAGCCCGCCTGCCAGCGCCAGTTGAAAGCCAATCTTGTAGTAGCTCACGCTGTCGCCCAGAAGTTCCACCATGGCCTGAGCGGCTGCCCGGTCCGGCAGGTCCAGCCCGACAATCAGGCGGTCATCGGCAATCGCCTGTGTGCTTTGCACCATCAATGTGCCTCATCCCAGTTTGTTGCTGCCCGCGCATCCACCACCAGTGGCACGGACAATTGAACTGCAGGATCTGCAGCCTGCTCCATGACGTGCCGGATAACAGGAATGGTTGCGGCAACCTCGTCTTCAGGCACTTCAAAAATCAATTCGTCATGCACCTGCAGCAGCATGGCTGCGGAAAGCCGCTGCTGCGCCAGTGTTGGCTCCATCCGCACCATGGCGCGGCGGATAATATCTGCCGCTGTGCCTTGAATCGGTGCGTTTATGGCGGCGCGCTCGTTAAAGGCCCGAACAGAGGCGTTGGCGTGGCGGATATCCGGATAGTGCGCACGCCGGCCAAACAGGGTTTCCACATAGCCGTCGGCCTTGGCGCGCGCTTTGGTTTCGTCCATGTAAGCGCGAATGCCCGGGAAACGCTCAAAGTACCGTCGGATGTAAAGCCCTGCTTCTTCCCGAGGTATGGAAAGCTGCGCTGCAAGACCAAAAGCCGATATTCCGTAGATAATGCCGAAATTGATGGCCTTGGCCCGGCGGCGAACCGCCGGTTCCATACCTTCCACCGGCACGCCGAACATTTCCGAAGCGGTCATGGCGTGAATGTCGATGCCCTGCTGGAATGCCGTTTTCAATTGGGTGATGTCGGCAATATGCGCCAGAATGCGCAGCTCAATCTGGCTGTAATCGGCCGACACGAGTTGAAATCCCGGGGCTGCAACAAAGGCAGTGCGAATGGCACGGCCTTCTTCTGTGCGCACCGGAATATTCTGCAGGTTGGGTTCGGACGATGACAAGCGACCGGTTGTGGTGGAAGCCATGGAATAGGACGTGTGGATACGCCCGGCAGGGTCCATATGCAGCGGCAGGGCGTCCGTATACGTGCCTCTCAGCTTGGTAATCTGCCGCCAGTCGACAATCTTGCGCGGAAGGTCATGGCCCTCTGCCGCCAGATCTTCCAGCGTGCGGGCATCGGTGGACCATTGCCCTGTGCGAGTGCGTTTGCCACCGGGCAGACCCAGCTTGCCGAACAGAATTTCACCCAGTTGCTTTGGTGACCCCGGGTTGAAATTCTCACCGGCCAATCGGTGAATTTCTTCTTCCAGCCCAGCAGCTTTCTGGGCGAAATTGCCGGAAAGCCGTGACAATATCTGCCGGTCCACCCGAATGCCGCGTTCTTCCATGCGGGAAAGTACCGGAACCAGCGGCCGTTCCAGTCGCTCATACACATGAACCAGGCCCTCGGCTGCGAGGCGCGGTTTCAGCACCTGCCAGAGCCGCAAGGTTACATCGGCATCTTCTGCCGCATATTCCGTAACCTTGTCGATTGCGCAGGCGGCTATGGCCTTCATACCTTTGCCGCTGCCGCACAAATCTTTGTAGCTGATAGGCTTATGGCCCAGAAATCTTTCTGACAGCTCATCCATGCCGTGACCTTCCAGCGAGGACGAGGCGTCCAGCGCGTAAGAGATCAGCATTGTGTCGTCAAAAGGCTGAATGGCGATGCCCCGGCGCAGCATGACCAGATAGTCATACTTGAAGTTCTGACCGATTTTCAGAACTGAACGGTCCGTGAGCACGGGGCGCAACTTTTCCAGAACAGCCGTTTCGGCAAGCTGCATGCCCAGCGCTGCGCGGTCGGCTTCGCTGTCGCCCAGAAGATCGCCGGAATTTGCGGCCACGTGACCAATCGGCACATAGGCGGCCTCGCCGGGCGCCACTGCAAAAGACAGGCCGATAAGG
The DNA here is from genome assembly GCF_008369445.1 of Aureimonas fodinaquatilis. Taxonomy (GTDB): domain Bacteria; phylum Pseudomonadota; class Alphaproteobacteria; order Rhizobiales; family Rhizobiaceae; genus Aureimonas; species Aureimonas fodinaquatilis. Next base: position 91,442 of record NZ_VTWH01000005.1, read on the forward strand.
TCGGCATGCATGGCATCCAGTGCGCTTGTTTCAACGTCAAATGCCAGAAAGCCGGTTTCATAGGCCCGCGCGATCCAGCGATCCAGCGTTTCCACATCGCGTATGGTTGCATAGGCCGTGCGGTCAAAGGCCAGCGCCGCCATTGCCTCACCACGCCCGGCAGCAAGCGTCGCCGGTGTCAGGTTCAGTGTGGCGCCAACAGGCCTGGCATCCGGCGCCGGTTTGGTCGCGGCATCCAGGTCAGGGCCGCGGGCAGGTTCTGAAACGTCAATCTGCTGCGTTGCCACCAATGCCGCATCGGCGCCGAGGCGCGCTGCAACCCGCCGTGTCAGCGTGGTGAATTCCATGGCTTTCAGATAGCCAATCAGCTTGTCCGCCTCCGGATCGCGCACGGCAAAGTCAGCCAACGGCACATCCAGCGGCGTATTGATTTCCAGTGTAACCAGACGTTTGGAAAGGCGGGCCTGTTCGGCAAAGGCCAGAAGATTCTCCCGCCGTTTTGCCTGCTTGATCTCTCCGGCGCGCTCCAGCAGAGTTTCCAGGTCGCCAAACTCTTCAAGAAGCTGCGCGGCCGTCTTGGGCCCAATTCCCGGAACACCCGGCACATTGTCCGATGCGTCACCGACCAGCGCCTGCAGGTCGATCATTTTTTCCGGCAGGACGCCAAATTTTTCCAGCACTTCGGCGGGGCCGAGACGTTTGTCCTTCATTTGATCGTACAGCGTGACGTTAGGGCCAACCAGCTGCATCAGGTCCTTGTCTGATGAAACAATTGTCACGTCGCCGCCCGATTCCTGCGCCTGTCTGGCATAGGTTGCAATCAGGTCGTCGGCTTCAAAGCCCTGCTTTTCAATGCATGGAAGGTCAAAAGCGCGCACCGCTTCGCGGATCAGGGCAAACTGCGGCACCAGATCCTCTGGCGGAGGCGGGCGGTTGGCTTTGTACCCATCATAAAGCGCATTGCGAAAGGTTGTGGAGGAGTGGTCAAAAATCACCGCAAAATGCGTTGGCGCCACCCCCACAGACGTGTCGCGTGACTCTTCCAGAAGCTTCCACAGCATGTTGCAGAAACCGGACACAGCCCCCACAGGTATGCCATCCGACTTGCGGGTGAGGGGTGGTAACGCGTGGTAGGCCCGGAAAATATAGGCCGAGCCATCGACGAGGAAGAGGTGATCGCCCTTTTGCATGAAACGCTCCTATCGCGCTGCATCAACCTTGTCCATGTGTGTCGTTGAAAAGCTTCAGGCCTGAAGCTGCCATGGAATCGGCCTACTTCTAAAGGCTTACTAAATTTTAACATTGTTGAAAATTGAAGAAGAGATGAGGCTTGACTAGAAATTTAGCTTTAAAAACAACAGCTTATACAATCCGTCCAAGGTCGGAAAGATTGGGTTACCAAACCGTAATATGAATTTTCACGAAAGCGTGATCGCGCGCCCTTGAACCAACGACAGGGAAGGCGCATTTTACTACCAACGACGCGACGAATAGCGTCGTGTTCGGCCAGAGCTCGTCCCCCGCTTTTGTGCCGAATAGATGAGTGGATGCCCCAACCCCCCTCTCGGGTATCCGCTTAATGCAGAGAGAGCCGTCGCGACAATCCCCCTCCAGTCCGCGACGGCTCTTTTTTATTATTTTACCTATATTTTTAACAAAATTTTAATCTCTGTTGCCGGTTTGCAATAGCGCACCATGCTTGCACAAAACCGCTACGCACCCTCTCCAATATTGCTATAGACACGTCACTGCCTTCTGTCTGGAAGAAAGGATCTGTCTGAATGGCCAGTCTGGATAATGTGCTCTCCAATCTCGACCGCAATCTCGACACATCAGTCGAGCGCTTGAAAGCGCTTCTTCGCATTCCGTCGATTTCCACCGATCCGGCATTTGCCGCAGATTGCCGCGCGGCCGCCGAGTGGCTGGTGGCCGATCTGCTCGATCTTGGATTTGATGCCTCGGTGCGGGAAACGGCGGGCCATCCGATGGTCATTGCGCACCACACGGGTGCCGGGGCGGATGCGCCACATGTCCTATTTTACGGCCATTATGACGTTCAGCCAGTCGATCCGGTAGACCTGTGGGACAACGCGCCGTTCGATCCGCAGATTGTCACCATGCCGGATGGATCGAAGCGGATAACCGGGCGCGGCTCGGCCGATGACAAAGGCCAGTTGATGACCTTTGTTGAAGCCTGCCGCGCATATATTGCTGAAACCGGTACATTGCCTTGCCGTGTGACAATCTTTCTGGAGGGAGAGGAGGAGTCGGGTTCACCATCGCTCATTCCCTTCCTGGAAGAGAACCGGGAAGAGTTGTCGGCCGGCGTTGCGCTGATTTGCGACACCAATATGTGGGACAGAACCACACCGGCTATCTCCACAGGGCTGCGCGGCCTTGTGGGGGAGGAAGTTGTTGTCAGCGCTGCATCCATGGACCTGCATTCGGGTTATTATGGCGGGGCGGCGGCCAATCCAATTCATATTCTGGCAAAAATTCTGGCTGAACTGCACGATGAAGATGGCCGGGTCACGCTGCCGGGCTTTTACGATGCCGTTCGTGATCTGCCCGCGGATGTCCGCGAAATCTGGAACAATCTGGGATTTTCCGAACAAGAATTTCTCGGGGGTGTCGGGCTTTCAATTCCGGCCGGAGAAAAAGGCCGTTCGGTTCTGGAGCAGACGTGGTCGCGGCCAACCGCAGAGGTGAACGGAATTGAAGGCGGGTATACGGGGCAGGGCTTCAAAACCGTCATTCCAGCCCAGGCGCGCGCCAAGGTTTCATTCCGGCTGGTCTTTGATCAGGACCCGCAAGTGGTAAGGCAGACCTTCCGGGAATTTGTCAAAGCAAGGATTCCTGCCGACTGCCGGGTCGAGTTTCATGAACATGGCGGTTCAGGCGCGATACAATTGCCGTTTGACTCTCCGTTGCTGACAGTCGCCCGGAAGGCATTGTCGGATGAATGGCCAAATCCCGCCGTGATGATCGGCATGGGTGGTTCCATCCCCGTGGTAGGAGAGTTCCGCAAACGCTTGTCCATGCCCTCATTGCTGATCGGATTTGGTCATGGCGATGATCGGATACATTCGCCCAATGAAAAATATGAAATGACATCCTTCCATCACGGTCAACGGTCGTGGGCAAGGGTGCTTCATGCGCTGGCTCAGGCAGATGTCGATTGAGCAAGGCACTGCCCTGCCGTTGAAACGGTGCCGTTTCAACGCAAAGTGCTTTAAACTTCAATCAAGGGTTTAACTCTCTGCATCTTTCAATTACGCCGGAACAAAGGAAATCTTGTTCCGGCGAAAGGTGGCTTCACCCAATGGTTCAGCAGTCGCAACAGCGTCGGCCCTTGGCCTCACGCAATACGGGATGGGCAAACAGGCTGGCGCGCCTGCTGCTTGCCACTCCGATAACGCCCAATATGATTTCGCTTTTCGGCATCGGCTTTGCCGCTATCGGCGCAGCATTGCTGGCTTTTGCGCCAATGACGCCATGGCTGTTTCTAGTAGCGGCAGTCATGGTTCAGTTGCGGCTTCTGTGCAATCTGCTGGATGGCATGGTTGCGGTGGAGGGTGGCCGGCACTCTCCAACGGGTGCACTGTACAACGAGGCTCCTGACAGGGTTGAGGATTGTTTGCTGCTGATCGGGTGCGGCTATGCCGCCCTGCTTCCGGAACTGGGCTATCTTGCGGCCATCGGGGCGGTTGCCACGGCCTATGTCAGAGCATTCGGCGCTTCGCTTGGTCTGGGCCAGGACTATCGCGGCCCAATGGCCAAGCCTCATCGCATGGCGGTTCTGACAGCCGGTGCAGTGCTGGCTTTTTTTGAAGTCAGCTTCAATGGAACTCTTTACACCATTCAGATCGCGCTAGCCGCTATACTGTTTGGAACAGCCATAACCTGTGTGCGGCGGCTCAGTGCAATTGCCTCAGGCCTTCGAGAGCAAGGGCAATGATCGGCGGTTTATTGGTTGGATTGGCGCGTTTTCTGGTTGGCGGGCAACCTGAATGGCATGGCAGCGCACCGTCATCCCGCTCGCGCATTTACTTTGCCAATCACGGCAGTCATCTGGACACTGTGTTGCTTTGGGCGGCCATACCGGCAGGACATCGTGCAACAACACATCCAGTTGCTGCGGCAGATTATTGGGGCCGCAACCGCCTGACACGCTACATTGCGATCGGCATTCTAGGCTCCGTGCTGGTGGATAGACGCGGTCAGGCTTCCGGTGTTGATGTTTTGAAACCGCTGGAAGACGAACTGCAACGCGGGGATTCTCTGATCATTTTTCCGGAAGGGACCCGTGGCTCGCAGGCGCTGCCCGGCCCATTCAAAAGCGGCTTGTACCGGCTGGCTCTCAACCATCCGCAAACAGAACTCATTCCGGTTTATCTCGAGAATTTGTCACGGGCTTTTCCACGTGGCGCATTTTTGCCAATCCCGGTTTCTTGCCGGGTCCGCTTTGGCCCGGCGATGCAACTTCTGCCAGATGAGTCCAAGGAAGATTTTCTGGAAAGGGCCAGACAGGCCGTAACTGATCTTTCGGGAGATGCGGCATGGACATGACCCTGGTCTGGCTGGTGGGCGGTCTGGTTGTTCTGCTGACCGCCGCGACGTTGATTGGCCGTGTTGCTGCAACAAGGGCGAAAAGCCCTGAAGCAGTGGCAACTGCAGCAAACCTCAACCAGCGCATTCGTTCCTGGTGGGTTATGGTTGCAGTGCTTTCAGCGGCATTCGCTTTTGGCCAGACGGTGACTCTTGTGCTGTTTGCATTGACGTCATTTTACTGCTTGCGAGAGTTCATTTCGTTGACTCCCACGCTGCCAGCTGATCATTCGGCTCTGGCGTTCGCCTTTTATGTCTTCCTGCCGCTGCAATACATTCTCATCGGCATTGATTGGCAAACCCTGTTCAGCATTGCCATCCCGGTTTATGCATTCCTGCTTCTACCGGCGCTGGCAGCATTGAAACAGGAAACCGCCGGGTTTCTGGAGCGCACGTCAAAAGTGCAGTGGGCCCTGATGCTGACAGTTTATTGCATCAGCCATGCCCCTGCTCTGCTTTTGCTGGATATTCCGGGCTATGCCGGAAAAGAAGTCCTGCTCCTGTTTTTCCTGATCTTTGTCGTTCAGGCCAGCGATGTCCTGCAATATGTGTTTGGAAAACTCTTTGGCCGGCACAAGATCGCGCCTGTGGTCAGCCCCAATAAAACTGTAGAAGGCTTTGTCGGGGGTGGGCTGGCGGCAATTCTGTTGGGAGCGTGCCTGTTCTGGATTACGCCATTTTCGCCTTTACAGGCAGCGGGCATGGCGTTTGCCATCGTTATGGCGGGCTTTTGTGGCGGGTTGGTTTTATCAGCGGTCAAGCGTTCAATGGGTGCGAAAGACTGGGGCAGGATGATCGAGGGTCATGGCGGCGCGCTGGATAGAATGGATTCGGTCAGCTATTCCGCACCGTTGTTTTTTCATCTGACGAACTACTTTTTTGTGTCGTGAAATGAATGGCCCTAAGCTCGACACTGACGCAGTTCCTGCCCTTCCTGTGATCTTGAAACGGGTATGATGCAGACAGCCTGGGACAGGGTGTAGATCAGAGCCTTTCTTTCGCTGATCAGTGACGCGCGGATTGCAACGACGAAATCGTCCGGCGCATCGTGATTTTCCAGTGTCTTCACCGTGATTTCAATTGCCCTGTTGACGGCTTCGGCCAGCGGAAACTCCATGGCTGCTTCAAAGGCAGCATTCTCGTAAGTTGCTGAAATCCAATCATGAAACATCTCCCTCGCTTCTGCGCTTGTTTCAATCAGTGACCACATCATTCTGTCTCACCTTGCCTTAAAAAGATATCATCTAAATTAGTAACGATATTCTCCCTAAAAACTCAATCAAAAGTATAAACTGCGACAACACGCCGCATCAAGTCTAAAATTGGCGGATATCAGAGTTGTGTCGAAAAAATCAGTGATCAAAGACGTGCCAATATCCGGCGATCAAGATTTTTAACATGATGATGAAATTTTTCGCACAATGATCATATGGGAATTAATTAAAAAAAATTATTATCTTACTATTGTGCAATTTGATCTTGGTATACAATTCGAAGTTGATTTGAGAAAAGACGCGTTTCGGTTGATTGTCTTCCTGCCGGAATGCGGGCGTTGATAAGTTTCGTCGGATATTGACGGATTGCAGAGGTTGCACTTCAACCCGTCGATAACCATGGGTGTAAGCAAGTTGAAAAGATGTCTTACATCTTCATGCGGATGACGCGCGCGGGTACGCCGGCAGCAATGGCCCCCGGTGGAATATCGCGCGTGACAACAGCATTTGCGCCAATAACCGCGTGTTCGCCAATTGTAACGCCACCAATGATCTTAGCACCTGCGCCAATATCAACATGGCCGGCAAGCCGGGGTGCGCCGTTTGGACCGATCGCAAGCGTTACTTGTTGCAGGATCAGGCAGTTGGCACCAATGACGGCATCGGGATGCAGAACAATGCCGTTTGGATGCGGCAGGAGCAAACCACCACCGATGTCAGTGCCAAGCTGAATTTCGGCCTGGGTGATAACTGTCCAGAATCGATGTTCCAGCACCCACCATCGGCGCGCGATGGCAGCACCAACCCCTCGTTTCTGTCGCAATGCCTGGTGGCGGCGTACAGTGCGCAGCAATCGGCGTGAAGGGTCCCACAGGCGAGACGGCTTTTCCCTGCTCCAGTCCGGTTCTGTTGCGGAAATCTCTTCCGTGTGACGTGCGTCTGGCATAATGGGCTCACTCTTTGACGGCAGGGTAAAAACGCGGGTTGGGAATTGCCGCATGAACAGGAATTTTCGTGCCAGAATGCACAAGGTGCAAGGTGAGTCCATGCAACTTTTTACGGTATTGTCGAGGCTCATTAGGATTCTGCCGCAAATGACAAGCAGCAATTGGAATGACACAAGGAACGAGGCGTGATGCTGGATGCGACGGATCTGCGAATATTGCGCGCCATGCAGGATGACCCGGAAGGCTCGGTTGAGAGCATCGGTCGTGCGGCTGGTTTGAGCCACACGCCCTGCTGGCGCCGCATCCGCCGGATGCAGGCCGAAGGGATACTGGGCGAGCGTCGTTATCGGATTAATGAAAAGGCAATTGGCCTTGGAGTGACGGTGATGACGATGATCAAGCTGAGCCGGCAGGACGAGGTGGCCCTGGAGGCCTTTGAAAAGGCGGCACATGAAATGCGTGATATTGTGGACTGCTACCTTGTCACTGGTCGCTATGATTTCGTGCTGACAATACTGACGCGCGATACAGAAAGCTTTGAGACTCTTTTGAAAACCAAATTGTCCAAACTGCCCCACATTGCGGAAATGAATTCGACAGTGGTGCTGCGCAAAGCAAAGAGCGGTGGCCCGTTACCAATTTAAACATAATGCGATTTTATCCTATAAATGGTATTATCAATAGGATTGGTGTCCTACATAGCGGGGGTTCTCTTCCAAAAACAAGAAAAGTTCTCATCTAACACTTCAGTTAGAATCGTTTGAGAGAAGCGCGGGGCATACCCGCCGCCCAAACGACACGGGAGGTATGGCCATGGCCGATACAGGAGAACTCGACCGTAAATATTCTGCCACCGATGGGCAGGTGTTTATGAGCGGCACACAGGCGCTTGTGCGCTTGCCATTGGTGCAGATGCGGCGGGATCGGGCGGCAGGGCTGAACACCGGTGCCTTCATTTCGGGTTACCGCGGATCTCCTTTGGGTGGCTATGACCAGCAATTGTTCAAAAGCCGCTCAGTATTGGCCAGCGAAGGCGTGGTGTTCCAGCCCGGCATCAATGAAGACCTGGCAGCCACCGCCGTTTGGGGTTCGCAGCAGGCTGGCGTTTCGCCAGGCTTCAAAAAAGACGGTGTCGTGGGCATCTGGTACGGCAAGGGGCCGGGCGTGGACCGGTCCGGAGACGTGTTCAAGCATGCCAATGCGGCCGGGTCTGCGCGCCATGGCGGTGTGCTGGCCATTGCGGGTGATGATCACGGTGCCAAATCTTCCACCGTTCCGCATCAGTCCGACCACGCTTTCATGGCGGCGGTCATGCCAATGCTCTACCCTTCCTCCATTCACGAATTTGTCGAGTTTGGTCTCGCCGGAATCGCCATGTCGCGCTATTCAGGCTGCTGGGTCGGCATGAAGGTGATTGCCGACACGGTGGAAACCACAGCGTCGGTGGACCTTTCCGGCGAACAGAGACAATTTGTCATTCCGACCGATTTTGAATTGCCGGCCGATGGGCTGAACCTGCGTGTTCCGGATGACCGGTGGATGCAGGACAACCGGCTGCAAACCTATAAGGCATATGCTGCGATTGCCTTTGCCCGCGCCAACCGGCTGGACCGCGTAACGCTTGATTCCGACAATGCGCGTCTTGGCATTATTGCCTCAGGCAAGGCCTATGAAGACGTGCGTCAGGCGCTGCGTGAACTGGGCGTGGATGAAGATACGGCGCATCGTGCCCGGCTGCGGCTTTACAAGGTTGGTATGCCCTGGCCGCTGGAGCCCGCGGGCGTTCGTGAATTTTCTGTCGGGCTTGAGGAAATTCTCGTCATTGAAGAGCGGCGGGAAATCATTGAAAACCAGATCAAGCAGCAGTTGTTCAACTGGCGCGCGGATGTGCGCCCGCGGATCATTGGCAAATTTGATCACCATGACAAGCCGGTCCTTTCGCTGGCGGAGGAACTGTCTGTTGCCACTGCGGCCATTGTTATTGGCGAGCGCATACTGGCCATGGGCGATCTGGATGCGGAGCACCGCGATTACATCGAACGTCGGATACAGCATTTCAAAGCAAGGCGTGATGCGTCGCGCCAAACCGTGCCGCCATTGACGCGCACGCCGTTCTACTGCTCCGGCTGCCCGCACAATTCCTCCACCAAGGTTCCGGAAGGTTCCCGCGGTCTGGCCGGAATTGGTTGCCATTTCATGGTGACCTGGATGGGCCGTTCGTCGGAAACATTTTCGCAAATGGGTGGCGAGGGTGTTGCATGGGCGGGTATTGCTCCCTTCACCGATGAAAAGCACGTCTTCGTCAATCTGGGCGATGGCACCTATTTCCATTCCGGTATTCTGGCGGTGCGTCAGGCCGTGGCAGCCGGTGTCAACGCAACCTACAAAGTGCTGTACAACGACGCTGTCGCCATGACCGGGGGACAGGAGGTCGACGGCAATCTTGACCCGGTCAAAATCACTCATCAGCTCTATCAGGAAGGTGTTTCGCCCATAGTTCTGGTGTCGGAACAGCCACACACCTACGCCACGGCGCAGCTTCCTGCCGGCACACAGATACGTCACCGGGATGAAGTTGAAGCGGTGATGCGCGAAATTCGCGAGCAGCCGGGAGTTTCGGCCATTGTTTACGACCAGACCTGCGCGGCGGAAAAGCGCCGCCGCCGCAAGCGCGGTTTGATGCCCGATCCGGATACACGAGTGCTGATCAATCCGGCAGTGTGCGAAGGTTGCGGCGATTGTTCTGTTCAGTCCAACTGCATGTCGGTGGAACCACTTGAGACGGATTGGGGTCGCAAGCGGCAGATCAATCAAAGCTCGTGCAACAAGGACTATTCCTGCGTCAAAGGCTTCTGCCCATCTTTCGTTACGCTGGATGGCGCCAAACCGAAAAAGCGCAATGCGCGCGGACAGCTTGATCTTTCGGCAGTGCCGGAGCCCTTGGTGCCGGAACTGACTGGAGCCTACAACATCGCCATTACCGGGGTAGGCGGCACGGGTGTGCTGACCATTGGCGCGATTCTGGGCATGGCCGCGCATCTGGATGGCAAGGCGCCCATGTTGCTCGACATGGCAGGTCTGGCGCAAAAGGGTGGCGCGGTTCTCAGCCATGTGCGCCTTGGTCCAAAGGCAGAGGACGTTGCCTGCCCGCGCATTGTAACCGGCAGTGCAGATTTGTTGATAGCTGCAGATGATGTGGTGGCAGCTTCCAAGGAGAGTTCGAACCTTCTGGCGGTTGACCGCACACGTGCTGTGGTCAACACACATTTGACGCCGGTTGCCCAGTTTGTCCGCGATCCGGATTTCGATTTCCGCCGAACCCTGGTGGGCAACGCCATTCGCAAATCTGTGTCCAAAGACAGTCACTTCATCAACTTCACCGAGATGGCGGAAGTTGTTGCCGGTGACGCGATAGCCACAAACATCATGATGCTGGGTTATGCCTGGCAGCAGGGCCTTGTGCCTCTGTCACTCGACTCGATTGTCAAGGCTATCCGCATCAATGGCGTGGCCATCAATGCCAATCTTGACGCATTCGGCTGGGGCCGACTGGCCGCGGCAGAACCGCAAAAACTGGCAGAAATGGTTGCCGGCACCCGTGTGCCGCAAGAAAATCTGGCAACAATGAGCACGGAGCGGCTGATTGAAAGCCGCATTCAGTTCCTGACCTCTTATCAGAATGTGGCATTGGCCAACCGCTATCAGGCCATGGTGGAAAAGGCTGCCAAGGTGGACGAAGCCATCGACGCCCATGGCCGTCTGCTGCGCGCTGTGGCTCAGAACTATGCCAAAGTGCTGAGCTACAAGGATGAGTATGAAGTGGCCCGGCTCTATACGGATGGCCGTTTCGCCAAGCTGATTGCCCAGGAATTCACCGGAGTGCGTCGGCTGAACTTCCATCTGGCGCCGCCAATGCTGACCGGCACCGATTCAAACGGTCGCCCGAAGAAACGCACCTTCGGTCCATGGATCATGCCGGTATTCCGGATGCTGGCCAAAGCCAAAGGGTTGCGTGGCACCAGGCTGGACATTTTTGGCTACACGCACGAGCGGCGTGGCGAGCGGGCGGCAATCACTCGATTTGAAGGTGATTGCGCCAGAGTTTTCGATGCGATCCATTCCGGCAACAAGGAAATTGCGGTTGAGCTTTTGAATCTTCCGGATCAGGTGCGTGGATTTGGCCCGGTGAAGGAAACCAAGCTCGCAGATGCCTTGAAGCGACGTGATGAATTGTTGCGGCTGTTTTCGGACGCTAAGGTCGTCGCTGAAAAACCATTGCTACCGGCGCAATAGACCGGACACAGTGCTGGAGCATTTGTTGAAGAATGCTCCAGCACCAAGTCTTTAAACTCTTATGACACGGTTTTTCGAAAGGTCGTCTAAGGTTCAAGACGCAGCAGAATTCGCGCCAGATCCTGCCGGTCGCGCTTTGTCAGTTCCTGAAAACACTCACGGGCGGTGTCCAGTTCAGCCTGTTGCAATTCCGGCAATAGCTGGTTTGCGCGGTCCGTGGCGGCAAGCCAGTGCGCACGGCGGTCAGCAGCATCGCCCGATCGCTTGATCAGCGCCTTTGCCTCCATACGCTCCACCAGACGTGACATACCGCTTCGGCTCATACCCAGCTTTTGCGCCAATGTACTGGGCATGATGCTGCCTGCCTGTGCAATGGCGTGCAGTGCGGTCCACTCATTGCCGGAAATATTCAGCGGCAAAAGCTTGTCGTCGAGCGCACGTTCCAGAAAATTTGCAAGGCTTTTAAACCGCAGTTTCAGCGACAGGTCTGATAGCGGATCTTGATCTTTATTTTGTGCCAATGGTTTTGTCCTGAAAGACGCGCATAAGCCTGAATGAAATTTGCACAATATTATTGAATTTAAAAGATCAACTTTTGGAGGAGCGGAAGCAGGGCGTTTTTCGCTAAGCTATTGAAACATTTACTTAAAGACGCACCAGATGCTGATCCCAGGCCAAAGGGCTGATTGTTTGCGCAAGCAGTCCGCCATAGCTGGAAGCCGCAATTGTGCCGGTTGCGGGTGCCACGCCTGCGGCATCCTGTATCTTGCGTTGACCAATGATCGCGCCAGTCCGGCTGTTGAGCAGAAGCAGAGTTCCGCCTTTTGGCGAAGCGAGTCCGACGATATTTTCGCGCCGGTTGACAGCGATGGCCCCGATATAATGCCCCAGCGCTTCGGTTACCGGCTCAGGCAGGTCGATAAATTGAATATCATCGCCTTCGGCAAAATAGCCGGTCAGCGGTGGATGATCATTGCGTGACCCTTCATACTGACACGCAAACCAGATACGGCCCTTGTCTGCCAGATCAATATGGCGGGTTGAAAGGCGGGAAAGGGCAGGGGGCAGGCTGTGCTTCTGCACCAGAGCGCCACTCTGCGCATCCACCAACACAAGCGATGGTTGCATTTCGTCAAGATTCAGCTTGGTGCGACCGAAATCGGGATGCGTGGCAATGCCACCATTGGCGATAATCAGTCGTGTGCCGTCATCGCTCACGCTCATATCATGTGTGCCAATACCATAGGCATCAAGCTCGCCAATCCGCGCAAAGTCATTGCGCGCATCGTATACTCCGATAACGCCGCGATTTTCTGCAAAGTGGTTTTCACTGGCGTAGAGCAAGTGGCCATCAGGCGAAAACTTGCCATGGCCATAAAAATGGCGCTCCGGTGGAGTGTGGATAATGGTGACTGGCTTTGCGAGCACCGCATCAAAAATCATTGCAAAGGTGCCAGGGCGCCGGGCAAAGGCTGCACAGCGGCCGGTGGCCTGACACGTTGCAAGACCATGAGCACGGGCCGGAAGCGCAATCCGTGCAACGATTTCACCACGCTCGGTTGCGGTTGCAATGCCGTAGGAGCCATCGGGAGCGCGAAATCCTGCCGCATACACTGCGTCAGCGCGAGTCAGCGCCATTAATTGCCTGTCGGGCAAAGCAGACAAAAAGGCCGCGCCAGCAGCAGCCATGAAACTGCGCCGGTCAATGAGCGCGCTTCGGGCCAAGTGTCAGTCTCCGTCCGAGAAAGAGAATCCGGCGGCAAGGCCAATTGCGCCACCAAACTCGTCGTTAAACCGCAGGATCAGGTCTTTGGAGCTCAGCAGAAGATAATCCAGTTTGCCGCGCTGGGCGCTGTCTGCCAGCGCTGTCTCAATGTCCGGGTTCAGCGTGGTGATGGTATTCTGCATTGCATTGATGAGAAAGTGGATGGAGTCACGGGTGCCCAATGAATCATTCGGCACCAGATCGGCCATTCTCGAACTGTCATAAAGTGCCTGCAGGCCGGCCAGGTTGCCACTGAGCATGACCCATGTATTGCCGCTGCGCCAGAACAGCGCCTGTTTGGGGAAGGCCGTTCTGTCCGGCCCGCGATAAAAACTTTCAATTCGCTGGTCTCTTGCGGCCTCCGCTCCATGCACAAGAACGCCCAAAAGCGCGGTCATTGCCTCTTGCGCGTTGCGAAATTCCGGATTTTGCTGCCCGGGAGTTTTCCAGTCCCTGGCAATACCGTCCGGGTCATCCCAGGCGTCTGACAACTCATGAGCTATATCGTGAATATTCCGGGCAATGGCCGCGCCATACTGGCAGCGAAAACCAGCCGGAGGCTGCGCAAGTTCATCTGCCCCGGTGCCATAGAGCAGAAACTCCAGAGCGCCCAGGCCCTGCACAGCCACACTTTTACCGGCCAGCCCTTCCACAGTGGTCGCGGCAGGGTCCGGCTTGGCCAAAAGGCCCTGCACCTGCTTCAAACCAATGCTTTTGCGGTCCGGATAATACAGGATTCGCTCGAAGCGATGCCCCTCAATGGCGGGCCCCACTCGAAGAATTTCAATCTGTGACCATGTGCCGATGGTGGTTTTAAAAGCGTCCCGCGCCTGTGCAAGATTGCCTTGTGATGGCGCCGAGCACAGATTTCGCATGGCCTCATCCAGCACTGCACTGGCCTGAAAAAAATTTCTGTAACCGGGTCGGATAAAATCATCCACCGCCCTTTCCATCACCGCAACAATGGCCGCGTCGTTCGGAGTTGAGACGGGCTGTTCCTGTGCAATGGCCGTGCCATGCCAGAAAAAGGCGAGAAGCAGGAGGACGACGCGCATCATAGCGACTCCAGAAAGCGGATCAGGGCTTCACGCTCCTGCCGAACCATTTGCGCAAAATTGTTGCGGGCTGCCTCTGCCTCACCGCCATGCCAAAGTATGGCCTCGGTCAGATTTCTCGCCCGGCCATCATGCAGAAAAAACGTGTGATTGTTCACCGTTTCCGTCAAGCCAATTCCCCATAGCGGTGGTGTGCGCCACTCACGCCCGTTGGCAACGCCCACCGGCTGGCCATCGGCCAGATCTTCACCCATGTCATGCAGCAGAAAATCGGAATAAGGCCAGATCAACTGGAACGACTGCGCCTTGTTGGCGGCATCACGCCTTGTTACGAATTTTGGCTGATGGCACGAGGTGCAACCTGCCTGGTAAAACAGTTCCTTGCCTTGCAGAACCTGCGGATTGTCCACATCGCGCCGTGCCGGCACAGCCAGATTTTCCGAGTAGAAGCTGATAAGGTCCATGACCGGGTCAGGCGCTTCCGTGTCGCCGAGCCGCGCCTGCACACCGTTAGGCCGCGTCAGGCAGTCGGTCTGCGCGGCTGTGCAATCCCCGTAATGGCGCGGCACGTCCGGGCTGGAAATTCCAATGTCTCCCGCCAGCGCGCTGGAGCTTTGATCACGCACATTGGCATTCTGTGCTTTCCAGCCAAACCGGCCCAGCGCCAGTTCTCCGGTCCTGTGATCGCGGACAATGGCCGCTTTGCCGGAAATACCATCCTGATCCGCATCTTCCGGGTCAGCAAGCGCCAGAATGTCGGCTTCGTGTATGGCCTCTATCAGGCCCATGCCAATCATCGGATTGGCAATGCGGGGGGAAAATGTCGTATCGGGATGCAGCGGGCCATAGTTCAGCCCGGTGATGCTGTATGCAGGATGCCGCAACGAAACGATCTCACCGTCCGCCAGTTCGAAAGGCCTTTCCTCATAGGAAATTGCCATGCGCCCTTCGCCAGCCAATCCAGCAACTGCCAGGTCCTGCAGTTGCTCCCCGTAAACCGGATCGGGAAAATTAAGTTGCAGATAGTCGGCCAGAGCCTGTTCTTCCTCAGGTGTGGCAGCGGGGCGCGCCAGTCGCAGAAACATGGACGTTGCATCGGCGGAATTTTCTGGAGGATGGCCGCGCCCGTCCTTCAAATGGCAGCTTTGGCAGGCGCGCGCATTGAACAGTGGGCCCAGCCCGTCAGACGCCTGAGTGGATGAGGGGGATGACACCCAGAACTTACGGAAAAGCGCATTGCCAAGTTTGAATTGTTCTTCCTCGGCAAAAGTAATGTTGGCTGAAGGATGCGAAAACGCATCGCCATTGACGATGGCGGTGCTGGTTGCAGCACCGCCTTGCATGGCTTCAAAACGCTCGGTCGTGGAAAAATCGCTCGCGGGTCGGACAATTTTCTCAACCCGCGCCTTATCCTTCGGGTTCAGGTCTGTTCTGCCTGAAACTGCCAGTACATCCTCACATTTGTGATCGCTCCGGCAAGCAACTGCAGGAAATGGCTCGGAATCTTCGGCTTTGACCAAAGTGGGACAGAGCAAAAAGGCGCCGAAAAAACAAGGCGCCAGAATCAGCGTTTTTATCTGCATTACAGATGAGCCGCAGCTCTTGCGCTGCGGCTCTCCTTTTCTATTCGAACACTGCGTTCGGATTGTCGAGACTGTCAGAGCCTTCGATTGAGATTGCGCCGATATTCAACGCCGCCACCACGCGCTCAATTGTTCTGGTCTGGTCAATCAGCCCGTCAATGGCGGCCTGCACGGCTGCGTTGCCCGCTTCATTGCCTTCGCCAATCTGCTGATCATAGGCTTCACCTGCTTCCGCACGGGCAACAACAGCGCTCATTGCCGTATCGGTCACATCCAGCTTGCCAAGCATTTCCGTGTTAAGGTCGGCATCCTTTTCAGCAATCAGGTCGGAAAGGGATGGGCCGGAAAGCTTCGTACCATCAACGCGCGTGTAATCGCCCGTATAGGCGGATGCGATGCCAACCGCGTCGTAAAAATGCGAATTGTGCGTGTTGTCAGAAAAGCAGTCATGCTCTTCTTCCGGATCGTGAAGAAGGAGGCCAAGCTTCATCCGCTCACCGGCCAGTTCGCCATAGGACAGCGAGCCCATGCCGGTTACAATAGCGGTCAGGCCAGCAGCGGGGTCAGAAACAACAGCTTGTGTCGCCGCGCCATCGGCCTGCCAATTCGCCACCATCTCTTCCAGATCGGCAATCAGCAGTTCCGAAGCCGCCTTCAGGTAGGCAGCGCGCCGCTCGCAATTGCCATTCGTGCAGTTGGCCGTGTCAAAATCGGTGTATGGCCGGTCGCCCGCGCCCGCCTCGGTGCCGTTCAGATCCTGCCCCCAGAGCAGGAATTCAATGGCGTGGTAGCCAGTCGTCACATTGGCCTCAACCTCGCCAGCCTCCTGCAGACTTTCCAGCAGGGCAGGGCTGATGTCGGAAAAGTCGAGATCCTGCCCGTTGATGCTCAGCTTTGGATTGGCAATGACATTGGCGACATAAAACTCGTTGCTGTCGCTTTGCGTGCCGTAAGAGGCATCAACATAGTCGATCAGCCCTTCATCCAGCGGCCATGCATTCACGCGGCCTTCCCACTCATCCACAATGACATTGCCAAAACGGTAAACTTCCGTCTGCTGATATGGCACGCGGGCCGCTATCCACGCGGTACGAGCCGCTGCAAGTGTCTGTGCGCTGGGTGTGGCGATCAAGGCGTCAATTGCCTGATCAAGTGTTTTGGCCGTTGTCAGCGAGTCCTGATATTTGGCCAGAGCGAGCGCCGCATAATGCTCAACCACGGCCTGCGGCTGAGTTTGCGCCGCTGCTGGCAGGACGCCAAGCGCGGTTGTCGCGGTGAAAAGCGCCAGACAGGCACCAATGACGGACTTGCGTACCATTTTCAATCTCCTCATGCCGCTTCATCAAGGCTGAAAGCTGCATAGGCTAATGGCTCAAACATATTGTTGTGTCAAATTATCATATATAGAATTGTTCCAGGAAAACAATCAGCATATGTGCCGCAATCAGCAGCAAGTGGCAAAGAGCAATTTCGCCAGTCGATCGACTGAACAAAATTGCTCCAACCAATTGAATTCAATTGAGCATTTCATGCGAGGATTCGCTTATGAAAAGCTCTTGAACTCTCTGCTAAGCCGCAGTGTCCGGCTTTTGAAATGCAACCATTTCAGGGAAAAGCTTCACTTTGAAAGTTCCTGAACCCGGTTCAGGGCTGCGTTGAATCCTTTGAGTGAGATTTGCAGCTTTGCATCTTCGGCAGCTCCCATAGGCCGGGCAGCAAGCTGAAGAAGCTTGCCGGTCTTCAGTGCCGCAAGCTTTTCGGCATCAAAGTTCAACGGCACCATACAGCCCTGCGGAAGGCAAGTTGAAAATGCACCTTTTTCCAGGGGCGTGGCTTCGTCGATTGCCATAGTTACGCCTTCAGACAGTTGAAGGCCGAATGGAAGCAGCAGGACGCCCGTTGCTGTCTCAGCGGAAGATTGCAACTGAATTGCCAACGCGCGCTGCCCGGACTTCTGGTCGTTCTGAATCTGGGCTAGCGAGCAGGCTTTGCCGTTGGGACCGTTCAGGCAGGTAACGATCCATTCGTCGTAAGTCTCGTTGATCGACGTTGCACCGTTTGGCAAACCTGTGGTGGCGTTCTGCGCCAGCGCCGGTGTGTGTGGAAAAGCGCACAGAGCCGCAGGTATGGCAAAGCGAGCGAGTTTGGTTGCAAAGCCCATAAAGTTCCAATCTTTCGAATTCAGAGCGAGGTGTACAGGGTTAACTGTAAAATTACTAATAGATGACCGTTATAATGTAAACTATAAGATATCTATCTCTATCGCAGTTTGATTTGCAGCTTCACATCGGTTGGCCTGCCCTCGGCCGCGCGTTGAAAGGCCTCGATCGAGCGGGAGAAGTCAAAGGTTTCCGAGATCAGGGGTTTCAGATCGACCTTGCCAGCGCCAATCATTTGAATGGCGCGAGGATATTGGTGAGCATAGCGAAAAATGGTCTCAAACCGAATTTCCCGGGTGGATGCCGTTGCCCAGTCGATCAGTGTGGGCTCAACTGGCATGCCGACGACAATGACTGCGCCACCCGGTCGCGGCAGTGACAAAAGTGTTTTCCATGCGCCGGCAGAGCCACTGGCTTCAAAAACCACGTCGGCGCCCCATTGATGGGTCAATTCATCAACCACAGACTGCAGGGGGCGTTCCTTGATGTTCACCGGTACAATACCCGCATAGCGACCGGCAATTTCCAGTTTCTCTGCCATCATATCTGCAATGACAACGGTAGAGCAGCCGCCCGCAAGAGCGGCCAGCGCAGTCATAATGCCAATCGGACCGGCGCCAATAACAACCGCCACGTCTCCCGGAGCAATGCGAGCTTTTTGCGCGGCCTGCAACCCCACGGCAAATGGCTCGATCATTGCGCCTTCAGCAAAGCTGACATTGTCCGGAAGCTTGAATGTATAGGCAGCCGGATGCACCACTTGTGGCGTCAAAACACCGTGCACCGGCGGGGTTGCCCAGAACGTCACTGCCGGATCCACGTTATAAAGCCCGAGGCGTGAGGCGCGCGATTGCGGATCCGGAATGCCGGGTTCCATGCATACGCGGTCGCCCGGTTTCAGGTGAGAAACTCCGGCACCAATCTCCACCACCGTGCCAGCGGCTTCATGTCCCAGAACCATTGGCTCTTCAACAATGAAGCTGCCAATTTTGCCATGGGTATAATAGTGGACGTCCGACCCGCAGATGCCCACGGTGTCTATGGCAATTTTAACCATGCCCGGGCCGGTGACGTCCGGCAGATCAATGTCTCGCAGCGAAAGCTCGTTGCGGCGTTCAAGAACAAGGGCCTGCTGCATGACCATTTGGCGTCTCCGGTCTGTTCAACCGCTATTCAAAGCGGGCGGCATGGTGTTTCTTCAGGCGGTCCAGCTCCTCCGGGGAAAGAGGTGGCGGACTTGTGACTTCCATCCAGGCATCGATGTAATGCTCGGGCGCATAAATGTGGCCATAACCTATGGGTGTGGTTGTTGCCAGCATCATATCTACTGCCAATTGCAGCATTGTTACGACAGGAAACCACCTCAGTTCCGGTGAGACATCCGGACCTCTTGGACTCTTCATCCAGTCCGGTTCGCGATAGGCGCTGGACGGCGAAAAAAACGTCACCGGATCGCTTGCATATTGCAGATAGACGATCCGCACCGGGCCCCATGGGGCGCTGGCGTTTTCAAGATTGTTTTTCTGCCCGGTGAAGCGGATGATTGCTCCGTCACGGAAGCTTGGCAGCCACTCGGTTGTGCTGGGCAGTCGCTCATTCGTTACTTTGCGCCATGTGTAACTTGGAAACGGCGGGCCCGCCCATAATGCACCTTGGAACGGGTCGGCAATCACCTCGAACAGATCCGTGGAAAGCTCGGAGTTCATGGCTCCAAGGCTCAGCCCATACAGATAGAGGCGGGGACGCTCCCCGGGGGGCAAACCGGTCCAGTGTTCATAAACTGCCTGAAACAGCGCGCGACCCGCTTCTGCACCGTAGCCCGGTTCGATCAGCAAAGACAACCAACTGGAAAGATAGGAATATTGCATCGCGACGGATGCAATGTTGCCGCGATGCAGGTATTCCAGCGGGTCCATCGCTGCAGGATCCACCCAGCCGGTCCCTGTGGGAACAACCACAACCAGCACCTCGCGTTCAAACGCGCCGGTGCGCAGCATTTCCTGCAGGGCGACAGCCGCACGCTCCTGCACCGTTTCCCTTGTATTCAACCCGACATAGGTGCGCAGAGGCTCCATGGCCGGTTCGGAAAAGAACGCCCCAATTTCCGCTGCATCCGGCCCGGTCGCTATGAATTCACGGCCGCGTGCGCCCAGGCTTTCCCAGGCTATCAGCGACTGGCTGCTGCCCGTCTTCATGGGGTCTGCCGGTGGCGGGGTGTCGGCGTCGATGTAACTGTCCAGCTCTCTGAATGAGCTATCGACCAGATGTAAGGTCTGTCGGAAAAGCACACCCTCAATTGCACCCCAGAACAGCGCGATGGCAACGGCCGCTGCCAGCACATTTGCCACACGGCGCGGCAGAACACGCTGCAGATAGGCTGATGCACGGTGAACGACGCCGCTGAAAAGCCGCGCGAGTGCCAGCCAGACCAGAAACACCAGCGCGGCAATCAAACCGGTGCGGAAAGGATGCGCCGTGTCCACTGGCGGCATCTGCATCAAGGCGCGAATGGAGTTCTGCCATTCGGCCGCCTTCCACAGGCACAGAACCGCTAATGCCGCAACCAGAAGCGCAGTGAGCAGGCGCAGCCACAGGGCAATTGAGCGCCTGGGTGTTGGCAATTGCAGATACAGCCAGAGCCAGACTGCAAAAACGCCTGCGGCATAGCCAACGGCAAATGCCGTGCCGGAAAGCACGCCTTGCACCATGTAGCTGCGAGGAATGAGACTGGGCGTCAGCGATGCCGCAAGACAAATCCCGCCAATGAAAATGCCCGTTGTTGACAGGCGCTTGAACCAGTGGCGGGGAATGTTTCTGCCTGCCAGATCAGATTGCGTCACTTTTTCCCCTTCCACCCAAGTCCGTTGGTTCCGTGCACCAATCCGTTTATTTCTGCATCGCCGCTGCTCTGATCTGGCTCAATGTCTGGCGCGGTGTCAGAGATTCCTTGTCAATAATCAGTTCCAGCACCGCACCGTTCGGCGCGGCTGTGGCGCGGTCAAATGCGGCGGCAAAGCCGGCAGTGGTATCCACCCTTTCGCTGTGGAAGCCAAAAGCCTGCGCCAGTTTGACGAAGTCCGGATTGGACAGGTCGGTTGCGGAAACCCGGCCTGGAAAATGCCGTTCCTGATGCATGCGAATGGTGCCGTAGGTGCCGTTGTTCAGCACCAGAACCACCGGCGCCGCACCAGACTGAGAGGCCGTCGCCAGTTCCTGGATGTTCATCTGAAAATCACCATCACCGGCAAAACACAGAACCAGCCGCTCAGGCGCAGCAAGCTTGGCCGCAACTGCGGCAGGCAGGCCATAGCCCATGGCCCCGCTTTGCGGTGCCAACAGGCGACCGGCAGTTTTCAACGGCAGGAACTTGCCGGGCCAGGTCGCAAAATTGCCGGCGCCGTTTGTCACAATCACATCATCCGGCAAGATCTGACGCAGATGCGCCATCACGGCTGCCATATCCACCGGGCCTGGCTGCTGCGGACATTCCAGCGCGGCTACAAAAGCATCTCGCCCACTGGCACGCCAGGCCTCGCGGCCGGGGGAAAGTGCCAGCGATTGATCCGCCAAGGCCGCAAACAAAGTGTTGGGTCCGCTGTGCACCGGCAAATTCGCCTGGTAAATCTTGCCCAGTTCGCTGTCTGCAGCATGGGCGTGTATCAGAAATTGTGGTGTGTCCGGTGCGCTGAACAGCGAATAATCGCCTGTTGTCATTTCGCCGAACCGCACCCCGCAAGCCAGAATGACATCGGCCTCGCGAATCATTTTCTGCACATGCGGTGCCATGGCAATGCCGGCTTCGCCGATGTAATTCTGGGAGTGATTGTCGAACAGGTCATTGAACCGGAATGCGCTGGCCACCGGCAATCCATTGGCGCTGGCAAACTGATGCAAGGCATTGCGTCCAGACTCTGTCCAGCGGCTGCCACCTGCCAGAATCAGCGGGCGCTCCGCCTTGCCCAGCCGCTCGGCAATCTGCGCAATTTCGGCTGGCGCTGGTGCTGGCTCCGGCACAATGACCTTTCGCCCTGGCGTGACGTCAGCCATATCGCTCAGCACATTTTCAGGCAGGGCAACCACCACGGGCCCCGGGCGGCCCGAAAGCGCGGTGGCAAATGCGCGCGACATGATTTCGGGAATGCGCTCCACATCCTCAATCTCGGTGACCCATTTGGCCAAGGGGCCGAAATAGGCGCGATAATCCACTTCCTGAAATGCCTCGCGTCCACGCACACTCATCGGAATCTGCCCAATGAAAAGGATCATCGGCGTCGACGCCTGCATTGCGGCATGAATGCCGATGGAGGCATTTGTTGCGCCCGGACCGCGTGTCACAAACGCTATGCCGGGCTGGCCGGTCAATTTGCCATGCGCTTCGGCCATGAAGCTGGCGCCACCCTCATTGCGGGTATTCACAAAACGAATCTGCGGCGAACAGTCGTAAAATGCATCCAGCACTGCCAGATAGCTTTCTCCCGGAACTCCAAAAACATGGGTAATGCCTTGCGCCGATAGACAATCGACCAGAATCTGCCCGCCACTGCGTTTCATAATTTCACTTTCTCCGTATGACCCATGACTTATTGCGTGTGCAAAAGCGCAAAACAAGGCGTCATGAGGGCAGATTGCATGCTGGTGGTGGCGAAAGATACTGATAAACAGCAAACTGCAAAACAGCTTGTGCGTCACGAATTGCAGCGAAGCAAAACACGGTGCACTTTCGGGCGTCGACGAAAATGCCATCAGAGCATTCCCCGCTGATACGGAGCCGTTTCAGCGGAAGGACAGGGCGGCAGAACAAAGAGGTAGAGCAGCCCGGGTGTTCGAATGATCACGGGGCACGCTCTGGAATGGGGAGGACTATGCGGGCCATTCTCGAACAATTGGACGCACGCCGGGCAGAGGCACGGGCGGGCGGCGGCGAACGAAGGATTATCGCTCAGCACGCCAAGGGCAAGTTGACCGCGCGCGAGCGTCTCGAGGTGCTTCTGGACGAAGGTTCGTTCGAAGAATTCGATATGTATGTGACACATCGGGCAACCGATTTTGGCATGGCCTCGCAGAAGGTTGCGGGCGATGGCGTGGTCACCGGCTGGGGCACGATCAACGGCCGCCTGGTCTATGTGTTCTCGCAGGATTTCACCGTTCTTGGCGGTTCCCTGTCGGAAACCCACGCCGCCAAAATCTGCAAGATCATGGACATGGCTGTGCGCAACGGTGCGCCGGTGATTGGCTTGAACGATTCCGGCGGCGCGCGCATTCAGGAAGGTGTTGCCTCACTTG
The DNA here is from genome assembly GCF_008369445.1 of Aureimonas fodinaquatilis. Lineage (GTDB taxonomy): Bacteria > Pseudomonadota > Alphaproteobacteria > Rhizobiales > Rhizobiaceae > Aureimonas > Aureimonas fodinaquatilis. Next base: position 114,349 of record NZ_VTWH01000005.1, read on the forward strand.
CCGGCTATGCGGAAGTGTTTCGCCGCAATGCCGAGGCATCAGGCGTGGTGCCGCAAATTTCGCTGGTCATGGGTCCGTGTGCGGGCGGCGCGGTCTATTCCCCTGCCATGACAGATTTCATCTTCATGGTGCGTGACTCGTCCTACATGTTTGTCACCGGGCCGGACGTGGTTAAAACCGTGACAAATGAAACGGTAACGGCAGAAGAGCTGGGTGGTGCGCGCACCCATACGCGCAAATCATCCGTGGCCGACGGCGCATATGAAAACGACATTGAAGCGCTGGAAGGCGTGCGTCGGTTCTTTGACTTTCTGCCGCTGAACAACCGCGAAAAGCCCCCGGTTCGCACGTTTTTTGACGATCCGGAGCGGCTGGAAATGCGGCTGGATACTCTGGTGCCGGACAATGCAGCCAAACCTTACGACATGCGTGAACTGGTGCTGGCGCTGGCAGATGAGGCAGATTTTTTCGAGGTTCAGGCAGATTTTGCCCGCAATATCCTGATCGGCTTTATCCGCATGGAAGGGCAGACCGTGGGCGTGGTGGCCAACCAGCCAATGGTGCTGGCAGGATGTCTGGACATTGACGCATCCCGCAAAGCTGCGCGTTTCGTGCGTTTTTGTGATGCCTTTTCCATTCCCATCCTGACTCTGGTGGATGTGCCGGGCTTTCTGCCGGGCACTGCGCAGGAACATGGCGGCGTCATCAAACACGGAGCCAAGCTGCTGTTTGCATATTCGGAAGCAACCGTGCCTATGGTTACGCTCATCACGCGCAAGGCCTATGGCGGCGCCTATGACGTCATGGCGTCCAAGCATATCGGAGCGGATATCAATTATGCCTGGCCCACGGCGGAAATTGCCGTGATGGGTGCAAAGGGTGCGGTTGAAATTCTCTATCGTTCAGAACTGGGCGATGCTGAAAAAATTGCGGCCCGCACCGCGGAATATGAGGCGCGCTTTGCCAACCCGTTTGTTGCGGCAGAGCGTGGCTTTGTTGATGAGGTTATCATGCCGCATTCGTCCCGCCGCAGAATTGCGCGCGCCTTTGCAATGTTGCGCGCCAAAACGGTGGAAACACCGTGGCGCAAGCACGACAATATTCCGCTGTGAGAGCGCCGATGTTCAAAAAAATTCTGATTGCCAATCGCGGCGAAATTGCCTGTCGCGTCATTCGCACCGCTCGCCGCCTCGGCATTGCTACAGTTGCAGTTTATTCCGACGCAGACAGAGACGCTGTGCATGTGCGCGAGGCGGATGAGGCGGTTGGCATTGGCCCGGCGGCATCGGCGCAGTCCTATTTGTCGATTGAAAGAATTCTGGATGCCATTCGGCAGACCGGTGCGGATGCGGTGCATCCCGGATACGGCTTCCTGTCGGAAAATGCTGCCTTTGCCAGAGCGCTGGAGGCCGAGGGCGTGGCATTCATTGGCCCGCCGCCAACGGCAATCGACGCAATGGGAGACAAGATCACCTCTAAAAAACTGGCAGCGGAAGCGGGTGTCTCGACAGTGCCGGGACACATGGGGCTGATTGAAACGGCTGAAGAAGCGGTGACAATCGCCGATTCAATCGGCTATCCGGTGATGATCAAGGCCTCTGCCGGCGGTGGCGGCAAAGGCATGCGCGTTGCGTGGAATGCGGATGAGGCTCGTCAGGGGTTCAACTCTTCACGCAGCGAGGCGCGCAACGCCTTCGGTGACGAGCGGATTTTTATCGAAAAATTCGTCGACCAGCCCCGGCATATCGAAATTCAGGTGCTGGGCGACAGGCATGGCACTGTTGTGCATCTGGGCGAGCGGGAATGCTCGATTCAGCGCCGCAACCAGAAGGTCATCGAAGAGGCGCCATCGCCATTTCTGGATGCCGAGACGCGAGAGGCCATGGGCGCACAGGCTGTGGCTCTGGCCAAAGCGGTTGGCTATCATTCCGCTGGCACCGTCGAGTTCATCGTGGATGGTTCCCGCAATTTTTATTTTCTGGAAATGAACACGCGCTTGCAGGTTGAGCACCCTGTGACAGAGCTGATCACCGGGCTTGATCTGGTGGAAGAGATGATCCGCGTCGCAGCCGGGGAGACATTGCGCACCTCGCAGGAAACGGTCCGCCGCACAGGTTGGGCCATCGAGGCTCGCGTTTATGCGGAAGATCCGTTTCGCAATTTTCTGCCGTCCATCGGCCGGTTGACCCGCTACCGCCCACCGGCGGAAGGTGAGCGTCAAGGCGGGGCGAACATCCGCAACGATACCGGAGTTGCCGAAGGCAGCGAAATTTCGATGTACTACGACCCGATGATTGCCAAGCTGTGCGCCCACGCGCCAGACCGAGATGCGGCGATTGCCGCACTGGGCGATGCTCTGGATGAGTTCGAGCTGGAAGGCATTGGCCACAATCTGCCGTTTCTATCGGCCGTGATGGGCAAGAGGCGCTTCGGGGAGGGGCGGTTGACAACGGGCTTCATCGCCGAAGAATTTGCCGATGGTTTCACCGGAGTTGCACCCGATGACGCACAGGCGCGGCAGTTGGCAGCCGTTGCAACGTTCATGGTGCTGCGAGAGGCCGCGCGGTCTGCAGGAATTTCCGGCGCGATGGCTCACCACAAGCGCAGGATTGGCCGGACATTTGACGTTGCCATGGCCAACCATTCCTTTGCCATTACGGTAGACGAGGCGGCGAACGGCGTAGCGGTCGTTTTCCAGGATGGGCAAATTCAGAATGTTGCCAGCCAATGGCTGCCCGGACAGACGCTCGGCCACTTTGATATCGATGGCGGGATGCTGGCTGTCAAAACGGATATTGCCGGCACTCAATGCCGCTTGCGTTGGCGCGGCATGGACGTGAAGGTCAATGTGCGTTCGCCCCGAGTTGCCGAGCTTGCCCGGCTGATGCCGGTCAAGGTGGCGGCGGATACGTCCAGATTGCTGCTGTGTCCAATGCCCGGCGTTATCACCGCAATAGAGGTGGTAGTTGGCGATGTTGTGGAAGCGGGGCAGGCACTGGCAACCGTGGAGGCGATGAAAATGGAAAATGTTCTTCGGGCAGAGCGGCGCGGCACGGTTAAGCATGTGGCGGTAGCCGCTGGTGCAAGCCTTGCGGTTGATGAGCTGATCATGGAGTTCGAGTAGGCTGGCTGGAGTATTTGCTTCAGAGCGTCACGAGCAGACTGAAAGACATGAAACGCATAAGTCCGGGCAGGCAACTGCCCGGACTTATGCAATCAGCTTCTCATCTTCATGCAGGTAAAAGCGCACCGTGCCTTTTTGCGTGCGTTTGCCGAAATACAGCGCCTGATCCGCTTTGCGCAGCAGGTCGACGCCCATGACCCCTTCTGTGGGTGACAGGGCAACGCCAATGGTTATGCCAACGCGGGTGACGATTCCATCAAACTCGATCGGGCTGCTGACCCGGCGTATCATGCGCTCGCCCAGCGCACGCACGGCAGCAACATCTGTCTGGCCAAGCAAAAGTGCTGCAAATTCGTCACCACCCAGCCGGTAGACATTGGACCCGGTGGGCAGAAGTGCGCGCATGCGGCGCGCGGTTTCGCGCAAGACCTCATCGCCCACATCATGGCCATAGGTGTCATTGACGATCTTGAACCCGTCAAGGTCCAGATACATGATGGAAAATTCCGGCATGCTGCGCTGTGAGGCAGTGAGAGCCTGCAGCCGCTCAGTCAATGCCAACCGATTGGGCAGGCCAGTCAGCATATCGCGTGAGGCGCGCGCTTCACTGGCCTGCAACCGTGTTGAAGACTCCATGGCCTGATGCAGCACAAAGCCTGTCGCTCCGGCTATGCCGGTCAGAAGCAGAAGCAGCGGTGGCAACAGGCTCAACAGGATGGCCCGGCCCGGCTTTTTGCCTTCCCAGGCCAGTTGCCGCACAACACGGCCATCGGCCGTTACCAGCGGGATTGCGCTTTCGGTGGCTAGGCCGCTGTCCACAACTTGCAGTTCATCCAGACCGAGCACCGCTGCGGTTGCGTCAAGCTGATCCTGCGTCATAAACTCCACCAGCACCAGAGTGTGCTGGGCAAAGATGCTGGAATGATCGGGCCGGTCAAATGGCCGCAGCGGCGCCACTGCCGCCAATGCCAGTTGATTGTTGACCAGAATGGTGCCGACAACAGAGGTGCCTGTGCCGCTTTTCAGCCGCTCACGCAGCAGCGCCAGAAGGCCGTTCTTCAGAATATCCTTGATTCTGCCGGTGTAGGGTGAACCGCCGACCATGCCGTAGGTCATGCGGCCGCTGCCATCCAGCACGAACACCATGTCAAACCCATAGCGCCCCAGCACCGCTGGGCCAAACCGCCTGTTGGCCCAGCGGTGGTTGGATTGCTCCACCAGATTAACGAAAGCCTCGTCCCACTGGGCATAATCTTCGGCGATACGGCGCAGCTCTCGCAACTGGGAGTCTACGAACCCTTGTGCCAACTGCACCTCATGGCGATGCACATCCGCAGTTTGGCGAAAGCTGAAGAACACGGTCACGGCCAGTATCATGACGATGAGCAGGCCAACAATAATGCCGATCAGCCATACGAAACGCGGGTGAAACGACCGCACTATCGCACGCTGCCGCTTTCGAAGCTGATACATTCAAAGGGCCGCCACAGACACAAGCGAGTCAAATTATAATATAAATATATGTCATACAGAAGAAACTTGGGGTAGATTTCTTTGCCTGTTGCGGGTGTTTCCCTTACAACCCGCACGGGTGTCATTCATTTGCAGGGCATGGTATTGCGAGAACTGGATGCAGATTGCGCCATCGTTGGCGGAGGCCCAGCGGGCATGATGCTGGCAGTCCTGCTGGCAAAGTCCGGAATCGACGTGGTGTTGATGGAAAAGCACGCGGATTTTCTGCGCGATTTCCGCGGCGATACCATCCACCCGTCCACGCTGGAGGTGATGCGTGAGATTGGGCTGCTGGAACAGTTGCTTGCGCTGCCACATACTCGTGCCAACTCGTTGCAGGCGGAAATCGGTGGCGCGCAAGTTACCATTGCGGACTTTTCGAGATTGCCGGTGGGGTGCCGCTACATTGCCTTCATGCCGCAATGGGATTTTCTCAACCTGCTGGCGCAGGAAGCCAAAGCCGCCGGTCTGCGGCTGGAAATGCCGGCAAAGGTGACAGGCCTGATCGAGGCAGACGGCCGCGTCTGTGGTGTGAATGCAGAGACAGCAGATGGCGAACTTGCCGTGCGGGCAGGGCTGGTCGTGGTGGCAGAAGGTCGCAAGTCAGGCCTGCGTGAAGCGGCAGGGCTGGAGGTCGATAATTTTGGCTTACCGGGCGAAGTCCTGTGGTTTCGACTGTCGCATCAGCCAGACGATCCGCCCTATACGATGAGCCATGCCGGGCCGCAGCAGGGTCTGGTGATGATTGACCGCGGAGCCTTCTGGCAGTGCGGCTATATTCTGCGCAGCGAAAGCCATGCCGCTATTCAGCAGAAGGGCATTGACGCGTTTCGCGCTATGGTGGCACCGGCGCTGCCATTGCCGGCCAGCCGGCTGGATGAAGTCACCTCGTTTGACGATGTGCAATTATTGACCATTCGCATAGACCGGTTGCGGCGCTGGTGGAAGCCGGGCCTTCTGTGCATCGGTGATGCGGCGCACGCCATGTCGCCAATTGGCGGCGTAGGGGTTAATCTGGCCATTCAGGATGCGGTGGCAGCCGCGAATATTCTGACAGGCCCCCTGCGCAAAGGGGGAGTGTCGGACGCACATCTGGCGGCGGTGCAAAAGCGGCGTGAATGGCCGGCCAGGCTGACGCAGAAACTTCAGGTCATGATGCAGAAGGGCGCGAAAAAACGCCGTGAAGCCGGCTCCACCGCCGGCCCGCCCGGCATCATGCGAAAAATCGCCCGCTGGCCAGTGCTCGCCCATCTCACCGGGCGGTTGATCGGACTTGGCATCCGACCGGAACATGTCAAGCGCCAGAAATACTAGCTATGATTGCTCAACGTCCGGTTCACTGCATCGCGCCAGCCCTTCAGCTTGCGGTCACGCTCTTTTGCGCTCATTTGCGGCTGAAACCGGCTCTCCAGCCGCCACCGCGCCGAAAACCCGTCCATTCCCGGCCACACGCCCGAATGGTGTCCGGCAAGCCAGGCCGCACCCAGGGCTGTAGTTTCCAAAATAACCGGTCGGTCCACTGGTGCATCCAGAATGTCGGCCAGGCGCTGCATGGTCCAGTCAGATGCCACCATGCCGCCATCAACCCGCAGAACGGTGTCTGACGCCTGCGGAAAGTCCCGCCGCATGGCGTCCAGCAGATCGGCTGTCTGGTAACAAACTGCTTCCAGTGCCGCCCGGGCAAATTCGTTTGGGCCGGTGTTTCGCGTCAGGCCAAAAAATGCGCCCCGTGCATCAGCATCCCAATGCGGCGCGCCCAGCCCGGTAAAGGCTGGAACAAGGTATACGTCTTCACCGTCATCCGCCATCGCTGCCATGCGGCCGGTTTCATCTGCCCGTTCAATCAGGTGCAAACCATCGCGCAGCCATTGCACGCTGGCTCCGGCAACAAAGATGGATCCTTCCAAGGCATAGGTGTTACGGCCTTGCAGCCGATAGGCAATCGTCGTCAACAGCCGGTTTCGGGAAACGGCGCGTTGTTCGCCTGTGTTCAACACCGCAAAGCAGCCAGTGCCGTAGGTGCTTTTCAGCATGCCCGGCGCGAAACAGGCTTGCCCCACTGTGGCCGCCTGCTGGTCTCCCGCAATACCGCAAATCGCAATAGCCACGCCAAACAGATCAGGATCGGTGGTGCCAAAATCTGCCGCGCAGTCTTTGACGTCGGGCAGCAATGCTTCCGGAATGGAAAACAGACGCAGAAGATCCTCATCCCATTCATTGCGATTGATATTGAACAGCAGGGTGCGGGAGGCATTGGTTGCGTCGGTGGCGTGGACACGTCCGCCTGTCAAACGCCACAGAATGAAGCTGTCGACTGTGCCGAAGGCCAACTCGCCAGCTTCCGCCCTCTGCCGCGCGCCCGGCACATGGTCCAATATCCAACCCAGTTTGGTTGCTGAAAAATAAGGATCGAGCAGCAGGCCTGTGCGCTCATTCACCATCGACTCATTGCCGCCAGCCGCCAGATTCCGGCACAAGGCGCTGGTGCGTCGGTCCTGCCAGACTATGGCATTGTGCACGGGTTTGCCCGTTGCTCGCTCCCACAGAACCACGGTTTCCCGCTGGTTTGTAATGCCAATGGCTGCAATGTCCGCCGCCGATAGTGCCGCGTCTGCCAGTGCCGTGCGGATGGTGGCAACTGTGCTTTCCCACAAATCTTCCGGGTTGTGCTCTACCCAGCCGGGGTGAGGGAAATGCTGGGGAAACTCCTGCTGTCCCACGCCCCGCACGCGCAGCTTCTCGTCAAAAACAATGGCGCGGGTGGATGTTGTTCCCTGATCAATCGCAAGCACATAGCCTGGCATGGTATCCTCCCCCGCCTTTGCTTCATTGTTCCAGCAGCGTTGCCATACCCTCGGCCATGGCCAGTTCTTCATTGGTTTTCAAAACAAGGCAGCCAATTCTGCTGTTCTTGTCTGCAATGTCCACTGCGCCGCTGTCATTGGCAGCTTCATTCAGTTCCAGGCCCAGCCAGCCTGCAGCATTGGCAAGTCGGGCGCGAACCGGGGCGGAATTTTCGCCAATGCCGGCCGTGAAGACCAGATGGTCGACCCCGCCCATGCTGGCGGCCAGCGCGCCAATCTGCCGTGAAACACTGAGCACAAAATAATCCAGCGTTTCCTGCGCATCGTCCGAGGTGTCGGCAAGCAGAGATTGCATGTCGCCGCTGGTACCCGAAAGTCCGGCAAGTCCGGATTTCCTGTAAAGCAAGTCTTCCACCGCCTGCGGCTGCATGCCTTTGCGCAGCATCAGATGCAGCAATATGCCGGGATCAATAGTCCCGCATCTTGTGGCCATAACTGGCCCGTCCAGCGGCGAAAAACCCATGGTGGTGGCAAGGCTGTGGCCGTTTTGCATTGCGCACAGGCTGGAGCCGCTGCCAAGATGCAGCACAATGACCTTGCCGCCAGCCTCACAGCCGAAACGCTTGCGCAGTTGCCCTGAAATGAATTGGAATGACAGGCCATGAAAGCCGTAAGAAATCATACCCTCATCAATCAAGGCGCGGGGCAGGCCATATAATTTCTGAAGCTTTGGCCGGTTGGCATGAAACGCCGTGTCAAAGCAGCCAATCTGCACTGCATCCGGAAAATGCTTCTGCGCCTCTGCCACGATGGCCAGGTTATAAGGCTGGTGCAATGGAGCCAGTGGTTCCAGCTCTCGCAGTTTGGCAAGGGTTTGGCTGGTCAGCACGGCCGGTTTTGTGAATTCAACTCCACCATGCACAATCCGGTGGCCTATGGCAGCAATGCGCAGGTTTGGGAACCTGTCTGCCAGCCGCTTCAGCACATAGGCCAAAGCATCATCCATGCTCAGGGAAGCGCCAGAAAAAGCGTGCTTTTCGCTTTGGTCATCAGCCGTTTCAAGTTGAAAACGGGGTGCGCTGCCCATTGCGGAAATTGCCCCTCGGCAAATTTCGGCCAGGGCGCGGTCAAACACCGCAAACTTAAGGCTGGAAGAACCGGCATTCAGCACAAGCAGGTGGCTCATTGCTGTGCGGTCTCCTTTTCATAGCGGACTGCTTCCTGATACCGCGCGACCATCAAAGCCGCAGCGGCAGAGGCCAACCGTGAAAGGCGTCCGTCTGCCCGGCTGGTCAGAATGATCGGCACACGCGCACCCATGACAATACCGGCGGATTCCGCATTGGCCAGATAGAAAAGCTGCTTGGCCATCATGTTGCCCGCCTCGATATCAGGCACAATCAGTATATCCGCACATCCCGCCACGGAAGACACAATACCCTTCCGCTCCGCGGCTTCCAGGGACACGGCATTGTCAAACGCCAGCGGGCCGTCCAGCTCACCGCCGGTAATCTGCCCACGGTCCGCCATTTTGCACAGAGCCGCCGCATCCAGCGTGGCCTGCATCGAAGAGTGCACCGTTTCCACCGCTGCAAGCAGAGCCACTTTGGGGCGGGAAACGCCCAAGGCCTGCGCGCAATCAATGGCGTTCTGAACAATATCGGCCTTGGTGGCCAGATCCGGCAAAATGTTAATGGCCGCGTCGGATATGAACAGCGGGCGTGGGTAAGTCGGCACATCCATGATGAAAACATGGCTCATGCGCCGGTCTGTTCGCAAGCCGGTGGCTCGGTTCACCGCCGCAGCCAGCAGCTCATCGGTGTGCAGGCTGCCTTTCATCAGAGCGCCAACTTCACCGTTTCGGGCCATGGTGCAGGCAGCTTCCGCGGCGGCGTGGCTGTGCTCTACATTCACAATGGTGGTGGCGCTGATATCGTGACCGGCCGCGGCCGCGGCTTTGCGAATTTTGTGCTCCGGCCCGATCAGGATTGGGTCTATCAGCCCGAGCAGACCTGCTTCCAGCGCACCTTCCAGCGATATGGCATCAACCGGGTGCACAATTGCGGTTCGTACCGGTGCGCTGGAGAGTTTTTGAAACGACTCTCCGCTTTGTTGCACACCAGAAGTCCCGGCCATGTTCAACAGCCGGTCCAGTTGGGAAACCCGTTCGCCAGCTTTTGGCTGGAGCGCTGTCATCCCGCGCAGCCGTCAGGCGGAAATGTTTGAGTTGATCCAGGCCACGAGTTTGGACTTGGGTGCAGCGCCAACCTGCACAGATGCCTGCTGGCCATCCTTGAACAACATCAGCGTCGGAATCGAGCGTACGCCGTATTGAGCCGCAAGGTCCGGGTTTTCGTCGATGTTAACCTTGACGATCTGCACTGCACTGTTTTCCTCGGAGATCTCTTCAAGGCTTGGCGCAATCATTTTGCAGGGTCCACACCATTCGGCCCAGAAGTCTACCACAACTGGTTTTGCAGACTGCAGAACATCTGAATCAAAGGAAGCAATGTCGGTTTTCTTCGTGGCCATGGAAGGCTCCGCTTGCGCGCCACAGGGCATGGCGCTGTGAAAGAAATTTGAACGCCGCCGAATGCGACAGCGCCTCTCCTGAATACTTAGTTAGAAATTTTTTTCCCGGCCTTCAAGTCTCCAACCGCAACTGATCACTGTTCAATGTCAGAAGCGCTGGCCCATGAGTGTACAAAAGCGCGGCACGAATGCGATGCTGTGGATAAAGCGGGGCCAGCAGGGCGGCATATAGCGCAAGTTGCAGTCTGTGCGGTTTCGGTACATCTTCTGCGCGCGCCGGGAAGGGGCGATTGGTTTTGTAATCCACCAGCAGAACCTCATTGCCGTCAATCGCCAGCCGGTCGATCAAGCCATTCACCGGCAAGCTGCGGCCATTGAGGGAAACGGTACCGGCAATGGCAACCTCGGCCCTGCTTCCTGGTTGAAACAGCGCGGCAAATTGCGGGTCTTCCAGAATGACTGTCACGGAGGCCAGGAGGGCTGCGCGCTCGTTCTGCGCCCAGTCTGCTGCAGATTTTTCCAGAAAACGCTCGCCTGCAGGCTGGCGCTCTTGCAATGGCAGCTCAGGCAGAACCTGTAACAGCCGGTGCGTGAGCTGACCCCGCAAAATCGCCTTTTCCGGTGCCATTGCCGTGGCAAACACCGGTGAGCCAATGGCTTCTGCGTCAGCTTCTTCAATATACTGGCCGCCTGCGGCTGAAGGAGCCAGCGGGCGAGGGCCGGTTTTTTCCGGGGGAAGGGGGGAAAGGTCAATAGGGCGAAGCGCGGGCTCTCTGAACGGAGAAGAATCAAGGGCAGCCGGCGTGATTTGCGGCAGCTCACCAAAGCGCCAGCCAGTGATTTCGTTTCGGGCATCTCGCAAAACCGTGCTCACAGGTCCCAGCGCTTCGGTAGCCTGTTTCAGCCAGGTTGTGTCTTTTGTCTCGATCTTGCCGGTCAAGCCGCAGACCACCAGCCTGTCTGCAGCTCTCGTCAGGCCGACATAAAACAAGCGGCGATATTCATCTTCCGCCCGCTGCTTTTCCCGCTCTGCCAAAGTTTCAACGGCACGGTTTTTGAAAGTCTTGTTGGGCACCCAAAGAAAACCCGGTTGTCGCTTTGGCGGCAGACCGGGCATGTCTTCCCACTCAATCAGCTTTGCAGCGTGCTGGCTTACAAAGGCCGCAGAACCGGGATCGACCAGAAACACCACCGGCGCTTCCAGGCCCTTGGAAGCGTGGACCGTCATAATCCGCACTTCACCATGCGCCTCGGCCATTTCACGGCGCACCGTGGGCGGACTGGCTGCCAGATTGGCGAGAAAACTATCGAGACTGCTTTGCCCCTCGCTTTCGGCCTTGAGCGCCAGATCCAGAAAAGCATCCAGCACTTCGCCGGTGTCACGCCCAAGCCGGGATGCCAGCCGCGTGCGGCCGCCCTCCGGCCCGAGAATGCGTGCATAGAAGCTGAAAACGCCGCCATATCCCGCGCGCCCGCGCAGCTCTTCCAGCCGGTTGAAGGCATAATGCGCCTTCCGCCACACACGGTCCTTTTCCACCACAAAATCCGGCAGCAGGTCAGCACCATTTTCCGCCGCCAGCAGGCGCAGCGCCAGATACAATGCCTGTGGCCGATCTGCCCGGCGCGAAAGCGCCAATGCCATCAGGTCATCATCGGTGAAATCAAACAGCGGGCTCTTCAGCACCTCGGCCAGCGAAAGCTCATCTTCGGCGTTGGAGACGGTGCGGCCCAGCGCCATCATATCCTGAACGGCCAGATGGTCGGTTATTGTCAGCCGGTCGGCGCCTGCCACGCGAATTGCCGGGTTGCCCAACTCCCGCAATGCCGCGCCCATCGCTCCTACAAAGGCAGATCGTTTGCGCACCAGCACAATGACATCCCCGGCGTTTAACGGCCGGGTTTCACCCTTTATCGTCACGGGTGTGCCTACCCATTTGTCAATCTGCCCGGCAATGCGGCGTGCCAGCCGATGCACAGGCGCATTCTGCGGCTGATGATCGATCGGTGTCTGCCAATCCTCGCTCTCGGCAATCTGCATTGGCTGAACAACAGGCCAGACTTCCACCAGCCCCGGCTGCCCGGTGCGCGCCGTGGCATGCACCGGCTTCTCGCTATCGGATGAAAGGCCACGCCGATGCTCGTCAGCATCAAAAATATGGTCCACTGCCAGCAGAATTTCACTGGCCGACCGGAAAGACTGGTGCATGCTGACCTTGTCAAAAGGCAGACCCGCGCCGTGCGCCAAAGCTTCCAGCCGCCGCCGTTCATCAGCAAACATTGCCGGGGAGGCACCCTGAAAAGAATAGATGGACTGCTTTTCATCGCCAACGGCAAACACTGTGCGCGGGCGGCGCTGATCGTCACCACCGTGGAAAAATTCATCCACCAGCGCGCGTATCACCTGCCATTGCCGCTGGCTGGTGTCCTGCGCCTCATCCACCAGCACATGGTCAATGCCGCGATCCAGCTTGTAGTGAACCCAGGCAGAAGCTTCCCGGCGCAAAAGCAGATTGGCCGTGCGAACAATCAGGTCTTCAAAATCCAGCCTGCCGCGCCGGGCTTTCAAAGTCCGATAGTCGATTTCCAGCTGACAGGATATGGTCAAAGCCGCGGCACTGGCCTGCAAAAGCCGGGCACTCTTCAGCGCATCGACCAGTTCTTCCAGAAAGCTCCAGAGCAATTCCAGCCGATCCGGCAGGTCGGCAAGTTTGTTGACAACGGCTGCGGTGGCAATGCTGCGCAGCGCATAGCGATTGCCGTCGGCCTTGAAGGCCAGATCGCAAAGCGCGGCAAATTTCTGTTCATTGCTTTCGGCTTCAGCAAAGATCTGCAACCGGTCCGCCAGCTTCTGGTCGGTTGCCTTGTCGCTGCTGCTGGCGGCTGCTGCCAGCAACGCCCGAAATTCCGGGTCAAATCCTGGCGGCGATGAAACGGGTGCCAGAACGGCCTCGGGTTCGGCATTGCTGTCCACATCCAGCGCTGCTGCAATCAGGCGTATCGCCTCATCCAGCCCACCACTGCCCTGCAAATATTCATTCAATCCGTCGCGCCGGGCCACGCATTCGGCAATCAGCCTGTTCAGGCCATCTTCGCCACTCAACTCCAGCACATCTGCAAAGGCTCTGGTCAGCGCCGGGTTTGCACCGGAACCTCCTTGCAGATTCGCACCGGTGATCAGAAGTCGGCGGGCTTCTGCCAGAAGCAACGCACTGCCTGCATCATCCAGCACCTCAAAATGGCCGGGAACATTGGCCTCCAGCGGAAACTGATGGAGAATTGCTTCGCAAAAGGCGTGAATTGTCTGAATTTTCAGGCCACCGGGCGTCTCAAGTGCTCTGGCAAAAAGCCGCCGCGCTTCCGCCAGATGCCGCGAGGAGATGTCGGTTGCGCCAAGTCCGGCCAGAGCCTGTGCCAGACTGGCATCATCCAACTGGGTCCAGCGGGACAGCATGTCAAACACGCGGCCCTGCATTTCGGCAGCGGCGGCCTTGGTATAAGTCAGGCACAGAATGCGATTGGGCTGTACGTTGGCAAGCAGCAGACGCACCACGCGCCGTGTCAGAACGTGGGTTTTGCCCGAACCGGCATTGGCGGCCACGAACACCGAACGCGCCGGGTCAGAAGCCAGTGCCTGTGCGGCGCCCGTTTGTGCGGAGACGGAAAGGCCGCTCATTCCTCATCCTCCGCGCTGTCATCCTCGGTTTGCACCGCCCATTCCCGCGCCCGGGCAAGGTGATCGTAAATGTTGTTAAACTCACTCGCGCGCAGCGGATGTGCCCGGGAAAGATAGCCCCGTTCGCTGTTGCGATACAGTGCAACAAGGCTGCGAAACTGCGCCAGCGCACCATCGCAAAGCTCTTGTGTGGTCACGGCCTCCTGCCCGCGCCCTGCCTGTCGGGAAAGGGCCTGCGGTATAAGCTCCTGCTCTTTCAGGCGAATATAGCGCAGTTCGGCGACCCCGGTTCCGGCAGCAAAAGCCTCAAACGCGCCTTGTTGAACCATGGCACCTTCCAGAGGCAATTGCGGTGCCATCAGGCTGCGGGCCTGGGGAATGGACGGGGTGCTGCCGGTTTTGTAATCAATGATTTCAACCCTCCCGTCCCGCATTCTATCAATACGGTCGGCACGGCCGGTCAACAGCATGCCCAGATCGGCAAGGGTCAGTTCGCCCGCCAGTTCCGCGTGCCGCTCGGCCACATCATCGTCCCGGCGGCGTTCCCATTCCAGATAATGGGCTGCCAGCCTTTCCATACGCGGCCACCAGACGGCATGCACTTCCGCAGGCAGCCCGGCCTGAGCAAACTGGCTGCGTGCCAGATCCAGCAACCTTTCAAGCGCATCGGGCTGGCGCGGATCCAGCTTTTCCAAAACGGCTGCCGCCAGCACATCGTGATAAAGGCTGCCACGTTCTGCCGCCCCCGGCGCGCGGATCAGCGGCTCCAGCGGTTCCAGCATCAAAATCCGCCGGGCATAAACGGCATATGGGTCGCGGATCAGCCTCTCCACTTCCGTCACGGAAAAGCGGCGCGGGCGCATGGCCAAAGGCGGGCGTGGCTCCGGTCTGTCAATGCGCGGCGTTTCCGTCACCTCATCCATCCTGCGCGCATAGCCGAGATAAACATCACCCTCTGCGCGCAGACCATCTGCCCCATCTTTGCCGGCCACGGTCAACAGGCGTTGCAACCAGCGGGAAGCAATGGCGGGCGCGCCGTCGCGTCGCCGCGATCGGGTTAAAATCAGCCTCCGATTGCCCAGCGACATCCAGAAATCATGTGCGGCCAGGCCTATGCGCCGTTCTGGCGGATCAAGCAGAATTTCGGCCCGCATCAGCCGCGAAAGAAATGTGTCGCCGCGTGCGCTTTGCGGCCATGTGCCTTCGTTCAGCCCGCCCAGAATCATCACATCGATGTTCTGCAGCCGCGCCTCCAGTGCACCCCAGATAAACACCCGTGCAGAAAGGCCACCACGCGCTGCTACCGACTGATCGGCCATCAAGGCTGCGGCCACATCCGGCCACTCCATCGGTGCAAAGGCAAAACCGGTTTCCGGCAGGGCAATCAGTTCGCGCAGCCATGCGGCAAGGCAATCTCCGGCTTCGCTGGAATACAGAAGGCTCAGACTGTCATTCTCATCCCTGGCCAATCGCTCCAGACACTCAGCCAGTGCCCTTGCATAGGCAGGCACTTCGTTCTGCGCCCCGCCACGCAAAAGCAGCAAGGGCTCCAGGGCATGGGCAAGCCGTTCGCAGACCTGTGTGCCCAGATCCTGCTCTTCAGCCGACATCAACTGCAGAACACGGGATTTTCGTTCACCGGTCGCCAGGCGTTCCGTGCGCTGCCGGTACACGTTGGCAAGTTCGGCTGCATCTGCGCTGCCAACACCGCCACGCAAGGCAATCAGCTCAATTGCGCGTGCACCACGCCGCGTTTCGGCAGCCTGCAGGCCCAGGCGGACCAGCGGATGCTTCAGCAGCGCAATCAATGCCACCGGATCGCCCGGTGCAAGGCAGACGGACAGCACCAGTTGAATCAATGTTCCGGGCGGGGAAGCGGTGAAAGGTTGTCCGGCGGAATCGTTGGCAGCAATGCCAAAGCGTTCCAGCTCTGAAACCACCCGCCGCGCCAGTTGCCTGTCGGGGGTGGCCAGCCCCACCTTATGGTCGGGGTTGGAAAGTGCATCGCGTATGGCAATGGCAATGGCCAGTGCTTCCTGGCGCTCGTCGGCCGCCTCAACCAGTGCCATGCCGGAAAGAGCCTGCGCTGCATCAATGCTCTGGCCTGCCCAATGCTCCGTTGTTTCCGCCGGGCGCAAGGCGTTGGAAAAAAACCTCTCCCTGTGCATCAGGCCGGCAGGTGGCTTGGTTTGCGGTGCCAGCACGTCATGCCTGTCCACGCCAAGGCTGGCCAGCATGCGGCGTGTGGCGTATTGCGGATGGCCCGGCGCGGCAATGGACACTGCACGGTCAATGGCGGCAAAACTTTCATTATCCAGATGCGTGTCCACACCCGCCAGCACCACTGCTCCATTGGGCATTTCGGCCACTGCGCGCATCAGTTCCAGCGTTGGCCCGACGGTGGTCACCGCACCAGCCACGATCACCGGATCGGGGCTGCCATTCGTCCTGTAGCGGTCTGCCTGCGCACTGGCCCATTGCAGACGCAGGCGCGCTGCATCCGCCAGCCCCAGCGCATCCAGCTCCGCGGGCCAGTGCTGGGTCACGATGCTCAAAAATGTCAGCGTCATCTGCCACCAGCCTGCCAGCCGGTCTTCCAGACCCAGCATGGTCAGCGCTGCCAGATCCGCACCCTCATCCGTTGCCTCATCCAGCAGAGTGGCCAGATCCGCAGCCAGCCACAACGCATCAGCGGCAGAGGCAGGAAGCTGCGGCTCTTCACCATCCAACATTGCGGCGGTGGCTTGGGCAAGCTGCTCTTTCCAGAAACGAACCAGCCGCGCCAGCAGCATTCTGCGGTGCAGGGGTTGCATGGCGGGCAGCAGGCTGGCGCTGTCTGTCGGCAGAAAGGCCGCACGCTCGTCTTCCTCGCCCAAGGTGCGAATGCGCGGCAGAATCGCGGATTGGCCGCCCAGTTCCGCTGCAAACGCACTTGTCAGCCCACGCACCGCACGCCGCGTCGGCACGTAGATTGTCAATGCGGCGAGTGCCAGCGGGTCCCCCGCCGGGGCAAAACCGGGGATGAGATGGCCAGACAGCACTTCGCGCGCCAGCGTTGGCAGAAATGGCAGGCTGGGCGGAATGGAAATGACGCGGCGCGACATGGGCGGCAATCAGACCGCGCTGGCGAGAACCGCCCGCTCAGCTTCACCAATGGCCTGCGGCGTGCCAACCGTCAGCCACATTCCGTCCAGCCGCACGCCAAACAACCGACCCTGTTCAATTGCGCTGTCGAAAACGCGGTTCAGCGAAAATTTCTCTTCCGGCAACCCGGCAAAAATCGCCGGGTTGATAATGGCAGCGCCAGCATAAATGAACGGCGACATATCGCGCTCTTCCACGCGGGTCAGACGGCCTTCCACATCCATCTCAAAATCGCCGCGGCCTTCATAGCCAGTGGCGCGTTTCATGTCGGCAATCAACAACAGAATGTCCATCTTCGAACCATCCCACATTTCCGCCATCAGATCGAGATTGTCCCGATAGCCGTTGATCCAGAATGTATCTGAGTTGATGAGGTAAAAGGGCTCTGATCCCAGGTGCGGCAAAGCCCGGACAACGCCGCCGCCGCTTTCCAGCAACATATCCGTCTCGTCCGAGATCAGCACTTCGACATCGCGGCGCTTGCGAAGATGCGCGCACAGAAGGTCGGGCAGATAATGCACATTCACAACTATCCGCGACACGCCGTTCTGCACCAGCATGTCCACGCCATAATCAATCAATGCCTTGCCGTTCACTTCCACCAGGGGTTTGGGAATGGTTGCTGTAATCGGTCGCATTCTTTTGCCCAGACCCGCAGCCAGAACCATGGCGGTGGCAGGTTTGAACGGAGCGGGCCTGAAGGGCTTGGCGGAGTGAGATGTCATGTCTGTCGTGCTTTAATTTCGTGCGGCAACCAGGCCCCACTCTGCGTAAAGATCTTTAAGTGCGATGTTGACCGGGTGGGCAACCGATCGTGCAAGGTAGGATTGAATACGGGGAATGTGACGCAGATATTGCGGCTTGCCGTCACGCTCGTGCAGCCTGACAAACAGCCCCAGCAATTTGCTGGCGCGTTGCGCCGCCACAATGGCGTAGTCGGCGGCAAAGCTCATTTCGTCAAAGTCCGGATCCAGCCCGATTGCTTCCTGCACATAGGCCTGAAAGATCTGATCTTCCAGTTCCGGTGAAATATCCACCCGGGCATCCTGCGCCAGTGAAGCCAGGTCATAAGCCACTGGGCCGTACATGGCGTCCTGAAAATCCAGCAATCCCACTTTGCGATGGCCGGAAGAGTCCGCCTGCCAGAGAATATTGGGAGAATGAAAGTCGCGCAGGATGATGCCCCGGCGCGCTTCCTCAAGCCGCTGCAAAAGCGGAGTCCAGGCCGTGTGATAACGCGCCCGCTGGCGCTCATCCATTTCGGTGCCATTCTGGCGTGGCCAGTACCATTCGGGCAGCAATTCCACCTCAATGGCCAGGGCAGGGCGGTCAAACTCGGGAATCTCCCAGGCGAAACCATATTTGCTGGTTATGGCGGGTGCGGTGAACGCCTGATGCAGCGCAGCCAATGCGCGGGCGCTGGCGCAGAACCTTTCAGCAATCGGTGTGCCATCGTTGCTGACAATCACATCCTGGCCAAGATCCCGCAACAGAACCAGCCCGGCGTCCACATTGGCCGTTTCCACTGTGGGGGCTGTGAAACCGAGACGTTCCAATTCTTCTGCCATGGCAATGAACGGGCGCACGTCCTGCGCAATATGGGCAATTTGCGCATAAGTACGCCCCGCCGAAACGACCGGTCCCCGTGGCAGTGCCGGTGAATCCATCAGGATCAAAGATGCCTCGCCACACTCCACCCGTTCATAACGACGGGACGATGCATCAGCAGGAAACGGCATCCGTTTTGCCCCTTCCAATCCTGCCTCGTTGAGAAGATTGCGAATGCGAAGGCTGTGGGCCAGACGCAGTGCGATTTCCGGCGCCGGTCTCAGCACTGCGTCACGGCCACCGGACTTCGCTATACTCAACTCTATGGTCAGGTTGGCATCCGTTCGCGCCTGTTCTGCCCGCTCCGGCCATTCCACCAGCACAATGCCGGTCTCAGCCGCCTCGTCAAAACCCAGCTCTTCCAGTTCCGAGTCCTCGCCCAGCCGGTAAAGATCAAAATGGCTGACCTTGGGCAGCGTCTCATAGGTTTGCACCAGGGTATAGGTTGGTGATGGCACCTCCAGATGCGGATCCTGCGCAAGATGGCGAATGATGAACCGGGCCAGTGTTGATTTTCCAGCGCCCAGATCTCCGGACAGAGCCACCACGTCGCCAGTGCGCAGCACGGCAATCAGATCGGTGGCAAGACGCTCGGTCGCCGCCTCATCCGGCAGATGAATGGTAAAGGCATCAAATGTATCAGGAACAGTCGTCATACTTACCATTTGTGGGCCTCATCAATGGCAGGAAAGCGGCATGTCACCAATGTGCCGCCCTGCTCACTGCTGCCAATTTCCACTGAACCCAGATGCAATTCCACGAAGCTTTTCACAATCGACAGGCCAAGCCCTGCGCCGGACTTGCGACCGCCGGAAGCGTTCTGCTCAAATCTTTCGAATGCTTTGGTCAATTCGTCCGGGGCCATTCCCGGGCCGCAGTCGGCAACTTCAAACACCACCTCGTCGTTTTCGCTGCGAATGTTCAAAAGCACGGTAGAGCCCGCAGGAGAGAAGTTGACGGCATTGGACAGCAGATTGAAGAGGATCTGCGCCATGCGCGTGCCATCGGCACGGAAGGTTTCCTGTGCGCCGGACAGATCCACCTGAATATTCACATCATTCTGTTGCAGCTTGTCCTGCACGGCCTCCACCGCCTGTTCGGCAATTTTGGCAATGTTGACATCGGCAAGGTCCAGTTGAATGGTTCCGGCGTCGATGGACGCAAGGTCCAGAATGTCATTCACGATCGTCATCAAAGCGCTGGTGGAGGTGGTGATATAGTCCAGATATTCGCTCTGCCGGTCATTCAGCGGCCCACTGTCAAAATCGCGAAGCAGTGCGGCAAAGCCGATAATATTGGTCAGCGGTGAGCGCAATTCGTAGCTGACATGCTGAATGAAATCGTTTTTCAGCCTGTCGCCCTGTTCCAGCGCCTCATTGCGTTCACGCAGCATGCGCTCTGCCTGGCGTGCAACCGAAACATCCGAGAATGTCAGCATGGTCTGGCCGTTGGGCAGCGGCACAATGCCATAATTCTGCATGCGGCCATCAGCCAGTTCAAACTCGCCGCTTTCGGTTATTCGGGCGCCTTCTTCAAACGCTGTCACCGCATTGGCAAACAATACCCAGGAAACAGAGTTTTCCTGTCGAATGCCAATTCTGGCGGCGGACTCAAATGCCCTGATATGCGGTTTTGCCGATAGAAACTCGTGTGAAAAGCCCCACATTTCGGCAAAGGTCGGGTTGGAAAGCCGCAGCCTTCCATCCTGGCCGAACACGGCCACTGCTTCCTTCAGATAGTCCAGAGTTTCACCCTGCAGACGCACAAGTGCGTTCAGGCGGCTTTCAAGTTGCAGCTTTTCTGTCAGGTCTTCAAACACCCACGTCGCGCCGCCTTGCGGATCCGGGCTGGTGAACACCCGCAATGTGCGGCCATCGGCCAGATGCCAGATTGCATCGGTTGGCCGGGTCGCCCGGTACGCCGCCATGATTTCATTTTTCAGGTCACGCAGCGGTTTGTCCTCGGGCATGATCCCGCGGGAGCGCAATTGGTCCATGATGGCAATATGGTCCGGCTTGCCATCCAGATAGGATTCCGAAAGATCAAACAGCCGCTGGAATTCGGCATTGTAATAAGTGAGCAGCGTTTTTTCATCAAAACGCGCGACGGCAGTGGTCAGATGGTTGAGTGTGTCGGAGTGGCTGCGCAAAGTTTCGTGCAGTTCACGGCGCACCGCCTCAATGCCGGAAATATCGATTGCCAACCCGGCAGCGCCCAGCGGACCAGCGGCTTCCACAACTTCAAAATTGCGTCGATCGCCTTCCACCACCGCGGTCAGTTTGTTGCGAAAAAGTCCCTCAGTCTCGATGCGGGAGGCAATCGAGGCCCGATCCTGCGCGTTGAAGAACTCAACCTGGCGCTCAATCGCCTCGTCCACGCTTGGCGCTTCGACACTTCGGGCAAAAGCGGTGTTCACCCACACCAGCACGCCGTTGCGGGCGCGCAGCCAGACAGGCATGGTCGCCGCATCGAACAGGCTCTGCATTGTTTCAATTGTCGCGGTGGTCCGCTGGTTTTCAATACGCAGGGAGACCAGTTCCTCCCGCACGCCGGAAAGTGGCGTCAGTCGCACAATCGCCAGAGGGCCAACGGTTTTACCGGCAATTTCAAGGGGGCGCCCATTGGCCAGTTCCACCTCACGGCGAAATGGTTCCGCGCGTGAGCGCAGCTTTTCGATGTCGCGCTCCAGTGCGACCGCATCATAGGCTGGCAGCCACTCACGAAATGCCAGAAACGCCTGTGGTTCACGCGGGGCTTCCAGAATTCGGGGCAGGTGGCCGGAAACCTCCGGCTCGGCATTGGCCGAATAGGCAATAATGCATTGGTCTGCGGCGGCCAGAATGCCCGCGCGAATTTCTGCCACTGAACGAGCATCGGCCAATGCGCCGCGCAAACGGTCGATTTCGCTGGTCAGCGCGGCCCGCTGCCGGACATGCCAGATAACCAGCAGCATGGTTGCTGCAAGGATGAGAGCCGCCACCGCCAGAGCAAGCACCAATTCCGGGCCGGTCAGAATGGCCAGATCACCTGCTTGCGCGTAGCTCGGCATTGACTATCCCCCGTGCCAGTCTGATTCGCCGAAAACCAGATTATTTTCGCTCTTTTATGGACCGCAAGCTCGATTGGCAAAAGTTATGGATTGCGGCCAGGAGAATATTTGTCTCTGGCCGCAATCATCCGGCCGGTCAGTAGCGATAGTGATCGCTTTTGTATGGGCCTTGTGGGGAAACGCCGATGTAGGAAGCCTGCTCTTCGGAAAGCTCGGTCAGCTTTACGCCCAGCTTGTTCAGGTGCAGCCGGGCTACCTTCTCGTCCAGATGTTTGGGCAGAACATAGACTTCGTTGGCATAGTCGCCCGTCTTGGTGAACAACTCGATCTGCGCCAATGTCTGGTTGGTGAACGAAGCTGACATCACGAAGGAAGGGTGACCTGTCGCGTTGCCCAGATTCAGCAACCGGCCTTCCGAAAGCAGGATAATGCGCTTGCCATCCGCAAATTCGATCATGTCGACCTGTGGCTTCACATTGGTCCATTTCAGGTTTTTCAACGCGCCAACCTGAATTTCATTATCGAAATGGCCAATATTGCCAACAATGCACATATCCTTGAATGCGCGCATATGCTCCAGCCGTACAACATCCTTGTTGCCGGTCGTGGTGATGACGATATCAGCCGTCGGCGCCGCATCTTCCAGCGTTACAACTTCAAAACCGTCCATTGCTGCCTGCAGTGCGCAGATCGGGTCAACTTCCGTTACCTTCACGCGGGCACCGGCACCGGCCAGCGAGGCAGCAGAACCTTTGCCCACATCGCCATAACCGCAAACCACAGCAACCTTGCCTGCCATCATCACGTCCGTTCCGCGGCGTATGCCGTCCACCAGCGATTCCTTGCAGCCATATTTGTTGTCGAATTTCGACTTGGTCACGCTGTCATTGACGTTGATGGCAGGGAACGGCAAAAGGCCCTTTTTCTGCAGCTGGTACAACCGGTTGACGCCCGTTGTCGTTTCTTCCGTCACCCCTTTGATGGCGTCACGCTGGCGGCTGAAAAAGCCCGGTGTCGCGGCCATCCGCTTGCGGATCTGTCGGAACAGGATTTCCTCTTCCTCATTTCCGGGGTTGGAGAGGACATCTTCTCCGGCTTCAGCGCGTGCGCCAATCAGAATGTACATGGTGGCGTCGCCACCATCATCCAGAATCATGTTGCTTGTGCCGCCATCCGGCCACTGGAAAATCCGGTCGGTGTACTCCCAGTAATCCTCAAGGGTTTCGCCCTTGATAGCAAAGACCGGGGTTCCGGTTGCGGCAATGGCGGCGGCGGCGTGGTCCTGCGTGGAAAAGATATTGCAGGAAGCCCAGCGCACCTCAGCGCCCAGCGCCTGCAGCGTCTCAATCAACACGCCGGTCTGAATTGTCATGTGCAGTGAGCCGGTAATGCGTGCGCCGGCCAGTGGCTTGCTTTGCCCGAACTCTTCCCGGCAGGCCATCAGGCCCGGCATTTCGGTTTCAGCAATGGTCAGCTCTTTGCGGCCCCAGTCAGCCAGAGCAATATCGTGGACGACATAATCGACAGCGGTCATGATGAATGATCCCGAACTTAAGCCCAGAGGGCACAAGAAGCATTTCCCGCCTGAACTGATGCGTTATAAAGGCAAGAAAATGCGACAAGACTATAAGTCAGGCAATTCCAGGCAGCGGTTTGACAGCGTGAAATGGCCCGTTATGCCCCGCAGTAGCAGATGCCCGGAGCGCACCGCAAGACGGACATAAACATTTCTTTATATCGCTATGAGTTTATAGGCTGCGTTCAGCAGTCTTCGCCAAAGCGGTCGGCAACCAGCGTGGCAATAGCTTCCAATGCTGCCTCAGCCTGGGGTCCGGTAGCGGTAACGTCGATTGTTGTTCCCTGACTGGCTGCCAGCATCATCAGCCCCATGATGGACTTTCCACCGACGGAAAACCCGTCACGGCTGATTGTCAGGTCGGCGTCGAAACATTCCGCAGTCTGGACAAATTTGGCAGATGCGCGTGCGTGAAGCCCACGCCGATTGACGATGCAAAGGCTGCGGCGAACGGGTTGCTCACGAGCGGTGGTGGAAAGATCGCTGGTTTGCGCCATTATTTGCCCGCCAGAATCCGGCTGGCAACGGCAATATATTTACGCCCGGCCTCCTGCGCTTCCACAAGCGCGGTTTCCATCGGCTGATTCTCCCGCACGCGCGCAAGTTTTATCAGCATGGGCAGGTTCACCCCGGCAAGCACGTCCACTTCTCCCATATCCATAACGGAAATTGCCAGATTGGAGGGGGTGCCACCGAACATATCGGTCAGGATGATGACACCCTTGCCGCGATCTGCGGCCTTCACCGCGTCGACGATATCGTCCCGCCGCTGTTCCATGTCATCATCCGGGCCAATGGACACCGTTTCGAATGCCTGTTGTGGCCCTACGACATGTTCCACGGCAGCTTTGAATTCTTTTGCCAGTTGGCCGTGGGTTACGAGCACCAGTCCGATCATGCTTGTCAATTCGCTCCAGCTACCTGCCAAAATGGGAGGCAGTTTGCGATTGTGCGCTTGCTTCCTTCCCGCCGCAAGATGCAACACGGAAACAGCCTGAATTATTCTTAAATCCAACGCAAATGTGAGTTTTTGCGGGATTTATTCCGCATCAACAACCAGTGATGTTTATGCTGCGCTGCAACTTTCATCACTGGTCTGATGAGAAAAGCATCAGAATTACCTCTGCACAAAAGACAGCCTGACGCGCCGGCAGAAAAATCTGGCGCACTGGGATGTTGTCAATCAGCACCGTCTCGTATTCGGGCAGGCGAGGGGAAGAATCTTGCAGGGTCACGGCCAGGCAGAGAGGGGTTGGCGGGGCCGGGGCAACCGGAACAATGCCCACGCCGGAAATCTCCATAAGGCCTTTCAGGACGTCAGGCGCCTGCCCGATCAACTGGTTATCTTGAACGGAAAGCAGCACCTGATCATCGCTGACCAGACCGGCCTGCCGGCCTTCCCGGCTTGCGGCGCGCATCAGACAAAGCGCAAGGGAGGATTTGCCGCTGCGCGCAGCGCCGGAAATAAACACGCCCTTGCCGTCAACCGAAACCAGCGTGGCGTGATGGTTGGTGCTCATGCCGATTCGGCCGGCAGTGATATTGTGAAGCGTGCACCGCCTATGCCGGACTCGGCATCAGGGTCACGAATATTGTCTGCCACCAGCGTGCCCGCATGCGCTTCAACAATCTGGCGACTGATGGAAAGACCCAGCCCGGAATTCTGTCCGAAAGCTTCGCTCGATGGCCGGTCAGTGTAAAACCGCTCGAAAATCCGGTCGATTTTTTCTGCCTGAATCCCCGGCCCATTGTCTTCAACCGTCACAATCACCCGTTTGGCGGTGCGGCGAAGCTTTATGGTAACGTGACCATCGTCTTCCGGGATGAACGATCGGGCATTGTCGATCAGATTGGTCAGAACCTGACTGAGCCGCAGGTCGTGCCCAGCCACGACAAAGCCTTTAAGACCATTTGGCGGGGGCTCCACGCTGAAGTCGATCTTCAGTTCGCGGCCGTTGCGACTGCGCGCCCTCGCTCCATCCACCACCGATGCCACAAGCTTGTCCAGTTGCACTTTGTCGGAAAGTTCGCGCGCCAGTTCAGCGTCCAGCCGTGACGCATCCGAAATGTCGGTGATCAAACGGTCGAGCCGCTTGACGTCATGCTGAATTATGGCGAGCAAACGCTGACGGGAATCTTCGTTGCGGGCCAATGGCAGCGTTTCGACGGCGCTGCGCAGTGAAGTCAGCGGGTTTTTCAACTCATGGCTCACATCTGCCGCAAATCGCTCTATGGCATCCAGTCGAGCGTACAGTGTGTTCGTCATGTCTCGCAGCGCACTGGCAAGATTGCCCACTTCGTCTGCACGGTCACCGAAGTCAGGAATTTCCTCTCTGGCATTGACTGAACGCCGCACCCGAATTGCCGCGGCAGACAGGCGACGCAATGGAGACGCAATGGTTGATGCCAGAAAAATCGACAGAAAAACGGTGACCAGAACAACGACAGCAAATGTGCGCACAATGGCCATGCGTTCAGCCTGCACAATTTTGTCGATATCGCCACCTTGAGTGGAGAGCATCAGAACGCCAAGAACCGCACGGAACCGCTGAATCGGTACGGCCACAGACACGATCAACTCGCCGTTTTCGGTCGAGCGCACGACAGTGGAAGGGCCACCGGTCAAGGCGTTGATCACTTCCGGATAAGTGCTGCCGGAACCGCCCGGGGTTTCATGATAAACGGGCAGGTCTGCGTTGCGAAACAGCCTTGCAGTCTTGTCGCCCAACCACTCCAGAAAGGGCCGCTCTTCCGGCTCAACGGCCGGGAGATTGTAACGCAATATCTGACCACGCGAATACAGGTGGCGTGAATCCAGAATCAGGTTTGCATCACGATCATAAATGCGAGCGCGCGTTCTTGTGGGTGAAATCAGCCGTCGCAGCAGGGGTGCCACGCGTTCCGGGTTGATCGGAAAATCCAGACTGTCGGAAAGGTCCATGCCGGGTTGCAAAGTTGCACCCGCCTGCAGTTCCATCAGCCGCTCCGGGTCCAGTGAAATGGAGTTGGTTTCCACCGTGGCAGATGAAGCAATGGCGCTGGCAATGATTTCGCCCTGCGTCAGAAGGCTTTCAACCCTGGCATCAATCAACCCGGCGCGAAACTGGTTGAGGTAGAGGATACCGGATACCAAAACGATGAGCGCGACCAGATTGAGAAATATGATCCGCCGCGTCAGGGATGAAAACACAGTGTGGCCCAGAAGCCAGTGGAGGCGCAGCAAAGCACGACGGACAAACGGAATTCGCCGCCACCGCGCGCGGCGCCCCTGACGCGGTGCGCCAGTTGAATTATCCGAAGTGTCGGTTGTCGAGGCCAAGCAGAATTTCCTGTTTATCGCCCGTAATGGGGCGATTTCCGTCCGGTGTTGTCAAACAGTCTGACAGGACAGTATAGCTGATTTCGTGGAGATAACCTAGATTTCACGAAATCTATAGCCAACACCATACAATGTTTCGATCATGTCGAAATCATCATCGATAACCTTGAACTTCTTGCGAAGACGCTTGATGTGGCTGTCAATTGTCCTGTCATCCACATAGACCTGCTCGTCATAAGCGGCGTCCATCAACGCGTCGCGGCTTTTAACTACGCCGGGGCGCTGCGCCAGGGAATGAAGAATCAGAAATTCGGTAACCGTCAAGGTTACGGGCTTGCCCATCCAGGTGCAGGTGTGTCGTTCCTGATCCATGACAAGCTGGCCACGCTCAAGCGATGCTTCAGCAACCTGGGTGCCTTTGGCCACGGCTTCCCGCGCGGCACCACGCCGCAAAATCGCGCGAACCCGCTCTACCAGCAGGCGCTGTGAAAACGGTTTGCGAATATAGTCGTCCGCGCCCATCTTCAGCCCGAAAAGCTCGTCAATTTCCTCATCTTTTGAGGTCAGAAAAATCACCGGAATGTCAGACTTCTGCCGCAAACGGCGCAAAAGCTCCATGCCGTCCATGCGCGGCATCTTGATGTCGAAGATTGCCAGATGCGGCGGCCGTGCCTGCAAACCTTCCAGCGCGGATGCACCGTCGGTATAGGTTTCCACCCGATATCCTTCGCTTTCCAATGCAATGGAAACCGAGGTCAGGATGTTGCGGTCATCATCAACCAGCGCAATTGTCGGCATGAACTTACAATCTCCAAATCAGCAATTTTAAACCTATGCCGTGCAATTGTGGCATTTCTACCACAATTGGGTCTGACTTAGCCAGACAAATCCCCAATACGCATTTTGTGCGCACCACCGGAGTGACCCTTTCAATGCGATATGCGGTTCTGCCGCGCAAAGAATAGTCCCGAAGCATCACGTTGGCTTGAAGCATAAAACGATTTAAATCGTAATATTTTTTATTAAAACGATTGAATTATTTCAAGCTGTTAGTATTTCGCCATCAGCATCTTGCTGTTTCATCATAATGCCCGTATTGGCCGATCTTGAGCTTACATTCTGGGTAGGCATTTTTTGACGGGAGCCAAAAAGCAATGGAAGATATCGGGCTTAGAAATCCGGAGAGCGGTATCGAGACGACGGGCCTTTCCGGGCTTTCTTCCGTCCGCTGGAACCTTCAGGAAGCCGAGCTTGTTGAAGCGGCTGTGCGGCGTGGAGAGGGCAAGCTGACCGCGCATGGCGCATTTGTCGCCACGACTGGCCAGCATACGGGCCGTTCCCCACGGGACAAATTCGTAGTGGAAGACGAAACCACGCAGTCACAGATCTGGTGGGACAACAACAAGCCGCTGAAGCCGGAAGCATTTGATCTTCTTTATGAAGACTTCAAGGAATTTGCCAAAGGCAAAGACCTGTTTGCCCAGGATCTGACGGGCGGTGCCGATGAAGCTTATTCCATTTCTACCCGGGTTGTCACAGAATATGCTTGGCATTCGCTGTTCATCCGCAACTTGTTGATCCGCCCGACACGCGATGCGCTGGAAAACTTTGTTCCGGAACTGACAATTATTGACTTTCCGTCATTCAAGGTTGATCCGGCACGTTATGGCGTTCGTTCCGAAACGCTGATCGCCTGTGATTTCAGACGCAAGATTATCCTCATTGCCGGTTCTCTCTATGGCGGTGAGATGAAGAAGTCTGTGTTCACGGTTCTGAATTACTTCCTGCCTGCGCGCAATGTGATGCCAATGCACTGCTCGGCCAATTCCGGCCCGGATGGTGATGTGGCCTTGTTCTTCGGCCTTTCCGGCACAGGCAAGACCACACTTTCGGCAGACCCTCGCCGCACGCTGATTGGCGATGACGAGCATGGCTGGGGCGACAATGGCATCTTCAACTTTGAAGGTGGTTGCTACGCCAAGACCATTCGCCTTTCGGCAGAAGCAGAGCCGGAGATTTTTGCCGTCACCCGCCGCTTCGGCACGGTGCTGGAAAATGTTGTGCTGGACGCAGATCGGGTTCCCGATTTCGAAGATGGCAGCCTGACGGAAAATACCCGTGCAGCTTACCCGCTTCCCTATATTCCCAATGCCAGCGAAACCGGTTTGGCGGGCCACCCGAAAAACATCGTGATGCTGACGGCGGATGCTTTTGGTGTTTTGCCTCCAATTGCCCGCCTGACGCCAGCCGAGGCAATGTATCACTTCCTCTCCGGTTACACGGCCAAGGTGGCTGGCACTGAACGGGGCGTGACAGAGCCGGAAGCAACTTTCTCCACCTGCTTTGGTGCGCCTTTCATGCCGCGCCATCCTTCCGAATACGGCAACCTCCTGCGCCGGCTGATTGCCGAGCATAAGGTGGATTGCTGGCTGGTCTCCACCGGCTGGACGGGCGGACCGTACGGCGTGGGGCAGCGCATGCCGATCCGCGTTACACGAGCATTGCTGAATGGCGTGCTGGATGGCTCCTTGCGTGAAGTTGAATTCCGCACGGATGAAAACTTCGGTTTCGAGGTGCCAGTTTCGGTTCCCGGGGTTCCAGAAGCCATTCTGAACCCGCGTGAAACCTGGCAGGACAAGGCAGCCTATGATGCGCAGGCACGCAAGCTGGCTGGCATGTTCCGCGCCAATTTCGAAAAGTTCGAAGCCTATGTGGATGAAGAGGTGCGCAAGGCAGCTCCCAATCTGCCTCTGGCAGCAGAGTAATCGCTTCGGCATAAGCCGCGGCGTTTCCGCATTGCCGAAATAGCTCTATAAAGCCCGTGCCGGTCCCGACCGGTGCGGGTTTCATGCATTTGGAGGCTGGATGATGCCGGCAGTTTCAGAAAGCGGCATTGTAGTTTCCAACCGGGTGACCATACCGCAGAGTGAACTGGAAGAAGTGTTCATTCGCGCCGGCGGGCCCGGCGGGCAGAATGTCAATAAGGTTGCAACGGCCGTGCAGTTGCGGTTTCTGGCTGCGGCCTCGGTGGTCTTGTCGGCTGAGGTCAAGGACCGGCTGTTGAGGCTGGCTGGCCAGCGGGCCACAAAGGATGGCGAGATCCTCATCGAGGCATCGCGTTATCGCACGCAGGAGCGAAACCGCGAAGATGCCCGCGAGCGATTGGTGGAACTCGTCCGGCGGGCGCTGGTGCCGCCACCACCGCCCCGGCGCAAGACGAGGCCTGGCAAAGGGGCAATCGAGCGGCGGCTGAAGGAAAAGAAAGGCCGCTCCGACATCAAACGGATGCGCGGGCGTGTTGATGATTAGTTATTTCCCGTTGAAACGGTTACGTTTCAAACAAGACAATGGGTTATGGCAAGTTGACTGGAACGGTTTTGCGCATATTTGAGTTGCTGCAGGCCGTATGCTCGTTTCAAGTTCTGTTGACTGTCTTCAGACACAGAAACGCCATGAAAGGCTCGCCTGCTTAAGTGCAGGATGTGGTTCCAACCGCAGGAAAGGCGAAGACCATGCTTCAGCGCCGTCAATTTCTAATGGCCGCAGCGGCCCTGTCTTTGCTGCCGGTTTCACGCGGCTTTGCTCAAAGCGAAAATTTTTCGGTAACAATGACCGACGCCGAGTGGCGGGCAAAGCTGACGCCGGACCAATTTGCCGTTCTGCGGCAGGAGGCGACCGAGCGTCCATTCTCCAGCCAGTTGAACGCATCAAAGCGGCGCGGGGTTTATCATTGCGCTGGTTGTGACACGGCGGTCTACTCGTCAACCGCCAAATATGATTCCGGCACCGGTTGGCCAAGTTTTTATGAGGCAATAGACGGCTCGGTCGGTACCCGCACCGATTATCGGATTGTTGTGCCGCGCACAGAGGTGCATTGCGCAACTTGCGGTGGTCACCTCGGACATATTTTCGATGATGGCCCGCCGCCCACCGGTAAACGGCATTGCATCAACGGCATTGCGTTGAATTTTTCACCAGGTGCCCGCACAAGCTGACCTGTGACGATAGCTTAACGCTTCATTCATAATGCGGGCGCATCCTTCATTTGCGGACGGTATTTTTTGAGCCAGATTTTTATTGTATTTCCAATTGTTTAGCGCCTGAAATTGTTTTGTATCATGTGGTTATGGCGCTGCGCCGGTTGGGAAAACACAAAAACTCTTCAAAGTTTCCCCCCCTGAAACTGAAGGAGATGTTGAAGGACCGCTGATGCGTTGCCATATAATGCGAGAAGGGAAAAAGCGCCGAGGTTTGGGCTTTTGACCATTTAAGTCGCTTGATACAAGGACTTGTCGCATATGAGCAGGATGACACCGTTTTCAAATCCTTTGCTTCTGGGCTTCGATGGCGTTGAGAGAACGCTGGA
The DNA here is from genome assembly GCF_008369445.1 of Aureimonas fodinaquatilis. Lineage (GTDB taxonomy): Bacteria > Pseudomonadota > Alphaproteobacteria > Rhizobiales > Rhizobiaceae > Aureimonas > Aureimonas fodinaquatilis. The sequence goes on from NZ_VTWH01000005.1 coordinate 145,056, forward strand.
GAGGCTGCAGAAGAGCGGGGATGGCTATCCGCCATACAATATCGAGCGGATACAGCCGGACCCGGAAGCGGGCGGAGACACGGTCATCAGGATAACGCTGGCTGTTGCCGGATTCTCTTCCGGTGATCTCGACATCACAACCGAGGAAAATCAGCTGACGATCCGGGGCTCACAGGCGGATCAGAAAGACCGGGATTTTCTGCATCGGGGTATTGCCTCCCGTCATTTTCAGCGCAGTTTTCTGCTGGCAGACGGTATGCGTATCATCGGGGCGGAACTGAAGAACGGCCTTTTGTCGATTGACCTGGCAAGGCCAAAACCCGAGCGTGTCGTCAAGAAAATCGAGATTGTTGTTGCAGATTAACAATTTCGAACTGCTCAGAAAGGAGCATGAAAATGGTCGATGTTCGTTCCTCCCCATACAGTGACCGTGAACTGGCAGCCCTTGGCGAAGGGCATGTCGCTTATCTGCGCCGTATGTCGTCGGATGATATAAGAGCGCGGTTTCCTACTGCACAGTCCATTCGTCCAGGCATAAAATTATGGGCGCTGTTTTCCGCAGATGGCACTCCGCTTGCCGTTTCGGATGATCGCGGCAGCATTCTGGCAAGCGCCAGCGAAAATGAATTGCAGACGGTAAGCCTGCACTGATCTGGTTGGTCCGCGACCGGAATTGGTCCACAATTTCGGTCGCGTCGCTTTTGGCGGATTTGGGTTTGTCAGTTGTGGGAAATGATATCGTAAAGTGCGGCGGCGTCAGGTGCGCTGCGAAGAGCCTTTACAGCGTCTGGATTGCGCAACAGGCGGGCCACGCGCGAAAGCGACTTCAGGTGGTCGGCGCCTGAATCTTCCGGTGCCAGAAGCAGAAACACAAGGTCTACCGGCTCGTCATCCAGCGCCTCAAAATCCACCGGTCTGCTGGCTCGCCCGAAAACCCCCAGAATCCTGTTCAATTCCTTCAGCTTGCCGTGCGGAATGGCAACGCCATTGCCCACGCCGGTAGAGCCCAGCTTTTCCCGACGGATGATAGCATCGAAAACCTCACGCTCGGGCAGGTTGGCAAGCTGCGCTGCGCGTTCTGCCAGTTCCTGAAGTATCTGCTTTTTGGATTGGCCCCTGAGCGATGAAATGACAGCCTGGGGGCTTATGATATCGATTGGCATCAGCGAGAATATGTCCATGACTATGGTTATGACCGGCCAAGGCCATGCAGCGGCTGTTTACAGCATCAGCGAATAAATCTGTATCGCTTTTCTATCCCAGGTCAAAAAAACAACCATGCGCCGTTGGGTGATCCAACGACGCATGGCACATCATAAGTTTGATTTCAGGCCAATCAGGCTCGGTTCAGCAAGGTAGAGGGGTCTACCCAACCGACATTTCCATCTGGCCGACGGTAAACGACGTTGATTTCACCGCTGCCGGCATTTTTGAAAATGACGACGGGACTGTCACGACGGTCAAGTTCCATCACTGCGCCAGCCACCGAGAAAATGCCAACAGGAAACGAGGTTTCCGCAACAATTGCCGGTGCGTAGTCTTCTGGCACATCGTCACTCTCATCCGAGATGGGTGCGAAGACTGAATAGGCAACTTCACTGGTCTTGCCGGTTCCGGCAGCCTTGTGGTCTTTCAGACGCCGCTTGTACCGGCGCAGACGTTTTTCAATTCGTTCGCAAGCTTCGGCGAAGCTTGCTTCAGGGTCATGCGCCATACCGGCCGCCTGGAAGGTAACGCCGGTATCAAGCCTCAATGAGCAATCTGTATTAAAGCGGGACGATTCCTTTGAGATAACGACGGTACCTGAATAGTTGCCGTCGAAATATTTCGCGACCTGTTCCATCAGCCGGTCTTCAATCCGGGTCCGAAACGCCTCACCGACATCCATGTGCCGGCCCGATACGCGAATTGACATACTTGCTTTCCTTCCCTCTATCTCCGCAGAGATTTTGTCCGCCGCTCTGACCGGCCCCACTTTATCCCTGCATAGGAATAAACGTATCCGCCTTACGCGCGGTAGCAAGCGAAACTTGCAACTGGGTGCTCATTCTCGCGTGCATATACAACCAACGCAGAACAAAGGCCGATGGTTTCGAAACTTAAGATTGCAAAATCTCGTAGGAGGTCACGACACCAGACTTTTTGCCGCCATCTCCCGACGCCGCTGAACCGAAGACCCTATGCCCTGCGACTCACGATATTTGGCAACTGTACGGCGTGCCACATCAATGCCATCCCGCTTTAAATACGCGGCAATGTCGTCATCCGACAGCACCCGCCCCAAGGCCTCAGATGCAATCAGACGTTTGATTCGCTGCTTCACACTTTCTGCAGAATGGGAGTCACCCTCACTGGACGCGCCAATCGCAGCAGAGAAAAGCTGTTTGAATTCAAAGGTTCCTCGCGGCGTCTGAATGTATTTCCCGGCGGCAACTCGGCTGACGGTGGATTCGTGCAGGTCGACTGATTCGGCAATTGCCGCCAAAGTCATCGGCTTCAGCCCCGCCATGCCATGCTGCAGGAACCCGGTCTGTCGCCGTACAATTTCGCTGGCAACCCGCAGAATGCTTTTTGCACGTTGATCGAGAGAGCGGATCAACCAGCCGGCGCTGCTGCGACACTGCGCCAGATATTGCTGCTCGTGCTCGGTTCCGCAGTGTCTGACCATCGTTTCGGCTTCGCTAGTTATCAGAACGCGTGGCAAGGCGCGTTGATTCAGTTGCACCCGCCAGTGGCCGCTGCTTGCCTGTTCTACAATTACATCCGGAATGATCATGTTGCCCGTGTCATGAGCAAATCGCATACCCGGACGCGGATCAAGATGGCGGATCTCTGCCAGAATATCCAACAGGCCAGCTTCGTCTTCCCCCGTCAGGCGGCGCAATGCGGCAAAATCGCGACGCGCCAGCAGATCCAGATGGGCGAGAACCGAAGCGATGACCGGATCCAGCCGGTTGCGACGCGCCAGTTGCAATGAAAGGCAGCCTGGCAGATCGTCAGCGAACAATCCGGCAGGCTCTGCCTGTGCCTGCAATCGTTGCAAACATTGCAGAACGGCCGACTCAGGCAATAAAAAATCGCGCGCAATATCGCCTGCGCGGGCTCGAATATATCCGGACCGGTCGAGATGCTGCACCAGAATCTCGCCAATCCTGATGTCTTCGGGGGTTTTCAGAATGTCGATCACTTCTGCCAGCGCGTGGCCATACAGTGAGGCCGGATTGTCGGGCAGATTGTCCAGCGTGTTGTCTGTCACCCTGCCAGTACTGGCCATTTCTGAGCGTTGAGAGCTGACAGCCGGTGCCACGGTGATCTCCAGAAGCGGGTTCTGCTCGGCCTCGTGCTCCAGAAAAGCCTGCAACTCCAATGCGCCAAATTGCAGCAGCCGGATCGACTGTAGCAATTGCGGCGTCATCGCCAGAGACTGGCTCTGGCGGGCCTGAAGTTTGAGGGAGAAATTCATGAATTTCCGCTCGAAAATCACAATCAGTAGAAAACTGCGATGTCACGCACGAGTCAAGCTCTGGCCTCCAACCGCTGCGAAATTGGCCCGCACCGCTCAATAAGGTCTTTTGGCCGCCGGAGCATTATCGCTTCGACGGGAAATGCGAAGGCTATTGTATTGCCGCATTGTCCTGCCGCTGAAGCGTTACCGCTTCAGCGGGAAATGCGAAGGCCTTTTGTCCTGCCGCATTGTCCTTTCGTCGAAGCATTAACGCTTCAACGGGAATGCTAGTAGGTAAACTGCTCGCCAAGATAAATGCGTCGGACGTCACTGTTCGCCACAATTTCCTGCGGCGTGCCATGCGTCAGCACAGCGCCCGCGTGCATGATGTACGCTCTGTCAATCAACCCCAGGGTTTCCCGCACATTGTGATCGGTGATCAACACACCAATGCCACGTCGGGTCAGATGCCTCACCAGTTCCTGAATGTCGGCCACCGCAATCGGATCCACCCCGGCAAACGGCTCATCCAGCAGCATGAAATTGGGCCTCGACGCCAATGCGCGTGCAATTTCGCAGCGCCTTCGCTCACCACCCGAAAGGGCAGTCGCAGGCTGTTTGCGCAAATGGCTGATGCCAAATTCTTCCAGAAGCGCGGTCAATTGGCGATCCCGCGCCGCACTGTCCTTTTCAACCACTTCCAGCACGGCCCGAATGTTGTTTTCAACCGAGAGACCACGAAAAATCGAGGCTTCCTGCGGCAGATAACCGATGCCAAGCCGCGCACGTCGATACATCGGCACCCGGGTAATATCGTGCCCGTCCAGTTCAATCCGACCACTGTCTACGCCAATCAGGCCGGTGATCATGTAAAAGCAGGTTGTTTTGCCTGCGCCATTGGGGCCCAGCAGGCCCACCGCTTCGCCACGCCGAACACCAACCTGCACGCCATCCACAACCCGGCGTCCGCGATAGGTCTTGGTAATGCCACGCGCCACAAGCGTGCCATGCGCCGAATTGGCGTCCGGGCTGGTGTAGAAGGGCTTGGTTTGGGAATGTTCGGCTGAAATCGGCGTAACTCCAAAAAAAATCAACGCGTTGCGGTTACCGCTCAGCCATTGGGCTGGCTGTTGGGTGAAAGCAACATGCGCACGCGCCCGCCGGCAGGTGCCGCCGCGCCGCCGCAATCCCGGCTTTGCAACTGGGCTACGCTGGTTTCCATATGAATTGTCAGGCGGCAGCCCGTTGCAACATTGGGGCCCTGGGTCAGCACAACGTCGCCCGACATCACAACAATCTGAGTTTTCATGTCAAAATCTGCGCGGTTGGCCGTCGCCACCTGATCGGTTGATTTGACATAGACATCGCCTTCCGCTTCCAGCCGGTCGATGTCGCTGGAATTGCCCGGCATGTTGCTGGTGGCAACGGCTTGCGCTCCATCCTGCGCCTTGCGCACATAATGCACAATCAATTTGGCGGCACGCATCATTGTCTCGCCCTGCACAACCTCAACATCACCGGAAAATGTGGCGATGGAGTTTGCATCATCAACATCCAGCTGGTTCGATTCAATGGTGATTGGCTGGTCACCCTGAACCTGCAACCCGCCGAAATTCTCCCCGAAGCCGCCTTGCTGTGCATAAACTGCCGAGGGCAGGGCCATAACGGCAAGGGCGACCATCAATTTTACAAAACGGTTCATATTCGTCACTCGTCGTTAGCGGCCCGCTGGTCTGTTCCGCCGGTAGCAGCGGGCAGGAGAGTCAGCTTGACGCGGTTGCCGAAAGTCAACCGATCGCCCCCATTCTGGATTGTGACATTGCCAGACTGCAAGGTTTGGTTGGGTGTCTGTATGTATACGGGCCCGTTGCCCTCAAGTCTTCCGTCATTCAACAAAATATCCGCACTGGATAGACGGATAACAATATCATTGGAAGTTGTAACTTCTATGGAGTCATAGAGCCGCAGAACCTCGGCTTTCGGGTCGTAGCGTCCGGCCAGAGCGGCAATCTCGGCAGTGGTTTCCGGGTCAAGGGTCAGATTGGCGTTGATACCCTCAAGGTCAATTGCTCCCGTACGGTCCAGCGCCTGCATGGCACGTTGCGCCGTCACGAAATAGGGCCGGTCATTCTTGTCCTTGCCCGACATGCGCGGATCTTCCATGACGAGCTGGCCGTTCTGAATGGTGGTTGCAGCCACGGTCAGGTCAACCGGTGCAGAGCGGGCCAGCCAGGTTGCGGCCAGTCCCGCAACAATAATTGCGCCCGCCAGCAAGGGCAGGGCAACTTTCAGCCTGCGAACCCGCCGCGCGTGCTGATTGGCCCGCGCAAATTCTGCCGCTGGACGCGCCTGCCCGGTGGCTATTGCACCAGGCTGTTGATGCGGCGCTTTTCTGCCGAGGGTCAATCGCCAATTCCGTTCAATTTATGGTTCATGAAATCAGGTCAATTCACGCCATATAACACAATGAGTAGCTGCGTTATAACGCATATGCGGTTTTTGGATGGTAAAGGAAAGATTCTTTCGGACATTTGCCAAGCTTGGCATTTGATGCTGGAAAAGATATTCGCCGCTGTTCAAAGCGCTGATGCCGGGAAAATGGAAGCAGACAATGACTGCACAAGACTGGATTGACCGCCGCCGTTTGCGCCGAAAGCTTGGTTTCTGGCGGCTCGCAGCGCTTGCCCTGGTGCTTCTGGCCCTTGTGGCGGGCGCGTTTTATCTGGGCGGAGCCGAAAGGCGCTTTCCCGGTGGCGCACAAATTGCATCGGTGAAAATTTCCGGTGTCATCACCGAAGATGATGATCGGCTTAAGCTTCTGGAAAAGCTTGGGCAGGATCCATCCGTTCAGGCGGTGGTGCTGAAGATCAATTCACCCGGCGGCACTACGGTGGGCGGAGAAACGCTCTATCACGCCGTGCGCAGGCTGGCAGAGAAAAAGCCGGTCGTCGCAGAAATCGGCACGCTTGGTGCTTCCGCCGCCTATATGGTGGCACTTGGTGCAGACCGGATTGTGGCGCATAATTCCTCCATCGTTGGGTCGATCGGCGTTATTTTTCAGTATGCCGATGCATCACGCCTGATGGAAACGGTGGGTGTCCGGCTTGATGCCGTGCGTTCTGGCCCATTAAAGGCAGAGCCATCCCCCTTTGCACCGGCACCGGCCGAAGCGATTGAAATGATTCGTCGATTGGTGATGAACAGCTATGACTGGTTTGTTGGCATTGTGGTGGAGCGGCGCCCGCTTGACGAAGCAGTGGTGCGCCGTCTAGCGGATGGTTCAATCTTCACCGGAGAGCAGGGACTGGCCAACGGGCTGGTGGATGCACTGGGTGGAGATGTTGAAACGCGCCGTTGGCTCGAAGAGGAAAAAGGAGTTTCCCCCGCTCTGCGGGTTGTTGAACATGAGCCCAGCCGCAAAGGCGGACTGCCGTTTTTCCGCTCAGCCGTGTTTTCGGTCCTGGGCTTGAGCCCGGATGCCGAAACCCTGTCTGAAGCGCTGTTTGGAAAAGGCGCGCAACTTGACGGTCTGTTGTCGCTCTGGCAACCTTTTCCGGGTCGTTCGGAGCAATAAGAGGCAGTGATGTGTCTGCTGGAGAGCCAGCGCCGCCACATCTGCCGATAAAGTTTAACCGCCAGAATCCTCCGCCCCGGTGTGCGGGGATGCTGGCATTCAGCCCTCCGGGGTTTAGTCTGAAGGATCAAACTGCGTGATCAAATCCGAACTCGTGCAAATTATAGCCAATCGCAACCCGCATCTGTATCAGCGGGACGTGGAAACCATTGTGAACGCGATCTTCGACGAGATTACGGATGCACTGTGTGAGTCCAACCGCGTAGAGCTGCGGGGCTTTGGTGCATTTTCGGTCAAGAATCGCCCGCCACGGGCCGGCCGCAACCCGCGCACGGGTGACGCGGTGGAAGTTGAGGAAAAGTGGGTTCCATTTTTCAAGGCAGGCAAAGAGCTTCGTGAGCGCCTGAACTCTGATTGAGCTCTTCATTGAAAGATTGACGCGGCAGGTTCCGGGTTTATCTATTCAGAGGCGGCGGACAGAATGCTGTGCGCCGCGTCAGACAAACAGGCGGTATCGCAAGAATGTTATCCAGATTTTTGATGCTTCTGATCGGTGTGCCACTGGCAATTCTGCTGGTGATATTCTGCGTGGTCAACCGGCACCCGGTGACCGTGTCGCTGGATGTCTTCGGCACCATGCCGCAATATGCCATCAGCGCGCCGCTGTTTGTCCTGCTGCTGGCCGGGGTTATTTTCGGACTGCTTCTGGGTGGGCTCGGAACGTGGCTGACGCAATCTCACTACCGGGCGCGTGCTGCACGTCGCCGGCGTGAGGTTGAAGAGCTTCGTCATGAGGTCGAAGTTTCCAACGAAAGGCTGCGCCGCCTGCGCGAAGAGCGCGACTTACTCCCCGACCTGCGGGCACAACCATTGGCGGTACCGGTGAAATCCTGAAGTTCTGACCGGGTTTATGAACCGGGCTGGATCAGGTGGAGGGTCACCTGTTCGCAGAATCTTTCAAAGAACCGGCTGACAAGTTTTTTCCCAGCCTTCTCTATCCACTCATGGCCCAGCTTTTCCAGCGCGCCGCCGGCTTTGGCACCAGCCTGAAATTCCAGGCGGGTGCCTGCCCCTTCATCCAACAGCTTTACCTTGGCGTAGCCGGTGGCAAAGCCGGTAATTCCGCTGCCCTGTGCTTGCAGAGTATAGCTTTCGCCAGCAACAACATCCTGCAGTGTAATGGTGCCATTGAACCGCACCCGCGCTATTGCCAGCTTGATGGCCACCGTTACGCGCAACTGGTCGGCAGACTGCCATTCCAGCGTCTCGCAGCCGTGAATACAGGCTTTCAGCACGGTGGGATTGTTCAGGCCTTCCCATACGGTCTGGCGTGGCAGAGGCAGGTGAAGGCTGTCTTCAAGATACATTGACGCTCTCAGCAGCTATAATTTTACTCGCATCTGTATAAATACACCGGAAACGAAAGATAAATCGATTGCCCGGTTTCCACCCGCGACACGCCAATCTATAGCCATGACATGAAGAAAATTCGGGATAAGAACAACCGCACCAAACTTGCCTATGGCAAAGAGCATACAGCTCGGCCTGTGCAAAAGCGCGTGCAGTCAGCCCGCCCACGGCCGCCAGAGCCTGCCGCAGAGCCAGCTGCACGCCCCAGCGCGGCAGAGCGCGGGGAAGAAGCGCGGTCCACGCGCCCGGATATCCGCTACCACTCAGGCGCCCGGCCCGACTTGCAGATGCCGGAGATTTTAACGGTAGAGCCTGGGTCAGATTATGCCTTGCTGGATTCCGGTGACGGCGAAAAGCTGGAACGTTATGGACCGATAACCATTCGACGGCCGGAGAATCAGGCAATCTGGCGTCCGCGTCTTTCTGCGAGTGAGTGGGACGCGGCCGATGCTGTTTTCACCGGGGATACGGACGAGGAAGGCACTGGGCGTTGGCGCTTTCCCAATGGTGATCTTGGCGAAACATGGCCCATGGCCCAAGATGGGTTGCCCTATCTGGGGCGCTTTACCTCCTACCGGCATGTTGGTGTTTTTCCGGAGCAGGCGGCGCATTGGCGCTTTGTTGAAGAGGCCGTCAAGCGCGCTGGCAGGCCCGTCAGGGTTCTGAATCTTTTTGGCTATACGGGCCTTGCATCCTTGCTGGCGGCAAGGGCCGGAGCGGAAGTCACACATGTTGATGCTTCCAAAAAGGCCATTCAGTGGGCGCGGCAGAATCAGGAACTGGCGGGGCTGGAAGACAAGCCAATCCGCTGGATTTGTGAGGATGCGGTGCGCTATGCCGAACGCGAAATGCGCCGTGATTCGCGCTATGACATCATTCTTCTCGACCCGCCGAAATTTGGCCGTGGACCGAAAGGCGAAGTGTGGCAGATTTTCGAGGATCTGCCCTATCTCCTGTCGCTGATGCGTGGACTGCTGTCCGAGAACCCGATTTCACTGATTCTGACCGCTTATTCGATCAGATCATCATTTTATTCATTGGCTGCGTTGATGGAAGATCATTGCCGCGGCCTTGGCGGTGTCATTCAATCCGGTGAGTTGATCATCCGGGAGGCGGGGGATGACCCCCGCCTGCTTTCGACATCGCTGTTTTCCAGATGGGTCGGCTCATGACAAACAAGGCGGATAACGGTCACAGGATGGCGCCAACTTCGGCACCGGGCCGGGTCAAGGAAATCACCAGCATTTCCAACCCGATCATCAAGGACATTCGCAATCTGGCCTTGCGTAAGGGGCGGGAGGAAACCGGCCTGTTCATGGCAGAAGGTTTGAAGCTGGTTCTGGATGCGCTGGATAGCGGCTGGCAGATCGACACGCTGATTGTTGCGCGAAACCAGCTGCACAATCCGGTTCTCAGCAAGGCTGCCGCACGCACGGTGGCCAGCGGTGCCGATCTTCTGGAGGTCTCGGACAAGGTTCTGGCCGCGGTGACCCGGCGTGACAATCCCCAAAGCGCCGTCGGGGTCTTCCGCCAGCAGACAACCACAATCGGCAAGCTGGATCTGGGCGGCGATGGTGTACTGGTTGCGCTGGACCGTGTGCGCGACCCGGGAAATCTGGGTACCATTCTGCGCACTGCGGATGCCGCGGGTGTTAAGGGTGTGGTGCTGATCGGAGATACGGTGGACCCGTTTTCGCTGGAAACTGTGCGCGCCACCATGGGTTCTATTTTCGCCGTGCCAATCATCCGCATGAGCGAGGGCGCTTTCCTCGGCTGGCGGGCGGGGTTTAAAGGCCTCGTTGCCGGCACCCACATGGCCGGCACAACCGACTTCCGTGAGCCGGCTTATAACAAGCAGCAGACGGTTTTGTTGATGGGCAATGAACAGGCGGGGCTCACAGAGGGGCTTGCCAAAGCGTGCGACGTGCTGGTGCGCATTCCGCAATCTGGCAAGGCAGACAGCCTGAATCTGGCCATTGCCACAGGCCTGATGATATTTGAAGCCCGGCGCGCCAGTTTGCAGCTGGACAATGCTGGAGAAACGCCGTGAAATTCATTCTGGGAAATGTCTTCATCGTCGTGACGGCCATTTTTCTCGACCAGTTCATCAAGCTGGTGGTGGCCACAAGCATGCCTTTGGGTTCCAGCATAACGCTGCTGCCATTCTTCTCGCTGCTGCACGCGCGCAATACCGGAATTGCGTTTTCCATGTTCTCGGACTTGGGTGGCCTGCCGCTGGCGGCAGTGTCCATTCTGGTGCTGCTGTTTGCCCTGTGGCTGTGGTCCAGCACCCCGCGTGAGCGTGGGCTGACGCATTTTGCCTTTGCACTGATTTTTGGCGGGGCGATTGGCAATCTGGTTGACCGGCTGACTCTGGGCTACGTCACAGACTATTTCTATTTTCACACCCCCGTCTGGTCTTTTGCGGTCTTCAACCTGGCGGATGTGTTCATCACGGTTGGCGCAGCGTTGATCTTCCTGGACGAGTTTGTCTTTCAGCCACGCCGCGCAAAAGCTGAAAAAGCGTTGATTGCTGGAAAGGCAGACCACGAGTAAGATAGAGTTTGCCGTTCATCAAAGCGTTGTGAAGTCTGGCTACAGATTTTGCTCATATGATGGAGGGCCGGGCGGTGACGCCTGCAATAAAAACAGGCCGGGGGGCAGTCGGGACATGCGTGAATTTGCAATGAGCCATGCCTTCAGGCTGGCAGCACCCGTGGTTCGGTTCACCTCGTATGACAGCGCATCACCGGTGCTGGGTCGCATTGGGCCGCTGGAAACCCGCATTGCCAGATCCCGGCTGGAAGTTCGGGCGGCGCAGGCTCTGCGCTACCGGGTTTTTTATCAGGAAATGCGGGCCAAGGCCTCGCCTCTTCAGCGTGTGCGACGACTGGACTCCGATCAGTTTGACCGGCTGTGTGATCATCTTCTGGTCATAGATACCAGCCTGCCCGGCACGGTCACAGAGCAGATTGTCGGCACTTACCGCCTGTTGCGGCAGGAAATGCTGCCGGCAGGTGCAAGCTTTTATACGGCGCAGGAATTTGACATCAGCACGCTGGTGGCGCGCCATCCGGACAAGCGCTTTCTGGAACTGGGGCGCTCCTGCGTGCTGAAAGACTATCGCAGCAAGCGCACGGTCGAGCTTTTGTGGCAAGGTATCTGGTCCTATGTGCTGAACCACCGGATTGATGTCCTGTTTGGCTGTGCGTCTTTTTCCGGCACAGATCCGCGTGCACTTGAACTGCCACTGTCGTTTCTCCGGGAAAATGCCCGCCCGCCGCAGGAATGGCAGGTCACCGCACTTCCGGCGCGGCGTGTGCCGCTGGGAGAGGGCGGCTCATGCGCAGACGCGCGGCGGGCGCTGGCAGCAATGCCGCCTTTGCTGAAAGGTTATCTGCGGCTGGGTGGGCACGTTGGCGACGGTGCTGTGGTGGACATGCAATTTGGCACCACGGATGTGCTGATTGTTCTGCCGGTCGCCAATATCAGCGAGCGTTATGTATCGCACTATGGCAGTGACGCAGGGCGCTTTGCCGCCTGAAGCTGTTTACAGCCTGAACAGTCGGCCAAAGCCTTCCATGCGGTCGTCTATTCCGGCCAATCGCAGGCAATTCCACATGCTCGCCTGATTGCTGCCGATCACCGGCTTGTCCAACTCCTGCTCAAGCTGCTCGACAATGGGTGTCGAGCGCAACGCGCCGCAGCTGATGAAAACCGCGTCCGCATCCGGCCGGTTCACAGATTTGGCAAAGTCCGCCAGATAGTCCGGGGCAATACGGTTCATATCAATGTCTTTCAACAGGCCCAGACCCGCAATGTTCACGACGTCGAAACCGCTGTGCCGAAAATAATCAGCCTCGAGTTCGTTGATGTCGTCCGTGTAGGCGGTCGCGATGGCAATGCGTGATGCACCTACAGCCCGCAAAGCCGCGACTGTGCCGGACAGAAGCGTGGTTGCACGCATCCCGGAACGCCCGCTCTGCATCCGTTCTATAATCCGGTTTTCACCAATCACGAAGCTGCCTGCAGTGCAGTTATAGCAGAGCACATCCATGTCATCGCGGTGAGGAAACAGCGTCGCCATTGCCGCATCCAGATCGGCGTCCATCCCTGCAAGGTTGTCAATCGTGCAGTCAGCGCGCATGCGCACACGGGTGATGGAAAGTCCAACGCCCGGGGGGCGCATGGCAAACAGATCGCCCTCAGTCAGTCCGGCATTGGCAACGCAGATGAAACCCAGACGCGCCCGATGATACGGCCCTTCATCGTAGCGAATTTCGGTCGCTTCCGTCATTCTGTCATTCCCGCGGCGTCGAAGCACTTGCGTATTTGTGTTGTGGCCTCGATGAACACCGGATCGCCCACCATGGTGTAGTTGCGCGGCCGAGGCAGATCGACGTCAATGGTCATGGCAACACGACCGGGCCGCTGGCTCATCACTACAATTCGATCGGACAGAAAAACCGCTTCGGAAATGGAGTGAGTGATGAACATCACGGTCTTGCGGCTTTCCAGCCAGACGCGCTGCAGCTCAAGATTCATTGTTTCGCGCGTCATGGCATCCAAAGCGCCGAAAGGCTCGTCCATCAGCAGGATTTTCGGGTCGTGGATCAGCGCGCGGCACAAGGCAACGCGCTGTTGCATGCCACCTGAGAGCTGGTGCGGCAGCGCTTCCTCAAACCCGGCCAGACCGGTCAGCTCAATCAGCTCATTCAACCTGCTGCGATAGGCATCGACGGATTTGCCCCGCATTTCCAGTTGCAGGGTGATGTTGCCAACAACACTGCGCCAGGGCAGCAGTGTTGAGCGCTGGAAGACAATGCCAACATCGGGATGCGGCTTGACGACCTGATCGCCTGCGATTTTGATTGTGCCGGTTGTAGGGGGAACCAGACCTGCAACTGCGCGCATCAAGGTGCTTTTGCCGCACCCCGATGGCCCAAGTACAGACAGAAACTGACCCTGCGGTATATCAAGATCAATACGATCAAGAGCCTGAAATTTCCCGAAATGCTGGGTAACGTTTTGGATCTCGATCGCAGGATTGTCTGATTTCAGCATGATTTACTCGACAATAAATTCGTTGGAATAGACTTCTGCCGGAGTCATCCCCTCTTTGATCTGCTCAGACTGGACGAACTGGTCCAACATTGCCTGCACGTCAGCCTCTGCCATTTTGCCCAGTGGCATTCCCTCTGTATTGGGAGTGGCAGTTGCTTCCATCGACAATTCCAGTTGCCGGATGAGCATATCGCGGTTCTGCTGGAGGTCCGGGCGCTGCTTGATCAGTGCATTAACAGCTTTCTCCGGTTCAGCCTTGGCAATCTCGAACGCTTTGCTTGTGGCGGAAATGAAGCGTTTGGCCAGATCGGGGTTTGCAGCCAGCCACTCGGTGTTTGCGGCAATGCCACCTTCCAGCGCATTGATGCCGAAGTCTGAATAAAGGAAATATTCCAGCTCTGCTCCCTGCGCTTCAAGCGGTGGCAAATGGAAATATGTCACACCGGTAATGGCATCTGCGCGCTTTTGCAGAAACAAAGCCGTTTTGGCGCCAACTGCCGGAGAAATCACGTTGACCTTGGCCGGGTCGGTGTCGCTAATTGCAGCCAGAACCGGAAACATTTGCGCAGTCGATTCAGACTGGCTCATGCCAAGAATTTTGCCTTCCAGATCCTTTGGCGATTTCACCGGGTTCTCTGCATGGCTGATAATGATCATCGGCGACTTCTGATGAACCGCAAAAATTCCCTTCAGCGGCATTCCTGCTGCAATACCCTTCACCATCGTGCCGTAATCCAGGAAGCCGATGGGGTCCGTGCCCTGCGCAAGAAGCTTGGCAGTGTTGCTGGAGCCGCTGCCCTCGCCGATGGTCAGTTCAATGCCCTCATCCTTGTAGAGCCCCTGCTCAATGCCGAGGTAGAATGGTGCGTGTGTGCCATAAATACTGTAATCAAGGCGGAACCTGATGGTGTCATCAGCCCATGCGGATACGGTCATCACAACGGTTGCAGTCAATGCGACCGCGCCTTTCAATAGTCCGAACGCCATTTTTCTCTCCATTGGATAATGATTGATACAGTGGATGCTTCTTCTTATGAGGTTCTTTCGTCACCGCGCACGCTGATGTGCCACGGGATCATAATTTTCTCGGCAATTTCAACGGCATAGTAGAGTACAAGACCAATGATCATCAGCGCCACCAGCACGGCAAACAGCAATGTCGTGTCCAGATTGGCATTGGCGGCCAGCAGCAGGTAACCAAGGCCGCTTTCTGCACCCACCCATTCGCCAACGACCGCGCCGACCGTGGCAAAGGCGATGGCAACTTTCAGGCCGGAAAAAATCTGCGGCATGGCATATGGCAACCGGATCCGCAGGAAGGTTTTCAACGCGGAAGCCTGCATGGAGCGGGCCAGATCATTCATGTCGGAATCTACCGAGCGCATGCCGGCAATGGTGCTGACGACGATGGGGAAGAACGCCACGGAAAATGCGATCAGAACTTTGGGAAAAAGCCCCAGCCCGAACCAGATGATGATCAGCGGCGCAATGGCGACTTTCGGAAAGGCTTGCGACACAACCAGCAAGGGCATGATGGCGCGGTCCAGCGTGCGTGACCAGACCAACAGAATGCCAAGGGGAATGCCGATGACGATGCTGAGGAAAAAGCCACCCAACGACTCGATCGTCGTAATCCAGGAATGGTAGAGCAAAAACCCTGCATTGTTGTACAGACGTTCCAGCACCTGCAGCGGCGGCGGCACCAGGTAGGGCGGAAAGTTGAACACCGAAATGCTCAATTGCCACAACAGAATGCACAGCAATATCGCCGCTGTCGGATAAATCCAGTTTGCCCGCATGTCAGTCCTTCCGAGCTTCAAATTCTACGAAGCACTTGATTTTGTTGTTTTTAAAAATCCAGTTCAATCAGCTTGCGCGGATAATCTGTCAGCACTTCACAGCCATCGTCAGTCACTGCAACGCTTTCGCTGCTCATGAAACAGAAGGCTGGCATAAACAGCGATGGAACAAGGTGAAACGTCATGCCAGGTTGCAAAATGGTTTCATCATCGGGTTTGAGCGCCAGAAAGCGCCCTTCGGCCCAATTGGGCGGAAAGCCGATGCCGATGCCATAGGCTGTGCGATGGTCGAAATATTGGCCCAGACCATTGCTTTCGAAGACCGAGCGGCAGGCTGCATCCACAGACCCGGATGTGACACCCGGTCGGATGGCCGCAATTGCGGCGTCCAGTGCATCTATGACGATCTGCGCAAATCGCTTGTGCTCTGCCGTGGCCGGGCCAACGATGCAGTTGCGGGCAATCATGGCATGGTAGCGGTTGATATTGGCCGCCGCCTCCAGAAATACGACATCGCCACGCTGCACCTGCCGTCTTTCCCAGGTGGTGAAGCAAACGCCCGTGGCCGGGCCGGTTACCACCAGTGGCACGCGGGTATATTCACTGCCAGCCTTGGTTGCGCCGCTCAGCATCGCGGCCGCGAGGTCGTTTTCAGTGCAGCCAGGTTTTACGGCCTGTACGGCCGCATCAAGCCCGGCCACGGCGGCTTTTGCCGCCTGCCGCATGAAATCAAGCTGCTCTGGCGTCTTGATGGTGCGGGCCTGTTCTATGACGCCACCCCAGTCCACCAGACGCCCCTGCATCGCAGCGTCCAGGCGTTTGTAGGACCGCACATTGAGATAGGTTGATTCAGTTTCCAGCCCGATCAGGCTGCCTTGTGAGATCCTCTGGTTCAAAACCTTGACCAGAATATCAACAGGGTCCTGCGTGTCCTCAATGGCAACAAATTCGGCAATATTGGCATTGGCCAGCGCGATCGCGTGGTTGACCTGCCGGGAAATCATGATCGGCTTGCCATCAGGAAGAATTAATACACATTGAAAGGTAAAGTAGCCGATAGATCTGTATCCCGTAAGCCAGTATATGCTTTCCGGGTCAAATATAATAATGCAGCCTAAAGATTTTTTGGAGATGTCTCCTTGCAATAGTGCAAGATTGTCCAAATATACTTTTTGTGAGAATGCAAGCTGCATGGGCGTGTAGGATTCAACCACGATAACTCCGCAAGATAACTTAATATCATAGTGCTATCTCGGGCGTTTTCGGGTTGCAAATACATATTTCTACACGATATATAACCTGCTGGTTATGGAGTGCTGGCCTTTGAACATTCGTGAGATCGAAATATTCCAGGCAGTTATGATCGAGGGCTCCGTTTCAAAGGCGGCGCAACGCCTCGTCATCTCTCAACCGGCAGTCAGCAAATACATTGCTCAACTGGAACGGCGGCTGAAACTGTCATTGTTTGCACGCCATGGCGGGCGGCTGGTTCCGACCCCGGAAGGTGTGGCGCTGTTTGATCAGGTAGAGCGGCTGTTTACAGGGCTCTCGCAGCTTGAAAAATTCATGGTGGATTTGAGTGGAGACCGCCATGGCCATCTGACGGTTGCCTGTTTGCCGCTTCTATCTCTGACGGCAATGCCGGAAATCGTCGCCAATTTTCTCAAGGACCGCCCATCGGTTTCCTTTGCCTTGCAGACGCGCAGTTCCAGCCGAATTCTGGAATGGGTGGCCGCGCGTCAGGTGGATATGGGTGTCTGCTTCTGCTTCGCCGAAATTCCCGGCATTGTGATAGAGCCTCTCGCCGATCTTGAGTTGTTTTGCGCGCTGCCGCCCGGCGATCCGCTGGAAAGCAAGGACATTATCGAGATCAGCGATTTGCAGGGTCGTGATCTGATCACATATGACCACAATGACCGCACACAATTCTGGCTGGAAGCACTTCTGGACAGGGAGAAGGTTTATACGCGTCGCCGCGTCAGGGTGTTCTGGACATCGGTGGCAATGGAACTGGTTATGCGCGGAGTCGGCATTTCCATCGTGGATCGCCTTACCGCTGCCCAGGTTCCAGGCGGCCTGGCGCAATTGCGGCCTTTTCGACCCGCATTGATGTTCAACCTCAACCTTGTCTGGCCCGAACATTGGCCAAATTCTGCCTTGGCCCGGTCTTTTGCAAATGAGATCAGAACTTATCTGGCTGAGGACAAGCCGTGATTCCTCAGCCTATCCGCACGATGGAACGGGTGCCGAGGTCCACAATGACCGGTCGGCCATCATAGAAAAAATAGCCGTAAACACCGTTGCCGTCGTCGGCCTGATGCAACTGCACATTCTGCGGCACGGACGCGCCCAGTGAGGGCGGTGTGGTCAGGGCAGCGTCTTCAGTTGGATGCTGCAGGGCGTAATCATATATAGAGGATTGCGCCGTAGCGGCTCCCGCGAGTCCAAATGTCAGGGCGGCAACGAGACCAAACCTGCGGATCATGAGTGGCATCCTTATACATCAACTTCTTGTTTTGAGATCATTGTGCTGTGGCACATATGAATGGCAGATGAAGACCACAGCATTATTATCGTGCGCAAGTGGTCCTGCTTCAAGTGGCAGTGATTTAACACCATGCAATAAGGCGTGGATGAAGCAGGCCTGCAGCTTCCATCCCCTTCCACGGGGCGTTAGATGAAGACATGCGTCAATTTCAAAATCCCTGTCAGGTCATTTCCGGATATACCGCATGAATGAAGTTACAGCCGCGCCGACACCGATGATGGCGCAATATCTGGAAATCAAGGCACAGAATACAGATTGCCTGTTGTTTTACCGGATGGGCGATTTTTACGAGCTGTTTTTTGACGATGCCATCATTGCTTCGGCTGCGCTGGGTATAACGCTGACCAAGCGTGGCAAGCATCAGGGTGACGACATTCCTATGGCGGGAGTGCCGGTTGTTTCGTCTGATGATTATTTGCAGCGTCTGATCGCGCATGGTTTTCGTGTGGCCGTGTGTGAACAGACAGAAGACCCGGCGGAAGCGCGCAAACGTGGTTCCAAATCTGTGGTGGCGCGGCAGGTGGTGCGTCTGGTTACGCCCGGCACTATAACCGAGGAAACGCTGCTGGAACCGGGGCGGCCGAATTTTCTCGTCAGCATTGCACGCCTGGGTGGCAGCGCGACTGGCGACTATGCGCTCGCATGGACAGATCTTTCGACCGGTCTGTTTCGACTGACCAGCACCCAGCCGGATTTGCTGGCAACCGATGTTCTGGCGCTGGAGCCGAGCGAGGTGATCTATCCGGACAATCTGGCGCGTGAGCCGGAAATGGTTGCGCTGGTTCGCCGCCTGCAACGCGCAGCGCGAGCAGAGCCCGCCGTGCTGTTCGACGGTGCTACGGCGCAGGAGCGAATATGCCGGTTTTTTGATGTCAGCACCCTGGCGGGCTATGGCGATTTTTCACGCGCGGAACTGGCGGCCGCGGCGGCGCTGATCTCTTACCTTGGCAAAACCCAGTTTGCTGCGCGGCCCGCTCTGGACTATCCGCGCAAGGTGAGTGCCGGTTCGGTCATGATGATTGACCCCGCAACCCGCGCCAGTCTGGAATTGACGCGCACACTGTCGGGCAAGACGCAGGGCTCGTTGCTGGCAACCATTGATCGCACGGTTACAGCGGCCGGGTGCCGGGTGCTGGCCTCGCGATTGGCGCAGCCTCTGACCGATTCAGAGGAAATTGCGCAGCGGCTGGCCTGTGTGGAGTTTTTTGTCGAAGAGCCCGTGCTGGCCGATGCCTTTCGACTGACCATCAAGGGCACTTCGGATATTGAGCGGGCAATTTCCCGGCTGTCGCTGGACCGGGCGGGCCCGCGGGATCTTGGCGCGGTAATGAGCGGGCTGGAGCGTGCCCGGCAAACAGTGGAAATTTTGGCCGGGCATGATTTGCCCGCGGAACTGGCTGGAGCGGTTCAGCATCTTCAGAAATTGCCGGTAGAGCTTTTGCAGAAACTGGATACGATGCTGGCGGAAGAACTGCCGCTTCAGAAGCGCGATGGCGGCTTTATAGCCAGCGGTGCCATCCCGGCATTGGATGAGGCGCGCGGCTTGCGCGATGAATCCCGCCGCTACATTGCCGGTTTGCAGCAGCATTACGCCGATGAGACCGGGCTGAAGAGCCTGAAGATCAAGCACAACAATGTGCTTGGCTTTTTCATCGAGGTGCCCGAGTCTCAAGGGCCGACGCTGCTGTCCTCCTATTCCGGTTACATTCACCGCCAGACAATGGCCAACGCCATGCGGTTCAGCACTGTGGAGCTGGGCGACCTTGAATCCCGGATTGTCGAGGCAGGCGCAACAGCGCTGCGGCTGGAGCTGGAAGCTTTCGACCACTTGCGTGACGTGGTGCTTCAGGAAACTGCTGCCCTGCGCCGCGCAGCGGAAAGCTTTGCCATTCTGGACGTCTCCGCTGCCCTGGCAGAACTGGCGCGTGCCAATGGCTGGGTGCGGCCGGAGGTGGATGACAGCCTGTCCTTCTGCATTGAAAATGGCCGCCACCCGGTGGTTGAAGCTGCATTGAAGGCCAGTGGCGGCGATGCTTTTGTTGCCAATGATTGCGACCTTTCTCCCCCGGTTGGGGCAGAGGTGCAGGGCGGCGCGATCTGGCTGCTGACTGGCCCGAATATGGGCGGCAAATCCACGTTTCTGCGGCAGAATGCGTTGATTGCGGTCCTTGCGCAGATGGGATCGTTCGTTCCAGCGGGCAGAGCCAGAATAGGGGTGGTTGACCGCTTGTTTTCACGGGTGGGCGCCTCGGATGACCTGGCAGAGGGCCGCTCCACCTTCATGGTGGAAATGGTTGAAACCGCCGCCATTCTCAACCAGGCAGGACCGCGCACACTGGTTATTCTGGATGAGATTGGCCGGGGCACATCCACCTATGACGGGCTTTCGATAGCCTTTGCGGCGGTAGAGCATCTGCACAATGCCAATCGATGCCGTGCGTTGTTTGCCACTCATTTTCATGAGCTGACGGCGCTGTCGTCTCGCCTGTCACGGCTCAGCAATGCGACAATGCGCGTCAAGGAATGGGAAGGCGAGGTCATTTTTCTGCATGAGGTGAAAGCCGGGGTGGCAGATCGCTCCTATGGCATTCAGGTTGCACGCCTTGCCGGCCTTCCGGCAGCGGTTGTTGAACGGGCGCGCCATGTCCTTTCAGAGCTGGAAAAAAGCGAGCAGGGTGAAAAGCGGGCGGCGATTATTGATGATCTGCCGCTGTTTTCCATGCTGAGCCGCCCTGTGCCGGAAGAAAAGAAGATCTCTCCAGTGCTGGAGGCTCTGTCGGCATTTGATCCGGACCAGATGAGCCCGCGTGATGCACTGGAAGCGGTGTATGAGTTGAAACGACTGTCAAAACTCTGACCGGTTCACTTTGCTCCGGGAGGAGAATGGGATTATAGACTGCAGTTCCCGCAAAAGCGTGCATCGGTTTTGCGTCCGATAGCTCGTGATAACGTTGAGTCATGGCCGCAAGACAAGCCAAAGCCCGTTTATCTAATTCGCCCGATCAACAGCCGGATCTGCGCTGTCCTGAAATACTGGACGTGGCACAGCTGCTTGCGGATATCGGCGAAATTGCCAGAAGCGGCGGTGACAGCCGCGCGGCGCTGTTGCAGCATATGCGCAGCGTTAACAAACAGGGGCGCAAGGCCATAGAGGCCATGCTGTTTGAAGACGGCAGCGGCATTTTGTGCGCGCGCCGGATCTCGTGGCTGCAGGACGAATTGATCCGGGCTATCAGCGATTTTGCGTTGACCCATGTTTTTGCCACGCCCAACCTCTCGTCGGCTGAACGCGTGGCGGTGCTGGCTGTTGGTGGCTACGGCCGGGGTACTCTGGCGCCGGGGTCAGATATCGATCTGTTGTTTCTGCTGCCCTATAAGCAAACGGCGTTGGGAGAGCAATGCGCCGAGTTTCTGCTTTATCTCTTGTGGGACATGGGCTTCAAAGTTGGCCATGCCACGCGCTCGGTGGACGAATGCATCCGCCTCTCGCTCAGCGATTTCACCATTCGCACCGCTGTTCTGGATCGCAGGCTGATCACCGGCAACCAGCAGCTTTTTGACGAAATGTCGCGGCGTTTTGACGATGAAGTCGTTGCAGGCAGCAGCGCAGAATTCATTGCAGCCAAGCTGGCGGAACGTGATGCACGGCATGCCCGCTCGGGCGACACGCGCTATCTGGTGGAGCCCAATGTCAAAGAGGGCAAAGGCGGGCTGCGCGACCTGAACACCCTGTTCTGGATTGCAAAATATCACTACCACGCCGACACGCGTGAAGAACTGGTGGCGCTGGGCGTCTTGTCACGACGTGAGGGCCGGTTGTTTGGCAAGGCCGATGATTTTCTGTGGGCGGTGCGCTGCCACATGCATTTTTTGACCGGCAAGGCGGAAGAGCGACTGTCTTTTGACCTGCAGCCGGAAATAGCCGAACGGCTTGGCTATAATACTCATCCGGGCCTCAAGGGCGTAGAGCGCTTCATGAAGCACTACTTTCTCATCGCCAAGGATGTGGGTGATCTGACAGGCATTCTCTGTGCCGCATTGGAAGAGGAAAATGCCAAGGAAGCTCCGGCGGGCTTGCGACAGTGGCTGGGAAATCTGCGGCAGCGCTCACGCTCCATACCCGGAACGCTGGCATTTCAGATCGACAGCAACCGCATCACCGTTACCTCGAAAACCGTGTTCGCTGAGGATCCGGTCAATCTCATCCGCATTTTCACGTTGGCGGCGCGTCATGAGCTGGAATACCACCCGGATGCCCTGAAGCTGATCCGCCGCTCGCTCCTGCTGATCAATCAGGATCTGCGCGACAATGCCGAGGCAAACAGCCTTTTTCTGGATGTTCTGACAGATCGCAACAACCCGGAACTGCATTTGCGCCGAATGAGCGAGGCGGGGGTTCTTGGCCGGTTCATTCCGGAGTTCGGCAAGATTGTCGCGATGATGCAGTTCAACATGTATCACCACTTCACGGTGGATGAGCATCTTCTGCGCTCCATCGGTGTGCTGTCGCGCATTGAGCGCGGACTGTACCAGGACGAGCTGCCGGTGGTGGCCAGCATCATTTCCACAGTCAAAGACAGAACTGCGCTGTATGTGGCGTTGTTGCTGCACGACATTGCCAAGGGCCGCCCGCAGGATCATTCGGTGGCGGGGGCAGAAATTGCCCGGCAGATATGCCCGCGTTTCGGCCTGGATGAGCGGGAAACCGAGCTGGTGTCGTGGCTGGTGCAGGAGCACCTGACAATGTCGATGGTGGCGCAGCAGCGCGACCTGAATGACCGCAAGACGATTCTGGATTTCGCCGAAAAGGTGCAATCGCTGGAAAGATTGAGGCTGCTGACAATTCTGACCGTATGCGACATTCGGGCGGTCGGGCCGGGTGTGTGGAACGGCTGGAAAGGCCAGCTCATTCGCACCCTGTATTGGGAAAGCGAGCCCATGCTGACGGGCGGCTTCACCCAGACATCACGCGCCAACAGGGTGCAGGTGGCCAGAACCGAGCTGGCGCAGGCGCTGGCAGACTGGCCGGAGGCAGACAAACAGGCTGCCCTGGATATTCACTATGAAAACTACTTCCTGACCACGCCTTTGGAAGATCAGGTCCGACTGGCACATTTCATTCGCGAGTCAGCATCCAGTGGCTTTGTTGCATCCGTGCGCACGGACAGTTTCCGCGGCATGACGGAAATAACAGTCATCGCGCCGGACCATCCGCGTTTGCTGTCGACCATAGCCGGCGGCTGTGCCGCTGCGGGTGCGAACATCACCGATGCGCAGGTCTTCACCATGAGCGATGGCCGCGCGCTGGATATTGTTACTGTGTCACGGCAATTCCCGCAGGACGAGGATGAAATGCGGCGCGGTGACCGGATTGTGCGCAATATTCGTGACCTTCTGGGCGGCAAGGAGGCTGTGCCAACCTTGCTCGCGCGGCGTCCGGTTCGTGATCTTTCATCCTTCGTGGTGCGCCCGCAGGTGCGGGTGGACAATGAATTGTCCAATGCGCTGACGGTTATCGAAGTTGAAGGCCTCGACAGGCCGGGCCTGTTGTGTGACCTGACGGGAGCGATGTCGGATTTGAACCTGGATATTCGTTCCGCCCATATCTCGACCTATGGCGAAAAGGTTGTGGACGTATTCTACGTGACCGATCTTCTGGGCATGAAGGTTACCGGCGAAAACCGGATTGAGCGGATTGAGCGGCGGCTGATGTCGGTTCTGGAAAGTGCCGAGGGCGAGGCTTCGTCTTCAAGCTCGTCCAACACGGCGCTGGCCTTCGGCATGGTGCAGCCGTGAATCTTCTGTCAAAATTTGCCACGGTTGGCGGCGCTACGCTGGTATCGCGCATTTTCGGCTTTGTGCGCGAAATGCTTATGGCGTCGGCACTTGGTATCGGGCCGGTGGCCGATGCATTCAACCTCGCCTTTCGGTTTCCCAATCTGTTCCGGCGTTTTTTTGCCGAAGGCGCCATGAACTCGGCTTTTGTGCCGCTGTTCTCAAAAGCTCTGGAAGAAAAGGGCGAGGCCGCGGCGAGGGATTTCGCCACCCAGGTTTTTTCATTTCTGACCGTGGTGCTGTTTGCGCTGACCGTGCCGGCCATTATTTTCATGCCGTTTCTGGTGCGCACGGTGATTGCACCGGGCCTGAATGTCTGCATTGACGAGGCGGCGTTGCAGCAGGCTCTCAGCTGCGAAGACCGCTTTGGCATCACGGTGGCCTTTTCCCGCATCATGTTCCCCTATCTGGCATCCATGTCTCTGGTGGCGATGGTTGGCGGCATTCTGAACGCTTATCGCCGGTTTTTTGCCGCTGCCGCCGCGCCTGCCCTGTTGAATGTGGTGCTGATCGGCGTCCTCGTTTGGGCCTTGTGGGATGGCCAGGACACGCGGGCGCTAGGCTTTGCCATGAGCTGGGGTGTGCTGGTGGCGGGCGTGGCGCAGTTCGTCATGGTTACCGTCGCGATGCGCATGGCCGGATTTTCCGTTGCACTGCGCCGGCCACGCTGGACGCCTGACCTTAAAAGATTGCTGGTGCTTGCCGGTCCTGCGGCGCTGATTGGCGGCATCACGCAGATCAACCTGTTTGTCGGTCAGGCCATAGCCTCATTCAAGCCCGGTGCCGTGTCGATTTTGACCTATGCCGACCGCCCATATCAATTGCCCCTTGGCATGGTGGGGGTGGCCATCGGTGTGGTGCTGCTGCCTGAACTGTCTCGCGCGCTGAAGGGTGGTCGGCTGGATGAGGCGCAGCATACGCAGAATCGCAGTCTGGAATTTGCGCTGTTTCTGACATTGCCCGCAGCAGTGGCCCTGTTCATCATTCCCGAGCCGATCATTCGCATCATTTACGAGCGTGGGGCCTTCACCCCATCCACCACGGCGGCGGTGGCGGCGGTGCTGGGAATTTATGCCCTCGGCCTCCCGGCCTTTGTGATGATTCGAGTGTTTACACCCGGCTATTTCGCGCGGGAGGACACGCGCCGCCCGATGATGGTGACAATGGCATCGGCAGGGGCCAATACCGTGCTTTCGGTGGCGCTGTTTTATGTCATGGCAGAACAGGGCATCGCTCTGGCAACCAGCCTTGCCGGCTGGCTGAACGCGCTGCTGCTGTTTCACGGTCTCTATTCGCGAAACTTGTGGATTGTCGATCGAAGTCTGGTGAAACGCTGCTGCCTGCTTTTGCTGTGTGCAGCATTGATGGGCGGGGTGCTGCTTTTGCTGATGCCGCTTCTGAGCCACTGGATTCAGCCCGGTGCCGGAATTGGCGTGCAGGTGCTGGCTATTGGCATTCTGGTTGCAGCAGCCGTTGCCAGCTATTTTGCCCTGTGTTTCGTAACGGGGGCGGCAGACCGCCAGATGATTTCGCGAATGCTGGCTGCACGTCGCAAACGAGGTGCAAGGAACGCTTGATCGCATTCGTTGGACGCGCCATAGAGTGTCGCGAAAACGAAAGGCAAAAACCATGGCCGAATTTACCCAGCGCATTTTTTCCGGCGTTCAGCCAAGCGGCAATCTGCACCTTGGCAATTATCTGGGCGCGGTACGCCGCTGGGTGAAGTTGCAGGACGATTATCCGTGCATTTTCTGCGTGGTCGATCTGCACGCCATCACGGTTTATCAGGATCCGGAAGCGCTGGAGCACGCCACGCGTGAGGTGGCCGCCGCCTATCTTGCGGCGGGCATCGATCCACAGCAGCACATTGTCTTCAATCAGTCCCGCGTGCCGGAACATGCCGAGTTGGCCTGGCTGTTCAACTGCATTGTCCGGTTGGGGTGGCTGAACCGGATGACCCAGTTCAAGGACAAGGCGGGCAAGGACAAGGAGGCTGCATCTGCGGGTCTCTATGTCTACCCGACGCTGATGGCTGCCGATATTCTGGCCTATCGCGCAACCCATGTGCCGGTGGGTGATGACCAGAAGCAGCATCTGGAACTGACGCGTGACATTGCAGCCAAGTTCAACCACGACTACGCAGACCGCATTGCGGCCAAAGGCCTGGGCGTTACCATGCAGATGGGCGAAGAAACGGTCGAGGGCTATTTTCCGCTGACCGAGCCGCTGATTGATGGGCCAGCCACCCGGGTGATGAGCCTGAGGGATGGCTCGAAGAAAATGTCGAAATCGGACCCGTCCGACCTGTCGCGCATCAATCTGACAGATGATGCGGACCAGATTGCAAAGAAAATCCGCAAGGCCAAAACCGACCCGGATGCACTGCCATCCGAGGTGGCAGGTCTGGCGGGGCGCGCTGAGGCCGACAATCTTGTCGGGATTTTTGCCGCGCTGGCGGGCCGGGCCAAGGCAGACGTTCTTGCCGAATATGGCGGGCGGCAATTTTCGGAATTCAAGCCTGTAGTCGCTGATCTGGCGGTTGCCGTTCTTGCGCCAATTTCTGCTGAAATGCGGCGGTATCTGGCAGACCCTGCCGGAATTGACGCGATTTTGCGCGATGGTGCAGAGCGTGCGCGGGCTATCGCATCACAGACGATTGCGGAGACAAAATCCATCATGGGTCTGCTGGATCAATAAAACGGGGTAGAAAAGGTGGCTTGCGGCGAAGAAAATACGCTGCCATCTTGCACGCATGGTATCAAAACGTCTGGGCCGCCAGGAAGGCGGAAAACGGAAATTTCTGGCAATTATCGATGGCACACCGGAATGTGCCCGCGCTGCTTCCTATGCTGCGCGGCGCGCCAAGGCCAGCGGTGGCGGGGCAGTTTTCCTTTATGTCATCGAACAGGACGAATTTCAGCATTGGCTGGGCGTAGAAAAAATCATGCGGGCCGAAGCAGAAGCTGAGGCCAATGCACGGCTTGCCCGGGTGGCTGAAAACCTGCGTTCAATCGTGGGCATTGAGCCAGAGCTGGTGGTGCGTGAGGGCAAGGTGGAGGAAGAAATCCACAAGCTGATCGAGGCGGACCGCGAAATTGCCATTCTGGTTCTGGCCGCGGGCGATAATTCCGACGGTCCGGGACCTCTGGTGGCGGCAGTTTCCGGGCGCAGCGGTGGTTATTCAATTCCGGTCACGGTTGTCCCGGGCCATTTGTCGGAAGATGAAATTGAGAGCCTGTCTTGAAGCGCGTGCTATAGCTTGTCAGTGACCGGGTTGCAGGTGCGCCGCCGGCTGCCTACATAAGATAAAACTCACAGGACGGATCACCATGTTTATCCAGACGGAATCGACGCCAAATCCGCAGACATTGAAGTTTCTGCCGGGGCGCGTAGTGCTGGAAAGCGGTACAGCCGAATTTCTGGATGCCGCAGACGCAGCCGCGCGTTCGCCTCTGGCTGCCAGACTCCTGGCAATTGATGGCGTGACCAGTGTTTTCTTTGGTTATGACTTTGTCACCGTCACCCGGGATGCAACCGAATGGCCGCATCTCAAGCCTGCCATTCTGGCCGGAATCATGGAACATTTCATGTCCAGTCAACCGGTTATGGCCGCTGGTTCCGGCATCGCATCGGGCGATTCCGACAGTGGAGAAGAATTTTTTGAGCCGGGAGACGAAAGTCTGGTGGCGACAATCAAGGAACTGATTGAAACCCGCGTGCGCCCTGCCGTGGCGCAGGATGGCGGCGACATAACATTTCGTGGTTTCAAGGACGGCGTGGTGTTTCTGAACATGCGGGGAGCGTGTGCAGGCTGTCCATCATCAACCGCCACATTGAAGCATGGCATTGAAAATCTGTTGCGTCATTTTGTGCCGGAAGTAGAAGCAGTAGAAGCTGCCTGAACGTAACCGGATGACACCATGTCCCAAACTGATGGCCCGCGAGAACGCGGGCTTTGCCTTGCTCTGAACACCGCTGGCGAACTTTGCGCCACCGCCGTTTACGACATTGAAAAGCAGGAGCTGCTGAGCAGTTGCGAGGCTGATATTGGCCGCGGCCACGCCGATCTCCTGATGGAGCAAGTGGCGGAAGTGCTCGGCGGGGCGGGATGTGATTACTCGCAACTTTCAAAAATTGCCGTGGCAAATGGGCCGGGGTCTTTTACCGGGTTGCGGGTGGGCATTTCCGCCGCGCGCGGGCTTGCTCTGGCGCTGAACATACCGGCAGTGGGCATAGGCGTTCTGGAAGCTTTGGCCTTTCCGCTGCTGCATCATGGAAAAGCAGTGCTGGCTGTTCAGGATGCGCGGCGAGGTGAAGTGTTTGCCGCGCTTTATGCGGCTGATGGCAGTTTGCGGGCCACGCCCACCGCCATCGCACCTGACCAGCTTGAAAGTTTTTGCCAGAGCGTGCAGGGGCAGTCCATCTACGTGACCGGCACGGGTGGTTTTCTGGCACAGGCTGCCATGCCCAATGCGGTGCTCAATCTTGTTAACGCGCAGGGTCATATCGAGCTGCGGGTCATGGGGCAGATGGCAACCGGCAGAACAGCGGTCGAGGCTGTGCGTCCGCTTTATCTTCGGGGCGCAGATGCCAAGCCGCAACAGGCCATTTCCGGCATTGTCGTTGATGGATCCTTGACCAATAACCACGAGTGAATCAGTTTTGGCCAATCGCGGCACGGTTTTGCTGGACTTGCCCTAATTTCCGACAGAATAAGAGTTAGGGCCGCTATCGCTGGATAGGGCGTTGCATGTGGTCTTCTGAACACCCGTGACGCTTCAACTCTTTGTTCGGGCGCGAAACTGGTGGGGAATGAGGGACGCATATGTATTGGTGGTTTTGGCCCTGGAACAAGACTCTGGCCTTCTGGGAAACGATGCTAGGGCAGGAACCTGCCTATGTGGTCACCCCTCTGGCGGACGAAGAAGACCTGGAAAAGGTCGCTGCCATCCACGGTGATTCCTTCGCTCATGCCTGGGACGAAAACGAGTTTACCTCGCTGATCTCACAAAATGGCTGCTTCGGATTTGTTGCGCGTCGCCCGGGCAGCGTCCGGCCCGAGGGGCTTGTGCTGGCGCGGCTTACGGTTGACGAGGCAGAAATACTGACCATTGCAGTGGACAGGCACAGCCGCAGCCGTGGCATCGGACGCCTGCTCATGGACCATGTGTTGCAGCATCTGCATTCCGAGCGGGCACTGGCCCTGTTTCTGGAAGTGGACGAAACGAATGTGCCCGCAGTCGCGCTCTATCGAAAACTGCGTTTCAGCGAAGTTGGTCGCCGCCCGGCCTATTACCCCGGGCCGGACGGACAGCGCACCAGTGCCCTGATCATGAAACGCACGTTGCGGGATTAGTGCCCGCCATGGCCGGACTGCGCGTCTTTTTCGTTACGGTGACCCTGACGGGAATGACAATGGTGCTGGCGCCATTGCAATTGCTGGCCATGCGGTTCGGGTGGCCTGTTGCACGGTATCTGCCATGGCTTTGGCACCGGGTTGCGGCGCGTGTCAGTGGCATCAGGGTTTCCGTCAGCGGCACTCCCTTCAGCAGCAAGTCCTTGCTGATAGCTGCCAACCATCAGTCATGGGCAGATATTGTGGCGCTGGGCAGCGTTCTGCCCCTCAGCTTCATCGCAAAATCCGAGGTTGGCTCATGGCCGGTGTTTTCAACACTGGCGAAGTTGCAGCGCACGGTCTTCGTCAGCCGACAGGAGCGGCGGAAGGTCGGGCAGCAGGCGGACACAATTGCTGAAAGGCTGAATGCGGGCGATGTGATGGTACTGTTTGCGGAAGGAACAACATCAGATGGCAACAGGGTTTTGCCGTTCAAAACCGCTTTGTTCGGCGCAGCGCAGGCTTCTCTGCGCAAATCAGACCAGTCGCGGCTGATTGTGCAGCCGGTGGCGATTGCCTACACGCATGGCCACGGCATTCCGCTGGGTTTTCACGGGCGGCCGCTGGCGGCATGGCCGGGTGATGTGGAACTGATGCCGCATCTTCTGGCGTTTCTGCGCTGTGGCGCGGTGGATGTGCGAATCAGTTTTGGAGAGCCGGTGGAATTTGATCTGGATTCTGACCGCAAGGCTGTGGCGCGGATATGCGAGGCCCGTGTTGCGGCAATGCTGGAACACAGCCTTTACCGGGAAAGCATTTCCCGTTGAAACAGAATCGCTTCAACGCCAGCACAATCCGGCCAGCCATAAAGCTGGGGCGCATCATGTGATCGAATGATCGTCTGAAGCGCACAGGTTCAATATTTTGATAATTAAATCAACCAACAGTCATCATGTCTTTGCGCGGTGGGTGTTTAATGCGCTAGAGGTGCGCACGGGTACTGGTACAAGCCGCAAAAACCGTTCATGCTCTGATGAACTGTTGATAAATCACCGTCGCAATCGACGGCCGGATTTTTGGCAATGCCGGGTGATTTTACTGACAGGCGAGATGCTTTAGAATGAAGACACCGGTCACAGGACCGGCGTTCTGGAAGGATAGATGAGCGAAAGATCCAACGCAGGCAGACCCGGTGGCAATAGCCGTAAGGTTTTCATCAAGACCTACGGCTGTCAGATGAACGTCTATGACAGCCAGCGGATGGGCGATGCCTTGGCAAAGGATGGCTATGAGCCAACCGAGGCCATCGAAAATGCTGATCTTGTGCTGATCAACACCTGTCATATCCGGGAAAAAGCGGCCGAAAAAATCTATTCCGAACTGGGGCGCATTCGTGTGCTCAAAGCCGAGCGCGCTGCGCGCGGCGAATCCATGCAGGTCGGCATTACCGGATGCGTCGCCCAGGCCGAGGGTGCTGAAATCATTCAGCGTGCGCCGGTGGTTGATCTTGTGGTCGGACCACAGACCTATCATCGCCTGCCCGAGGCTTTGTCCCGGGTTGCCCTGGGCGAAAAGGTGGTGGACACCGAATATGCGGTCGAGGACAAGTTCACCCATCTGCCAAAGCAGGAAGCGCGCCAGATCGCGCGGCGTGGCGTAACCGCATTTTTGACGGTGCAGGAAGGATGCGACAAATTCTGCACCTTCTGCGTGGTGCCCTACACACGCGGCGCGGAAGTTTCGCGCCCGCGCGCCGATATTGTGCTGGAAGCGCGGCGACTGGCAGATGCCGGAGTGCGGGAGCTGACATTGCTCGGCCAGAATGTGAACGCCTGGCTTGGTGAAGACGCAGGTGGTGCGGAAACCGGGCTGGCGGGTCTGCTGTATGAGCTGGCAGAAATTCCAGGCATTGCGCGGCTGCGCTACACCACGTCGCATCCGCGCGATATGGATGAGGCGTTGATTGAAGCGCATCGGGACCTGCCATCGCTCATGCCCTATCTGCATCTGCCGGTGCAATCTGGTTCAGATCGAATTCTCAAGGCCATGAATCGGCGGCATCGCGCTGCAGACTACCTGTTTCTTCTGGACAAAATCCGCGATGCGCGGCCGGATATGGCACTTTCCGGCGACTTTATCGTTGGGTTTCCGGGTGAAACAGACGCGGACTTTGAAGCCACGATGCAACTGGTCAGGCAGGTCGGCTATGCGCAGGCCTATTCCTTCAAATATTCGCCGCGCCCCGGCACACCGGGTGCCACGATGGAAGACCATGTGCGGGAAGAGGTGAAGACGGAACGTCTGGAACGGCTGCAAAAACTGCTGCGTGAGCAGCAGGAGGCATTTCAGAAAAGCTTTGTCGGCAAAGTGACCGATGTGCTGATCGAAAAGCCGGGCCGCCATGCTGGACAAGCCGTCGGTCGCTCACCATTTCTGTTGCCGGTGGTTGTTCCTGTTGATGCCGGCCAGATAGGCGACATTGTTTCAGTCACCATCAGCCAGTCTTTGGCAAATTCGCTGATGGCGGAAGGCGCAGAAGCGCAGCCGGTTGCTTCACAGGACAGGTCGGACCCACTGACCCGTCCGGAAATAAGGAGTTTCGCATGAGAGCAGAACGCGGCATGTCTCCAGGTTCCGGTGCATCGGACATGGCGCATATTGTGCTGACCTTTGATGACAATCGACTTGCGGCGGCTCTGTTTGGAAAATTTGATGAGCATCTGGCTCTGATCGAACAAAAGCTCTCGGTTGACGCCAGGGCGCGCGGAAATCTGGTGGAATTGCGTGGCGATGCGCTGGCGTGCGAACAGGCGCGCCGCACACTGGATATGCTGTATGCGCGGCTGCAGGGCGGCGCAGAAATTCAGACATCTGACGTGGAAGGGGCCATACGCATGGCCATTGCGCAGGACGACCAGCTTGTTCTGCCGACGCTTGAGAAAAAGGGTCGGCTGGCACTGGCGCAAATTTCCACACGCAAGCGCACAATTCATGCACGGACCCCCACGCAGGACGCCTATATGCGGGCGATGGATCGCTCGGAACTTGTGTTTGGCGTTGGTCCGGCAGGTACCGGCAAGACCTATCTTGCGGTGGCGCATGCCGCGCAGCTTCTGGAGCGCGGACAGGTGGAACGCATCATCCTGTCACGGCCTGCCGTTGAAGCGGGCGAAAGACTGGGATTTCTTCCAGGCGACATGAAAGAAAAAGTCGATCCCTACCTGCGCCCGCTCTATGACGCGCTTTATGACATGATGCCGGCCGAAAAGGTCGAGCGTGCTCTGGCCGCGGGAGCGATTGAAATTGCACCACTGGCTTTCATGCGCGGACGCACATTGACCAATGCGGCGGTGATTCTGGATGAGGCGCAGAACACCACGACCATGCAGATGAAAATGTTTCTGACCCGCCTGGGCGAAAATGCAAGAATGGTGGTGACGGGTGATCCGTCACAGATCGACCTTCCGCCGGGACAAAAATCCGGCCTTGTCGAGGCACTGCGCATTCTGGAAGGTGTTTCCGGCATTGTCAGTGTGCGGTTCAATGCCAAGGATGTTGTTCGTCACCGCATGGTGCAGGCAATTGTCGAGGCGTATGAGGCCGACGCGACACTTCAACGGCCAGTGACGCCTTCCTGATGGAAAGTGAAGAATTTTCGCCGCCGGGCTTCCCGCACTGTCATCTTGTGCTCACGGTGGAAGATGTGGCCTGGCATGAGGTTCTGGGCGGAAACGGTGCTCAACTGGTTGCAGAGGCTGTGGCTGCCGCGGCCCGAGGCGCTGGTCTGGACGCCAGCACCGAGACCGAGCTTGGGGTGACGCTGAGCTCTGATGCTGCGGTGCGTGAGTTGAATGCAGAGTGGCGGGGCAAGGACAAGGCAACCAATATTCTGTCTTTTCCAATGGTGCAGCTTGAGCCGGGCGATAGCCCCGGGCCGATGCTCGGAGACTTGATCCTGGCGCTGGAAACCGTGAAAATGGAAGCCCTGATGGAGCAAAAGGCCGTCAAGGATCATTTCCGGCACCTTGTGGTTCATGGCCTTTTGCATCTGTTGGGTTATGATCATGAAGAGGCCGAAGCTGCCGAGATAATGGAAGCATTGGAAATATCTGTGCTTTCCACTCTTGCAATTGCCAACCCTTACGATGATTCTGATGCAGTTGCCGGCGCGGAGCCGGCAGAGAAAAATGTTTAACGGGCGACGAGAGAGATGATGAACAAGAACGCGAACGGCAGCTATTCTGCCGGCAGCGGGCATGAGGCAGCGGGAGAGCTGACCTTTGCCGAAGGCGAATCTACAACCGACGACCGAAGTTCGCGCCCCGACGAGCGCAAATCGTCGGACCCGGGTTTTTTCGAGCAAGTCTGGTCGATGCTGAAACCCAAAGTGCCCGTGATGCTTCGTGAGAAGATCATGGAGGCGCTGGCCAATGCTGAAGAGAGCACAGGTTTTACTGCCGAAGAACAGGTCATGTTGACCAATCTTCTAAGCTTCCAGCGCATTCGCGTGGAAGACGCCATGGTGCCCCGCTCTGAAATTCAGGCGATCGAAATTTCCGCTGCGCTGGGCGAGCTGTTGAAACGCTTCCGTGACACTGGCCATTCCCGCTTGCCGGTTTATGGCGACGGGCTGGATGATCTGCGGGGTATGGTCCATATCCGCGATGTGATCGAACATATTACGGAATGCGCGATGGGCCCTGAGGGGGCTATGGCGATCAGCCCCGCGATTGCCACGGTGGACTTGACACGCCCGATCAGCGATCTGGGTCTTGTGCGCAAAGTTCTGTTTGTGCCGCCGTCCATGCCGGCATCAGAATTGATGACGCGCATGAAAAGCAGCCATATCCAGATTGCTCTGGTTATTGACGAATATGGCGGTACCGACGGTCTGGTATCATTGGAAGACCTTCTGGAAATGGTCGTCGGCAATATTGAAGACGAGCATGACGATACAGAAGATCTGATCGTCTCTCAAAGCGACGGCAGCTTCATGATTGATGCCAAAGCTGATCTGGAAGAGGTGCGCGACAAAATCGGCACAGATTTTGACGTCAGCCCCTACACGGATGAGGCGGACACGATTGGCGGTTTGATCGTGCTGGAGTTCGGCGATATTCCGCCGGAGGGCACAATTATCGATGCGGTTTTTGGCTATCGGTTAAGGGTTGTCGAAGCAGATAGCCGCCGGGTGCGCCGCGTGCATTTGTCCAAACTGGCACGAGAAGAGCAGCCGCCAATCTCGGTGTCCGCGTGAACGAATCAGGCTGTCTGCATTGGTGACAATCAACAGCGGTCAATTGCCGGTGTGGTTCATCGGGCTTGGGCGATGGCAGGCCATTATGGCTGCGTGGCTTGCCGGAATTGTCGCCAGTCTGGGCCTTGCACCTTACGATTTTTTGCCAGCCGGGTTTGTGGCATTCCCAATGCTCGTCTGGTTGCTGGATGGCGTTTGGGCGCGCAACGGCTCAACTGAACGTGCGGTTTTTCCCCCATTCTGTCTTTTGCGATCTGCCTTCGTCATGGGCTGGGCTTTCGGCTTCGGCTATTTTGTCGGTGGGCTGTGGTGGCTGGGCGCCGCGCTGCTGGTGGATGGAGATGCATTTCTGTGGGCACTGCCCTTCGCGGTGCTCGGTTTGCCCGCTGTTCTGGCTGTTTATCATGGATTGGCAGCAGCGCTGGCCCTGTGCTTCTGGTCCACCCACCTGGTGCGCATCATTGCGCTGGCCCTTGCCTTCACGCTGGCCGAATATGCGCGGGCGCGGTTGCTGACCGGCTTCTCATGGAATGAGATTGGCCTGCTTCTCACTCCCAATCTTCTGCTTCAGCAATCAGCGGCGTGGCTTGGTTTGCACGGCCTGACACTATGGGCAGTCGTAATGTTCAGTTGCCCTGTGCTCATGTTTGGCAAAGGAGAAAGTAAAACCGGCGCATTTGCTTTCAGCCATCGTGCAGCAGGTGTTCTGCTTGTCACGGTGCTTTTAGCCGGTCATGCCGGATATGGGGCTTATCGGCTGGCACAGAACCCGACAGTGCTGGATGATGATGTTGATGTAAGGGTGGTGCAGCCCAATATCGACCAGTCCCAGAAATGGGATCCGCAGGAAGCTTCGCGAATCTTTGGCCTGCTGCTTGAAATGACCGGGCAGCGCGAGCCGGGCAGGGCCGATACACAGATTATCGTCTGGCCGGAATCATCCTTCCCCTTTCTGATCGAGGAAAACTCGGGCGGAATATCCGCGCTGTCTGAACGTCTGTTGCCGGGCGAAACAGTGCTGGCGGGTGCGGCCAGGGTGGTTGATGATTCGCAGAGCGGTGAGCCGGCCTATTTCAATTCCATTTTGGCTGTTGGCCAGAATGGTCTGGTTGATGGTCCGTTCGACAAGGTTCACCTCGTCCCGTTTGGCGAGTATCTGCCTTTCCAATCAGTGTTGGAAAGTCTTGGTCTGGTGCAACTGGTACAGATGCCGGGTGGCTTCACCGCGGCATCCGAACGGTCAAGAGGGCAGGTGGCAGATCTGCCGGAATTTTTGCCGTTGATTTGCTACGAGGTGATTTTTCAGGACGAGATTCAACGAACAGGCAGCGAAAAATTCATACTAAATGTTACGAATGATGCTTGGTACGGCAATACACCCGGGCCGTATCAACATGCACGCCAAGCAACAGTAACGGCAGTTACACTTGGACTTCCCCTTGTAAGAGCTGCAAATTCAGGAATTTCACTGGTGAATGACGCTGTTGGTAGGAAACTAATCGGTTTAAATCTGGAAAAAAGAGGCGTCATAACCTCAAAATTGCCGCTTCCCGTAGCAAAAACGCCGTTTGTTTTGTTTGGCAACCTTATTGTTATAGTGCAGTTTGTGGCGCTATTACTCATTTTGTTGGTGGCAAACTACAAAATATTGCGTTTTCACCATTGACGGTTGCGCCCGACTGCGCGATAGAAAGTCCTATAAATGATGTTTAATATTGTGGGATGGATATCGTGTCTAGAAAATTATCAGAAGCAGAAGTTTCAGTTACGTCAGAATTTGAAATCAGGGAGTCGGGTGGCGAGCCGCGGGTTAATAAAAAGAAGCCGGACGAAGCCGACGTTATTGTAGGTCGCCAAATTCAAGCAATTCGTATGCGGGCCCGTGTCAGCCGTGAGTGGCTGGGGGACCGCCTTGGAATTACATTTCAGCAGATTCAGAAATATGAAAACGCCACCAACCGCATTACGGTCGGGCGTCTTTGCGATATTGCCCGTGTGCTGGATGTGCCGTTGATGCGCTTTTTCGAAGGGGTTCCTTCGGTCAGCCCGTCCCGTGGCGGCTTCAGTGAAGGCGAAGGCAAGAGCTGGATTGGCGGAGAAACTCTCTCGGCCGAAGAAAACCGGCTCTTGGAGCGGTTCCGTGATATTGCGGATCCGAACGTGCGCAGAATGGTGTTTGAACTGGCCGATACGCTGGCTGCATCAGAGCGCAAGCCTCGTCGTGGCTTTCGCCAGTAAGTCCCGCTGAATGAGCAATCAACGCCGGCGTGCAAGTTTCTTCTTGACGCCGGTCTTGACCCTCGCCTAACCCGTGGCACGTTCTGCGCTTTATTTTTGAAGCATGGCGCGTGTCACGATCGGTAAAATGCCGATCTGGCCAGATCTTTTTCAGAACGGCTGGTTTGTTCGCAAGCTGGCAGTCATCTGTTTCCGGCGACAGGGTTCGGCGAATATGCAACGCAACGAGTATTACTTCACATCTGAAAGCGTATCCGAAGGACATCCGGACAAGATCTGTGATCGGATTTCTGACGAGGTCGTAGACCTTTTCTATCGTGAAGTCCGCAAGAACGGCATGGACCCTGCGCAATTGCGCGTTGCATGCGAAACGCTGGCCACCACAAACCGCGTTGTTATTGCAGGTGAGGTGCGTTGTCCGCTGGACGAACGGCAAATTCGCAGCAAGGTCCGGTCTGCGGCACGAAAGGCAATCCGCGCAATCGGTTATGAGCAGGAAGGTTTTCACTGGAAGAAGGTGAAGATTGACGTGCTGCTTCATGCGCAGTCGGCCGACATTGCCCAGGGTGTGGATGCTGGCAACAAGGATAGCGAAGGCGCGGGCGACCAGGGCATCATGTTTGGTTACGCCTGCCGTGAAACGGCGGATCTGATGCCAGCTCCGATCTATTATTCGCACAAGATTCTTGAACGGTTGACGCAAGCGCGCAAGGCGGGCGAAGGCGAGGCAGGCAAGCTGGGGCCGGATGCCAAGACGCAGGTCACGGTTCGCTACAAAAATGGCAAACCGTCAGAGATCACGTCGATTGTTCTTTCAACTCAGCATTATGACGAAGATCTGACATCGGAAGATGTTCGGCGAATTGTCGAGCCCTTTGTTCGCGAAGCAACTGCGGAATTGCCCATCGCGGCGGATTGCGTCTGGCACGTAAATCCTACGGGCAAATTCGTCATAGGCGGTCCGGATGGTGATGCGGGTCTGACCGGGCGCAAGATCATCGTTGACACATATGGCGGGGCTGCGCCGCATGGTGGCGGGGCTTTCTCTGGCAAGGACCCGACCAAGGTGGACCGCTCGGCGGCTTATGTTGCGCGTTATCTGGCCAAAAATGTTGTTGCTGCCAAATTGGCAGATCGCTGCACAATCCAGCTTTCCTACGCTATTGGTGTTGCTGATCCGGTATCGCTTTATGTGGATTTGCATGGAACCGGCAAAGTTGATGAAACGGCGGTTGAGACGGCAATCCGCGAGGTGATCAAGCTGACACCGCGCGGCATCCGCGAGCATCTGCAATTGGCCCGGCCGATCTATGCCAAGACCTCGGCCTATGGCCATTTCGGCAGAAAGCCCGGAAAGGACGGTTCGTTCTCCTGGGAAAAGACGGATCTGGTGCCGAAGCTCAAGGCCGCATTGGGTCAGTAATTGCCATGTCTACGCATCCTGTTCGTTCCCGCGAGGCATTTTTTGGCCGGCACAAGGGCAAAACTCTCAGCCCCAATCAACAGGCGCTGATTTCGGAGAGATTGCCGGAAGTTGCGGTGGATCTTTCGCAGAAGGCCCCGGGCGAGCTGACATGTCTTTTTGATGCACAGGTGCGGGATGTTCGCCTTGAGATCGGCTTTGGCGGGGGCGAGCATCTGCATCTGGAGGCAGGGCGCAATCCGTCAACCGGGTTCATCGGCGTGGAACCCTTTGTCAACAGCATGGCCAAAATGCTGGTGGCGCTGGAGGAAGACCCGCGTCCAAATTTGCGGCTCTATGCAGATGATGCAACATTTCTGCTGGACTGGCTGCCAGATGCGAGTCTGGCGGGCATTGACCTGTTCTATCCGGATCCGTGGCCCAAGAAACGGCATTTCAAGCGGCGCTTTGTCAATGTCCGCAATCTCGACAGATTTGCCCGGGTGCTGAAGCCGGGCGGGCATTTTCGCTTTGCCTCGGACATCGACACCTATGTCGACTGGACACTGGATCATATTGCAGACCATGCGGCGTTTGATGCACCTGCAGGAACGCCGGAGGCCTGGGCGCAGCCTTATGACGGCTGGCCGGGAACACGTTACGAAGCCAAGGCTCTGCGCGAAGGGCGCGAGCCTGTCTATCTGTCATTCGTGCGCAGGCCTTGAAACTTGCATGCATTGAGGGTATATCAAGGCGGAAATTCTCTGCGATGTGTTCGTGAGAGTGGGTCCCCCCGGTCCCGCTCTTTTTTGTTACTGGACCTCGCATGAACGGGCGTTAAGCCCACCGAACGTCAAACGCGGTCAGCCGGAGCAAACGTGAACGAAACATTGCGCATTGTTGTTGAAGAAGGTCTTGAGGGGCGCATTGCCGCAATCGTTGAGCCTGTTATCGAACAATTGGGATACCGCCTCGTAAGGGTGCGGCTTTCCGGCGCAAATGGTGCCACGCTGCAAGTCATGGCCGAGCGACCGGATGGCACAATGACGGTGGCCGATTGCGAAATTGTCAGCCGTGGTATTTCGCCGGTTCTGGACGTGGAAGACATTTTGTCTGACGCCTATCATCTGGAATTGTCTTCTCCTGGTATTGACCGGCCTTTGGTTCGCAAGCAGGACTTTGAAACATGGGCCGGCCACTTGATGAAGCTGGAAACCAGCCGGTTGCTGGATGGTCGCAAGCGCTTCCGCGGAAAAATTACGCAGGTTGATGCGGAGTCTTTTACCCTGGAGCGGGATCAACCCGCTTACGGCGAAGAGGTTCGTGTTGAAATTCCTTTTGATGCTGTGGGCGACGCTCGGCTGATTCTGACTGATGAATTGATTGAGGCGTCCTTACGGGCGGATAAGCTGGCCCGCAAAGGTCGCGGCCCGGTGGATGACGATTTGGATGGCGAAGCTGAGGAAGGTTCGCCGCTTCAGCATTGAGCAACAGCGCCAATCTGGCGCTGGAGCGATTTCGCTGAAACGGTGATGTTTCAGCGGCAGGACAATGCGATAAACCAAAGAGTTAGAGCGGTTCAGGTGGTTTAATGATCACGCGAAACGTTCTGAATGGAAATTTGAGCGCGCGGACGGCATAAGCCGCAGCCATGCGAACAGGAGATGACGTCAATGGCAGTCAGTGCGAACAGGCTGGAGCTTCTGCAGATTGCAGATGCCGTCGCGCGGGAAAAGTCGATCGATCGTGAGATCGTTATCGAAGCTATGGCGGACGCTATTCAAAAGGCCGCCCGCGCCCGCTATGGCCAGGAAACCAATATTCGCGTCGATATCAATTCCAGAACCGGTGAAATGAAGCTGCAACGGCTTCTGGAAGTGGTTGAGGAAGTTGAGGATCCTGCCACGCAGATCTATCTGGACCTGGCGCGTGACAAGAATCCGGATGCGATTCCGGGTGACTTCATCGCAGAACAGTTGCCGCCGATGGAATTTGGCCGGATTGCCGCGCAATCTGCCAAGCAGGTGATTGTTCAGAAGGTGCGTGAGGCCGAGCGCGACAAGCAGTATGATGAGTACAAGGATCGCGTTGGTGAGATCATCAACGGGGTGGTCAAGCGGGTTGAATATGGCAATGTCATTGTCGACCTTGGCAAGGGCGAGGCGATCATTCGCCGCGATGAGCAGATCCCCCGTGAATTGTTTGCCTATGGCGACCGGGTCCGTGCCTTTGTTTATGACGTCCGCCGTGAACAGCGCGGCCCTCAGATTTTTCTGTCGCGCACGCATCCGCAGTTCATGGCAAAGCTTTTCACCATGGAAGTGCCGGAAATTTATGATGGCATTATCGAAATCAAGGCGGTTGCTCGTGATCCGGGTTCCCGTGCCAAGATTGCCGTGATTTCCCGTGATTCGTCGATTGACCCTGTCGGCGCCTGCGTTGGTATGCGCGGCTCACGCGTTCAGGCGGTTGTCGGCGAGCTTCAGGGCGAAAAGATCGACATCATCCCATGGTCGCCGGATGCTGCCTCTTTCCTGGTCAACGCCTTGCAGCCGGCTGAAGTGGCCAAGGTTGTTCTGGATGAGGATGCCGAGCGAATCGAAGTCGTTGTGCCGGATGACCAGCTTTCGCTGGCCATCGGCCGCCGCGGACAGAATGTTCGTCTGGCATCGCAATTGACCGGCTGGGACATCGACATTCTGACCGAGCAGGAAGAATCAGAGCGTCGGCAGAAAGAATTTGTCGAACGTTCTGGCCTGTTCATGGAAACCCTGAACGTTGATGAGGTTGTCGGGCAGCTTCTGGCTTCTGAAGGCTTTTCCTCGGTTGAGGAAGTGGCGTATGTTGATTCATCGGAAGTCAGCGCCATTGAAGGCTTTGACGACGACACCGCAGCGGAAATCCAGACCCGTGCGCGGGAGTACCTGGAGCAGCGGGAAGCGGAGCTTGATTCGCGCCGCAAGGAACTGGGCGTTTCAGACGAGTTGCGTGAAATTGAAGGTCTGACAAGCCCGATGCTGGTTGCACTGGGTGAAGACGGCATCAAAACCATGGAAGACTTTGCAGGTTGCGCTGCGGATGATCTGATTGGCTGGACAGAGCGCAAGGACGGTGAAACCAAGAAATTCACCGGCACCCTGTCGGCCTTTGAGCTGAGCCGGGTCGATGCTGAGGCAATGATCATGTATGCGCGGGTCAAGGCGGGCTGGATTGAAGCCCCGACCGAGCCGGTATTGGACGATGAAGAGGGAGCAGGCGAAGTGGCCTGATCGCAGCTTCGCAAGAGAAGGTGCATGACGTTGGATGAGGATCAGGAATTCGAGGAGGCGGTGGTGAACGGACGCATGTGCATCCTTTCACGGCAGAGCCTGCCCGCTGAAAGCCTGATCCGGTTTGTGGCAGGGCCGGACGGGGCAGTTGTGCCGGACTTGAAACGGCATCTGCCCGGGCGCGGTGTCCATGTGGAAGCGCGGCATTCTGCCGTGGCGGAGGCGGCCCGCAAGGGGCTGTTTCGCCGCGGATTGAAGCGGGATGTGAAGACGGGCCCGGAGCTTGCTGATCTGGTGGATATGCTGCTGGCGCGGTCTTGCCTTGGTGCAATGGGGCTTTGCCGCAAGGCAGGACAACTGGTAACAGGTGCCGCCAAGGTAGATGCCACCGTGCGGGGCGGCCATGCGGCGGGTTTGTTGCACGCAGTGGATGGTGCAGCAGATGGTGTGCGAAAACTGGAAAGTGCGGTTCGTGCGGCAGAAATGACGGGCCGGGCTGCAAGAGTGCCGAGTTTCCGATTATTCACATCGGAAGAAATGGATTTGGCACTTGGTGGCATGAATGTGATACATGCAGCCATTCTATCCGGTAATGCGGGAACGGCATTGTTGAAGCGCCTTGATGCGCTGGCGAAATTTCGGGGCGTCAGCCCCAACTGTGACGAAGGAACCGGAGCGCAGGATTCTGG
Source organism: Aureimonas fodinaquatilis (assembly GCF_008369445.1). Taxonomy (GTDB): domain Bacteria; phylum Pseudomonadota; class Alphaproteobacteria; order Rhizobiales; family Rhizobiaceae; genus Aureimonas; species Aureimonas fodinaquatilis. Next base: position 186,921 of record NZ_VTWH01000005.1, read on the forward strand.
CTCCAACGGCACAGCACACGAACAGACGGGGCATGTAAAACATGCTCGCGGCACGGACGATAGGCGTGGGACGAACCCCGCGCAGGAAGCGGAAGCGTAAATGAACGATACGAAATCCGGCGACGACAAGACGTTGAGCGTCAACCCGAAGAAGACTCTTTCCCTGAAACCGGGCGGCGTTCAGCAGGCTACGGTGCGGCAGAACTTCTCGCATGGGCGTAGCAAGAATGTCGTTGTGGAGACGAAAAAGCGCAAATTCTCCAAGCCGGAGGATGCTCGCCCTGCAGATGATGCGGGAGCGGGGCAGCGTGGCCTGACTCCAGCGCAGGCGCAGGCTTTGGCCAACGCCCAGGTGGAAGATCAGGCAAGAGCGCGCCAGGCAGCCGAGGCGGTGGCCAAAGAGGCGAAGGCGCAGGAAGAGGTTCTGGCCAAGGCGCAGGAACAGGCTGCACTGGAAGCGGAAAAGGCTGTGGCTGAAAAGCCAGCCGAACCTGCTCCGGCACCCGCTCCGGTGGCAGAAGCAGCGCCAGCACCGGCTCAGGCCAGTGTTGCGCCGGATGCCGCGCCAGCGAAAGCCGAGGCACCGCAGCCAGCCGTCAAGGCTCCCGCAGCGCCAGCACCGGTTCAGCCGGCCGCTCCGGTTGCATCGCAGCAGCCCCGCCCGGCAACTCCGCCGCAGCGTCCCGGTGCGCCGAATCAGGGCAACAACAATCGCGGTGGCCAGTTTAATCGGCCGGGTGGCAATCGTGGTCCAAATAACCGCGACAACAATCGGGACAACGGGCGCAATACGCCAGCCCCGGGTGCTCGCCAGCCACGTGGTGCCGTTCTTTCGGACCTGTCGTCCAAGGAAATGGATGCGCGCCGCCGTGCATTGGAGCTGGCAAAGCAGCGCGAAGTTGAAGATCGTCGACTGTTCCAGGAAGCCGAAGCGCGTCGCGTAGCGGAAGATGAGCGTCGTCGTTCCGAAATGGAAGAGAGCGAGCGTCGGCAGGCTGAAGAAGCTGCCCGGCTTGAGCTTGAGGCTGTGGCCCGCAAAAAGGCCGAAGAGGATGCGGCTCGCCGCGTTCAGGCCCGGGCACAAAATCGCAATCGCAGCACTCCAGCGGCAGCCGAGCCGGTTATTCCTGGCCCACCGCCAGTGGATGACGGTCTTGGCCTTCGTCCGGCAACGCGCACAGATTTGTCGCGTGGCAGCCGCCGCGCAACCGATGAAGAAGAAAGTGCCCGCGGTCCGGCAGGAGCCCGCCGCCCAACTCGTGGCGGCGCGGGTGCTGCCGAAGCTGCCAAGCCGGCAAGGTCACGAACCGCTGGCGATGACCGCCGTGGCGGCCGCGTCAACCTTGATCGTGCCTTGTCTGATGACGATTCGCGCGGTCGCTCCCTTTCGGCGATGCGCCGGCGCCAGGAAAAGTTCAAACGGTCGCAGCAGACCCAGACACGAGAGAAGATTTCTCGCGAGGTTACCATTCCTGAGACCATTACCATTCAGGAACTGGCCAACCGTATGTCGGAGCGCTCGGTTGACGTTATCAAGTTCCTGATGGCGCAGAATCAGATGATGAAGCCCAGCGACGTCATCGACGCTGATCTGGCAGAACTGATCTCCGGCGAATTTGGCCATACGGTCAAACGCGTTGCCGAGTCGGACGTTGAAGAAGGCTTCTTCAATGTCGCCAATGATGAAAGCAAAATGCTTCCAAGGCCGCCGGTTGTGACCATCATGGGTCACGTTGACCACGGCAAGACATCGCTGTTGGACGCCATTCGCAAGACCAGTGTGGTTTCCGGCGAAGCGGGTGGCATCACCCAGCACATCGGTGCCTATCAGGTTGATCATCACGGGCAGAAGATCTCGTTCATCGACACGCCGGGCCATGAGGCATTCTCTGCCATGCGTGCACGCGGTGCTCAGGCCACTGACATTGCCATTCTGGTAGTGGCGGCGGATGACAGCGTGATGCCGCAGACAATCGAGTCCATCAAACACGCCAGAGCGGCTAAAGTGCCGATCATTGTTGCGGTGAACAAGATTGACAAGCCGGCCGCAGACCCGACCAAGGTTCGCACGGCTCTGTTGCAGCATGACGTGTTCGTGGAATCCATGGGCGGTGAAGTGCTGGACGTCGAGGTCTCGGCCAAAGCGCGGACCAATCTGGACAAACTTCTGGATGCGGTTCTGCTTCAGGCGGAAATTCTGGAATTGCGCGCCGATCCGACACGCACGGCTGAAGGTGTGGTTATCGAGGCGCAGCTGGACCGTGGTCGCGGCCCGGTCGCAACAGTTCTGGTTCAGGCCGGTACCCTCAAAACCGGCGACATTCTGGTTGCCGGCAATGAATGGGGCAAGGTGCGCGCGCTGGTTGATGATCAGTCGCGTCAGGTCAAGGAAGCTGGACCTTCCATGCCGGTAGAAGTGCTGGGCATGCAGGGCACGCCAGGTGCGGGCGACAGATTTGCTGTTGTGCAGAGCGAAGCTCAGGCACGGCAGATCGCAGAATATCGTCAGCGTCTTGCGCGTGAGAAGGCGGTTGCCAAGTCGGTTGGCCAGCGCGGTTCTCTGGAACAGATGATGAGCCAGCTTCAGGCCACCGGCCTGAAAGAGTTTCCGCTGGTCATCAAGGGCGACGTTCAGGGCTCCATCGAGGCAATTACGGCTTCTCTGGAAAAGCTCGGGACAGAAGAAGTTGCGGCCCGCATCGTTCATTCGGGCGCCGGCGCTATCACCGAGTCGGATATTGCACTGGCAGCGGCCTCGAATGCGGCCATCATCGGCTTCAATGTTCGTGCCAACACTCAGGCACGGCAGGCGGCAGACCGCGAAGGCATCGAGCTGCGCTATTACAACATCATCTACGATCTGGTGGATGATGTTAAGCAAGCCATGTCGGGGCTGCTCTCGCCGGAACGGCGCGAGACATTCCTTGGCAATGCGGAGATTCTCGAAGTCTTCCACATCACCAAGGTGGGCAAGGTTGCAGGTTGCCGCGTTACCGAGGGCAAGGTCGAGCGCGGGGCAGGTGTTCGCCTCATCCGCGACGGTGTTGTCATCCACGAAGGCAAGCTTTCAACCCTCAAGCGGTTCAAGGACGAAGTGTCCGAAGTTCCGGGCGGTCAGGAATGCGGTATGGCCTTTGAGCGTTATGACGATTTGCGTCAGGGCGACGTCATTGAATGCTTCCGCGTAGAGCATGTGGCCCGCACGCTGTAAGGCGCTGTCAGGCACAGACTCACACTGCGACCCGGCGCCGGGCATTGCAAAGTGCTGGATCAATCCCGCTATTCCATGAAAAGCGGGATTGATCCACAGCGCGCGCCGTTGTTCATCGTGCAATTGAGATCCTATGGTTCGTAAATCAAACATATCCAAAGAGCCCTCGCAGCGTCAGTTAAGCGTTGGCGAAAAGGTCAGGCATGCTTTGACTGAAATTCTCCAGCGGGGTGAAATTCGTGATCCGTTGTTGGAGAACGCGGTTGTTTCGGTCAATCAGGTTAAAATGTCGCCGGATTTGAAGCTGGGAACGGCATTTGTAACGGTGCTTGGCCAGAATGATGTTGCGCCCTTTGTCGATGCACTGAACCGCAATCAGCGGTTTCTGCGTGGCCGTATGGCGCCTGCATTGCGCCAGATGAAATATATGCCGGAAATCCGTTTCCGCGCAGACGACAGTTTTGACAACTATGCCCGTATCGACGCTTTGCTGCGCTCCCCCGAGGTGGTGCGTGATCTCGACCGCGATGACGAGGACAATGAAGGAGATGCCAGCTAATGGCGCGCCGCGGTAAGGTGAAAGGTCGTCCGGTTTCCGGCTGGGTTATTCTGGACAAGCCCAGAGGAATGGGCTCCACAGACGCAGTTTCCAAACTGAAATGGCTTTATTTTGCGCAGAAGGCGGGGCACGCTGGCACGCTGGACCCGCTGGCCTCGGGCATGCTGCCCATCGCGTTGGGAGATGCGACCAAAACCGTTCCCTATGTTATGGACGGGCGCAAGGTCTACCGTTTTACGGTTCGCTGGGGTGCCCAGACATCAACCGATGATACGGAGGGGCCGGTCACCGAATCCAGTGATCTGCGCCCTTCTGCGGAACAGGTGGAAGCTGTTCTTGGCAACTATACCGGCGAAATCAGTCAGGTTCCGCCCCAATATTCTGCCATCAAGATAGAGGGTGAGCGCGCCTATGATCTGGCGCGCAGCGGTGAACTTGTGGAAATTGCAGCCCGTACCGTGATGATCTTCCGGTTGGAAATTGTTGCGACACCGGACCATGAAACCACGGTGTTCGAAGCGGAATGCGGCAAGGGAACTTATGTCCGGTCACTGGCCCGCGACATGGGCCGCGAACTGGGCTGTTTTGGCCACGTGATCGACCTGCGCCGCTTGTCGGTCGGCTGTTTCGGCGAAGATGACCTCGTAACTCTTGAAGAGTTGGAGCAGGCTGCCGAGGACGGCCGCGAGATCCTTGACGAAAGCTCGCGAGATGCGGGAGCCAAGGCGCGCGTTATCGACTTTGTGCCGCTGGACGATTATCTGCTGGCACCGGCAGCCGCATTGGCCGACCTTTATGAGGTTAATCTGTCCGAAGACCAGTCGGCCAGAGTTCTTGCAGGAAATCCCGTTTTGCTGCGTGGACGCGATGCACCGGCCTTTTGCGAAGAAGCCTTTGCCACCGGCCATGGGCGCCTGGTGGCCATCGGATCCATTGAGCAGGGCTCGTTTCACCCTCGTCGGGTTTTCAACGGCAAAAGCTCATGAAATTGCGGCGTTTTGGCAAGCCAACAACTGCCAAAATGCTTCAGGGTGGTATTTGCGAGTCAATTGCCGTATATGCCGCCCATCATCGCACGCAGATTTTCGGTGCGGTGCAGCCGACCCACGCTGGACGACATCCCGGCGGCGGGTGTCCTTACCCTCTGACGTGAAGAAAGGGATATACGATGTCGATTACGCCTGAACGTAAGGCCGAAATTCTGAAGGACTATGCAACCAAGGAAGGCGACACTGGTTCGCCGGAAGTGCAGGTTGCCCTGTTGTCTGAACGGATTTCCAACCTGACCGGACATTTCAAGGACCACAAGAAAGACAACCACTCCCGTCGTGGCCTTTTGAAAATGGTTTCGCAGCGTCGCCGCCTTCTCGACTATTTGAAGGACCGCGAAACAGAGCGCTATCAGGCGCTTATTTCGCGTCTCGGCCTACGCCGCTAACACTGATTTGCGCTGCTGGAGTGATCTTGCAGCGCAAATTTTTATGGGGGGAGAGCCGGCCTGCGTGCCGCTGTTCCCTGACATTCAGACGCTTCAGACAAAAGCGTCATCCCCCGGCTGAACCAACGATGGACAGCCGATGAGCCGACGCTCATGGGGCAGGATTGCCGGATGCTTCTGTTTGGCGGAAGCCTCCTGTCGTCTTGCCCGTGTGCGTTTTATCTGACGAAACGTCGCAGCGTGCACAGCACGCGCGGCAGACAAGAGAGAAACCTATGTTCAACACCCATAAAGTGGAGATTGAATGGGCGGGTCGCCCGCTGACGCTGGAAACCGGTAAGGTTGCCCGTCAGGCGGATGCCGCTATCGTCGCAACTTATGGCGAAACTGTCGTTCTGGCGACGGTTGTGTCGGCCAAGGCCCCTAAGGCGGGCTTCGACTTTTTCCCCCTGACAGTGAACTATCAGGAAAAGGCTTTCGCAGCCGGTCGCATTCCAGGCGGCTATTTCAAGCGCGAAGGTCGCCCTTCTGAAAAGGAAACGCTGGTATCGCGGTTGATCGACCGTCCGATCCGGCCGCTCTTTGCTGAAGGCTACAAGAACGACACGCAGGTTGTTGTCACCGTTCTTCAGCACGATCTGGAAAATGATCCGGACGTCCTGGCAATGGTTGCCGTTTCTGCCGCGCTGACACTTTCCGGTGTGCCTTTCATGGGTCCAATCGGCGGTGCGCGCGTTGGCTACATCAATGGTGAGTTCAAGCTGAACCCACATATTGACGAGATGGTTGAGTCCAAGCTTGACCTGGTGGTTGCCGGCACTCAGGACGCGGTGCTGATGGTTGAGTCCGAAGCGCAGGAACTGGACGAAGCCACAATGCTGGGCGCGGTGATGTTTGGCCACAAGGGCTTCCAGCCGGTGATTGACGCTATCATCAAGCTGGCCGAACACGCCGCCAAGGAGCCGCGTGAGCACAATGCTCCCGATTTCAGCGCGCTGGAAGGCGAAATGCTGAAGCTGGTCGAGGGCGAACTGCGCGATGCCTACAAGAACACTGACAAGCAGGCCCGTTACGCCGCTGTTGATGCGGTCAAGGCAAAGGTTCTGGCGCATTTCCTTCCAGAAGGCGTAGAAGCTCCTGCGCATTCGAAAGAAGATGTCGGCTCGGTCTTCAAGGAATTGCAGGCCAAGATTGTTCGCTGGAACATTCTGGACACGCAAAGCCGCATCGATGGCCGCAACCTTTCAACTGTGCGTGCAATTGTTTCGGAAGCGGGCGTTCTGCCACGCACTCACGGCTCGGCGCTGTTCACCCGCGGTGAAACACAGGCGCTGGTCGTCGCTACGCTGGGCACCGGTGAAGATGAGCAGTATGTTGACTCGCTCACCGGCACCTACAAGGAAACCTTCCTGCTGCACTACAACTTCCCGCCATATTCGGTGGGTGAAACCGGGCGCATGGGTTCGCCAGGTCGCCGCGAAATCGGCCATGGCAAACTGGCATGGCGCGCTATTCGCCCGATGCTGCCAGCCAAGGAAGCCTTCCCTTATACATTGCGGGTTGTTTCCGAAATCACGGAATCCAACGGTTCATCTTCCATGGCAACGGTTTGCGGTGCGTCGCTGGCCTTGATGGATGCGGGCGTTCCTCTGGGCCGTCCGGTTGCCGGTATCGCCATGGGTCTGATCAAGGAAGGCGAGCGCTACGCGGTTCTTTCCGACATTCTGGGTGACGAAGATCACCTCGGCGATATGGATTTCAAGGTTGCCGGTACGGATCAGGGCATCACATCCCTGCAGATGGACATCAAGATCCAGGGCATCACCGAAGAAATCATGCAGATTGCTTTGGATCAGGCCAAGGATGGTCGTATCTACATTCTGGGTGAAATGTCCAAGGCGCTTTCCGAAAGCCGTTCCGAGCTGGGTGAGTTTGCGCCGCGCATTGAAGTCATGCAGATCCCGACCGACAAGATCCGTGATGTTATCGGTTCGGGCGGCAAGGTCATTCGCGAGATTGTCGAGAAGACCGGCGCCAAGATCAATATTGAAGACGATGGCACAGTGAAGATTGCTTCTTCTTCCGGCAAGGAAATCGAAGCTGCCCGCAAGTGGATTCACTCCATCGTTGCCGAGCCTGAAGTTGGCGAAATCTACGAAGGCACCGTGGTCAAGACTGTTGAGTTTGGCGCATTCGTCAACTTCTTCGGTTCACGCGATGGTCTGGTGCATATCAGCCAGCTTGGAGCCGAGCGTGTTGCCAAGACCACTGATGTCGTCAAGGAAGGCGACAAGGTGTGGGTCAAGCTCATGGGCTTTGATGAGCGCGGCAAGGTTCGTCTGTCGATGAAGGTTGTTGATCAGGCCACTGGTCAGGAAGTTAAGGCATCGGCAGAAGACGCTGCCTGATCAGGTTGTCGACGATTAAAAAGGCCGGGATCGCACCCGGCCTTGCAAACTGTAAAACCTCTGGCGCAATCCGGAGGTTTTTTTTGATTCATCAGGTGTTCGGTCTGATCACAGCATAAACGCATTGATCAGCGACTTGGCGTCAGGGCTGGCCCATTCTGCTGGCCCATTCATGGCTGCGCGCGCGCAGCCTTCCTCATCCACCAGAAATGTGACCGGCATGCCAAAAGCAATGCCGTTGCTTTTCAAGGTGTTGAACAGCTCCAGAGTCTCATCGCGATACAGCGGCATATGGGTCAGATCATATTCACGATAAAATTCAGCCGGCTTATCGGTTTTGCCAAGATCGATATTGATTGGCACTACGGCAAAGCGGTCGCTGCCCTCTTCCGCCTCCAACTGGTCAAGAACCGGCATTTCGGCGCGGCACGGTGCGCACCATGTGGCCCAGATATTGACGAGCAGCGTTTTGCCGCGCAAATCGCCCAAGGTCATGGGCTCGCCTTCAGCGGATTGAAAGGCCAGAGCCGTTGCGTCAAATGGCCGATCCAGCGCCAGCATGGCGGCAACCTCGCCACGCGCCGAAGCGTTGACCCGTTCATTTAAATTGTTGTTGAGCGGGCAGCTGTCAGCAACTTCGTTGCCAGACCGGCTCTCTATCACGTATACGCCGAGTGCACCGGCCGCAATGCCGCCAAGCAACGCCAACAGGCCAAAACGCAGCATGGAGCGGCTTTTGGGTTTAGCTGGGGTTGACGGCGGGGTTTGCGGATCGGACATAGCGAACAACCTTTTGACAGCATTGGCCGGAGGCCGGAATGACCAGGAAGCCTGGCAATGAAATGTGGGGCGGCCGGTTCGCTCAGGGACCGGACGCGATTATGGAAGGCATCAACGCTTCCATAGATTTTGACAAGAGGCTTTATCGTGAAGATATCGCCGGGTCATTGGCTCACGCTGCCATGCTGGCAGAAAATGGCATAATTTCGAAAGAGGATGAGGTTTCGATCCGTGAGGGGTTGGAAACCATCCGCTCTGAAATTGATAGTGGTGCGTTCAGTTTCTCGCGTGAACGTGAAGACATTCACATGAATATTGAGGCGAGGCTGGCCGAGTTGATTGGTCCGGCAGCGGGCCGTCTGCATACGGCGCGCTCACGCAATGATCAGGTTGCTGTCGATTTCCGGCTTTATGTGAAATCCGCCCTGGTGGATGTTGATGCCGCGCTGACGGACCTGATCGAAGCGCTGCTGACTCGGGCGCAAGAGCATGCAGGCACGGTTATGCCGGGCTTTACGCATTTGCAGGCAGCCCAACCGGTAACATTTGGACATCACTGCCTGGCCTATGTGGAAATGGCTGCTCGCGACCGCTCCCGTGCGCGGGATGCGTTGCGCCGCATGGATGAGTCGCCTTTGGGCGCCGCGGCGCTGGCTGGCACCGGCTTTCCGATTGATCGCCACCGCACGGCAACGGAACTGGGGTTTCGCGAGCCGACCCGCAATTCGCTGGATTCGGTTTCCGATCGGGATTTTGCCATTGAGTTTCTGGCGGTGGCAGCGATGACAGCAATGCATCTTTCCCGTCTGGCGGAAGAAATCGTCATCTGGTCGACGCCGCAGTTCAGTTTTGTGCAGCTCTCCGATGCGTTTTCAACCGGCTCGTCCATCATGCCGCAGAAGAAAAATCCTGACGCAGCGGAACTGGTGCGCGCCAAAACCGGGCGCATCAATGGCTCGCTTGTGTCGCTTTTGACGGTGATGAAGGGGCTGCCGCTGTCTTATTCCAAAGACATGCAGGAAGACAAAGAGCAGGTGTTCGATACGGTTGATTCGTTAAGCCTGGCCCTGGCGGCCATGACCGGCATGGTCAAGGATATGGCAATCAATGCGGACAAGATGCGCGCCGCGGCAGGCGCCGGCTTTTCCACCGCCACCGATCTGGCAGATTTTCTGGTGCGACAGGCTGGATTGCCGTTCCGGGAGGCGCACCATGTGACGGGGCGTGTGGTGGCTTTGGCCGAATCGCGCAAAGTGGCTCTGGAAGATTTGCCACTGGCAGACTTGCAGGCCATTGACGTAAGGCTGACGGATGAAGTGTACAGTGTGCTATCTGTCGACGCATCGGTAGCCAGCCGCAAAAGTTTTGGCGGCACGGCACCGGAAAATGTTGTGAGGCAGATTGCATATTGGCGGAATAGGCTGGCTGAGTAGATAGCCGCGCAATTCCAGTAAAGAAAAGGCGGAGTTGATGTCGTTTCGAGCGATGGGTGTTGTCGGTCTGGTGCTGCTGGTCACACTGGCGGGCTGCGGGCGCAAAAACCTGCCGGTGCCACCGGTGGCGGAAGGGCAGCCAGCCAAGCCTTATGTGATTGCGCCCGACGGGGCGGGGTTGGCACGTGCGCCGGTCATCACCAACCGCACGTCTGAAACATCGGTTGTCCCGTCAGAGGTCACGCGCAATCCGGGTGCAGAGAACAAGCCGTTTCTGCTGGATAGGCTGTTGAACTGACATTATTTTTACAAACACCAGATCGTTGCACCCGCCGGCATTGTGCCGGTGGCCCACTGTCCCGGGCGTATCATGAATCATTTTGACTATATCAATGGCGTGCTGCATGCCGAGAATGTCGATCTTCGCGAGATTGCCGGGCAGACAGGAACACCGTTCTATTGCTATTCAACGGCAACACTGACGCGGCACTATCAGGTTTTCGCCAAAGCCTTCGCGGATATTGATTCCCTCGTCTGCTATGCTGTGAAAGCCAATTCCAACCAGGCTGTGCTGAAAACCCTGGCAGATTTGGGCGCGGGCGCGGATGTGGTCTCCGGCGGTGAGCTGCTACGGGCTTTGCGGGCGGGCATTCCTGCGGAAAAGATCATGTTTTCCGGGGTCGGCAAAACGGATGAGGAAATTGATCTGGCCCTGAAGGCCGGGATTTTCTGCTTCAACATCGAGTCTGAACCGGAGCTGCACGCGATTTCACGCCGAGCATCGGCGCTTTCCCGGGTGGCGCATGTTTCGTTCCGCATCAATCCTGATATTGATGCCAAAACCCATGCCAAAATTTCCACTGGCAAAAAAGCGGACAAGTTCGGCATCGCGTTTGACCGGGCCGAAGCGATCTATGAACTGGCGGCAACTCTGCCAGGCATCGCCGTTTCGGGCATCGACATGCATATCGGCAGCCAGATTATTGACATGGAGCCATTTGATCTGGCGTTCGGCCGCCTTGCTGAGCTGGTCGGGCGTTTGCGGGCGCGGGGACACGCTATCACGCATGTTGATGTGGGCGGCGGACTGGGCATTCCCTATCGCACCGACAACGCGCCGCCTCCAGAGCCCACCGCCTATGCGCAGATTGTCAAACGGCATGTGCAGGATCTTGGAGCGAAGGTCATTTTTGAACCGGGGCGGCTGATTGCTGGCAATGCCGGAATTCTGGTCACCAAGGTCATTTATGTGAAGGAAGAAGCGGGGCGAACCTTCATCATTGTCGATGCGGCAATGAATGATCTGATCCGGCCAACTTTGTATGAAGCGTGGCACGATATTTCGCCGGTGGTCAGGCAGGAATCTGACGCTGACTGGATAGTGGCCGATATTGTCGGGCCGGTGTGCGAGAGCGGCGACTATTTTGCCAAAGACCGGTCGATTGCTCCGGTGGCCGTGGGTGACCTCGTATCCATTTCGACTGCCGGTGCCTATGGGGCGGTGCAGTCTGGCACGTACAACACGCGGCCACTGATTGCCGAAGTGATGGTCAATGGGGATCAGTTCTTTGCAGTTCGCCCGCGCCAGACACTGGACGAACTGATCGGGCTGGACAAATTGCCGACCTGGCTTTGATGGAAAATGCTGTTCCGCCTCGTCTTTGCCGCAAATTCCGCTAAGGTTTGGTTTAAACAGCAGTCCAGCCAAAGATAGAGCACAGTTCAAGGATGCAGGGAAAACCCGCCCGGCCTGAAACGCCTGCAAATGGCGTCCGCACTGGTATGGTGCGGCTGGCGGCGGGGCTGTGGATTTTTCTGGAGCGGGTCTGGCCGCTTGTGCTGGCTCTGGGTGGTCTGATCGGCCTTTTCCTCATCCTGTCATGGGCCGGCATCTTTGCCATGCTGCCGGGGTTGGCGCGAATTGGCATTGTGGTGGCGTTGGTGCTGGCCGTTCTGGTGGCATTGTGGCGAAACCGCTCTGTTCGCATGCCGACCCAGCGCGATATCGAAACGCGCATTGAGGCTGAAACCCGGCTTGCTCACCAGCCATTGCAGACACAAAGCGATGTTGCGCTGGGGGATGATCCCGTATCGCTGGCGCTGTGGCAGTTGCATCAGAAGCGGATGGCGGAGCGGCTGTCGCATCTGGCAGCAGGCTTGCCGATCATGCGCACCGAGCGGCTGGACCCCCACGGGTTGCGGGCGGTTGTCGCGCTTTTGCTGGTGGTCAGCTTTGCTTATTCCTACGGTCCTGCGGGGGGGCGTGTGGCTGATGCGTTCATGCCGCTGGAGCAGTCTCTGCTGGCGCAGGTGCGGGTGGATGCGTGGGTGCAGCCACCGGCCTATACCGGCCGAGCGCCGGTTTTTCTCGGCGAAACACAATCGGGACAGAGACTGGAAGTTCCAACAGGCAGTGTGCTGTCTGTGAGGGTATCGGACGGGTCGGGCGTTGGCCTTTCGTTTCAAGAGGTTGACAGTGAAGAGGTGTCGCAGGCGCCGGTGAAGGCCGGTGAAACTTCCGGTCTGCCGCTGGAATTTGAACTGCCCGTAACCCGGTCGGGGCGGGCATTGCTTGCCACCCGGTTCAGAACGCTGGGTGAATGGGACTTCGCAGTTATTGCCGATACGCCGCCATCAGTGCGCGTGGAAGGACAGCCAAAGGTTGCGCGCAATGGCGCGCTGGAAGCTGCTTTTGTGGTGGAGGATGATTATGGCGTGGCACGCGGAAAGGCAAATTTCCTGCCGCTGGCCGAGCCTGCCCCCAATGCACGCCCGCTGGTCCAGCCACCGGAGCTGAACCTTGCGGTGCCTCACCGCACAAAGGGCGAGGCACGCGGGCGACTCTCCACCAACCAGACCGAAAATCCCTATGCCGGAACACAGATGAATTTGGTTTTGAAGGTGGAGGATGATGCGGGGCAATCCGCCACCTCGCAGCCTTTTGCCCTGGTTCTGCCGGAGCGCAGTTTTACCAACCCGCTGGCACGCGCAGTGGTTGAACAGCGACGTATTCTGGCGCTGGATGCCAATATGGCGGGCCGTGTGGTGGAAATGCTGGATGCGCTGACCATACATGGTGACAGTTTCATCAACCGCGCCACAGACTATCTGGCTCTCCGGGCAGTGCGGGAGCGCATTGCCAATGCCCCGGATGATGCTGTGCTGCTTTCGGCTGTGGATTTTCTCTGGGACATTGCCCTTGGTATTGAAAGCGGCAACCTGTCCTTTGCCGAACGCCGCTTGCAGGAAGCGCAGGAAGCGCTGTCGCAGGCGTTGCAGGATGGTGCCTCGGAAGAGGAAATTGCCCAACTTATGCAGGAACTGCGGGACGCCATGCAGGAGTTCATGCAGGCCATGGCAGAGGCTATGCAGAACCAGCCACCGCAAAGCCAGCAGCAACTGGGTGAAGGGCGGGAAATTCGCCAGCAGGATTTGCAGCAAATGCTGGATCGCATTGAAGATCTGGCACGCACCGGCTCCAATGAGGCCGCGCAGCAATTGCTGTCAGAACTGCAGGAGATGATGAACAACCTGCAAATGGCGCAGCCGGGTGGCCAGCAGAATGAAGGTTCACCGCAACCGCTGGATGATCTGAGCAAATTGTTGCAGCAGCAACAGCAATTGATGGACCAGACCTATGATCTGGGTCGGGAGACTGCGCGTCAGCAGATGCAGGGCATGTGGGGCGAGGAGCAGCAGCCTGAGTCCGGGCAAAACAGCCAGGAGAACCAGCAAGGGCAGCAACAGCAACGCTTTGACGACTTGCGCTCGGGGCAGGCAGATTTGCAGCAGCAGCTTGAGGCTTTGAAACAGGCGCTGGAAGAACTGGGTCTTGGTGAAATTGGCGATCTGGACCGCGCGGGCGAGGCCATGGGCGAAGCCGAGGGCGCGCTGGGCCAGGGCAATGACGGCGAGGCGGTGAACCGTCAAAGCGAGGCATTGCAAGCGATGCGGCAGGCAGGGCGCGAAATGATGCGTCAGATGCAGGAGGCCATGCAGGGCCAGCAAGGCCAGGGCATGGGGCAGGGCATGGGCAGCGCGGGTCAAAATGGTCGCGATCCGCTGGGACGGGATCGTGGCGGCATTGGGCGGGAAAGCGGCCAGAACACGGATATTCCGGAAGAAATTGACGTTCAACGCGCGCGCCGGGTGCTGGAACAGATCCGGCAGAGGTTACAGGATCGGCTGTTGCCCCAGTTGGAGCGCAGCTACCTGGAGCGCTTGCTGCAAATGCAATAGAGCATTCCCTGTTAAAGCTGGTTTGCTTCAACAGCAGGACAAAGTGGCAGAGCATTGCAGATGATCATAGGAAGCGTTGCATCGCACCGATGGCGGCCATCAGAATGACCACGAGCCAAGGCGGTGCCTTGGCTACGACCAGAAGCAGAAAACCACCCAGCGCCAGTGCAAAATCCAGCGGCTGCAGAATGGCGCTTGTCCAGACTGGATTGTAGAAAGCCGCTGCCAGTATGCCGACCACCGCGGCGTTGGCACCGCGTATTCCGGCCTGCACCATGGCGAAGTCTGTCAGCCGGTTCCAGAAGGGCAAAGCGCCGTACAGCAGCAGCATGCCGGGCAGAAAAATTGCAATCAAAGCCAGACTGGCGGTGGCGAGGCTATGGTCTGGCTGCCCGATCAAGGCACCCAGATATGCGGCGAAAGTGAATAGCGGCCCGGGAACTGCCTGCGCCAGCCCGTAGCCGGCCAGAAAGCTGCTTTCATCCAGCAAACCGGGAGTGACAATCTGGGTTTGCAGCAGTGGGAGAACAACATGCCCGCCGCCGAACACCAACGCACCGGATTGGTAAAATGCGCTGAAAAGCTGCGCACCTTGTATCCAACCTATCGGAGCCAGCAGCAGCCCGGCAAACAGGACCAAGGCAGCAATTCCTGCAGATCGCGAAACTGGCAGATGCAGATTGGCTGAACGATATGCCCCGGAATTGCGGCAGAACAAAAGGCCTGCCACAGCACCAACGGCAATTGCCGCGACTTGCCGGGGCCAGCCGGGAAGCAGCAAAAGGGTGGCCACCGCAGACGCGGCAATGACCAGCCGGGTTATGTCCGGTGTCAGGCTGCGCCCCATGCCCAGAACCGCTTGTGCAACCACGGCCACGGCTACCAGTTTAAGCCCATGGACCAGCCCCGTGGTCCCTGGGCTGGAAAACGCTGTCAAGCCGAGCGCCAGAGCAAAGAGAAGCATGGCGGAGGGCAAGGTGAATGCCACCCATGCGGCGATGCCGCCCGCCAGACCGCCGCCACGCAGAACGCCAATTGCAAAACCAACCTGGCTGGAAGCTGGCCCCGGCAGCAACTGGCACAGCGTCACCAGTTCGCCATAGGCTTTGTCATCCAGCCATTGCCGCCGCGTTACAAACTCGTCCCGGAAGTAACCCAAATGCGCGACCGGTCCGCCGAAGGATGTCAGGCCCAGTTTCAGAAAGGCTGCGAAAACCTGCAGAATCGAGCCAATTTGAAGGCCGTTCACCAACATATTCCCAAGATTCTCTGGTTCCGGGTGTCGTCACATTGTCTTGCCGTTGAAATGCAACTGTTCCAGCGGCAATGCTCTACGCCATGCGACGCACGGGTTCTTCGCTGGTATAATCCGGCAATATCTCGCGCATGTGACGGCGAATGTCGGCCAGCGTAAAAGGCTTGTCCACCACGCCTCGAATGATGCGGGTCAGATCATCAGCGGCTTCCCGTTGCTCGGCATAGCCCGTCATGAGCAGTACCGGCAGTTCCGGAAAACCGGCATGAATGGCATGCGCCAGCTCAATGCCGCTCATCACCGGCATGCGGATGTCAGAAAGCACGGCATCAATGGTGCCCGCCGCTGCAACAAGCACTTCCAGCGCGGTTTCGCCATCATCGGCAGTCAGAACCTCATGGCCTTCAAGCCTCAGCGCGCGTGCCACCAGCAGTCGAATTCCTGCCTCATCATCAACAATCAGAATTTTGGCCATGGATGCCTCCCGGCCAATGGTTTTCTTTCTGGTTGAGCAAGTATCATTATCCGCTTTTCCACAATGTCCTGACCCGTTGGTCGCTGGGGCCATTATGGCGATAATGTCTTTAATAGAGCTTTCCGCTGTTGTTCAAATGCCGGATGTTTCCTCAATCACCCGGCCAACAAATGGCAACTCGCGAAATGCATGGCCAACATCCATTCCATAACCGACAACGAAATGGTCGGGGCAGTCGAAACCCACATGCTCTGCGTTGATATCGGTTTTGCGGCGCATGGGCTTGTCCAGCAGCACGGCAAGCTCCACACTGTCGGCGCCTCGGCTCAACATAAGATCGCGGGCATATTTCAGCGTCCGGCCGGATTCCAGAATGTCATCAACCAGCAGAACCTGCCGGCCTTGCACATTGCTATCAATATCTCTCAGCACTTTGACCTCGGTTGACACCGTGCCAGAGCCGTAACTTGAAAGAGTAATAAACTCAACTTCCGGTGCAACTCCGGCATGGTGCAACGCGCGAATAAGATCGGCGGCGAAAACGAAAGAACCTTTCAAAACAGACACAACAAGCATATCAGGCCGGGCGTTGGCGGCAATTTCACTGGCCATACGCTCAACTTCATGGGCAATCGCCTCACTGGAGTAAAGCGTTTCAATCTGTTTGCCGCGTACTTCAATCATTGCGCATGCCAATCGCTGGAGAACTTGTTAATCAAATCCTCTACATGGCTTTTCGAGCTATTGCGAACGATTCTCTGTGGGAAAATGCGGCGGGATCGGCTTCGCAATTTGGCTGCAATCTGCCGGGCAATAACTGAATGCGCATTTGCAAATGTGGCTTTAGCAAATGAGTAAGGTCTCATGGTTAATGAATATTAAAGCTGCTTTTGAGCATGGACGCAGACAGATTTTGAAGAGGCGGTCTTGATCAGGTTTGAAAATGTCGGGCTACGCTATGATACCGGGCCAGAGGTGCTGCGTGATCTGAATTTTCAGATTGAACAGCAATCCTTCCAGTTTCTCAGCGGTCCTTCTGGTGCGGGTAAAACCAGCCTGATGCGAATGATGTTTCTGGCCGTCCGGCCAACGCGCGGCGTGGTCACCATCATGGACAGGGATGTTTCAACCCTGTCGCGAACCGAATTGCCGGGTCTTCGCCGGCGCATTGGTGTTGTGTTCCAGGATTTCCGGTTGCTTGACCATATGAGCGTTTATGAAAATGTGGCGCTGCCGCTGCGGGTGCGTGGCAGGGAAGAGGCTAGCTACCGGCAGGATGTGGTGGATCTTTTGCGCTGGGTGGGGTTGGGAGAGCGCATGCAGGCGCTGCCCATGGTTTTGTCAGGCGGTGAAAAGCAGCGCGCTGCCATTGCCCGCGCATTGATAGACCAGCCCGATCTGCTGCTGGCCGACGAACCAACAGGAAATGTGGACCCGCCACTGGCGCGCAGGCTTTTGCGGCTGTTTCTGGAACTGCACAAGCTTGGCACAGCAGTTGTCATCGCCACGCATGATCTGTCGCTGATGGATCAGGTGTCGGCGCGGCGCATGGTGCTGGCAGATGGGCGGCTGACAATTCATGCGTGAGCGGCTGGCCCTTACATTCGAAAGGTTGGGGCTTGGATGGAAGTCCGCTGGTCGCGCAGCCATTGTGCCACCGGGCAATATAGCCAACCATGCCTTGATGGCAGTTATCGCCATCATGACCTTTCTGGCCAGCCTGACGCTGGGCAGTGTGCTGCTGGTGGCAGATACATCGGCATCCTGGCAACGCGACATCGCGCGGGAGCTGACGGTGCAGATACGCCCGGAACCGGGAATGGACATGGATGCGGCAACAACCGCGGTGCAGGTGGTCCTGCTTGCCACCCCCGGCGTTGTATCGGCCACGCCGCTGGATGATGCGGCCGCCAACATGCTTCTATCACCCTGGCTGGGTGATCTGGACCTGACGGCATTGCCAGTGCCGAGGCTGATTGCGGTGGAAATTGACTTGGGCAGCGCGCTGGACTTCGCCGCTTTGGAGGAGGCTGTGGAACGGGCGGTGCCACAGGCCAGTCTGGATGACCATAGGGCATGGATTTCCCGCCTGGCGGTTATGGCCGGGGCCATGGTGACTGCCGGGGTTGCAATATTGGCTCTGGTACTGGCCGCAACGGTTTTAACCGTGGTTTTTGCCACACGCGGTGCCATGACTGGCAACCGCCATATCATCGAGGTGCTGCATTTTGTCGGTGCCAGCGGGTCGTTTATCGCTGGTCAGTTTCAGCGGCATTTCCTGCGGCTTGGGCTCATTGGTGCCGCCATTGGCGGGGCAATTGCGCTTGTGCTTTTCCTTCTGGTCGGGTGGTCCCTGCGACCGGATCAGGTTGGCGCAGAGGCGGATCAGTTCCGGGTTATGTTCGGCACATTTAATCTTGGGATCTGGGGCTACTCATTAATCGTTATGCTGGCGCTGGCGGTTGCGGTGTTGACGGCTTTAACCTCGCGCTTCACCGTATTGCGCCAGCTTGCAGCTATCGATCTTTTGGCTCCGGTGGATGGGTGAACAGGTTTGGCAAGGCTCAAGCACAGTTTCACCCGCATAGGATACAGGCGGCAGGAACGGCATTTGGCAGAAGGGCAGATGAGCGCGAAGCGTAGGCAGGCGTCAAAGCAGGGCAGGCACACATCACGGCTTCGGCCGATGCTTTGGCTTATGCTGATTGTGCTGGCCGCGCTGACTTATTTCGCAGGTGGTTTCCTGCGCTTTGCCAGTGATGTCGCCAATCTTTCCGCGCCGCAATCCATTGCCAATGTGGATGGCATTGTTGTGTTGACAGGCGGTGAGGCACGCCTGCAACAAGCGGTCAATCTGTTGCGTCAGGGCACGGATGTCAGCCCCGGCAAACGGTTGTTGATCAGCGGGGTCAATCGCGGCACCAGCCTGGCGACGCTGGCCAAAATCACCGGTGGCGACCGTGCCTTGTTCGAATGCTGCGTTGATCTGGACTATGCTGCGCTGGATACAATCGGAAATGCGAAAATGACGGTCGAGTGGGCGCGCGAACACCACATGGCGCGTATTGCGCTTGTGACAAGTGATTACCACATTCCCCGTGCGCTGGTGGAGCTTTCGGCAGTGCCGGATGCGCCCGAAATCGTGCCATATCCGGTTTCGCCGCAAAAATTATGGCGTGCAGACGGGCTGCCGACTCGGCTTGGCTTAAGGTTGCTGGTGCAGGAATATGCCAAGGTGCTTGCGGCCAAAGCACGCTTTGCAACCGGCTTCGATATTATCGAGCGGCTGGGGCAGCGGGCAGGCTCGTAAATCTCTGGCGCAATTGCTCTTGCGAAAAAATGCGCTACAAACCAATGCCTTTCCCGGAGTGCTCCTACTGACATAAGGTGCCAATGACCGCCCTTCGCTCTTTTGCCTTTCAGGTGCTGTTCTACGCAAATCTGGTGGCGCACCTCATTGTGTTTTCGCCGGTTTTCTTTTTTCTGCCGGAAGCCTCCTGCTGGAAAATCGTCAAGAACTGGGCGCGTTCCTCTCTCTGGCTGCTGCGCTGTGTGGCGGGCACGCGGTCGGTGATCCGGGGCCAGGAAAACCTGCCTTCCGGCGCATTCATTGTGGCTGCCAAACATCAGTCGTTCTGGGAAACATTTGCTCTGGTTCCGCAATTGCCCCGGCCGACTTTCATCCTGAAAAAGGAATTGATGCGCATTCCATTGTTCGGAGCCTACTGCCGCCGAATGGGGATGATACCCATCGACAGACAGCGTCGCGGGGCAGTCATGTCAGCCATGCTGGATCGTGCATCCGAAGCTATGGCTCAGGGACGTCAGATTATCATTTTTCCGGAAGGCACTCGCACCACACCGGGAGCCGAGCCGAACTACCGCCCCGGCATCCACTTTCTTTACGCCGGGCTTAATGTGCCCGTTGTGCCCGTTGCATTGAACGCTGGTCTGTTCTGGCCAAGGCAGGCCTTTCTGCGCAGGCCGGGCACAATCACGGCAGAGTTTCTGCCAGCCATAGCGCCCGGCATGGAGCGGGAACAATTTCTGGCGCTGCTGCGTGATGTGGTGGAAGAGAAAAGCTGGCAACTCATCCGCGAGGCCTATGCTACCCAACCAGACTTGCCGGCCAATGAGTTTGTGGCACGACATCTGCAAAATGAGATGACGCGAGATGCAAAGGAGTGCTGTTGAAAAACAGACTCCAAACAGTTATAATTTAACAGATTGATGATATATGAATTCAACGCACTCTCTTTTCAGAGCATTTTTGCATGAACAGTCCGATCTCGTCTCCGCTTTCGGTTCAGGGTGAGCTTCCGCTTTTCTACACGGATGCAAGAGTTTTGCGTTTCGCAGATCATGCCGGTCTGGGCATTCGGCGCAGCAACAATTTGCGGTTTGCAGCAGCCGCAACCACTGTTCCTGTCATGCTCAGCGAATTTGCGGCCGCAATCCGGTTTTACCCGCTGGTTTTCATCGGCAGGGAACAGCCCGTGCCAATGCTGGCACTGGGGTTTGATGGCGGGCGCAACCTGTTTGTGGATGGGGTGGGGTCCTGGCGCAAGGACCATTATGTTCCAGCCTATGTTCGCCGCTACCCGTTTCTTGCCAGCAAAGACGTCTCTGGCAATCATCAATTGCAGGCAGATTTCAGCAGCGGGCGAATTGTTTCGCTAACGGGCAGCACCGGTGTGGAGCCGCTGTTTGAGGCGGATGGCGCGGCAGCCCCTTATGCGCGCACCATCATGCTGCTGTGTCAGGCTATCGAAAAAGGCGGTCAACAGGCGGCCGAGTTTTCCAGTGCACTGCTGGAAGCCGGTCTGCTTTCCGAGCGGAAAGTCGAGTTCGAGTCGGATATCGGGGAGGCTGTACGCTTTGCCGGCTTTTACTCGGTGGATGAGCGAGCCTTTCGCGCCTTGCCTGCCGCAAAACTTGCCGATTTTTCCGCCCGTGGCTGGTTGGAGCTTATCGTGATGCACATTGTGTCTCAGCAGAACTGGCGGCCGATGATGCAGGCTGTGACGCGCAGCAGGGTGCAGCCCGTAGCAGCAAAAATGTGATGCCCTTTGGGCCATTCTGGCGCCCACCCAGAGTTGAACTCCAGTTCTTTGTTTTGTCGCAATTTTCTTGCCGTTGAAACGATTCCGTTTCAATCAGAAATGCTCTATGGAGTGGTTTCCATTCCGTAAGGGTTCCTTGCTATGTTGTTGGATATTCCCGCTGCCGAGGCGGCTTGGCTCATTGCTGCCTTGCTTGCCGGCGGGGCGCTGACTGGCGTTCTGGCTGGTGTGTTTGGTGTCGGCGGTGGCGCGGTTGCCGTGCCCATTCTTTACGAGCTGTTCCGCATTCTTGGCGTTCCCGATGAAGCGCGCATGCCGCTCTGTATCGGAACGTCGCTGGCAATTATCATTCCCACCTCGCTGCGGTCATTTTCTACCCACTACAAGCGGGGTGCGGTGGACATGTCGATCCTGAAAGTCTGGGCCGTGCCGGTTGTGCTCGGCGTCATCGCGGGCAGCTTCATCGCGCGATACGCGCCGGCAGATCTGTTCAAACTGGTGTTCATCGGCGTGGCGGGCATTTCCGCTATCAAGCTTCTTTTCGGGCGCGATAGCTGGCGACTGGGACTGGATATGCCAAGGCGCGGGCTGATGCGCCTTTATGGCGGTTTGATAGGCGTTCTATCCTCATTGATGGGCATTGGCGGCGGGCAGTTGTCTTCTTTGTTCATGACCTTCTACAATCGGCCTATTCACCAGGCGGTTGCCACATCTTCGGGGCTGGGCGTCATTATCTCCATTCCCGGCGCGCTCGGCTATATTTATGCAGGCTGGCCGGTGGCAGCGCAGTTTCCCAATGTTGCTGCACTCCAGCACCCGCTGGCGCTCGGCTATGTCTCGCTCATCGGTTTTGTGCTCTTTTCCATCACCAGCGTCATCACGGCGCCAATGGGTGCCAATCTGGCGCATCGCCTGAACAAAAAGCGGTTGGAAACGGCATTTGGTGTTTTCCTGCTGTTGATCTGTCTTCGTTTCGCTGTTTCCCTCGTCCTCAGTTAAAATCGCTGGAGCGCCATTATGGTCGCCATCGACATTGCCACACGCGTCTGGAACCACACGTTCAAGCTGGACCCGATTATCCGCAGCCTTCTGGACACAGATTTTTACAAACTTCTGATGCTGCAACTGATCTGGGGGCGGTATCGCGATGTCGATGTGACGTTTGAGCTGATCAACCGCAGCCACACAGTGCGCATTTCCGATGAAATTGACGAGGCTGAGCTGCGGGCTCAGCTTGATCATGCCCGCACGGTGCGGTTTTCCAAGCAGGAAATGATCTGGCTGGCGGGCAACACGTTCTATGGCAAAAAACAGATTTTCCGGCCGGAATTTCTGCAGTGGCTGGCAACGTTTGAACTGCCGCCATACGATCTGAAGCGCGCAGATGGCCAGTACGAGTTGTTGTTCCACGGACCGTGGATGTACACGATGATGTGGGAAATTCCTGCACTGGCCATTATCAATGAACTGCGGTCCCGCTCGGCCATGCGGGGTCTGAAGCGGTTTGAACTCGATGTTCTTTACGCGCGTGCCAAAACCAAGATGTGGGAGAAAGTCGAGCGCCTTTCCAGCCTGTCGGACATTCGCATATCCGATTTCGGCACGCGGCGGCGGCATTCGTTTCTGTGGCAGCGTTGGTGCGTGGAAGCGCTGAAGGAAAAGCTTGGCAGCCGGTTTTCTGGCTCGAGCAACGTGTTGCTGGCCATGCAGACCGATCTGGAAGCTATTGGCACGAATGCCCATGAACTGCCTATGGTGGCCGCAGCGCTGGCTGAAACTGATGAAGCGCTGAGCACTGCCCCTTACCGCATGATGCAGGATTGGCAGGAGTGGTATGACGGCAATCTGCTGGTGGTTCTGGCAGATACGTTCGGCACGCGCTCTTTCCTGGAAGGTGCTCCTGACTGGGTTGCGCAATGGACCGGATTTCGGCCGGATTCCGCTCCGCCCATTCAAGGGGGAGAGGAGATTATTGACTGGTGGCAGGAACGGGGCGTTGACCCGCGGGAGCGTCTTCTGGTGTTTTCCGATGGCATGGATATTGATTCGATTGAGGAAACCTATCACCACTTCAAAGGGCGGGTGCGGATGAGCTTTGGTTGGGGCACCAACCTGACCAATGATTTTCGCGGTGTGGCACCAGAGCCGATGCCCGGGCTGAAGCCGATCTCTCTGGTGTGCAAGGTGAAGGAGGCTAACGGCCGTCCGGCGGTGAAACTTTCCGACAATCCGGCAAAGGCTACGGGGCGACCGGAAGAAATTGCCCGCTACCAGCGCGTGTTCGGCACCGAAGGCGCCATTCTGCGAACTGTTGAAGTTTGAGAATATTCTTTCTCGCAATTGCCGAAATTTTGGGCCAAGACACTGCCAGACATTATATAACACTGGATATGCTGGAGGTAGCTGGCAGGCGGTTCCATCCGCTGCTGGCTGCATCAAATGCGAGGCCGCTTTTATGAATGCTATCGTCAAGCCGGATGTTTCTGAAACAACGCAGTTCCCGATTCCGGCCAATGTGTTTGCCGAAACGGTGACAGAGGTGCGTCATTACACTGACAGCCTGTTCAAATTCCGGATGACACGGCCAGCCAGTTTTCGGTTCCGCACGGGCGAGTTTGCCATGATTGGTTTGCCCAATGCAGAAAAGCCGGTATTCCGGGCTTATTCGATTGCCAGCCCGTCATGGGATGAGGAACTGGAATTTTTTTCAATCAAGGTGCCCGACGGCCCGCTGACCGAGCATCTGCAAAAAATACGGCCTGGCGACACGGTGTTGATGCGCAAAAAGCCGACTGGGACTCTGGTGCTGGATGCCTTGATTCCGGGGCGGCGGCTCTATCTGTTTTCCACCGGAACGGGCATCGCGCCCTTTGCCGGCACCATCCGGGACCCTGAAACATACGAAAAGTTTGAGCAGGTTGTGCTGGTGCAGACAACGCGCGAGATTGCCGAACTTGCTTATGGCCGGGAGCTGGTTGAAACAATTCGCAACGACGAAATTCTCTCGGAACTGGTGGGCGACAAACTGCTTTACCACGGCGGCGCAACGCGTGAGGGTGAGCCGCGCGGCCAGCGAATTACAGAACTGTTGCAAAGCGGAAAACTGTTCACCGATCTTGGCCTGCCGCCTTTGGACCCTGCCATAGACAGGGCGATGATTTGTGGTTCGATGGCCATGCTGAAGGACACGGCTGCCCTGCTGGAGGCTGCCGGTCTGGAAGAAGGGGCCAACAACAAGCCTGCAACCTATGTGGTTGAACGGGCATTTGTGGACTGACCACAAGCCGGAGAGAGTTTCAGTGCGCGCAATTTTTGTTCAGTTCAAATGCCAGCCTGGCAAAGCTTATCAGGTTGCGGAAAATCTGGTGGAAACGGTGGAGGAATTGTCGGAAGTTTTTTCCACATCCGGCCAGTTTGACCTGATTGCCAAATTCTATCTGGAGCCGGAGCGTGACACTGGTCATTTTGTTACCGAGCGTCTTCAGACACTGGACGGCGTGGCGGATACGTTTACGACGGTCGCATTCAAAGCTTTTCGCTAAAGCATTTCTCGTTGAAGCGGAATCGCTTCAACGTAAGACAATGCAGCAGGCAAAAGAGCCCAGTGAGGGCTGATAGCATCGCCTGAAATGGTCCATTCATTTTCAGGTGCAATCGCCCCCTTCCTAAATCGGCGATGAGGCTTTAACCTGTGGTTGGGCATCGATAGAGGGAGGGCTGCCGTGCGTTATCGGCTCCAATCTATCCTTTTGGCATTGGTTCTTTTGCCCGGCATTGCCCTGGCACAGGAAGCGTCAAGCCAAAGGTCCACCATTTCCAGTCATGATTACCCGACAGAAGCGGTTGCAGATTATGTGTTTGCCTGCATGCAGACCAATGGGCAAACGCAAACGGCGTTGCGCCAATGCTCCTGCTCATTTGACATCGTGGCATCGTTGATACCCTATGATGATTACGTCGAAGCCAGCACCTATCTGTCCATTGGTCAGCTAACTGGCGAAAAGGGCGTAATCTTCCGCACGTCGGAAGCTTCAAGAGCAGCAGTCAGCAATCTGCGTCGTGCGCAGGCCGAAGCCGAGGTCCGGTGCTTCTGAAGCGTTTCCTGCGATATGCCTTGATGCCGTATCAGGTTTGATCGGGTGCAAAAACCTGCGAGAAGCTGCGCCCGTCAGTATCGCGAGCATAGACCTTGAACTCGCCGGCAGGCCCGTCATAAGTGAAGCGGAAATTGGGGTCTTCGGAAATTGATATGCCGCCTTCCATGGACAGGAACGGGTGGTTTTCGAACTCAATGTTCAGCTCGGATACAAAGTGCGCGGGTATATAGAGATGTGAAATCTGGTCGCGCTGCAGGCCCGAATTGTTTGGATGTCGGATCATCAATTGTGCAACGTGGCGATCCGTCATGCCAGTTTCCAGAAATCGCCGCAGCCTCATCTGCCCAAGCTGCGCCGTAGATTCAGCCGGGTTGCGGGCGGCCGGAGCAGCGCAACCGCCGGATGCTTTCACATAGTGACTGGCCATGTAGAGCTGGCCGTTTTCATCTTCGCCCACAACGCGGATATTGCTGTAAGCATTGACGCGCAATCGCGTTTCAATGGTGGTTATCCGTGCGTTGTTATCCAGCGTAAATGTGGCCGCAACCGGGGCCGGATTTTCATCAACAATCAGTGTCAGAGTGCGAAAACGGGTGTCTGCATCCAGAGAAATCCTGACAGGTACCATGGCTGGGTCTGGAGCACGGTCGGGCGCTTCCAAGGTCAGGATGTTCGTTTCTTCCCGCACGGACTTTTCGCCGAAAAGATCACTTTTCAACTGCATCCATGACTCAGTGGAAGGAGCCTGCGCCAGTGCAGGGCCGGCAAATGCCATGGCGCACGCGCAGAAAATCAGGGTCAGCTTGAGCGGAACACGCATTGTCATTGTCCCAATCCGGGGTGCCCGCTGCGCAGTCTGCGCCAATTTTCAATGATAGGGAAGACTATTCCCATTCCAGTTCACTATAGGCGGCAGATGCATTCTGTCCCTGATAATCGTCAAACAACAGCCATTTGCTACGCTCGGATGCCGCTGCCTCCGTTTGCGCCAGACCCAGCGATTGCCCTTGCGAGATGAAGGCGCGTGTATCATCTGCCAACTGGTTGAGGAATTGCTTCTGCGCATCAAGGCTGGTGTGCCAGTCTTCGGAAACCTGGCCATGGCCGGGTACGACGCGGTCTGCGGCAATGCCGGCAAGCTCCGGCATGATGGCAAGCCAGCCCTTCAGGCTGCCGTCCAGCGTCGGGACATGGCGAACAAACAGGAGATCACCGGCAAACAAGGTCCGGGTCCGGGTATCCAGCACCGTCAGGTCATTGTCGGTATGAGCGGTCGGCCATGCCTGAAGAACCAGCGTTCGATCTCCGAGGTCGATTTCCATTCGGTCATCAACACCAATATCGGGCAAGGCGAATTCAAATTCTGCCACCGGCTTTGCTTGTCTGCGCGCTTCCAACTCTGCGTAAAACTGTTTTCGTGCTTCCATGGACGCGGCAAAATTGTGATGCGCCACAAGCTCAGCGCCCTCCGCGGTCAGGCTGGCAGCCCCCGCACTGTGATCGGGGTGCATGTGGGTTAGAATAACATGGCTGATCGGCAGGTCCGTAACACTGGCCACCGCCGCGCGAATCTTCAAGCCAAATTCCGGCGAGCCGCCGCTGTCGATCACTGCAACCGAAGAGTTGCCGATCACAAATCCGCTATTGGATGTGTTGCCATCGGTTTCAGGCGTGGGCAGTGCAATATCACCGATATGTGCATAGACCCCCGGTGCGATGAGAGCAAAGGCCGGTTCGCCCGAACCTGCAAGGGCTGGCACATGCAGCACGAGTGCAAATGCGACAAGGACAAAGCCCGACGCTGCTTGAATTCGGGAAAAAATCCTCGTCGCAAATTTGAACGTTTTTAAAATAGAATCACTCCATCTAAACGTGTGGTTGAGGAACAAACATCGGTTGAATCAGCACGTCACAATGACGGTCGAGCCAAAATCAGCAAGATTGCATTTCACGGCAAAAGAAAATTCAAAACCAAATTTCAATAAATACATAATTGTTTGGCGAATTGCCCGCCATGAAGCTTTCACATCACTGGGAATTTATATTTGAATGCTGAAGAATTACAAAACAATACCATTACACGCACATCGTAAGTGATATTTTGTGCAGCGCAATACATAACTATATGGCAATGCAACATTAAACTTTGCTTTTTGATACTTGCACAATCAGAAAACTAAGCCTAGCTTAATCCTTGGTTTCCGGCTTCAAGTCTGCCGATGTTGGGAGCGTCGGCGGTTCTCGAAGGCCTCGGTAGGGCGAAATTTAACGGTGCCCACCAGGACCCCTATTGGCGGTCGTGACACGCTGCCGGAAACCGTCCCCATCAGGAATAGCGATTAACGTGCGGTTGTTCGACCGCGCGCAGCCTGCTTACGCTTGTTTTGGGAGGAAACCGTGCTGAAATCAACAACGAAGGCGGTCATCGCCTCGGCGATGCTGCTTGGTCTGGGTCAGGCCGCCAATGCCAATGATGCCTTGGCAGAATTGGGCAAAGATACGGCAAACTGGGTGATGCAGACCGGCGACTACGCCAATACCCGATATTCGCCGCTCAAGAACATCAATAAGGAAAATGTCGGAGATATGCAGGTTGCGTGGTCATTCTCGACTGGCGTTCTGCGTGGTCATGAAGGCGGACCACTGATTATTGGCGACACAATGTACGTCCATACGCCTTTCCCCAATATCGTTTATGCGCTGGATTTGAAGGAAGATGGCGCAATCAAATGGAAATATGAGCCACGGCAGGATGCCAGTGTCATCCCCGTCATGTGCTGTGACACGGTCAACCGTGGCGTGGCCTATGCACCGGCAGACGGCGACCAGCCGGCAAAAATAATCCTGCATCAAGCTGATACAACTGTTGTGGCATTGAATGCCGAAACGGGTGAGCAGATCTGGTCAGTCAAGAATGGCGATGCCGCAAAAGGGGAAACGGGCACAGCCGCACCGGTGGTCATCAATGACAAGGTTTTCATCGGCATTTCCGGTGGTGAATTTGGCGTTCGTGGCTCTTTGACAGCCTATAATCTGAGCGATGGTTCACAGGCATGGCGGGCTTACTCCACAGGGCCAGACGCTGAAATGCTGTTTGACCCTGAAAAGACCATGGAGTTGGGCAAGCCGGTTGGAGCCGACTCTTCGCTGAATTCCTGGGAAGGGGATCAGTGGCAGATCGGTGGCGGCACCACTTGGGGTTGGTTTGCCTATGATCCGGAATTGAACCTGATCTATTACGGGTCCGGCAACCCATCGACCTGGAATCCATCTCAGCGCCCTGGCGACAACAAATGGTCGATGGCCATTTTTGCTCGCGATGCGGACACTGGCATGGCCAAATGGGTCTATCAGATGACGCCCCATGATGAATGGGATTTTGACGGCGTCAACGAGATGATCCTGGCGGATATTCCGGTGGATGGTCAGGAAAGAAAGGCACTCGTGCACTTTGACCGCAACGGTTTTGCCTACACGATGGATCGTGAAACCGGCGAATTGCTTGTGGCCAAGAAGTATGACCCGGTTGTAAACTGGGCTACGGAAGTGGTGATGGACAAGAATTCTGATCAGTATGGCCGCCCGCAAGTGGTGGATCAGTACTCAACGGAATTCAACGGCGAGGATGTCAACACAACCGGCATCTGCCCTGCAGCTCTTGGAACAAAAGACCAGCAGCCAGCGGCTTTCTCGCCGGATACCGGACTGTTCTACGTGCCGACAAACCACGTCTGCATGGATTATGAACCATTCCGTGTGGCTTACACCGCGGGGCAGCCTTATGTGGGCGCAACCTTGTCGATGTATCCTGCACCCAACAGCCATGGCGGCATGGGCAATTTCATTGCCTGGGATGCTGGCACCGGCGAAATCAAATGGTCTCTGCCAGAAAAATTCTCTGTCTGGTCAGGCGCCTTGGCCACAGCCGGCAATGTGGTGTTCTACGGAACGCTGGAAGGCTACCTCAAGGCGGTTGATGCCAACACGGGTGAAGAGCTTTACAAGTTCAAGACTCCGTCAGGCATTATCGGCAACGTCACCACATACGAGCATGATGGTCAGCAATATATCGCTGTTCTGTCTGGTATCGGTGGCTGGGCCGGTATCGGACTTGCGGCTGGCCTGACAGACGCCAATGACGGTCTGGGTGCTGTGGGTGGTTACGCTGCACTGTCACGCTACACCGCCCTGGGCGGACAGCTGACTGTGTTCACCGTTCCGGACCAGACAGCCGCTAACAATTGAGTTGAATGACTCTGACAACAAGGCCCGTTTTGTCGAACGGGCCTTGTTTCGCTGATTTTCGCGGCTCAGGTCTGGACCGTTTCATGCGATCTCATGATCGGCAAAAGCTCCAGCTCCTTGGTTCGTCGCATTGTCCCGACGTTGAAGCGACACCGCTGCAACCGGAACTGCTCCAGAAAAGCAACGCATTCACTCAGGGAATACGCAATGATAAAGCAAATGACGGCCCTGACTTCTGTTCTGTTTGTCATGACCGGACTGGCATGGGCACAGGCACCTGCAACCCCACCGGAAAACAGCGCTGCACCTGCAACGGATCAGCCGAAAGTTTCCGCCAACCCTTCGAAAGATACTGCCACGAACGGCAATGAGGGCACACAGGGGGAGGCCGCCAAATGGGTCGATTCCGCCGATGTGCCGACTTATCATATTGAGCCGGATGGCACGGCGGACTTCTATTCCTGGCGCGGCTATAAAAAATACACCGCCAATTGTTTCCAGTGCCACGGGCCGGATGGAATGGGGTCTTCCTTTGCCCCCAATCTGCTCGATTCACTCAAGCGGATGGACTATTATGAGTTCACCGGAATTGTGGTGGGTGGCCAGCAGAATGTCTGGAACACCAGCGGCAATTCCGTCATGCCCGCATGGGGCGAAGACAAGAATGTCATGTGTTATCTGGACGCCATCTATGTTTACCTCAGAGGACGCGCTGATGGGGTTTACGGCCATGGGGAGCCCAAGCGTCCGCAGCCAAATGACGAAGCGCGCGCGGTGGAAAACCAATGTCTCGGCTTCTGATGTTGACAGCCTGTGTTGCCTTGCTGGCTGTGGTGCCGGCAAGGGCTCAGGATCGCGAATTCGGTGGGGCCATTGAGCTGGTCGATCCAGACGTGCTGCGGGTTTGCGCAGATCCCAACAGCTTGCCTTATTCAAACGAGGCAGGTGAGGGCTTTGAAAACGAACTGGCGAATTTTCTGGCGGAAAAACTTGGCCGCAAGTCGGTAAGTTACACCTACTTTCCACAGGCGACCGGCTTTGTGCGGATGACGTTGGGCCTGCACCGCTGCGACATTATCATGAGTTACCCGCAGGGCGATGAGCTGGTGCAGAACACCAATGCCTATTATCGCACGGCCTATTCGCTGGTTTACCCCAAGGGATCGGACCTTGATGGTGTGGAAACGCTGGAAGATCCGCGCCTGAAGGACAAGGTCGTGGGCGTGGTAGCGGGCACACCGCCGGCCACATATCTGGCCAAGGCCGGCTTGATCGGCAAGGCCAAGGGCTATCAGCTGATGGTAGACACGCGGCTGGAAAATTCTGCCAAAAACATGATCACCGATCTGAACGAAGGGGAAATTGACGCGGCTGTTCTGTGGGGCCCTCTTGCGGGCTATTATGCCAGAGAGTCCGGTCGTGATTATGCGGTGGTGCCGCTTTTGAAAGAGCCGCGTGGCCCTGCAACTGTTTTCCGTATCACCATGGGGGTTCGCCCGTCTGATCAGGAATGGAAACGCACACTGAACCGCACGATTGCGGAAAATCAGGATGCTATCAACGACATCCTGTTAAAATATGGGGTGCCGCTGCTGGATGAGCAGAACCGCCTGATTTCCAGCAAGGAAAACTAGCGATGTGCTGGCGCTGGGTCGGGCTGCTCCTGTTGCTCAGCACACCGGCTTTGGCGCAGACCATTCCAGAGCCGCAGAGCTATCGCGTAGAAGAGTATCGAGCGCCGACGCCCGCGACTTTACAAGGAGCCAAGGTGCTGGATACGGCAGAGGCCGCCGCCTTGTGGAAAGCCGGCTCAGCTAAATTTGTTGATGTCATGCCGCGCGCGCCAAAACCTGCTAACCTGCCGAAGGGCACGATCTGGCGGCCTGCCGAACGGCGTGGTATCCCCGGTTCAATCTGGCTGGTGGATACCGGCTATGGCGACCTTGCCCAATCGGTAGAGAGCTATTTTCAGCACGGGTTGCAGACGGCTACGAGTTCGAACCTTGCGCAGCCTGTTGTGTTTTACTGCCAGCGAAATTGCTGGATGAGCTGGAACGCCGCCCGACGTGCTGTGCACTTGGGTTATACGCAGGTGAAATGGTATCCCGAGGGCACAGATGGGTGGGCTGAGGCGGGCTTTCCGCTGGAGGTGCATGAGCCGTCAACGCTATAGGGAATCCCTGAGCGTGCGGCCAAATGCGAACATTCGCTGCTCGATCAATATCGGCACTTCGCAGACATAGGTCAGCGAAAGCCGCCTTTCATCAAAGACCCGGGTCTGCCACAACAGAGCTTCCTGCTGGGCTTCCAGTTCTTTCAGGTCTGGTTGCGGCTGGCTCATCAATTGATCCAGTTTGCCGGTTTCTTCTCTTATGCGTGACGCCAGACCTTTTTGCTTGCTGGCATAGCGCACAATGCCCTGCACCACATCGGCCCGCTCGCGGTTGAACGTCGAAAGCAGCTCCGAAAACAGGGTTTGTGCACTGCTCTCTCTCTGGCTTTCCGGCAGGCTGGCAATGTAATCCCGCAATTGTTTTTCGCCCTCGGCCAGCGGCACACGGCGCTGTGCAACCTGCTGCACCAGGGCGCGTGTCTGTGCCGAGCGTTCCTGCTGGCCTCCATCCGCAGGAAAATCTGGCCAGATCTGCCCGGCGTCTATGCGCTCTACACGGCGCTGCACACATGGCCAGTCTGTACTGCCATGATGGGCGGGTGCGGCAATGGCCGGGTTGGCAGGCGCAGCTCGGGTCGGCTGACCCGTTGGGGCAGGGCCGGGAACCACGAAGCCATCGGGTACTGCACGTGGGGCAGGAGCACCCGTGGGTGCGGGGCCTGGGACAACAAAGCCATCAGGTACTTCCCGCGGGGCAGGAGCTTGCGCCATCGCCGATGTGGTGAACATGGCCAAAGCCAGAACCGAAGAACTGAAATGCAACATCATTGGCGAGCTTCTCCTTTGCGGGCAATTGTGCCGCGCATGGGGTCATAGGCCAGAATTGCCAGCCCCAGAAAAAGGACCGTGCAACCGGCAACAACGCTGAAAGCCACCAGATTGAACTGACCATACAGGGCAAACCGGATCAATTCCACCCCGTGAGTGAAGGGGTTGTACTGGCAGATATAATACAGAAGCGGAGAAGACTCGCGAATTCGCCACAAGGGGTAAAGGGCGGAAGAAGCAAAATACATCGGAAAAATGACAAAGTTCATCACCCCGGCAAAATTTTCGAGCTGGCGGACAAGCGAGGACAGCAACATGCCCAGGGAGCCCAGCATAAGACCAACGAGAACAATGGCGGGGAGAACAGTCACGTAACCGATTTCCGGTGGTTTCACGCGCCAGAAATAGGCAATAAGCAGAAACACATAGGCTTGCAGCACTGCAACAAGCACTCCGGCAAACAATTTGGAAACCAACAGAAACCAGCGCGGCAACGGGCTGACAAGCAAGGTCTTCATCGACCCGGTTTCCCGGTCATACACCATGGATAGAGACGATTGCATTCCGTTGAACAGCAGGATCATGCCAATGAGGCCGGGCGTTATGAAAACCTCATACAGAATATAGGTCTTGTAAGGTGCGATAATGGAAACGCCCAGCACCTGACGAAACCCGGCGGCAAAGATGAAAAGCCACAGCAATGGCCGCACCAGAGCCGATATGAACCTTTCCCGCTGATGCAGAAACCGCAGAATTTCACGGCTGGCAATACCGTAGAAGCACCGCCAGTAATGAATGGCGCCAAGCTTTTGGGGGTTGGGTGCAACGGGCGCGTTCATGCGATGGTGCCTCGCGCTGGGGCCATTGTTGTCAACCGCGTGTACGCTTCGCCAATATTGCCGGCGTCTTCAGCTTCCACAATATCGCGGCTGGCACCTTCTGCCAGCACCTGGCCATGATGCAAAATCACAACACGGTCCGTGGCATCAATTTCGTCGATCAGGTGAGTTGCCCAAAGAACGCTGACCCCTTCCCTGGCCACAAGTTCACGGACAGTGCGAATGATTTCGGCCCTTGCCGCTATATCCAGCCCGACGGTTGGCTCGTCCAGAAGGATCAGCCGGGGGCGGTGCATGAAGGCACGGACAATTTCGACCCGGCGCAATTGTCCGCCGGATAATGTGCGCGCTTTATCGCCCATGCGGTCTGCCAGAACGGTACCCGCCAGAATTTCAACCGCTCTTTGGCGGGCCTGACTTCGGGACATGCCGTGCAGTGCTGCGTGGTATTGCAGATTCTGCCGGATCGAGAGGTCGAGATCCAGCGTGCGGCCCTGAAACACGACGCCCATTGCAGCCAATGCCTGGCTGGGGCGGGTTGAAACATCATGGCCCATAACTCGCACAGCACCATGACGAGGTGTGAACAGACGGGTGATGAGCGAGAACAACGTGCTTTTTCCGGCACCATTCGGGCCGAGCAGGGCGGTAAAGCTGCCTTGTGGAACGATGAAGGACACATCATCCAAAGCCCGGCGCGCGCCGTAGGAGTGGCTGACCCCTTCGACTTCCAGAGCCGGTGATACTCTACGCGTTTTCGGGTCCATTAAAGCATTTCTGGTTCAAACGGAATCGTTCTAACGGCTGGACAATGCGACAAAACAGAAAGTTGGAGCGTTTCAGATGACCGTTTGATCACCCGAAACGCTTTATTATAGTCGCGCAGGTGGGTTCAGGGAACAACCGTGATTGTGCCTTTCATGCCCTGCGAACCATCCAGACCTTCGATCCACCAGTCAAAATTGCCGGGGCGCACAGTGTTGAACTGCACCTGGATGGTGCCTTTCGCGTCATATTCCAGCCAGGCGGGTGGCCCTGCCATGTGCAGTTCCAGATCGCTGATAACGATCTGGTTGAACCAGATGTTGCGGAAGAAATTCGGCGCATGGAATTTATACTCCAATGCCCCATCCGAGGTGATGCGCCAGCGATAAGCCTGACCGACCCGCATGACGAAATCTGTTTCATTCACCGCAAAATCATTGTCGGCCGAACCCAGGACCAGTTCCGGCACATCCTGACTTGAGCGGGAAAGCGGTGCCAGCCCAAGCGCATCAGCGGACATGGCGCTGGCAGGCATTTGTGCGTTGCCTGCCCCCGTTGCGGCAGGGGCCGCAGCCTCGCCGTCATCATCGTCATCGTCGTCGTCATCCGCCTGCGTTTCACCTGCGGGTGCAGTTGTGCCCTGCGCATAAGCAACCCCGGCCGGGGATAGCGCCAGGAAGGCGGCCAGCAACAGGCGCGTTGCCACAGGGTCAAGCTGGTTCAATCTCATACTGTTTCCTCCAGTTACTGCTTTGCCGCCACGGTTACGCCCCATGGCTGCTGGCCCACCTGTACAGACTTGATGACTTCGTCAGTTTTCGTGTCGATGATCGATATGTCGTTCGATATGCCATTGGTGGAAAACAGGTGCGCGCCGTCCGGTGAAAACGCCAATTGCCAGACGCGCTGCCCGACCAGCAGATAGTCGAGCACCTCATAAGTGTTGCCATCCACCACGGCCACGCGGTTTGCCGGTCCCAGCGCCACATAGGCTTTGGAGCCATCTTCCGTCAGCCGCACACCAACCGGCTGGATCAGTTCCGGGCTGATGCCGGGAATTTCGAATGTGACCTTGTGTTTGATGTCACGGGTGGCAGCATCAATAACACTGACTGTGCCGCCGATTTCTGCTGATACCCACACTTCCGAATTGTCTTTCTTGAATTCGGCAAAGCGTGGGCGGGAGTCCACCAGAACATTGGCGATGATCTGCTCGCTATCCCGGTCGATGAAATGCGCCATATTGGTGGTTTCGGAGGTGTTGACGATGATTTTGCCATCGGGAGAGATGCCCATCCCCTCTGGCTCAACACCCACCGGAATTTCCACAATCCGGCTGCCGGTCTGCAAATCAATCACAGTTACAAGATTATCGTCCTCATTGGCCACATACATGAGCGTGCCGTCGGGAGAAACGACCATAAGCTCCGGGTCGGGGCCAGAAGGCAGAGTGCCGATAATCTGGTGCGTGGCAGTGTCAATGATTTCAATCGTGTCATCATCGCTGGCGCAAACATATATTTTTGTGCCATCGGGTGAGACCGCAATGCCACGTGGTCGCTGGCCAACCTTGATGGTCTCCACCACCTCGAAATTTTCCGAATCCAGCACGGTCACATCATTGCCGCGTTCGTTGGAAACATAAATGCGGTAGGCAAACGCCGGGTTGGCCGTCAGGCACAGAGCGGAAATGAGCGCCATTCCGGCAATTATGCGAACAGGTTTTGGCATAGGACCTCCATTCCAAAAATGCCTTGAGCGTTCACATGATCTCTGGATCGCCTTAAACACTCTCATTCTTTGTATTGTCGTTGAAACGTCGCCGGCTCAACGGGAAGCGCTTCTGAAATGGATGCTATTTTGAGTTGTGGATTTAACCTATGGGAATAGTTCCCGGTCTTTGGTCCTTTTCGCGCCGACTATATTTCGCCGCCCAACAATCTGCCGCCTCGTGTTTCAACAGCAAAGCGTATCAGGTCTGAGGTCCGCTCCAATCCGAGCTTTTCCTTGATGCGGGTGGAGGTGTTGGCAATGGTTTTGTATGCAACGCCCAGCCCGTTTGCGATGTCCGTCAGGCTTTGACCTTCGCCCAGCATATGCAGAATTTCCAGCTCACGAGTGGACAGGCGTGATGCCACATTCAGCCCTGCCATTTCCTGCGCACTGGCGGTTACACTGTCCACATAGGCTTCACCCCGGGCAGCCTTGCGAATGGCGGTCAGCAGTTCGTCGGAAGGCGCGCTTTTGGAAACATAAGCCAGCGCACCTTCTCGCTGGGCCGAGGTGGCATAGACAAGATCAGAATACATTGAAAACACGATAATGGCGGCCTTGGCATCGTTGGAATGCAGACGGCGGAGAACCTCCAGACCGCTGCCGCCACGCAGGTTGATATCCAGAATAATGATGTCGGGGCGCATTCGGCGGAAGGAAACAAGCGCTTCAAGCGGTGTTTCCGCCTCGGCGATCTCTTCAGGTTCAAGACTGGAAACCAGCCGCCTGACGCCATCGCGCACCACCATATGGTCATCGACAATCAGAATTTTCATGCGGCCTCCTTGCGATACGCTGTGTTGCCGCCCGTCTGGTCATGCAGGGGAACGCAGCCCGCAACACGCAGCCCGGCCGGCATGAGAACAGGTTCAATAGCAAGTCTGCCACCCGCTGCTTCCAGGCGTTCACGCATGCCGGAAATGCCGAATCCATGTTGAAACTGTGCACTGCCGCCACCATTGTCCTTCACTTCAAACTCTATCTCATTGCCCTGGCGCATTAGGGAAACGTCGATGCGCGTAGGGGTGCCGTGGCGCAGCGCGTTCAGCACGGCCTCTCGCAGAACCCGCAGCAGCAGCGCTTCTGTTTCCGGATCGAGGGAACCGATCTGCATCGTCAACCCGAATCTGGTGGCCGGGTGCTGTGCCTCAAAACTGCTGATCATGTGGGTCAAAGTTTCCTGCAAACCCAGCCCAGGCAGAAGGCCAGGCCGAAGATTGCCTAATATGCGGCGCACAGCCTTGCGTGCATGGTCTGCCGCGGCGCGAATGGATGCGGCTTTGCTTTGCAGCGGTTCCGGTGCACTGGCCTGCAATGCTGTGGCATCCACATCGATGCTGAAGAGAAACGGGCCGATTTCGTCATGCAGATCACGGGCAAGTTCGGCACGTTCTTCTTCCTGCAGGCGATAGACCAGTTCACCAAGGCGGCGGTTTTCGTTTGTCATGGCCTGCAGCCGAACGGCCATGTCGTTGCAGCTTGCCGCGAGCGCCTGCACCTCCGGCGGCCCCTTGCCATCCACGCGCACGTCATATTGGCCGTCACCTATCCGCCCCATTGCGATGCGCAGCGCTTTCAGTGGTTTCAGCGATGTTCTGGCAATCACATAGACCAGCAGCAGGGAAAGGCAGACAAACAGGCTGATAATGGTCAATCCAAGGCCCAGATCGGTCCAGACATCCCGGGTGTGACTGGCCGGGTCCAGCACCAGTTCCAATGCGGAAACCGAGCCACCGGTTGTCAGCGGTACGACACTGACAATTGCGCGCGGGGCGAAGAGGGCGGAAAACCATTCCGGCGCAGGTTGGCGCGGCAATTGCAGGTGGGAGCGGGCAATAGGCTTGCCATCGCGACCCAGAAGCGAAAGCCGCGCATGACGGTCGCTGTCGAAGGTGCGCAGGAGCGCGCGGAATTTGCCCTCGTGATCCATGGTGGCAGGCAATTCGGCAATTTGCCGTGCGATGCGGTGCTCGGCAACGATATGGGCAGAGCGCATTTCATTTTCGATGCGCTCACGCACATGCAGGCTGCTGGCAAGCCCGCCCAAAAGCAGCATTGCCGCCAGCGCGCCCAGTATTGCAACAATCAACCTTGCCTGCAAAGACACGTCCGGGCTGCCTCCCTGCATCCGGTAACCGGTGGTAGATTGGACTGATTACGCCGGATTGTCACGACTTCCGAGCATTTCTGAAAGATTCACAGTTTGCAGGTGCTTTCGGGTCGGTCCACACCCAGTGTGTCCAGCTCTGTTGCCTGATGCAAGAACCCTTCCTGCGGAGAAGCGGAAACTACCGACAATTCATCTCCCAGCAGCACTGGCTGGCGCAACTGCCAGTTCCAGTCCCGGAAAGTCAGCCGCTGGCCTTTGAAAGCGGCGATGGAAAAATCCGCTCCTTTGATGAAGTCGATGATGACCTCGGGATCGGCGGAATTGGTGCGTGAGGCGGCCTCGCCGACAATGCGCACAGCGGTCCATGCCTGCATGTCACGCGGCTGCATGCGCCGGCCGGCAGCCTTTTCGAACCGGTTTTGAATCTGCGCACCGCCCCATTGCTCGCTGGCCGGGTGCCATGATGCCGGAACAAGCCCGGATGTTCCGGCAACCGGGCGCGGTATCCATGTGTGCCATGGAATATAGGTGCCAAAAACTTCGCTCTCATCGGCCACCAGCACAACATCATGATCTGGCAGGCCCTGCATGAACACGGGTATCTGCCGCTGCACCTGCGCTTGCCCGGAATCGGTTGCACGGGCGCCGCCTGCATCCTCAAAGATTCGCTCTTCCAGTATATTGCCACCAAACTTTGTGGCGGAGTTCTTCATTGCCTCGGCGAACTGCTGGTCAGGCTCGTGCTCTCCGGCCACCAGAACCCAGTTGCGCCATTGCTTCCACATCAGATACTGCGCCAGCGCATCCGTCAGCATGGAACGGGACGGCGCGGTGTGCAGCATATTGGCCCGGCAATTTTCGTCGCGCAGTGAATCGTCGGTGGCGCCGGCGTTCAGAATTGTTGCGCCGGCTCCCTTGGCCATATCGGCAACTTTCAGCGTATCGGCGGCTGAAAGGTCGGTGAGAATGAAGTTGTTGCCGGCATCCAGCAATTCCTGCATGGCGGGGCCGACATCCTCACCAGGCTTGTGGGTGGAAACCGACAGCTCGAACGTCTGTCCCATGAACTGCCCGGTGGTGTTGTTGTCAGCTATGGCAAGATCGGCTCCATCAACCCCGATGGATTCCGGCGGAATGTTCAGCGCTGAAAGTGCCAGCACCGGCTCATAGCTGCGCAAGAAGCCAATCTTGATTGTTTGTGGCTCTGGGGTTTGCGCCTGTGCTGAAAATGCTGCCAGACCCGCTATGAGAGTTACGGCAAATTTTGCGCTGGTTTTCATTCCAAAAGCCTCCATCTGCGCTTAGACAGTTTCAGGCGATTTCATGATCGCTCAAAACAGTGCAACTCTTTGCTTCGCCGCATTGTCTTGTCGCTGACGCTGTTGCGCTTCAATGAGAAATGCCCAAGCCCCCAGCAAGTCGGAAATACTGGCGGGTGACAAGGCGATTTTTTCCCGTTTTGCGTTTGGGGGGCATCTTGCCGCTGGCACTGGTGGCATGGGCAGGGCAAGATGGCGACAACTGCCGAAATGTGAAGAGACCGCCCGTGGCAAAAATGCTGGTAAGTGTGCGCAATGTGGATGAAGCGGTGCTGGCGCTCCACAATGGCGCGGATATTATAGACCTGAAAGAGCCTGGGCAGGGCGCTTTGGGGGCTGTTGGCGCGGAAATGCTGGCGGCTGTGCAAGCAGAAATTGCGGGGCGCAGGCCAGTTTCCGCCGTGGCTGGAGATCTCCCGATGGACCCGGCGGTCATAACGCCTGCAGTGCAGGCAAGGGCGGCGGCAGATTTTGTCAAAATCGGCTTTTTCCCGGCAGAGCGTGAAGCCTGGGAGGCAGTTTGTGCCGATCTGGCCGCAAAGACGCCTGGCATTGCCAAAGTGGCAGTGTTTTTTGGTGAGGATGGGGTGGACCCCGACTTCATGCCGATATTGCATCAGGCAGGCTTCACGGGAGCCATGCTGGACACCCGTACAAAAGATGGCCGTCGTCTGCTGGACCACATGTCGCTGGCAGCGTTGCGGCATTTTGTTGATGCTGCCAGCGCTGCGGGTTTGCAAACCGGGCTTGCCGGCTCGCTGGAAGCACCAGATGTCGCGCGGTTGCTGCCACTTGCGCCAGACTATTTGGGGTTCCGCGGTGCCTTGACGGCGGGTGAGCGCGCGGGTGAGCTCGCTGCGGAAAAGGTCAAAGCCATGTCAGCGCTGTTCAAGCCGATTATGGTCAACGAGGCCAGCCAGACAGACCGCGTGTTCATCCGCGATTTTGTGCAGAATATGGAAATTGGTGCCTATGGCTTTGAGCGCGGGCGCAAGCAGCAGGTGCGGTTCACTATCGAGGCGGATGTTCTGCGCGTATCCCGCCAGCCGGAAAGCATGGGCGATGTCTATTCTTATGATGTGATGATGGACGCAGTTGCGCAGATCGCAGAGCGCGGCCACACCGATCTGGTTGAAACTTTGGCCGAAGAACTGGCAGCAACCATTCTGGCAGACTCGCGTGTGGTTGAAGTCACGGTGCGGGTGGAAAAGCTGGACCTTGGTCCTGCTTCCGCAGGCATCGAGATTCGCCGCAAATGCGAAAGACTATGATGCACTGCAGCATAGAAGTGATCGGCTAAGTTATTGCAGTTCGGTGGAAAAAGGCGAAAGAGTGGCAGCTAATCGGTTATCCAAAACCGTGGGTTAACTTTTCCGGGTCGAGCCAGCCTGCTTTGCATGCTTTGCTTCCCGAGCATTTGTGCTGAAGGAGTAGCCGATTTGAAAGAGCTGCTGATTATCAAGGTAGGTGGTAGCTCGATTTCTTCTCCCGACCTGAAGGTGTGGATTGAAAGTATCGAGCAAACGATTCGACCGGTGGTGCTTGTGCCCGGTGGGGGGCCGTTTGCAGACACTGTGCGACGATATCAGAAAGTTATCGGCTTTGATGATGATGCAGCGCACCATATGGCAATTCTGGCGATGGAACAGTTTGGCCGTGCAATTGTGAGCCTAGGCAACCGACTGGTGGCAGTTGCCACCAAGGAAGCAATTCGCAAGGCATTGTCTGAAAACAAGATACCGGTGTGGATGCCGGCCAAGCTGGCGCTGCGTGCGGGAGAAATTGGCCGAAACTGGAGTGTTACCTCAGACAGCCTTGCCGCCTGGCTGGCTGGCCAGTTTTCCGGTTGCTCGCTGTGCCTGATCAAACAGCTTGATCTGCCT
Source organism: Aureimonas fodinaquatilis (assembly GCF_008369445.1). Lineage (GTDB taxonomy): Bacteria > Pseudomonadota > Alphaproteobacteria > Rhizobiales > Rhizobiaceae > Aureimonas > Aureimonas fodinaquatilis. The sequence goes on from NZ_VTWH01000005.1 coordinate 227,754, forward strand.
GAAGGTTCAACCTTGCATGCGATTTCCAGAGCCGGGGTGGTGGATCAGGCGTTTGCACGGCTGCTGCATGAAGAAACCGCGGTTTACATTGCCGGGCCGGGTGATTTGCGGCTGGCCGGACGCAGGCTGGCCATCGGCAATGTGCCGGGGCACGCAATTGTGCGCGATGACAAATCGGGCAATGGCGGATCGGTGGCCGAAGCGGCGGAGTAGGCGGTCAGGTGCAGATGCAGGGGCCGTTTTCGGGGCAGAAACTGCTTTTTCTGACTGGGCATCTTGCCTTGCAGCGTTTGCACAAGGTGCTTGCCGAATTGCCGGAGCCGGATTTCACCCACACAGTGGTGGATATTGGCGTTAAAGTTGCAGCGCTGATGACCGGCGAAATCATTGAACGGCGGCTGCCTCGACCGGTAGACGCCACGCTGGTTGTTGTGCCGGGTCGTTGCCGCGCCGATCTCGACCGTTTGGCCAGGCATTTCGGCCTGCCTTTTGTGCGCGGGCCGGACGAGATTGCTGACTTGCCGGAATTTCTGGGCCGCAAAGGGGGCAAGCCGGATCTGTCGCAGCACGATATGCGCATTTTTTCCGAAATTGTGGATGCCTCTGCGTTGACACCGGGCGAAATCTTGCGGCGCGCGCTGGCCATGCGGGCTGCAGGCGCGGATGTTATCGACCTTGGCTGCCTGCCGGATACGCCATTTCCGCATCTCGAAAAGTCAATCGCCCTTTTGAAACAGGCGGGGCTGACTGTCAGTGTGGACAGTGCCGACCGCAATGAGCTGCTGCGTGCCAACCGCGCCGGGGCGGATTATCTTCTGAGCCTGCATGAGAACAGCCTGGACGTGGCGTTGGAGGGAAATGCGGTTCCAGTGCTGATACCGGAAGAGCCGCGCGACCTGGACTCTCTGCTGCGGGCGATGGACAAAGCGGAGGCAATGGGGCTGAATTTCATTGCAGACCCGGTTCTTGACCCGATACATTTTGGTTTTTCCGCATCGCTGGCACGCTATCACCGCTTGCATGAACTGCGTCCGGGCGTCGATGTGATGATGGGGACGGGCAATCTGACAGAGCTGACGCAGGCCGACACGTCCGGCATTACGGCAATGTTGCTGGGTATTGCCTCGGAACTGTCGATTAACAATCTTCTGGTTGTCCATGTCAGCGCGCACACAAGAGCAACTTTGCAGGAACATGACCTCGCGCGGCGCATCATGTTTGCTGCAAAGGCGGATGGCGCATTGCCAAAGGGCTATAGTGCGGGCCTTTCACAGGTTCACGATATCAAACCCTTTGCCAACACCTCTGCCGAAATTGCCGAACAGGCCGCCATGGTTCGTGATCGCAATTACCGGATCGAAACTGCGGAAGACGGCATTCACCTCTACACGCGGGGCATGCATGTGGTTGAGCAGAACGCGTTTGCAGCTTTCCCGCATCTTGAAGTCAAGGATGATCCTGCACATGCCTTTTACCTTGGAGCAGAATTGCAGCGGGCTGAAATTGCCTGGCGGCTTGGCAAAAGATTTGCACAGGACGAGCCGTTGAATTTTGGCGTGGCAACACCGGAGGATGCGCAGGAAGATCGCACGAGGCTGGCAGAAGCGGGGCACACCTTGAAGGCCGGAAAAGACAAGTCCGGGAAGGATGAGGCATGATCCGCGAAGTGATTTTGACCACGGTTAGCAGCGCGGGCGAGGCACATATCGCACCTTTGGGATTGGTGCAGGCGCACGAGAGTGACAACCGCCATTGGATCATAGCGCCGTTTGCGCCATCCCGAACACTCGACAATATTGCAGTCAGCCGCATTGCCATTGCCAATTATACCGATGATCCGTTGATCTTTGCCGGATGCCTGACCGGGCGCAAGGACTGGCCACTAACGTCCGTGCCGGGTGTGGCAGTGCCGAGGCTGAGTGCGGCGCTGGCGCATGATGTGTTGCAAGTGGAGGCGGTGGAAGACCACGCACAAAGGCCGCGCTTCACCTGCGTCATTGTTCAATCCGCCACGCATGCACCGTTTACGGGCATGAACCGGGCGCGCTCGGCGATATTGGAACTGGCAATTCTGGTTTCACGGCTGCACATCCTGCCAAAGCAAAAGGTGCAGGCGGAAATTGCCTATCTATCAATCGGGCTGGAGAAAACCGCCGGCCCGAACGAGCAACTGGCGTGGCAATGGCTGATGGAGCGGGTGAACGCATTTTACGGCACAGATGGCCTGAAGTGATCTTTCAATCAGGTCAGGCAATCCGACCCTTTGATCTGACGTCTCGTCTTGCCGTTGAGATGATCATGTTTCAACAAGAAATGCTTCAGGTCTGGATCGCTGCCAGCGCTACAGCCGGCGCGGCGCGACTGGCCGCTTCCCGCAATGTGGCCCGGCAGTCTGCAAGATCCGCAAAATCGACGACGCCCCTGTCCAGCCGCGCTGCCAGACGGCGCAGCAATGGTCTGCCGGAGCCCGCCAGGATCAATGGTGCATCTGCTGCAATGTCCCCGCGCGACAGAACCTGCAACGCCGCATCGTGAATTCGGCGAAGCTGCGCTTCGGCAAAGGCTCCGGCAACAGCGGTCCATTCTTCCGACGTGGCATCATCCGCGTCATGGCCCAGCATTCGCGCCAGCCTTGCACGGCTTGCTGCCTGTGATTTGTCCCGCCCGTCGGCGCTGGGCATCTGGTCGTCTGTCTCGTCAAAATTGCCGATCAGCCTCTGTGCATCGGCCATGGTGGCAAAATGTTCTGCCATAACCGGGGCAGCCCTGCCCCTGAATGGCACATTCAGAGCAACAGCCATCAGGCTGGTGCGTGTAAAGCCCTGATAAACCAGCTCTCCAGCCGCCAGCCGTTCAGCATCCGTGTAGCCGATGTTGCAGATTTGCCCTCCCGAAACCGGCACAATGTCGGTGGTGGTGGAGCCCATATCCACCAACAGGCCCTGTTGCAGCCTGCTGGCTACCAGTGCGGCACTGGCATGCCAGTTGGCGGAACCAACCAGCGCGGCAAACTCTGTTGCCCTCTGTGGCGGAACAAGGCCCTTTTCACCCGCATAAATCGCCAGATCCGGGCCCAGTCGCCTTTCCAGGCAATGCGTCAGCTGCTGCACACCCGCCAGCCGGTCAGGAAAAATATCTGCCAGTTCGCCGGTCATTGTCAGCCTGTGAGCTGCCACCGGGCCAGTCTGTGCAAGAATGTTGGTCAGGGCGGTTTCAAGATGGTCCAACCCCAGCCACAAGGGGGAGGGCTCCTGCCAGACTCCGACAATTCTTCCTTCGTCATGCAAGGCGGCTTTCAAATGCGCGCCGCCGACATCCCACCCCAATCGTCTTGTCATGTCCCCCCAACCCGACAATTCGCAATCGTCGCAGCTTACATCAGCCCTTCGCCGCCGCATACCGCATTACAGAGCCTGTCAGGTTATCTTGATCACCCTGACAGGCTCTAACTCCTTGTTCTGTCGCATTGTCCTAAGTTGACGCAATTTCGCTTCAACCGGAAATGCTCTAAAGGGGCCATTGCGGCCCCTTTTGTGGTGGTTGAATGGCAATCTACTGATAGCCAAAAATGGCGGCCAATCGCCGAAGAAGCCCGGCCTTCATCGCCGGTTGCTCTTCCACGGGATGGTCTCTTGTCTAGGCACCGGCAAACGGATGGTGCGCTGCGCCCTTCTGCGACACAACTTCAGCGGCAGTTGGCTTGCCACTGACCGCCCGTTCAATGGATTCAAGCGTCGCGCGGTAATTGTAATCGCGAATTTTGGCGTCATCCTCTGCCTCCCAGTGGATGAACACGCCAACGCAAATGAACAGATCATCCGCCTCATCTGCCGGAATGATGCCCTTTTCCACCGCATCTGCCACGGCGCGTGCCACAGCGGTTTGTGCCGGGCCAAACATCTGAACTGCCTGTTTGGCGCCCTTGATCGTAACCTTGTTGAACATGACGGTGTTTGGCTTGGTGGCCAGATTGGGTGCAATCACCGCCAACAGCGATGTGAATCCATCCTTGTTGTTGGTCAGTGAGTTGCAGAAGGCGATTTCAGCGGCTGAGCCGCGTGGGCCGATGATGAGGTCGATATGCGCAACTTCGTTGCCCTCGCCCACCAAAGACTCTCCCACCAGCACTTTGTTGATTTTTGCCATGATCAATTCCTCTCCCTGATTAAACTGTTTTTCGCATGCCCATGGCCGGGTTTTCCCAGCCAGATTCGTTTCCGGTCCGGTAAAGGCCGAATATGCGCTGCAAGAGTCTGTCGTATGGTGAAGCTGTCATGCCGACCCCCGCAACCCGGCCGCATACCGGCCTGGCTTTTGACTGCCCTTGTTATCGGCGTCCCGCGGGGGACCGGTTTGCCGGACAGTTGCATTGAGACTGACCCTACTGATTGCGCCAGTCAATCCTTTTAAGCAAAGATATCTCCTTAATCAGAAGGGTTTGCCGCAAATTCTCAGCAAGTGCGCTGCAAAAACAGTTGCAACTGTCAGATCAGCCGAGGTGCCTGGGTTGATGCCGCGCGCCTTCAGGTCCGCGTCAAATGCCAAAAGAGCGCAATGGCGGGTTTCAGGATCAACCGTCATGACCAGTTTTTCATGAAACCTGCGAAACTCCATTTGTATCGCCTGGGCTATGTCCGGTCCAAATTTGCGCTGGATGTGGCTGTCATGAAACCGCCCGGCAAAACCAAGGTAAACCCGCAATACGTCTGGCAAAGCATCTGGCGTGGTCAGGTCTGTCATGCCCTGCGCAAAAACATCATCAAAGTCATTGCAATATTGCGCAGCAATTCTGTCACGCCCTGCGGCCAGCGCCATGGCTTGCAACAGGCTCATGCCGGGTGGGTGACGCACGTCCTGCTCGGCCACCTGACCCAGACCGCCGGGGGCTGCCAGCGCAATCGCCTGAAAGGTCAACGTGGCGTCATCCATCGTCAGGTCCTGCAGCACTGCATGCAAGGAGACTTGCAGAGACGTGGTGTCTGCGCGCTCTGCTGCCATCGCCAGGGGCGCACACAGCAGCAAAATTCCAAGATTGCTGTTCTGTCCCACAGTCTGCTGCGTGGCGGCCACCGCGCCCAGGATCCGCTGCCCCAATGGTTGGCCCGGCGCTGTCACAAATGGAGCAGAAGCTGCCGCACTGGCTGTAAAAACCGCCACATCCATGCCGTGACCAGCCGCAAAGCGGTGCACATTGCCGGGTTTGAGCACATCCAGTTCAGACTGGCATGCCGCAATATATGCGGACTGAATTTGCGCTGCCAACATCAGACGGCACGCGCAAAAGGCGAAATGCGCGCAGGCAGGTTGGCTATCAGGTCCCCTGCACGAATTGCGGCTATGTCTATGCCGGTGGCGCGTTGCAGCCCCGTCCAGGCGGGCATCGAGTTGACCTCAATCACCTGTGCGGTTCCGTCCACGCCCTGCAGAATGTCCACTCCGCAAAAACTGGCGCCAACAGCCGCTGCTGCTGCCACTGCCAGCCCGCTCATGTCGGCATCGGCAGTTATGGCCACGCCTTGTGCCCCCTGCTTGATATTGGTGATCCAGCTTGCCGAAGAGCGTCGCATCATGGCCGCCACCACCCGGCCGTTGGAAACCATGAGGCGATAGTCGCTCCAGAATCCGTTTCGGTGGCAACCGGCAAATTCCTGCAGATAGTACACGCCGCTGACAGCGTCGGGTTCCGGAAGGTCTGCGGATGTTTCAACCAGAGCAATGCCCTTGCCCTGCGCGCCGAACAGCGGCTTCAGAACCAGAGGCACGGGCGACTGACGCAGAAAAGCTTCAGCTTCTGCCCGCGTTTCCACCACCTTGCTGCGCGGAGATGGAATTTTTGCCTGCGCCAGAAGAAAGCTGGTCATGGATTTGTCCGTGCAGCATTCCACCGCCCGCGCAGTGTTGGAAACCGGCACGCCCAGCGCTGACAATGCGTGCAATATCGACAAGCGGCGGGTCACGGCTTCAAAGCTGCCGCCATTCATCGTGCGCAGGCAAACCGCATCCGGCAGCTCTTCGCCAAAATGCGGCAGAACCAGCCCATGGCGCGCAGTGCTGTCAAATGCCACATCGGCCAGTTCAAACATAAGGGCGTCTGCGTTTTGCGCCGAAAAAGCCCGCACGAGCTGGCGGGCATGGCGGTCTCTGCTGGCAGACAAAAGGGCAATGCGCATTGTGCTTATCCAAACGAAGCGTCGATCAGGCTGTCATTGATAGCGCCCGAATGAAAGATTTCACCTGTTTCCAGTGCTACGACGGCAACCTGCGAAGGCGAAAACAAGCTTGGATCAATCTGGTAAAAATCGCCCTTGTATTGCCGGAAGATTTCGGCGAACGGCCGGCCATAATCCTTGCACTGGCTGCTTGGTAGATTCTGCGCCAGCCGCTCGGCTTCAGATGCCGGACCCGTCACATGCAGGCAAACCCGGCCGCCATAAATTACTGCATCATTGGTGCGGCCCATTGCGGTGATGAAATCGGGATGGGGCGGGGGAAGCGGCGCAGTGCCAATGCCTTCCACTATATTTGCCAGCTCAAACCCGAGTTCGTGGGCCTTGTGCAGAGCCACCTCCACCACCCTGGCAACAATTTGCACCATGCCCGCAAGGCTTTGTGTGGGCGCGTAAAGAATGGTCAGGTTAACGGGCTCTACGCCGCAATCCTGACAAATGCGCCGCACCAGATCGGCAGGCGGGGGGCTGGCCGTTTCCAGAACCAGCGCGGCAGTGTCGCTTTCATCCCGGTAGCCGAGGTCCTCAAACAGGGTTTCGCGGCGGGCCAAAGCGCGGGCCGGGCCGGAACCCATGGAAAAATAAGGCTTGGCACCAGCATCGCTGGTCAATTGCCAACCGGCATACTGGCTGGCAAGGCATGCCAGTACCGGGCTGGATGTGCGAACAGTCACGCCAAACGGAAATTTGCTGACGCTGCTGGCCGCATCCAGAGTAACGTCGGCCAAGCCGCCCAGGCAAATTTCCGCCAGCCGACGCCCGGCCTCTATACTGCCAAGAACGCTCGCCCCGGCATCAACCAGCTTTTCACCCTCGGCACCTTCGCCAAGGCCAATCCGCAATTGGCTGGCGTCCTGCCGCATGCGGTCAATCAGGGCCTCAACGCCGCGGTTTACCGAGTAATGGCCGTTGCTCATGCTGCGCTCCTTTGCAGGGCGGCAAGCAAAGTCACCTGCCGTTCGGTAAACAGTTGATAGAGCTGGCGTTCGTCGCAGTCCGCACCTGTGGCCTCTGCAACAATGGTGCAAACCGGCTCTCCCGACGCAATTCCTGCGCCGGGGCGTGGCAGATCTGCCGCCCATTCCGGCCACATGAAATTCTGCGGCACAATGATGGGCTGTTCTGCCCACAGCAGTCCGCTGGCGCGGCGGGGGCCGATGGGTGCTGGGAATGCTGTACCCTTGCCATGAAAGGCAGCCATATGCCGTTGAAACAACGGATACTCGGCATTTTCAAACACATCCAGCGTTGCACCCGCCCGCGGGTTGATTTCCAGAAGCACAGGCGGTTGGCCCTCGGTGATCAGAAAGTCTGCGCTGCACAGGCCCAGAAGCGGCATGGACTGCGCAATGGCTGCAACAGCGGCAACCAATTCATTTTCCTGGGGCAGGTTCAGCGGGCCAAGCGCGCCGCCATAGCGGTAGGGAGCCTCTGCAATTGGCTGGTTCCATTGCCGCGTTAACCCAAGCGGCGATATGTGACGGCCCATGCCGATCAATCCGAGCGAAATCTTTTCACCCGGTAAAATCGGCTGAAAGTAATAGCCGTTGGCATCCTTGACAGTTTCCGCTGGCACAATGTGGCTGCCGCCTGATCCGCCCATTTTTTTGGCCAGCCAACCAGTGGCTGGTCGGGGTGGCGCCAGCGCGGTTGGCGGATGAGCAATGCCGGCTTGCCTGCACAAAAGGGCAAAGGCAGCGGGGTCTTTCAACTGCCGAACGGTGTTGGCGCAATTGCCCAGAATCGGCCAGCGCTGGCCGATTGCATCCAGCAAATCCGGCCGGTCCTCAAACCCCGCACCATAGACAAAGCCCAGTGGCTCCCTGCCAAGCGCCAGCTTTTCCAACGTGTCCAGCAGCGCTTGCGCGTCAAATCCGTCTGGGTAATGGCCGGTCAGCAAGGCGCTGACGGCGCAATACTGCCCCAGGTCAAGGTCGTTGAAAAAATCGACGGCCAGCGCGTCATAGCCGGCCAATTGGGCCGAGCGGGCAATCTGTCGCGCCGAAAATGCAGCAATAAGAACGGAAGGACGCGTCATTTCTGGCCGACAATGCCTCTGGCAAAGGCAAATGCATCACGAAAATCCAGAACCAGCGGCTTGTCCGTTTTAATCATCCGGCGAAACAGGCCTGATTCGGTTTTATATTTTATATTGCCAATCGCCAGCGCTCCAATGCCGACGGCTTTGGTGCCTGGCAGTTCCTTGCCATCATCCGTGGCCTCCACCCCTTCAATCCCGCTGGGCGGTACGGCATTGACATCTGCGGCCACCAGAAGGTCGGGCGCGCTGGCCAGCTCTGCGGCAGAAAGCACCCGAATGCCTGCTTTGGCGGCTGTCAGCACGATATCGGCATCTTTCAGGATGGCGGATTTTTCGTCCGCATTGGCCGCGCTGGCTGCGTGTACATCCGCTTTGAAACGTTGGCGCATTTCCTCGGCACGGCCAGCAACGCGCGTCACCCCGTCATGCCCCGCCAGCGTCACCCTGGCGCCCTCAAGCGCGGCAATGACGGCTGAGCAATAGCCAACAACGCCCGTTGCGCCAAACACAGCGATGCGGGCCTGATCCAGCGTGCGCCCGGTCTGTGTCTTCAACTGCTTTTCCACACAGGCCACCATAGCGGCCGCGGTTGTGAATGACCCGGACGGATCGGCAAAAACATTGATGGCAAAGGGCGGCACCATGGCCTTGCGTGCTGCATCCATCATATCCAGCGCCAGCACCGCATCATTGCCGCCGATAAACAGGCTGGTGGAAACACCCCATTTGGGTGGGCGGGAAAAAATTGCGTCCTGCACAAGGTCTTCCACATCGGCAAGCTCAACCTGTTCGTAAGGGATTATCACCTCGAATCCTGCGTCCGCGGCCATGTTCACGTCGAACGGGCTGATATGCCGATGCGGCGTCAGCATATGAAGAATCTTTTTCTCACTCATGGAATGGTCCTTAACCGAAACACTCAAGCCGGAGTCAGTTGGGGCAGGGTTTCAACGCTTGCGCCGCTGCTGCGGCCTGAAACAATTCGAATCTCAAGATTTTCCGCGTGGGATTCCCTCAGCAAGGTGTCCACCCAGTTTTGCGCGATCTTCTGGCTGGGAGCAAAGGCAAAGCCGGTTGGCCCCCACGAGCTCTGGCCGCTGCCAAAAGCGCCCAGTGCGTCCAGTCTGCCCATTGTCTGCGCCACGCGGGCACTGGCAAAAACGCCGCCTTGCGCCGGAGCGAAATAGGCTCCTGCCAGTCGCTGAATATCAAACACGGCACTGCCAAAGGCGGCAATGTCCTGTTCTGCCAGCGCAGGCAGAAGCTGCATCAGCGTCAAGCGGCAGATTGTCTGGGCTGCACTTTCAGGAAAGCGGGGAAGCGTCGCAAATGCGGCAATTTCCTTGGCGCCATGGACGCCAGTTGAACCATGGTCCAGCACCAGAATGACCCGCCAGTCGGATGGAAAATCCTGAGCAGCAATGATTGGCGGCAATCGTGTATCGGGACCTCTGCCACCATCGACCAGAAGCCCGCCGGTGCGAAAAAACGCTGCACCAAGGCCAGATCGCGCTCCGCGCTCCAGCACCATCGCGTCCTCTGCCGCATTCAACGGCAAATGGTGAAGGCGGCGCAGTGCCTGCGCAACTGAAAGCGCCATCTGTGTGCCGGAACCCAACCCGGCATGGGCCGGCAATGCTTCCTCGACATGCAGGGCATATGCGCCTTCCAGTTGCAGGGATGCCGCCATCTTAGTCAGGTAATTTTCAGCGCGATTTGCCTGGGAACCGGTCACCTGCGTTCGGCCATGCTCGGAAAATTTCAGCGTCAGACGCGTTTGCGGCTCTGCCAAAGCAAGGCCAATTCCACCGAATTTTCGGCCTAAACCGCCATTCAGGTCCAGAAAGCCCAGATGCAGGCGGGCGGGCGCTGTAACGCGAACGACTTGTGTTTTCACGAGTGCTCCTGCAATCGCGTGCCCGTTCGCAGTATGTTGCAAAACAACCTGTGAGCCAAGAGGTATTGACAACATTGCAGTGCAGCATGGTTTTCGCTTTAAAAGCTGTACTGGATCGGGCTAAAAACATGCGGGTGCCAGAAAGCGGGTCGTTTGGGCAAGGCTTATATTGAGGGTACAGCCGCTGCGCTCGACGGGGCGTTATCGCTGGCAGCGTCGATGTTGTCACAGGCCCGCCAGCCGCTTCTCCTGCTGGGCGCCGTGGATGTGCCCGCCTGCCGCGCGGCCATTGCGCTGGCAGGGCGTTGCGGCGGCGTGGTCGACCATGCAAATTCGGCTCAATTGTTTCCATTTTTGTCCGCCCTGCGAGAGTGCGGCATGATTTCCGGGGTGCCGGCGGAAGTGCGGCGTCGCGCCGGACGTCTGTTGCTGATTGGTGCGGACGCACTAACACACTGGCAAGAGCTTCCGGCGTTTCTGGCAAATGGTTTGCCGCAGCGTACAGCGTTCTGGATTGGGCCGCCGAACATGCTGCCGGATTTCGGCTCTGGAGTGGATGTGCATTGCATTGCCTGCCCGCAGGACCGGCTGACAGAAGCGCTTGGCATTTTGCGGGCTGCGTTGTCAGGGCGGCCACATGGCGTTGGCCCATTCGCACAGGGCGAGGTTGAACGGCTCAAGACATTTCTCGAAACCGGCGATTTTGGCGCGGCCATCTGGTCAGTGCCGGAAACGGACGCGATTGGCCATGAAATGGCAATGGGTCTGGTCATGGATTTGAACAAGGTCGCTCGCTTCACGGCGATGCCGGTTTTCCAGGCCGATCAGGCCTATTCGTCAGCGTTGGTTGCAACCTATGCCACGGGATTTCCGCTGCGCGTTGGCTTTGCCAGTGGCGATGCGCGGCACGACCCGTGGGCTTTTGCCGGCGACCGATTGGCTGCCACTGGCGAATGCGATCTGATTGTTTCGATCGCGGCAGGCATGTTGCCCCGGCGGGCCGATATTTTGCTTGCAGCAGCGCCGCAGGCGAACGCCGCCACTGTCGTGCTGCACTGCCAGGATTTGCAGCCCGGCAGTGTGCAATATCGCCGGGAACTGGCCAGCTTTGCCGCAGGGCCGCGGGAGCCAGCGTCTTTGCCGGAGCTGAATTCTCTGTTGCATGAGATTGCCAACCTTCTGCCGGCCAGACAGATGGAGGCTGTGTGATGCGGTTGTTGCTCACAGGCGGGCGGGTCATCGACCCCGCAAATGGACGCGACGAGATTGCCGATCTGATGGTGGAGGATGGCCGCATCGTTGCCAGCCTGACCGGAACACCCGACACGGTGGTTGATTGCACTGGCCAGATTGTCATGGCTGGGGCGATTGACATTCACGCGCATATAGCAGGCGGCCATGTCAACACAGCGCGTTTGCTGCTGCCGGAATTCCACCCCGCGCACCAGCCCCGACCGCCGCTGACACCGCTGGCGCAAATTGGCTGGACCACAGGCGAAACCGGCCTGCGTTATGCGCAGATGGGTTTCACGCTGGTGGTGGAACCCGCCACGGGCCCGTCCAGCGCGCTGCACGCACATCTGGAACTGGCAGATATTCCGATCATTGACCGTGCCTGTCTTGTGGTTCTGGGCAATGACGAATTTCTGCTTTCTCTGTTGCGAGACAAGGCGAGCAACAACGAAATTGATGACTATGTCGCCTGGCAGGTTTCTGCCGCGCAGGCGCTGGGTGTCAAATGCATCAATGCCGGCGGTTCAGCCGCGTTTAAAGCCAATGTGCGCGCCTTCAGCTTCGATGATGAGGTGCCTGGCTACGGCCTGACGTCGCGGCAGATTGTCAAGGCGTTGCAGGGCAGTGTCGAGCGGCTGGGAATTGCCCATCCCCTGCATGTTCATTGCAACAATCTTGGCGTTCCCGGTGCAGGGCAGGACGCGGTCATGGCAACCATGGCGGCGGCGGAAGGTTCGCCCATGCATCTGGCCCATATCCAGTTTTATGGTTACGGCACAGAAGGGTCGCGCGGCTTTTCCTCGGCGGCAGCGCGAATTGCCGAAAAGGTCAACACTACGCCGGAAATTACCGTGGATATTGGGCAGGTGATGTTCGGGCCAACGGTCACCATTTCATCTGACGAGCTGCGGCAGTTCGCGGGCAGCGCTTTGGCTCGCCCACACAAAAGCATCCTCCTGGATGGCGATGCCAATGGCGGCGGCGTTGTGCCGATGAATTATCGAAAGGCGAGCTACTACAACGCACTGCAATGGGCGATCGGGCTGGAGCTGTTTTTGCTCATCAATGATCCATGGCGGGTGTTTTTCACGACGGATCATCCCAACGGCGCGCCATTCACCGCCTATCCCGACCTGTTCGCTCTGCTGATGAGCCGGGATTTACGACAGGAATGGCTGGCCGGTCTGCCTGACGCTGTGCAGAAACGCACTGCCCTTGGCGAGCTTGGCCGCGAATACAGCCTCACCGAAATTGCCACGATGACACGGGCCGCACCTGCGCGCTTGTTGGGCGTGGCGGATCGCGGCCATCTTGCTGCCGGGGCTCTGGCGGATATTGCGGTTTACCAGCCCCAGGCCGACATTGCCGCATTGTTTGCCCGTGCGGCCTGTGTGGTCAAAAATGGCGAAGTTGTCGTGCGCGATGGCGCGGTCGTGCATCGACGGCGCGGGCGCACGCTGGCGCTATCTCCCCCGCGGGACCCAGCCATGGTGAAGCGGCTGGAGGCCTTTCACGAGCAGAAATTTGGCCTGCCGCTGGCATGGTTTGAAGTCACAAAATCTGCCTTGGGGGATGATGTGCTTGAGGCGGCATCATGAGCGCAACTGTTCGAAATGGCGTAACCATTGATGATACATTTGCCGAGGCATTTCCAATGCGCGGCACCGCGCTGGTGGTCACGGCATCCAGCCATGACTGGGCGCTGGAAGCGGCGCGTTCCTTTGCCGGCTTTGCAACATCGGTCATAGCCTGTGGCTGTGAGGCCGGCGTGGACCGGCTTTTGCAACCGGATGAAACGCCAGATGGCAGGCCCGGCCTGCGCATATTGCTGTTTGCCATGGACACGAAAAGTCTGGAAAAGCAACTGGCAGTGCGGCTGGGGCAATGCATACTCACCAGCCCCGGCTCTGCCTGTTTTGCCGGGTTGGAAGGCGAGGCACCCTTGCCGCTGGGCAATGCCATCCGCTATTTCGCCGATGGCTGGCAGGTTTCCAAAAAATTTGGCGGGCGGCATTTCTGGCGGTTGCCGGTCATGGACGGCGAGTTTCTGTGCGAGGCGACAACGGGCCTGACCAAACAGGCGGTGGGCGGCGGCAACCTCCTGATCATGGGCGAGACAGCGGCCAAAACCCTCTGCGCTGCCGAAGCCGCGCGGGATGCCATTTTGACCGTTGAAGGCTGCATCATGCCGTTTCCCGGTGGCATCGTGCGCTCTGGTTCCAAAATCGGCGGCAAATACAAGGGCATGATTGCATCAACCAACGATGCCTATTGCCCGGTGCTGAAAGGAGCCACGACAACGGCGCTCAGCGCGAATATTGAGTCGGTGCTGGAAATCGTCATCGACGGGCTGACTGCCGAGCGGGTTGCCAGCGCCATGCGCGCGGGGCTTGAAGCCATTGTTGCGCTTGGACCGCAGAGCGGGGCCGTGCGGGTTTCAGCAGGCAATTACGGCGGCAAGCTTGGGCCGCATCATTTCCACCTCAGGGAGTTGCTGCCGTGAGCCGTTTGACCCTGACCTTGCGAGGTGAGCCACCGGAACGGCTGGACCTCTCACATTTTGTTCCGCAAAATCTTGCGGGATTGAGTGAAAGCGAAATTGCGCATCTTCCCGTTGGCACCACAAGGCGCAAACTTTTGGCTGGCGACGTTTTTGCCATTGCCATGGGTGATTGTGAGGCCATGCTACTGGCCGGTGGTTCTTCTTTGTACGACCGGGTGGGCGAGGGGATGGCTGCCGGAACCCTTCATGTTGAAGGTGATGTCGGGCAACTGGCCGGACGCCGCATGACGGGCGGACATTTGCATATACACGGCAACGCGGGGCCCTTTGCCGGTTCGGGCATGAGCGACGGCCTGATCACCATCGGCGGCGATGCGGGGGATAACCTAGGCGGGCCAATGGCGGGCGAAATGGCCGGAATGACTGGCGGTGAAATATCGGTTGGCGGCAATGCCGGGCAGCGTGCGGGTGACAGGTTGCGCCGGGGCGTTATCAGCATTGCGGGCGTGGCTGGCGATTATGCAGGCGCGCGGATGATTGCCGGAACTCTGGTGCTGGCGCATGCGCCGGGTGTCGGAACCGGGCAATTGATGAAGCGCGGCACCATAATCGTCACGCAAATGCATCTGGCTTTGACAGCCACCTTCGTGGACAATGGCCCGGGAGAATTTCTGTTTCTGCCGATGCTGGCGAAGTCGATCAGCGGCGCCTGGCAGTTCCCCATGCGGATGCGGCGCTTTTCCGGCGATATGGCTGTTCTGGGTAAGGGCGAGGTTTTGTTGCCCGTTGAATAGACCGCTTCAGGTCATCATTGCACGGCCTGAAGCTATCCAACTCACTGCCTTAATGCCGTGTCTGGCCGTCAAAACGCTTCCGGGTCAACCGGTATGCTTTAGCTGCCGTCGGGCTTTGGCGTGGCGTTGGACATGGCATTCATCGCCGAGCGGATCGCGTCGAGCTGCACGCCGATGTGCAAACGTGGCATCGGATATAACTCACCGGGGTTGCCACCGATATATTCGGAGCCAGTGGAAAGATCGTCGATGACAAATACCCCCGAGCCTGGTGTGGCATTGGGGGCAGGCATGTTGTTGTCGCCAGGAGGTCCAATCGGGCTTGCGTCCTGCGCCATTACGGGCGCTGTCACCAGCAGAGCGAGGCCCATCATTATACCGGGCAGAAGCATGGGCAATTTCATCGTAACACCGCTCATCCAAGGGTTGTTTGATTGAGAATGCATTGCTTTTGTTTGAATGGGAAGCCCTGCATGTCAATCTACGATAATTGCACGCCCGGGAGTGCGACGCCCACCAAGCGAGGGGCGTGTTACATTGCTGCTGCCGATAGCGGCAGGGCCGGACCTTGCGAAATAACCGGAATTGACGCTGTTCAACGTTGAACGGCCCTGAGTTGCCCGCAATTCCATTGGGGTTCCGAGCCTTGGCCGCGGAATATTCTGGCGCAGATAACTGTCGTCATAGGCTCGGCCATAGGCGCGCTTTTCCGGCGTATCGCCATCAAGATTGGGCGACGAAATATCCACACCCCGATTGATTGACGGCGCGCCGTCAATGCGCATTCCGGCTGCCGACTGTGCAGGCGGTGCAATCGGGCCTGGTGCATAAATCTGGGCGATGGCCGGGCCGGACATAGCCAAAGGAGCTACCAGGGCCAGAATTGCAAAAACGCGGTTTGACATGGCGCTGGTTCCTTCTGGTTCCAGTCTGAAGTATTTCTCGTTGAAACGGAATCGTTCCAACGGCAGGGCAATGCGCTAAAGCGCAAAGACAGAGTTTTAGAGTTGATCGATGATCATCTCAGACTTTCCATATAGTATCACATCAGAGCAAATGCAGGGATAAGATATGCGAGCTTTTATGATTGGAATGGCCATTCTGGCTGGAACCGGCGCAGCGGCGGCTGCCACCACTCAATTGCCACTGCCAGGCGAAGTGGAAGAAATTCGCCAGACCTATCAGTGCAGCGACGATCAGGCTCGGGATGTGAGTTACTACAACTCTGAGGAAAACAGCCTCGCCGTGGTTCAGACCGGTGATTCACAGCGCATTTTCGTCAACGTCATTTCCGGTTCTGGCGCGCGTTATGCTTCCGGCCCATACATCTGGTGGGTTAAAGGCAATGATGCCGATCTTTATGACGAAATGGCAGACAAGGACGCCAAGCCAATTTCGTGCACCGGCGCGAAAGAGTAACGCAGTTACTCGGTCGCAAATATTGCATTGATGCGCAGCCGGGCAATTTTCTCCACCTGTGCACATGCCTGTGCAAACTCGACCTCGCGCGTGTTGCCAACCCGCTGGCGAAACGCCTCAAGAATGCTCTGTTTGTTCAAGCCACGCACGGCAATGATGAACGGGAAGCCGAACTTGTGCTGATACTGGCTGTTAAGCTCGGTGAATTCAGTCAGCTCTTCCGGCGTCAACTGGTCCAGACCGGCTGACGCCTGCTCGCTTCTGGAGTCTGCGGTCAAAACATTCGCCAGTGCCAGCCGCCCGGCCAGGTCAGGGTGGGCCTGCAATATGCCAAGCCGCTCGGCCTCGCTGGCCAGTCGAAACTGGATTGTCAGCCCGCTGGCAAGCCCCGTGGCCGTGTCATGGCTGTCCAGAAGGCCCTTGTCGTAGGCGCGCTCGGCAATAAAGGACGAGTGCTCAAACACGCCGCCAAACAGCGACAGAAAAACTGGGCGCTCCATGTGGCTGGGCATCAGACCGGGTTTGTAGGGAAAATGCGTTCGCCAATGATTGGCGATGTCGATACGCCTGGCCACCCACACTTTGTCATGCGTCAGCACATAGTCGATGAAGCGCGCCAATGATGCAGCGCGGCCAGGGCGACCAACGAGCCGGCAATGCAGACCGATGTTCAACATTTTTGGCGCGCCTGCCGCGCCCTCGGCGTAAAGCGTGTCAAAACTGTCTTTGAGATAGCTGAAAAACTGGTCGCCAGAGTTGAAGCCCTGCGCGGCGGCAAAGCGCATATCATTGGAATCCAGCGTATAGGGCAGCATCAGCAGCGGGCCGGAGCGCGTTTCCTGCCAGTAAGGCAGGTCGTCGGCATACACATCGGATGAATAGGCAAAGCCTTGTTCTGCGGTCAGTTCTATTGTGTGGGGTGAGGAACGGCCGGTATACCAGCCCTTTGGTGCCTCACCGGTAACGGCGGTGTGCAGGGCAATGGCGGCCAGCATGTCGGCGCGCTCCGCTTCCATTGTGAAATCGCGATAGTCGATCCATTTCAGCCCGTGCGATGCAATTTCCCAGCCTGCCTCCTGCATGGCTGCCACCTGTTCAGGAGATTTTTCCAGAGCCGTTGCAACGCCGTAAACTGTGACCGGCAGGTTGCGCGCTGTGAACATGCGCCATAAGCGCCAGAACCCGGCTCTTGCGCCATATTCATAAATCGATTCCATGTTCATGTGCCGCTGGCCCGGCCATGGTTGTGCCCCGACAATCTCTGACAGAAACGCCTCTGACGCCGCGTCACCGTGCAGAATGCTGTTTTCGCCCCCTTCTTCATAATTGATGACGAACTGCACACAGATTTTCGCCTGCCCGGGCCAACGGGGATCAGGCGTTGTGCGGCCATAGCCGCGCAGATCACGAGGGTAGCGAACGGATTTGGTCATCAATTCCTCTGCTGCGATATTTTGCCGGTCTGCGTCGGGTCTGGAATCATTGTAAACCACTCTGGACGAATGGTCGGAGACGTGTGCAGACTGCTCTATGTTATAAATGAAGACAACTGAAAGTGCGTTTCATGAATCAGGCAGATTCCGGGGCTGGCAGGTTAACAACTCACGTTCTGGACACTGCGCGGGGCGCACCCGCAGCAAATCTGGGAATATCTCTATTCCGGCTGGTAGAAGGGCGCCACGAGCTTGTAACGGAAGCCGTTACCAACAGCGATGGCCGGGTGGACAAGCCGCTTCTGGCCGGGGAAGATTTTGTCGCCGGTTTTTATGAGCTGGTGTTCGATGCGGGCGATTACCTGCGAAGGCAGAACGAGGATCTGCCGGAGCCATTGTTTCTGGATGAGATTGTTGTGCGGTTTGGCGTATCCGGCATGGGGCATTATCACGTGCCGCTGCTCTTGTCCCCCTATGGCTATTCCACCTACCGTGGGAGCTGATGCATGGCGCAGATCCGATTTTTACTTAATGGTCAGGAACGCACGATTGACGGCGCGGCGCCCACAACCACGGTTCTGAACTATCTGCGCTATCAGGAGCGGTTGACCGGCGCAAAGGAAGGCTGTGCCGAGGGAGATTGCGGCGCTTGCACGGTGCTTCTGTCCGAACCTGACGGCATGGGCGGTTTGCGCCGCAGGGCTGTTAACGCATGCATTCTGTTTGTGCCAGCATTGCATGGCCGTGCGGTGGAAACGGTGGAGGCGCTTGCACAGGACGGTGTGTTGAACCCGCTGCAAATGGCAATGGTGGACCACCATGCCAGCCAATGCGGTTTTTGCACGCCCGGCTTTGTCATGCAGTTGCAGGCCTCCTGGCTAAATGGCGCGCTCAGTGACCGGCAATCAGTGAAAGATGCGATTTCGGGCAATCTGTGCCGATGCACCGGTTATGGCCCGATTATCGACGCAGGGCTGGCGCTTGCCGAGGTTGAGCGTGCCGACAGCCGCGTTTCCGATGCCGCTTTGGCACAAAGGCTGGCCGACATTCGCGGCACGGGTACATTCACCTATGAAACCGCAGAAGGCGTCTGGCATTCGCCGGAAAATGTCGATGACCTTGCGGATCTATATGCCGCTGCGCCAGACGCGGTTCTGGTAGCGGGCGCCAGCGATGTTGGCCTTTGGGTTACCAAGCAGCATCGCGCCTTGCCCGTGCTGATTGATATTTCCCGCGTGGAAGATCTTCGCTTTGTTGAAGAGGGTGGCGGCTCTGTCTTTTTCGGGGCGGCGGTAACGCATGAAGAGGCGCGGCCGCGACTGGCCCTTATTCACCCGGCGCTGGATGAGTTGATGCGGCGATTTGCCGGCTCTCAGGTGCGCAATTGCGGCACAATCGGCGGCAATATTGCCAATGGTTCGCCAATTGGCGATTTGCCGCCCGCACTGATTGCGCTGGGTGCAACATTGCATCTTCGCTCTGGCGATGAGGCGCGCCAGCTTCTGCTGGAAGAGTTTTTCATCGACTATGGCAAGCAGGACCGTGCCCCCGGCGAGTTTGTGGCGGCAGTGGAAGTGCCGGAACTGGAGCTTGATGAGCGTTTTGCCTGTTACAAAATCTCCAAAAGAATGGACTCGGATATTTCGGCGGTTCTTGCGGCATTTCGCTTAAGACTGGATGGTGATGTCGTTTCGGATGTCACACTGGCTTTTGGCGGCATGGCGGGCACGCCGCGCCGCGCCAGAAATGCCGAGGCGGCGTTGATCGGCCGGGTTTTCGACAACGCGGCGGTTGCCGCCGCTCAGGCCGCATTGGCGGCAGACTTTCAACCGCTGAGTGATATGCGGGCAAGTGCGAATTACCGACTGACGGTTGCGGGCAACTGCTTGCAGCGGTTTCAGATGGAATTGGCGGGAGTACCGACCAGAATTGCCGAGGTGGCATGATGGATGAAACGCGGATTCAGGACAGAGGCGAGGCCGGCACCATCAGCCCCGATGCGCTGGATAAGCATGGACCTGCATTTCGGGCCAGTCTGGCGGGCGGCGTTGGCGCTGCCATTCCGCATGACAGCGCTCCGCTGCATGTCAGCGGGCTGGCGCGCTATGTTGACGATGAACCGGAACTGCCCGGAACCCTGCACATCTACCTTGCCATGTCGCAAAAGGCGCATGCGCTGGTGCAGGGCATGGAATTGAGTGCTGTTCGCGCAGCAAAAGGCGTGCATGCGGTCATGACAGCGGCCGATATTCCCGGTGAAAACGATTACTCGCCGGTGTTTGGCGATGATCCGATTTTCGCTGACGGGCGCGTCGACTATGTTGGCCAGCCCTTGTTTGCTG
Source organism: Aureimonas fodinaquatilis (assembly GCF_008369445.1). GTDB lineage: Bacteria > Pseudomonadota > Alphaproteobacteria > Rhizobiales > Rhizobiaceae > Aureimonas > Aureimonas fodinaquatilis. The sequence goes on from NZ_VTWH01000005.1 coordinate 247,643, forward strand.
TTGTTGCCACAACACTTGCACAGGCGCGCGCGGCGGCCGGGCTGGCAGACATTGCCTATGAAGAACAGCCAGCGGCGATTGACCTTGAGGCGGCCTTGCAACTGGCAGATGCCATTGGCAAAGACCTGCTGCCGCCGCACACAATGCGGCTGGGGGATGCGACGGCAGAACTGGCGAAAGCGCCGCATCGGCTGCGTGGGCGGGTGGAAACCGGCGGTCAGGACCACTTCTATCTGGAAGGGCAGATTGCCTACGCTATCCCGCAGGACAATGGTGACATGCTGGTGCGCTCATCCACACAGCATCCATCCGAAGTGCAGCACAATGTTGCCCGCGCGCTTGGCATTGCCGAACACAGCGTCGTGGTGGAGGTGCGGCGCATGGGCGGCGGATTTGGCGGCAAGGAAAGCCAGCCCGCGCTTCTGGCAAGTGTTGCGGCCCTGGCGGCCAGCCTGACCGGTTGCCCGGTCAAATGCCGGCTGGACCGTGATGATGATATGGAAATGACCGGCAAACGCCATGAAATGCTGGCTGAATATGATGTCGGGCATGATGCTCAAGGGCGAATTCTGGCAACCGAGTTGCAGCATTTTGTTCGCTGCGGCTATTCCAGCGACCTGTCCGCAGCGATTGCGGACCGGGCCATGTTTCATGCTGACAATGCCTATCACCTGCCTGCAGCGCATATTCATTCGCGGCGTCTGAAAACCCACACGGTTTCCAACACCGCCTTTCGCGGCTTCGGCGGGCCGCAGGGCATGGTGGCCATCGAACGGGCGATGGACAGGATCGGCCATAATCTGGGCATTGATCCGCTGGATGTTCGCAAGCGCAATTTTTACCCGGAAGATGGGTCGGGCATAACGCCCTATCACATGCCGGTCACCGATAGTGTTATCGGCGAAATTGTCGAGGAACTCGAACTCTCGTCTGACTATCGGGCGCGGCGAGAGGCGGTTCAGACCTTCAATCAGCAGAATGTCGTGCTGAAGAAAGGGCTGGCCCTGACGCCGGTCAAGTTTGGCATTTCCTTCACCACCAGCCACCTCAATCAGGCGGGGGCGCTGGTGCATGTGTACAAGGATGGCTCGGTGCTGCTGAACCATGGCGGCACGGAAATGGGGCAGGGCCTGTTCACCAAAGTTGCGCAGGTGGTGGCGGAAGAGTTTCAGATTGATGTGGACCGCGTCAGAATTACTGCCACCAGCACCGGCAAAGTTCCGAACACCTCTGCCACGGCTGCCTCGTCCGGGTCTGACCTCAACGGAATGGCCGCACAGGCCGCAGCGCGCATTATCAAGCAGCGGCTGGTGGACTATGCCGTGTCGCGATACGGCGTTACCACAGAGGACGTGGCGTTTTTGCCCGGGCGGGTGCAGATCGGGTCAACGGCGGTCAGTTTCAATGATCTGATTGCAGAGGCCTACCTGGCGCGGGTTTCACTGTCTTCCACCGGTTTTTACGCAACGCCGGACATTCACTATGACCGGGCGGCTGCATCCGGCACGCCCTTTTATTATTTTGCTTATGGCGCAGCGTGTTCAGAGGTGGTGATTGACACGCTGACCGGTGAAAATCGCCTGCTGCGGGCCGATATTCTGCACGATGTCGGGCGATCTCTGAACCCGGCCCTGGACCTTGGCCAGATTGAAGGCGGGTTCGTTCAGGGCATGGGCTGGCTGACCATGGAAGAATTGTGGTGGGACGCGAAAGGGCGGCTGCGCACACATGCTCCCTCCACCTATAAAATTCCGACGGCCAATGACCGGCCGGATGATTTGCGGCTGCGCCTTTGGGAAAAGGGCCGTAACCGCGCTGCCACCATTCACCGCTCCAAGGCGGTGGGTGAGCCGCCATTCATGCTGGCGCTATCGGTGTTTTCTGCGCTGGCGGATGCCGTGCTGGCGGCAGGTGGCTACAAGAACTTTCCGGAACTGGACGCTCCTGCCACACCGGAGCGGATTTTGCGGGCGGTGCAGGCTGTGCGAGGTGCAGCATGAAACTGTCTGTTGCGCTGGCGGATTGTTTGCGGGCGGGGCAGGCGGCAATTCTTGTTACCGTTGAGGATGCGCAAGGCTCTACCCCGCGCGACCGCGGCACCAACATGCTGGTGTTGGCGACAAGTGCCAAAGGCACAATTGGCGGGGGCGCTCTGGAAATGGAAGCCATTCTGGAAGCGCGCCGGCTTCTGACATGTGGTGAAAGTCGTTCACAGCGGGATATCGCACTTGGCCCGGCCATTGGCCAATGCTGCGGCGGGCGGGTGGTTCTGTCATTCTGCCGGGCCGATGCGGCTGTTCTGGAAGCCCTGAGCGCTGCGGAAGAAGAGTTGGAACAGGACTTCGCACCGGTTTTCATATTTGGTGCGGGCCACACGGGACATGCATTGGCGGCGGCATTGGCGGCACTGCCATTCAAAACAACGGTTGTGGATACCCGCCCCGCTTTGCTGGAAGGTCTGCCTGCCAATGTGTTAGGGGTTGCCTCGGCCCTGCCAGAGGTTGAGGTCAGAAATGCACCCCCTGCAACATCATTTGTGGTTGTGACGCACGATCATGCACTGGACTTTCATATTGCCGCTGCGGCGCTGGCCCGGCCTGACAGCCCTTATGTCGGCATGATCGGCTCTGCCACAAAGCGCGAGCGGTTTCGCCGCTATCTGCGCGATATGAATGCAGAAGCGGGATTTGAAAGGCTGATATTGCCAATCGGCGGGGCAAAATTGCGTGACAAACGGCCAGAGGTCATCGCTGCATTAACCGCAGCAGAACTTTTGGTTGAAGTGATCGGAACACATGGTGAAAAGCGGATGCACAGGCTTTGCACATGCCCATAGACGATGCAATAATCCACCATCCAGTGGTTGGCAAACTGGTCGAATCAGACAATGGGAGCGCAATGCCACCACGGCTCGAACTCACGGATATCACCAAAGCCTATCCCGGTGTTATCGCCAACAGCGACGTGTCCTTCGCCGTGCAGCCGGGGGAAATTCACGCGCTTCTGGGTGAAAATGGCGCGGGAAAATCCACGCTGGTCAAGATCATCTATGGCGTACAGCGTGCAGATTCCGGGCAGGTGGCGTTTGACGGCCAGATTGTGGAAATTGCATCACCCCGCCAGGCCCGTGCGCTTGGCATCGGCATGGTTTTCCAGCACTTCTGCCTGTTTGAAGCCATGACAGTGCTTGAAAACATTGCGCTTGGCATGGATGAGCCTCCCCCCCGCCGCGAGCTTGAGGCGCGCATTCGGCAGGTCATGCAGGCCTATGGCCTGACGCTGGACCCGCACCGCGATGTGTACACTTTGTCGGTGGGTGAGCGTCAGCGTATTGAAATTGTGCGCGCCTTGCTGGGCAAGCCGAAACTGCTGATTATGGACGAGCCGACATCGGTTCTGACACCGCAGGAGGTGGAGGGGCTGTTCAAGACCCTGCGGCAGTTGCGCGATGAGGGCTGCTCGATCCTGTACATTTCGCACAAGCTGGATGAAATCCGGGAATTGTGCTCCTCCGCCACCATTTTGCGCGGCGGGCGCGTTGTTGCCACATGTGATCCGCGTCAGGAAACGGCGCGCTCCATGGCGGAAATGATGATTGGCGCAAGTTTGAAAGATCTGTCCGGGCGCGGCAACACCATTTTCGGGCCGGAACGGCTGATGGTGAATGATTTTTCGCTGCCTGCCAAAAGCATGTTCAGCACCGCGTTGAAGGGCGTGACCTTTTCCGTGCGAACAGGCGAGGTTTTTGGCATTGCCGGCGTGGCGGGCAATGGTCAGAACGAGTTGGTATCGGCATTGTCCGGCGAGGATATGGTTGGTCAATCCGGCTCGATTCTGCTGGACGGCAAGGATATTTCCGCGGCTGGCGTTTCTGCGCGGCGGCAGAATGGGCTGGCCAGCGTGCCGGAAGAGCGCAACGGCCATGCGGCTGTGCCGGGCATGACCCTGGCGGAAAACACCATTCTTTCGGCCCGCTCGCGCCGCTCGCTGGTGTCCGGCGGCATTTTGCGCATCAAGGCAGCGGCTGCTTATGCGGGGGATGTGATCAAGGGTTTCTCTGTGCGCGCCACCGGGCCGCAGGCCGCGGCGGGCAGCCTGTCAGGCGGCAATCTGCAAAAATACATTATGGGCCGGGAAATCATGCAGGAGCCGGCAGTTCTGGTGGTTTCGCAACCGACATGGGGCGTGGATGCCGGAGCCGCCGGTTTCATTCGGCAGTCTATGCTGGATCTGGTCGGCCGTGGGGGTTCGGTCGTTGTTATCAGTCAGGATCTCGACGAATTGCTGGAAATTTCCGACCGAATTGCCGTCATCAACAATGGCCGGTTGTCAGCGGCGCGGCCTGTGGCAGATGTGTCGATTGACGAAATTGGGCTTTTGATGGGCGGTGTGCATGGTGACGGTCCGCATGAAACGCATGTTCAGGACGGTGCCGATGCTGCCTAGATTCGAGCCGAGGCTCGCGCCTTCCCGTCTCATGCTGTTTCTGTCGCCAGCTCTGGCCGTCGTTGCAACCCTGCTTGCCGGTGCGGCGCTGTTTTCCCTGCTCGGTTATGATGGGCTGGGCGCTGTGCGTGAAATCTTTTTCAAGCCTTTGCTCAATCCCCATCGCTGGCAGGATCTCCTGGTCAAGGCCGCACCTCTGGCGCTGATCGCCGTTGGCTTGTCCATTGGCTTTCGCGCCAATATCTGGAACATCGGAGCCGAGGGGCAGTATATTCTGGGCGGCCTTGCCGGCACCGGTGTTGCACTTCTGACCATGGACGCGGATGGTTTCTGGATATTGCCCGCGATGATTGTTGCAGGTGTGGCGGGTGGCATGGCCTATGCCGCCATACCGGCATTTTTGCGTGTTCGGCTGGGGGTGAATGAAATTCTCAGCAGTCTGATGCTGAATTATACGGCAATCCAGCTTCTGTATTATCTGATGCGTGGTCCGTGGAAAGACCCTATGGGCTTCAATTTTCCGCAGACAGCCATGTTCACGGCAGCGCAAACCTTGCCAACCATTATACCGGGCACGCTGATCCATCTTGGAATTCCGTTGGCCCTGGCTGCCGCGCTCACCGTCTGGTTCATCATGGCGCGCACGCTGACCGGGTTCGAAATTCGCGTGGTTGGCCTGGCTCCGCAGGCTGCGAAATATGGCGGTTTCCGCGAAAAGCGCATCATATGGTTCTGCCTTCTGGCGGGGGGCGGCTTTGCCGGTCTGGCAGGAATTTTCGAAGCTTCCGGTCCGTTTGGCCAGATGGTGCCCTCCTTTCCTACCGGCTATGGTTTTACAGCCATTATCGTGGCGTTTCTTGGCCGTCTGCACCCGCTTGGCATTGTGGCTGCGGCGCTGGTTCTTGCGCTCACCTATGTTGGCGGAGAAAGTGCGCAGACCACCATTGGCCTGCCCTCTGCCGCCATTGGCGTTTTTCAGGCCATGCTGCTGTTTTTCCTGCTGGCATCCGACATTTTCATTCGCTACCGGCTGGCATGGGGCGACAAACGCTCGCATTTGCCCATAAACGCTGCGGCTGACGCCGCGCAGAAGGGGGCGGGCGCATGACACCGGAATTCGCGGTTACGCTCATCGTTGCCATTGTGGCATCGGCGACGCCCATTCTGATAGCCGCCCTGGGTGAGCTGGTGGTGGAAAAGTCCGGCGTTTTGAATCTCGGCGTTGAAGGCATGATGCTGATTGGCGCGGTTACCGCCTTTATCGTTGCCGTGACCACCGGAGTACCTGCGCTGGGTGCGGTGGCGGCAATGGTCGCCGCTGCGGCTGCCTCTTTGATCTTCGGCTATCTGACCCTGACACTGACCGCCAATCAGGTGGCAACGGGGTTGGCATTGACCATATTCGGCACCGGTGTTTCCGCACTTGTGGGTGCCGATTATGTCGGAATGACCATTCCAGCCTTCGGCAGCGTGTTTCCGGATGCGCTGGCCAATGATCCGATCTGGCGGGTGTTGTTCGGCTATTCGCCTCTGGTCTACGCCTCGCTGGCGCTGACCTTCGGCATTGGCTGGTTCTTGAAATACAGCCGCGCCGGTCTGGTTCTGCGCGCTGTGGGAGAGTCGGACACATCCGCCCACTCCATCGGCTATCCGGTGCTGAAAGTGCGCTATTTCGCCGTGCTGTTTGGCGGGGCCATGGCCGGGCTTGGCGGTTCGTATTTTTCGCTGGTGCTTACACCCATGTGGGCCGAAAGGCTGACATCAGGCCGCGGCTGGATTGCCATTGCGCTGGTGGTGTTCGCTGCATGGCAACCCAACCGGCTGTTGCTGGGCGCCTACCTGTTCGGCGCTGTCATCACTCTGGAATTGCAGGCAAAAGCTGCCGGTTGGTCTGGCCTTGCGCCAGAGTTTCTGACCAGCCTGCCCTATATTGCAACAATTCTTGTTCTTGCCCTCATCTCGGCGCGAAAAACCAGCGCCAAGAATGCCGCGCCAGCTTGCCTTGGCAAGCCGTTTCGCGCCACTGCCTGATACCTTATGTGACCAAAGGAGCTTCTGCCATGTTCGCCACCAGCCGCCGCCGCCTGATGCAGGGCGCAGCCGCATTATTGTCGCTAACCATTGCCGTTCCGGCATTTGCACAGGATTCAGATCCTGTGCGCGCTGCATTTGTCTATGTCGGCCCGGTGGGCGATTTTGGTTATTCATTTGCCCATGATCAGGGCCGCAAATACCTTGAAGAAAAGCTGGGCGACAAGGTCCAGACGACGTTTGTTGAAAATGTTGCTGAAGGGCCGGATGCCGAGCGCGTCATTCGCCAGCTCGCGCAGGATGGCAACGACATTATTTTTGCCACCTCATTTGGCTTCATGAACCCGACACTCAAGGTTGCCAAGCAGTTCCCGGACGTCAAGTTCGAGCATGCAACCGGCTACCAGACTGCTGAAAACATGGCAGCCTACAACGCCAAATTCTATGAAGGCCGGGCCGTGCTCGGCACAATTGCCGCCATGATGTCCAAGACAGGCAAGGCCGGCTATGTTGCATCCTTCCCGATTCCGGAAGTTGTGATGGGCATCAACGCTTTCACTCTGGCTGCGCGCAAGGTGAACCCGGAGTTTGAAACACAGGTTGTGTGGGTCAATTCCTGGTACGATCCGGCAAAGGAATCTCAGGCAGCCAGCGCGCTGTTTGATCAGGGTGCAGACGTCATTACCCAGCACACAGATTCACCCGGGCCGTTGCAGGAAGCCGAAAAGCGTGGCGGCATTGCCTTTGGCCAGGCATGGGACATGCAGAGCTTTGCACCAAATGCACATATGACGGCCATTGTTGACCTGTGGGGACCCTATTACGTGCAGCGGGTGCAGGCAGTTATGGATGGCACCTGGGAAACCGGAAATGTCTGGCTTGGCATGAAAGAGGGTGAAGTGGTGATGGCACCATTCAACCCCAAAATGCCGGAAGACGTGAAGGAAGCTGCGCAGAAGATCGTCGATGGCACGGTTGATGGCAGCTACCATGTGTTCACCGGCCCGATCAATGATCAGTCCGGAGCAGAAAAAATTCCGGCTGGTACGGTTGTTCCGGACGCTGATCTTCTGAAAATGGACTGGTACGTCGAAGGCGTACGCAACTAGAGCATTTCTCGTTGAAACGAGTTTGTTTCAACGGCAAGACACGATGACAAAACAAAGGCTTGGAGCGTTGCACGTGGTCGAATGATCACCTGAAACGCTCCAGGGCAGACTGATTGCCGGAGCGGGTTTTACCCGCTCTGGTGCCAAAGCGCCGGGGCGCGCCGTCTCCTGAACGGATCCCGGACTGCAAAACTGAAAATCCACCGGGTCCGCGACAAGGGGGCGGTGCCCCGAGGCTTGGCTGATGTGGGTCTATGTTTCAGAATGGCTGTCCTTTGCCGTGCGCTGGTTGCACGTCATCACCGCAATGGCCTGGATAGGCTCATCCTTTTATTTCATTGCTCTGGATCTTGGGCTGCGCAAACCACGCACAGTCGCACCCGTGGGGGTCGGCGGCGAGGCCTGGCAGGTCCACGGTGGCGGCTTTTACCACATTCAAAAATACATGGTTGCGCCGGAGCATATGCCGGAAGAGCTGACATGGTTCAAATGGGAAAGCTATGCGACCTGGCTGTCCGGCTTTGCCCTTTTGTTTCTGGTTTATTACCTCGGCGCCGAACTGTATCTGATTGATCCTTCACGGGCAGATCTTCCCGTGTGGGGGGCAACCCTGATCGGCATTTCCGGGCTGGTGCTCGGCTGGCTGGTTTATGATGCCATCTGCAAATCGCCGCTTGCGCACAATGACTCTGTGCTGCTCGGCTTTTTGTTCGTCTATGTCGTTGCGGCCAGCTTCATTTTCTCGCAGCTCTTTTCCGGGCGCGGCGCCATGTTGCATACGGGTGCAATGATCGCGACCATCATGTCGGCCAATGTGGCACTGCTGATCATTCCCAATCAGAAAATCGTTGTGGCTGACCTCAAGGCAGGGCGTATTCCAGATCCTGCTCTGGGCAAAGCTGCAAAACAGCGTTCACTGCACAACAATTACCTGACCCTGCCGGTCGTTTTCCTGATGCTGTCCAACCACTATCCGCTGGCCTTTGCAACGGAGTTCAACTGGGTCATTGCAGGGCTGGTTCTGCTGCTTGGTGCGGTCATCCGGCATTTCTTCAACACCATGCATCAGACGCATCGTAAACTCTGGTGGTGCTGGGCTGTCGCGGGTGCACTGTTTGCCGCCATCATCACATTGTCCGGCGCGCCGGGCTGGCAATCGGGCAGCGCAGCCGTGGCGGCAGAGGATGCGCGGCTGCGGGGTGATCCGGCACTGGCGCTGGCAACATCACGATATTATTCGGAAGCAGAAATGATTGTGCAGTCACGCTGTTCGATGTGCCATGCGCGCCAGCCACTGTGGCCCGGCATTGGCCATGCGCCAAGGCTGATTTATCTGGAAACACAGGAAGACATTCTGCTCAATGCCTCGCTGATTGATCGGCAGGCAGTGCGCAGCCATGCCATGCCTCCGGGCAATATAACCGGGCTGGAGCCGGAAGAGCGCATCACTCTTGCGCGCTGGATCCGTTCGGGAGACGGGATTTATCGACCATGAAGAATGAGCTGGGTAACGAGGAGCAGATCCTGCGGGGCCGGGTCCTGAGTTTCGATGGCAACCCGGCCGTCGATGCCGCCAATATCCGATATTTTGAGGACGGGCTGATCCACCTGAAAGACGGTCTGGTTGTGGCGGTGGGGGAAGCGTCAACGCTACTGCCTGCCATTTCGCAAGGCTTGCGGGTTACAGACCATCGCCCGCATCTGATCATGGCAGGTTTTGTGGATCCGCATCTGCACATGCCGCAAACGCAGGTCATCGGATCTTATGGCACCGAGCTTATGGAATGGCTGTCCCGGTACACTTTCCCGGAGGAAAGCCGCTATGCCGACAAGACAGTGTGTGACACGGCGGCAGGCTTTCTTCTGGACCAGCTTGCAGCCAATGGCACAACGACAGCCGCTGCTTACTGCACGTCGCACCCGCAATCGGCCGAAAGCCTGTTTGAAGAATCAGGGAAGCGGGGCCTGCGCATGGTGGCGGGCAAGGTCATGATGGACCGCAATGCCCCGGCCGGTCTTCTGGATACGCCGCAACGGGCTTATGATGAGTCCAAGGCGCTGATTCAGCGGTTCAACGGCCTTGATCGGCTGACCTATGCCATCACGCCGCGCTTTGCACCCACATCAACCGAAGCGCAGCTTGAGGTTGCCGGCGTACTAGCGCGCGAACATCCGGATCTGCCCATCCAGACGCATCTGTCGGAAAGTCTGGCCGAGATTGATTTCGTCAAAGATCTGTTCGGCTGGAGCCGTGATTATCTGGATGTTTATGAACGTTATGGGCTGGTTCGGCGCGGCGCTTTGTTTGGCCATTGCATTCACCTGACTATGCGAGAGCGCGAGACACTGGCGCAATTGCAGGGAAGCGCCATTTTCTGCCCGACGTCCAACCTGTTTCTGGGCTCGGGCCTTTTCGATCGCGCGGGGTTGCAGGCAAGCGGCGTCATAACCGGCATCGCCACCGATATTGGCGGCGGCACATCATACTCCATGCTGGTTACGGCGGCTGAAGGCTATAAGGTGCTGGCGCTGCGCGGCGAAAGAATGACGGCGTTTGAAGCCTTTTACTGGATGAGCGCGGGAAACGCCTATGCCATGGCGCTGGACGAGCGCATCGGGCGCATTGCACCCGGTTATGAGGCCGATCTGGTCGTGCTGGACCTGGCTGCGACACCGGCTATGCGCCACCGTATGGAGCGCGCGGAAAGCCTTGCCGATCAGCTTTTTGCGCTGTTGATCATGGGGGATGACAGGGCAGTGGTGGCCACCTATGCCATGGGTCGGAAAATATATGATCGAAAGGGAACGGCCACTTTGCCGCCACGTCACGAAGCACCAATAACGGCCGTTTCGGCAGGTTGGCAGTCCCAGCAATAAAGGCATTTTGCGGGTTTTACGCATTTGCGAAAATTTCACTATGGATAGCGCGGAAACCTGCGCTACCTTTGGCAAGATGAAAAAATCCTTGTCGTCTGCCACACGTGAAAAGCTATTGGCGCTCGCCGCCAATCGCATTGCTATAGAAGCGGTTGCGCCACAGGTTGATGGCGGACGCTTTGCCGTCAAACGAGTCGTCGGTGAGCCGCTGATGGTGTCTGCCGATATATTCGGCGACGGGCACGAGGTCATAGGTGCCGCACTGCTGGTGTGCCCGCCGGGCAGCTCGGTCTGGCAGGAAGTGCCCATGCGCTTTGTTGCCAATGACCGGTGGGAAGCCGAGCTGGATTGCAACAGCGAAGGTCTGTGGCACTACACAATCATTGGCTGGCGAGACGCGTTTGGCACATGGCTGCACGATACGCGCAAAAAGAAGCAGGCTGGTCTGAATATCACTCTGGAGCTTGAAGAAGCGCGCATCCTGCTGGATCGGGCACTCAAGTCCGGCCGCGGCACGCGCGATGATGCGCGGGCGTTGAAGGATCTTTTGAAACAATATGGCAAGCTGTTGAAAAGCGGCGATGCCGGAGAACAATTTTCAGTTCTGGACAGCTTCAACACACAGGCATTGCTGGAAGAAACTGGCCCGCGCGACGAGCTGACCGTTTCACATGAGTTGCCGCTGTGGGTGGATCGCAAGCGTGCGGCTTTTTCCGCCTGGTATGAATTGATGCCACGCTCGCAAAGCGGCGATGTCAACCGGCACGGTACGTTTGATGATGTGATTGCGCGTCTGCCGGATGTTCAGGAAATGGGCTTCGATGTTTTGTACATGCCGCCCATCCACCCGATCGGCAAGGCGCATCGCAAAGGGCGCAACAATGCGCTGACTGCCACCGCGGATGACCCCGGCTCACCCTATGCCATCGGCTCGGACGAGGGTGGGCATGATGCAATCCACCCGGAGCTTGGCAGTTTTGATGATTTTGCCCGGTTGATCGCGGCCGCGCGTCAACATGGCATGGACGTCGCCCTGGATTTTGCCATTCAGTGCTCTCCGGATCACCCGTGGATCAGGCAGCACCCGGAATGGTTTGACTGGCGGCCGGATGGCACCATCAAATATGCGGAAAACCCGCCAAAAAAGTACCAGGATATCGTCAATGTCGATTTCTACCGCGAGGGCGCTTTGCCGTCGCTGTGGATTGAACTGCGTGATGTCGTGCTGTTCTGGTTGGAAAAGGGTGTGCGCATTTTCCGGGTGGACAATCCACACACCAAGCCTTTCCCCTTTTGGGAATGGTTGATTGCCGAGGTGCGGCAGGTCGATCCCGGCGTGATTTTTCTGGCAGAGGCCTTTACGCGTCCCAAACTGATGAAGCGTCTGGCAAAGGTGGGCTTTAACCAGTCTTATTCCTACTTCACCTGGCGCGATGAAAAATGGGAACTGGAAGCCTATCTGACGGAGCTGACGCAGGAAGAATGCGTTGACTATATGCGGCCGAATTTTTTCGTGAACACGCCCGATATCAATCCGTTCTACCTGCAGACGAGCGGCAGGCCAGGCTTTCGCATTCGGCTTGCTTTAGCGGCAACTCTGGCTGGTAATTACGGCATCTATTCTGGTTTTGAACTGTGTGAATACGAGCCAGTGCCGGGCCGTGAGGAATATCTGAACTCGGAAAAATACGAGATACGGGCATTTGACTGGTTCCAAGCCGGAAATATTCGTCCGGACATTCGCTTTTTCAATGAGTTGCGGCAGACGCATGAAAGCTCGTGGGATTTCCCAAACCTGAAATTCTATCACTTCGGCAATGACAATATTCTCTATTATGGGCGCATGGCCCCGGACAAATCGTCGATGCTGCTGTTCATGGTTCTGCTGGACCCGCATGCGGCGCAGGGCGGGCAGTACGAGTTGCCATTATGGGAATTCGGTCTGGCAGATGACGCAATGCTGAACGCCACAAATCTGGTGACGGGGCAGAAGCTGCAATTGCAGGGCAAGCAGCAGCATTGGTGGATCAATCCTGACGAATGCCCCTATGTCGTGCTGAATGTATTTGCGTAAAATCAGGGAACTGATCCTTCTCCCTGCGGTTTTGCAAACGTAACGGGAATGATGGCAGATGAATGAAAATGTAACGGTTTTTCCTGCAGTGGACAGTGCTGCGCCAGATCGTGAAGCACGTGACTGGTACAAGGATGCCATTATCTACCAGCTGCATGTCAAAACCTTTGCGGATTCGAACGCGGATGGTATCGGCGACTTTCAGGGGCTGATCTCGCGGCTGGATTATATCAAGGAACTGGGTGTCACCTGCATCTGGCTTATGCCTTTCTATCCCTCGCCGCTGCGCGATGACGGATATGACATTGCCGATTACCGCTCCATCAATCCCAGCTATGGAACGATGGAAGATTTTGAACTGCTGGTGGAAGAGGCGCACAAGCGTGGCCTGCGGATCATTACTGAGCTGGTGATCAACCACACATCCGATCAGCATCCGTGGTTTCAGGCAGCGCGCAACGCTCCTAAAGGCAGCCCCGAACGGGACTTTTACGTCTGGGCAGATGACGATGAGGGTTATGATCTGACTCGCATCATATTCCTGGACACGGAGACGTCCAACTGGACCTATGATTCCGTGGCCGGTCAATATTTCTGGCACCGGTTTTATTCCCATCAGCCCGATCTGAATTTTGACAATCCGCGCGTGCTTGAAGAGGTGCTTTCTGTCATGCGCTTCTGGCTGGACAAGGGGGTGGACGGCTTGCGGCTGGACGCGATCCCTTACCTGGTTGAGCGCGAGGGAACCAACAATGAAAATCTGCCTGAGACGCATGTCGTGCTGAAGCAGATTCGCGCTGAGCTGGACCGGATTTACCCCGACCGAATGTTGCTGGCAGAAGCCAACCAGTGGCCGGAAGATACAAGGCCATATTTTGGCGATGGCGACGAATGCCACATGGCGTTTCACTTTCCGCTGATGCCACGCATGTACATGGCCGTGGCGCAGGAAGACCGCCATCCGATCACGGATATTCTGCGGCAAACTCCCGATATTCCGGACAATTGCCAGTGGGCCATATTCTTGCGCAACCATGACGAGCTGACGTTGGAAATGGTCACTGCCGAGGAGCGGGATTACCTCTGGTCCACCTATGCCTCTGACAAGCGGGCGCGGATCAATCTTGGCATTCGCCGGCGTCTCGCACCGCTGATGGGCAATGATCGCCGCAAGGTGGAATTGCTCAACGCGCTGTTGATGTCGATGCCTGGAACGCCCGTGCTCTACTACGGCGATGAAATCGGCATGGGTGACAATTACTATCTTGGCGACAGAGATGGTGTGCGCACACCGATGCAATGGTCGGCGGATCGCAATGGCGGTTTCAGCCGGGCAGATCCGCAAAGACTGTATCTGCCGCTCATCCAGGATCCTCTTTACGGCTTTCAGGCGGTCAACGTTGAGGCACAATCAACGAACCCTGCCAGCCCGCTGGCGTGGATGCGGCGCCTGATCCAGGTGCGAGCCACGCGAGAGGCCTTCGGCCGGGGCGACATGACGTTCCTCTATCCCGGCAACCGGAAAATTCTGGCCTATCTGCGGGAATTCAATGGCGATCGCGTGCTGTGCGTTGCCAATCTTTCCAGTCAGGCACAGGCGGTAGAGCTGGATCTGTCCGCCCATGCGGGCCGGGTGCCGGTGGAAATGCTGGGCCTGTCAACCTTCCCGCAAATTGGCAATACGCCTTACGTTCTGTCGCTGCCAGCCTATGGTTTTTACTGGTTTACGCTGGGCGAGCCGGAAACGATGCGCAACAGCGAGGGCGATGTCACCTCTGCGCCGGAATTCAACACGCTGGTCATCACCGGCGATATGAAAGATACGATTCCCGGCCGCAACAGACGGGAAATCGAAGCTGTTCTACCCGCGTTTATCAGCCGGCAAAGATGGTATGCCGGCAAAGATGATGCTCCGGCAAAAGTGCGCTACGACATTATTGGCGCCCAGCAGCCCGATAGCCGCACCCATATTTTGGGTGAAGCCGTGGTCACCACCCGATCTGGTGCCGAGCAGAAATATTTTCTGCCGCTTGCCGCCAAATGGGGTGAGGAGCATCTGGTGCAGGATGCTACGACCTTGCCCTATACGCTGGCTAAAATCCGCCAGGGTGCACAAATGGGCGCAGTGGTGGATGCGGCGCGAGATGCGGAATTCTGTCGCTACATGACCGGTCTGCTGGCCGGTGGAACCACCCTGAAACAAGGGCAGTTCAGCCTGCACATTGAAGCGTCTGCCGTGAAGAAGGAAGAATTGGCACAAGCCGTCGCCGTACCAGCGGAAGATATTGTGCCCCTGGCAGGTGAGCAGTCCAATTCGTCAGTTTCAATTGGCGATCGGGCTATGTTGAAGCTTTACCGGCAATTGCGCAATGGCATTCAGCCGGAGCTGGAGGTCACCCGTTTTCTGACTGAGAAAACGGCGTTCACAGGTGCACCTGCTTTGCTGGCCAGTGCCGAGTTGCAACGCCCGGATGGCGAGAGTTCCGCCATCGCCGCTTTGTTCGAGCGGGTGGAAAATCAGGGAGACGCCTGGGCGCGGGTGACAGAAGCCCTCGCGCGGCATCTGCGCGACAATGCCTATGGCGAAAGTCTGGCTGAAGAAGCCGATGAAGCCGATGCAATGTTTGTTCTGCAGTTTGATCCCGGTGAAACAATTGGCCGGCGAACGGGCGAAATGCATGTGGCGCTGGCCACGGTAACTGGTGACCCTGCCTTTGACCCTGAAGCGTTGGACAGCAACTGGCTGCAAGGCGCGGTGGATGGTGCTGAAGCTGAGGCGCAGCAGGCGCTGGCGCAACTGGCGCAGTTTGCTGAGGTTGACGAGGCATGCCGTGAGGATGTCGATCGCCTTCTGGCTGCGCGCAACCGGATTGGCGACTGGTTTTCCAATTGCCGGTCGGCCAAACTTTCCGGCACCCGCACCAGAATTCACGGTGATTACCATCTGGGGCAGATTCTGGTGGCACGCAATGATGTTGTCATACTGGATTTTGAAGGCGAGCCAGGGCGGTCACTGGAAGAGCGGCGGGCAAAAACCTCGCCACTGCGTGACGTTGCGGGAATGCTGCGCTCTTATGATTATGCCGCTTTTGCCGCACGTGACAGGGCTGGTCCGGCGGATGAGGCAACTGTTGCGCGCATTCGCGATATCGCCGAAGGCTGGCGCGATCAGGTCAGCACCGGATTTCTGACCGCCTGGAGCACCGCCAGCGGCATTGATGCAGAAGCACCGGGAAATCAACAGTTGCTGGATCTGTTTTTGCTGCAAAAAGCATTCTACGAGTTGCGTTATGAACTGTCTTCACGGCCCGCATGGCTTTCGATTCCTCTGCGCGGCATAGTTTCGCTTCTGGCCAGGCGCCAGGTCATCTGAATGGCAAAGGCAGGCAGTATTTTGATCGAAAAAACTTCGAGCATCTCGCATCGGCTGGATGAAGCGCAGGCCGATGCACTGGCGGCCGGTCAGCACGACAATCCATTTTCCATTCTCGGTGCTCATGCGGCTCAAGGCGGCACAGTGTTTCGGGTGTTCCGCCCGGGAGCAGAGCGTGCCAGCGTCATCGACCGCGAGGGAGAGGTGGTGGCCGAGCTTTCGCCGCAGGGCGAAGCCGGGCTTTTCACCGGTGCGATCGCCGGGCCGCTGCAGGTCTATCAATTCCGATTTGCACATGGCCCGATAACCTGGGAGGAAGAGGATCCTTATCGGTTCGGCTCGCTTCTTTCCGATCTGGATGCCTATTTGATGGCCGAAGGCCGCCATTACCGCCTGTATGAAAAACTGGGTGCGCATCCCGGTGAAATTGATGGGGTGCAAGGCACAAGTTTTGCCGTCTGGGCCCCTTCGGCCCGCCGTGTCTCTGTGGTTGGCAATTTCAATTCGTGGGATGGCCGCCGCCATGTCATGCGGCGACGGCATGAAACCGGCGTGTTTGAGATTTTTATTCCGGGCATTGGCCGCGGTGAGACCTACAAATACGAAATTATCGGTCCACAGGGCGAGATGCTGCCGCTGAAGGCCGACCCTATGGGCTTTTTGCAGGAAACGGCACCTTCTACCGCGTCGGTGGTTTCCGGGCTTGTCGAGCATGACTGGCAGGATCAGGCGTTCCGCGCAAAGGATCGCGACTGGCAGGCGCGCGACAAGCCGGTGTCCATTTATGAGGTGCATCCCGGCTCCTGGCGGCGGGGAGATGGCAACGCCATTCTGGACTATGACGGGCTGGCGGCGGAACTGGTGCCCTATGTTCAGGAAATGGGTTTCACGCATGTGGAATTCATGCCGGTATCGGAACATCCATTCTATGGCTCATGGGGCTATCAGCCAATCGGTCTCTATGCCCCAACCTCCCGATACGGCTCCCCAGAGGGCTTCGCCCGATTGGTCGATGCGTTGCACGCGGCTGGTATCGGCGTACTTCTGGACTGGGTACCGGGGCACTTCCCAAGCGATGTGCACGGGCTTGGGCAGTTTGATGGTACGGCGCTTTACGAACATGCCGACCCGCGAAAGGGCTTCCACAAGGATTGGAACACGCTGATCTACAATTATGGGCGTGTGGAGGTGAAAAACTTCCTGGTTGCCAACGGGCTCTATTGGCTTGATCGTTTCCATATAGACGGACTGCGTGTCGATGCCGTGGCGTCCATGCTGTATCTGGACTACTCACGAAATTACGGAGAATGGGAGCCGAACATTCACGGGGGGCGTGAAAACCTGGAAGCAATTGCGTTTTTGCAGGAAACCAACGAGCGGGTGGGGGAATATTACCCGGCTGCATCGACCCAGGCGGAAGAATCCACCGCGTTTCCCGACGTGTCGCGCCCCACTTATGCCGGTGGTCTTGGGTTTCATTTCAAATGGAACATGGGCTGGATGCATGACACGCTGGACTTCATGGAGAAAGATCCGATCCATCGGCGCTATCACATGCACCAGATGACGTTTGGCATGGTCTATGCTTATTCGGAGAATTTTATTCTGCCGCTCAGCCATGACGAGGTGGTGTATGGCAAAGGCTCGTTGCTGAACAAAATGCCCGGTGATCATTGGCAGAAATTTGCCAATCTCCGCGCCTATTTCGGCTTCATGTGGGCGCATCCGGGCAAAAAGCTCCTGTTCATGGGTGGCGAGTTTGGCCAGTCTGCGGAATGGAACCACGATCAATCACTGGACTGGCACCTGCTGCAACATCATGAACATGCCGGGGTTCAGCAGTTGGTGAAGGATTTGAACGCGTTGTATCGCCAGGTTCCTGCGTTGTATGAGCTGGATTGCGACCCTGCCGGATTTGAGTGGGTGGACACCACCGACACGGACAACAGCATTCTGTCGTTCATCCGTAAGGACAAGAATGGCGGGCCGGTGCTGGTGGTTTGTAATTTTACGCCAAATGTTCATTACAATTACCAGGTTGGCGTGCCGCGTGGTGGGTTCTGGAACGAGCGGATGAACACGGACGCGCATATGTATGGCGGTAGCAATGCTGGAAATTCAGGCGGCAGGCGTGCGGAAGAAGTGAGTGCGAATGGTCGTCCATTTTCGCTCAGTCTGACAATTCCGCCACTTTCAACAGTGATCCTGGTCCCAGAGAGCTGACAAACTCGCCTTAATTAATACATATTGTATCATATAGATTAATTGTGTAACGCTCCGGTTTCATTTCAAACTGGAGATTGCCATTTTGCGCCCTTCGCTTCGTATGCTTTCGCGTCAACTTGCGCTCGGAACAGTCAGTTTCGCAGCACTGGTTTCGGCCACTCAGGCCTTTGCAAACGGCGGCGCACACTGGACGGGGGCTGTTGATCATGACTGGGTCAACATCGATAACTGGGAACCCTATGCTCCGGTTGAGGATGGTCGTGTTTTCATCGACGGTGCCAACTCTGTGGTGGTCTATGGATCTGCGTTGGCGGACACCTATTCCTATTTGAACATTCTCAGCAGTTCGACACTGACGATCAATGGCGATCTCACAGTGACGGACGACACCGAGATCGGATCCCAGTCGGAACTCCTTGCCCACAATACGCTGATTGTTGATGGATCCCGCGCTCTGTTCCACTCCGGCAGTGCACTGCGCACTTTTGGCGGCAAGCTGTCTCTCAGTGTCATCAATGGTGCCTCGCTGACCGTTGGATCATTTCTCAGCAACCCGGACATTCAAGACCACACGCCGAGTGTAGAGGTGTTGATTGGTGAGGGATCAAATGTCAGTGCAACTGACACCACTATCGACAATGGCAGTTTTGAGATGGAGGCCGGTTCAACCCTGGAATCCGTCAGCTTGACCGTGGGCTTTACCGGAGAGGCTACGGCAACAATCGCCGGAAATGCTACTTTGACAGAGCTGATTATCGGCAGGATCAAGCAGGGCGAAATGCGCATTCAGGACGGTGGCACGGTTTCGGCGCAACTGGTCAGCATCGGCGAAACCCTGGAATCGGCAGACAGCAAGCTGGAAGTCACGGGCACAGGCTCAAGTCTCACGGTCAGCGATAGACTGCAGGTGGCCGGTCCGGACGCCGCATTCGGAACTTTGAATGTCCTGACGGGCGCTTCCGTCCAAACTTCAATTCTCACCATTGCCGAAGGGTTGGAGGCCGATGTCAGTGACAGCATTCAGGGTCTGGGAAATGTTCTGGTGGCCAGCGATGCATCACTGTCTGTTAGTGATACCGCCTATATCGGAACGGATGGCAAGGGCACACTGACTGTCAGCTTCGGCGGTCTTTTTTCGGCACCCAAAATCGTCATGGCGCAACAGGTTGACGGCGTTGCAAGGCTGTATCTTGGCAATGATGCAAAACAGGGACCGACGGCCGTCGCAAAGTTCGACGTAGACGTTATTGAGATGGGCAGCGGTAACAGTACCATCGTCTTCAATGTTCTGACCGCTTCAGAGCCTTTCGCATTCGCCACCGAACTGGTCGGCGAAGGTCTGGTCCAGATCGTCAATGGCGCAGTCAGTTTTACCGGTGACAGCCTCAATTTTAATGGTCGCATCGAGGTGTCTGGCGGAAGCCTGCTTGCGAATTCCATTCTGAGTGGAGCGGTTGCGGTTTCTGACAATGGTGTGCTCGGCGGAAGTGGTACAGTCGGGGCCGTCACTTTCGCTTCCGGCGGCATTCTGTCGCCGGGCAATTCCATTGGTACACTGACAATCAATGGCGATCTGACATTGTCCAATGACACCATCTATCAATATGAAATCGGCAGCGATCTTTCCTCCGACAAAGTGGTTGTCCTGGGTAATGCAACGCTCGGCGGTGCAGCGCTCAGGGTCATCGCGCTTGATCCGACCACGAGCTACCTGAATGGTCAGCGCTACACAGTTTTTGAAGCTGAATCGATAACTGGTAGCCTGAATCCGCAACTGGCCAATGACAGCGCATTCCTGACCTCAACAGTCGAATATTCAGCCACCGATGCCACTCTGGTTCTGGCGGTGAAGACCGACCCGCAGGATCCGACGGACCCGCACCCGGTTTTCCCGAAGGTTGCAGGAACGGAGAATGAGCGTCGCACAGCCAGTGCGCTGGACCAGCTTGACCAGACACCGGGTTCGGCCAGCCTGGCCCTGTACAATGCGGTGCTGATGCTGAATGCCGATCAGGCGGTGCATGCCTTCAACCAGCTTTCGGGTGAGGGACAGGCTTCGGTTCGCACCGCCTTGCTGGAAGGCGGCAGTCAGGTGCGTGCACAGC
>NZ_VTWH01000006.1 GCF_008369445.1 Aureimonas fodinaquatilis
GACCAGCGCGTCGGACACCACCAGCACCACCTTCACCACGCTGGGTCTGCGCGCGTCGCATGAGTTGACCCTGAATGATCGTCCGATCACCTTTACCGGCATGATCGGCTGGCGGCATGCCTTCGGCGATGTTGATCCCAATGCCAATGTCAGCTTCACCAATGGCGGTGACTTTGCGGTTCTGGCGACGCCGATTGCAGAAGATGCGGCGGCTGTTGAACTGGGCTTTGACATGGACATCAGCGACAAGGCGACATTGGGCATCAGCTACAATGGCCAGTTTGGTGATGGGGCGCAGGATCACGGCGTCAACGCCGCCCTGCGCTTCCAGTTCTAAGCATTTCCGGTTGAAACGGTATCGTTTCAACCAAAGGACAATGCGGCAAACAAACAAGAGCATTTACGGTTGAAACGGTATCGTTTCAACCAAGGACAATGCGGCCGAACAAAGAACCGCAGCAGTTGCGAAAACAAAAAGGGTGGGGCGAACAACGCCCCACCCTTTTCTTCGGAATTACCCGAAAGTCCGCGGTGATTACAGCGTCCCGATCACCGCAACACAATCACCGGATTTGACCAGCCCGGGAAAATGCCGCGCGGCCAATATGCCGGAAAGCGCGGCGCGGAATTCTATCGGCGCCACACCGGTGCGGCCTGTCTGGTAGACACGAGCCAGCACATCGCCCTTGCGAACCTGTTCTCCCAGATCGATCAGCGGCTCCAGCAGCCCTTCACTCTCTGAGAAAGTGAAGCACTCCGTGCCCGGCATATCCAGCCATTGGGTCGGCTGCGTTTCAACGCTGCCCTGCAAAATTCCGGCATGGCGCAGCACATTCAGCGCACCGCGTCTGGCAATGCCTATGCTTTTGGCTGTTGCCGTACCACCGCCGCCCAGCTCTGTCGTTACAAACACCTTGCCCATTGTCTCGGCGGCAGTGTCGTACATTCCCACCGCATCAATTTCCAGCATGCGCATTGAATAGGGTGCGCCAAAGGCAGCAACGGCAGCAAATCCCGCCTCCTCCTGCGTTTTGTCCGGCAAAATATGCGCTGCGGCAAACGGCACAAAATCCAGCGTGCGCCCGCCCGAATGATAGTCGAGCACTATATCGGCCATTGGCAGCAGATAACGCTGAAAATAGTCGGCAATCTTCTGGGTAACCGTGCCATCCGGCCGGCCGGGAAAGCTGCGATTGAGGTTACCCTTGTCGATGGGCGATGTGCGGGCTCCAGCCAGAAATGCCGGGTAATTCATCGCAGGAACAATGATCACCCGGCCCGACACATCCTCCGCACGCAGCCCCTGCGCCAGGTCAAACAGGGCTGCGGGACCTTCATACTCATCGCCATGATTGCCGCCTGTCAGCAGCGCGGTTGGCCCATTTCCGTTGCACACGACTGTCAACGGAATCATCACAGATCCCCAGGCGGAATCATCGCGGCTGTAAGGCAGCCGCAGAAACCCGTGGTGAACACCACGGGCTTGCAGATCAATTGTTGCGCTGATGGGCGAAGGCGGCAGTTCGACTATGCCGGACATGCCTCAGCCCTTCACAAAAAGCTGGCGCGGCACATTGGCCAGCACTTCAACGCCATCATCCGTAATCGCAATCGATTCTGTAATCTCCAGCCCCATGTCTTCCAGCCAAAGCCCGGTCATGAAATGGAAGGTCATTCCCGGTTGCAACACGGTTTTATCGCCGGGGCGCAGGCTCATCGTGCGCTCGCCCCAGTCTGGCGGATAGGAAAGCCCGATTGGATAGCCTGTGCGATTGTCTTTGGTGATGCCGTATTTTTTCAGAACGGCAAAAAACGCATTGGCAATATCTTCGCAGCGATTGCCCGGCTTTGCCGCAGCAAGCCCCGCTTCCATGCCTTCCAGAGTGGCCTTTTCCGCATCCAGAAATTGCTGTGTCGGCTTGCCCAGAAATACGGTGCGGGACAGCGGGCAGTGATAGCGCTTGTAGCAGCCGGCAATTTCAAAAAATGTGCCCTCTCCCAGCTTCATGGGCTTGTCGTCCCATGTCAGGTGCGGGGCAGACGCATCAATGCCTGAAGGCAGCAATGGCACAATGGCCGGATAGTCGCCGCCAAAACCGTCAATGCCTCGGGTGCCGGCATCATAGATTTCCGCCACCAGATCGCATTTGCGCATGCCCGGTTCTATCCGCTCGACAATGCGCTGGTGCATGGCCTCTACGATGCGCGCCGCAATGCGCATATAGTCCAGTTCCTGCGGGCTTTTGACCGCACGCTGCCAGTTGACCAGCGCAGTTGCATCCACAAATTTCGCATCAGGCAGATGCCGGGTCAGCGATCCAAAAGCAGCGGCGGAAAACCAGTAATTGTCCATCTCGACGCCGATGGTGAGTTTGCCCCAGCCTTTGTCCGCAATGATGGATGACAGAAAATCCATCGGATGCCGCTCGATCGACTGAACATAGTGATCGGCGTAGCCAATGATGTTGTCGTGCGCCAGATAGCTGGTGCGTTTGGCCCCGTTGCCATCCTGCCCCCGGCCATACCAGATCGGTTCGCCGAAAGGCGGCACGATCACACCCTGATGCACATAGAATGACCACCCGTCATAACCGGTCAGCCATGCCATGTTGGAGGGATCAGAGACGTATAGAACGTCAATCCCGGCCGCTGCCATGGCTTGTCGGGTTTTTTCCAGCCGCGCGGCATATTCGGCGCGGGTAAAGTTGAGCACTGGCTCTGTCATATTTCACCTGTTGAAAGGATCTTAGCTAGCAAACACGGTTCCTGCCCCGGCTCGCCTGGCGCGAGCATGGGCAAGGGTGGCAATTGCGGTGTCCTGAACTCCGGTTCCGGTCAGGTCCGCCAGGGTGATGGAGGCGGCATCCAACCTGCCAGCACTTTTTCCGGCCGCCACCGCGCCAAGTTCAGGAAACTCATGGTCAGAGCGCATCGCCCCTGCCGCAATGGCATGGTGCAGCTCGCCCAGAATTCGGGTTTGTGACAAGCGGTCCGCCACATAATGGCTCATCGCCAGCAACCGGGGATCAATCTCGTTCTTATGTTCAGCGTCCGACCCCATGGCGGTGATATGCGTCCCTGCCCGCACCCATTCTGCATTCAGAATGGGCTCTTCTGCCGGAGTTGTGGTCACGATGATATCCGCCATGGCTGCCGCGGCCTCCGGCTGCTCGACAGCGGACACATCAATCTTCAGCCGCTCCGCCAACAGTGCTGCAGTGCTGAGAGCTTTTGCGTGGTCGCGCGCCCAGATCGTGGCCTTCTCAATCGGGCGCACCCGCATTAAAGCCTGCAACTGCAATTGCGCCTGCACACCAGCACCAAAAACGGCGACACTTTTGGCATCAGCACGCGCCATATGGCGTGCAGCCACCGCACCGGCCGCTGCCGTGCGAATGTCGGTCAGATAGCCATTGTCCAGCAGCAGCGCCTCAACCAACCCGGTTTGGGCCGACAGCAGCACCATCATTCCGTTGACGCTTGGCAGGCCCAATGCAGGATTGTTGAAAAACCCGGGACTGATTTTAATGGCGAAACTGTCGATCCCAGGCACATAAGCGGTCTTAACATCCACCTCGCCCCGGTTTTCCACGATGTCGAGCCGCAGAATTGGCGGCATGACAACGGGCTTTTCGGCAAGGGCAACAAACGCCGCTTCAACCGTGTTCACCGCATCAAGGTCCAACGGCACCAGATCGGCCAGTTCACGTTGCGTCAAAATCAGCATTTCGGGCATTACACAGCTTCCTCCAGCGCGTTGGCTCCGGCGACAATGCGCTGATGCAAGGCCATGTCGATGTTGCGGCCTGACATCAGCACCACAATGGGCCCCCTGCTTGTGACTTTGCCCGCCAGAAGCGCGGCGATGCCAACCGCTCCAGCGCCTTCAACCACCTCGCGCTCTTCCAGATAGGCATGGCGAATTCCCGCGGCGATTTCGGCTTCGGTGAGCAGAACCACATCGTCAACCAATTGCCGCGTCATCTCAAAAGTGTGGAGGTTGGCAAGGCCAATTCCGCCACCTAATGAATCGGCCAGCGTTGCAAGCTCCTCCACCGCCACAGGCTGCCTTGCTGCCAGACTGGCCGCCATGGCCGCGCCGCGCTGCATGGAAACGCCAACCACCCGGACATCTGGCCGCAACGCCTTGATGGCAGCCGCCACACCTGAAATCAGCCCACCACCGGAAAGCGGCACCAGAACCAGGGCTGCATCCGGCACCTGTTCCACTATCTCCAGACCGATCGTGCCCTGCCCGGCAATGATATCGGCGTGGTCAAATGGCGGCACCGACACCACACCTTCCTCACGAATTAGCCGCTCAACCTCTTCCTGCGCATCGTCCTGGCTTTGGCCAATGATGCGAACATCAGCCCCAAGCGCACGAATGGCAGCAACCTTGTTCTGCGGCACAAGCGCAGACATGGCGATGATGGCACGGACGCCGCTTTGCGCTGCCGCATAAGCCAATGCCCTGCCATGATTGCCGGTTGATGCTGCAACAACGCCGCGTGCACGTTCCTCAGCGTTCAGTTTTGCAACCGCATTCATGGCACCGCGCAACTTGAACGCACCGGTCAACTGCCTGTGCTCCAGTTTCAAATGAACTGGCACGCCGCACCGTGCTGTCAGGCTTTCTGACTCATCCACCGGTGTTATACGCACTTTTCCGTCTATGCGCTGCCTCGCGGCCTCAATATCTGCCAACTCAATCATTCATGCCACCTTTGCCATCGGCAGACGCATCAGCCTGCCAGCATTTGCAGGAGCAGCAACGCCGCATTGCGCCAGACAAGCCCATGCTGTTGCCTGATTGCTGGTGATCACCGGCCTGCCAATACGCTGCTCAACGGTTTCTACCAGTGCGGCAGAGCGCAGCGCCGTACAGGATATGAACAACGCTTCGGCATCATCCGCCATTGCGGCCACTGCGGCTTCAACCAGTGTCTGGGGTGAAAGTCGCGCCATCAACCGGTCATCATCCAGACCCAGGCAACTGAAGCTGGCTATCTCGAAGCCTTTGTCGGCAAAATAGCTCGCCATCGGCACACTGGTTTCCACGGTATAGGGTGTCAAAACGCTGATACGGCGAACGCCCATGGCGTTAAGGCCTGCCTGCACGGCCAAGGGCGGCGTTATGACGGGCACGCCCGGTTTGCCCAGGCCGATGCCCTTGGCCACGGCGTCATCACCGATGACGACTGAGGCTGAAGTGCAGGAAAAGCAGATGACATCCAGCTCCTCATCCGGCAGCAGCAAGGCTGCCGCCTGTGCCAGCCGCGGCGCGGCGGCGCGCAGATTTTCCGGCGTGGTCGGGTTGGCATAGGCAATGCGAGCGCCGTAAATTCCCACCTCTGGGGATGCCACAAGCCGGGTAAAATCCGCCTCGGTCGTGTGGTCTGTTGCCAGCACAATCAGGCCGATGCGCTTGCGAACAGCGCGCTGATCAAAACCCAGTGGTATTTCCAGTTTTGTGATTGCGACCATGATCAGGCAACCTTGCCATAGCGGCGCTCGAGAAAGCGCACGCCCACCACGGCAATGAGCGAAATGACCAGAAAGAATGCGCCAACCAGTGTGATTGGCTCAATGTAACGATAGTTGAAGTTGGCAATCGAGCGCGCCTGGTTCATGAGTTCCAGAACGGTGATTGCCGACAGCAATGGCGTTTCCTTGAACATCGCTATCAGATAGTTGGCAAGCGCGGGCACCATGGGCGCAATGGCTTGCGGCAGAATGATATGCCGCCATGTCTGCCCTTCTGAAAGATTGCAGGCCTTTGCCGCTTCCCACTGGCCGCGTGAAACATTGTCTATACCGGCGCGATACACTTCGGCTGTGTAAGTGGCATAATGTACGCCCAGCCCGATAACACCGGCGACCAATGGCGCCAGCGTAACCCCGGCTTCCGGCAAAATGTAGAACAGGAAATAAAGCTGCACCAGCAACGGGGTGCCACGCACAAATTCGGTGAAGCCCGATACGCTTCTGGCCAGCCAGCGATGGCGCGAGCGCCGCGCAACCGCAATGACGAGACCCAGAACCGCAGCCAGCGCAAAACCAAGCAAAGTTGCGATGATGGTGATCTTCACGCCTTCCAGAAGCGTGGGCATGATCTGCCAGGTAAAATTCCAATCCCATTCCATCGATCAGGCCCTCACCCCGTCCAGACCCCGAGAGAGGCGCTTTTCCAAAGTCCGCACACCGAAGGAGATTACGGAGGCGATGGCGAAATAGAGCAGGAGAATTGTTATGAACGGAATGGCTGTGTTGCCCGTTTGCGAGCGCACAACCTGGGCCTGAAACGTCATGTCAGCCAGTGAAATCAGCGACACGATCGCCGTGGCTTTCAACAGTTCAATGGCGTTGTTGCCAAAGGTTGGCAGCATGACCACAAAAGCCTGTGGCAGAATGATATGACGCATGGATTGCCATTTCGTCAGGTTCAATGCCACACATGCCTCATGCTGCTCGCGGCCAATGGCCCGCACAGCGCCGCGCACCACTTCTGCGCCATATGCGCCGACATTCAGCCCGAGAGCCAGAACACCAGCCTGCATTTCTGTCAGCGTAATGCCCATCAGCGGCAGCACATAATAAGCCCAGAAAAGCTGGACAAAGATCGATGTGCCGCGAAAGAATTCGACATAAGTTGTGGCCACGGCCCGAATGAGCCAATTGCTGGAAACGCGGCCAAGCCCGGCAATGAACGCGACCACAAGCGCAAAGGCGCAGCCGTAGACCGTCAGCTTGATGGTGACGACCGCGCCTTGAAGAATCAGCTGGAGATAGCCAAGCCACATTTCCATAAAAACAAGCCTTGATCCGTAAAACTGGCCGGAGATTTGAAGCGTTTCATGGTGATCATTCGATCACCTGAAACGCTCTAACTGTTTGATTTGTCGCATTGTCCTCATGTTGAAGCGATGCCGCTTCAACAGAAAATGCTTCAGGCTCCGACCAGATTGCAGGTTGCCTTACTGCTGGGCGCAAAGGGCTTCGCGATTGGTGCCGATGGCAGCAGCAGCGGAGAAACCATAAGGCTCGATGATGGATGCAAATTCACCGGATTCCTTGAGCGCCGCCAGTTCGCGATCAAACGCATCGCGAAGATCGGTCTGGTCTTTGCGGAATGCCGCACCATCGCAGTAGACAGGCGCACCCTCTACCGGAGCAACAACCTCAAGGCTGCTGTCATTGGCCTGCGTGAACAGCGCGTTGATCGACAGAACAGGCAGGGAGTACACCTCAATGCGGCCCTGTTGCAGCATGGTGATGCCGCTTTGCGCATCAGGTACCACGATCACACGGTCGCGCGGCACTCCGGCTTCCAGCGCCAGTCGTTCTTCGGTACCGCCACCCGGTGCGCCAATCCGCACCTGATCATTGTCGGCAATGTCCTTATAGGTGCGCAGGTTCAGCGGGTTTCCCGCCTTCAGCAGAAACGCCTCGGCATCACACAGAATCGGCTCTGAATAAGCCACTGCCGCGCACCGTTCCGGCTTCATGAACAAACCGGCTGTTACCGCATCAAACCGGCGCGCCTGCAGGCCGGGGATCATGGCGCCATATTCTGATATGGATGCAACCACATCATCCACACCAAGACGCTTGAACACCGCACGCGCCACGTCCGGCCCTGCACCAGACACGCTGCCATCCGGGTTCACCGCAGTGAAAGGTGGCTCATTGGCAATGGCAATGCGGGCAAAGCCCTGCTGTTTCAACGTATCCAGCGCTTCCTGCGCTGATGCAGTCTGCGCGCCAAGCGCCAGCACCACAACAGAAGCGCCAAGCAAAGCGCTGCGAATAAGAGATGGTTTCATTGACGTCACTCCCCTGGGGCAATTTCAGCGAAATTGCGTAAAAACAAAGAGTTAAAACAGCCGGATCAGACGCGCTGGCCCGCCGCAACGACCTTGCGAAGAAAAGCCTTGGTGCGCTCTTCCTTAGGATTGGTGAAAATCTCATCCGGAGGTCCGGATTCAACGATGCGCCCTTTGTCGAAAAACAGCACACGATCGGCGAAATCATGCGCAAAGCTCATTTCATGCGTTACCAGCAACATGGTCATGTCGGTTTCCCGGCCCAGCATACGCATGACATTCAGAACCTCCTCGACCAGTTCCGGATCAAGCGCTGACGTCACTTCGTCGAACAGCATGATTTTCGGATTCAGGGCCAGGGCGCGAGCAATAGCCACGCGCTGCTTTTGCCCACCGGACAATTGAGAGGGCATCGACTTGGCCTTTTCAGCCATGCCAACCATCTCAAGCAGCTCCATTGCGCGCTTTTTTGCAGCCTGCGGATTGGCACCCTGCGTTAAAACAGGAGCCAGCGTTACGTTGTCGCAAACGCATTTGTGAGGAAACAGGTTGAAGTGCTGAAAAACCATGCCGATATTGGCGCGCATTTTCTGCAGATGCCGTTCATCGGCGGGGATCAGGGCATCTTGCTTTTTCATATGAAACAGGTAATCGCCATCGACCTTGATATGACCGGCCGTCAGCGTTTCCAGCGTCATCAACACACGCAGAATGGTGGTCTTGCCCGATCCGGAAGGGCCGATCAAAGCCAACTTCTCGCCCGGCATGACATCAAAGCTCAATTCATCCAGAACGGTCAACTCACCGAACCGCTTGGTCACTCCTTCCAATTGTATAATTGGCTGAGGCATATCACGTTCCAGTTTTGCAATTCCTGATTGGCCCAACGATGGAACGGGATGCAAATCATGTCAATTGAGAAAATTAAATCATGACAATTTAATCAAATGTGCACATTGTCAGCTCGCACTGCATAACAATTTGGCAGATGTGCTCAAATCGCCAGGAGCAAAGGTTCCGGCGCAGAACGCAGAAGATTGCCCACCACCCTCAGACCAGCCTGCAACTCTGCCTCTGAGGTTGAGCCAACTGAAATTCGAACCGCTGGCTGACTGATAGAGCCTGTCTGGAATGATCGCCCGGGTGCGATGGCCACACCGCGCAACCGCGCCTGAGAAACGAACAATTCCTCTTCCTGCACGGAAGCAAGCGGAATCCACAGATGCAGCCCCTCGGGATGCGCGCGGTAATGGATGCCGGCAAGTTCCTGCGCAGCCAGGCGCTGGCGTTGACGCAAAGCCTGTCGTTGCCAACGCACCAGTTCTGCGGCCGTGCCATCCACCACCCAGCGCGTTGCCAGTTCGGCAATCAGCGGAGTGGCGATCCAGTTTGTTACAAGATGCCGGTTCATCACCGCCGACAGCATTCTGTCCGGCACCGCCAGATAGCCGGTGCGCAGGCCCGGCAGAACGGTCTTTGTAAAAGAGGTGACGTAAAGCGTGCGTTCGGGCGCAAAGGCAGCCAGAGGCGGCGGGCGGTCTTCAATCAGTGGCCCCAGCACATCATTTTCAATAATGCTGATGTCGTGCTTGCGCGCCACTTCCGCCAGTTGGGCGCGCCGCCTTTCGCCCATCAGCGAAGCTGTAGGGTTGATAACGGTAGGCTGCACAAACACGGCGCGCACCACTTCAGACCGGCAGGCTGCGTCCAGCGCTTCCGGGATAATGCCCTCATCATCAATTTCCAGCGCTGCAAGATTGAGCCCAAGATACGACGCCAGAGGAACCAGCGTATGGTGGCCGATCGCCTCAGTCGCAATTGTCGAACCTGGTGTGGCAACACTCATCAGTGCCGTGGTCATTCCCGCGGTGGCACCGTTGGAAATGCAGATATTGGGAGCCTGCACTTCCAGGCCACACATCCGCAACCAGTCAACCGCCACTTGCCGGTGGCGAGGAAACACGACATTCGGCCGAAATGACAACACACTGGATGGCGGTAGATTTGCCGCCAGATCCACCAATGCCGTCTGCATCTTTTCAAGGTGCATTGGCTCACAGACCGGCTTCAGAATAGAAAGGTCTACGATTTCGCCCAGCCGTTCAGGAATGTAAGGCAGTGAACCTTCCGGCTTTTCCGCTCGCACAAAACTGCCGCGGCCGATCTCTCCCGATATAAGACCCCGGCGGATCAATTCCTCGTAGGCGCGGCTGACGGTCTGCACCGAAATCTTCAATTCATCGGCCATGATGCGTTGCGGCGGCAGGCGCAGGCCGGCCGCAAGGCGTCCATCCCCTATCGCTCTTGCAATCTGGTCTGCAAGCGAAAGATAGACGGGCCTGCGCAGGGCTTCAGAATCAATGAACCACATTGTCATGAAAACATTTTTGCCGAAATCATAACAATTCACAATTGGAAAAAACTTCCCGCACCGCGTAAAACACACAAAATAGCAGGAACAAGCATGAACGGACCAAAACTCGACGCTCTTGATCTGAAAATCCTGTCCGCAATCCAGCGTGAAGGCAGGATTACCAAGCTGGCATTGGCAGAGCGTGTCGGGCTGTCTCCCACACCCTGCTGGATGCGCCTGAAAAGGCTGGAAAAGGCCGGCATTGTTGCCGGATATCAGGCGCGGTTGAATTTGCGGCTGGTTGCTCCGGTTACCGCGGTGCTGGTGGAGGTCACCCTAGGCAATCACCGGCAGATCGATTTTGACCGGTTCGAGCTGGCCATGCGGCAAAGCCTGCCCGTTGTTTCCTGCTGGGCGGTGGGTGGCGGCGTTGACTATATACTTAAGGTGGTTTGCCCGGATATTGACGCCTATCAGCGCTTGCTCGACAACTGGCTGGAGCGGGAAATCGGCATCAGCCGCTATTTCACATATATCATTACCCGGACTGTTAAAGAGGATGTGGATGCCCCGGTAGAATTGCTTGCCGCAAAAGAGTAATTCTGCCCCTCGATTGGCATGGAGATGCAAATGAACCGACTGATCCGACCAGAAGACAAGGAAGAGTGGCTGGCCTTGTGGGAGGGGTATCAACGCTTCTACAAAGCAGAGATTCCGCGAGATGTTTCGGAAAAGACGTTTGAGCGCCTGCTGGACCCGACAGAGCCGATGTTTGCTGCGCTGGCGATCGAGGACGGCAAGGCACTGGGGCTGGTGCACTACATTTTCCATCGCTCCACCTGGACCACCGGCGATTATTGCTACTTGCAGGATTTGTTTGTGGCAGAGGGCTTACGCGGCAAAAGTCTGGGACGGCGGCTGATTGATTTTGTCTATTCGGAAGCGGCAAAGGCAGGCGCGTCACGCGTTTACTGGCTCACTCACGAAACCAACCGTGCTGCCATGAAGCTGTATGATCAGGTGGCCGACCGGTCGGGCTTCCTGCAGTATCGCAAAGATCTGGACTGAATCTTTCACCTTAGGAGATTGTCTCTAGCGCATCCTCGCAATGAAGAGAGACTCTCTTCACGCAACTGCAAGATCAGACCAAAACGCGCGACCATGCTTTGTATGATGAACCTGTCTGCCGCAAGCCAAAAGATAGGTTGTCACAATGAGCGCATGTGTTGCCCGCCAGGACTTTCACCCCGCATTGGATCGCCTTGTTGACCGGCGGCTCTTTCGCCAGTTGGCCT
Source organism: Aureimonas fodinaquatilis (assembly GCF_008369445.1). Classification (GTDB taxonomy): domain Bacteria; phylum Pseudomonadota; class Alphaproteobacteria; order Rhizobiales; family Rhizobiaceae; genus Aureimonas; species Aureimonas fodinaquatilis. The sequence continues at coordinate 11,475 of NZ_VTWH01000006.1, forward strand.
ATATTAACGGGCGCTGGACGGCAAATTCTGACGACGCAACCTTTGAGGTGAACGACCCGGCAACCGGCCAGTCTCTGGGGTTTGTTGCCGCGCTTTCGCCTTCTGCAACAACCGCTGCCATTGATGCAGCGGATGAGGCAAAGGCTGGCTGGCAGGCAATGCTGCCCCAGGAACGCGGCGCCATTCTGACTCGCTGGTACGAGTTGATGGTCGCAGCAAAAGACGATCTGGCGCTGCTGATGACCCTTGAACAGGGCAAGCCACTGGCAGAGTCGGCTGGCGAAATCGATTATGCGGCCTCTTTCGTGCAGTACTACGCCGAAGAAGCCAAACGAATTGCCGTGGAAAGCGTCACAAGCCACCTGCCTGGCGCAGCCATGAGCATTTCGCGCACGCCGCTTGGTGCCGTGGGCCTTGTAACGCCATGGAATTTTCCATCGGCGATGTTGACGCGCAAGGCCGCTGCGGCACTTGCCGCGGGCTGCACCATTGTCGCACATCCTTCATCACAAACACCGTTTTCTGCTCTGGCTCTGGCCGAACTGGCAGAGCGTGCCGGCTTTCCTGCCGGTGTCCTGAACATCATAACCGGCAGCGCGTCGCAAATTGTGGGCACCATGTGCGCAGATCACCGGTTGCGAGCCATGAGTTTCACCGGGTCTACCGAAATTGGCCGGCTGATTGCGGCCCAATGCGCCCCGACTGTCAAACGGCTGATTATGGAACTGGGCGGCAATGCGCCATTGATCATATTTGACGATGCTGACATTGACCGTGCGGTCAACATTGCCATTGACGCAAAATTTGCCACGTCCGGCCAGGACTGTCTTGCTGCCAACCGCATTTATGTTCAACGCCCGATTTATGAAAAATTTGCTGCCGCTTTTGCAGAGCGTGTAAGGGCGCTGAAGCTTGGCAATGGCTTGACCGACAAGGTGGACATCGGCCCGCTGATGCATCAACGCGCGGTGGATAAGGTGGGCGAGCAGGTGCGCGATGCCCAGACGCGCGGCGCACGTGTGCTGGCGGGTGGAGATGTTTCAGACCACGGACCACTGTTTTTTACACCCACTGTGCTGGTGGATGTGCCCGATGACGCGCTGATCATGCGCGAGGAAACCTTTGGCCCGGTTGCCGCGCTGACAGTGTTTGACAGTGAAAATGAAGTGCTGCACAAGGCAAACGACACTGAGTATGGATTGGTGGCATATCTGGTCACCCGCGACGCCGCCCGCATCGCTCGGATGAGCGCGGCACTGGAATATGGAATGGTGGCCGTAAATCGCGTCAAAATCACCGGTGCGCCTGTTCCTTTTGGCGGCGTAAAGCAATCGGGCCTTGGCCGGGAAGGTTCGCGGCACGGGCTCGAAGCCTTCACAGACATCAAATATGTCTGCCTTGACCTTGGCTGAGGCGTTCCACCCCTCCAAATGACTGCATTTGCTAATTTGACAACAATTCGAAAGGCTGGCGAACCATGCTGGACCAGAACATCGGCGACAATGAACTGACCGCTTACGACCGCGATCATTTCTTCCACCCTTCCACCCATATGGGCATGCATGCCCGTGGCGAATCCCCCAACCGGATTATTGCGGGCGGCAAGGGCGCAACCATTGTTGACAGCACCGGCAAGGAGAGCCTGGACGCGTTTGCCGGCCTGTATTGCGTGAATGTCGGCTATGGCCGCACTGAAATTGCCGACGCCATTGCCGAACAGGCCCACAAGCTGGCCTATTACCATTCCTATGCGGGCAATGGTTCAGAAGCGTCAATCCGCCTGTCCAAAATGATCATCGACCGGGCACCGGCCAATATGAGCCGGGTGTATTTCGGCCTTTCCGGATCGGACGCCAACGAAACCAATATCAAGCTGATCTGGTACTACAACAACGTTCTGGGTCGCCCGGAAAAGAAGAAGATCATTTCACGCTGGCGGGGTTATCATGGCTCCGGCATCATGACCGGGTCTTTGACAGGCCTGGAGCTGTTCCACAACGCATTCGACCTGCCCCGCGCGCCCATTCTTCATACGGAAGCGCCGTATTATTATCGCCGCGCTGACCTTTCGATGAGCGAAGAGCAGTTTTCGCAGCATTGCGCCGACAAGCTGGAAGAGATGATCCTGGCAGAAGGCCCGGACACAGTTGCCGCCTTTATTGGCGAGCCTGTTCTTGGCACCGGCGGCATTGTGCCACCACCGGCAGGCTACTGGCAGAAAATCCAGGCTGTGTTGAAGAAGTACGATGTGCTGCTGGTGGCTGACGAGGTCGTGACCGGGTTCGGCCGTCTGGGTTCCATGTTCGGTTCTGACCATTACGGCATCGAAGCCGATCTGATCACCATCGCCAAGGGTCTGACCTCTGCCTATCTGCCGCTTTCCGGCACAATCGTTTCCGACAAGGTCTGGCAGGTTCTGGTTCAGGGCTCTGACTCGCTTGGCGTCATTGGCCATGGCTGGACCTATTCCGCGCACCCGCTTTGCGCCGCTGCGGGCATTGCCAACCTTGAGCTGATCGACAAGCTGGACCTGGTGAAAAATGCCGGCGAAACCGGCACATATCTTCGCGCTGCGTTGAATGATGCTTTGGCCGGCAACCCGATTGTTGGCGAAATTCGTGGCGAGGGCCTGCTGGCTGCTGTTGAATTTGTTGCCGATCGTGATGACCGCGTGTTCTTTGACCCCGCGCTCAAGGTTGGCCCGCAGATTGCCGCCGCATTGTTTGAGCGTGGCGTGATCGGCCGTGGTATGCCGCAGGGCGACATTCTTGGCTTTGCACCACCTTTCTGCCTGACACAGGAAGAAGCCGACAGGGTTGCGGCCGCCACCAAGTCAGCCGTCGAGGCTGTTGCCGCCAAGCTGTAACGACCAGAGCTCAGACCGTTTCAGGCGATCTCCGGATCACCAGATACGGTCTAACTCTTGTTTTTGTCGCATTGTCCTAAGGTTGAAGCGTTTCCGCTTCAACCGGAAATGCTGAAACTCTTTGTCTTATCGCATTGTCCTGAGGTTGAAGCGATTCCGCCTCAACCGGAAATGCTGAAACTCTTTGTTTTGTCGCATTGTCCTGAGGTTGAAGCGATTCCGCTTCAACCGGAAATGCTCTAGGCCGCCCGACGGGCCGCCAGTCTGGCTCGAATGCTTTCAACATCGGATTTGGGCGTGGCAGCAAACAAGGTCCGTGTATAGGCGTGTTGCGGATCGGCGAAAACCGCCTCCCGCGTGCCATACTCAACCGCCTCGCCCAGATACATCACCATCACCTCATCTGCGATGTAGCGCACGACAGACAGGTCGTGGCTGACAAACACATAGGTCAGATCAAATTCGTCCTGCAAATCGGCCAACAGGTTCAGAATCTGCGCCTGTACGGACAGATCCAGCGCAGAAACCGGCTCATCCAGCACCAGAAGGCCCGGAGACAGCATTAATGCCCGGGCAATCGCTATCCGCTGCCTCTGCCCACCTGAAAACATGTGCGGATAGCGGTTGTAATGCTCTTCCAGCAAGCCGACCTTGACCAGCATGCGCATTGCCCGGTCGCGCCGTTCTGCCTTGTTGGCATCCGTGTTCAACAACAGTGGTTCACACAGAGCATCGCCGATTTTCTGGCGCGGATTGAGCGAGCCGTACGGGTTTTGAAACACCATCTGCACTTTTCGCCGCATGTCGCGGGTGATGCCGGTTTTGGCGATGTCCAATGGCTGGCCGTCAATGGCCAGAGTGCCACTGGTCGGGGCATCAATCAGCGTCAGGATGCGCGCCAGCGTTGACTTGCCAGACCCGGATTCGCCGACAATCGCCAGCGTCCTGCCCTTTTGCAACGAAAGGCTGATGCCGCGCACGGCGTGAATTGTTTTTGTGCCGCCAAATATCCCGCGCGACACGTGGTAATCCCGTTTGATATTGCTGGCCTCAAGCGCAATCTGAGCCATCACATGGCCTCCTCTGCCATGAAGTCGGCAACTGTGGGCAATCTGTCACCCGTGGCATTTTCCGGCAAAGCGGAAAGCAGCGCCTGCGTATAGCGATTTTGCGGATTTTCAAACAATGACAGGACGTCGGCTTCTTCCATCTTCCGTCCCTTATATTGCACGATAACCCGATCGGCTGTTTCAGCCACCACCCCCATATCGTGAGTGATCATGATAAGGCCCATGCCCTGGTCCGCCTGCATTTTCATCAACAGGTCCAGAATCTGCTTCTGAATCGTCACATCCAGCGCCGTTGTCGGCTCATCAGCAATCAACAGCTTGGGGTTGCAGGCAATCGCCATGGCAATCATGACGCGCTGCGCCTGTCCGCCAGACATCTGATGCGGAAAGCTGGAAAGCCGGTCTGCCGCATCACGTATCCCCACCGCTTCCAGGAGTTCAATTGCCCGCTTGCGACGCGCGGATCGACCCAGCTTCATGTGAATGCGCAAGACCTCCATGATCTGGAAGCCAACAGTGAAGCAAGGATTCAGGCTGGCTCCCGGCTCCTGAAAAATCATGGCCATATCCCGCCCGACAATTTCACGACGCTGGGCCGATGTCAGGTTTTGAAGATCACGGCCATCAAACATCATCCGGTCAGCGGTGACATGGGCGCTGGCGGGCAATATTCCCATCACGGCCAGCATTCCCACGGACTTGCCGGAGCCGGATTCACCGACAATGGCAAGCACCTCGCCTTTTTCCACCGAAAGATCGATGCCATCCACGGCACGGAACCTGCCGGTGACGGTTTCAAACTCGACGCTCAGATTGCGAATTTCCAACAGGGCCATGGTTCAGCCTTTCCGCATTCTGGGGTCAAGCGCGTCGCGCAGGCCATCACCAACCAGATTGATGGCCAGAACAGTGATCAGAATTGCCAGGCCGGGAAATGTAACGACCCACCATGCGCGCAGCACGAATTCCTGCGCTTCAGCCAGCATTGTGCCCCATTCCGGAGTTGGGGGTTGCGCACCCATGCCCAGAAAGCCCAGTGCCGCCGCATCCAGAATGGCGTTGGAAAAGGACAATGTGGCCTGCACGATCAACGGACCAAGACAATTCGGCAAAATGGTTTTGAACATCAACCGCAGTGGCCCTGCCCCGGCCACGCGCGCGGCTGTTACATATTCTCGCTCGCGCTCTGCCAGCACGGAAGCGCGTGTGAGACGAACAAAATGCGGTTGCAGCACCAGTGCAATGGCGATCATGGCATTGGTAAGCCCGGGGCCGAGAACCGCGACCAGCACAAGTGCCAGCAGAAGCGAGGGAAACGCCAGAATAACATCCATCAGCCGCATGATCACGGTATCGACGAAACCGCGCACATAACCGGCAATCATGCCAATCACGATGCCGGTTGAAACCGACAGGGTCACGACGAACAGGCCGATAAAAAGTGAATAACGCGCGCCGTAGATCAACCGGGACAGGATATCGCGCCCGACAGCATCCGTGCCCAGCGGAAACGCCCACTGCCCGCCAGTCATCCAGAAAGGTGGCAGCAACAGCGCCGACCGGTTCTGCGCAACCGGATTGTGCGGAGCTATCAGTGGCGCGGAAATGGCGATCAGCACCACCAGAGCAAAGATGATCAGGCCGACAACCGCGCCCTTGTTGCTGGAGAAATAGTACCAGAATTCCCGAAACATTTCCCGACGCACATTGGGCGGCGGTGGCGGCGTCAGAATATTTGATCCGACCAGTGCCTCGGATTCCTGTGCCTCAATATGGCTCATGGCAATAATCCTCAGCTTGCCCGGACTCGCGGATTGATCAGACCGTATGTCAGATCAACCAGCAAATTCACGATCATGATAACAATGGCAATCAGCAGCAATCCGCCCTGAACGACCGGATAATCCCGCCGGAAAACCGAATCCACCATCCATTTGCCGATGCCCGGCCACGAGAAAATCGTTTCGGTCAGAATGGCACCTGCCAGCAGAACGCCAACTTGCAGGCCAATGGTGGTGACGACCGGAATCAGCGCATTGCGCAAGGAATGAATGCCGACAACCCGGAACCCGGACAAACCCTTGGCCCGTGCTGTGCGAACATAATCTTCACTCAACACCTCCAGCATTGCCGAGCGCGTTTGCCGCGCAATAACTGCCAGCGGAATTGTCGCCAGCACCAGGCTTGGAAGGATCAGATGGCTGACAGCGGATTTGAACGACCCTGCCGGACCAACCAGCAGACTGTCTATCAGCATGAAGCCCGTGACCGGTTGGAAAAAATACAAAAGCGAAATTCGGCCAGACACGGGTGTCCAGCCCAATGTGCCGGAAAAAAAGATGATGAGCAGCAGGCCCCACCAGAAGATCGGCATTGAATAGCCAACCAGCGCCACCCCCATGATCGACTGATCCAGCCAGGAACCGCGCTTGATAGCTGCAAATATTCCAGCCGGCACGCCAATGACGATGGCAAGTGTTATGGCCACAAGCGACAATTCGACTGTGGCCGGAAACAGATTGAGAAACTCGTCCAGCACCGGGCGTCGCGTGACAATGGATGTCCCGAAATTGCCTTGGAACAATCCTTGCAGATAGTACCAGAACTGGATGTATAGCGGCTGGTCGAGACCGAGCTGCGCCGAAAGCTGCGCATGTCGTTCAGGTGAAACGCCCCGTTCGCCAGCCATCAGCATGACAGGGTCGCCCGGCAACAGCCGAATAAACGAGAAGGCGATGATGGCCACCCCGATGAAAGTTGGAATCAACACTCCAACCCGCGAGATCAGAAATCGAAACATGGCCCTCCGCTCCAGAGCATTTCTGCTGGACTGCAAAAATGCTCTACCGTCCCGTCAGCGCGGTCGATGTGATCATTCGATCACTTGAACGCCCTGACTTCTTGTTTGGTCGCAGTGTCTTTCCGTGGAAGCAAAATGGCGCCACGGCAAATGCTCAAGCGCGTCTTTCACAACGAAACCGGATGATCGGCTCGTTGCTCTTCATTGTGCATCTGGAAGTGATGCGGCCGATGTCCAATACACCGGCCGCTCTTTTGCAAAATGATGGGCGATTATTCGGTCAGATCCACGCCATCGAACGTCATGTCGCCCAACGGGCTCTGAACGAAGCCGGTGACATTTTTGCGCGTTGGAACATAAACCACCGAGTGAGCGATTGTTGCCCAGGGTGCCTCACGCTTGAAGACAACCTGTGCCTGTTTGTAAAGCTCCGCACGCTCTTCCTGAGATGACAGGCTCTTGGCTCGCTGGACCAGATCGTTGAACTCTTCATTGCACCATTGCGCACGGTTGGCGCCGCCCACCGCATCACAACCCAACAGAACCGCCAGGAAGTTATCCGGATCACCATTGTCGCCCGTCCAACCCAGAAGCACGGCGCCGTCACGATCCACCTGCGAGGAACGGTCCAGATATTCGCCCCACTCATAGGAGACAATTTCCGCCTGAACGCCGACTGCAGCAAGATCGGACTGGATCAGTTCGGCCATACGCCGCGCATTGGGGTTGTAGGGGCGTGAAACCGGCATGGCCCAGATTTTCATCGACAGGTTGGAAACACCTGCCGCTTCCAGTTCTGCCTTGGCGGCTTCCGGGTCGTAAGGATCATCTACCGTATCCTCATCATAGGACCACATGGTAGGCGGGATCGGATTTTTGGCCACCTCGCCCGCACCCTGATAGACGGCCTCGATAATGGCTTCCTTGTTGATGGCTTTGTTCAGCGCGCGCCGCACCTCTGCCTTGTCAAACGGCGGCTGCTGGGTGTTGTAGCCGAAATAGCCGATGTTCAGCCCTTCCTGCTCAAGCATAACAAGGTCCGGATTGGCTTTCAGCGAGTCCAGATCTGCCGGGTTGGGGAACGCCATGACATGGCACTCACCCGCCAGCAATCTTTGCTGACGAACGGAAGCGTCAGTGGTAATTGCAAAAACCAGATCATCGATCGGCTGTTTCCCGTTCCAATAGTCGGCAAATGCCTGATAGCGAATAACCGCATCCGGCTGGTAGGCAACAAACTGGAACGGCCCTGTGCCAATCGGCGCCTGATTGAGCTGCGCCTGATTGCCCGCTTCAAGCAACTTGTCGGCATATTCCTTTGACATGATGGATGCGAATGGCATTGCCAGATTGGCGATGAACGGTGCATTCGGCTCTTTGAGGGTGAATTTAACCGTCAGGTCATCCACTTTTTCGATCGACTGCACCAGCTCCGGCATGGACATGGAATTGTAATATTCCCATGAAGCGCCACTGACATACTGGTGATACGGGTTTTCCGTGTTGCCCTGCCGGTCAAACGAGAAAACCACGTCATCGGCATTCAGGTCGCGTGTCGGAGTGAAATCAGCATTGGAGTGGAATTTGACTCCGGGACGCAGTTTGAACGTATATTCAAGCCCGTCATCCGAAATTTCCCAACTCTCCGCGAGCCCCGGCTCAGTTTCCGTTGTGCCCTTCTTGAATTCGGACAGCCGGTTGTAGATCGGGTGACCGGAGGCATCGAACGTCGTTCCTGCCGTATAGAGCGAAGGATCAAAGCCTTCTGGCGATCCTTCGGAACAATAAACCAGAGTTTTAGCCTGCGCCGCAGTACCCAGCGCCAGACCTATTGCCGTGGCCGCCAGAAGCGTTTTCATCCGTATCATCGAAGCGATCTCCCCGTTGAACGTGGCTTCAAAAGCCACGCCGGGTATTTCACTCCAAGTTGAAAATGCACGCAAGGGGCATATCGAACGAACGTTCATTTTGTTGCATTGCACGAAAAGTTAAACGATTTCTGAAGCTTACCATTTAATCGCCGAACTTCTGCGCGAACTATGCCGTGCAACCAGTTTTAATGTGCCAGCAAAACAGGCACCGCAGATATGGTCAATATGTTGCGTGTCGTGCCGCCCAGCACCCATTCCCAGAAACGGGAATGGCCGTAAGCACCGATAACCAGCAGGTCAGCTCCCGACTCGGCGCACTCGTCCAGCAGCACTTCCGAAACACGGTCCTTGGCAGCAAGCTCTTTCAACTCAAACGCAACACCATGGCGCGCCAGATGGCGGGCAATGTCGGCATTTTCAGCAAAGCGGTGTTCGTCGCCCACCGAGGCCAGAATAACCCGCTCGGCCTGTTTCAGAATTGGCATTGCCTCGTAAAGTGCGCGGGTTGCCTCACGACTGTCGCGCCAGCCAACCACCACCGTGCGAATGGGTTTCGGGGCAACAGACGGTGGCACAACATAAACACTGCGCCCGCCAGAGAACAAAGCTGCCTGAAAAAGGCCCGGCCACATCTGCTCATCAGAACCCAGCGGCCGGCTGACAACAAATATATCGCTTGTGCGTGCAGCCGCCGCCGCATGCTCGCGCAACTCACCATCCGTGCCATCAAACCGGCGTAACTCGTTCAGGCAGGATAGCTGTTGAAGCCGGGCGCGCAGACGTGCCTCGGTGACGTCACCCGCATTTCTGGCCTCTTCAATGGCCCCGGCCACAATCTCAACCGATGCCCCGACAGGGTCCGCTGCAATATAGCCGATTTCAATCAGGTTTGTGAAAAGGCCCAGCAAGTGTGCATCAAAACTTGTGGCCATCAACTCTGCATGCGCCAGGCGGTCTTCATCACGCTCTGTGCCATCCAGATGGACTACAATGTCTTTGATCATGGCTTACTCCACAGTTCTCTCAGGCCCTATAAAGTGTCATGCGATTGTTCGATCACCTGACACTCTATTGCTACTTCTCTCGTCGCATCGTCCTGTTTCAGCATAAGTCGTGTCGAACCCATTGCCTACAAAAGAGTGCAGAAACCGCATCTCCACAAGCACAAAATGCTTCTAGGACTGCATTTCAAGAAGAGCTTCCAGCGCCAGGTGGTAAGAGCGGTCGCCAAAGCCGGCGATGACGCCGACACAAACCGGCGACAAATAGGAATGGTGACGAAACGCCTCCCGAGCGTGGACATTGGAAAGATGCACTTCCACCACCCGCGCGTGAGCTGCCTTTATGGCATCTGCCAGCGCGATGGAGGTGTGTGTGTAGGCCCCGGCGTTGAGAATGACCCCGGCACCTTCCAGACCAGCCTCGTGAATATAGCCGACCAGATCGCCCTCATGATTGGACTGTCTGAACTCCAGTTCCACGCGTCCGGCAGCACGCTCCACCAAATCGGCGGCAATATCGGCCAGGGTTTTGGCGCCGTAGATTCCCGGCTCACGTTGGCCGAGCAAATTCAGGTTGGGACCGTTAACAACAAAAATCCTGCTAAATGGCATGCCAAGCCCCCATTGCTGCATCAAAAGCAAAATGTTCTGGAAGATGACCCGATAGCTGGCTGAAAGCATGACTGCAAGGTTGAACCGCATGACATTGAATGAGATTTTTGCTGAGAATGCCGAAACCACAGCGGCTGGCCTGATTGGCGCGACACTGTCCATAGGTGGAGTGGGCGGTATTATCGTTGAGACGGAGGCCTATGATCGGCTTGACCCCGCCTCTCACAGCTTTTGCGGACCAACCGCACGCAACAGGCCAATGTTCGGACCGGTTGGTCGGGCCTACGTCTATCGATGCTACGGGGTACATTGGTGCCTGAACTTCGTGTGCGATGCTGCATCACCCGGCAGCGCCGTCCTGATCCGTGCCATCGAGCCGACATCGGGACTGAACCTGATGCAGGAGCGGCGCAAAATCGAGAAGCTTCGGCAACTGTGTTCCGGGCCAGGGCGTCTGGCCCAGGCGATGGGCATCGATATCCGGCACAACGACCTGCCGGTTTTTGCGCAATGTGCGGGTGCTGACGACGGCTTTGCCTTATCAATGCCGGAAGTAGCACCTCAACTTTTGATTGGACCGCGCATTGGCATCACGAAAGCGGTGGATATGCCGAGGCGTTTTGGCATGCTGGGCTCAGCCTTTTTAAGCCGCCCCTTCGTCAAGTGATTCGTCTTAAGCACCCATTGGTTGATTGCACGTTCAAAAGATGGTGCAAACATCCGAATTTTCTTTTGACTCTCAGATCGGAGTATCCATACTTCTGGTTATGGATTCTGCGGAATCATATGGGTGATAAAGATGCTGTTTGATGCATAAACTGAGGTAATAAACCTCATGCAAAAGGCGTAAAAACAAGCATCTTTCCCGGCAGTTCACTGAAGTTCCAAGAGAATTTCCGCCACAAATATGAACAAGATTTAACAACTTCCCGTTGTATTTTTTATCCCGGTTTAACATTTGTTAATTACGCAACCGTCGGTAGAGGGTAGCCATACATACATCGACGGGGGCCGCTTCCTTTTAAGTTAAGCTGCTACCCACTGAAGATTACCAAAGCATTTGTTTTTTCGTATCCGCAAAGATTGGCCCGCATTCGAGTTTTTCGCGAGCCGTACAACTGAATGCATTTTTCGGTGTTAACCGGGCGTTGTAGTTGGACGAAGGGCTGACATAAGTTTTTACTTGGAGGTTTTGAAATGTTGGATAAGATTCAAGGTGCTGACCGCTCGTCAAGAGAGCCGGTCGCCCTGCAACACCGTCATTCGTATCGTTCCGCCGCATCCCACGGCGCAGAGCATGATTCACAGTCCGAGCACAATGGTGGCTACTACGCCCGACGCGATGCCGATTTGAACCGCACACATGTGGTCATTATCGACAGCCGCCAGTTGGAACGCCAGTGCCTGGCAAGCAGCCTTTCCGCTCAAAGCCCGGATCTGGAAATTGTGTCTTTTTCCAATCTGGACGCATGGCGGCAGGCAAAGTCTCGCCATCCTGAAACTGCGGTTATTCTGCTGCACATCGGCAACAGAAAAATCACCGATTTCGGCATTGCTGCAGACATCAGCCGCGTGGTCAGCGAAGCCAGCCCTGTGCCGGTTATCGTCATCGCCGACACTGAAGAAATGCAGCAGATCGTCAAGGCGCTGGAATGCGGAGCCAAGGGCTTTATTCCGACAACAGTGACAATTGGCGTTGCTGTGGAAGCCATTGAGCTGACACTCGCCGGCGGTGCATTTGTACCTGCCAGCAGCATTCTTGCCATGCAGTCCATGATTGACTCCGGCCACACACCGGAACGTCCTGTGAATGGTATGTTCACGGCTCGCCAGATGGCGGTTGTGGATGCGCTGCGTCGCGGCAAGGCAAACAAGATCATTGCATATGAGCTGAACCTGCGTGAAAGCACAGTCAAGGTTCATGTCCGCAATATCATGAAGAAGCTCAAGGCAACCAACCGCACTGAAGTGGCCTTCAAAATCCGCGATATCCTGCCAGAAACAGCAGGTCCAGGCATCTGATAGAAAGCAGGCCGCACATGCACGCGGAGCTTCTTTTCCATCATGTCCACGGGCAAAACCTGCACTTGCTTTTGCCCGGATTGCGCAGTCGCGGTGACCAGATCGTTTTCAAATTTGGTCACCCGGCATTTCAGAACCAGATGTTGATATAAAGAAGCGAGTGCAGCGTTGTTCTAACGCTCACCCGCTGATTTGTGTTTTATACCTGACAGGCAAGACTCTATTCTTCAGGCGCAGCCTCTGGATCCAGAGCCATCCGCTGGCTCAATCTTGACTCTTGTATGACCCGCACCAACAAAGCCCAGCTTCTGCGCAGCACCCTTTGAAAGGTCAATCAACCGGCCTTTGATGAACGGTCCGCGGTCATTAATCCGCACAACCACCGATTTGGAATTTCGCAGGTTTGTGACCTTGACCTTGCTGCCCAGCGGCAGCGTCTTGTGCGCCGCCGTCATGGCTGCCGGATTCATCATTTCCCCCGATGCCGTTTTGGATTTCAGCGCATACCATGATGCGTGACCACAGCTCGTTTTGCCGTTGGCAGCCAAGGCTGTTACCGGAACAGTCGCCGTTGCGATTGCTGCAACCGCGGCTGCAAAAACCAAACTCCTCAAATCCCCGTATCCTGTGCCGTTTCATACGGACAGATGCCGAGTTGTGGCCCTTGCAGGACATCCCCCTCGTGGCGTCAGCCGTTCGATGGTGGCTAAATCCATGATAGATAAGGCAAAAGTTCGGCAGCGATATGAAATTCAGCAACCTAGGGTCTTTTTTGCGTCTCACCGGCCTCGAAAAGCGACCTCAAACCCTCGCGATAGGTCGGGTAACGGAACTTGTAACCCAACTCTCTTACCCGGCGGTTTGAAACACGTTTGCTCTCGCCATAAAAGCTTCGCGCCATTGGCGAAAGCTCTGCCGTTTCGAAATCCTGCTCTGGCGGCGGAATGATATCTGCCATCTCACTGGCATATGTCACAACGTCCTGAGGCGGAGCCGGCTCGCTGTCAGTAACGTTGAAAATGCCGCCTTTATCCTCCCGCATCAGCAGATGCAGAACTCCGGCAATATCATCGACGTGGATGCGGTTGAATATCTGCCCTGGTTTGATCAGACGCCGCGCCTTGCCCTCCATCAGATTGGTAAAGGCATTGCGGCCAGGGCCGTATATTCCCGAAAGGCGTAGAATGGCCAGTGGTACGCCGCGCTCCTTTGCGGCTTCCTGCCACTTGCGTTCCGCCACAACGCGTTGCTGCGATCTGCGTGAAACTGGTTGCGGTTCGCTGTCCTCATCCACCCACTGACCAGCGTGGTCGCCATATACACCAACGGTTGAAAGATACCCGATCCAACGCAAAGCCGGCGCCGAGTGCACGATCTCGTTTTTGTACCAATGCAGCACAGCATCGCCAGCGTCTTCACCACCGGGTGCAATGGAAATCAACAAATGGGTTGTGCGATACAGGGCAGCATCTATGCCCTGCCCGTTGCTGGTACCATCAAAGATAAATGGCTTGAACCCATGGGCAGCGAACGCCGCGGCCTTTTCATCACTTCGCGTGGTAACGCCGCCAATCATGTCCGCAGGCAGGCCATCAGCAAATCGGCGCGCGGAATAGCCACAGCCGAAAATGAACAAACTGTCCGACCCATTCACCACAGCGGGTTTGCGCACGTCATCATTGGCGGCATCTGTTGGTATCGTCATGTTGCTGGCCGCTCTATCAATCCAGAATTTTAATGTCTGCGCGTAAGATAGGATGAAAGACGGGGCGGCGTAAAATGCTCCACCTCCAGCCGGCCAATATTCAACCGATCGATGCGGGCGTCGCCAACATAGGCTTTGCCAACCGACAACCTGCCGATGGCAAATGCGCCGATGGCCAGGGCGCCAATAGCGCAGGCACCCAATGCCAAAGCGCCAACATGCGCAGCCCCAAGACTTCTGGTTTCGCGCAGGGCATCCGGCCATGCGATACCGCCATCATGCAAGGAATTCCGCGCCTTTTCAAAATTTCCGTGTGAGGCGTCGCGCGCCGCCTGCACAACAGCAGCGCCTTTTTCACCAGCCGCAGATTTCACCTCATCCAGTTTTTTCGACCAACGCATTCCATTCACTCCTGACAAGTGGGCTCTCTTCATTAACAAGGGCAGTGGAGCGCGATTCCAAGGCCAAGGCCGGAGAAAGCTGGCTCATGGCCCAGACAGCCATCGCCCGCACCAGCTCAGCCTCATCCAGCAGAAGACGCTGTACAACCGGCAGAAACACGGCTTGGCCTGAATTTCCTGCCGCAATCAGGCAGTTTGAAACAAATTTGGCCCGGCCAACACGCTTGACCGGCGAACCGGAAAACATCTCCCGAAACTGGCGGTCATTCAGTGCGAGCAAAGTCATCAGCTTCGGGCTTTTCAGATCGTCGCGCGCAATCAGCCGCGCCTCACCCGCATTGCTGGCAAACTTGTTCCACGGACACACGGCCAGACAGTCGTCACAGCCATAGATGCGGTTTCCCATCAAAGTCCGCATCTCCTGCGGCACGGGCTTGCGCGTTTCAATTGTCAGGTAGGAAATGCAGCGGCGAGCATCCAGCTTGTATGGCTCCGGAAAGGCGTTTGTCGGGCAGATGTCCTGACAGGCACGACACGTGCCACAGGAATCCCTGACAGGTGCATCCGGCTTCAGGTCCAACGTGGTGACAATGGACCCGAGAAACAGCCAGGAACCGAAGTCCCGGCTGACAAGATTGGTGTGTTTGCCCTGCCAGCCAAGGCCCGCCGCCTGCGCCAGGGGCTTTTCCATCAAAGGCGCGGTGTCCACGAAAACTTTGACCTCATGCGACTGACCGGGAAAGACCTCACGGCTGCGGGCAAGCAGGCGGCCCGCAAGCTCCTTCAACCGGCCTTTGATGATATCGTGATAATCGCGATGGCGCGCATAAACTGAAATTGACGCGACATCCTTGTGGGCAAGATTTTCAAGCGGATCTGCATCCGGGCCGTAATTCATGCCCAGCATGATGACGCTGCGCGCCTCGGGCCAGAGCGCCGTTACAGAACGCCGCCGATCCCGCGTTTCCGGCATCCACTGCATTGTGCCGAAACGGTCTTCGGCAATGAACTCATCCAGCCCGCTGACTGCCTGAGAGTCTTCCCGGGCAAGGGCAATTCCTACGGAATCAAAACCAAGCCGCGCCGCATCTTCATTCAGAAATTGCCTTAGGCGACTGGCTGGGGTGGATGGTTGAACCATGGCCGCATAGGATCAAAAATCAAGTTCGGAATAATGCGCCGCGGGCGGAATTCCGCGCACGCGCTCCAGCAGGAACGGCCGGAAGGACGGACGCGATTTGATCCGCATGTACCATTCCTTGGCGACCGGCTCCTCGTCCCAGTGCACTTCTCCAAGATAGTCGAGAATGGACATGGCGGCGGCGGCAGCAAGATCGGCATATGAAAGCCGTGGACCGGCCAGCCAGTTGCGGCTTTCGGCCAGCCAGGCAATGTAACGGATGTGGTTTTTCAGGTTTGTGCGCGCGGCGCGTATGGCCGACGAATCGGGCGCACCGCCGCCTTCTGCCGCCGTCATTTCCCGCTTGAACACCCGTTCGCGCACAAGATAGCGCGTCACTTCCGCTTCCATCTTGCCAAGAAACCACTCGGTCAGGCGGCGTATTTCAGCGCGCTCAAACGGCTTTTCCGCAAGCAGGCGGCGGTCCCGGTGGAACACGCCGCGCGTTTCATCCAGATATTCAGCGGCAATCATGCCACCAACCAGCGGCGGACCCTTGTCTTCCACCAGCACTGGCACAGTGCCCGCCAGATTCAGCGCCAGCAGCTCACGGCTGCGTTCCCATGGCCGTTCATCAACAAGTTCAAATCGCTCGCCGTACTCCGTTAAAACAAGACGGAGAAACCGGGATGGAGCTGACATCGGATGATGATGAAGTCTGAGCATTGCTGTGTCTAACACCTTTCTGGGGCCATACCGGCCAACAATTACTGGCAGATAGCGCATTCCTGGAATTTTTCGCAAGGCCACATGCTGCAAGGCTTGCCCAAGGCTGATCTAAAAAAACCTAAGGGTTGCTATGGCCTGTGCAGTGCGCCATTGAGAACTACCCGGAATTGCCGGGGGTACGGTTGGCTTGAAAGGAGAGCATGTGCAAGGTTCCGATATTTTTGATGCAACATTGCTCGGCCTCATTGAAGGCCTGACCGAGTTTATTCCTGTATCATCGACCGCGCATCTTTTATTGGTCGGCCGCGCCATTGGCTGGCAGTCCACCGGCAACAGTTTTGAAGTTCTGATACAGCTGGGTGCTGTTCTTGCAGTGCTTTCGGTGTATTTCGCCCGCCTGTGGCAACTTTTCATAACTTTGCCGAGCAATCCGCGCAGCCGCAAATTTGTAACCGGAATCGTCATTGCCTTTCTGCCTGCCGCGATTATTGGCGCATTTGCTCACAGCTTCATCAAGGAAGTGCTGTTTGAATCGCCGGCAATTATTTGTCTGGCGCTGATCATCGGCGGCATACTGCTGCTTCTGATTGATAGAATGCCGCGCAAGGTGCGCTATCATGACGCAATGGATTTCCCGCTGGGGCTCTGCCTGAAAATCGGTTTTTTCCAGTGTCTTGCCATGATTCCCGGAACGTCGCGTTCCGGTGCCACAATAGCCGGCGCGCTTCTGATGGGAACAGACAAACGCTCCGCCGCAGAATTTTCGTTCTTTCTGGCCATGCCAACCATGGCCGGTGCCTTCACTTACGACCTGTTGAAGAACCGGGATATTCTGTCCACGGACGACCTGCAACTCGTGGCGATTGGCTTTATTGCGGCCTTCGTGTCAGCGCTTTTTGTGGTGAAATACCTGCTCGATTTCGTTTCGCGGCATGGATTTGCACCATTTGCCTATTGGCGCATCTTTGTCGGGACAGTTGGCCTGATAGCGCTTTACAATTTTGCATAAGGGGCGCTTTGACAAGCGCCGCTCTTATTCCGAATGGTCGGCTATCGTTCCCGGGCGAGTGAATTGTCCCTGAGGCCGGAAGCGCACCAGATAGGTTGGCAGCACCCCGTCAAGCGTGTTCGGCTGGATATTGAATGATTCGAAGGTGCGACCCTCAGCGCGCGCGGCATCTGAAACGATGTTGTCTTTGCCCAGTTGAATCACCTGATCCGGCGTCAAAGGGGCACCCGGCAGAAATTGCAGCACTGATGCAAGTGGGCGGGCCACGCCAAATGGCAATGGCAGAAACAAGCGGCGACGCTCAATGATGCGCAGCATTTCTTCCATCATCTCGCGG
The DNA here is from genome assembly GCF_008369445.1 of Aureimonas fodinaquatilis. Lineage (GTDB taxonomy): Bacteria > Pseudomonadota > Alphaproteobacteria > Rhizobiales > Rhizobiaceae > Aureimonas > Aureimonas fodinaquatilis. The sequence continues at coordinate 29,018 of NZ_VTWH01000006.1, forward strand.
AAGCTCAGAACCTCAGGCCCGCCGAGCTCATAAATCCGTCCGGTTGGCACGGCTTCGTTGACAACCTCAGCAACCGCCCTTGCCACATCGTGCACATAGACGGGCTGAAACAGGGTTTTACCCCCGCCAACCAGTGGCAGGAATGGCGACAGGCGCGCCATATTGGCAAACCGGTTGAAGAATTCATCTTCAATGCCAAACAGGATCGAAGGACGCAGGATTGTTGCCTGTGGCACTGCCTCACGGACCAGGCGCTCGCCCTTGCCTTTGCTGCTGGCATAGCGACTGTTGGAGTTCTCGTCCGCACCAATTGCCGAAACATGGGTCAAGCCAATGCCATGACGAGCAGCGGCTTCTGCCACAGCCTGTGCACCATCTGTCTGGACAGACGAAAAGCGCTGACGCCCGCTTTCGCTGAGAATGCCCACCAGATTGACGACGTGGTCGGCATCGGCGACCGCACGTTCCACCGACCAGGGGTAGCGCAGATTTGCCTGAATTGGTTGAATTTGCCCAAGCCGCCCCGCTGTCTGCAAATGGTACGCCAGATCCGGCCGGCGGCAGGCAACGCGGATACGGTGACCGCTTTGTGCCAGCGCGTGGACGACATAGCGCCCCAGAAAACCAGACCCACCAAAAACAGTTACCAGCTTGTTCGTATCAATCGCCATAATGCACCTTCCTGCCAACGCCTTGAATCGCGGGGCTGCAAGCCGGACTCTCTCTCGCGCGTTTCGTGTGATCCTTCGACCCTCTGAAACACTCTACCCAATTGTTCTGTCGCATTGTCCTGCCATTGAAGCGATTCCGCTTCAATGGAACTGCTCTAGAGCATTTTGGAGCGAAGTGGAATTGCCGGAAAACACCGAAATTGCCGCATTTTGCGGGAAGTCGGGTGCTGTGGCATTCTTTTTCATGTGCAAAGTGCGAAGAGGCGTTGACAGGACGCCAGCCGCTATCTAATGAACCGGCCAGTGCCCAGGTGGCGGAATTGGTAGACGCGCACGGTTCAGGTCCGTGTGCCGCAAGGTGTGAAGGTTCGAGTCCTTTCCTGGGCACCAATTCACCGGATTTATCCGGGAAGCCAAAGAGTTTAGCCTCAGTTTTAATTTGCGGCTGCCCGAGTTTTAATGCGGGCCAGAGACTCAAATCCTGAAATCGATCCGCACTGATTTCGGCCGGCGGTTCAGGCCAATCTTCGTGACATATCCTGGCAAGTGCAGAGAACTCGTTTCGCTTTTGCGTCGTCGATCCAGAACACTCACGCGTCAAGTGTGCCCCTGGGTGTTGGCGAATGCCACACCCCCACAAGAGCTATTTCAGCAACAGCGAAAGCTTGGCGCCAGCGTGCCGTGCCCGCGCCCTTGGATGCAACGAAACGCACCACTCGCTCAAACATAATTGCAAAACAGGCAACGCAATGATGCGATTTATTGCAATTATCAGCAATTATCACCTTTGCTATGACAGTGACTGAAGTCGCAACCACGGCGAGGGCTCGCAGGCTCTCACCCGCATTTGTGGCGCAGTGCCAGCGACCAGCAACCCGCTTTCCAGCACCTTCTCACGGTCAGACCCGGGCGTGTGCGTCATCAACTCGCCGACCGATGTATCGCGACCACCAGCATATCGCCAAGCGAAGAGGAATAGATGCATGACCACACTTTACTATGCCGTAGGCGCCTGCTCGCTGGCACCTCACATTGTTCTCGAATGGACCGGCGCGCCATACGAGGCAGTCAGGGTGCAATACGGATCCAGGGAGCTTGTGGCAATAAACCCTGCTGGTGCTGTGCCAACCCTGCGTGAAGACGACGGCTGGCTTCTGACGCAAGCCGGCGCAATCCTTGAATATCTGTCGCACAAGCACCCCGAGGCCGGGCTGACTGGCGGCGACAGTCTGCGCGCCAGGGCTGAGGCGCATCGCTGGTCCGCCTTCTTCACCTCGGACGTTCACGCCTCCTTCTGGCCGATCTTCATGCCATACCGCTATACCACCGATGGAAGCGAAGCCGCCCGGCAGGCAGTGGTGGAAGCAGGACATAAACTGGTCGCAAAGCAGTTCGGCATTCTGGACCGCCACCTCGAAGGCAGGGAGTACATCCTGGATGGGGGGCGCTCCGTCATCGATGCTTATTCTTTCCCGATGATCCGTTGGGCGATGAGACTTCTGCCGGGCGGCCTGAAGGACTTTCCGAACGTGCAGGCTTTGCATGACAGGATCGCCGCCGATCCGGCGGTGCAAACGGTCCTTGCACGGGAGGCGGCCGACTAGGAGCTTTCTCCATGAGCCAACTCTACCCCTATCTTCTCTCTACGATCGTCGGTCTTGGCATCGGCGTGATCTACGGTTTCGTTTCCGTTCGATCGCCAGCCCCACCAATCATCGCTCTCCTCGGTTTGTTGGGCATGCTTGCAGGCGAAGCAGGCGTCCAATGGCTGAAGGGCCACGCGAACGTCGTGCAGGCGATCCTTCACGAAAAGTCCTTTGCACATCCCTCATCTGACGGATCGGCAAACAAACGCGATGCGGTCTGAGACGCCATCGCCTTCTCCTATCTTCAAGAAATGACAGGGTTTTCAAATGTCCAGCAAACTTAAGGTTCTCACTCCGCAGAACAGCCAGCTCATCTTTATTGACCAGCAACCGCAGATGGCGTTCGGCGTTCAGTCTATCGATCGTCAATTGTTGAAGAACAACGTTGTCGGTCTGGCAAAGGCGGGAAAAATCTTCAACATCCCGACCACGATTACAACGGTGGAAACCGAGAGCTTCGCTGGCTACACTTATCCGGAACTGCTTGAGGTCTTTCCTGAAGCTCCGATCCTCGAACGCACCTCAATGAATTCCTGGGATGATCTGAAAGTACGTGAGGCATTGGCCGCCAACGCCGCCAACGGACGCAAGAAGGTCGTCGTGTCGGGACTGTGGACTGAAGTCTGTAATGTTACCTTCGCATTATCCTGCCTGGCCGACACGGACTACGAAATCTACATGGTGGCAGATGCTTCGGGAGGAACCTCGGTCGATGCCCACAAATACGCGATGGATCGCCTGATACAGGTCGGCGTCGTGCCTGTTACCTGGCAGCAGGTCCTTCTGGAATGGCAACGCGACTGGGCGCGCAAAGATACTTACGACGCCCTCATCTCGATAGCGAAAGAGCATTCAGGCGCTTACGGCATGGGGATCGATTACGCTTATACCATGGTTCATAAAACTGCCCAGCGCGTGAAACATGGGCCAACGCTGGACCCGAAATCGGCAGCCTGAACAGGCTGAGGATTCCGGAAGGTGCGCCGAAGCAACGAACCTTCCGGACCCCTGTTCACCATTCGAGCCATAATCAGCGCAACACGACGCGAGACCATCGCGGCGCTGCCGCTGCGGCTGTCTTCTTATCAAATTGATCATCCGCACAGGAGAGCGCCATGAGCGACCTGGATCTGGTCATCGTCAACGCCAAAGTGACGACCCTCGACCGGCAGAATCCCGCTGCTGACGCAATTTCAATTCGCGACGGGCGTTTTCTGGCTGTGGGTTCCGAAGCCGAGGTCAGGGCCTCTGCTCCAAACGCTCAGATCATCGACGTCAAAGCGCGTCGCGTCATTCCAGGGCTTATCGATAGCCATACTCACATCATCCGCGGAGGGCTTAACTATAATATGGAGCTGCGCTGGGACGGGGTGCCGAGCCTGTTCGAGGCGATGGCGATGCTGAAGGCACAGGTCGACCGCACGCCGGCGCCACAATGGGTGCGCGTGGTCGGTGGCTTCACAGAACACCAGTTTGCGGAAAAGCGCCTGCCGACACTGGACGAAATCAATGCTGTCGCGCCCGACACGCCGGTCTTCATAATGCACCTTTACGACCGGGCACTGTTGAATGCTGCGGCGCTGCGGGTTGTTGGATACACGAAGAGCACTGCCAATCCTCCGGGAGGTGAGATCGTTCGCGATGCATCGGGCAATCCGACCGGCCTTCTTCTGGCACAGCCAAATGCCACTATTCTTTACTCAACATTGGCCAAAGGGCCGGCGTTACCGCCCGAATATCAGGTCAATTCAACTCGTCACTTCATGCGCGAGATCAACTCGCTGGGTGTAACCAGCGTGGTCGATGCAGGCGGCGGTTTCCAGAATTATCCCGATGACTACCAGATCATCGAGAAACTCCACGCCGATGGTCAGATGACCGTTCGCATCAGTTACAATCTCTTCACCCAGAAGCCCAAAGAGGAGCTTGCTGACTTTTCCTCTTGGGTGAAGCAGGTCTCTCCGGGTCAGGGCGATGACACCTATCGCCACAATGGCGCTGGCGAGATGCTGGTCTACTCCGCTGCGGATTTCGAGGACTTCCGCGTCGAGCGACCCGACATGCCGCCGAATATGGAATCCGACCTCGAACCAGTGGTCCGCCTTTTGGCCGAAAATCGTTGGCCCTGGCGACTTCACGCCACCTACGATGAAACGATTGATCGGGCGCTGGACGTGTTTGAGAAGGTCAATCGTGACGTGCCGCTTGAAGGCATCAACTGGTTCTTCGACCATGCTGAAACCATCAGCGACCGCAATATTGACCGGATAGCAGCGCTTGGTGGCGGTATTGCCGTTCAACACCGCATGGCCTTTCAGGGTGAGTACTTTGTTGAGCGCTACGGGGCGAAGGCGGCTGAGCGCACGCCCCCCATTCGCCGCATGATGGAGGCTGGCGTGCCGGTTGGCGCCGGAACTGACGCAACCCGTGTGGCCAGCTACAATCCCTGGGTGTCTCTTTCCTGGCTGGTGACCTCGAGAACCGTTGGGGGCCTTACGCTTTATCCGCAGCACGCCCGGCTCGATCGGGAGACGGCGTTGCGTCTGTGGACGGAGGCAAACACGTGGTTTTCCAACGAGCAGGGAAAAAAGGGGCAGATCATCGCAGGACAACTGGCTGATCTGGCCGTGCTTTCGGACGACTATTTCTCGGTCGCTGAAAGCGACATCGTTCACTTGCGGTCCGTTATCACAATTCTGGGCGGCAAGGTCGTCCATGGCGAAAACGAATATGAAACGCTTGCGCCGAGCCTGCCCGCCCCGATGCCGGACTGGTCTCCGGTCGCGACCGTCGGTGGCTATCACAAGTCCAGGGAAGCGCGCGCGAAGCTGATGCAGTTTTGCGGCTGCGCGAACAACTGCGGCGTGCATGGGCACGACCATGCAGCCGCCTTGGGCGCGAATGCGCCGACGTCGGATGCGCGTACGTTCTGGGGATCGTTTGGCTGCGGTTGCTGGGCGGTTTGAAGCTGCGGGGGCGGCCGGACCCTGCGCGCAATGACGCACGGGCAAGCCTGCGCTCAAGACAAACCATTGAATCCTCATCCATCTGTGATGGGCAAAAGGAGCTGACATGACCACGCCGCTACAGACTAAGGCCGGTGGTGTATCCACGTCCGGGCCATTGAGCTTCCCGGTTTTCCGTGCGCTGTGGATCGCGACCATCATTTCCAATATCGGCACCTGGATGCATGATGTGGGTGCTGGATGGCTGATGACATCATTGTCGCCAAGTCCGCTGCTTGTCGCACTGGTGCAGACCGCAACAACGCTGCCGATGTTCCTGCTGGCCCTTCCGGCCGGAGCGCTTGCCGACATTGTCGACCGGCGAAAGATGCTGCTGGCTGCTCAAATTCTCGGCCTGGTCGCAGCGGCAACACTGGCATTTCTGACCTTCAGTGACCTCGTCACTCCGGAAGTGCTTTTGGCCGCCACTTTTGTCCTTGGTATAGCCGCAGCGCTCAGCGCACCCGTGTTTCAGGCAATCGTGCCTGAACTGGTTGACAAGCAGGCCCTGCCGGACGCGATTGCCCTGAACAGCCTTGGCGTGAACATTTCGCGCGCGATCGGGCCAGCCCTGGGAGGTGTCATCATCGCTTTTGCGGGAACACCCGCAGTCTTCGCTTTAAACGCACTTTCCGTGTTGGCGGTTCTGCTGGTGCTTTTTGCCTGGAAACGTCCTGACACCGTCCATACCCTGCCCGCCGAGCACTTCTTCGGTGCACTGAAAGCGGGCTATCGCTATACGCGTCATTCACCTGCAATGCGTCTGGTGGTTATCCGGGCTGTCGGCTTCTTCATATTCGGAAGTGCACTGTGGGCGATGCTGCCTCTCGTTGCCCGGCGGGGGCTTGGGCTTGACGCAGCCGGCTACGGCGCTCTGCTCGGAAGTATGGGTGCAGGAGCGGTGGTGGGCGCTATCCTTCTGAAGAGGTTGCGGAAATCCATCCCTGCCAACACAATATCCGTCGGAGCGACATTGCTTTTCGCACTGGCCACCCTGTCGCTTGCTCTTGTCGCCAATGCGTGGATTGCCGGGGCGGTTATGTTTGCGGCTGGCCTTGCCTGGATCGGCATGATGACGTCGTTGAATGTCGCGGCGCAAATGGCCTCTCCGGGATGGGTGAAGGCGCGTGCGCTCGCTGTCTATCTTCTCGTCTTTCAAGGATCGATGACCGGAGGCAGCATTATCTGGGGCTCACTCGCAAGCAGCAGCAGCGTCGCCACAGCTCTCGTCATTGCGGCTGTCGGGCAAGCGGTTGCCCTGATGCTGGCTTTCCGTTGGCGGCTGCCACAGGACTCGACCACCGATCTGGCACCCTCGAACCACTGGGCCGAACCTGTTGTCTCGGTTCAACCCTCCGGCGACCGTGGCCCGGTTCTGATTGAAATAGAGTATCGAGTTGAACCCGATCGCCAGGCTGAATTCGTAGCAGCCCTTCGCGAATTTCATCCTGCGCGCCAGCGTGACGGAGCCATCCGGTGGGACGTCTGGGAGGACGTTGCCGAGCCAGGCAAGGTTGTTGAGGCCTTTATCGTTGAAAGCTGGCTGGAGCATCAGCGCCAGCACGCCCGTGCGACCAGAACCGACCAGTTGAATCAGGAAGTTCTGCGGGCGTTCCACATAGGTGATCAACCACCCGTCGTGCGGCATTTGTTAAGACCGGTCTGATTGGTCGTGGTAAATGGCTGCGGGTTTCAGCACGGATTCAATTGCGGAAAAACCTCGCTCCGACTCAAATAAAGCCGGTTTCCGGATGCAGATCAGCCGGAAGCTGCTGTTCGAAAAATTTCGAGAATGCCGCAATACGCGGCGGCAGCTTCTGGTATGGGGGATAGTAGAGCGTAAGCCAGAGTTGCGGTGGCGACCACTCTTTGAAGACATGCACCAGGCGGCCATTTCGCAGATGGTCTGCAATGTTGAACCCGGGCAGCAATGCCACACCCAAGCCTTCAGCCGCCATATCGGCAAGAAACTCGCCATTATTGGCACTGAAGCCTCGTCCTGCCGATATGTTGATGGTTGAGCCTCCATCGGAGAGGACCCACAATTCCCGTTTGCTTTCTCCACTGTGAGCCAGACATTCATCCGGCTTCAGTTCGGCTGGATGGTCCAGTGCGGCAAAGCGACTGCCTGGAGCCGCGACGAGAATCCTTGGGATGGCGCAGATTTTTCGCCATATCGTGAACTTGTCGGACGGCTGGAGCGAAATGCGAATTGCAAGGTCGTAGTCGTCAACGACAATGTCCACCAGCTCATCTGACAAAGACAATTGAAAGCTCATCCTTGGATATAGCTTCTGGAAATCAGCGATGATGGTCGGCAATATGGTCGTGCCCAGCCATACTGGAGCGGTGATCCGCAAGCGGCCTTCATCGGCCTTGTTGGCATTCATGACATCGCGCCGGGCAATTTCCAGTGCATCAAGAGCCGGCTTGATCTGCGCGGCGTAAACTGCGCCGTCGGTGGTTAGAGATACCTGCCGTGTGGTTCGAACAAACAATTGCACGCCGAGATCTGACTCAAGTGTCGCGATCGCGCGCGTGACGGCCGCTGGCGTCATGTCGAGTTCCCGAGCCACCTGAGCGAAATTCTTTTTCTCAGCGGCAAGGAGAAACGTCCGCAGGGCTTTGAAATTTTTCATATTGTTTCACGATCAGCAATTCTGTCGTGAGAATTATTGCAATTCCGACCATGCCAGTTTGCGTTTACCAAACTTATCACAAATCGCATTTTTTGCCCCGTCGGAACCAATACCTCAGGTGCAAAAGATGTGCCCAACGGTTGAATTCGTCAACTGCATAATAAAATCAATTTCAGGACACCCAATGGCTGATCAACACGAAGTTATCGGCATGGTGAGCTTGATTGCTCCCGTACTTGAACCTGTGGCGTTGGGCCTCGAATTTTTCGGAATTTTGGTCATACTGACAGGAGTTGTTTTAGCGACGGCAATATATCTCAAAGACAGTTACAATACTTCTTCGGATATTGCCTACACACGCTACCGTGCAAATCTGGGTCGTGGAATCCTGCTTGGGCTGGAGATTCTGATTGGCGCCGATATCGTCGCGACAATCATATCCCCATTGACATGGGACAGTGTCGGCCTTCTTGGCCTGGTCGTCATCATCCGTACATTCTTAAGTTTCTCCCTCGAAGCCGAAATTGATGGCGAATGGCCGTGGAAACGGCAGTCGCGGGAGCATCTGAAGGCTCATCCCGGCCGCGCGGCGGGATCTGATTGATATTCATGAACACTGCAAGCGAGAGGAACGACGATGACGGATACAGACTCGAACAAAAAGTTTGCGAACCACGGTGTGCCGTGGGAGGCCGACTTCGGTTACAATCAGGCGGTTCAGGTCAAGGATACGATTTATCTGTCGGGCCAACTCAGCCATGACAGCGATGGAACCTTCATTGCTCCTGCAAAGCTGGATAAGGATGGACGACCTGTTGACTACTCCCAGATGGAGCAGCAGATCCGCCAGTCATACGTTAACGCCATAAAGCTGCTCGCTGAATTTGGAGCGACGTTGGACGACGTTGTGGAGGAGGCATTGTTCGTTCTGGATATGCCTGCGGGGTTCGTTGCCGCTGCAAAGGTGCGCAAGGAAATGTACAAAACCTCGGTACCCGGATGTGCTAGCAGCATCGTTGGCGTATCCACACTGGCCCAACCGGTGCAACTCGTCGAAATAACGTTCCGCGCAGTCATCGACAGACACGAAAGCTGATCTTCCCGAAGTTTGAACTCACCTGATCACGAACATAAGCGGAGAATTTCCCATGACCTGGAGCCCACATCCCGATCCCGAACTCGGCAACCGCGCAAGCACCGAAGTCATCGAAACCCTGATCATACCGCGTGCGGTCGATCTGGGGGAAATGGTGGTTCGTCGAGCACTGCCGTCGACCAAGCGCCAGATGGTCGGGCCCTTCATCTTCTTCGACCAGATGGGACCGGCGGAATTCCTGACAGATCAGGGCATTGATGTTCGCCCGCATCCGCATATCAACCTCGCGACGCTGACCTATCTTTTCGAGGGCGAAATCCTGCATCGCGATAGCCTCGGTACCGAGCAGGCCATCCAGCCGGGTGCGGTCAACTGGATGCGCGCCGGGCGCGGTATTGTCCACTCGGAGCGCACCAGTGCTGATCGGCGCCGAGACGGGCAACGCCTGTTCGGCATTCAAACCTGGATGGCGCTTCCCGAGGAGCGGGAAGAAGATGATCCGGCCTTCCTGCATCACGGTGCAGAGGCTCTGCCGCTGATTGACGAAGATGGTGTGACAGCGCGGCTGATCGCTGGCAGTGCTTTTGGCAAAACATCGCCTTTGCAGACCGCGTCCGAGACGCTTTACGCTGATGTGCAACTGGCGGCCGGGCGATCGATGCCCATCGACCCTTCCTATGAAGAGCGCGCGCTGTATACGATTTCAGGCGATATCGAGGTGGCCGGCGACAGCTTTGAGCCGGCGCAGCTTCTGGTATTGCGCCCTGGCGACCCTATTACAATAAAGGCAAAATCAGATTCGCGCTTCATGCTGTTCGGCGGCGCGCCGATGGCAGGCCCGCGATACATCTGGTGGAATTTTGTCTCATCGCGTCTTGAGCGGATCGAAGCTGCCAAGGAAGAATGGGCGCGGGGCCGCTTTGACACGGTACCGGGGGACGAGGCGGACTTTATTCCGCTGCCCGAAGATACGACGCAACCTCGCCGTGCGACGGGGGGAGTGCTTTATCCCTGACGGCCAAGTCCGATAGTGCGGCAGGCCTGAAGCGTTTCGTTCCATGATGAAACGCTCAGGCGCCGGTTAATCACAACCAATCGTTGTGTTTTGGCAGCACGGGCCAAAATATGACACATTTTGTCATATTTAAACTTGACTCGAATCATCATGTTTTAAATGATCAGCCGGAACAAGATTTTCGGGGCACCATAAAAACATGAATATGCAGATTGAACCGGCGACACGGTCGCCGGAGCGTCGCTTTGCGTCCAGATTAATGATGAGCACATGCCTGTTGGCGCTGGTTGCATCCGGTGCGGCGGGTGCACAGGAAAACAGCGGGACAGAAAATGTTCAGCTGAACGAGGTGGTGGTTCTTTCCACCCGCGGTGAAAAGCGCCTGCTGGATGTGCCGCAGACGATATCGGTCATCGGCCGCGCCGAAATGGATGAGCGCAATGTGCGGGATATTCAGGATCTGGTGCGCTACGAGCCGGGTGTCAGCGTCAACCGCACCACATCCATCACCAATCCATGGGGGCAGCTGGCCGGTTTCACCATTCGCGGCATGAGCGGCAACCGCATTCTGATGACGGTGGATGGCACCCGCGTGCAGGAGCAGATCACGGATGGCAGCCGCGATTTCTTCGACATGTCCAATTTCAAGCGGGTTGAGATCGTGCGTGGTCCCAACTCTGTCCTGTGGGGATCAGATGCACTGGGCGGCGCTGTCATGTTCCAGACACGCGACCCTTCTGATCTGTTGATCGGCAGCGACAAGCCATGGGCTTTGGAATTGAAGGGCGGATATGACAGTTTTGACCGTTCTTTCCGAGAGCAGGCAACGGGAGCCTACAATTTCGGCGACGTTTCAATTCTGCTGAGCTACGGTCGACGCGACAGCAAGGAAGCCCGCCTTTCCAATGCACGGGCTGACGGTGGCATCTGGGGTTGCTCACGCATCGACATTGGCTGCGACAGCCTGTTTCCGGCCGATACGGGCGTGGATAACGGGTTGGCGAAAGTGGTGTGGACGCCGAATGGCGAGCACACTGTCAAGCTGACCGGCGAATGGTTCGAACGCAACACCAGCGTAGACCAGCTTTATGATATGTCGGCTTCTGTGACCGGCATACCCACTATCTCCTCCTATGTCAGCGAGGCTTACCCCAGAGACCTGGAAATGAGCCGCAAGCGCGTAGCGCTGCAACACGAGTGGCTGGTCGGTGCAAGCTGGCTCGACAGCGTCAACTGGTCATTGTCCTACTCACCGCAGAGCCGGCAGACCGACAGCACGCAGACCCGGCTCTATTCAAACCGCACGCAGATCGTCAACCAATATCGTGACTACAGCGAGGACTTCTACGAGGCCGACCTGCAATTGCAGTCGTCTTTCGCATTGGGAACGACCCAGCACACATTGACCTATGGCTTTGATGGCGGGCACACGAAAGGCGATTATCAGGGCATCAACAACACGTTCAACTCGCTGACAGGGGCAACAACCACCGCCATCAACCAGGGTTTCAGCTTCCCGCGCGTCACCACCGATCGCGCGGACATCTACCTGCAGGATGATGTCGCACTGTTTGATGGACGGCTGACCGTAACGCCCGGGGTGCGTCTGGCGCATTACGCCATTGATCCTACAGGCGATGACAGCTACCCCGGCTTGCCGGGATTTGAGCCGGAAAAGCAAAGCAACACAGAGCTTCTGACATCGGTTGGAGCGATCTATCACCTGACCGACATCTATTCGGCCTATGCCTCATTCGGGCAAGGGTTCAAAATGCCAACGTCGCAGCAACTGTTCCAGTCCAGCACAGACCTGTTCACCGGCTCGGCGATTGTTCCAAACCCCACCCTCAAGCCAGAATCCGTTGACGCTTACGAAGCGGGCATCCGGGGCTATTACGGGAACGCATATTTCAGCGCTGGCGTTTTCTATTCGCGGTATAAAAACTTCATTCGCAGCTTCCAGCCAACCACGGTGACTGACCCGAGCGGAAACGTTTTCGTGGCGTACACTTTTGACAATGTGGAAGACGTGGAGCTCTACGGTCTGGAACTGGCCGGCGAAGTGGAAGTAACGGACTACACCCGCCTGCAGGCCAGCCTGAGCTGGAGCCGCGGCAATCAGCGTGTCGCGTCAGATGCAGCCAAGACGTTTTTTGATGCAGCGGTGCCAATCACGGCCATTGTGGGCGTGACTCATCAACTGCCGGATTACAATTTGCAGTTTGAAGTTTTCGGAACCTTTGCGGCGGGCAAAACCGATGCCAGCAACGACGCATTGTTCCTGCCATCCAGCTATGCGTTCTTCGATGCATATGCCAAATGGACACCGCGTGACAATTTCGAGCTGACATTGGGCGTGGAGAACATTCTCGACAAGCGCTACTTCCCCAACACTTTGCAGGGCTACAACAAGACACCGGCATCGACTGCAGTTGCCAACGTCAACCCGCTTGAACTGCAAACGGGGCCGGGGCGCGTCTTCAAGGTTGGCGCTACGGTGAAGTTCTGATCCATGGCCAGACTTGCCCGGCAGTTCATGCGGCTTATCCGCATCTGCATCTCAACGCCTGCCGGGCGGATCGGCCTCGTTATCTTCGGGGTCGTCCTCTGCCTGAAACTCGGCTCCATATACGCCTCGTTGCGCCTGATTCAGTGGACAGGCGAATTCTACTCGGCCGTGCAGGCAGTGAATGGCCCGGAAATTCTGCATCAGATCGGCATATTTGCCGTGATTGTGGGTCTGAATTCCGTCCGCCATCTGATTTCGGAATATATGCGCAAGCACCTCGAGTTTCGCTGGCGCAGAGTGCTGACAGACCATGCTCTGGATGTGTGGACCCGCAACAAGGCCTACTGGCATCTTGCCAACAGTCCAGACTATGCGATCGACAATCCGGACCAGCGCATCGCAGAGGATTGCCGCCTGTTCGTCAGCGGCCTTCTTGGCGAATTGCTGGATTTGATACAGAGCATTGTCGGGCTGTTCTCCTATGTTGCGTTGTTGTGGGCGCTTTCCAACTTTGCCTTGTCGCTGGCTCCTGTTGGCCTGGCGATTGAAATTCCCCACTACATGGTCTGGGCGGCATTTCTTTATGCTGCAATCAGCAGCATCGCGACCCATCTGCTTGGTCGGCGCCTCAAGCCTGTTCTGGCCGAGCAGCAGCACCGGGAGGCCAATTTTCGATTTGCTCTGGCGCGCTGGCGTGGTCACTTCGATTCCATAGCACTGTCTGATGGCGAGGCTGCCGAACGCCGTCAGTTTGATGCGCGCTTTGAAGACGTAGCCGTCAACTGGCGCCGCCTCGTCAACCGCGAGACGATCCTCCAGTCCTTCACCTACCCGTTCCAGCACAGCGTCCTGCGCATACCGCTTTTTGTGGCGATGCCCGGCTATCTGGCTGGCAGTCTGGACTTTGGCGGCCTCATGCAGATTGGCATGGCGTTTTCCAATGTTGTTACAACTCTTTCGTGGTTTATCTTTTCCTATCGCGATCTTGCAGAGCTGGCGGCAACCGGAGCACGCCTGGACAATTTTCTGCAGGCGGCTACGGCATTTCACACAAAACCCGGAACCGTGCAGACTTCGCATGCCGAAGATCGAGTGGAACTGACTGATCTGCAATTGCGCAGCCCTACGGATGTGCCGCTGCTGTCACTTCCTGCTCTGACCCTGCGCCATGGGGAAGATACCTGGATCCGTGGGGAATCCGGCATTGGCAAAACCACTCTGCTGAAAGCAATCTCCGGCTTCTGGCCCTATGTTGATGGCCAGTTGGCGCGCCCGGCCGATAGCATCATGTTCCTGCCGCAGCGGCCCTATGTTCCGTCCGGCTCCCTCATGGAGGCTGCAGTCTATCCTGGTCGGCCGGAAGATTTTGGCCCTGGCGCGGTGATCAGGGCATTGGGCATTGTCGGGCTGGAACACGGCGTGGGCAACAGACCTTTGCAGGTAGAAACGCTTTCCGGCGGCGAAACGCAGCGCCTTGCCCTTGCCCGGCTGCTGCTGCATCGCCCACGGTTCGCCATACTGGACGAAGCAACCAGTGCGCTGGATGCCACTGGCGAACACAAGCTGCTTTGCCGGTTGCGGCAGGAATTGCCAGACACGACCTTCATCATGATTGCCCATCGCCAGCCTCCCGGATTTTCGGAACTGCGATCCATCGACCTTATGCAGTTTCAGCAAAAGCGGGACATGCTGTGGCAACCGGGCCCGCAACCAACCAAGCTACCTGAAAAACATCTCACTGCGCTGACAAGCGAGAGCGTTTCCTGACACTGGTGCCTTCATGGCACCCTGAGATTCAAGATAAAACGAAAGGCAGATTGTGCAGACACCTACCCAGAAAGACCGCCGCAAACTGAATGCTGACGCAAGCACCATCATACCGCTGACAACCGGGATTGGCCGCCTGATGGCAATCGGCAAACATAACGGCGCAACCCATGAGCGCATCGGCAGCGTGAACAATGTAACGATCGCAGACGGTCGGGCCAGGCTTGAGGGTCCGGCGCACAGTGCCGTTGTGGACCTGGCTCAGGTGAACAGCATTACGGCGGATTTCAGCGCTGCAATGGGCGAGAAGGCAATGCCGCGCCTGGATTTCCTGAATTCAAGCGGAGAGCCGGTGTTCAGCATTGTGGCACTCGACGGGCGAGACGGTTTTGATCGGGCTTTTTCGGCTGTGCCTGCTGAACCACTGACTGACGGTGTGGAACCGGCAAGGCCGGAACGCCGTGAACTGGCAAAGGATGATCCGGGGTTTTTGGTTCTGGACACCATTCGCCAATCCGGTGAGCCCGTTGAACTGCGGCTTGAACGCCCCGGATTTACGCAGACATGGGAAGGAATTGTTGAGCGGGTGAGCGATGGAATGGGCTTTGCCAATGTCATGACAGAGAGCTTTCATCTGCATTTGCGAGGCGGTTCAGTGGCACGCTGGAACTGGGACAATGATGCATCGCGCCTTGTAGCGCTGAACGCAGAGGGTGAGCCTATCGGCCTTTCCATCCGAGGCAGCGCATCCGCCCTTTCGGCTCTGGGTGCAGATGGAACCACGCTGTGACATCAAGCATCGTCCATCCGAAGGCATCATGGATCGATGTGCCTGGCGCCCATGTGGTGCCGCATGAGGAAGCTTTGCGAAAAGCGGCCTGCCAACCAGCAATACTGCTGGGAGAAACTCACGATGACGCCGCTGTGCATCGCTGGCAGCTTCACGTGGCAGCCGGCTTGCTGGCCCTTGGCAAAAACATTGCCTTGGGCTTTGAAATGTTTCCCAGGCGCGTGCAACCCGTGCTGGATCTTTGGGTGGCAGACAGGCTTTCGCCCGAAGAATTCCTGGAGCAGTCTGGCTGGGGCAAAGTCTGGGGCTTTCCCGCCGAGCTTTATTGGCCGCTGTTCCATTTCTGCCGGCAGTTCCGCGTTCCAATGCGGGCGCTGAACTGCGAACGCCCGCTGGTGTCCAATGTCGGCAAACTCGGATGGGAAGCCATCGGAGACGTCGAGCGAGAAGGCATTACGCCGGCCAAACCCGCCACGGATGCCTACAGGCGTTATCTGTTCGGACTAGCCGGCCCGCGCAACGTGGCTGGTCGCCCCGCCTCCCCTGATGCCCCGGAATTCGACCGCTTCGTGCGCGCGCAGCAGACATGGGACCGCGCTTTTGCTTGTCGCATTGCTGAAACGCTTGCGGAACTTCAGAACCATCTGGTGATTGGCATCATCGGCCGTGGCCATCTGGAATACGGCCACGGCACCCCTTTTCAGTTGCGCGACCTGGGTGTGGAAAGCTCGATCCTGCTGCCAACGCGGGACGCTGAATTCACACCTTCGGACACTGACGCTGTTGGTGATCTGATTTTTCGTATCGAAGGCACCTATCAATCATTGAGGGCTGTGGCCTGAACCTTCAAGGGTGCAGCATGATCTAGCGCAAAGGGCCATCATGCTCGCCCGCCAGCCCTTCAATCAGGCGGTGCGGAACGGTCAGATCCCACCACAGCCTGTCGGCGTCCTCCACCATTTCAGGCAGCGGCTTGCGCAAGCTGGCGGATGAAAAGACCAGATGCGGCACAGGCAGGCGCAAGCTGAACCAGCCGTGCTCGAATTTGCCCTCAAGGTGCAATCGCGGATGCCGCGCCGCCAACGCCAGCATTGCACGACGAAATTCCGGCGTCAGCAGTTTGTCCGCCGGGGCCCCGGCACTGGCGATTGTGTCAAAGACAGCATCAAACGTCGGATCGAGAGGTATTTTCCGCTTGTTCTCCTGCATCAGATCACGCAGCACGTCATCCACCTTGCCCATAAAACCCAACGCCGGGCATATCTCGATGCTGCCTGAAAACGGCTGCGGCACCGAAATTTCGATTTGCAGAGTGTGCGTAACCGTGCGCCGCTGGTGATATCGTCGCTTGTACCAGATTGTATTCTCGCGCAGCCGGTAAGAGATCCCGCGATACACACCCTGGCTTTGCCAGGCAGTAAAACGCGCGCCACCCTCATTGCTGAACAGGTCGCCAATCCGCGTTTCGACTGGCACGGCACCCCAACCGCTTGAAAAACCGGTTTGTCCCCAGTTCTGGCCGATAGCGGGCGCAATTGCAGCAATGGCAAGGCTGCGCCAGAGGCGGTTGCAAGTGCGCCACAGAACCATGGCAATCACCACCGCAATCGAAACCTGAACCAGCCTTCCGTCCAGCAGCGCTTTACCGCCGAAAACCAATGCAACAGCGGCAACCAGGTTTATGCTGGCCGAAAGGGCTGCCATGCGCTTCGGTTCGGCATCCCGCAACAGCGCTTCAATTTTCCTTCGTTCAAGGCCACTGGCCAGAATGCCGTCCCCGGGTTTCTGCTCGTTCATTCCCGCCATGCCAATACGCAAAGTTTACAAACAACGCTGCAGCCGGAAAGTGTTGATCCGGAACCTTCAAGCAGCCACCAAAGATTTCATCTTCAAGCGCGTCTTATAACTGGAAACCATAAAGGGTTGTACAATCATCAACAGGTTACCGTCATTTATGGTTCTGCATTCGACCTGCTCCTCGGTACACCTGGTGCGGCTGGCAACATTGCCCATGGAGCCCGTCATAACGACAAGGAACAAACGATCATGTTCAAGCGCCTGTTTGCCGGTTTCGGCAAGTCATCAAAACCCGCCGCTGCCGTCCTGCAGGACGAGATTGTGAAAAGCGTTGTTTCCAACATCACCGATCTTCAAGATGGAGAGTGGGAAGACCGGGAGTGGGTTCATATTGCAGTGAACCATGAGGTTCTGATTGAGGAAGGACGAAGATCCAGCACGCAGGCCGAGGTTCTGGCCAGGAAACCCGGTGGTGATCTTGAAGAGCATGGCTTCCGTCTCAGCATGAACACCAAGGCAAAACTTCTTGAATTGCGTGAAGCGATGACCGCTGAGGGCAAAGAGCCCTGGACCATCGTTGACCTGACCATTGAACGCGATGGGCGCTATGCGTTTGACTTCAGCTACACGCCACCGCCGCGTCTTGGAGGCAACCTGCTGCACAGCCCGCTGACAGGCCTTCTCGATCGCTACAGCAAGAGATCATGAAACGCACCATTCTGGGTCTGGTCCTGGCCTTGAGCTTAATGAATGCCGCTATGGCGCTGGATGAACCGGACATTGCTGCAAAGAGCAATTCTGAAATCGAAACCAGCGCCACAGGGCTGAACCCCGGCGCGCTTTACGTGCTGGCAGGCCGGCTGCTCGCAGAAGGCAATGGACAAGCTGCCGCTGGTTGGATGTATGCGGGGCGCCTGCGCTATCTTTTCTTGCTGCAAGCAGGAAATGGTCGGCCTGAGACTGAGTACGCCTCATTTCTGGCAATCGACAATCAGATTGGCCGGCAGGTTGAAGCATTCATAGCCAAGGATCCGCGCGCCAGAATTGAAGCCATTGACTGGGCATTGCAGTGGGACGAAGCTTCAGAAAATCTGGTGACATCCAAAACGGACCATTCAGACCTGCTGGGCAAAATACGAGCCAGCTTCATCGAGCTGCGCAACAGCCTTCGCGCGCAATATGATGCGGATCATGGAAACTAGACTGCTGGCAGCGGCAGACTTTTGGCCGGAAAACCATTGTGCGCGGCCATTATCGCGTCAGGTTGGCTTCACGTTCCACATGCTTCGAAAGCTCTTCCTTCTGTGCTTCAAGTGCGGAAAGTGACATCCCTGCTTCGATTTGCGCCAATTGATGCCCGGCTGTGCTCTGGAAGAAATCGAGTATGGCAGCAAGGTCACCGTCCGTCATTTCAGGAAGCAATTGCATCGCGAAGATCGTGCCGCTGTCTGGCAAAGCAACGGTGGCTGTAAGGGTTTCGATATCAGCGTCACTTGCCGTTTCTCCATGAATCGCCTGCCACAGGGCAGCAGAGAGGAACCGGATTCTGGCAATATCAGGCTCGCCCTGGATAATTGCGCCAAGTTTGGCGTAGTAGGCGTGACGCGTGGGATCGGACTGAGCCATAGCCTCTTCCCGCAGCAACGCCCCTTCAGGCGTCTCGACCGGACGTTCACGAAAAGCCTGCCGCGCATTTTTCAGCCGTTTTCCAACGTCTGTCTGAAAAAACGCGATAACCTCTTGTTCCTCTGCCCTCGTCATTTCGCTCGCGAAGAGCGTTATGGCATGCGCAACCATTGTCTCTGGATCAAATGTAGCGCGGATGGCGCGCTCCCAGGCACTCACCAGTTCTGGCGGCAGATCTGGAAAAGTGGACGCGAAGGCCGCCGCTCTGTCGATAGTGTGAACCATTGTCTGGCGAAGGCCAATCAGGTGAGGAAAAAGACTGCGCTCACTGCCGCTTGCTTCCAAGAAATTCTCAGGCCCATTCGCAGTTGGGTTTTGATGTTTCTGCAATTGGGCCCGAGATTGCTGGCTGTCGTTCTGCACTGCAAGCAATGCCAGAGCGGGCTGTGCAGCATTGGCAACAAAAAGTGCAGCGAACCCGGCCAGAAATGCCCTGGGCGTCTTGCACATTCGCATCAATCTTTCACGCTGACTGGCGGCAGCTCAGCACTTGAAAGCGCAAGAATGGTCGGTGAGCGGATCGTTTTCAGACTTTCCAGAAGCGCTTTGGCACCGTCATCACCATAGCCGCGGCGGCTGATGCCATAGAGCACGACCCCTTCACCGTCTGGCTGCTCGACATAACGATAAGCGTTCCATTCGACGAAAATTGGATCGGCCTTGAGGTCGCTCAGCACAAAATCGAGCAGGACTTCGCCGCTGTTTTCGTTGTGCAGAATATCATAATTGACGACAGGGTCGGTTTGTTTCCGGGCCTGCAAACTCTGGATCTGGCCGCCAGCGGCATCTATGGGGCGCAAGGGGCGGGTGGCCACCTCCACCAGAAACATGTCGGTGAATGTTTCGACAACTTGCCCGGCAGGCACATATTCCTGTTTGAAATAGCCCTCGGTTGGCGCCGAGGTCCAGGCAAGGGCAAAGTCCTTGCCATCAAACTGGATTGGCCCTGGCACGTTAAGTCTTTCAACAACGTCTGTCTGCGCATGAGCAAGCGTTATTGCCGCCATGAATGGTAAAGCGAGAGCAAGGATTTTGATTGACAGGCTCACAGGGGCGTTCCCTTCAGGTTTTAATTCATTCTGAATCATGAGACGGGCGAAAGGCCCCGAACCTTGGTGTCGATGCAACCGCCGCTTTATTCATCGTCCTTGCGCATCCAGTGAACCTGCCCGTCGATGATGATTTCTTCCGGTGCGCTGGCAGCATCATCTTCGAAAATGGCGGCGAAATGCCTTTCCTGCCCGTCTGGCCCATCAATCAACAGCGTGTAGCCATCAAAACTATAGCGGGATGTCGCAATGTCAGGTTCGCCGGCAACAATGATGTAGTTAACGCCAAAGTTTCCGGCGACAAAGCCGCCGCGCTTGTGGACAAGCTGCCCGTTGGATGCGAACGCATAATCTCTGTCGCGGCGGACTCCGCCCATGCCGACATTGAGATAGTAGTATGTCTGATCCCATGTCTGGCCCGGGGGTACAGGCATCAATCCACGAGCCTCTGACAGGTCAATCTCACCTCCTGCATCCACTCCACCAGCGGTTGTGAGCTTGAGTGAGCCGCTGCTTTCGGACCAGCTGAACCATTTTCCGGGCTCTCGCTGACGGGAAAGCTCGACGTTCAGGTCGGTGAAAGCAAAATTCCATTCATGTCGATAAGCGGTGCCATCGCGCAGAAGCACATAGATGCTTTCCTGACGGTCCGTGTAGCCATTGCCGAAGCCATCAAGCCGATTTTCAAACCGGCCGTCATAGAGCACCCGGTCAATGTCTTTTTCCGCAATTCCTTTGCCAGCACCGGCGAAAGCTTCCTCATATTCAGGAGGCCGCAGAACCACGCCAGCGCTCTCATCCTCCATGCTGGACAGCTCAACAGTTGAAGGATCATGGACGAAGATGCGGCAACCTCTCAGGCCCAGCGTTCCGCCTTCAGCATCATCGCGCAACCATCTGACTTCGCCGACAAGCACGCGGTTGCCACCAACATCACGCTCCATTTCGTCTTCGTGCGCATCTTCGGCGAATGACAGGCACCGTGCAGCAAAGGCAGACTGCCGATCGCCGCGCCATTCCCGCAATTCGTCTTTCTTTGTAATGCGGCCCAGAACGGCCACGGCAGGCCGCTGTTGCAGCCACTGCATTGCATGCTCCTCGCGCGCTGCACGCAGGTCGCGGTTTTGTTCTGCACCAGCTTTGGAGCCTATTTCGTCCATCTTCCCTGCCAGTTGCGCAGAAAGCGCAATCAGCGGCATGAGCTCAACCGAATCAATTTGCGGGAGAGCCGGAGCATCCGCCACCTCAATGCCGAACCTGTCTGCCAGGCGAAGCAGGTTCCTGATCGGACGCGCAATATCGTAGGCATCTTCGCGCAGCCGGGTACTGAAATCCGAACAGATTGAAATGTCCTTCGAAACTTCCGAGGCAACGGCCTGTCGGGCTGGTACTGCCTGTCGTTCAATATCACCAGAGAGGTCAGGAAGGCTCGAGGCTGCACCTTCCAGAAATCGCTGATAGCCCGCCAGATCAACGCGATGCGACCATCCGGCCATGGCATCGCGGCGCAAGGTCGCACTATCGGGATCATATTGGTCGCAGGCCCTCATATAGGCATCGGCCAGCACGGCGCCGGTCACCGCTTGCTCCAAAGCACGATTCAAGTCCGACGCGTCGTCAGCCAGCACTGGTGTCAGCAGAAGGCCAGACAGGATCAGTAATGCGTGCAGGCGGATCATCAGGGGCAATTTCCAACGATCTCTCCGACGTGGAGAACCGAATTTTCCAGCCGACCGGTGATCAGCACACATTGGCCGTCGGCCCACGCGGCAGAGAGGTTTTGCGCATCTTCGGGGTTGGCGACAAGCTCTGGCAAAGTCTGGCTCGACCAGAGAAGCCCTGCCGGTCCATTGCTTGTTGCGCCCGCTTGCACAACGCCGAGCCAGGGGCACGGCTCCTTGACGCAATGGATGTTGGTTTTGCCCACCCGCAGGGGCTCGTTGGGGCGAACCGCCTCGGAAGACAGCGCCGGAACAACCCCAACGCCAAGGAAAAGCCAGATCATCCCTTTTGCAAAATGATTCATATCAACCTCCTTCAGCGGTTTTCGAGACCATTGGCCTCGCGCTGCCCCGGAATGTTGTCACGCTCTGCCTCAACATTGGCGCGCAACTTCCCCAGCCCGGCACGAACCTCATTCAACGCTGCCGCATGCTGGCTCTTGGAGGTGAAGCCGTTCGGATTGTCTGCGTCCCAGGCCAATGCCCAGTCCATAGCAGCAAGCCATTCGTCGACATTGCCGGCAATATACTCATTGACCGGGCGGCCGACCTGTTCGGAAAGGGCGCTGAAAAGCACAGACTCGTTCTGCGCGGCCTCCCCACCGGCCGTTATCAGAAAGCGATAACGCAATTGGCCGGCATACATCCAGTTGGCAGCTTCCTGCCCCCGACCCTCAGCCAGCAGTCGTGACGCCAATATGTAAAACGCCGCAGGATGCAAGTCGGCGGCCTGCGTCTCAATTTGTGCATTGGTCAATTTCGAGTAGTCGGCGTTTTCCTGCGCCGGTGCCGCAGAAACTGCTACCATTGCCATGAAAACGGAAAACAGAAGTCGTTTCATCAGCTCGTTCCTTTTGTTCATAATGATAGGACGAAGGCGAATGCCGCAACCTTGGGTGGTCACAAAACTAAAGGTGGAGAACTGTTGATGTCAGACAGAGGCTAAGCTCTTCGTCCTTGCCAACGTCATAAGTTCGAAACGACAAAGGAAATTCACCATGCGTTTGATAATGATGCTTGTCCTGACCGGGCTTCTGGTCTTTCCCGGCACGGCACAGGAAGGCAATTGGCAGGCTGACGCAATCGAACGGGCCATCCTTTTTCATAAGGAAAACCTTCCTGAAGGTTGCCAGGCTCTGGATAATGCAGACCTCCAGCCCGCGCATTTTGAGTTGCAGGTCGGAGAAGAAACCGCCGCCCGGCAGGCGCTGATGATTGAATTTCCATGCCGGATCGGCGCTTATAATATGACTTCGGTATTTTTGCTTTCCGACCAGCACGGAAAGGTTACAGAGCCTTTCTTCCCCTCGCCTCAGATCAAAGTGGTCTATGAAGACGAGACCGAAAGCACCATCGTGGACGACATTATCATCACCGGAACGGAAAACCTGCGTGAAGTGGTGAATGCCACTTTTGATTCCAGCACTCGCTCTGTGACGGAACGCAACAAATGGCGCGGGCTGGGTGACGCCTATTCAGTGACGAAATGGGGTTACAAGCAGGGCAAATTTGAAATCATGTATTTCGCGGTTGATGCCAGCTTTGACGGCGAAGATAATCCCAAAACGCTGATGGATATTGATATCTGGTGACATTGCCGCAAGGTCCTGCTTTTCCTCAACAGTCAAATCATGAGAGACAGTTTTGAAACTTTTGCGCGTGACAATTGTGCATGGCATCCCGTTGACGGTGGCGATTGCGGCGGCCCTTTTGCTGCTGCCGTGGATTATGGGAGCTTCGGCGATCCAGGGTGACGGCCCTTCGCAAGGATACAATGTGGGAATGGCCGCGCTGTTCCTTTATCCGGCGGCCTATCAGATCCTTATCATAATCTGGGGCATATGCCGCTGGCGCAAATGGGTTCTGTCGCAGGTTATGGTTCAACTTATCTGGTTCAGCCTGCTGCTGTTTGCAGCGGCAATGACCTATTCGCTGGTCATGCTTCAGGAATATTTGCAGGGTTGATCTGCGGCGTTTGTGCCAGGTGCACTCGCGCGGTTGATCTTGTGCTTGCGCGCGGTTTTGAATGGGATTAGAGATGCGAAATGAGCCGAATGCGGGTGAAGCACATCCAAAGCCAGCGCGGTCTCAACAGTGAAACGTTTATCGATACCGAATAGCCATGCTTGGCGCAGCCGATTAAGAAACTGATGAAGCTGAACGGGATCGAAAGGGAGCGACCACAGGCCGTATAGATCGGCTGACATTGCGGTGTTCTGAACAATCCACCGAAGCTGCATTGCCGTTAAACATCACAGGCCCCTGCGTAGAACGCAGCGCTTGCTCCCGGTTTGCAGAGTCGGCATCCTCCTTTTTCCTCGCAGTTCCAAAGCGGCAAGCTTTGCAGAATTTGCACCAGTTTTTCCGTGAAGGTTATCGGCTATGCCGAAATTAAATGCAGCTACGCATGCCAGCATGCGCAAAAATCCTGCCGCCAGAAGCCGATCAGCAGCCGCCGTGCACAAAAAAGGTCTGGCGGCCACCACATTGGGCAGCATCGGCATTGTGTATGGCGACATCGGCACCAGCCCGCTCTACGCCATGAAAGAGTCGCTTCTGCATGTCGGACATACGCCTTCAGAAGCTGAGATTATCGGCATAGTTTCACTGCTTGTGTGGTCTCTTCTGTTTGTCGTCACAGTAAAATATGTGGTTTTGATTTTACGGGCGGACAATGACGGCGAAGGCGGCGCCCTGTCGTTGATGGCACTGGCGCAGAAAGCCTTGCGGCGCCCCAGCCGAGTGGTGCTGGCGCTTGGCATGGTCGGCGCCGCGCTGTTCTATGGCGATGCGATCCTGACTCCCGCCGTGTCTGTGCTTTCGGCGGTGGAGGGTCTCAAAGTTACGCTGCCCTCTCTTGACCCGTTCATTGTGCCGATCTCCATCACCATCATCGTCGTGCTGTATGCCGTGCAAAGTTCTGGCACCGGCCGGGTCGCTGTTTTCTTCGGCCCAGTCATGGCCATATGGTTTGTCAGCCTTGCCTTGCTGGGTCTGATGCACATTGGCGACGCACCGCAAATTCTTGCGGCTATCAACCCTGTTCATGGCCTGTGGTTCATGAGCAGCCACGGCATTATCGGCTTTACTGTTCTGGGCTCCGTGTTCCTCTCGGTCACCGGCGCAGAGGCGCTTTATGCTGATATGGGGCATTTTGGCCGGCGGCCCATAAGGTTGGCGTGGCTTGGCTTCGTTGGTCCCGCATTGCTTCTGAACTATCTGGGCCAGGGTGCCTTTGCGCTGATGGACCCAAGCGCCCTGCCCAACCTGTTCTTTCTGTCGGCTCCCGAATGGGCTCGCCTGCCGCTTGTTCTTCTGGCAACCGCGGCAACCATCATTGCCGGACAGGCAGTCATTACAGGGGCATTTTCGCTGACCCGGCAGGCCATACAACTTGGGTTGCTTCCACGTCTTCAAATCGAGCACACATCTGAAACCGAGCACGGGCAGATTTACATTCCGACCGTCAACTGGCTCATGCTGGCGGGCGTTGTCATGCTGATCCTGTATTTTCAGGATTCGTCATCGCTGGCGGCCGCCTATGGTATCGCGGTAACCGGTACGATGATTGTGACCAGTCTGCTGGCAATTGTGGTTTTTGCCTATGGCTGGAAATGGGGCCTGAGCCTGTCCATCATCGTCGTGACCCCTTTCCTGATCATCGATACGGCCTTTCTTGCGGCCAATCTTCTGAAGCTTGGCGATGGCGGCTACCTGCCGTTGGTCATCGGCGCTTTCATCGTGCTTCTGATGGTCACATGGGTCCGCGGAACCCGTGTCCTGACCGAAAAAGCCAGGCGCGAAAGCCTGCCACTCGACACATTCATTCAGAATATGGCGGGCTCAACATCGGTCACACGGGTGCCCGGAACAGCCATGTACCTGACCGGCACGCCGGAAATTATTCCATCGGCTCTTTTGCACAATTTGAAACACAACCGCGTGCTGCACGACAGCAACGTGATTGTAACCGTCAAAACCGCAAACTCTCCATTTGTTCAAGATGCGGATCGCATGGTCTATGAGGCGATTTCACCCTCATTCAGCCGCATCACCCTGAATTATGGGTTTCTCGAAGAACCTGATCTGATCAAGGCCCTTGTCCAGTTAAAAGAACTGGGAATGAAGTTCGATGTCATGTCCACGACGTTCTTTGTCGGTCGCCGGTCCATAAGGTTGGCCGAAAGAAGCGGAATGCCGCGTTGGCAGGGCTTGCTCTTCAAAAAGATGTCGCGCTTTTCCTATGATGCGATCGATTATTTTCGCATTCCGGTCAATCGCGTCGTCGAGTTGGGAACCTATGTGACGCTTTAGGATGGCGTGTCAGGCCGGCCACCACTTGTAAAAATGGTGCACAGGCCCGTTGCCGGAGCCGATCCTGAGCTGGTCGGCTGCCTCAAGTGCGCCGTGCAGATAGGCTTTGGCCGTGGCAACCGCCTCCGGCATGTCTTCGCCTATTGCCACCTGCGCGGCAATTGCCGCGGAAAGAGAACAGCCAGTGCCATGATTGTTTTTGGTATCAAGGCGTGGGGCGGAATAGAATCTCGGCTGGCCACCGGCAGTGAACAATATATCGGTGCTGTCTTTCTCTGCTGAATGGCCACCCTTCATCAGCACTGCTCTTGGACCATAATGCAGGATAATGCTGGCTTGCTCTTCCATTTCGGCAAAGCTTTTTGCCCTGGGCATGCCCGAAAGCAAGGCCGCTTCCGCAATGTTGGGCGTTACAAGGTCGGCCAGCGGCAACAACCGCGTCATCAAAGCCGTGATTGCCCTGTCTTCCAGCAGCTTGTCGCCCGATGTTGCCACCATGACAGGGTCAAGAATGATGCGGCGCCGGTGCGCTTCCAGCCGGTCAGCTATTGCAACAATGGAATCCTTGCACGACACCATGCCTATTTTGATGCTTTTAACGTCCAGATCGTTGAGAACCATATCAATTTGCGCGGCAATCATCGCCGGTGAAACATTCTCAATGGCTTTGACGCTGAGCGTGTTCTGCGCTGTGATTGCGGTTATGACGCTGGCCCCGTAGACTTCCATTGCGGAAAAGGTCTTCAGATCGGCCTGAATTCCAGCACCACCGGAACTGTCCGAACCGGCAATGGTCAACGCAATGAACGTCATTACACACTCCACACATGACTGGAGCCGGATTGACCGTGGCTGAAAAAAGCAACCGCAGGATCTGGCCGTCTGAACAAGTCATAACGGCGACGCCACACGGCAACCTCCGTTCCTACGCCGGAATGACCCGGATCAGGTTCAAGGGTTTGACAATCATCATCTCAGCTCGCGGACGAATCTGCGCGCACCCCTCGGAATTTGTACGAGAATGGCGAGCGAAAAAATAATGTCAACGCTCAGTTTTCAATCGAGCTTGCGAGAGACTGCCTCAAGAAAGTTATTCTCATCAATTGGCCAGGAACCTTCCGGTTTTGATTGCGCACCCCACATGGCAATCACTACCCTGCGCCGGGGATTGATGTAGATATACTGGCCAAAATCACCAATTGCAGCGAAGGCTCCGTCCTGCTCAAAACCCTCATTTTGCGCAACCGGCCACCACATGTAACCAAAGTCGACCTGTCTTCCACCGATCTCGTGTGATGTGCCGCCGGCTCTGACCCAGCCCTCCGGCAAAATACGCTCACCATCGATCACGCCGTCTTCAAGAATGAACTGGCCCAATCGGGCAAAATCCCGCAACCGCGCGGAAAAGCCGGTTCCCCCAAGCTCCTGCCCATCTGCGGAATCCAGCCACCAAACGGCATCACTTTCCATGCCGGCTCGCCGCCAGATCTTTTCAGACAGATAGTCTGAAAGCCTCGTGCCAGTTGCGGCCGTAACTACGGATGCGAGAAGATAAGCTTCGCCGGTTGAATAGTTCCACAAGGTTCCCGGATCACCTGCACGTTCCAGCCCTGAAAACAAATCATCGATTTGCTGCCTGTTTTCGGCTTCCTGCGCATCCAGCAACAAGCGATGTTCAGACGCCGGGTCGGAATAGCGCTCATTCCATTTGACACCAGACGACATCAGAAGCGCCTGACGAATGGTGACACCCTCATAGGCCGTGGTTTCAAGCTGCGGCAGATACTTGTCCAGCCGATCGTCTATGCTTCCAATGGCCCCGTCATGAATTGCCGCGCCGACAAGAACCGATGTTATCGATGCCGTGACTGACATGGACATCCAGCGTGCGGTTTCATCATTGCCGAGCTCATAATCCTCAAAGGCAGTTTGCCCATCTTTAAGGACCAGGAGGCCGGCTACCCGGTTCATCGACATATAGTCGTAAAGGTCATAATTCTTGCCGCCGGACGGTATGACCAGACCATCCAGTGATCGGGAGGATGGCAGAAACATCCGCACAGGCCCTTCCGCACGTGAAACAGCCACATTTGCCAGCTTGTCGGCATCCCGAAATGTTCTCACCTGCATATCGGGCAGCAGGCGTCCTTCATAGAGCTGCTGTATGGTGCCGATTTCCTGTGCCTGCGCGGGCGAAACGGCCAGAAGACAGCCCATTGCGGCAGCCAATACAGCCCGAATCATGAGCATTTCAAACGGGCCATCCATGGTCGCAAACATAGCATTCTCCAATCCGCGTGATGCTATAAGGCAGATTGATTTTGTCTCCAATCAAGTATCGTCAGACACACGATAATATCCGTTATCATCAGCCACATCATCCTGCGCGCAAGCGCCGCAGCAGCCTTGCCCTTATCTTGCCTTATCTGGAACATAAACGCTGTAACGGGACAAACAGCTTCACGGTTATCAATGCTATTTTCGCAGACTGTTTCGCGCGCCATTCTGGCAGCAATGTTGCTTCTGGGGGTGGGGGCGCTTGCGGGTTGTCAGTCAACAGATATGGCGGCATTGGCTCCTGAGCCAAAGGTCGATCCGGCGGAAAAGGAATGCATGGCTCGCGCCATGTATTTTGAGTCCAACCGATCCAGTGACGAAGGCATGCTTGCAGTTGGCACCGTGGTGATGAACCGGGTTAATTCAGGCAACTATCCGCAATCTGTCTGCGAGGTTGTCGGGCAGAAAAACCAGTTCGCCCAAGGTGTTCTCACGCGGAAAATGACCGAAGACAAAGCGCGCGCCGAGCGCAATGCAGAGCGGGTTCTTGTTGGCGAACGGCATGCGTTGGTGGGCGATGCGATGTTTTTTCACACCGCCGGGCTGTCATTCGGCTATCCCAACATGAATTATGTGGCGATTGCCGGCGGCAATGCTTTTTATGAACGAGTTTCGCGCGAGCTTCGCAGCGGCAAGCGCATGCGTTCGCAGTCGGAAGCGCGCAAGCGCCAGAGCGCTCATGTTGCGGCAAATGGCGCAACGGCTTTGGTGGCCCGGCAGCAAACTTGCCGCCAGACCACCGGAACAGCGCATTCAGAGATCGCGCAGCTCAGCGGGCAGCAGGGCTGCGGGGAAGTCCTGGTAGGAAACCGGACGCAGGAACCGGTCAATGGCCAGAGCGCCGACCGAGGTGGACCGACCATCGGAGGTGGCGGGGAACGGTCCGCCATGAACCATAGCGGTGGAAACCTCGACACCAGTGCCAAACCCATTGACGAGCAAGCGGCCCGCACGGCGTTCCATAAGCGGCAACAACGACCGAACACTCTCTGAATCGGAATCAGCCAGGTGAACCGCAATGGTTAGCTGGCCTTCCAGCTTTTCAAGGATGGTCTGCAACTCGGCCATGTTCTGACAGCGAACCAGCAGGGATGCGGCGCCGAAGACCTCTTCGTGCAAAGCCGGATCCGACAGAAACTCCTGCCCCGACACCGTAAACAGCGCAGCCTGCCCCTGGCAGTTCTGCCCGGCCTGACCGTGCGCCAGGGTGGTGACAGCGGCATGGTTTTCAAGCCGTGAAACGCCCTCTTCGTAGGATTTGTGAATTCCGGCGGTCAGCATGGTTTGTGCGGGCAGCTTGGCCAGCTCTTCGGCAGCAGATTTTTCAAACCGCGTCAGGTCATCGCCTGCGACTGCCAGCAACAGGCCAGGATTGGTGCAGAACTGACCAGCGCCCAGCGTGACAGACTGCGCAAATGCCGCGCCGATTTTCTCTGCGCGTTCAGACAATGCGCCCTGCAACAGAAGAACCGGATTGATTGAGCTCATTTCGGCGTAAACCGGAATTGGCTCGGCCCGCTCCTGTGCAATCTTCATGAAGGCGGTGCCGCCGCCGCGAGATCCGGTAAAGCCGACGGCTTTGATTCGCGAATCTGCAACCAGGCCCTGACCAACTTTGCGGCCGGTATCAAACAGCAGCGCAAAGGTGCCGGATGGCAGACCTGCATCGGCCACAGCCTTCTGTACTGCGCGGCCGATCAACTCGGAGGTGCCGAGATGTGCGGAGTGCGCCTTGGCTATAACCGGGCAACCAGCAGCCAGTGCAGATGCGGTATCGCCGCCCGCAATCGAGAAGGCCAGGGGAAAGTTGGAGGCCGAAAACACTGCAACCGGACCCAAACCAACCATGCGGGCTTTCAGCTCTGGCTTGCGTGCGGGCTTGCGGTCTTCGTCTGCGGCATCTTTGACAACGCGCAAAAAGTCGCCCTTACGGACGATTTGCGCAAAGAAGCGAAGCTGGCCCACGGTGCGGCCACGCTCGCCTTCCACGCGCCCGCGCATGAGGCCGCTTTCGGCCACGCAACGGTCTACCAGCTCGTCGCCAAGCGCCATAATGTTGTCGGCAATCGCTTCCAGAAATGCTGCGCGCTCTTCCAGGGGCCGGTTGCGATAATCGTCAAAGGCTTCTGAGGCCAGAGCGCAGGCACGATCCAGATCGGCTTGCGTTGCACCGCCAAAAGCTGGCTCCAGCGTTTCACCGGTGTTTGGGTTAAAGGCGCGAACTTCGCCGTTTGTGCCGTGGATGGCTTTGCCATCAATCAGGTTTTCGCCGGTAATCGGCATGAAATTCTCCCGTGCTTTTAAGGGTGGCTGCATCTGCCGAATTGCTTATGCCCGGGCCAGGGAATTTTGCCGCAGGCTGGATGCACGCCACGGTTAGTTCCTTTCCCATACGAGCGGCATCGTCAAGCATGGACAACCAAATTGTGTGACTTATTGTTTCACGAGAGAGTGCTTTTCGGGATGAGAAGTTTGGTATCGTGCTTGCCGATGAACGAACTATCGGCTAGGAGAGTTTTCATCTGCACTGGCTTCCGGGTCGTGCAGCGCATTGCGGTTTACCGCATGCACCCGTAGCTCAGCTGGATAGAGTGCTGCCCTCCGAAGGCAGAGGTCACAGGTTCGAATCCTGTCGGGTGCGCCATTTTAGTACAGAACTCTGAACGCCGAACGCCGCCGTTTCTACGCTGGAAGCGGCGACCAGCGTTCGCAGAAGTTCTGACTTTGATCCCATGATACGAACCTCATCGTCAGCAACCTCGACCCGCTGCGCCAGGGCGCGAAGGTGGTCGCGATGATATCCGCCATTGTCGAGCCGTATCCGTTCACGCGCCTTACAGGCGAGGGCCTTGAGCATGTCGGGCGTGACACCCTGACTACCTGAGCTATTGAGGGCGAGCTGCGTTCGCTCGACGTCGGCGGTGGCTTGGTCACGCAATGCCTTGAGACTTGCCATGCGCTCTTTCGCCATAGCGTCGTACTTGTCGATCATTCCACCTTCGATGGCGTCAAACAGACGGCCGATCCGTTGGTCAGTCTCTGTGATTCGTCTGTTAAGCTCTGCCAGATGCGCTCGGCGACGCTCGACACGCTCCTGACGCCGGTCGATGACGCTGGAAAGGATGGATTCCAGCCGCTTGGGCTGGAGCAAGCGATCTCCAATATGATCGGCGACGAGATGGGCCAGCTTGCCCATCGGAATCGCTCGACCCTTGCAGCCGGTGTTGCCCTGCTGCGCCTTGGTCGAGCAGGTGTAGTATCGGTATGTTTGCCCAGCGCTTCCCTTTCCAGTGCGTAGCGTCATGGCACCTCCGCACTTTGCGCAGAAGCAAATGCCCGTCAGCAGCGTGGGACCGCTGGAGATCCGTGCCGGCGTCACCAAAGGATCACGCGACTTCAAACGCGCTTGCACAGCGTCGAATATATCGCGCTCGATCAAGGGAGGCACCGTCATGATGGCGACCTCGCTCTCCGGCTTCTTCTCCCGGTTTTTATGCGAGCGTGTGTTGAACCTGTGTTCGCCGATATAGGTGGTCCGGGTCAGGATGGCGTGGATTTGCGCCAGCCCCCATTTGCCACCGTCACGGGTGAAGAAGTTGCGCTCGTTGAGATAAGTGGCAATAGCCTTGACGCCCATTGCGCCGGACGTGCTTGGCGTTCTCCTTCGACTGATACTCGTCGAACAGCGCCATGATCTGCCGCATCATCTGGTGCATGGGGTCATCCCCCATTTCCTGCGTGATAGACACCAACTTGATGCCGTTCTTCGCCAGCTTCCGGACGTAGAACTCCATCTCGAAATGATCGCGGAAGAAGCGCGAGAAGCTATGCACCACGACAATATCGAAGGGCGCGGGCTTGGACGTGCCAGCTTCGATCATGCGCTGGAACTCGGGGCGCTTGTCGTTGGTGGCGGTTGCGCCCGGCTCGACATAGGTTTCAACGAGTTGGTAGCCGCGTTGCTCGCAATAGGCTTCGCCCTGCCGCTTCTGATCGGGAATGGAAATGTCATGCTCGGCCTGCCGGGCAGTGGAGACGCGCAGATAGAGCGCGGCGCGGGCGGTAGCGGTTGGGCTGTGCATGTTCATGGTCGGCCTCCTATAGCCTTCTTCGCCTTGGGGCGGTCGATCAGGGGCAACGCCAGCTCCACCCGGTCATGCACGACCTTGGGCGCGAGTTTACGCCCATGCCCCAGCTCAAGCCTCACGAGGCCATAGCTCTCCATGGTTTTCAGGGTGCGTGAGAGATTGGAGCCGGCCCGGCCGGTGATTTCCGCCAGTTCCTCCAGCGACGCCGGGGCTTTCTCGGCGATGACGCGCAGCAACTCGCGGTTCCTGGCCGACAGCACCTTGGCAAAGGATTCGGTCGAGGTGAACCACACCTTGGGGTCGCCGGGCGCGGGCTTTTCCTCGCCCTTGGCAATCCGCATGGTGCGGGCCTTCATTTCTTCGTAGTCGGCAATCCCGACTTTCAATGTGGTCATAGGGAACCTCGCTCCTTCAACACTGCGTCAACCGCCTGCCAGAAGTCGGCCAGCAAAGTGGCCGCATCCTCGTAGGCGTAGGGCTTCACAGTTTGGAGGCGGTGCCGATGGTCCATCGGCTCGCCCCTCTTGCCCCGCCCGACCGGATGGGCGTTATCGAGGCCGACCAGCCGCTCGCCCGAAGGCCCGTGAAGCGTAAGCGAATAATCGAGGCCGTGCGGCTTTTCCGGCGATGCCGGAACGCGGGTTACGACGAACTTCACCCAATGGCCGCCCTCGGGATCGACAAAGAGCATCTGTCCATCAAGGTCCAGAAGCGTGTCGAGGCCCGGATCACGATCCACGCTCATGTCTTTTTCCTATCAATATCTGATAGGAAATGCAAAACATCATCCGGCTTTCGCGGATTCAAGAGTTCGTCAAACACGTCGCCAAACCAACGTTCGAACACGTCAATCTCGGCGTCGGTGACAGGCACATCCTCGGGCCAGTCGTCGGTGACGCGCATGCTCTGTCCGTTCGGGCCGAGAAGCGGCGCGTCGGCAGCTCGTGCCCGGCCTTCCTGTGCGGGATCGTCGGCGTAGTCGAACAGATCGTCGGGAAGTGCTTCGGGGGCCGGGTGTCGCGGTCGCCCTTTGCGGGCGCGGTGGCGCTCTGCGCACATGGAATCCTCCTTGGTTCGGTGTGGATTCCGGGGCGCTGAAGGCCCCCGGATTAGGCGAACCATGGAGGGCAGTCGGTGGACTGTAGCGTGCCGCATTTGCGCCTATGCGCTGGCGGCACTCCCGTAACAAGCCGGGGTTGTTACCATAAGCTATGAGCAAGTGCAGTGGGGATGGATGCGATGGAGTATGGATGGTTGACTGTGGGCGCCGAGTTTAACGCCGCGCTTCTGTAGCCATCCTTAGAGCCAGTGCAGCCAGTACCGTTCCCATCAACCAACGCTGCACAACGATCCAGGTCGGCCGAGAAGTGAGAAACATAGCTATCGTACCGGCGGCAATAGCGATCAGCGCATTTACGCTCACACTGACCATAATCTGGGTCAATCCCAGAGCGATCGATTGAGACAGAACGCTACCTGCGGCGGGGTCGATGAACTGCGGCAGCAGCGATAGGTACATAACGGCAATCTTGGGGTTCAGGAGGTTGGTCAGGAACCCCATCATGAACAGCTTGCGTGGACTGTCTTTAGGAAGTTCGCGCACCTCGAATGCCGAGCGCCCTCCAGGTTTGACCGCCTGCCACGCGAGGTAGAGCAGGTATAGAGCCCCGGCAAATCGCAATGTGTCGTAGGCAAATGGCACCGCCATGACTAAGGCGGTGATACCGAATGCTGCGCAAAGCATATAGAATACAAAGCCCAGCGCGACCCCGCCAAGCGAAATCAATCCTGCCAAGCGCCCTTGGGAGATAGATCGGGAAATGAGGTAGACCATGTTTGGTCCCGGTGTCAGGACCATTCCCAGCGCTATAAAAGCAAAAGCAATAAGATTGGCAATTTCTGGCATCTGCTGATCCGCGACAAACAGGAAAAATCCGAAAATTACTGGGAAATACCGTACGCCGCGATCTCTGGCGCTTGGCTTCGTCTATCCCACTATCGCAATGGCCAAACCTCAACGACACCATGGGCAACCGCGCAAGGGACCTGCGAGACCTTTTGGATCGCTTCGTCAAGATCGGCCGCTTCGATCACGGCGAAGCCGGCAATCGGCAGACTAGTCGTCATGAAGGCACCTTCAACGACATCAACACCTTTCGCATCGTGGTTCCTGACCTGAACAGGTGCACCCGCTATTCCGATAAGCGCTCCCTCGGCGCGAAGTTTTTGATCCTGGGCGTGGGCAGCATCCCTGACTGTGCTAGCTGTCCTGTCGTATCCGGCCTGGTCGCCATATCCGATGGTAACGAATTTGGGCATTTGTCTTTCCTTTCAGGGTTTGCGGGAAGCAGCATCAAAAGCCGCATGGGCGGCTCGTAATTTTTCTGAGATCGCTTGATTATCTTCGGGGGCCGAAGCGCCCAGATGCTGGGTACGCAGTTCGTCCATAAAGGCATTTTGCAGAGCCACCCCCCCCTCTTCGAGGACTTGGTTTCTTATTGCCAATTCAGGAGATACCGAGAGAAACATCCGCGCCCAGGCGCCCAGCGCTACCAGCGCTGGAAGCAGTGCAATGGATTTCTCTGTCAAACTGTAGATGGTTCGTTGCTTGTGATGCGGATCGGCGGCAGCCGTGAGCATGCCGTTTTCGACAAGCTTTCGAAGTCTGTCGGCGAGAATGTTGCTGGCGATCCCTTCAAGGGAGTTGGTTAGAATATCCCGGAATGTCCTGCGTTCTCCAAAAATGATGTCGCGCAGGACAATCATGCTCCAGCGATCACCGACGACCTCGGTTGCGAGATTTATGGGACAGCCGGAACGAGAATATGTTGGCATCAGAAAACCGAAGGCAAAGTGCAATCGGTTAATTTCTAGCACACCGTCCTTACTTTGCAATCAGTTTGTGCGCCGCGCTCTGGCAACCCCCCGATCCGTGGCGATGAACCGCTCCAGCATAGGCACGATCAGCCTGACGGGATCGGCAGCGGGCTGGCCGCTCTCGCGGGCCAGCACTTCGGCATAGGCGACCAGATCGCGGTGAGGCGGAGCGGGCAGCTCCACCGTCACCTTCACGGGCTTGTCCTCGACGATGGGGCCGAGCTTCAATTTCGTCATGGTCAGCCTCCTGCCGGCTCGAACACAAGGTCGCGGGTCACGATGATCCTGACCGGGAAGCCCGACCGGATCGTGAGCGTCGGCGCAACCTGCAATTGACGCTGGACGATCTGCTGGCCCGCCTGATTGACGGTATCCTGCGCCCCGTCGCGGATGGCGCGGATCAGCCGGTCCTCGTCGCTGGTCGCCAGCTCCGTGCCGACTGCGAGCAACGTGGACAGCCCTGCGGCCTTCATCAGATCCCACCAGTGGTAATCAACCCCGTCTTCCAGTCCGGCATAGCCGCTGGCGTCCGCGCCCGGCAGGCGTTCAAGGACGATGGAACGGCCGCCCGGCAGGATCAGGCGATTCCACACCAGCAACACGCGGCGCTGGCCGAAAGTCACGCCATCATCGTATTGACCGATGATGCGCGTTCCCTGCGGGATCAGGAGCAACGAGCCGGTCGGGCTGTCGTAGACGTTCTCCGTCACCTGCGCGGTGATCTGGCCCGGAAGATCGGACCTGATGCCGGTGATGAGCGCGGCCGGGATCACGGCCCCGGCCTGAAGGATGTAGGGCGATGCCGGCGGCGTGACGCGATCCGGCGCGACGGTCTGCCGGTCCACAGGTCCATTGAGGAAAGCCGCGTGCCGGTCCTGTGTCGCAGGCTGGCCGCCGAGGCCAAGACCGGGCCTGGTTGCTCCGGGGGCGGCTCCTGCGCGCGGGCCGGACTGGAAGAACACATTGCTCAAGCGCGCGGCTTCTTCTTCTGCGCGGCGGCGTTCTTCCTCGGGATCGACGGCGGGCGTCACTATCGCGGGCGGCGCAACCGGCTGTCCCCGGTTCTGAGCGTCGAGGATCGGGCGGCCGAGGTCGCCGGGCAGCGCCGGCCCCAAGACAGGGCCGGTATAGTCGCGTGGCAGACCGGAGAGGCCGTCCGCCGTAGGCCGGTTTTCGGTCGAATAAAGCTCGTCCCCTCCCGGTCCCGCATCGCGGGTATGGAGCGCGTAGATCAGCGCCCCGCCGATGCCAAGCATGGCAACGGCTCCGACGCCGGCCAGCATTTTGCGGGACAGGCGGGTGACGCGCGGCGGTTCGGCGCGCAGCCGCATCGGTGCGGCGGTATCGGTGATTGTGTTGTCGGTCATGACGGGGAATCTCCGGTCGCGCTGGCGGGCTGCGCGGCGGCAGCCTGCGTCGGGTTGGTGCGGACGATCCTGACAACCTGCTGGCGGTTGCCGCTGCCAAGGCGCAGCTCGGCCGCGCCGAACAGGCGATCCACGATCAGGACGTTCTGGTGAACCCGGCTGTTGACGATCTGCGGCTCGCCGTCTGAGCCGAGCACGAAGATCGGCGGCATCTCGCCCTGCACGATCCCGGCCGGGAAGACGACATAGACGCGGCGGCCATCGTCGAAGACGGAGACCGGCCGCCATGGCGGGCTGTCGCCCTGCACCTGCAATGCGTAGCGATAGTTCCGCGCGGCTTCGGCCGGGATGACGGGCGCGGCCGGAACGGTCTGGCGCTGGCCGGGCGGCGGTGCGGGATAGGCCCAGGCTACGGCCGGCATGTAAAGCGATTCGCGGGCGTGCAGCTCGATCATGTAGATGCGCCGGTCGGTGGTGACGACAAGGTTTGTCGAAATGTCCTCGCGCGTCGGCTTCACGAGGATATGGACACGGCGGTTCGCACCGCTGCTGCTCTCGGTGTCGCCAATGATCCAGCGGGCGGTGTCGCCGGCCGCGATCGGCCCTGCGCCGGTCAGGCTTTCGCCCGGCTCCAGCGCAATGGTGGTGATCTGTCCGACTGCGGCATAGACCTGATAAAGCGCGCCTTCGCTCCACGGGAAAACCTGTATGGCATTGTAATAGCCTTCGCGGCGCGGCTCGACGCGGGCGGCTGCGTTGGCGTTCTCGACGCGGCCGGTCGGTGTGCCGGCGGCGGTGCCGCCGCGCGCGACTGTCCATGCCGGCGGCACATGCAGAGGCCGGGCCGTGTTGTCGGTTGCCGCCGCGTGCACAGTCGGCAGTGGCGGCACGCTGGCGTCGTAGCTGAATTGCGGCGGCCGGTTGGTGGCGCAACCTGCGAGCATGGTGGCCGAAAGCAGCACGGCCGCAATTGCAGGGGTGCGGGTGATCGTCTTCATTGGCTCATCTCCCGCGACAACGAAATTGCGTTGACGTAGATTCCCAACGGGTTGGCGCGCAGGCGCTCGGCATTGCGGGGCGTCTGAATGACGATGGTCAGGATGGCGGTCCAGCGTTCGGTGGTGGAGAGATGGCCGTTCTCATAATGCCGTTCGGTCCACGCCACGCGGAAACTGGTCGGGGACGCCCGGATGACGCTCGAGACCTCGACGGCGACTTGGCTGCGGCCGACGCGGGTGAACGGGTCATTGGCGCGGGCATAGTCGTTGAGTGCCGCCGCGCCTCTATCCGTGGTGAACTCGTAGGCGCGAAGCCAGTTCTGTCGGACGATGATCGCGTCGGACGGGAGGCCGCGCACCTGCTCGATGAAACGGCCGAGATGGAAAGCGATCTGTGGGTCAGTCGGGCGATAATCGGCGTTCGCGGGCGCGACGGTTTGCGCCTGTCCAAGATTATCGACTTGCACCACCCACGGCACCACGGTCCCGCGTGCGGATTGCCAGACCAGCGCCGAAGCAAAGCCGGCCGAAAGGATCAGGGAGCCGAAGGCCATGAGCCTCCAGTTTCTCGCCTGCACGCGGGCCGATCCGATACGCTCGTCCCATGCCTGCGCGGCCTTTTGATAGGGCGTCTCGGGTTCCGGCGATTTGCCGTAGTGGGTTGCCGGTCGTTTGAAGATGCTCATGAGCGGTCACTTTCGGAAAGGTTGATGGAAGAGCCGGAGCCGTGGCTGTCGCCGGAGCGCACCGCATGGGCGGCCATGGTCGTGCCGTGGATCATGGCCCGGGAGCGCTGCATCTTTTGCGCCCACGCGGGAGGGTCGCCCATCGCTGCGGATGATGCGGTTGGGGCGGCGCCTGCGCCGTCGACCGTGCCCATGGAGGACGTGCCCCCGCTGGCGGCAAAGCCCGTGCGCACGCCCTCGCTGAAGCTGGATTTGACTGATTGGGACGTACCTGCGGCGGCACGTTTGAGGGGCGAGATGGCGGCCGATCCAGCGGCACGCGCGACACCGCCAACGCCGGAAGCGGCAGCGCCCGCCCCGGATTGGCCGAGCGCGCGGACGCTATAGGCGGCGGTCGCCGCGCCCGCGGTTGCCGCACCGCCGCGGACGGCCGCGGCCCCTCCGGACAGGGCGGTGGCACCGCCCTTGGCGGCGAGCACGGTTGCACCGCCTGCGGCGACGGCCGCGCCGCCGACCGCAAGGCCGGTTCCCACGGCCGCGCCCGCGGCGAGCTGCGGGCCGCCCGAAACGATGCCGTTAGCGATGCCGGGGCCGAAGATGCCGAGGCCGAGCAGCGACAGGGCGGCCAGCACAATCGCCATGGCCTCGTCGATGGTCGGGGTCTGGCCGCCGAACCCTGCCGTGAACTGGCTAAACAGGGTCGAGCCGATGCCGATGATGACGGCCAAGACCAAGACCTTGATGCCGGACGAGACGACATTCCCGAGCACGCGTTCGGCCATGAAGGCGGTCTTCCCGAACAGGCCGAAGGGGATCAGCACGAACCCGGCGAGCGTCGTCAGCTTGAACTCGATCAGCGTCACGAAAAGCTGGATGGCGAGGATGAAAAAAGCCAACACGACCAGCGCCCAGGCGAAGAGCAGGCAGGCGATCTGGATGAAGTTCTCGAAGAAGGCGATCCAGCCCATCAGGTCGGAAATGGAATCGAGCAGCGGACGGCCAGCATCAAGGCCGGTCTGCGCGACACGGCCGGGACGCATCAGGTCTTCGACGGGAAAGCCGGTGCCCGACGCCATGAGGCCAAGGCCGGCGAACGAGTCGAAGACGATCCGGGCAAGGTTGTTCCAGTTGCTGATGATGTACGCGAAGACGCCGACAAACAGGGTCTTCTTTACCAGCCGGGCGATGATGTCGTCATCCGCGCCCCAAGCCCAGAACAGCGCAGCCAGCGTCACGTCGATGACGATCAGCGTCGTTGCGATGAATGCGACTTCGCCGCCGAGCAGGCCGAAACCGCTGTCGATGTAGGAGGTGAAGACGCCGAGAAAATTGTCGATGACGCCCGTGTTGCCCATGGTCAGCGCGCCTCGCTGCGGTCACGGCCGAGGAAGCGGTCGCGGGTCTCGGCCCAGACGCGCAGGCACTCGGCATCACTGGCGGCGGCTTCGCCGAGTTGCTGGCAGCGGCGTTGTTCCTCGCGCAGCGGATCGGCTGGCGGCTGGAGGGCCGGCGCGGCCGGTGACGCGGAAGGTTCGTCCTTCCGCGTCATGTCGATTGCGGTCACTGTCACGGCGATGGCGACGAACACCACGGCCCCGAGCCGAGCCAGCATCTTGCCGTCCATGGCGAACCTCCCGATCAGTTGTTGCCGTTGCTGAACATCTGCGCGTTGCCCGGCTGATAGCCGGTGCCCGGCGTCAGGAACCGTTCGCGCTGGATGCGGCCCTGCTCGGCGGCGGTCGCGCGTTCCGCCTCGGTCAGCGCCTCGGCACGGCCGGATGCCGAGATGACCGCGATCAAATCGGAAAGCTGCTGCGATTGGAGGGCAAGGAGCTGGTTGCCGGCCTGCGTCGCCTGCAATGCCCCGGTCGCGCCTTGGCTCTGGCCGACAAGCGCGGCCATCTCGGCGCGGTTGCTGTCGATATTGCCGACCGCACCTGCCTGCACGCGCATGGCGTCCTGCAAGCCGCCGACAGTGTTCTCCCAGCGCGAACGCGCGTCGGCGACGAGTTGCTGTTCGGTCGCCGAAAGCGAGACATTGCCGTATTGGTGCTGGAACGCCTGGTCGATCTGCCCGACCTCGAAAGCGATGTTCTGAGCTTGGCCTAATAGTTGCTGCGTGCGCTGGACATTCTGCTGGAGCTGCTGGAGCGAGGAATGCGGCAGGCTCGCCAGATTGCGGGCCTGGTTGATGAGCATCTGCGCCTCGTTCTGGAGGCTCTGAATCTGGTTGTTGATCTGCTCCAGCGTGCGTGCGGCCGTCAGGACGCTTTGCGCATAATTGCTGGGGTCATAAACGATGCGGCCGAAGCCGAAGAGCTGGGCATGGGCCGGGCTTGCCAGCATGGGCGACAATGCTACGGGCACGGCGAGCGCCAGCGCGAGGGCCGAGGCCCCGACGATCTTGGGATAGGTCATGGAAGAATCTCCTGTGTGGAGTGGGTATCCGGCACGGCCGGCACGGCGGATTCCGGCCGGTCGGCAAGATTGGTGAGGTTCGGGATCAGGTCGGCCGCCCAATCGACGCCGCGCTCGTGCAGCCATGCGGCGAGGAAGCCGGCGCGGCCGTGTTCGGCGACGATCTGCGCAATGAGCGTCTGGTCGGACTTGGAGGATGCGGCGCAGAGCGCGAGGCCGACTTCGGACAGGCCCAGCTCGAACAGCCGGTTGCCGCGCCGCGACTGGCAATAGTAATCCCGCTTGGGCGTGGCCCGTGCCAAAATCTCGATCTGGCGGTCATTGAGGCCGAAGCGGCGATAGATCGCCGCGATCTGCGGCTCAATGGCGCGCTCGTTCGGCAGCAGGAGCCGCGTCGGGCAGCTCTCGATGATGGCGGGCGCTATGTTGCTGCCGTCGATGTCGCTGAGCGACTGCGTGGCGAAGATGACGGAAGCGTTTTTCTTACGCAGGGTTTTCAACCACTCGCGGAGCTGGCCGGCGAATCCCTCGTCGTCCAGCGCAAGCCAGCCTTCGTCGATGATGAGCAGCGTCGGCCGCCCGTCGAGCCGGTCGCCGATGCGATGAAACAGATAGGCGAGCACCGCCGGAGCCGCGCCGGTCCCGACAAGGCCCTCGAT
This sequence comes from Aureimonas fodinaquatilis, assembly GCF_008369445.1. GTDB lineage: Bacteria > Pseudomonadota > Alphaproteobacteria > Rhizobiales > Rhizobiaceae > Aureimonas > Aureimonas fodinaquatilis. The sequence continues at coordinate 70,153 of NZ_VTWH01000006.1, forward strand.
CTCGAACGCCTGCACGTCCGCCGATCCCAAATGCTCTGTCTCGGCGTCGAGCAGCCGGCCATAGGCACCGCCGACGCAGAACGGGCGCAATGCCTGCTTCAAGTCGTTCGACTGGAGCAGCACGGCAAGGCCGGTGATGGTGCGTTCTTCAACCGGCGCAGACGCCAGCGAGGTCAACGCCGTCCAAAGATGCTCTTTCACCTCGGGGTTGATGGCGATGCCTTCGCGCATGAGGATGGCCACAATCCAGTCCGCCGCCCATGCGCGTTCATAGGTGTCGTGAATGCGGGCAAGCGGCTGGAGCGAAACGGACGCCTCGTCCCCTTCCGTGAGGCCATTGCCCAAATCGTGCCAGTCGCCGCCCATGGCGAGCGCGGCGGCGCGGATGCTGCCGCCGAAGTCGAAGGCGAAAACCTGCGATCTTGCGTAACGGCGGAACTGGAGCGCCATGAGGGCGAGCAGCACGCTCTTCCCCGCGCCCGTAGGGCCGACGACGAGGGTGTGCCCCACGTCGCCGACATGGAGAGAAAACCGGAACGGGGTTGAGCCTTCGGTCTGGCCATAGAGCAAGGGTGGTGCACCGAAATGCTCGTCCCGTTCCGGCCCTGCCCACACCGCCGATAACGGGATCATGTGGGCGAGATTCAAAGTGCTGATGGGCGGCTGGCGGACATTGGCGTAGGCGTGTCCGGGCAGGCTGCCGAGCCATGCGTCAACCGCGTTGACGGTCTCGGCCATGGCGGTGAAGTCGCGGCCCTGAACGATCTTCTCTACCAGGCGCAATTTCTCGTCGGCAATGCGCGGGTCGGCATCCCAAACGGTGACGGTGGCCGTGACATAGGCCATGCCCGCAACGTCCGCGCCGAGTTCCTGCAGGGCCATGTCGGCGTCGAGCGCCTTGTTCGCGGCGTCGGTGTCCACAAGCGCGGACGCCTCGTTCGTCATCACCTCTTTCAGAATCGCGGCGATGGATTTGCGCTTGGCGAACCACTGCCGCCTGATCTTCGCAAGCAGCCGCGTCGCATCGGTCTTGTCGAGCAGGATCGCGCGCGTGCTCCACCGATAGGGGAACGGCAGCCGGTTCATGTCGTCGAGCAGGCCCGGCGTCGTCGCGGTCGGGAAGCCTACGATGGTCAGCACGCGCAGATGCGCGTCGCCAAGGCGCGGCTCCAGCCCGCCGGTCAAGGGCTGGTCGGCGAGCAGCGCGTCGAGGTGCATTGGCACCTCGGGCACGCGAACCCGATGCCGGTTGGTGGAGATGGTGGAATGGAGATAGGTCAGCGTCGCGCCGTCATCCATCCAACGGCACTCCGGCATGAAGCCGTCGAGCAAGGCCAGCACGCGGTCGGTGCGGTCGATGAAGCCGCGCAGCAACTCCCACGGGTCCACGCCGGTCTTCTCGCGGCCCTCGTAGAGCCATGTTTCGGCGCGGGCGGCTTCCTCGGCCGGGGGCAGCCAGAGGAAGGTCAGGAAATAGCCGGACACGAAATGCGCGTCCGCTTCCTCGAAACCGGCCTTACGCTCCGCATCGACCAGCGCCGATGCGGGATCGGGAAACATGCTGTCGGGATAGGTCGCCGCCTCGCTGCGCTGCGCCTCGACAAAAATGCTCCAGCCGGAGCCGAGACGGCGCACGGCGTTGTTAATGCGGCCTGCGACAGCGACCAGCTCGGCGGCGACGGCGGAATCCAGATCGGGGCCGCGAAACTTCGCGGTGCGCTGGAATGAACCGTCCTTGTTCAAGACAACACCCGAGCCGACCAGCGCCGCCCAGGGCAGGTAGTCGGAGAGACGGGCGGCGGTGCGGCGGTATTCGGAAAGGTTCATCATGAATTGGCTCCCGCTCAAACCGTCAGAAAGGCCGGGATGCGCAGATGCCTGCGCCCGACCTCGACGAATTGCGGATCACGCTTTGCAGCCCACACGGCCGCGAAATGGCCGATGGCCCATATTGCAAGGCCGACCAGCCAGAGGCGCAGGCCGAGACCCACGGCTCCGGCAAGCGGCCCGTTCAGAATCGCGATGGAGCGCGGTGCGCCGCCGAGCAGGATATGCTCGGTCAGCGCCCTGTGAACCGGGACCGAAAATCCCGGCACCGCGTCGAGCGGTTCGAGGCCGCCCGCCATCAAACGAGCGCCCCGCCGCCGAACGAGAAGAACGACAGGAAGAAGCTCGACGCCGCGAAGGCGATGCTGAGTCCAAAGACGATCTGGATCAGCTTGCGGAAGCCGCCGCCCGTATCGCCGAAGGCCAGCGTCAGGCCGGTTACGATAATGATGATGACGGCGATGATCTTGGCAACCGGCCCCTCGATGGACTGGAGGATTTGCTGCAAGGGCTGCTCCCATGGCATCGACGAACCGGACGCATGGGCGGCCGGGGCAAGCATGAGGCTGATGGCAAAGGTGGATGCGGCGGTCGCCATGGTGCGATAGCCACGCGAAAGAGTGCGGATCATGAAAGGTCTCCTGTGTGGTCGGGGATTGCGGGGACGATGCTGTAGTCGCCGTCCGGCCCCAGACCTTCGATGTGGGCGAGTTCGGTCAGCCGGCGCGCGGAACCGCGCCCGACGAGAACGGCAACAAGGTCGATGGTCTCGGCGAGGAGCGCGCGGGGGACGGTGACGACAGCCTCTTGGATTAGTTGTTCAAGGCGACGGAGCGCGCCGATGCCTGTGCCGGCGTGGATGGTTCCGATCCCGCCGGGGTGCCCGGTGCCCCATGCTTTGAGCAGGTCGAAGGCTTCCGATCCGCGCACTTCGCCGATGGGGATGCGGTCGGGGCGCAGGCGCAGCGAGGACCGGACCAGATCGGAAAGCGTCGCCACGCCGTCTTTCGTTCGCATGGCGACAAGGTTCGGCGCGGCGCATTGCAACTCACGCGTGTCTTCTATGATGACGACGCGATCCGCCGTCTTCGCCACCTCGGCGAGCAGCGCGTTGGTCAGCGTGGTCTTGCCGGTCGAGGTGCCGCCCGCCACCAAGATATTGGCGCGGGACTGGACAGCAGCGCGCAGCGTATCCGCCTGATCGGCAGACATGATGCCCGCCGCCACGTAATCGTCGAGCGTGAACACCGCGACGGCGGGCTTGCGGATGGCAAAGGTCGGGGCGGCGACCACGGGCGGCAGCAAGCCCTCGAACCTCTCCCCGCTCTCCGGCAGCTCGGCCGAGACGCGCGGGCTGCGGGCATGAACTTCCGCACCGACATGATGCGCGACTAACCGAACGATGCGTTCACCATCGGCGGCGGACAGACGCTCGCCCGTATCGGACAGTCCTTCGGACAGGCGGTCGATCCACAACCGACCGTCCGGGTTCAGCATCACCTCGACCACGGCCGGGTCTTCGAGCAGCCGGGCGATTGCGGGGCCGAGTGCGGTGCGCAACATGCGCGCGCCGCGCGCAATGGCTTCCGGTCTTTGGTGGTTGATGGTCATGTCGGCCCCGTTTCTTCATGGGGCGCGACAGGCGATCCCCGGATCGGGGTCGATTAAGAGAGACCGAAATGCGGCCGGTTCAACAAGTATCTAAGCGGCGGCGGTGATCGGCGGCTATCGGCGGTAAATAGGATGGGTCCGAATACTTACTCTTGATCGCCGTTGCTCTCGGACTCGTCCGGCAACTGAACGTCGGGAAGTGAGTCGAGGTCACGCGACAGCTCTTTGAGGAACCTGTCGCCCGTCGCCAGACGCCGGCCGAGATTCTGCATGAAGCCCTCGAACCGCTCCGCGCCTTTCGCGCGAGCAGCGGATTGTGCGACTCCCGTAAGCGGCGGTGTGATGGTCATCCAGAAATGGATGAACTGCGCGACCGTCTCGCCGAGGACGGCGAGATCCAGGTCGAGGGTGTCGATCTGGGGGCCGAGCTTGTCCAAGCGGCGCGACATGGCTGCTTCAAGCTGGTCGGCGGCATCGCCGGACAGGTAGGACATGACCGCCGCCTCCACGATGGCGGATTTCGAGACATTGCGGCGTAACGCAACCGAGCGGCGCAGCGCCATCGCCTCGATCTGCGGAATGAGCGCGGGGTCGAAATAGATATTCAGGCGGGTTCTGGTTGCCATCGGCGTGTCCTCAAATGTCGATTCCGTCATCGGGGTTCAATGCCACCTGCCGCGCGACCATCCTCATCCGCTGGCGTATGGCGCGGGCCTTGGCCGCGTCAACGTCCGGCTCGTCGTCCACAAACTCGAACTCCTGTTCGGATGATGGTGGCGGGGCAACGATTTCCTCATGCTCCGGCAACTCCGGCTCGCGGCGGATGCCCGCATTGGCCGGATCGCCCTCGGCCCCGTCTGCGGCGGCCAGCGCGGAACGGCTTTCCGCCGGGACCACGCGGCCGGACCAGTCATCCGCGGATGGGCTGGGCGCCAGCGGATCGGCGATCAGATCGGGCGGGGTCAGGATGCGTTCCTGAAACCGCGCGTCCTCATAGTAGCGGGCCTTGGTGGCGCGGATCGGGGGCGTGCCCGCGACCATGACAATTTCGTCGGTGGGCGGAAGCTGCATGATCTCGCCCGGCGTGAGCAGCGGCCGGGCCGTCTCCTGCCGCGACACCATGAGATGCCCGAGCCATGGCGCTAGTCGGTGCCCGGCGTAGTTGGTGGAATCGCGCAGTTCGGTCGCGGTGCCGAGCGCGTCGCTCACCCGCTTGGCTGTCCGCTCGTCATTTGTGGCAAAGCTGACGCGCACATGGCAGTTGTCGAGGATCGCATTGTTCGGCCCATAGGCGCGCTCGATCTGATTGAGGCTCTGCGCGATCAGGAAGCCCTTGAGGCCGTAGCCCGCCATGAAGGCCAAGGCGCTCTCGAAGAAGTCCAGACGGCCGAGCGCGGGAAATTCGTCGAGCATTAATAGCAGGCGATGGCGCTTGCCGGAGGTGGTCAATTCCTCGGTCAACCGTCTGCCGATCTGGTTGAGGATGAGCCTGATCAGCGGCTTGGTGCGGTTTATGTCGGACGGCGGCACGACAAGGTAGAGCGTGACGGGCTGACGGCTGTCGACCAGATCGGCAATGCGCCAGTCGCATCGTGCCGTCACCCGCGCCACCACGGGATCGCGGTTGAGGCCGAGAAACGACATGGCGGTGCTCAATACGCCCGACCGCTCGTTTTCGGATTTGTTCAACAGCTCGCGCGCCGACGACGCGATGACGGGATGAACACCCGCCTCGCCGAGATGCGGCGTGTCCATCATCGCGCGCAAGGTCGCCTCGACCGGGCGGCGCGGGTCGGACAGGAAGTTGGCGACACCCGCCAAGGTCTTGTCTTTCTCCGCATAGAGAACATGCAGGATCGCGCCGACCAGCAGTGAATGGCTGGTCTTTTCCCAATGGTTGCGCTTGTCGAGACTGCCTTCGGGATCGACCAGAATATCCGCGATATTCTGCACGTCGCGGACTTCCCATTCGCCTTGTCGGACCTCCAGCAGCGGGTTGTAGGCCGACGATCTGGCGTTGGTTGGATCGAACAGCAGCACGCGGCCATGCTTCGCGCGGAAGCCTGCTGTCAGCGTCCAGTTCTCGCCCTTTATGTCGTGGACAATGGCAGATGCCGGCCATGTCAGCAGCGTCGGCACCACCAATCCGACGCCCTTGCCGCTGCGCGTCGGGGCGAAGCATAGAACATGCTCGGGACCGTCATGGCGCAGATAGTCCCTGTCGTATCGGCCGAGCAGGACGCCATCGGCGCCGAGCAATCCAGCCCCTAGTATTTCCTTGTCCTCGGCCCATCGCGCCGATCCGTAGGTGGCAACGCTGCGCGCCTCCCGTGCCCGGATGATCGACATGAAGATGGCGGCGGCGATGGCGATGAAGCCGCCCGACGCTGCGATAATCGCGCCTTCGACGAAGATCGCGGGCGCGTAGGCGTCGAACGAAAACCACCACCAGAAGAAGGCCGGTGGGTAATAGACCGGCAGGCCAACCAACTCGAACCACGGATTGCCAAGCTGCGGTTGGAAGACAAGGCGGAACGCGACCCATTGCGTCGCTGCCCACGTCATCACCAGAACGATGGTGAAGACGACGGCGATCTGACCCCAAAGGATTCGGCCTCCACGCAATGCAGGCTCCAGTCGGCAAAGAGACGGAGCCGATCAGAGAGTAGGCAAAATCGGAACAGGCAACAGGAAAGATGGTGCGGGAGGGCTGGCGGATACTATCGGCGGTAAATAGGATGGGTCGTACCGGGAGCACCGGGTCGAGAACTGGCGACAATTCAGATTGACCGGCCGGACCGACTCATCTGGCCCGCAATATCGAGAAGGCTTCGCAGAGCGGGACTGCGATTGTGCGGGGACCAGATGGCGGAAAACGGCAGAGGTTCGAGCTCGTCAAGAATTGGAAGGAATCTCACGCCGGATAAGTGCATCAGCGATGTCGCCTCGCCGACGATGGTGACGCCATAGCCCTGCGCAACCATCGACAGCAGCGTGCCGCGCTCAACGTCGAAGCGCAGGATGGACAGGTCTGGTGAAGTGCCAGCAAGGCGCACGACGATGTGGTCATGCACCTGTGGCCCGGTGCCGCCCTGACAGACTATAAACGTATCCCCCGCCAGATCGGCCCAAGTCACGCCCGCCCCATCGCCAAGCGGATGGCGCGCGGGGAGCGCGGCCAGAAGACGTTCGCGCCATATCGGTCGGGCATGACAGTCGGAAAACTCTGGCGCGCCCGCCACGAATGTCAGGTCCAGCCTGTTGGCCCGAAGCCGCATGACGCTCTCGCGGGCGGTGCCTTCGGCAATCTCAACGTCAATGCCCGGATGCTGCTCCCGGTAGCGTTCGACTAGGGTGGCGAGGAAACTGCCGGGGATCAGGGCATGGATGCCGATGCGCAGCCGGCCATGCCGGCGGTCCTGACCGCATGGTCGAGCTGGTCGATGCCGGTCGCCACCTGTTCGATGAAATGTCGGCCGGCTTCGGTCAGCCGGACGCCGCGCGCGTGACGCTCGAATAGGAGGATGCCAAGGTCTTCCTCCAGCGCCTTCACACGCGCGCTGACGCTGGACTGCGCTATGCCGAGTGCGTTGGCGGCATGGCGGAAGTTCAGGTGTTCGGCGACCGCAAGCGTCTGAACGAGTGCAGCCATAGGTATCCGGCCGCCAAGCAGCGGGGAGGAAATGTCGGCATCGGCTGTCGTTCGTAATCGCCGCCGCATCGCGCCTAGCCGGACAGATTGACTGAGAGAGAAGACAGAAGGAGAAGACCAAGAAGCTCTCTCATTCGGCTTCCTCTCTCTGGGTAGCGCAGACCGCCGAAACTGGAACTAATCATGTCTCCAATCCCTGTCAGACCTTGCGGACGTTCGCGCCCACCTTGCGCAACGTCACAGCAGAAAGCACAGCAAGCCCGCTAACGATCACCGCGCTAAAGACGGCTGCGCCTTGAAGTCCTGTGATGAACGCGGTCTGCGCTTGTTCTAGCAATCCCGCCGGCAACTCCGATGTTATGGAAGACGCCGCCCACAAGCTGTCGCTGACGGCTTCGCGCGCCGTTGCTTCAAGGTCATTCGGTAAATGACCGGCTATCGCGCGGTGATAGATCGCACTGGCAATGCTCCCTAGCAGAACGATGCCCAGCGAAACCCCAAGGTCCTGCATCACCTCCGTCATCGCAGAGGCAGAGCCTGCCTTCTCCGCTGGAGCAGCCGCGATCACCAAGTCGGTTCCCACGGCGGTGATGGTGCCATTGCCTAAGAAAGCTAGTGCCAGAGCAGCGACCGCCAACGCCACGCCAGCGGTGCCATGCCCCAATTGCGTCAGCATCAGGTAGCCCATAACCGACAGCGCCAGCGAACCGGCAACCACGAAGCCGGGCCGTATCACGCGAGCAACAAGAGACGCGCCGGTGCCGCCGACAATCATCGCCAGCGCCGCCAAGCCCATCCACAGGCCTGCGGCCAAAGGCGTGTAACCTGCCACCAACTGTAGATACTGAGTAACCAGCAACATGGTGCCGCCGACCGCCACCAAGCCAAACAGCAGCACGATCAGCGCGACCGAGAAGGCCCGATCAGCAAACAAACTCAAATCGAGCAGAGGATCGACCAACCGACATTGCTGCCTGACGAACATCCAGCCGAACAGCATTCCAGCCAAGATGGCGATAACGGCATCAAGAGCGATGCCTGATCCGGCGATTTGCTTGATGCCATAGACGAAGGGCAACATGGCGGCGAGCGAGAGCGCGACGCTGAATAGGTCCAACCTTCCGCTGTTTGGCGCGCGGTATTCAGGCAACAGAAACGGCGCGAGTATCAGCAGCACGATTACGACAGGCACCGCGATAAGGAACCCGGCCCCCCACCAAAACCACTCCAGCATCAGGCCACCCACGACTGGCCCTAATGCATAACCAATCCCCCACATCGCCACATAAAGGCCTATGGCGAGTGCGCGCTGACGCGGAACAGCAAACAAATTGCTGATAAGCGCCAACGTCGAGGGCATCAACGTGGCACCTGCTACGCCAAGGGCGGCCCGTGCCGCGATCAGCATGTTCGCACTGGATGAAAAGGCTACGACCACCGAGGCACCCGCAAAAGCGACCGCGCCAATAAGCAACAACTTCCGACGGCCAATGCGGTCGCCCAGCGTGCCCATCGTGACGAGAAAACCCGCGATCAGGAAGCCATAGGCATCCATGATCCAGAGCGCCTGCGTGCTGGTCGGCTGCAAATCGAGCGCGAGCGCCGGCAAGGTCAGGTGTAACAGCGTCAAATCCATCCCCAACAGGATCGTTGGAAGGGATAGCAGCGCCAGCCCGAGCCATTCGCGCAAGCCCGCCTTGGCGGGCGTTTGCGAGTCGGTCTCGGCTAACGCGTCGGGTTCGGAGAATTCCGTTTCTTGGGCTGTCATTACTGCCTCCTTGTCGGAGGAGGATACTCGGGGCAGAATGGCAACTGTTACAATGTTAGTAATTATCCTGTTACTAGGAGTAATACCTTGGGTGGCCGAACCCTTGCGCGCACGCGAAGCGACCTTTCTGACTTTCTGATTCGGCACAGGGCGAAGCTCATGCCGGCTGATGTCGGATTGCCGACGACCGGCGGCCGCCGCACGCCGGGTTTGCGACGCGAAGAAGTCGCCCAGCGCGCCGGCATCGGCCTCACTTGGTATACATGGTTCGAGCAGGGTCGCGAAGTTCAGGTCTCGGAGAGCTTTCTGCTCAAGGTGGCGAAGGCGCTCCGGTTGGACGATGCGGAATGCAGCCGCCTTTTTCTGCTGGCGCACCGCCGTCCGCCACCCCCGGAAGCCTATCAGTGGCCGTCCGTGAGCCCCCTGATCCAACAGATGCTGGACGATCTCGCGGCTCGTCCAGCCTACGTGCTCAACCTGCGCTGGGATGTGATCGCGTGGAACGCAGCGGCCGACGATCTGTTCGGCTTCTCCGGTCGCGAGCAGGCGGATCGCAATGTCATGCGGATGGTCTTCGCCGATCCCGATATGCGCTGTCGCCTGCCGGCATGGCAGGACGATGCGCTCAGACTGCTTGCGCAGTTCCGCGCGGACCTCGCTACGGCACCTGACGATCCCGCAATGCTCGCGCTGATTGACGAGTTGAAGAAGCTGTCGCCCGTCTTTCGACGCGGATTCGAGCAACCGGACATGGATGGCTACAGCCGCGGCGTCCGTGCCATCACTGCCCCTGACGGCAAACGTCTCGACTTCGCCCACGAGATGCTCATCGTGGATGAGCATCGGCACCTGCGCATGGTCGTCTATTTCGGTGCATCCGCATTAGATAAATGAGTTACAGCTTGTGTGGCGCGGTCGTGAAGCGGATCATATGCCCAACCCACGCTGCCGCCCCAATTGCCACGACACCGATCCGCCCTGCACGACGCTCATGACCTCGCGGCCGAGCTGGCGGTCGATAACCGGCCGCCACGGGACAAGGGTGAACTCATGGCTCTTTTCGACCACCACGAACTTGCCGCTGGATAGCTGCACGGTTCCAGTGAACTTGCCGCTGACGATCTCGCCATCAGTAGCTGCGCGGAAGGGCAAGCCTTTGCTCGTGGCAATCTCCGCGCCGATGCGGGCTACTTCGCGCTCGCACAACGGGGCGAGAAGGTTGCGGCGGTAGCAGATGCGGCCGTCCCGCGCTCGGCTGGCGTCGCCCTGTCCGATATGTTGCTCGCGGCGCTGATCCATGGCCTCGCGCACCTCATGGCCGAAGCCGGTCGGGGCAAGGTCGGCGCTCTCGCCGTGGATAAGTCGCCGGTCCAGCCAGGTCGCGCCGTCCGATCCGATCTGCTTGCCTAGATCGACCGGGGAAAGGACGCGAACGCTGGCCTGCCGGTCGCGGCCGGCATCGTAATCAGCCGCGCGGCCGACCAGATCATCGGGGATGCGCCATTGGTCGGCGTCGGTTCGCTCGACGATCCCGGCACGGCGCAATGCCTCCAGCCGGCGCACATGGGCATCGACATAGCCCTCGTAGTCACCACCCGGAACGCGGCCCTCGAATTTCGCCTGCTCCAGATGACGGCTCGGCCGGTAGATGCCGTTTTCGGCGATGGCCGTGATGGTGCGGTCGGACGGCCGGGCTGCCGCTTCGGACGGGTCGATCTCTATGATACTGCCAATGCGGGCATCCTCCAGCCGCTCGGGCGCGATGCCGGCGATGTGGTGCGTCCGCCCGTCGATCCCGTCCACTACGATTGTCAGGTCCTCGCCCAACTCGTCGGACAGATGCTTGTCCACGAGGCGGCCGACAATGGGCGTCTCGGGCGCTCCTTCATGGATTTGGAAACTCATGGGGTCGCGTTCGCCGCCCTGCGGGCCGAGCGCCTTTTGCATGGTGCGGATAATGTCACCGCGCTCGCCAAGCTCGCGCAGGGCCGGTTCCATGTCCTTGCTCAATTCCCAGACGCCGGGCGCGTGCTCGGTCGCCAGCCCCATCTTCTCCAGCTTGGCGAGCCTGAGCACGCGCAGCGTCCGCTCGAACTGCCGTTTCGGCTCTGCCGGTTCATGGCGCAGGTCGAGGAAACGGGCATCAGCTTCCTCGGACATGGCGCGGTCGATCCGAGTGAAACGGTCTTGGTCGATTTCGGCCGACAGCTTGCGGGTCTGCTCGATCTCGGTCACGGGGCCGAGTTCCAGACTGGCAAGCTCGCTGGCGCGTTCGCGCAGGCCGGCGGAAAGGTAGTCGCCGTTGATGACTAGATCCCCGCCCATGTCGTCGCGACCGTTGACGATGACATGCACATGGGGATGGCCGGTGTTGTAGTGGTTTACGGCGACCCAATCGAGTTTTGTGCCGAGGTCGGCTTCCACCTGTTTCATGAAATCGCGGGTGTAGGCCGTGAGGTCCAATAGCTCCGCGCTGTCTTCCGGCGAGACGATGAGCCTGAATTGGTGGCGGTCGTTCTTGCCGCGATCAAGGAAGGCGTCGCCATCGGAGCGGTCTTCATGGGCCGAATAGAGCTGGCCACGCTCGCCATCGCGCGAGGTTCCGTCGCGCTGGACATAGCGCAGATGCGCGCGGGCACGGCCGCCCTTCCATGCGGCCCTGACGCTGCGCTGCTTGACGATCACGCGGCGGCTTCCGGGCTGCCGGTGATGCCATTGGCCGGATATGTTCCGGGCGCGCACGAAGCTCGCGCCCCGGCCGCGCTTCACACCCTTGCCACTGGTGACCACGGCGCGGGAACGGCCCGGCGATGACGGGCGGGCGGATGACGGCATGGAAGGATCGCGGGAGGCCGCTGCCTGATGCTGCCGGGCGATCTTCCTGACCTGCGTGAAAAAGCTCTTGGTCTTACCGGCCTTCGGCGTGTCGGATCGGATGCGACCGGGCTTCGGGCGGAAGCGGTTTTCGTCGTCGGCGCTCATGGGCGCGACTCCAGCGAAAACCGCCGAAAACAGGCCGATATGGGCCTATGGTGCCGCTCGAAACCCTGCAAAGCCAAGGCTTTGCGCGAAATCGCGGCACCCGGTCCCTCAAAACCATGGTGCCGGAACCGGGCACCTAACCAGTGTGCAGACAACAATAATTTCCAGAAGCGGCCCGACATGGTGCCGTCTTCTTTAATCTTGCCCTCCGCCCTTTCTGCCTTTTCTGCCTTTTCTGCCTCTCCTGCCGGGAATCCAGCCGGGCAAAAACCTGCCTGACTGGATGCTGAAACCAGCGTCGCCGAGCGCGGGAACGCCGCTCTCATGGCGTTCCCCCATCGCTAGCGCTCGCCACGAAAATGCCGCCGTCCTGCGGCTCCGCACGGGCGGGGCCGCGCGCCGGAACGGCAGCGCGGCCGTCGCCTGATTGCGCCTCGGACGGCGGCGCGGCGGCAGCCCGCGTGTCGGCCGGGCGCATGACGAAAAGCGGTGCGTCGCGCCAATCGGGCGGCGATGCCGGTGGTTGCAACAGCGCATCCGATGGAGCTGTGCCGCCGAGGATCGGCGCAAGCGCAGCGACATAGGCGCGCGTCTCGGCCGGCAGGGTGCGGCCGGCCGAAAGGTATTCGTCATAGCGGCCGGAACCGGCATTGTAAGCCGCCAGCATCGCCGGGACATTGCCGTAGCGGTCGAACATTTCGCGCAGATAGGCCGTGCCTGCGAGGATGTTTTCACGGGGGTCGTAGGGATCGCGGCCGAGACCATAACGGCCGCGTAGTTCGGTCCATGTGCTGGGCATCACCTGCATCAATCCCATCGCCCCGGCCGACGAAACCGCCCGCACGTCGCCCGCGCTCTCGGCGCGCAGGACCGCGATGATCCAATGCTCCGGCATACCGAAACGCTGCGCCGCTTCGGCGATGTGGGCCGCGTAGGGATGAGCGGCGGCCGGACGCTCGACGGGCGCGGATTGCGCGGCCGCGACGCCCGATCCGGCGCAGACGGAAAGCGCGCCGGCCAGTATCAAGACGGCATAATGCCATGCAGTCTTGTCTCCGCTTCGACACCAGCCTGCCAGCGTGCTCGCTGCGGTCAAGGGCAAGGCGCAAGCGCCGGCCGATGGCCGCCCCTGACCTTCGCTGCGCGCGCCGGCCGTCCGGTCGCCGAGCGGGACGGAGGGATGAGACGGCTTTTCCGCGAACAAAGGGATGACGATCTTGGACCGGATGGCGGGCCGGACACGCGGGGCCGTCATTACTCGTCCTCGACTTTCCGGGGGTGCTTCCAGCGCAGCGTCCAGACGGAAGGATCGTCGTTGGACTGGAAAAGCTTGGCCCGGGTTGGGAACGGGAAGATCGGTCCCTCCAACCTCATTGACACGAAGTTGCCGGCATTTTCGCTGGAGTCTTTCCATGCGGGGCCGGCGTCCGGCCCGTCCTCGCTATCGAGGCGCACGCGATAGTCGGGTGCGTTTTTCACGTCGCTCGGCTTGGCCGGGACGATGAACAGCTTTTCGTGGAGGCCGAACGAATGAAGCTCCCCGGCATAGCCGGTTTCGGTGCGGGTGAAGGTGTCTATTTCTGCCATGGAAATCTCCTGTGGTTGGCTTTCGGGGGATGGTTTCAGTGCGTCGGCGCGCGCCACTCGTAGCGGCCGACGCCTTCCTCATCGGTCCAGAGCGGGACCGCTCGACCGATGACGGAAGCTGCGGGAGTGAGTCCGAAGTAGCGGCCGTCGAGGCTGTCGCGGACTTTCCAATTCATGAGGAAAAGCTGGTCGTCGCCGATGACGCGGCAGCCCTGCCACACGGGCAGATCGCGGCCGAGGCTGTCGCGCTCCAGCGCCTCGCCCATCTCGATCCCGTTCACCGTGATCGTGGATCGCAAGCGACAAACCCACTGTCCCGGCAGGCTGACGACGCGCTTCAACAGCGGGAGGCCGCGCGCGACATAGCCGCGCTCGACCATGAAGCCGGCGAGCGGTTGGGGCGGCATGACGGCGACCAGTTCGGATACCTCGATCCGCTCGGCCGGCTCGACGGTGTAGAAGCCGATGGGTGCGCTGGCCGTCGCGTTCCAGATGAGTTTCACGGGCCAATCGACGGCGCTGGCGGCGGCGATGCCGATGACGGCGAGCGCCGTCACCGTGAGGGTGCGGCGGCGCGTCATGGCTCGATCCTACGGCGATGAAGCCAAGCGGCATGTCGCTCGGGCGTGTAGGCGTGCGGCTCCAGATTGGCCGTCAAACGGTTGTGGACATGCCGCCAGTGTTCCGGCGAGGCGTCTGCCGCATCGAGGCCGAGCGATTCCACGGCGTCGATGGCGGCAAGCGCACGCTGCACCTTGGGCCAGCTATCGAGGCGCAACAGGATTTCGCCGCCGGGGCGCACGAAAGGCAAAGTCTGGAACGGCTCGCCGCGACCGATGGCGCCCACAATGTCGATGCGCGAAACGACAGTGCCGTGCCCGCCAGATGCCCATCGGACGAAGGCGAAGACGCTGCCCGGCGCGAAGCCGACGACGCTGCGGCGGCGGTCGATGATCTGCTCGTAGCTCTTGCGGCCGAAGCGTATCCAGTGCTCGATGTGGCGTTTCTCGAAGGTCAGCTCGACCAATGTGGTGGAGGGCGCAGGCCCGTCCGGCAGCGCACGGCCGTGCGCGCTACGATGGGCGCGACGGGTCATTGTGCGTCTCCGGCGATGTGCTGGTGGCGGTTGCGCGCGTGCGCTGCTTCAACGGCGGGCGTCATGGCTCGCCGCTCCCGGCAGAACCGGCACCACGCTTCGCCTGCGCGCGCGTCAAAGAAAAAGAGTTAGATTCTCTGTTAGATAAGTTAGCGGTCGGATTCCGCTTTTCAGACCAAAGCGTTAGCTGCGGTTCGTGCGCCTGATGTGCCGATAGTGGTGCGCCTGATGTGCCGATACCCCGTGCGCCTGATCTGCCGATGGCATTAACAGGGTTATCAACAGTGCTTGTTGACGAATTATCGGGGCGGATGCGCAGCAGCTCGCGGCCGTTTTCCCGCTCGATCTGGAGCAGGTAACCGGGAAGCTGCTGGCGGGCCGCGATCCGGCGCAGGTCGAGCGCGAAGTCAGACGGCCGCGCTAGGCTGCCGGATTTCTGATGAAGGTGCGCGACCTCGAAAATCCAGCCATGGCGCTGGTGCCCGGCGTGCTTTCTGGCGACGCGGTAAAGCCAGCGCTCGATGCCGCCAGTCAGCCGGAAATACGCCGGGTCGATGGTCAGGACCAGCGAACGGTCGATGACGCTGTTGTGGAACCATTCGGGCAGGACAAACTCCATGCCCTCCACGCGGCCCGCGCGCGTCGTCATTTCCTCCCACTCGTTGATCCATGAGAATTGCCGGCGACGCCAATGCGGGCCGTTGCGGATGGTGGTGGCGATGACGGTCGATTGCAGCCGCGCCAGCGCGGATTTCAGAAGTCAATATTGGTGATTGCCGGTCGGGCGTCCGATGGCGCGCAGCAGATGGTAGGGCGTGAACCGGACGAAGCGCGACGTGGTGAGGCCGCTGTTCTCGGCCGCGACGATCTGCGAGGCCGCCCATATCAGCACGTCGGCGTCCCATATGGTCGCCATGCCGTGCTCGGGCATCCCGAACACCTGCACCTCTATGTCGGCGGCCTTGTAGAGAATCGGCTTGGTGCGCGGGGTCTTCGCCAGCGAGAAAAACGGCCGTTCCATCAAATCGCGCTGGTCGCGCGGCGGCGCATCGCCCGTTGCGACCACGAAGGGGTCCAGGCGGCTGCGCTCGCTGTCCTCGGTCGGCTGCGCGTGGTTGTGGTCATCCTCGCGCAGCATCTAGCGCTCGTTCCGTTCTTGGGGTGTGAGCGGACGTGCGGGGAAGACGGTGCCGGCGGTCTTGTCTCGGGTGGATTTACGTTCGCCGACCGCGCTCCAGTCCTCCAGATCGCGGACGGTGTAGAGGACGCGACCGCCGACCTTGCGATAGGTCGGGCCGGTGCCGTAGGTGCGATGTTTCTCAAGGGTTCGGATGGATATGCCGAGGAACCGCGCGGCTTCCTTGGTGCGCAACAGGCGCGGCGGCAGGCCCGCAAGCGGGTTAGGCATGGATCACCTCCAGTCGGATTTGGGCTGCCTGGGGAGGCAGCGGACTGTGGCGAACCATGGCGAGGGATCGGCGGCGCGTAGCGTGCCGCATTTGCGCTTATGCGCTGGCGGCACCCCTCCGGCTGTCTAGCTGGTATCGGTTGTTTCTACCGTGCGCCCCAAAACTTGGGGCTTGAACTTCGAGGTTACCAGTTACGCCGGCTTGCAGGTCTTTTTCAGCAGTTCGGTGGGATCGATTTCAAGGGCGTCGGCGATTTGGCCAAGCACAGTTACACTGGCGGAAACGTCGGCTCGTTCGATTGCGCCGACATAGCGCATACTCAGGCCCGCGCGATCCGCGAGTTCTTCTTGCGTCAGCTTCTTATCATGACGTATTCGACGCAGATTTCTCGCCATGATCTCCTTGAGATCCATGAGATCCATGAAGAGATGGAAACCAGCATAGGAACGATCCTTCTAGGAAGGATCGTTCCTATTCGTGCCTGATCATGCTACTCACAGAGTGACTGTCGGAATTGTTGCATCGAAAGGTGGGGCTTGTGCAGGAACATCTCGAACTCGATCCCGATGTGGATGACGAAGCGCCGACCGGCAACGCCATAACCGTCTATGACGAACGGCATTTCGTGACCTATCTGCGACTTCTCGATGCGAAGGCCGAGGGCGCAGACTGGAAGGAAGTCGCGCAAATCGTGCTGCATCGCGATCCGGTGGCCGAAGAACTTCAGACACGCCGTTGCTGGCAAAGCCATGTCGAACGCGCGCAATGGCTTTCGCGCGAGGGCTATCGAAAGATTCTGGAGCAGGAGGCAGCCAACAAGGCGTGAGGTCAAAGGCCGAGAACGATCAACGCTTGTCGGGCTTGATCGGATAATGGAGCAGCAGGCGATAGCCGCCGCGAATCATTTTGATGCCGTGCGCAACCAGTCGGCGGGCCTTGTTCTTGCGCGGGTCGCTCTCGAAATCTTCCTTGGTGCCGCGAAAACCGAGCAGGACTTCGGCGATGGTGCGATAGCTCTCGCCGTGCAGCCGAGCGTCGAGCGCGCGTAGGGACAGGATATGCCATTGCCGGAGTTGGGCGGGAACGGCCCGAAAATCGGGACCGGGCGCGCGACCGTTGAGGGATCGCCATAGACGGCGGGCCGCGTAGGCGCGCAGTTCCATAAATGAATCCATGAGCAGGGTGACGGCATAGAAAGCGTCGGCGTCCGGCGCAGCCTCGGGCAGCCAGAATTGGTGCGCGACGCCATCCACCTGCCAGATGCCGTGCCAGCCATCGGCGGCGCGGCGCAGGTCGAGGCCTTCGAGATGCGCCAACGTCAGTATGGGTTCGGTGTCGTCGTCCTTGTGATCGACCGGCGACAACATCACGGCTTGCGGTTGAAGGCGCGGACTCCAGATCGGCGATTGCAAGTCATGCGGCGCGTCGGGATCGCACGGGAAATCGCAAACCCCAGCGATGCGCGAACGCTTGATGCTCGCGGGCGGCAGGCTCTCCGTTCAACGCGATGGTCTGGAAGTCCCGACGATATTCGTCGTTGCGGCGCAAATATTCCCAAGCGAAACCAGCGGCAGGTATGTGCTTTGTGTGCCCGTATGCCGCCGGAGATCGCCAATCGATGCTGAGCATGGCGTCACCTCCCCAAGCCGCGATGCTGGGCAGCACCCGGCAAAAAGAGGTTCAAGGATCACTGGAAATATAGAAGCCGCTCAAAGCAGATACCTTGAGCGGCTAACCCGATCATTCTTTGGTGTTTTTAGCTTGGCGACAGCCGGTGCTTTCGAGATGCCTGCCCGTATGAGCACGGACAGGCAGTCATGTCTTCACCTGTTGGAAAACACATGGACCTCGCCGTGCGCGGTCTCGATAGTGAACAGGTCGCCGCCCGTCTCGGCGTCGCGTGCCATCCCCTCCCAGTCGACATAGTAGCGCAGCGCCTCGGGGATCGTGACGCTCTCGGTCGTCAATTCCTCCATGTAGTCGGCCAGGCTGGCGTACTGACCATGATAGCAGTCCTGTAAGGCGGTTTCGGCTTGGTCCATGTCACCGACGAACTGCTCCAGCAGGTCCGCACCGAGTGCGCCATGTTCTGCGATGAACGCGGCCATCCGCGCCACGGTGTCGATGCCGGCATATTCGGACATGCTGACCCCCTCGAAGCCCTTATAGTCATGAATGGCGTATTCCTCGGCGTGCTCGATAGGTGAATGGGCAAGCATCGCGGCAATCTCGTCCCTGATCTGGTCCGCTTCCTGATCCGCGTCGATCCAAGCCCCATGCAGATAGCCGTTGTTGTAGGCGGCAAGGCAGGCGACATAGATGCGGGGGGTGCTGTCGGATACGTTGGTCATGTCTCTGATCCTCGGGTCTGAAGGTCAGCGAAGCGGAACGCCGCGCCTGACCTTCTGGCCGTCGCCGAGACTGGGGTAGCAACGAGCAAGGGCGGCCGGGGTGGAGGGGGATCACCCGGCCTGCACAAGCCCCTTGGGGCGCGGAAGGCTGGGGATACCGCCCCGGGCGGTTCCACTTACCTTGCTGGCGCGAGGGCAACGCCCTTAGCAAGACTTTAGAACATAAAGCGGAACACTCCGCGCCAGCCAGAGATGAGGAGCCGAGGGCGCCGTGCGACGAGAATAAACTAGGAAATTGAAGAGTATCGAAGAAATCAGCATAGCGACGTCCGTAGGGCGGGGTTTCGGGAATTCTCGTCGCGCCGGAGCGGGAAACCGGGCCGCCGCAGGAGCTTCAACATAGTGGTCCGAAGGGGAAGCCGGACCGACTGCCCCCCGGTCCGGCGCTCTGCATGAGAGGTGAAACTGTTGAATCAGATGCACACCTTTCGCCCGGAAACCTGCAGAAGACGAATTTCGACAGTCCAATTTGAGCCGGTGCCTTTCATGTAGCTCTTGCAATCGATATATTAGGCTACGGATATACTTGAGCTTCAGGGGACTATGACGACGCCGGGATGGGAAATTCAGGGAGGTGCACTTTCGCTCATCGATGAGGCCGGAGATACACGTCTTCTGTCGCCCGACGAGATTTACAGCGCCCTTGTCGAAAAGCGGCCCTCGGCCGACTGGATACCAACAAGCGTCGATGGTCTCCGCCCCTCGCGATACCCGCTTGTGCCAACCCTGATGATCTCGGAAGGCAGCGATAACAAAGCGCCTTCCTACAGCATCACATCAACCAGCCGGGGCGTGGAAGTCCCGCTTGATCTCGCTGACCTGGAACGCGGCCACAAGGTGGCTGACAGCGTCTGGTATCCGATCGAGCCGGCAGCCAGCGCCGAAATCCGCGAACTGGTGCAAAGCACAGGCGTAACACTCGGGGCAGCTGCTTCCCTCAAGGCGTTTCTTGCCATTCGCAAGGCTGCGGGAACTGGAGCGTCAATCGAGGACCGGACAGCTGACCAAGCGATTTCGCCGCTCGCTTTCACACCACCCGGCGATGATGTGCCAGCCGGGGTGCAGGCAACCCTTTATCCGTACCAGATTTCCGGCTGGCGCTGGCTGAAGTTCCTCCTTGTCGAAGGTGTCGGCGGACTGCTTGCCGATGAAATGGGCCTCGGCAAAACCTTGCAGATTATTAGCGCTCTCAGCGATTCCGGTGGCGCGCCGCTGCGGCCGGCCCTGATCATTGCGCCCGGTTCGTTGCTTGAAAACTGGCGACGGGAAATTGCGAAGTTCGCGCCGCATCTCAGTGTGCTGAAGCATCATGGAGCACTTCGAACGGGTCGGCCGTCGGAACTGAAGGATTATGATGTCGTCGTGACCTCGTATGACAACGTGGTGCGCGACAACAGCCTGCTCAACATGATCCTCTGGAAGGTAATCGTGCTGGACGAGGCACAATTTATCCGGAATCCCGACGCCCAACGGACCAAAGCCGTCAAACGCCTCCAGCGTGAGGCTGGTCTGGCCGTGACAGGGACCCCTGTCGAAAATCGCCTGCTCGATCTATGGTCGATCGTGGATTTTGTGCTGCCCGGTTATCTCGGTGACGCAAAGACCTTCGGGTCAGAATATGCCGATGATGTTGATGGCGCGGCAAAGCTGGAACCGCTGGTCTCGCCTCTCATGTTGCGCCGGCGCGTTGCGGAGGTAGCGCAGGACCTGCCAAGCCGGATCGACATCCCTCAAGTGGTTGAGCTGGATGAAGGCGAGATCGCGGCCTATGACGCCGAGCGCGAACGCATCCATGCGGAATATGGTGCGGCCGCGACGCTCGTCGCGCTGACATCATTGCGCCGCTTCTGCGCTCACCCGGACCTGATGAGCGGGAATGCCGCCACGGCCGATGCCATGTCCTTCTCGAAGTTCCGGCGCATGGACGAGATCGTGGAAGAGATTTTCACACGCGGCGAGAAAGTAATCATCTTCACGTCATTTACGGCAATGGCCGATATGATCGCACGGCACATCAAGGCCCGTTTCGGAGCTTTTGCCGGCGTCATCGACGGTCGTCTGCCTATTGACGATCGCCAGCCGCTGATTGACCGCTTCAGCGCCGTCCACGGCGGCGCGGCGCTTGTGCTGAACCCGAAGGCCGGAGGCGCTGGCCTGAACATTACAGCCGCTAACCATGTGATCCACTATAATCCGGAATGGAACCCGGCGCTGGAGGACCAGGCATCTGCGCGCGCACACCGGCGCGGTCAGCAATTGCCTGTGACAGTCCACCGGCTACTCGTGGCCGATACGGTCGAGGACGTGGTGGATGAACGGCTCACACGCAAGAGAGTAATTTCCGGCACTGCGGTCGTGGGTCTCGAAGGCAGGGAAGATGATTACGGCGATATCGTCGCAGCGCTGATGCGCTCGCCGTCAAAGGGGGCTTAACGGGCAGGATATGGCAGAGCAGACAATTGCAAAGGTGCTGAGCGCCAACGACACGGGTGAGACAGGCGGGCACCAGGCGGGCATCCTGGTGCCAAGGGAGGAACGGCTTCTGTCGTTCTTTCCTCGCCTCGACCCGGTCCAGTACAACCCGAGATGCCACCTGAATTTTGTGGATGATGGCGGCACTTTCCGGGAATTTGCCTTCATCTATTACAACAACAAGTTTTTTGACGGTACACGTAACGAGTACAGGTTGACCAGAATGACCAAGTACATACGCCAGGCAAATCTGGTTCCTGGCGACGAAATCATTCTGGTGAGAGATGACGATGACCGCTATCGCATCACTCACAAGCGCAAACAGCAGGCAGAACGGGCAAAGGGCGTCCTCAAGCTCGGTACGGGCTGGCGCGTGATCGAAATTCAGGGGGGAAGATGAGCAGCATTCAGGAAATCGAACTGCCACCGGACCCGGAGCGCGTTATCGTCGGCCTGCGTGACACAGGCTACGAATTTGACACCGCCGTGGCCGACATCGTGGATAATTCCATTGCCGCGAACGCCAACCAGGTCGAACTCTGGCTCGCCGCCGATCTGCGTGGCAACATCCGGTTGATGATTGCCGACAACGGCGACGGCATGAACCGGGATGGCCTGATCAATGCAATGCAATACGGCTCGAAAGCCAGGCCCAGCGCCGCCAGCCTCGGCAAATATGGTCTCGGCCTGAAAACGGCCTCGACGGCTTTCTGCAAGAAGCTCTCGGTAATCTCCCGGCCGGACGGCAATACACCGGCACTCATGGCGACCTGGGACCTCTACCACGTCGCCAAAGTCAATAAATGGGCGCTGCTCCTGAACGAGGAATGCGATCCGGAAGCGCTGGAAACGCTTGATGCCGTGGCTCCCGGCCACGCAGGCACCGTTGTATTGTGGGAAGATGTCGACCGCCTGATCAAGGACTATCAGGACAAGTCAGGCGCACCGGCACGGAAGGCTCTCAAGGCAAAGGAAGATGGTCTGCGCGAGCATCTTTCCATGGTCTACCAGCGCTTCCTTGATCCGGACGATAAGCGGGCGAAAAACGTCGCCATCATGCTGAACGGCAAACCCGTTGTGGCATGGGACCCGTTCCAGTCAAAGCTCTCCGAGCTGGTCGCCAATGAAACCATTGAGACAGAACTGCCGGATGAACGAACGGCTTCTTTCACGGCACGGGCATATATCCTGCCCCGTCGTGAGGAGTTCCCGGATGATGCCGCTGCTTCGGCTGCGAAGCTTTCGAATGACCGGCAGGGCATATACATCTATCGCGAAAACCGCCTGATCCATGATGCTGACTGGCTCGGCCTTTACCAGAAAGAGCCGCATCTGACCGGCTTGCGCGTCGAATTCTCATTCGACCACAAGCTGGATGATGCCTTCCACTTGGATATCAAGAAATCCCAGATTATTCTCAATGATGATCTGGCAAGCTGGCTGCAAAGCGAGTTCCTGACTGCGCCACGCCGCGAGGCAAACAACCGGTCACGAGAGGGACAGCAGAAGCTGTTGTCCAAAAAGGGCGAGGGCGCGCACGACACTTCCAACAACAACATTCGCAATCGCGAGGCGGCGGCCGGCGGCCCCAAAGTCAACATAGCGGACCCGAATACCGGTGAAGCCGTCGTTGAAAACAAGCATGGCACGACCCGGCTCAAGCTGACGATAACGTCCGCCAAAAGACCTGGTGAAGTTTTCGTGCAGCCGGTGGAGGGGATCAACAACGGTCTGCTGTTCGAACCGGCGCTGATCGAGGGGCACAAGGGTATCCGGATCAACACCAGCCACCCCTACTACCAGAAGGTCTACATTCCGAACCTCAATCGCAGTGTGACCATGCAGGGGCTGGATTCGCTGATGTGGGCGCTGGCCGTTGCGGAACTCTCGACAGTTCAGGACCACACATCCTCGATGTTCCGGGACATGCGCTTTGAGGTCTCGCGCATTCTGGAAAAGCTCGTAGAAACGTTGCCCGAACCTGATGTGGATAAGGATGTCGCCTGATCCACGTTCGCTTGCGGAGCGGATCTCCGCTGAAACCGGGTTGGAATTTTCCGGCCGGGAAGGAAGAGACAACGACGGTACGCGCTGGCTCGAACTTCAGCCGGCAGGCTATCCTCCCGGCCAGACCTTCATGCTACGGACCCTTATAGGATGGCGGCGGCTGGATGTGCATTTCCGGCCGGGCAATTTTGCCGGTGATCTCATGAGCGCCATGGGCTCGGCAGACGAGACCGGCCGTCGTACCTTCCGGGCAGTGATGGATGTGTGTCGCGATGCTGAGGCCGAAATTACTCTGACCATCAATGGCACGGCATATTCGCCAGATGATTCAGCGATCTGGGATACGCCTTGGCGCAGCTTTGGCCTTGATGTGCGCCGGGGAATGCTGGCGATCAATGAGGGCAACACCGAAGAAGATGCTCGTCAGGTCGAACTCTGGACTTCCAGGGTTACGGCGGCCCTTCTGGCGCTGCTACCCGTGGAGGCTGACGACGATGGCGCTGAGACGTCTGTTGAAGTATCAGGCCTCCCGGAAGGAGCAAGGGCCCGCATCCAAGTCAATCGCTACGAAAGAGATCGACGCAACCGTGCCGCCGCTCTCGCGATTCATGGCTATTCCTGCAAGGCCTGCAAGTTGGATATGGGAGAGCGCTACGGCTCAGCTGCTGCCGGTTTTATAGAGGTTCACCATGTCACGCCGGTTTCGCAGCTCGGGGAAGATTACATCATTGATCCGAGAACGGACCTGACGCCGCTTTGTCCCAACTGCCATTCGGTCGCCCATCGCCGGAATCCGCCATATTCCGTTGATGATCTCCGCGAAATGCTCGCGTCGACGCACGAAAATTGACAGTTATTCTACCCGCTGGCGCTCCTTCACCAGCTCCACGAAATTTCTAAGCGTCATAAGCCATCCCCGCTGGCTATCGCGATACGTCGAGTGGAGCGATTGCGGAAGCACCAGTTGAAGCTGCTTCGCCCGCATTTCGTCGGTCTGGTTTTCCGAGATGCCGGGCTCCAGCGTCAACAGATGCTTTGGCGTGATCCTTTCAGCTTCGGAGAGCACCTGACGCCAGCGGTCCTTCAGCGTTGATTTGGAACCGAGCATGGTGAGGCAAGCGGCCGGGAATACCGGATTCCGGTATTCCTCCTGACCAGGAAAGAGAAAGTCCGGCTTGTTGCGGTTTTCCGTTTCGCCCTCACGATCAAACCGCACCTTATGGGCAGAAAAGACAGCCTCTAGGTGATGTTCGAGTGCGAGGCCCGCACGCTTTTTACGTCGGTTCTGGACACTTTTGGAAAAGCCCATAAAGCCGTCAACGTCCGCCCTCTCGTCGTCGGAATGAAAGCCGCTTCTGATCCGGTCCGCGACTACATGCCGTTCCAGGCGGCGAAACAGCTGCTCTTCCATGTCGATCCATGCCATCAGGGCAGCATCCGGATCATCGGCGGCGGAAACATGCGAAAGTGAGGTCCGGGCAAGTTCCGACAGGACGCGGGTCGGTGGAAACACCAGCCCGAATCTTCCGATCAGCGTATCGAGACGATCGGCCTCCGGTTCCTCGACCTCGATCCCGAGCTCGTCGAGGATATATCGCGCGGTAAAGTCCAGCTCGGCCGCATTGTCCTTGCTGATTTCCAGCGATTCAAACTGTAATGCCGGTTGCGCCTCAAGCCCGAACAGCCACAGCAACTGGTTCTGGATCGTGCTGTCTCCGGGGACAATAATCGCCATCAGTGTATTGTCGGTGCGCCTCGCTATAAACAACACGTCACCTTCGGCGGCGGCCTCGCATACCGCGTTCGTCGGAAAGTAAAGCCTGTGCTCCCGTCTCGGGGGCTTCCGGGATTGATACCAGGTAAGGAAGCCTTCCTCGGAAAGTGCCTCCTGCTCACCGCCGATCCAGATGAATATTGACTGGTACTGCACCCGGTCAGGTGTCCCGAGCAGGCTTTTGAGCTGCTTCGAACTGTTAAATTCGTGCTGGTTCGAACGAAGGACGTTAGCCTCGACGGCACTCAGCCGCTTGACCGCCACGCCGTCAAAATAATCTGAAAGCAGCCCCCGCCGCATGACCTATGCGCTCCCCCTGATCTCGAAAAACGGACTGTCGGACCGAAGCCACGCCGCGCACTCGGAAAGGACGGTCTCGACTGGCAACCGGGCCTTACCTTTCAGCGCACACTCCCAGACGACTCCCTGACGCCATCCTGCTGCCTGCAAGGCGGCAGAAGCAAGAGCGTCAACCTCACGATTCCTGTGGATCTTGGCCTGCCAGAAATCCGGTCTGCTGGCAGGCCATTTGAACAGATGGCAATCGTGTCCGTGCCAGAAGCATCCGTGAGCGAAGAGAACAGCCCGGTGCTTCGGGAAAACAATATCAGGCTTTCCTGGGAGGGCTCGATCATGCAGCCGGAAACGAAACCCGGCCGCATGCAGACCACGTCTCAACGTCATTTCCGGCTTGGTGTTTTTACCCCGGATGCCAGCCATCATCCGGCTGCGAACCTCCGGGGTAACAATGTCAGCCATGAACGGCTGCCAATGGGGAAACTGGACGTGTCACGGCAAAAGATGAACCAGAAAACACGGGGTGCTCCCCGCTTGCGGCAAGTGCCGTCTCGATGTCAGCCTTCATGGCCTCGGCAACAAACTCGACAACCGGAACCACGACGGCATTGCCGAACTGGCGATATGCCTGGGTATCGGATACCTCGATCCGGAAGCGCCGGTCGCCGCGATCGAAACCCATCAGACGCGCACATTCAAGCGGCGTCAGCCGTCGCGGCCGTTTACCGGGCTGATCAATGAGAACTTCGGAGCCGTCCTTGTAATAGCGGGCGGACAGCGTGCGGGCCACATCATCGGGTCCAAACAGACTGAAACCGAAACCGTTGCCCTTCGCCTGATGTTTGGCCTTGTAGCCCTGCAAATACTCCCACAGGCGCGGGGTAAGAGTGTATTTCGGATCAACCTCGTCATGGGGCTGGAGAATGGTCCCGAGTTTCGGGCCGCTTTTCGCAGCCGGAAGTTTCAGGGCCCTGAAGTCAAACTTCGACGGCTCGCGGAAACCCACGATAAATACGCGTTCACGTTTCTGCGGCACCCACGGCTCCGAGCTGATTACACGGTGCTGGACATGGTAGCCAAGCTCGTTCTGAAGAACGTTCATGATGGTCGCAAACGTGCGGCCCTTATCATGGCTTTCGAGATTCTTGACGTTCTCCAGAACGAACGCAGCCGGCCGGTGGTGGGCGATGATCTGGGCAGTATCGAAAAACAGCGTCCCCTGCGTATCGCACAAGAAGCCATGTGGCCGACCGAGAGAGTTCTTCTTGGAAACCCCCGCCAATGAAAACGGCTGGCAGGGAAATCCGGCAAGCAGAACGTCGTGTTCCGGGATCAGGTCCGGATTTTTGGAAAACTCGCGCACGTCACCGTTAATGCGATGATTGTCGGGGAAATTCAGAGAATAGGTCTGCTGGCTGTGCGGGTCCCACTCGGATGTGAAGACGCAATGCCCGCCAATGCTTTCAAAGCCAAGCCTTAATCCACCTATTCCGGCGAACAGGTCAATGAAGCGGAAGTCAGCCTTGCCGGCATCACATTCCTGAATTCGGCGTTCGGCAGCAACCTTAAGGGTTTTCAGGGCCAGCTTGGGAACTCGGGACGTGCCGTCTTCATAGCGGTAGGCAGTGCGGGAGGAAATCTCAAGAAGGGCCCCGGTTTCCTCTAAAGTGAGCCCCGCCTGCTCCCTTAACCTGCTAAATTCCGTCCGTTTTTTGGTTCGCATGATATGGCCCGAATCATCCTCTGGGTAAATTTTTGTCAGATTGACACTATTCTTCCTTACAAACAATAAATGTTCTTGATTTGTTCGGCGATCATCGCTTTGGCTCCCCAACTTTATTGGATTTTCTGGATACCGTTCAAGTGCTGGACTCCGACAGAATCGATGAGCCAACTTCCTCGAAATCTGCCGTATTTCAGAACGCTAAACACCGAAGTTTACTGCACAAAAACGCTCCACAAAGGCCTCAGGCGAAGAAGCGGCGGCTATCGGCGTGTTCGTGCGTTTTTTGGTTTGATGGTGCATTCTGGACCTCTCACGGCGTTTCGCGATCCGCCCTCGATGGCCTCTTTTGCTACCCAGTCGGCCAGAGGCGGATTGATTTTTCTGTCTCATTGACGCTCAATCACTCTCGGGCTTGGCGATAAATAAACAACAATGTCGCCATGTGGGGGATACGATGCTTGAAGAAGTAAGCATTGCCAAAGTGGCAACTTATGGGGAACAGCCGCAGCGTCTTTATGACCTTAGCCAAATCAATTTTTTGTTCGGCACAAACGGATCAGGCAAGACGACGATCTCTCGGGTCATTGCTGACCCAAATGAGCATCTGTCCTGCGCCGTGAACTGGCGCGGTGCTCGTCCCCTTGAAACACTCGTCTACAACAGCGACTTCGTTGATCGAAATTTCACCCCTGAGCTTCGTGGCATATTCACTCTCGGAGAGGTTGAGGCTGATACCCTCGAAAAGATCGAAGAAGCCCGCGCCAAGGTCGCCGAAATCGAAACCCAGATCGGCAGCCTGAAAACATCTCTCGGGGCCGCGGATCACTCAAGCGGCAAGCGGGCCGAAGTTCGCGACCTACGCAATGCATTCGAAGAGCAATGCTGGAAGATCAAGACCACGCATGATCCCCACTTCCAGGGCGCATTCACAGGTTTGCGCAATTCGCGCACGAGATTCTGCGACAAGGTGCTCGAGGAGACAGACGGCAACCAAGCGGCTGTTCACCCAGTCGACGATCTGATGGCCCGCGCCCGAACCGTATTCGCCGAAGGGGTCGCTCGACTGGCGACCGTGCCAACGATTGCCGCAGAGGACCTGCTCGGTATCGAGCAGAAGCCCGTACTCGCCAAGAAGGTCGTCGGCAAAGAGGACATAGATATCGGCGCACTCATTCGCCGCCTCGGCAACAGCGATTGGGTGCGCCAGGGACTGCGATACGTGGAAGGGCCGGGCACGCCATGTCCGCTTTGCCAGAAGCCGCTCGACGAGGAGCTTCTGGCCAAGCTGAACGCCTTCTTCGACGAAGCATACCTCGCCGACATCGAGGCGATCGCGCGCGCCGATGAAGCCTATCGCACTTTCGCCAACGCAATCCTGGCCACGATCGATGCCGTTCTCGCATCGGGGAGCCCGCATATCGACGTGGAGAAGCTGCGCCCCCTCTGCGATCGACTGCGCACGCTCATCACTCTCAACAAGGGTCATATCGAACGGAAGCGGAAGGAGCCCAGCACACCGGTAAAGCTGGAGCCGCTCGCCGAGCCTTTGGCCGCCGTGACCACCATCATCGAACAGGCGAACAGCGATATAGCGAAACACAATGCCCTGGTCGATAATCTCGTCGCTGAGCGCAAGACGCTCACCTCCGAAATCTGGAAATGCCTGACCGACGAGAAGAAGGACGTCATCGGGCAATATACGAGCGCCAAGAGCAATCTCGATAAGGCCATCGCGGGAATATCCACCGGCATCGAGGCCAAGACCCAGGTCCTAACCGCAGCGCAAGCAACATTGGCCGACCTCGAAAAGCAGGTGACCAGCGTTCAGCCCACGGTGACCGAGATCAATGCAACCCTCGCGTCCTTCGGCTTCACCAGCTTCAGGCTCGCGACAGCCGGTGATAAGCAGCAATTTTACGCCATTGTCCGTGGCGACGGCAGCGACGCCCGGGAGACGCTCAGTGAGGGTGAACGCAGCTTCATCACCTTCCTGTACTTCTATCATTTAATCCGGGGTAGCACGTCCGCCAGCGGCGTGAACGTCGATCGCATCGTCGTCTTCGACGATCCGGTATCAAGCCTCGACAGCGACGTGCTCTTCATCGTTAGCGCGCTTATCAAGCGCGTCTTGGCTGAGGCCGTCGACGGCAACGGTCGCGTGAAGCAGGTCTTTGTGCTGACCCACAACATTTACTTCCACAAGGAGGTGTCGTTCGATCCGAAGCGGCAGCAGGGAGAACGCCGTACACACGAGACTTTCTGGGTCGTTCGCAAAGCCGGAGCTGCCACAATCGTCGAAGGCTACAAGAGGAATCCTATCCGCACCTCGTACGAATTGCTCTGGGCCGAGGTCAGGAATTCTAATCGATCAAACCTGACGATCCAGAATGTCCTGCGGCGGATTTTGGAGCACTACTTCACCATCCTCGGAAACATGGACAAGGATGCCGTCATTGCCAAGTTCGAAGGACGCGATCAGCAGATCTGCGCATCGCTGTTTTCGTGGATCAACGACGGATCGCATAACTTCGCGGACGACCTCTATGTTGCAGCCGACGATACGACCGTGGAGCGCTACCTCGCAGTTTTCAAGTTGATCTTCGAGTCGACCAACCATGGTGCGCACTACGAGATGATGATGGGGCCAGAGGAGGCCACGCCCGTCCCCAACGAAGAGATTGCTGCCGCTGCCTTCGAGCTCGTGACAGAAACCGCCAAGATTCGACCTAGCATGGAAGGAGCATAGGTGCCGCAGAAATTATCAAATGATTGAGGTCGCATCAGCTATGGCATGTCGGCACTGCGGGTCTAGCAAGACCATCAAGGCGCACCTAATTCCGGAGGCCTTCGTAATGGAGGTCAAAGCCGATCGAGGAGAGCAGCATCTGATTCTCCATGAGGAGATGACGAAGCCACAGGTCAGCAATACCGGCGTCTATGACTCTAACCTGCTGTGCGGTACCTGCGATGGAATTCTCGGCCGTTATGAGGGTTATGCCTTCAGACTTCTCCGGCGGTTGCGTACGATACGGGCTGATCTGGGTTCAATCGTAGATATAGGGGCGATCGACGGCGATATAATGCTCCGCTTCGCCGCCGGCATCGCTTGGAAATATACTGCGACGCAATCCCAGTTCGGGCGCATCAATATCGGGCCCTACGCCTCGGTGCTACAGGATGTGGCGCTCGGCAACGGGCCGATCCCTTCGACGCTCGATATTGCGTTGATCCGTCTCGTCGAACTTGATGGCGACGTGTATTTCTACCGTGCCCCGGTACCTGCACGCCATGGCGGCATTAATTCGGTGCGTTTTTCAGTCGGAAGTTTCGTCATCTATCTTAAGATTGACAAGCGGCCTAATGATAATGTGTTGCCGCCCGAATGCTGGCTTAAAGGGCGCAGTGACGGCAAGTTCTTGATCGCGGATGCCGGTTTCTTCACAGAGGGAAAACTCCATCGTGAGCTGGCAAATATGGGGCCTGTTCGGCAATTCTTCGGGACTATGGTTGCGCGAAAGCGCGAGCGCAGCTTCCGTATGGAAAGCTAGGAATGGGTGCTTTCTAAAGTTTCGATTGGGCGTTTCCTTACCATCGTAGGCATCGTGTATGGGCTTAGAGTGGCCGTTATGCGCCCCATCCAGGTCATTAAACGTCCCTTGGCGAACTCCCGAAAGCGGACATCACCATTCGCCCAACGAACGACCTGCATGGCGTGGGATGCCGTCCGTCTGGTTTTTGTAACTTCGAGCATAAATCGGACACGGCCATATTGGGATCGGAAAGTAAACGTAACTAGGGCGCCATTTTCCTTCTTCTCGCCATCAAGCGTAATTCCGGAGCCGTAGTGCAAGCTTCTGTTGAACCTGGAGAACGCGCCTTGACTTGAGCTGCCGGTGCCATTCACAAACTGCATAGCCAATCTACAGGCAGCAATAGCCGCCTCAAGCATAAATTACGTTGCCTTGAAGTAAAACATGCACAGTGTCCGACCTCCAAAAAAAGCGCTGCTCAAGTGGCTTGATGACTATTCCAGTGAGGTTGATAATTACGGTCACCTGCTGCTGGAACAGCTGCAGGCAATCGACGATGAAATAAAGGCATCGATAGTCCCCTATTTTGAGTCTGCTCACCTGGATGCTCGTGAGTGCTTTCATCGCCTGGCCCGCATCAGCCTCCATCCAGACGACGGGGACATAGGGTGCGATTGCCAGTATCCCAATGCGCTTCCCCTGATCACCCGCAAGGGCCTGTTTGGCGAAGTAATGTCAGGGATGTTCACCGAAGCGTACGAGTTCGTCGGCAAGCACGAATGGCTGATCCCGGTGTTCCTCTTCCGCAACCATGAAGATGCCGGGCAATACATCTACACTTTGAACCGGGACCCCGAACGTAAGCGCGAGGTGCTTGGACGCAAAGGTGACGATTTCATCGCTATTGTTGTCGACAAGGACGGCAAGGTGGTGCGGTTCATCGCTGGTGAAGCCAAGTGGCGAGGCACTTGGAACGCTTCGACTTTAGCCACCGTCATGCTGGGACCCAAGATAGGGCCGGAAGGGGACAAGGTCTACAACAATCGTGGTGTATGGTTCGAAGTCAACCGGGCGCTTAATGTACCTTTGGGTCTTGAGCAGCTCCAAGCCATTCTGCTGGATCGTGAGCCGTCAAAGTTCGCTTCTATAATTGCATCGCTCGATCGTATCCTCGCACATCGAAACCCCGATCCAGTCGAGCGAACAGATCTGATTTTGCTGGCCGGCGGTGCATCGAAAAAGCGTAAGCCACAAACGTCCCTTCTGCCTTGGAAAACGATCCCCGAGGAATATAAGGCCGGCCGAGATTTGCAGGTCGTTGAAATGATCATCGAAGACGGCGATGAGGTGATCAACTCCATCTATGACGTTCTATGGGCAAAGGACAAACCCGATGCCGGAATTTGACGACGAACGCATTGCACTGGCTACCGCGATCCAGAACGACCTAGGCCAGGAAGGCACGCTCAGCTCGTTGCAGGCCCGATCGTTTGTTCGCTGTATGCAGCTGACCTGGGAAGTCGAGGCAATTCGATGGTCTGAACGGGATTCGCGGACGACACTTGATCAGGCTCGACACTTGATCCGTGCTGGACGCATCTTGACCACAGTTGAGCAAGGCGACCCCGAAACGGCGGCCCTGGCCTTTCGCCGTGCTGGAGAGCTCCTGGAATGGTTGGCTAGATCTGATGATGAGATCGGTGCTGAGACGCCAGCGGCGCTCCTGGCAGCTGGGTGCTACCAGCTGGGGGGCTTACCTGCCATGGCAGCTGGACTTTTACGCCAGGTGGCATCTGACGATCGAGGAACACGCCTTTTTGCGGATTTCCTGCGGGCAGACTTTGATGGTGTTCTGCGAAAAGCGGCGCGTTTCTGGGCCAAAAACAGGTCCCTGACGGAACCAGGGGCTTCGAGGCGTTTTTTCGGCGAGGACACACGCGACAGCACCGCATGGTTTGGGACCGTCGAACTTGTCCGCAGCATCGGTTTGGCTGCCCAGTCTCTTCGCCGGGGTGACACGAAGAGATTTGACGCGGCATTGACGAGGCTCCAAGACGTAGAGCGCTTTCTTGTCCGCTCTGCATCAGACGACGTCGCGCTCCTGGCCTATTTTCTGCGTGCCACCTGCGAAAAATTTGGCAAGGCCACAATTTACGATCCGCTAAGGCGACTTGCTGCCTTGGCTCCGGCCCACGAATTTCACGCCTTGGCATTTGCCCGCCGCCAGTATTCCCGGGGGCGCGGGATTCTTTGGCAGTCGCAGCAACAAGGCATTGAGCGCCTCGTCAATGACTCATCTTTTGCACTCTGCACCCCCACCGGATCCGGAAAGACCCTCGTCGCCAATCTCGCCATTCTCAAGGAGCTCTTAATTCTCGGGAGCGATGACCTACTCGCTCCCCTTGCACTCTATGTCGTGCCCTCCCGTGCTCTTGCGAGCGAAGTCGAGGCCAAACTCGGATTGGAGTTAGGGCGAGAGGTACTGGTAACTGGCCTATATGGAGGATCAGACTGGGGTGTCACGGATGCATGGCTTACGTCGGATAAACCAACGGTTTTGATCGCTACGGTCGAAAAGGCCGAAGCGCTGATGCGCTATCTTGGACCGATGCTGCTCGCGCGACTACGCCTCCTAATCCTTGATGAAGCCCATCAGGTGGTGATTGAGGACAACGACCGCGAGCGAGATAGCCTGGCTGAGCACACTAACCGTGCTATCCGGCTGGAAAGCTTTGTGTCTCGCCTTCTGGCTCGCAAGCCGAACGTTGTTCGGCTGGCGTTGACAGCCGTTGCCGGCGGTGCTGCGGGCCCAGTAGCTCGTTGGATTGAGTCCGACAACGAAGCGGAGCCTGTCGGCTCGCACTACCGTAGCACACGTCAGGCCCTTGGCATTCTTCAAATCTCGAAGGGCGCACCCCGTATCGAGCTGAGCCGACTGAACGACCATGTTTTGAACGTCGAAGATGCTGGAGCGGTCTACATTCCGCTCCGTATTCCACCTATGCCCGATCCTTTGGCCAAGGTCCGAGACAGCCTCAACCACTATATGCAAAACACCATTCTCTGGACAGCATTGCATTTGAGTGACGGCGAGCGGCGCATCCTGATTTCGCTCACACAGTCACCTGAAGTGACAATCGGGTGGTATGCGAAAGCCTTCGACCAGGCCGGGTGGGAGAATTCGCCCTCCTTCTCTGCCCCGGAAGAAGGCCCGGACGCTGAACTGTTTGCTGAGGCACGCTCGGTATGCCTGGATTACTGCGGCCGGGATTCCTACGAGTTGCGTCTACTCGACCGCGGCATCGCTACAAATCACGGTCAAATGCCTCAGCGGTTAAGGCGAATGATGGTGGCCCTGATTGACCGTTCGATTTGTCGGATAACCGTTGCGACCGCGACATTGACTGAAGGGGTCAACCTACCTTTCGATATGATCTTCTTGCCCTCGCTCAAGCGAACGTCCTTCGACGTCGAAAATCAGGAGCGACACGAATATCCGATGTCGACGTCTGAGTTTCGTAATCTATCGGGGCGAGCGGGCCGGCCTGGCGCGGCGAGGGGTATGGAGGGATTAACCCTTGTTGCATTGCCGCTGGTTCGATCAACGACGGCCCCAAGCAAAGTAAATACGCAGGACAGACAGTTAGGGGCATTCCGGAGCGACTACAATGATTTGCTTGCGCGTCTGGCCGGTGCAGGAGCTGGGCAAACTTCAAGTCCGCTCGCGCTGCTCATGTCTGAAATCCGCAAGCAGGCACTGCGTCTACCGGGAATAGATGACAACAGCGATTTCATCAACTGGCTGGAGACAGTCGCGCCCGGCGACATTTCGGCATTGGCTGGGCAAGCTCGAACTACGACACGCGCCAAGCTCGCGGACAGCGTTGATGAACTTGATGCCATGATATTGTCGGCCGTTGAGGAGGCTCGAGCCATCAGTGGCGCAGCAGCGACCCCGGCAGCCACCGAGGCAATGTTGGCCGCTCTCTGGCGGCAAACGTTCACTCGCGTTTCCGCCGTCCACCAGGACTGGATGGAGACGGCATTTATCAAACGTGGCAACGCCGTCATTGAAACTGTTTACCCCGATGCGGAGGAGCGCAAGCGTCTCTACGACTATGGCTATTCCCCTCATGTGGGCAGACGTTTTGAAACCGCTGCGACCAGACTGCGAACGATACTGGAGGCCACTGGGAACTACGGCGCCCAGTCGGATGCTGACAGGCTGGCTGTCTTGGTTAGCCTGGGAAATGTCGTGGCAGACGATGGGGGCTTCGGATTTTCGGTGCGGGACACCGAGATGGGGCGCAACCTCTACGCAAACTGGCGACATGTCTTGGCGTGGTGGATGGCGGTCGAAGGCGCGGCGCAGCCAAGCCCTGGCGATCTGCGTGCTTGGCAGATTTTTACTACCGACAATCTGGAATTCAGGCTCGGTGTGGCTGTGGGCGCCGTTGTCGCTCGAATTTGGACGCAGAAGGCTGAGGGTGCGTTTGATACGCCCACATTGGATAGCTGGCAGGAGGTCACCGAACTACCCTGGTTCGCTTTCTGGGCTAAGGAACTGCTGCGTTGGGGCACTCTTGACCCATTTGTGGCGTTTGCGCTCTCAATGGGCCTCGCGAAATCACGACCAGAAGCGACTGCGATGCGCGTCACCTTTTTGGCTTGGCTCCACGAAAGTCTGAATGGGGATGTGTCGGCAGAGGATCACATCAACCCGAACCACTTCCTCGAATGGTCTCGATCTCTTCGCGCCACCCGTTCAAGCACGGAGCAGCGACTTCCAATCCAAGCCACGCTGTCAGGTACCGACGGCCGACGGGGTCGTTACGCCGTCATTCCAGTCAGATCGCCGAACCGGATCCGGTGGCTTGATGCCTCCGGGTATAAACTTGCTGTCTCAGAGGTTCCCGAGACCTTCCCTCGAGGGACACTCCAAAACAGCGACTACGACTTGATAGTTCAGGGCAACAGCGTTTCGGTGATAAAGACTTTTTAGAAGGGGGAGATTTTCGCTGCAATACTAGTGGAACAGGCCCACACCTCCTAACATCACAGGTCCACTTTTATCGGAAAGTGCGTATGTCAGTGAAGTTCCGTCCTCGCACCCGAATGCTGTCGATATGCAGGTCCGGAACATAGATATCGCGCTGCCGGAAATCCTTCGGCTCTCGCACTCGGCTGACTGTTCCCGCCCCAACATGCCAAATTCGTCGCCACGGCCGGTGGGGTGAACGAAGTCTTTGTTGCGATCGCCGACACTGGATAACTCGGAAGTCATGTCGGTCCGGGTGCGAGCAATGAGGTGGACAATTTCATCCGCCTATCGCGCTAGGGTCCGCTGTCGACAGCCTACTTTTGCCCCCCCATTCCTCTACCGCCCCGCCCAGCCAGCATTCTCCCCATCTCTTCGATTTCTTAAAAGGCTCCAGCTCCACAGACGGAACCGAAATAGGCCATGCCCTAGTGCTCCCCTAGGCTCAGACTCTGCCGAATAGCAAACGCGCCCACAATCCTGTCGGTCGGCGAACTAGCGGGCCTTCTGAAAAGCTGATGCCACCGGATCGACACGCTGGGTCTGGCACCCCAGCCCCCATATTGTCCTCGGCGTAACCGGCCAGTGAGATGGCATCGGTGCCGATCCACGATCTCTTGCCCCTAGTGAAGCGTCCCGTCATGATGTGAAAGAGAAGTGCGCGGGTGGGATTCGGTTTTGGGCACTGATGAGGGGGTAGACAACGACCGGATTGGCCGGCTGGGGGAGATTGAGTTTGCGCGTCTTTGCGAACTTGCAAAGCTGAGCTGCTCGAAGGTCGAACCGGACCGCACCGGAAAAGACTTCATCGTCGAATTCCCGCCACCAGCTATCGGGGAATGGCAATCGTTCGATCGCAGGGCGGCCCCGTTGCAGCTTGCAGTCCAGGTCAAAACGATCCGTTCACACCGCAGGTCGGCCGTCCTTACGCTTTCGGTTGCGGAGCGGCTTGCCCGCGACCTGCGGCCGTCCATGATATGCGTCTTCAAAATCGACGCGAACGATCAGTTCGTCGCCTTGCACTTGATTCATTTTCAAAGCGCTGCGCTGGGACGTGTTCTCGCGAGGTTGCGGGCGGCGACGGGGTCCGACAAAGCACTGAACGAACTGACCCTGACGTTCGCCACAAGTGCGGGCAACAAGATCGAGTATTCGCCGCCTTCCTTGAGGGCCGCACTCGCGTCTTTTGTGCCAGATGGCATGAAGAGCTACGCCGATGCGAAGGCGCAACAAATCGAGGAGCTGGGCTTCAACGAGGTTCGTATCCTTGGAACGCTCAATATCGCGGCCATCGATGCGATAAGCCTTGCTGACGGCTTTCTTGGCCTGTCGCCACTTGAAGGCGTGTCCGTGACTATGATGGAGCGCAGGTTTGAGATCGATCTGCCTCTCCCCGTTCCCGAGGGACCTGGAGAGCTTAAGATTACACCGCAACCAGTCGGAAGGGCCGTCGCCGAGTTTTACAATTCGGAGGAGCGGGTCTCTGTCGAAGTGGATGTGTATCTCCCGCCCAGAGACATTTTCGATCATGGCGGAAAAAAAGCCGTGTTCAGTTGGCCCATGGGCCGCGTGGCGCTTGCGTTCGAAGGGCCCAACAACTGCAATTTTACTCAGAATCTCCGGTGGGACGATCCGCATCCGGCGACAGAATGGCTGGCGGGCCTGCTGGTTTCAAAAATAGTGGGCAGCGGCTCATCCACGATGGTGGTCACGTCGACAGAAGGCCAACGTTTGATGGACGGGGCCTTTACGATGGAGCCGATGCCATCCCATATTCGTGCCATCGGACTGGTGCGTCGCTATCTGGGCATCTTGGACGCGGCTAACGCCGAGGATATTCCCGTCTCGCTCGAAGCGCTCTACGAGAACCGCAAAGCCATTGATGAGACTTGGCAGTATCTGGAAGGCGGGACAGACGCGACGTTCGGTGTGGTTTGGAACTCCACCCAGGAGCTGCACGATCAGGATGGGATTTACATAACGGCGGCGCAGTTGGGTGACGGACGTGTATTCGGGCTAGCGCTTCCGATGTCGTTTTCGTTTGAACGGGACGGCGACGACGGGCAAGGCCGCGGCAGAATAGGGAAGCAGACTGCCACGATTGAATTGCTGCGTGAACCGGTCTTGGAGAGCTACGACCACTTTGTACGGAGGGTGGAAAAGCTCGCACGCTTTGAGCTAAGGATCGTCGTGGGGCTGGAAGCCAACCCAGACGTTTCACAGACAGTGCCATAATCCAGGGTCTCCACTTCGTCTGTCTGCTAATCATCGTCTGCGGAGAATAACGGCTAGTCCGCTACCGGCCCCATTGTTGTCCTAGGATGCTCTCATCCCAATGCATGCGGATTGTCCAAACGACCTTACGACCCGCTAGAAAATTTCGAACGGTGCCTTTCCTCCGGGGCGACCCAGTTTTCAATGAACTCTAGCGGATCAACGCTTCCCATCACTGATCTGGCGAGCGCTAAACGTCCTTCTAAACGCTTCCGACGATCGTCATCCGCGCTGTTCAAGCGCTCTGTTGCATCCGCGAAGAAGAGCTCTACGGTTATCGCTTTTCCCCACTTCTCGATAATCTCAGCCAACTGCTGCCGACTGTCAGCGAGAGCCTGGGCTGTCTTTCGCGCATCTTCCTCCCGTTCGTAGCGTTCCCACCGCTCCTTCTGCTCTTTTTTCCTCTGCTCCTCCGCCGCTTCTTCGGCCTTCATAAGGCGTTGTAGATCAGCTTTGGACGCACCTAACATTTCGACAATTTCTGGGATCAGGCGCTCAAGCGACTGCTGCTCCGTTTCCTGCCAGTTGCGAGACCACTTGACGCCCTTTTTGGGTGAGTAGGCAACGATCCGAAAACGCCCGCACGGCATATCCTGTTCGGTTGTCCACGAGTGCGTCAGTTGCCAAGATTTGGCTGAGCGTATGAGCTTGCTGTCCTCACGATGATAGTCGCCATTGAAGTAGCGCATCGTTACGCGCTCGGTCATCTCGGTGATGGCGAGCGCGACTGGCACCATGTCGATATAAAAAACAGTCGGCCTGTCAGGAGCCCAAATGCTTCCTGAGTGGTATCGACCGTATCTACGATCCTTTCGCTCGACCTCTTGTTCCCCGACATGAATCCGCAGAAGATTGTCGGCGGCGGGCGCGATGTGAACGCGGTAACCTTGCTCATCAAGCGCAAGATACAGAGCGTTGGCGATGGAGAGAGCACGCAGAAGCGCGGCTTCTGATGAGATCAGATCCGGCAGAATCCTCTTGTAGGGCCTGAGGAACTCGCTGTTCTTGACCTCCCGTGTTTTCCGCAAATGTTCTTCTGCACCAAAAAGCAGCGGGTGACGAACCGGGCGGCGAGTTTTTGCAACGAGCTTTGGCTTGCGCGCGGCTCGTTCCTCCATCGTTCGCTTTTTGCGCGGTTTGACGGCTGGGGGCACGATATCGATGGTCTCATCGGATGCTTCTGGCAAGGAAGGTAACTCTGCCGGAAGTCCTAAGGACTTGCGGGTCCAGTACCCCGATCCGGGATAGGGTACTTGATATCGTTTGCAGATGGCTGCGAGTGCGGTGCCGGAAATTCCGAGCTCCGGTGCGACTTTGCTGAGTGGCCTTTCACAGACCCATTTATAAAGCTCAAGGCGTGTCACCTGCATAGCGAATGTCTCAATTTCCTCAACATCGATATCGCATTGCAGGTACACGCATTGACCCCGTCTTTTGAGGGGGATTCTGTCCTTTTCTAGTGCCAGTTTTAGAGGGCTATGGCGTAGACGTAGCTGTCATCTCCACCCGGCGTGGCGCACCATTTCCTTTTGATAAACAGTTGAATTTAGATTTTTTCGTTGCCGCTCCTCTCTGAAATTTCCGTCTGTTTTGGAGCATGGCAAAACTTGCTGGAACGCGACGGACGCAGCCGACCAGATTTCGGCACCGGAAAAAACGAATCCAAATTTGATCATATCTCGTGCGATGCTTTCCTCACAGATCGCCGGCCGGTCGCAAAAATCAACTTTAATCAGGTCAGAAGTGAGCCGCATCAGTTACGGCTCCACGTTGCCAGAGGCGTAGGCCACGCACCTTGCACTGAGGGTTGCTCCTTCAAATCACTAGCCAAAAACCGATGAAACTGAGCTATCTGAATGAGAAGCTTGATGGCGGCACAAAAACTGATCCACGTAAGATCAAAATTTCATCGAAGCTTTGACGAGCCATATGAAGGCTGCACCCGATAACAAGCAAATTAAAGATCATTTTCAGTGGCTCGGCGGTCGGTGACGGAGAGATTTATGCCCCCTAAGTGCAGGCTGTTGCCAGGACGGGCTGCTTGCTTGCCCTGATGGCAAGCAGCGCTGCTGCAATGGAAAACAGCGGAAATATTGCAGCAACCAGTGGCACCAGGGCAAGGCCCGGACCATAGGCGATGGCCATTCCACCCGCCCAGGCTCCTATGGCGTTGCCAAGGTTGAACGCCCCTATATTGAAGCTGGAAGCAAGGCTCTGCCCTGCCCCATCTGCCTTGGACAACACCCACATCTGCAAAGGTGCGACGGTTGCAAACCCGGCCGCGCCAAGCAAGCCGGTAAACGCGATGGCCGCTATCTGGTTGGTAAAGGCAAAAGTCATCAATGCCAAAGTGGCGGCCAGCACTGCCAGGGTGCCAATGATGGAGCGGCTCAGATTGCGATCTGCCAACCTGCCGCCCAGAAGGTTGCCCGCAACAAGCCCGCCACCGAAAATCAGAAGGATGGGAGACACGGCGCTATCCGCAAACCCGCTGATCTGGGTCAGCAAAGGTGCGATATATGTGAAGACGGCAAAAACACCCGCATAGCCAAAGACCGTCGTCAACAGGCCCAGCAGCACCGGCCCACGCGCAATTGCGCGGATGTCGGCCCGCCAGTCGGATGCCTCGGGTTGCGACCGATCCCGCGGCACGAGCGCTGCAAGCACAACCAGTGCCACCAGCCCCACCAGTGTCACCGCCCAGAATGTTGCACGCCAGCCATAATGCTGGCCCAGCCATGTGCCGAATGGCACCCCAAGCACGGTTGCGACCGTCAGGCCTGTGAACATGATGGCGATGGCCGATGCGCGCTTGTCCGGTGCGACAAGACCAGTTGCAACCACCGCACCGACACCGAAAAACGTTCCGTGGGTCAATGCAGTCAAGATGCGCGCCGCCATAAGCCAGCCATAGCTTGGCGCAAGAGCACACGCGGCGTTGCCTATGACGAAGATGACCATCAGCCCGACCAGCACCTGTTTGCGTGGCCAGCGGGCAGTTAGCACTGTCAGGATCGGGGCGCCTATTGTGACGCCCAGCGCATAACCAGATATCAGAAGGCCGGCAGCGGAGATCGTCACATTCAGCTCACGACTGACCTCCAGCAACAGGCCCATGATGACGAATTCGGTGACGCCGATGCCAAAAGCCCCGGCCGTAAGAGCATAGAGTGCCAAATGCATTGTGTTTCTCGATCTTCATTCGCAACTGTGCGGAACACATAGCGGTTTGGTTTTCAATGAAATAGAATGCGCTCAGGAACATCACTTGTGAGATGAAGTCACCATGGCGCGACTTGACGTCAACCGATCCGGCGAAATGGAGATGTTTGTTCGTGTGGTCGAACTCGGCGGATTTTCCGCCGCCGCACGCGCCTCACACATGACACCATCGGCGGTGAGCAAACTGATGACGAGGCTTGAAAACCGCCTTGGCTCGAGATTGATCAACCGCTCCACACGGCAATTGCAGCTAACGCCGGAAGGCTGCGCTTACTACGAACGCGGAACGCGAATTCTTGCAGATCTCGAGGATGCGGAGCGGTCGGCTGGCGTCGGCGAACGCGCGGTGGGTCGTGTGCGCATCAACACCAGTGCCGCCTACTTCAATCATATTCTTTCGTCAGCTTTGCCGGAGTTTCTGGCCGCCTATCCGGATGTCACGCTGGATATTGTTCAAACCGACATGGTGATCGACCTTCTGGCAGAGCGCACCGATGTGGCCATTCGGGCCGGACCAATGAAAAGCTCAAACCTTGTTGCACGTAAACTGGGAGAGACAGCGTTGACCATTGTGGCGGCGCCGTCCTATCTCGCGCGCTTTTCAGAGCCGCGGAATCTGGCCGAGCTTGAACATCACAACCGCCTGGGCCCGGGCTATACCCGAGAGGTCAATGGCTGGCCGCTTGTGAAGAATGGTCAAACGATCATCCTGCCTGCGACCCGCCAGGTGCAGGTCAGCGATGGTGAAGGTCTGCGTCAATTGGCGCTGGCAGGAGTTGGCATTGCCCGCCTGGCCAGCTTTACCGTGAAAAATGACATTGAAGCCGGACGACTTGTACCGATCCTTGCCGATTTCAGTGTCAGTGAGAAGGAGGCCTTCTACGCCGTTTATGTCGGCCAAGGCGGCCCCTTACCCTCACGCGTGCGGGCGCTGCTGGACTTCCTTGCTGATAAGGGCAAGGTCAGCTGATAGGCAGCAGCGCCTGCTGTATGAGCTCAGGATGCGCCCGGCACCACGCCCGTGACCTTGCAGTTTGCGTCGACATGGATTGTGTCGAAGTGGCGCGGAACAATAATCTGAGATTGCGGAGATGCTGCCTTTGCTTCCGCAACGAAGGTTTCGGCCTGCTTCAGGGCTGCATCCTGTGAGGCACCGTAGGGAAACGCCTGCACATCCCAGTGCGTTGCCACCACGACAGGCGGCTGACCAAGCCTGCGCAGCAGCCGGCCAGTATAGTCATGAATATGCAGGCGCGGTGCAGCCGCAGCAACCAGAACCATGGTTGTGTCAAGATCATGCAATTCGCGCTCGATGTAGTTCATGGAGCCAAACATGACGATGCGGTGCTTTCCCCATCGCAGGTAATAGCCAAGCGTGCCGCCCTCGCAATATTCGCACATCACCATTGGTGCAGCGATATCGCGCGGCACTGTGCCACCTTCGTAATAGCGCTTTTCCAACAATGGCGAATGCAGGCTGGGCAGCACACGCATGGAAAACCCGTCAAACTGGTAGTCCTCGCCACCCTTGACCGTCAGCAACTGGTCATCAGCAACACCATTGGCACGCGCAATATTGGTTGTGCTTTCCGTGCCCATCACCAGTGATTTATATTTTTTGGCAATGTGCGGCATGTCCATGCAGTGATTGAAATGAGAATGCGAATGGACAATCAGGTCAGCGCCATCGATGTGCTTGTCGATCAGCGCGGCGTCGGATGGCAGCGCATCATTATCCTTATAAACCGGCCGTGTGTCGCCGGGTGCGGTCGGCGAATCCGCGGCGCCCATGAAACGACCGGAATAGCGCAGCCGCGTAAAATATGGATCCAGCAGGATCGACGTTTTACCA
Organism: Aureimonas fodinaquatilis; assembly: GCF_008369445.1. Lineage (GTDB taxonomy): Bacteria > Pseudomonadota > Alphaproteobacteria > Rhizobiales > Rhizobiaceae > Aureimonas > Aureimonas fodinaquatilis. The sequence goes on from NZ_VTWH01000006.1 coordinate 112,688, forward strand.
TCGGTAATTCGCCATGCAGCGGCCCCGTAATGGGTCAGTTGCAGGCTTACATCCTGCAGATCATTGGTGCTCATTGATATCTCCTTGTTCAAAGCCAGCTTGGCTTCACAAGTGCGATATGACAAATATCATTTTTTGCTCGATTGATATCTGGAATATATCAATGCCCATTGATCTGCGACAGTTGCGGCAGTTCGTTGCCGTCGCTGAAGAACTCAGCTTTCGCAACGCTTCCATACGGCTGAACATGTCTCAGCCGCCCTTGAGCATGGCCATCAACCGGCTTGAGCAGGAGCTTGGTGAAACCCTTCTGGATCGCAACAGCCGCAGTGTACGCCTGACGCAGGTCGGCGAGATTTTTCTGCGCGAGGCGCGGCGCACCTTGGCCCAGGCAGAGCATGCAGTGGATATTGCGCGACGCGCTGGGGACGGAATTGTCGGCAGCTTGCGCATAACATTCGTGGCCAGCGCGGCGCTGGGCGTTCTGCCGCAACTGGTTCGCCGTTTCCGGGAACAGCACCCCGATACGGAACTGAGGCTTGATAGCGATACGACCGGCAGCCAGCTTGCCGCCCTGCGCCATGGGCGATCCGACGTTGCGCTGGTGGTTGTGCCGTTGCAAGACCGAAGCAACATCCGGCTGGTGCCGTTTCGCCAGGAAAAAATGGTTCTTGCTGTGCCGCGTGGACACAGACTGGCGGGCGCGCAAACTGTTGAAATTGGCGATCTTGCCGAGGAAGTTTTCCTCACATTTCCATTTTCCGAAGGGCCGGGTTTTGAAAGCCAGTTCCTTTCAGCCTGCCAGCGCGCCGGCTTTTCGCCAACAATCAGCCAGGAAGTGTCGCAAATGCTCACCAAGCTGATGCTGGTGGCGACAGGTGCAGGGATCGCGTTGATACCAATCGCTTTTACCGCGGTACCGATGCCGGATGTGGTCTTTATTCCGCTGCTCGAAAATGGTGAGCCGCTGGTTTACGACATGGCGTTTGCCGTGCCTGTCAGACACGACAATCCGCTGGTGGAGCGGTTTCTGGACACTGCGGCCAGCTTCGCCCTGCCAAAAGCCGAATGGTCCTGAAGCGCCTCAGGCGATGGCCTCATGCATAACCAGATGGCCCGGCACCACTTCCCGCCAGTGGCGCGCCGGTGGCTCGTAGCCAAGCGGCCTGATCGGGCTTTTCAGCTCTTCAATCGGCTGATTGCGTCGTTCGCTGCGGCGCGTGGGATCCGGCACAGGAACGGCTGACAGCAGCTTTCTGGTATAGGGGTGCTGCGGATCAGCAAAGATCTGCTCGCGGGTGCCGATTTCCACAATCTCGCCAAGATACATGACTGCAACACGGTGGCTCATCCGCTCCACCACGGCCATGTCGTGACTGATGAACAAAAACGCGATGCCGTGGCGCTCCTGAAGGTCCATCAGGAGATTGCACACCTGCGCCTTGATGGAGACATCCAGCGCCGAAACGCTTTCGTCTGCCACAATAACTTCGGGCTTGAGGCCAAGCACCCGTGCAATGGCAACCCGTTGGCGCTGACCACCGGAAAACTCGTGCGGGTAACGATCCAGCATCACCGGATCCAGCCCCACCTGCCGCAAAAGATCGCCCGCCATGTCCCGGGCACCCTTGCGATCAACGATCCGGTGCTTCAGCAGCGGTTCGGCGACAGTCTGGGCAATTGTCATGCGCGGATTGAGACTGGAAAACGGGTCCTGGAAAATCATCTGGCCGCGGCGGCGCAGACGCAACAGTTCGGAATGCCCAAGCTCTCGCACATTCATTCCATCCAGCACAACGTCGCCAGACTTTGGCTCGACCAATCGCAGAATTGCACGCCCGGTCGTGGACTTGCCACAGCCTGACTCGCCAACAAGACTCAAGGTTTCGCCATGGAAAAGATCAAAGGACACTTTTTCGACGGCATGAACAGCACCGGTGGGACGGCCGAGAATATCTGAGCCGGATTTGAAGCGGACAACCAGATCACGCACCGACAACAGCGGCGCTGCATTGCGGTCAATATCTGATGCAACAGGTGGCAAGGGCTTTGGCTCGCCGGTTGCCGGATCAATGGCCGGGAAACGCAGTGGCTTTGCCTCGCCCTCCATGGAGCCGATGCGCGGCACAGCCGCCAGCAAGGCCCGCGTGTAAGGATGCGTGCCGCGCGCAAAAATATCCTCTGTCGTGCCGGTTTCCACAAGGTCGCCGCGCAGCATAACCAAGGTTCGGTCGGCTATTTCTGCCACAACGCCCATGTCATGCGTGATGAACAGCATCGCCATCTGTTCCTCGCGCTGCAATTCCTTGATCAGGTCAAGAATCTGCCCCTGGATGGTCACGTCGAGCGCGGTTGTCGGTTCGTCCGCAATCAACAGCCGTGGCCGCGCGGCCAGCGCCATGGCAATCATGATGCGCTGGCGCATGCCACCGGAAAATTGGTGCGGATATTCGTCAATGCGTTGGGCGGCATTGGGAATGCGCACACGATCCATCATCGCCAGCGCTGCCTTGCGGGCCTCACCTTTCGACATTTTCCTGTGCCGGGTCAAAACCTCGCCAATCTGGCGTCCAACCGTGAACACCGGGTTCAGCGAGGTCATTGGCTCCTGAAAAATCATGGCAATGTCGCGCCCGCGCACATGCCGCATTTCACCTTCCGACAGCGTCAGCAGTTCGCGCCCGTCCAGTTGCACCGAACCCTCGATGCGCGAAGCTGCGGGATCCAGAAGCCGCATGATCGACATGGAGGTCACGCTTTTGCCAGACCCGCTTTCTCCCACGATGGCCAGCGTTTCGCCCGGCGCGACATCGAATGAAATGTCGCGCACAATGCTTTTCCAATCGCCATCCGAACGAAAGGAAGTGGTGAGGTTTTTGACGGAGAGAACGGGCCGGGTCACATCATCTTCCCACTGCGTAGGCCTGCATCAAACGCGGCGTTGCCGCCGCACGCACCAGACCGGAATCTTCACGGCGGGTTGCAGTCAGGCGTCCGATATCCCAGTCGCCAGCAACGGTCACGTCGTGGCCGCGCCTGCGCAACTCGGCAATGACATCTGCGCCCACGCGCGACTCAATCATCATTCCGGCTGGAACCCGCGTGCGCGGGAAGAAAGAGCCGGGGAAATGCGTTGAGTGAAACAGCGGCTGGTCGATGGTCGCCTGCATGTTGCGGCCATGATTGACGTAGCGCAGGAAGAAAACCAGCTGCCACTGGTCCTGCTGGTCACCGCCTGGCGTACCAAAGGCCAGCCGCGGTTTGCCATCCTGCAGAGCAATGGACGGAGTCAGCGTTGTCCGCGGGCGCTTGCCCGGCGCAAGAGAAGACGGCAGACCTTCTTTCAACCAGAACATCTGCGCCCGCGAATTGAGGCAGAAACCCAGTTCCGGAATGATGGGCGAGCTTTGCAGCCAGCCACCCGAAGGTGTGGCCGATACCATATTGCCCCAGCGGTCGATGACATCAATATGAACGGTGTCGCCTTTCTTGTCGCTCAAATGCGCCATTGTCGGCTCGTAAATCGCACCAGTGCCGAGATTGTTGAGCAGGTTCAGCATCTCTTCACGCTGCGTCTCAAAACCCGGAACCGTACCCGGATTAAGGTCACGCGCGGCTGTTTCACCAATTTCCTTACGCCGGGTCGCCGCATAGGCTTCGCTCAACAGCGTCTCCATCGGCACTTTGCTGAAGGCCGGGTCGCCGTAATAGATCTCGCGGTCGGCAAAGGCCAGCTTCAGGGCCTCGACCACCAGATGCACGAAGTCTGCGCCATTGGGATCAAGCGATGCGAGGTCATAGCCTTCAAGAATCTTCAACCCTTGCAACAGAACCGGTCCCTGCCCCCAAGGTCCGGTCTTGGCAATCGTCCATTCCTTGTAGCTGCCAAATTGCGGCTCTTCGATCGTGGCCGACCAGTTGGCCATATCCTCAGCGGTCAGCACGCCACGGTGCTTTTTGCCGCTGGCGTCCAGAACCTCATTATTGCGGACAAAACTGTCAATCGCCTCGGCAATGAAGCCGCGATAGAATGCATCGCGAGCAGCATCAATGCCCGCCTCACGACCCGGCTTTGCTTCAGCCTCTTCCAGCACCCGCTTCCATGTTTGCGCCAGAGCGGGATTGCGGAACAACTCGCCCTCCTTTGGCACTGTGCCACCCGGAACCCAGGTTGCGTAAGAGGTTGGCCACTCGGTTTTAAAGAACTCTTCCAGTCCTGAAATTGCATCTGCCACAAGACCCAGCAAGGGGTGGCCGTGCTCGGCATAGTGGATTGCCGGCTCCAGAACAGTGCGCAGCGGCAGCGTGCCATAATCGCGCAGCATCAGCATCCACGCATCAAATGCACCCGGAATAACCGTTGAAAGCAGCCCGTCACCAGGAATGAGGTCCAGCCCCTCGGCCCGGTAGCGCTCGATTGTAGCGGCGGCGGGTGCTGGTCCCTGCCCGCAAATGACCTCGGTCTTGCCGGTCTTGGCGCTATGGATAATGGCAGGCAGATCACCTGCAGGCCCATTCAGGTGAGGCTCCAGAACCTGAAGCGCAAGACCCGTGGCAACTGCCGCATCGAAGGCATTGCCGCCAAGTTCGAGCATGCGCATGCCAACGGATGTGGCGATCCAGTGGGTGGAGGCGACAACGCCAAAAGTACCAACGATTTCAGGGCGGGTTGTAAAGGCTGTCATGTTTTGTCCGTTCAGTATGTGTCAATTTTCGCGCGGATCGAGCGCATCACGCAGCCCGTCGCCCAGGAGGTTGAAGCCAATGACGACAAGGAAGATTGCAGCACCCGGCCACATCGCCATCCACGGTGCCTGATTCAGAAAGTTCTTGGCAGTGCTGAGCATGGAGCCCCAACTGGCCTCCGGTGCCTGCTGCCCAAGGCCAAGGAACGAGAGGCTTGCCTCGGCAAGGATTGCCGCGGCAATAGTCAATGTCGCCTGCACGATGATGGGCGGAAGAATATTCGGCAGGACATAGCGGCTCATGATCTCTACATGTCCCAGGCCGACCGAGCGTGCACCCTCGATATATTCTTCGCTGCGCACGGCCAGAACCTGGCCGCGCGTCAGCCTGATGAAGATTGGCGTGGCTGAAAGACCAATCGCAATCATTGCATTTGTCAGGCTCGGCCCGAGAAATGCGGCAAGCGCGATGGCCATGACCAGAAAGGGCAGGGCCAGCAGCGCGTCGGTGAAGCGGGAAATGACAATATCCGTCCAGCCACCAAAATAGCCGGCAATCAGCCCGATGGGCACGCCAATGACCACGGCGATTGTTACCGAGACAACACCTGCAAGCAGCGAGGATTGCGCACCCCAGATCATGCGGGAAAGAATGTCACGACCAAGGTCGTCCGAGCCCATCCAGTATTCTGCCGAGGGTGGTTTGCGAATGGCGGTCCAGCTTGTTTGCAGATGGTCTGCAATGGGCAGCACGGGGGCAAGAATTGCCAGTGCGGCAATGATGGAGACAATGACAAGACCGACAAGCGCGGCGCGATTGCGCCGAAACTTCTGCCAGCCACGGCTGCGCGATGTGGAAGCCTTTGGTAAGGTGGCGGCTGACATCGTCATTGCGAAGCCCTGATACGCGGGTTGCAAACGCCGTACAGGATATCGGCGATGAGATTGACGATGAGGAAGCCGATGGCGGTGCAAAGCACAACGCCCTGAACAACGGCGTAATCACGGTTGAAAACCGCGTCCACAGTCAGCTTGCCAAAGCCTGGAATGGCAAAGATCTGCTCGGTCAACACTGCGCCCGCCATCAACTCACCAAACAGAACAGCAGTCAGTGTGATGATGGGCAGAACCGCGTTGCGGAAGGAATGGCTGAGAATGACCTCGCGGCGGGTCAGACCCTTGGCCCGTGCCGTTCGAATGTAATCGGACTTGAGAACCCCCAGCATCGCCGAGCGCGTATGGCGCATAATGGTTGCAGCCAGTGCAGTGCCAAGAACAAAGGATGGCATGATCATAGTCTGAAGTGAACGTACCGGATCGCTGAAAAATGGCTCATAACCCGAAGCAGGCAACCATCCGAGTTTGACCGACACCAGCAGAATCAACATGATGCCCAGCCAGAAATTGGGAATGGACATGCCCGAAAGCGCAACGAAATTGGCCAGCCAGTCAAACACACTGTTTTTGTAGACAGCGGCAATAATGCCAGTGGGAATGCCGATGGCGAGTGCGAACATGATCGACATCAGCGCCAGTTGCAGAGTGACCGGCAGTTTCTGCAAAATCAATTCGAGAACAGGCTGGTTTGTGCGCAGGGAAATCCCGAAATCGCCTGTGACAACGCCCCCAAGCCAGCGGATATACTGCAATGGCACCGGATCGTTGAGGTGATATTGCTCGCGCAGGAACTCAAGGGTGGCTGGATCCCGCTCCTCACCGGCAAGCGCCAGTATCGGGTCACCGGGCAGCAGCTTCTGCAGCAGAAACACGATGATCGAAACAATGATCAGTGTTGGCAGCGCAACCAGAATTCTCTTAGCGATATATGGAATCATGTTTCATCGTCGCCACAGGTTCAATCATCAGGGCCAAATCGGAAGTTGTCCCCCTCCGGAAAACAGGCCCGGAGGGGGAAACCAGGATCAGTCGGCCAATGTCACGCCGTTCAGGCGGATCATGCCATCGGGATAAAGCTCGAAGCCTTCCACACCCTTTTTCATGCCATAGACATAGGATTCATGAGCAAGGTACAGAATTGGCACTTCATCAATGAGAGTGGCTGTCGCCTGGTCGTAAAGCGCCTTGCGCTGATCGAAGTCGATGATCGTGCGCGCCTCGTTCAGGACACTGTCAACTTCCTCATTGCAGTAACGCGTGTCGTTCAGCCCGGCACCACAGGTCACAAACTGGTGGATGCTGCCGTCCGGATCAGGACGCCCTGACCAGTTCATGCGGCTGAGCTGGTAGTTGCCGGCAGTCTGTTCCGAAAGCAGGGTGGCAAATTCCGTCGCACGCAACCGGACATCAAAGCCGGCTTCCGCGACCATTGCCTGAATAACCTGCATCATCTGGGTCACGACAGGATTGTTCGGGTGCTGAAGCTCAATTTCAAGACGTTCATGGCCTGCCTCGGCAAGCAGGGCCTTGGCACCTTCGACATCACGTTCTTCAACCGGAAATTCGCTGTTGTACCAGATGCTGTTCGGCGGGAAAGGCTGGTTGCCCGCTGTAGCCTTGCCATCATAAACGATCTGAATCAGCGCTTCACGATCAATCGCCTTGGAAAACGCCTGGCGAATCCGCTTGTCTTCACCGATTGGCGTCTTGGCGCGTTCGCCATTGCCGACATTCATGTAGATGGCGATGTAACCAAGGCTGGTTACGTCCAGGACCTTCAGGTTCGGGTCGGCCTCAACTGTGCCGGCGTCGGTTGCTGCCATACGCTCTACAAAGTCCAGATCACCGGAGCGCAGATTGGCGAGGCGGACGGTGGAATCAGGAAGTGGCAGAAACGTCAGCTTGTCAAAATGATAGTCATCGGCATTGCGATGTTCGGCAAACTTTTCAAGGACGACGCGGTCCTGCTGAATACGCTCTACAAATTTGTACGGGCCTGAACAGACCGGTTTCTGACCAAAATTGGCGCCCGCCTCTTTGGCGGCAGTGGGCGAAACCATCATGCCAGCGCGGTCGGAAAACTGCGACAGAAGCGATGCGTCGGGTTTTGCCAGAGTGATTGTGACCTGATATGGGCCAGTCACTTCGACCTTTTCAACAGATGCCAGTTCCGACTTGCGAACGGATTCCGGCAAGGTTTTGCCGCGCTCGATGTTGAAGGCAACGGCCTCGGCGTTGAAAGGCGTGCCATCGTGGAAAGTCGCATTTTCCACGAGGTTCATCACCATTGTCAGCCCGTCATCAGACAGCGTCCAGTCGGTTGCGAGCTGCGGAACAATCTGCACGTCCTTGGAGATGTCCACAAGCTTGTCGCACAGGCTGGTGTAAATCAAACGACCGGCAAAAGTGCGCGACTGCGCAGGGTCCAGCACGTCCGGATCATCCTGCATGCCAATGCGCAGATCGGCGGCAGCGGCCGGACCGGCGAGAGCAAGCGCCAGTGCTGCTCCCCACGCATAGCTGTAAACGCTGTGTCTTTTCATCTCTTGAATGCTCCGTTGTTTAAGAATCCAGGGTCTTCACTGTCTTTTTCCACCGGGCCAACCGCGCCATCCAGCGACGTTTGCCGCATAAGACTTTCCTGAAGGATCAGAAGGTGACTGCTCATCGCCTCGCCTGCGGAAACAGGATCGCGCCGGGCGATACAGTCTACGATATGCAGATGCTGTTCGGTCGTAACATCGCCGGAACGATTGGTATTGCGTGCCCGTTCGCGGACTGCCCGCCATGCTTCGTCCTGGCGAATGCGGTTCACTGCGTCAAAAAGCGAAAGAAACAGCCGGTTTCCGGCCGCCAGCGCAATAGAGCGATGAAGCTGGCCGTCCCACAATTCGCGCTCATCAAAATCTGTCAGCTGGCCAATTTTAACCGCCAGCGCGCGCATGCGTGCCACATGCTCGGGCTTTGCACGCAAAGCCGCCAATTGCGCCAGCTGCGGCTCCAGCCGCAGCCGAACTTCCATAATCTCGATGAAATCCGTTCTGGAAACATCAACCAGCCCGGTCTCGAGCAAAGCGCCCTGCCCGCCGAAAAAGGTGCCCGCACCTTGCCTGCGTGATAAGACGCCTTCTGCTTCCAAAGCCTCCAATGCACGGCGCACTGCCCGGCGACCAACGCCGAAAAGTTCAGCAAACTGCCGCTCTGTTGGCAGCTTGCCATCGGCAGGAACTTTGCTGTTCTGCAGGTAATGGCGCAGTCGTTCCAGCGCGACATCGGAATTGCTCCCGTCCTCGTCCAGCTTCACCACGGAACTGTCATGGAAATTACTGCTCACGCCCCGAACCAATCTCTTGAATTGGTCTCAGATTAACACCTTAAGTTAGCAAGGCAAGCATCAATCATAGGCAACAAAAGCTCGTTTTTGGAGCATATGGTCTAATTTTCAGGCCATTGCGGGTTGTTTATGCCGCGAACCTGCGGGCGAACCAATCAATCAACCCAAGTGATTCTTGCACCGAGAATATCCGAGAGCGCTTTGGCTTCCCGCAATAGATGCGGCCCCATCATCTCGCAGAGTTCCGGGGTGAACCGACTTTTTGGGCCAGACAAGGTCAATGCTCCAATCAGAACGGTGCTGGAGTGCTGAAGTCCGAAAACCGGCACGGCAGATGCCGCAACATCAGGCACTCTTTCGCCGAATGAGAAGCGCGGCAAAGTGCCTTTTGCGACTGTGGCGCTGTCCTGGCCGAGTTGCAGTGCGTAATCAACCAGCACGTGGCCCGCTGCCCCCTGCTTCAGCACCAGCGTTTCTCCCTCCACCACGTGGTCACGCACGGTGTGGCTGGAATCCTCGCGAAACAGGCAGGAGCGCCCTTCACCGCTTCGGATGAAGAAAGAGGCGCTTTCCCCTGTTGCCTGAAGCAACCGTTTCAAAGCGGGGCGGATATATTCCTCCAGCTTCAAAGACCGCTGGTACAGGCTGCCCAGCCGCAGCAACTCCGGTCCCAGCGAATAGGATTTGTCCTGCGTGCGGACAATGAAACCCTCCCGCTCAAGCGAGGCAACCAGCCGCAGAATGGTGCTTTTGTAAAACCCTGTGCGCTCTGCGATCTGCGCCAGCGTCAGCTTTCCTGAATGCATGTCGAAGCTGCGCAAAATCAAAATTGCGCGGTCAACTGCTTCCACACCCTTTGGCTGAGACACGGCCGGATTCCGCTTTTCCTGATCCTTAATCATAGCTGCTTTTCTCACGCGGTTTGAAGGCCGACAAGACACCACTTGACAACCCTGCGCGATTTATCGTTCTATTAGTCAGAATTAAGTTCTGCTAGACAGAACAAAATGCCAGGGTGGAAGCTGGCATCGGAGGATACTGGGAGACCCATGACGCATTCTGACGCTAAACCGCTTCGTGGCCTGCGGGTGCTCGATTTTGGTCACACGGTAATGGGGCCTTCCTGTACTATGGTGCTTGCCGATCTGGGTGCGGAGGTCATCAAGATCGAGCCGGCTCCGGCTGGAGATCCGACCCGCAATCTTCGAGGATTCGGGCAAGGATATTTTGGCTATTTCAACCGCAACAAGCGCAGCCTCTCCATCGACCTGAAAACTCCTGAAGGCCATGAAATTGTCCGCCGTCTGCTTTTGAGTGCTGACATTGTTGTGGAGAATTTTGCGCCCGGAACAATGGAGCGACTGGGATTGGGTTATGACGCCATCCGGCAGATGAACCCTCGCATCATCTTTGCCAGCCTGAAGGGCTTTCTGGACGGGCCCTATCGCGAGCGATTGGCGCTTGACGAAATTGTGCAGATGATGAGCGGGCTTGCCTATATGACCGGACCTACCGGCCGCCCCCTGCGAGCAGGCACCTCGGTCATCGATATTGCTGGCGGCATGTTTGGTGTGATTGGCATTCTGCTGGCCCTGCGTGAACGTGAATCCACTGGCAACGGACAGAAGGTTGAAACCGCGCTTTTTGAAACAGCCGTCTTTTTGATGGGCCAGCATCTCTGCTATGCCGCGCAGTCGGATAAGCCAATTCCGCCAATGCCCGAACGCGTGTCGGCATGGGCAGTCTATGACCTGTTCACCCTGGCTGACGGAACCCAGATGTTTGTGGGCATAACCACCGACCAGCACTGGAAGCGGTTTTGTGCCACGCTGGACCGCGACGATCTGGCGTCAGACGAAAGCCTTGCAACCAACAATCAACGCATCAAGGCGCGCGACCGCCTGATGCCGCAATTGCGCAAGATGTTTCTGACACTTGATACAGAGGCGGCCAGCGAACTGTGCCTTAAGGCGAGAATTCCGTTCGCCTCGGTCGCCCGGCCGGAGGACCTGTTCAACGATCCGCATCTCAAGGCGACCAATGGCTTGCTGGAGACCATTCTTCCCGGCGGCATTAAAGCCGGGCTGCCACGACTGCCAATCGTTATGGAAACTGCCAATACGGATCTGGTGTCCAGTCCGCCGCAGATTGGCGAAGACAGCGATGAAATCCTTCTCGCTGCCGGATACAGCCGGTCCGAGATCGAACGCCTGATAAAATCTTCGGTGATTTACGTCAGCCCGACATCGAGTACCGAAGAGGCTTGCGCCGCAAATTTTTGAACATCTTTAACCACCGGCTTGGAGAGCCAACACATTGCCGACCATATTGGCGGCAAATCTGGGAGGACTAGCATGAGGAAATTTTTCGTTGCCACCGTTGCCGGCCTGACGCTTGCAATGGCATCAGCGCCATCGATCGCGCAGGAGCTGGAACGCAACAATGTCACGCTCGCTGTCGGCGGACGCGTGGCGCTTTACTACCTTCCGTTGAACATTGCCGAGATCAATGGCTACTTTGCCGAAGAGGGCATCAATGTCGACATCGTCGATTTTCAGGGCGGCTCCCGCTCTGTTCAGGCGGTCGTTGGCGGCAGTGCGGATATTCTGGCCGCAGCCTTTGAGCACTCCGTCACCATGCAGGCACAGGGGCAGCCTCTGACCAGCTTTGCGCTTATGGGCCGTTATCCCGGCTTTGTGCTGAGCGTGACACCGGAAATTGCCCAGAACTGGGATGGTATGGCCTCGCTCAAGGGCAAAAATGTCGGCGTGACCGCACCCGGTTCCAGCACCAATAAAATGGTTGATCTTCTGCTGATCGGCGAAAACCTGGCCCCTTCTGACGTGTCTATCGTTGGCATTGGAGCAGGACCGAGCGTTCTTGCTGCATTCCAGAACGGTTCTGTTGCCGCCACTGTGCAAGCAGACCCGGCAACCACGCTGCTGGAGCAGGCCGGACTTTCCGTGCCGGTGGTTGACACCCGTAACCTGGAAGGAACGGAACAGGTTTATGGCGGTCCGATGCCTGCCGCGGCGATGATGGCAACGACGCGTTTTGTTGACGCCAATCCCAAAACTGTCCAGGCACTGACCAACGCCGTTGTTAAGGCACTGGAATTCATCGACAATTCTTCCCCTGAGGAAATTGTTGCAGTTCTGCCGCAGGAATATCTGATCGGTGGGGACGAGGCCGCCTACGCCAAGATGCTGGAACTGGTGAAGCCAGCTTTTTCGCCGGACGGACTTTTGTCTGAAGAGGCTGTCGAAACCACTTACAACGCGCTCAAGATCTATAATGAAACCGTTCGCGCCGCGGGCGAAATCAATCTTGAAGCCACTTACACCAACAGCTTTGTTGAAGCTGCCCATGGAGCGGAATGACCCATGAACGCTGTCAAGCCACTCAACGCTGTCTCACCGGGTGGTGAGGCAGCGGCATTCCAGCCGGAAACCGCGGTGCCCGCGCTGGGCATCTATGATGTCACGTGCACATTTCCGGCGCGCGGCAATCCGGGTGGAACCTACACCGCCGTTCGCGACACCACGATCACCGTGGCGGATGGCGAATTTGTTTCGATTGTCGGACCGACCGGTTGCGGCAAATCCACTCTGTTGAACGTTGCTTCGGGGCTGCTTGGCCCCAGCACGGGGCGCATCGAGATTTTCGGCGAGCCGCTGAAAGGTATCAACCGCAAGGCTGGATACATGTTTCAGACGGACGCGCTGATGCCTTGGCGCACGGCGTTGGAAAATGTGGTTGCCGGGCTTGAGTTCAACGGAGTGGACAAACGCGAGGCCGAAGCGCGTGGCGTTGACTGGATGGCGCGTGTCGGACTGGCCGGATTTGAAAAGAGCTACCCTCACCACCTGTCGGGCGGCATGCGCAAACGCGTGGCCCTTGCGCAGATGCTTATCATGGATCCCAAGATCATATTGATGGACGAGCCGTTCAGCGCGCTGGATGTGCAGACACGGCAGCTCATGGAAAACGAGCTCCTGGACCTTTGGCAGGCCGACCGCAAATCGGTGATGTTCATCACCCACGATCTTGAAGAGGCCATTGCCCTTTCAGACCGCGTGATCGCCCTTTCCGCAGGGCCGGGCACGCACCCGATTGGCGAATTTGTCATCAACCTGCCGCGCCCGCGCGACGTTGCAGACATCCGTCATCTCGATGAATTCAATAATCTTCACGCTCAAATCTGGGATGTGATGAAGGAGGAGGTTCTTAAAGGCTATGCCCAGCAAAAGCAGAAGTAGCGTTTTGGACGCTCGTGTAAATCGCAAGAGTTGGGCGATGCGCCTTTTCCCCAACGACAAGAACCTTCTTCTTTATCACCTGCTGATCTTTGTCAGTTTTATCGCGTTCTGGAAGTCGCTGACGGCCTTCGATCTGATGTCGGCATTTTTCGTCGGCGATCCGTTCATCGTTTTCCGCCGCATCATCGACTGGTTCCTTTCCGGAATGATCTTCCGGCACCTGCTTGTCACGCTGACTGAAACCGTGGTGGCGTTTGTCATTGGGTCTTTGCTGGGCCTGATGGCCGGGCTGTGGCTGGGATTGAGTGAATCGGCCTCACGGCTGGCCTCGCCCTATCTCAAAGGCTTCAACGCCATGCCACGCGTAATCCTTGCACCGATCTTTTCGGTCTGGTTCGGACTTGGCATGACGTCCAAGATTGCCCTCGGTATCACACTGGTGTTCTTTGTGGTGTTCTTCAACGTTTATCAGGGCGTCAAGGAAGTTAGTCCGGTTACTCTGGCCAATGCCCGCATGCTGGGTGCCTCGAAGCGACAGTTGCTGCGTTCAGTCTACATTCCTTCGGCTACAAGCTGGGTGTTCTCCAGCCTGCACGCTGCCGTGGGCATGGCCTTTGTTGGTGCCGTTATCGGTGAATACATGGGTTCGGCTGCTGGTGTCGGCTATCTCATTCTGCAGGCTGAAGGCCTTTTCGACATCAATGGCGTGTTTGCCGGGGTCATCCTTCTGACATTTTTTGCCATTGCCCTTGATGCAATCGTAACCGTTGCCGAAAAACGTCTGTTGCACTGGCAGCCGCGCGATGCCGCAACTGTTGGAGGTGCTGTGACATGAGCAGCACCCCTGCCACCAATCGCCAGATCAGGTTTGCCCGCCATCCGGAGGGCATGCCTGACACTGAATGTTTCACGCTGGAAACACGCCCTATTGAGCCATTGGCCGAGGGGCAGGTCCGGGTGCGCAATCACTATCTTGCGCTGGACCCCTACATCCGTATGCGGATGGAGAAAAAGGATTCCTATGCGCCGGTGATGGCGCTGGGCGACGTGCTGATCGGCCGTACTGCCGGGCAGGTTGTGGAAAGCCGCGCGCCTGGCGTTGCAGAAGGTGCATGGGTTGTCGGGCGGCTGGGCTGGCAGGATTACAGCACCGCCACCCCGTCGGAACTTCAGAGCATCGATACTGCCAAAGCTCCCGCCTCTGCCTATCTGGGTGCGCTTGGGTCAACCGGCGTTACCGCCTGGGTCGGGCTGGTTCACATTGGCGGTGTTCGTGAAGGCGAGTCCGTGCTGGTGTCTGCAGCCTCCGGCGCGGTGGGCAGCGTTGTAGGCCAGTTGGCCCGTCGCAAAGGCTGCCGGGTGGTTGGCATAGCTGGCGGCGCGCGCAAATGCGGCATTGTGCGGGAAAAATTCGGCTTTGATGACTGCATCGATTACAAGGCCGACGATTTTCTTGAGAAAATCGGACAGGCAGCGGGAGATGGTTTCGACATTTATTATGACAATGTCGGCGGCCCTATCTTTGATGCAGCCCTGCCGCTGATGCGCAATTTCGGCAGAATTCCGCTGTGCGGTCTGGTGTCACAATACAACGCGACCGAGCCATATGGCGTGAAAAACATGCGCGAAGTCTTCAACAAGCGCCTGACCATCCGCGGATTTGTCATTTCAGATCACCGCGATGTTTTTGCAGCCGCCACCAGCGAACTCGAAGCCGCTTATGCCGATGGTGACCTTGTGTATGAGGAAACCATTCATGACGGGCTTGAGAACGCGCCTGCGTCTTTTGTGTCCATGTTGCAGGGCGGAAATGTTGGCAAGCAACTCATCCGAATTGTAACTTAGTAATGGAATCTGACATGCACGCTCCTCTCTTCATCGATGGGCAGTGGATCGAAGCGCAAGCCACAGCCACTGTCTTCAATCCGGCCAGCGGGGAAGGCATCGGCACAGTCAGCCGGGCCGATGCGGCCCTGCTTGACCGCAGCCTTGAAGCAGCCCGCAAAGGCTTTGCACATTGGCGCAATGTGCCGGCCCACGAGCGGGCGGCCATCATGCGCAAGGGCTGCGATATCATTCGGGAACGTGCACAAGGCATCGGGCGCATTCTTTCCGCCGAGCAGGGTAAGCCAGTTGCTGAGGCGGTTGGTGAAGTGCAGACCAGCGTCGATAATCTGGAATGGATGGCAGAGGAAGCCACCAGGGCTTATGGACGTTTGCTGGTTCCCCGCACGCCGGGAATTGAGCAGATTGTTCGCAAATCCCCCATCGGCCCGGTAGCCGCCTTCACGCCATGGAATTTTCCTGCGCTGACGCCGATGCGCAAGATTGGCGGGGCGCTTGCAGCCGGATGTTCCATCATTCTCAAGCCGTCTGAAGAAACACCGTTCACCGCGGTTGAGCTGGTACGCGCTTTTGCCGATGCTGGCGTTCCAGCCGGCGTTATCAATCTTGTGTTCGGCGACTCCCGGCTGATTTCCGGGCATCTGATTGACTCGCCGATCATCCGTAAAATCACCTTCACCGGATCTACCGCGGTTGGCAAGATTTTGCAGGCGCGCGCTGCACAGGGTGTAAAACGCGCAACCATGGAACTGGGCGGGCACGGCCCTGTCATTGTTTGCGATGATGTGGATGTCGACAGTGCTGCCCGACTTGCAGCGAAATCGAAGTTCCGCAACGCCGGACAGGTCTGCACGAGCCCGACGCGGTTCTTTGTGCAAAAGGGTGTCTACGAGCCCTTTGTCGAGGCTTTCACAGCAGCCACCAAGGCCCTGCGCATTGGAGAGGGCACTGAAGACAAGGTTGATATGGGGCCGCTGGCCAATGAGCGTCAGCTCAAAGCTGCGGAAAGCTTTGTTGCAGATGCTGTGGCAGCCGGTGCCAGGCTGACCACTGGCGGCAAGCGAATTGGCAATCGCGGGTTTTTCCATGAGCCAACTGTGCTGGCCGATGTGCCGGACAGCGCTCGCATCATGACGGAAGAACCCTTTGGACCGGTTGTGCCATTCCAGTCATTCGACACGCTGGACGAAGCCCTCTGCAAGGCCAACAGCCTGCCCTATGCACTGGCCGGTTATGTGATGACCCGCTCATTGTCCCGTTCGGCGCGGTTGAGTGAAGAGATAGAGGCGGGAATGGTCGTGGTGAACCACTTCAGCGTTTCCACCCCCTATTCTCCATTCGGCGGCATGAAGGAAAGCGGCGACGGGCTGGAAGGCGGCATTGAGGGTCTGGATGCCTATCTGGTCAGCAAGACAGTGACGACGCGCGTTGCAGGCGGAGATCTCGACTGATGATTGGAACACCGTCACTGCAAGCGCCTGACACGATCAGTATTCTGCAATTTCTCACCACAGTGCATTTCGGCTTCGGCGCATCGCAAAGGTTGCCCGCTCTGCTTGAGCAGGTGGGAAGCAAAAAGCCCTTGATCGTTTCGGATCACGGAGTGGCCAAGGCAGGGGTGCTCGACCAGGCGCTGTCTGCCCTGAATTCGGCGTCGGACCATCCACGCTTCCTTGATACGCCGGCAAACCCGACCGAGGCAGCCGCCCGCGCAGGCGCTGATTTCTATGTCAGACAGGGCTGCGACGCCGTTATTGGTGTGGGTGGCGGGGCCGCGCTGGATCTGGCGAAGGCCATTGCCATTCTTGCCACAACGGACGCACCGCTGTGGGAATTCTGCAACCGCCACAGCGCATCGCGCCCGATAAAAAACCCTGCTCCACTTCTGCTGATGCCCACCACGTCCGGCTCCGGCAGTGAAGTCGGGCGCTCTGCAGTCATTGTTTTTGACAATGGCATCAAGGCCGGGGTCGGGGCATCGGGTCTGGTGAGTGCCGCAATCTGCGATCCGGACCTGACATTGCGTCTGCCTGCCAGCGTCACGGCCGTTACGGCAATGGATGCGCTTTCCCACTGCATCGAAACCTATTCTTCGCCGGTGGCCAACCCGCCATGCGACGCCATTGCGCTGGATGGCCTGAAGCGTGGGCTGGCCCATGTGGAAAACGCCGTTGCCAATGGCGCGACTGACAAAGCGGCACGCTGGCATATGATGATGACATCGCTGCAGGGTGCCGTCTGCTTTCAGAAAGGCATGGGAGCAGTGCATGCACTTTCCCATCCGATAGGCGCGCTTGGCCATCATCATGGCACGCTGAACGCCATCTTCATGCCTTCTGTGCTGCGCTACAACCGGCAAGCGCTGGGCGATAAGTATCAGGCTTTGACCGCTGCACTGCCCGACGGCGCTACCGGCGACCTTGCCGACCATCTGGACAACCTCAATGACAGATTGGGCATACCGCGCCGCCTGTCACAGTTGGGTCTGACGGTTGAGCAACTGGACGCCATTCCTGAGAAGGCGTTGCTCGACAATGCTCACAAGACCAATCCCCGTCAGATCGATGCTTCCGGCTATCGAGAGCTGATCGCGACGGTGTTTTAAAAGCAGAAATTGCAAGCTTTGCGCAGCAAAGCGGGGAGCCGTTCGACTATGACAGAGCACGACAAAACCAGAAATGCAGTTCAGGACTGGTGGCAGACCGCAATTATCGACATGGAGCCCGGGCGTATCGGCATTCGCGGCTACCCCATCGAACAGCTCATCGGTTCAGTCAGTTTTGTTGAAATGATCTGGTTGATGGTGCGCGGCGAATTGCCTGCGCGCGAACAGGCAAAATTGCTTGAAGCGGCGCTGGTTGCGGCGGTTGATCATGGCCCGCAGGCACCATCCATTGCGATTGCCCGAATGGCCATGACTTGCGGCGGCAGTGTCAACAACGCCATGGCTTCCGCCATCAATGTGCTGGATGATGTGCATGGCGGCGCGGGGCAAGGCGCACTGGTTGTCTATTGCCAGATTTCCGAACGCATGGAACAGGGTGAACCGCTTGATACGGCAACCGATTCTGTGTTGCGGCCGATGCTGGATGCAAGGCAGATCATGCCGGGGTTCGGACATCGCTTTCACCCGATTGACCCACGCACGCCGCGTCTGATTGAGCTGGCAACCGTTGCGCGCACGCATGGGCAGATTACCGGGCGGTTTCTCGATATTGCCGTTTCGGTGGAAAGCTGGCTGGCCGCCGCAAAGGGTAAGCACCTGCCGATGAACATCGATGGTATCACCGCCGCAATTTATGGCGAGCTTGGATTTGATCCGACAATGGCCCGCGGACTGTTCATCATCTCGCGTTCCATCGGCATTCTTTCGCATGCCTATGAGCAGTCGCAGATGGGCGGACGGATTAAAGGCCCTACCCCGCCCTCGCTTGGATATCGCTATACCGGCGAGCCGAAACGCACCGTGCCTGAACAGCAATGATTGCCCGCAAAAACAGCTTCAGAACATTGCGGACCGATGCCGGTCAGCAGTTTGTGGACATGCATGCCGCTGATGCCTGTTTTCCGGGCCTGAACAGGCTGCCGATCTCTCTTCGGCTGCTGTTTGAAAACATGCTGCGCAATGAGGATGGCACCTCAGTCACCTCTGCCGATATTGAAGCTCTCGCACGGCGTGCGTATGGCGACACGGAAGAACTGGAAATCGCCTTCTACCCGACGCGCGTGCTGATGCAGGACTATGCAGGCATGCCGGCCCTGATCGACCTGGCAGCGCTGCGTGACTATGTGGCATCCAGCGGGCTTTCAGTGCAGGCGGTTAATCCGCGAGTGCGAACTGACGTTGTGGTAGACCATTCGATCATTGTTCATGACGCACGCTCTCCGCAATCGCTTGGCATCAACCAAGCACGCGAGATTGAAGACAATTACGAGCGTTTCGCATTTCTGAAATGGGCACAACAAGCCTTTGACAATCTGCGCATCGTGCCGCCGGGCCAAGGCATTGTTCACCAGATCAATCTGGAATATCTGGCTGATGTTGTCAGCCACATCACCGCAGAGGATGGCGATTGGCTGGTGCCCGATACGCTGATCGGCACCGACAGTCACACACCCATGATCAACGGCCTTGGCGTACTGGGCTGGGGCGTCGGCGGAATTGAGGCAGAAGCTGTGATGATGGGTGAAGCCGTGTCGATGCTGGTTCCGCCGGTGATCGGCGTGCGGTTGACCGGCTCGATCAGCGAGGGAATTCTGGCCACGGATATTGTTCTCTCCCTCACGGAATGCCTGCGCAAGCGCGGCGTCGTTGGTGCATTTCTGGAGTTTTTTGGGCCGGGCGTTGCAGCCCTTTCGGTGGCCGATCGCGCAACAATTGCCAATATGACGCCGGAATTTGGCGCGACAATTTCGCTGTTTCCCTGCGATAGCAGCACTATGCGCTACCTTGCGCTGACCGGCCGCACACCAGCGCAACAGCACCGAACGCAAACCTATCTCCAACGCAATGGCTTCTGGCGCAATGACGATGTGGAGCCGCTGTTTGCCGATGTCGTGGAGTTCAACCTTTCTACGGTCGGCCGTGTTGCATCAGGGCCAGCCCGTCCCGAGCAGCGACGGGACCTGTCTGAACTGCCCGGCCTGATTTCAAAGCGTCCCGAAGGCGCAGCGATACCGGATGAAGCCGTGGTGCGGGATGGTGACATCGTCATTGCGGCAATCACCAGTTGCACCAACACATCCAACCCGGTGGCCATGCTTGCGGCAGGGCTTCTGGCTCGAAAAGCTCGCATACTGGGGCTGAACGTGCCGGATCATGTCAAAACATCGCTGGCACCAGGTTCCCGCGTTGTTGCCGATTACCTGCAGGAAACCGGCCTCATGGAAGATTTATCTGCCTTGGGGTTTGATCTGGTGGGGTTTGGTTGCACAACATGTGTCGGCAATTCCGGCGAACTGGCAGGCCCGATCAGCACTGCTATTGATGCGCACGGTCTGGATGTTGCAGCCGTTCTGTCGGGCAACCGTAACTTTGAAGCGCGCATCCATTCGAAGATCAAAAGCAATTTTCTGGTCTCACCGCCTCTGGTTGTTGCCTATGCTCTGGCGGGAACAGTGTTGCGCGATCTGACCTCAGAGCCGATCGGCATCTCGACTTCAGGCAATCCGGTGCATCTTTCCGATATCTGGCCAACAGCCGGGGAAATTGAGACCGCCGCGCTTGTGGCGGAAAACCCCGAGCGTTTTGCTGCGCGATATTCCGGCGTCTTTGACGGTGGACCGTTGTGGGCAGACCTGCCAGCGGACACGGGCGAACGCTTTTCCTGGGCAGAGGAAAGCACCTATTTTAAACGGCCGCCATTTTTTGACATGCCGCCGGTTGCCGCACCCCATTCACCAGTGCTGAATCAAGCCCGGCCGCTTCTGCTGCTGGGCGACAGCGTCACAACCGATCACATATCGCCTGTCGGTTCTATCGGGCCAGACAGCCCGGCTGGCCAATATCTTGTTTCACTGGGCGTGGAACGCGAAAGCTTCAACACCTATGGCGCAAGACGTGGCAATCATCAGGTTATGGCCAGAGGCACCTTTGCCAACCCCCGCCTGAAAAACCGACTTGCCGAAAGCGGAAATGGCAATGCCGCGATGACGGTGTTCAGTGACGCTGAGAACTTTGCCCAACAAGGCTGCTCAGCGGTGGTCATTGCTGGCAAAAATTATGGTGCTGGTTCTGCACGCGACTGGGCTGCAAAAGGAACCCGGCTGCTGGGCGTCAGCGCGATTCTGGCGGAAAGTTTTGAGCGGATCCACCGTTCCAACCTGGTGCGTATGGGTGTGCTGCCACTGCAATTTCCCGACGGATTTTCTGTGGCAACGCTGAACCTTGGCAGAGAGCACCGGTTTTCCATTGCTACAACAATGGAAGCGCTGGAACCGCGAATGTCCGTGCGGCTGGAGATCAGCGGCGGCCCGGTGGACATTGCGCCGATTGATATGCTGGTCCGGATCGATACGGCGCAAGAGCTTCGCTATTTTCAGAATGGCGGAATATTGCAGTCCATCGCAGGAGACGTGATGGCCCGTGCGTCAGTACAAGGCTGATGGATTGGCGTGAAGGGCAGCGTTCAGGCTCGACGCGCCTCTGTGGCCATCCGCAATGCCAAAGCAGTGAGCACAGATCCCATCAACCAGCGCTGCACCAGAATCCAGCCAGGGCGGGCCGTCAGAAAAACGGCGATTGAGCCGGCGAGCGTGATGATGACTGAATTGACGCTGACACTGACCGCTATTTGTACAAAGCCCAGTATAACCGACTGACCAAGCACGCTGCCCGCTGCCGGATCAATGAATTGCGGCAGCATTGACAGATACATGACGGCGATCTTGGGATTGAGAAGGTTGGTCAGAAAGCCCATTGCAAACAGCCTGCGTGGACTGTCTTTGACAAGAACCCGAACTTCAAATGCCGATTGACCGCCCGGCTTCACGGCCTGCCAGGCAAGAAAAAGCAGATAAACGGCGCCGGCAATGCGCAAGGCATCATAGGCAAAAGGCACGGCCATGACCAACGCCGTTATGCCGAATGCAGCGCAGAGCATATAGAATATGAAGCCGGCGGCAACGCCGCCAAGGGAAATCCAACCGGCCATTCGTCCCTGTGAAATCGAACGGGAGACCAGATAGACCATATTCGGCCCGGGCGTGAGAACCATGCCCAGTGCGATCAACGCAAAGGCCAAAAGACTGGTCAGATCAGGCATCTACCGCTCCGGACACCACAATGACAACCTGGTGCAAGCGCCGAGGCCCTGACCCACAGTTGCCAATCAGGATTTGCAGCACGCGCCTGCTTCTGCCTCAATCCTGTCAGCATTGGCAACCTGCCCATTGTCGCCATATCTGTCGTGATGGAGCACCCAGTCGGTCAGATTATGGTTCGGGCCTGTCTCATTGCGCCCTTTGGGTGTCAGGTCAAGCAGCATATAGCTGGTCAGTATTTCCTCCGCGCCGCGCCCAAAGGTCGAATATGTGTGATAAACCACACCGTCCTCGTCCTTGTAAAAAACGCTCAGTCCTGACAATTCGTCGATCTGAAAGTTTTCTTCCCGATAATTATAGACGACGCGCCCTGCGGCTCGCTGTTCTTCGGTGAACGAAACACCAAAGTCGAAATTGAAGTCGCTTGATGCCGAAGACACCCACGGGATAGTCCATCCCATACGTTGCCTGAACTTCAGAAGTTCTTTCAAAGGAGCCCGCGATACAGCGACAAGGGTCAGATCATGGTGTGGGATATGCAGCATTGCGCCTTCAAAATGGTCCATCTCAAAGGAGCAGCCGGTGCATCCCTCTGACCATTCGGGCCCAAACATGAAGTGCTTGATGATGAGCTGGCTGCGACCATCGAACAGATCGCTCAGGCTTCTGGGGCCGTCTTCGGTGTCGAATGAATAATCTTTCTCAACTTTCACCCAGGGCAAAGCGCGACGCTCGGCGGCGATAGCGTCTCTCAGCCTCGTTTGTGCCTTTTCTTTTTCAAGCAGTGAGACGCGAGCCTGTGTCCATTCTTTTTGAGATACGACGGCATGGTGAACCATTCTTGCTTCCTCCGTAAACCCGGCGGAAGCTTAGTATGAAAATCATACTGAATCAAGTCCGGCATCGGCATGGCGCGCTTCGTCTGCATCCATAATGGGGCATGTCATGACAATCCTCAGGCCCGGTGCGTTGTCTTCGGCCTGAATTGTGCCGTTCAGGCTCTGCACCAGCGATGTCAGCATCTTTGACCCGAACCCGGTACCTTCCGTCTTGCCACTGTAACCCTTGCCGCGGTCCGACACGATAAGGCGCAGATTCTCCCGGAACTGCTCCAGCCGCACAACAACCGGTCCGGGTTGCCCGTCATAGGCATATTTGGAAACGTTGGTGATCAGCTCATTCACCACAAGGCCAAGCCGCACGGCTTTGTCCGTGCTGATGAGAATTGGCGTCAGATCCACCGTTATCCGCCTATCCCAGTCGGCGTCCATTGTCGTCTTCAATTCGTCGACCAGCTCTTCCAAATAGCGCGAGAGGTCGATGACGCTGACACTGTCGGCCTGATAAAGGCGACGATGCACAAGACCGACAGACACCAGTCTCCTTTGAGCCTCATCGAGCTGCTTTTTAACTTCCGCGTCGGCATTTCGGCTTTGCATCCGCAAAAATGCAGCCACAAGCGCCAGACTGTTCTGCACCCGGTGGTTCACTTCCTTGAGCAGATAATCCTTCTGCTGGATCAGGCTTTCATTCTCTCGCAATGTCGTTGTCAATTCGCGATTCAGTTCCCGCATGCGCCGATTGTTCCGTACTTCCAGCATCAGCTTGACGATTCTGGTCGCCGATTCCGTTTCGGCATGCGTCCATTCGCGCGAGCGGCCGGAAACGCTTTCAGACCACGCTTCAAAAGATACTCTGGGCGCCAGCGTGACATCGGGTGAATATTCCACGTCCTTATGAGGATTGCCTGCCCATTTGACGGTTTGCAGTTGCTCTGCACGAAACCACATCAGAATGGTTGGCACCTCAGTCGACATAGTCACCGCCAGCAAGCCGCTGGCAACATCCTTGTATGCCTCTGCACCCGGCATGCGTTTTGACAGCGTGCTGGTCACAAAGGGCTTTATGGCCGCCGGTTGCCGTACATGCTCGGCCACAGCCCGCAAATCCAGGTTTTCGGGGCAATTTCCCGCACAGAAAATGTCACCTCCCTGGGCCGCGGCAAAGCCATCAGCATGCATCAACGTTGCCAGTTCCTCGCCCGAACTTTCAAAAAATCCGGCAAGCCCGTCATTTGATCCCAGATGCCGAATGACCCTGTCCTCATGGGCACGAAGGCGCATGCGCTCACGGTAAAGCTCGTTTTCGTCCCGTGTCTTGATTTGACGGGCCAGGGCAGCGGCAACTGTCTGGCAGGCAAGCCGCGTGGTGAGGGAAAGGACCCTTGGCTCATGGTGGTGGCAAGCCACCAGACCCCACAAAATGCCGTCAATAACAATCGACATGGATGCAGAAGCCGCGACCCCCATGTTTTTAAGATACTGAATATGAACCGGCGAAACGCTGCGCAGGGTGGAATCGCTCATATCGATGGACGATAAATCCGTGCTCGCGCTGACAACCGGCGCGGGCGTGTAATGCACATCGGCAATCACCCGCACCTTGTTGCGCACGTAAAGCGCCCGCGCCTGTTTAGGAATGTCCGAAGCAGGAAAGTGGTGATTCATGAAGCTGGCAGACTGGTCGTTAATGCTTTCGCCAAGAACAACACCCGCATCATCATCAGTGAACCGGTAGATCATGACGCGGCTGTAACCGGTCAGTTCTTGGAAAATACGGGCGGCCTGCTGAGACAGGTCGCCAAGTGAGCCCGTCTGATCAAGACTGACACCAATGGTTTCCATGTCTGCCAGAAACGCAGCATCAAGCGCCTCACCGCGAACCGTTGCCGTCAATTCAACAACAAGATGATTTTCGCTGCGATAGGCCACCGCATCAAAGAGCGAGCCCTCAAATGTGACGACGCCAAGTGCCACAAGGCCGGCTCTGGCCGACACCGAGGCTGTGCAATCCAGCCCGATCAAGTCTGCAATGGCGCGGCCCAGAACGTTCTGCTCGCTGTTTGCATAGCCAACCACTGTTCCCGAGAGATCGGAAATCAACATAACCCCATATGGCTGAATCGCACCGGGTATATGAATTGGTTCGCGATCGCAGGAGGTCAGGTCGCTTGCATTAAACTCGCTCATTAACGTCACTTTCGTATGCGGTAAGGGCAGTTTGAAAAACGCGCCTGGCTGCCGCCAAAGCCGCAGCATGGTCAACATTGGGAACGGTTTCCAACAATTGACGGAAAGCCTGCCAGCGCCTCATGTCCGCAGATTGCAGGGCAAGATGGCGAGCACCCCATTCTGCGTCAAAGCCAAGCGCTGCGGCACGGCGCAAAAGAAGCTTTGCGCCCAGGGACGAACCTTCCAGCACATAGAATGCACCAAGTTTCTCGCCTTCAGAGCCAAATTCAAGCACAGGATCAATCGGCGTCGGGCGCGCCAGATCGAGATCGGCGAGATCGTGGCTGATGGCATCCAATATCAGTTGCGCAGACCAGAAGTCCGAATCTTTCAAGGCTGGCTCTACGACGCTCCGGAACCGGAAACTACCGACAAGATAGATCTTGTACTGTTCAATATCGTCAAATGAACCAATTGCGTTTTCCAGAATATGGTGAAGATCGAGAGTGTGGCGCTTGAGCGCACTGCGTAAACTGTCGTCGGTCAATAGAGAACTCCGGCCGGAACCCGAAGTGGAGAACCGGATGTGCGGCAAAATAACGAACATTGCGACGTTACGCCCAGTGACATTTTGTCCCTCTTTCATGGAACAGATGCTTCAGGTTCGGTTGGCAATCGGCTCAGAATCAGTTCGTCCACATGCATCACGCAGCACAGACTTAACCTTTCCTTTTCACACTGTGAGCTAGCTTAACAATCACTGACATGGGTTTTTGTGCTGCCTTTTGCCGAAAAGTGGCTGAGATGCTGTCAATTCTGAAAAACCGGACTTATCGGTATCTGTTTTTTGCGCAAATCGTTGCTTTGGTGGGAACCGGCATAGCCACGGTGGCGCTTGGGCTGCTTGCTTTCAATCTGGCTGGTGCGAATGCGGGAGCCGTTCTCGGCACCGCACTGGCGATCAAAATGTGCGCCTATGTCTGTATTGCACCTGTTGCTTCTGCAATGACCGAGCGTTTCCCTCGCCGGGCCATGCTGGTCGTGCTGGATGTGGTGCGGGCGGCAATTGCCATTCTCCTGCCCTTTGTTACCGAAATCTGGCAGGTCTATGTGCTGATCTTTCTGCTTCAATCGGCATCGGCCGCGTTTACGCCAACCTTTCAGGCAACAATTCCCGACATTCTTCCTGACGAAAAAGACTACACGCGGGCACTGTCGCTTTCACGTCTGGCTTATGATCTGGAAAGTCTGGTCAGCCCGATACTGGCCGCCGCGATGTTGGCGTTCATTTCATTTCACAGCCTGTTCGCCGCAACGGCAATTGGTTTCGCCATCTCTTCAATGCTGGTGTTAAGCGTCGTGCTGCCCAGCCCCAAACCCGCGCAGAAACGCGGTATCTATGACCGGACAACCCGCGGCATTCGCATTTACCTGGCAACGCCCAGGCTGCGCGGTCTTCTGGCAATCAACCTTGCCGTTGCTGCGGCGGGTGCATTGGTGATTGTCAACACCGTGGTCTATGTGCAAGGCGCCTACGCACTGGACAATCAGGCCACTGCACTTGCTCTTGCGGCATTCGGCGGCGGTTCCATGCTGGCAGCTCTGGCACTGCCAAGGCTTCTGGAAACCCTGGCAGATCGCACCGTCATGCTGGCTGGCGCATTGGTGCTGGCAGCAGGCACTTTTATGGCAACGACGCTTCCCGGCTATGGCTGGCTGCTTGTTTTATGGTTTGTTCTGGGACTGGGTTACTCCACAGCGCAGACACCTTCCGGCAGGCTGCTGCGCCGCTCCGCCCATGCAGAAGACCGCCCATCACTTTTTGCCGCCCAGTTTGCTCTTTCGCATCTGTGCTGGCTTGGGGCCTATTCACTGGCGGGCTGGGCTGGAGCTGTGTTTGGCCTGCCAGTGGCGGCAGGTCTTCTTGCCGCCTTGGCATCCATTGCCCTTGCCACAGCGTTGGTCGTCTGGCCCGCATCAGAGCCGCAGATTGTCGAGCATCGCCATGACAATCTTCCGCCGGATCATCCACATCTGGCCGATGCCACTCCAGGCTACCGCCATGCCCATGCCTATGTGATCGACGATCTTCATGCCGTATGGCCTCGTCAGGGTTAGCAAAAGTGGATGATTTGATTCCCCTGACCGGGCTGTTTGCCGTCGCCTTTGTTGCAGCAACCATACTCCCTGCCCAATCCGAAGCCGCTTTGGTTGGTCTTCTGGTGCTGGGTCAGCAATCCGTGGTTCTGCTGGTGATTGTAGCAACAATCGGCAATGTGCTCGGCTCCATAACCAATTGGCTGCTTGGCCGCTGGATTGAGCATTACAGACATCGACGCTGGTTTCCGGTCAGCGACAAGGCACTTGAGCGTGCAACAGGATGGTATGGGCGATGGGGCCGCTGGAGCCTGCTTCTCAGTTGGGCGCCTCTTGTGGGGGATGCCCTGACTGTTGCGGCCGGGGTTCTGCGAGAACCGTTCTGGAGCTTTGTGCTGCTGGTCACGATTGCCAAGGCTGGTCGCTATTGTGTGCTCGCATTTGTGACTGTCAGGCTTCTGGCAAGTTGACAAGCGGGCTTGGCCTGCCCAAAATCCAGGTCTCACCAGGGGTGTCCCGACAAGGGGCTGAGATACTGCTGGCCGCAAGGCAGCGCAGGGACCCGATGAACCTGATCCAGTTCATACTGGCGTAGGGACGGTGCGGATGCCCCTATGGTCTGCTATGGATCATTGTCACGTCGCCGGGCATTCATTCCCCCTTCCAGTTCGTGCTGGGTCTCCACCGCTGATCAGCGAGGAGCCTGACATGACGACCTATACTCCACCAACGGTAACGACCGGTCCTTTGCCCGCTTCCACCAAAGTGTTCAAACCTGGCGCGATGCACCCCGATATTCGCGTGCCCATGCGGGAAATTGCCCTGCATCCCAGCGCAATCGAGCCACCCTTGACCGTCTACGATGCCTCCGGCCCTTACACTGATCCGGAGGGGAACGTTTCCATTGAGCACGGGCTGCCTCGCTTGCGAGATGGCTGGATAGCGGCACGCGCTGACACGGAGGCATATATTGGCAGGCATGTTAAGCCGGCTGATAATGGCTTCGTTTCGGCCGACAGGCTGACGCCGGAGTTTCCTGTTCACAATTCTCCCCGGCGTGCAGTTGGCGGAAAAGCAGTCAGTCAGATTGCCTATGCGCGCGCCGGTATAATCACTCCTGAAATGGAGTTTGTCGCCATTCGGGAAAATCTCGGGCGATCAGAAATGCACAAAAGCCTGATCCGGGATGGCGATAGTTTTGGCGCGGCTGTTCCTGATTTCGTCACCCCGGAATTTGTACGTGACGAGGTGGCACGAGGGCGCGCCATCATTCCGGCCAACATCAACCATCCTGAAGTCGAGCCAATGGCAATTGGCCGAAACTTTCTGGTCAAGATCAATGCCAATATCGGCAACTCCGCAGTTACCTCCTCCATGGCGGAAGAGGTGGAAAAAATGGTCTGGGCCATTCGCTGGGGTGCGGACACCGTGATGGACTTGTCCACCGGCCGCAACATCCACAATATCCGCGAATGGATCATCCGCAACTCACC
This sequence comes from Aureimonas fodinaquatilis, assembly GCF_008369445.1. Classification (GTDB taxonomy): domain Bacteria; phylum Pseudomonadota; class Alphaproteobacteria; order Rhizobiales; family Rhizobiaceae; genus Aureimonas; species Aureimonas fodinaquatilis. The sequence continues at coordinate 141,071 of NZ_VTWH01000006.1, forward strand.
CGTGCCGATTGGTACCGTGCCGATTTACCAGGCACTGGAGAAGGTGGGAGGCATCGCTGAAAACCTGAACTGGGATATATTCCGCGACACGCTGATCGAGCAGGCCGAACAGGGCGTCGATTATTTCACCATCCATGCCGGGGTTCGGCTTGCTCACATTCCGCTGACCGTGGACCGCGTGACCGGCATCGTCTCACGTGGCGGTTCGATCATGGCCAAGTGGTGCCTTCACCACCATCGTGAAAGCTTTCTCTACGAGCATTTTGAAGAGATTTGCGAGATTGCGCGTGCCTATGATGTCAGTTTCAGCCTGGGTGATGGTTTGCGCCCCGGCTCGATTGCCGATGCCAATGATACCGCCCAGTTTGCCGAGCTGGAAACATTGGGCGAACTGACGCAGATCGCCTGGAAGCATGACTGCCAGGTGATGATTGAGGGCCCGGGCCATGTGCCAATGCACAAAATCAGGGAGAATATGGACAAGCAACTGGCCGTGTGCGGCGAAGCTCCATTCTATACACTCGGGCCGCTGACCACGGACATTGCGCCCGGCTATGACCATATCACCAGCGGCATAGGGGCAGCGATGATCGGCTGGTTCGGAACTGCGATGCTTTGTTATGTGACTCCGAAAGAGCATCTGGGACTACCGGACCGCAACGACGTGAAGACCGGGGTTATCACCTACAAGATCGCCGCTCACGCAGCCGATCTTGCCAAGGGCCATCCGGCAGCACGCTTACGCGATGACGCGCTTTCCCGTGCCCGTTTCGAGTTTCGCTGGGAAGATCAGTTCAATCTTTCACTCGACCCGGACACTGCACGGGCGTTTCACGATGAGACCTTGCCAAAGGATGCGCATAAGGTGGCACATTTCTGCTCGATGTGCGGGCCAAAATTCTGCTCGATGAAAATCAGTCATGACATTCGCGATGCCGCCCGCGCCGAGGCGGGGATGATGGAAATGGCAGAGAAGTATCGTGGCGGCGGCGATCTCTATGTGCCTTTGAAAGCGAAAGCCTGAACTCTTGCAACCACCTGCGCCAGAATGTCGACACCACGCGCAATCTGGCGCGCATCCAATGCGGCGTAACCCATGATCAGACCCAGGCAGCCGGCGTGAAAGCCGGCAGCCGGGGTCTGATAAAGGCGCGATACGGAGTAAACGCCGAGGCCAGCCTCTCGTGCGCCGTCAACCAGTTCGTTTTCCAGTGCTGCGGGCAGATCCCTGAACCAGAGCACCAGATGCAGGCCAGCATCTGCGCCCTCAATGCTGATGGAATCGCCAAATCTTCTGGCCAATGCGCCCATGAGCATTTCACGCCGTTGGCCGTTTAACCGGCGGACCTTGCGCACATGCCGTTCATACAGCCCACTTTCTATCAGCGAAGCCAGCGCCTCCTGCTCTGCTACAGGCGAATGGCGATCTGTCAGTTGTTTGGCCGTGGCGAAAACCTGCTGCAGATCATACGGTATCACCAGATAGCCAATGCGCAGCATGGGAGAGAGCGTTTTGGATATGGTGCCGAGATAGATCACATGGCTTTTCGCCAACCCGTAAAGAGTCGGTATCGGGCTGATATCGTAGCGATATTCACTGTCGTAATCATCCTCGATGACGCAGGCATCATTGCGCTGTGCCCATTCCAGCAATTGCTGCCGGCGTGAAACCGGCATGACACCACCAAGCGGAAACTGATGGGACGGGGTAACATATGCCAGCCGGGCAGAAACATCTGCAAGCGCCCCGGTTTGCATCCCCTCACCATCGACATCAATCGGCACAGCAGCAGCACCGGTGCTGCTGAAAATCTGGCGCGCCATCGCGTAGCACGGGTTTTCAATCACGAACTTGTCGTCGGCATCCAGCAGCAACCGCGCACACAGATCCAGCCCCTGCTGAGAACCGTTGACGACAACGATCTGCTCCGGTTCACACTGCAACATACGCGCGCGCCACAAATAACCCTGCAGAGCCTTGCGCAGGCGCTGCGATCCGCGCGGATCATCATATGCCAGCCGATCAGGTCTGGTCGCCATGGCGGCATTCATTGCCCGTTTCCAATTGACGGCCGGAAAGTCTGATTGTGCCAGATCTCCATATCGAAAATCTGCCACCAGCCTGCCTGCCGCCTGGCTTCGCCGTTGCTCTGGCATGGAGCTGACCCGCTGACCGAATGCAGAAAGGTGCATGGCCGCTGAAGGCTGATGCGCTTTGACTGGAGGCGCAGGATGAACTGCCGCCGCTGTCCGAGGGCGCGAGCCCTGCCTGACAGTTATGAACCCTTCAGCCAGCAATTGTTCGTAAGCCGCGGTGACTGTAGTGCGCGAAACGCAGAGCTCGTTTGCCAGTATTCGTGATGACGGCAATTGCCCATCATCGCCGAAAACACCACTTCGGATCTGATCTTTCAGCGCCTCGTATATCTGCCGGGCGCCGAGTGAGGTTCGTACACGACCCTTGGTCATCACTGGCCCACTATTTTCCTCATTAACTGGACGTTTCTATTGGTCCAGTTATTGCCATAAATTGAAGAAATTCAAGTCAGGATGGCGCGTATTACCCATGGCCACATTATTCGAAACTGAAACAGCAGAGCGCTTCGGCACAGACCCCCTCGCAACCTTTCAGCACAATATTGCAGAAGTGCAGGCGCGAATTGCCCGCGCCGCCGCAGCATCAGGCCGCAATGCGACGTCCATCCGCCTTCTGCCCATTACCAAAACTGTCCCTGCGGAGATTTTGCGTCATGCCTGGCAGGCTGGCCTTCGGTCTTTTGGTGAAAACAAAATTCAGGAAGCAATGTCAAAGCAGGAGGCCTTGCAGGATCTGGCCATAGATTGGTGTGTTGTCGGCCACCTTCAGACCAACAAGGCCAAATATCTGGCGCGGTTCGCGCAGGAGTTTCACGCGCTCGACAGTTTGAAGCTTGCCGCACTGCTGAACAGTAGGCTGGAACTGGAAGACCGTACGCTGGACGTTTACGTGCAGGTCAACACATCGAACGAAGACAGCAAGTTCGGGCTGTCACCAGATGACTTGCCGGAATTTGCCGACATGCTTGCGCTGTTTCCCCGCCTGCGCCCACGAGGGTTGATGACTTTGGCGCTGTTCAGCACGGACATGGCCAAGGTGCGCCCGTGTTTTGCGCGGCTTCGACGCCTGCGCGACACAGCCATAAAGCACAATGCAGCCTTGACCGAACTGTCGATGGGCATGTCTGGCGACTTCGAAGAGGCAATTATGGAGGGCGCGGATGTGGTGCGCGTGGGCCAAGCCATTTTTGGTCGGCGACCCACACCGGATTCTGATTATTGGCCAGGCTTCGCCGGGAGTTTGTAATGGACGTCATTTCTATTCAAAGTCAGGTTGTCTACGGCCATGTTGGCAACAGTGCAGCGGTTTTTCCAATGCAGGCCAAGGGCCTGGAAGTGGCCGCAGTGCCAACGGCACTTTTGTCAAACCACCCGCATTACCCGACCATACACGGCAAGATACTGGAACCGGAGCTGGTGGCAGCGCTTTTGCAAGGCGTTGAAGAGCGCGGCCTGGTTGATGAAGCAAAAGTTGTGGTGACCGGCTATCTTGGGTCGGCTGAAAACGCCGCTGTGGTTGCCGCATTCATTGAACGCGCACTGCAAAGAAATCCGGATCTGATCTTTGTTTGCGATCCTGTTATGGGTGACGATGATATCGGCATTTTTGTCCAGGATGGTTTGATACCAGCCTTTCGCGATGTGCTTGTGCCAATGGCAACGGTGATGACTCCCAATCAATATGAACTGGAGTTGCTGACCGGCCTGAGCGCCCGCACCGCGCCTGCACTGGCCGACGCAATGGAAGCCTTGGCTGCACGCGGCGTGCAATCCGGGGCAATCACCGGCTGCGTACTGCATGACACGCCGCCTGGCATGGTTGAAAGCGTGACATGGTCGCCAACTGACGGCCTCGCCCGGACGGCGGTCCGGCGACTGCCCATACGCCCGTGCGGCACGGGGGATTTGTTCACGGCTTTGATGATAGCCCGGCTTTGTGAGAATAAGCCGCTGGCGCAAGCCGCCCAGGAAGCAACAGCAGAGATTTTTCAGGTTCTGCAACGCACGGCAGAAAATCCTGCTACCGAAATGCGGATCACCGGCTTTCCTTTCATTCCATGCGGGCAGGAAAAATAGTCCGATGACAGTTTTTCAGGGGCTTTGCGCATTTCCATTAACGCCGGCAGATGCGCTGGGGCGAGTCGACTGTTTGGCGTTGGGCAGATTGGTCAAAAGACTGGCAGATGCCAGGGTGGACTCGATTGGCCTTCTGGGCAGCACCGGCACATACATGTATCTGAACAGGCAGGAGCGCCGTCGCGCCCTTGAAATCACCTTGTCGCAAACGTTCGGCAGCGTTCCTGTCATTGTCGGTGTTGGCGCGCTGCGCACGGATGAGGCGATCGCACTGGCGCAGGATGCCCGGGCGATGGGTGCCGCGGCCGGACTTTTGGCTGCGGTTTCCTATACGGGTCTAACGGATAGCGAAGTGTATGAACATTTTGCCAGCGTTGCACGCGAGAGCCAGCTTCCCCTGATCATATACGACAATCCCGGAACCACGCATTTCAAATTTTCTGATGCGCTTATCAGTGAACTCGCCAGACTTCCGGAGATCATTGCAATTAAAAATCCGGGTCAGGAGCCGCAGAACACCGCCCTGCATTTGGCTGATCAGAGAAAACTGACGCATGATGGATTTTCCATTGGCTATAGTGGCGACTGGCTTTGCACTGAATCGATGATCGCCGGCGCGGACGCATGGTACAGTGTTCTGGCCGGTTTATGGCCAAAGGTCTGCCTGAAAGTCATGCATGCGGCCAAAGCTGGAAACACGGTTGAAGCGCGCCGATTGAACGCTGAGCTGGAACCGATCTGGACTTTGTTCCGGAACCACAGCAGTTTGCGGGTCATGCATGTGCTGGCCAATGAGATGGGGCTAAGCAACGCCGCACCACCACGGCCCCTTCTGTCGCTGCCAGAGGCGACCAGACAGGAAATCATATCACGTCTGTCAGCCATGCCTGCCGAACTTATGCAGTGACTGTGCCGTTCCCGGATTGCTCCCGCAATAGCTTGTGCTACCACTGGTTTGCAAAGTTACATACGGAGCCTTGGCATGAGCCTGATCACCTACCTGACGCGCATTCAGTTTGAAACTGGCGCTATCGACCTGCTTGCCAGTGAACTGGCGCTGTTGAAAATCAACAGGCCTTTGATCGTGACCGACAAGGGTGTGCGCGCAGCCGGTGTCCTGGATGCTGTTTTGGCCGGTGGCGGGCTGAGCCAGCCGGCAATTTTTGACGACACGCCGGGCAACCCGACTGAAAGCGCCGTACTGGCCGCACGAGATCTTTACCTTTCCGCTGGCTGTGACGGCATTGTTGCTGTTGGCGGCGGCTCACCGCTTGATCTGGCAAAAGCCGTTTCCCTTCTGGCAACCCATCCCGGCGCACTGGAGCAATATGCGGCCATATTGGGCGGGATAGAACGAATTGGCCCGGACAAACCGGCCGTTATTGCCATTCCGACCACAGCAGGTACCGGCAGCGAAGTCGGGCGTGCCGCGCTCATCACCTTGGAAGATGGCCGCAAGCTCGGTTTCCTGTCGCCTTACATGATTCCGAATGTTGCGATCTGTGATCCTGCATTGACCCTGAAGCTGCCCGCTGGCCTGACTGCCGCCACCGGCATGGACGCCCTGACCCATTGCATCGAAACCTTTCTATCGCCGCGCTTCAACCCGCCCGCCGACGCCATTGCTCTGGACGGCCTGGCGCGTGCCGTGCGTTACATCGCCCGTGCCTATCGTGATGGCGGCGATCTGGAAGCGCGCGAAGGCATGATGATGGCGTCGCTGCAAGGTGGCATGACATTTCAAAAAGGACTGGGCGCAGTGCATGGCATGAGCCACGCGCTGGGAGGCCTGAAGGAACTGCGCCTGCACCACGGCACGCTGAATGCCGTTATTCTCCCGGCTGTTCTGCGGTTTAACAAAGCCGGAAATGAAGCAAAATACGCTGCTTTGCGCACTGCAATGGGGCTGTCGGAAAATGCCGATGTGGCAGAAGCCATTTCCACTCTGAATAAAGAACTGGGCATGCCTGAAAGTCTGTCGCAAATGGGCGTTCCGGCGGATGTGCTGCCGTTGATGGTGGAACGTGCGCTTGCCGACCATTCCACTATCACCAATGGTCGCCCGGTTTCAGCAGATGATTATGCAAAACTGTTCGACGAAGTGTCTGGTTGAATAATAAGGGCATTTTCGTGTGGTTCAGTCAGCGAAAATGCCCATTCATTTCGAGGGTTCAGGCCACTTCAATAGCAATTGCGGTTGCCTCGCCCCCACCGATACACAAAGAGGCAACGCCGCGCTTGAGCCCGCGATTTTTAAGCGCGTGCAGCAGGGTCACAATCAGCCGCGCACCGGTTGCACCAATGGGATGCCCCAGTGCACATGCACCGCCATTAACGTTCAGCCTGTCGCGTGGAATGCCAAGTTCCTTTGCTGCCGCCATGGCGACCACCGCAAAGGCTTCATTGATTTCAAACAGATCCACGTCACCCATCGTCCAGCCAGTTTTTTCAAGCAGTTTGCGAATGGCCGGAATTGGTGCGGTTGAGTACCACGCTGGCTCCTGTGCATGGGTGGAATGACCACGAATAACCGCCAGAACCGGCAGATTGTGCTTTTCTGCGAAAGAGCGGCGCGCCAGAACCATTGCGGCAGCACCATCGGCATTGGCCGACGCGCTGGCGGCAGTGATCGTTCCATCTGGCCGGAATGCCGCCTTAAGACTTGGAATTTTGTCAGGCGAGACTTTCAGCGGATGCTCATCTGTATCCACCAGCCGCTCACCGCCTTTGATGGCAATGGGAATGGGCGAAATCTCTGATTGGAACGCTCCGGATTCAATCGCTGCACGCGCACGTGTCAGGGTTTCAACCGCGTAAGCATCCTGATCGTCGCGCGTGAACTGATATGCAGAAACCGCCGCTTCGCCAAAATCTCCCATCGGACGGCCCACTTCATAAGCATCCTCCAACCCGTCCAGCATCATATGGTCGAAGATCCGGTCATGGCCCACGCGGTAGCCGGCCCGCGCCCGCGCCAGCAGATAGGGCGCATTCGACATTGATTCCATGCCCCCGGCAACAGCCACCCTGGCAGAACCCGCCATCAAAATGTCGTGCGCCAGCATTGTTGCCTTCATGCCGGAACCACACACCTTGTTAACCGTGGTTGCGCCAACACCATCCCCCAGACCTGCGCCTCGCGCGGCCTGCCGCGCCGGTGCCTGCCCCTGCCCGGCGGGAAGCACGCAGCCCATCAGCACCTCATCAATCAAAGCGCCATCGATGCCACTTTTCGCCACAGCCTCCGCAATAACATGCGCGCCCAGGGCAGGCGCCGTCAGGCCGGACAGATCGCCCAGAAATCGGCCCAACGGCGTGCGCGTGGCGGATATGATGACAACAGGATCGTGCACGTCAGACATTTTCACTCTCTCCCCGGAGCTTGTTGCAGTGGGAAATTTCCATCTGCAAATGCACATATGAGCGATGCTGCACGTCGGAACCAGTAGCAGGATGCAAACATTCATAGGAATTTTTACGTCGATTTATCGCCGGATGACACCTTGCACTTATACATTCATCAACGTATTTATATGGCGCGCAACCTGTGTTGGCACGTCTACCAAACCGGCACACCAACATGTATAAGCGGCGCAGCCGAATATTTCAGAGGCAAATTTAATGCGTAGTTTGAAGATCGCCGCCACCGGGCCTTTGCTGGCCTCTATACTTCTGCTTGCAGCATGCCAGGGCGAAGACAAATCTGCGGCCGAGGCGCCACAGATGCCGCCCTCGCAAGTCGGAATTATTACGGCGAAGCAAGAGCCTCTTCCGGTGATTTCTGATTTGCCAGGTCGCGTTTCACCCACACGCATTGCCGAAGTGCGGCCGCGAGTGGGCGGCATTATTCTGCGCCGGGTTTTTGAGCAAGGCTCTGACGTCGAGGAAGGGCAGCCGATGTTTGAAATCGACCGCGCCACCTATGAGGTGCAGGTTGATGCTGCAAAGGCTGCAGTCATGAAAGCAGAAGCCGTGCTGCTGCAGGCAACGCAGGATGCGGACCGCTCACGACAGCTTGTGGCAAGCCGCACAACCAGCCAGGCGACGCTGGACACAAGCATCGCCAATCAGAAACAAGCCGAGGCTGATCTTGCATCTGCAAGGGCCTCGCAACGCGCCGCTGAAATTGATCTGGAATACACCATTGTTCGCGCCCCGATTGCCGGCCGTACTGGCCGCGCACTGGTGACAGAGGGTGCCCTTGTCAGCCAGAACAACGCTGAAGCCTTGGCCACCATTCAACAGCTTGACCCGGTTTATGCCGACGTACAGCAGCCTGTGGGCGAATTGATCCGCCTGCGCCAGGCGCTGAAGGACGGTGCACTGGAACAGATTGCGCCCGATGTTGCACGCGCCAAGCTGTTGCTGGATGACGGTTCAACATATCCGCATCCAGGTCGCCTGCTCTTCTCAGAAGCCACGGTGGACCCTTCCAGTGGCCAGGTGACATTGCGGGCAGAGTTTCCCAACCCCGATAATGACCTGCTGCCCGGTATGTATGTCCGTGTTGCGCTTGAACAGGGCATTGACCAAAGCTCGATTGCCGTTCCCGACCAGTCGATACAGCGCGACACGGCTGGACGGTCGTTGATTTACGTGCTGGACGACCAGAACACGGTTGAAAGCCGCGTTGTGACGATCAACCGAAACCTGGGCAATCTGGCCATTATCTCCACCGGTTTGAAGCCGGGGGAACGCGTTGTGGTGGACGGTTTTCAGAAAACCGGCCCGGGCGCTACTGTTGAACCTGTGGAATGGACAGATCCGACAACCACGCAAAACCCATCGGAAGAGGCAGCGACCGACGCGGCCGATCCTGATCAATCGGCGGAATAAGGATCAGGTCCAATGCCCCGTTTTTTCATTGACCGTCCAATCTTTGCCTGGGTGGTAGCAATTTTCATCGTGCTGGCCGGGGTACTCGCTATCCCCAGCCTGCCCATTGCCCAATATCCAAACGTCGCACCGCCGCAGCTGACGATTTCCACGATTTATCCCGGTGCTGCGCCAGAAGACCTGTATCTGCAGGTTACCAAGCCCATTGAGGAAGAGCTGAACGGCATTCCCGGGCTGCTGTATTTTGAATCGACAAGTGACGCCACCGGCGCGGTATCCATCAACGTAACCTTTGCATCCGGCACCAATATTTCACAGGCGCTGGTGGACACGCAAAACCGCATCAAACGTGTGGAATCCTCGCTGCCGACACAGGTGATGCAGCAGGGTTTGCAGGTTGAAGAAGCCAGCTCTGCCTTCTTGATGGTCGTTGCGCTGACCGCTGATGAATCCTCAAATCTCGATGCTGTCGGACTGGGCGACTATCTTTCGCGCAACGTCATCAACGAAATACGCCGCGTGCCGGGCGTGGGCCGCGCCCAGCTTTTCGCATCCGAACGGGCAATGCGCATATGGATTGATCCCGACAAGCTGATTGGCCTGAACCTTTCGACCAGCGACATCACCAACGCTATCCAGTCTCAGAATGCGCAGGTCGCTGCCGGTTCCATCGGTGCAGAGCCCAACCCGATCAGCCAGCAGACCACCGCAACCATTCTGGTGCGTGGGCAGCTTTCCACGCCGGAAGAGTTCGGCGCTATTGTTCTGCGCACCAACGCCGACGGTTCACTGGTGCGTCTGCGCGACGTTGCCGATGTTGAAATTGACGCCGAATCCTATGCGTTCAACACCTTCCTCAACGGCCAGCCAAGCGCTGCCGTGGGCGTGCAGCTTTCGCCCGATGGCAACGCTTTGAATGCTGCCGAAGGTGTGGCGCGCGTTATGGAGAATCTGGCGCCGCTGTTTCCGGCAGGCGTGGGCTATGACATACCCTATGACAGTTCGCCCTTCGTAAAGGCGTCGATTGAAAAGGTTATTCACACACTCATCGAGGCCATGGTGCTGGTGTTTGTGGTGATGTTCATATTCCTTCAGAACTTCCGCTACACGATCATTCCAACGCTGGTCGTTCCCATCGCGTTGTCCGGCACATTGGCGGTCATGCTCGTGGCAGGATTTTCGATCAACGTGCTGACCATGTTTGCCATGGTGCTCGCCATCGGCATTCTGGTGGATGACGCGATTGTGGTTGTCGAAAACGTTGAGCGCATCATGTCGGAAGAAGGGTTGCCACCGAAAGAGGCAACCAAAAAGGCGATGGACCAGATCACCGGCGCGATCATCGGTATCACACTGGTCCTGACATCGGTGTTCGTGCCTCTGGCATTCTTCCCCGGCTCCGTCGGCATTATCTACCAGCAATTCTCGCTGACAATGGTAACGTCAATTCTGTTCTCGGCGCTCATGGCGCTGTCACTGACGCCCGCGCTTTGCGCCACCTTCCTCAAGCCGGTCAAAGCGGGCCATCATCACCAGAAGGGCGGACTGTTCGGCTGGTTCAACCGCGGTTTTGACAAGACATCCCATGGCTATAGCGGCATGGTGCGCGGTTCCACGCGCCGTGCGGGCCGACTGATGATAATTTATCTGGCTCTGCTGGTTGGGCTTGGCTACACATTTGTGCAAATTCCAACGGCCTTCCTGCCTCAGGAAGATCAGGGATATCTGATCGCCAACTTCCAGGGTCCGGCTGGTGCCACCAGCAACCGCATGCGGGAAGTCACCAAGGCCAGTGAGGACTATATCCTCGCAAATCCTTCGGTTGATAAAATGATCACCATTCAGGGCTTTTCGTTCTCTGGTCAGGGTCAGAACGCCAGCCTTGCCTTCATAACGCTGAAGGACTGGTCAGAGCGCAAAGAGGCTGACCAGAGCGCCGGCGCGCTGGGTGGCGCCTTCACCATGCGTCTCCTGCAATTCCGCGATGCCATTGCATTTGCCCTTTCACCACCACCCATTCAGGGTCTTGGCAGCACCGGCGGCTTTGAATTCCGCCTGCAGGATCGCGCTGGCCAGACACCGGAAGCATTAAGTGCGGCACGCGACCAGTTGCTCGGCGCTGCGATGGAAAGCCCTGTGCTGGCCGATGTGCGATTTGATGGCCTGCCAGACGGGCCACAGGTGGAAATCAACATTGACCGCGAAAAGGCCAACACCTTTGGAATCACCTTTGCGGATATCAACTCCACCATTTCCACCAGTCTGGGCTCGGCCTATGTGAACGACTTTCCAAATGTCGGGCGCATGCAACGCGTGACTGTGCAGGCCGATGAACGGGCAAGAATGCGCATTGAAGACATTATGAACCTCAATGTGCGCAACTCTCAGGGTGGAATGGTGCCGCTGTCTTCGGTGGCCACTGCAAACTGGACTGTCGGTACCTCGCAGCTGATCGGCTATAATGGCTATCCGTCTGCCCGCATCAGCGGCAGCGCCGCCCCCGGCTATTCCAGTGGCGATGCAATCGCTGAAATGCAAAGGCTGGCTTCAGCCCTGCCCGAGGGCTTTGCCTTCGAGTGGACCGGCCAGTCGCTGCAGGAGATCGAGTCAGGCTCCCAGGCACCTTTCCTGATAGCCCTGTCCATTCTGTTCGTGTTCCTGTGTCTGGCAGCGCTTTACGAAAGCTGGTCCATTCCGTTTTCGGTCATGCTTGTCGTGCCCCTGGGCGTTATAGGTTGCGTCATCGCCGTCATGTTGCGTGGGCTGGACAATGACGTCTACTTCACCGTTGGCATCATCACCATTATCGGTCTGTCTGCCAAAAACGCCATTCTGATTGTGGAATTTGCCAAAGATCTGCGCAAGGAAGGCAAGAGCCTGGCAGACGCCACTGTTGAAGCGGCGCACTTGCGCTTCCGGCCAATTCTGATGACGTCGCTGGCATTCACCATGGGTGTTATCCCGATGGCGATTGCCACCGGAGCCAGCGCCGCCAGCCAGAATGCAATTGGTACCGCCGTTATTGGCGGCATGATTTCGGCAACCGTTCTGGCCCTGTTGTTTGTGCCAGTGTTCTTCGTGTTTGTTATGCGGATTTTCAACCGCGACAAACCCGCTGACCAAAAGCCGGAAACCGGCGCTTAAAACTGGTATTGCCGTTGAAACGCGGTTGTTTCAACGGCAATAAAATGGCCAGATCAAAGAGTTGGAGCGTGTCGGTGATCGCAAGATAGGCTGACACGCTTCTTTGCATTTCAGCCACCCTTTTTTCGGTCGGTGAAATCCTCGCGCAGCTTTTCCAGCCAGCCAAAGACACGACCGGCCGCCTGTTCGCCTGCGCCCAGCAGCCCTGCTAATTCGCTTTCCGCCCTCTCGCGTATAGACCCTTCACGCTCTGGAAGCGGCGGAAGTATATGCGCGAAGTAAGTCTTGTCGAGCAATCGGTGAAGCAGGCGCTCGCCGGGAAACGGCTGGTCATTGTTTAGCGCCCGCGCAGCCTTGAAAAGCGTGCGAATGTCATATTGAACGGGGCTGATGTCCGGCACCTGCTTGCGAAGCCCGAGCAGGGTGTAAACGCCGACGCGCGCAGTTCGGATCGAACTGTCCATGGTGAAGATGATATCATTGGACGTTTCAACGAACTGGCCCAGCAGCGCCAGGTTTTTACAGCCAGCGGGAACGACATGAGGCCGGTCCCCGGCCGCTCGCGGCATGAACATGGATGTGATGTAGGGCATGAGGGCGAGGCGCGCTTTGGTATTGGCGACAACCGCATCAACCTGATCCTCAATCCCGAGATGATAGCAAAGCTCGGCGATGATCTCCCGGCCGGTGCAGGCGGGCATTGGCTTTTTGACGTAGTTGCCTTGCTTGTCCATCAGCAGCGCATAGACCCAGACAACGAGCACGTCACCGGGCTGGTCGGGAAAATGCGGCTGGCGGTTGCAGGTGAAGCTGAGCACCCAGTTTGAATCAGTAAAGGTGATGATGCCGCCGGTAACGGACTTACCCGAATAGGGATCGTTGACCGACAACTCCTTCAGCTTTTCCACAAACGGCGACGGCTTGCATGTGAGGGTGACCGACTCCCACATCGATTGATCGATATCGCCATAGAATTTTTGCGGGTTTCCAAACACCGGGGATTTCTTCGCGAGATTCTTCCACAGTGCCCAGTCGCTCGTTTCGCCGGGTTCGTGCTGTCCGCGCTGGAGGACAGGGGCGGTTTCCATGTCGCCGTAGGCGGTGCCTTCGGTCATTGATCCTGTCAAGGCAAACACCACGTCGTTCGGGCCGACGGCGATCACCTCATCCTTTTCACCAATTTTTGTGCGGATCGCGGTGACAGTGTGAGCTGCGCCTTCCACCGCCATGTCGAGGTCGTAGGCACGCGTGTCGAACTGGACCTTGACACCCTGCTTCTTCAGATGGTCGACCAACGGCCGCACGAAGCTGTCATATTGATTGTACTTGGGAAAAATCAGCGCCGACATGTCCTTGAGGCCGTCGAGTGCATCAAGGAAACGGTGCATGTAGAGTTTCATTTCGAGCAGGCTTTGCCAGTTCTCGAACGCGAACATCGAGCGCCAGAGATACCAGAAATTGGTTTCCAGGAAGCCAGCGCTGAAATATTGCTCAATGGTGATGTCGTCGAGATCTTCCTTGCGCTTCAGCAGCAGGCGGATGAGCTCCCATTGCTGCGAATGGGACAGGCCCAAAGTTGAAAAGTCGCGGATCTCGCCCCGCTTGTGCATCAAGCGAGCTTTCGAGTAGTTCGGGTCGTTGTCGTTGACCAGCCGGTATTCGTCCAGAACGCTGTAACCCTCGGGCAGCTCTAACGCCTGTATGTCCTGGAACATGTCCCACAGGTTGTCGTAGTTCCAGTTCATCTCGCGGCCACCGCGAATGATGTAGCCGTCATCCGGATTGCCGGCTCCATCGAGCGAGCCACCTTCTATATCCATGGCGTCGAGGATGGTGATGTTTTCGCCCGCCATTCCGCCGTCGCGGATCATGTAAAACGCGGCCGCCAGCCCGGCGATGCCGCTACCGATGATCCATGCTCTGCGCCCTTTGATCTGATTTCCGGGCACTGGCCGGTTGCGCATATAAGCGCCCATCATGTCGGGTGGAGGAAGAGTATTTTCGGGGCGATGATGCCAGTAGCCAGCCGTCGTGTCGTTTTCCACGCGGAACGGCGCGCCATTATCCACGACGGGGAATTTTGCCTTTGTCATGCCAGTTTACCTCCACCAAACTCAGTTACACAGCCGATATACTATTTCTGCGTGAACCATTATTGGCAAGGTCGCCCGCATTTTCATGCCGGCCTGCGTTATACGAAGAACAAATTACCGCGCACGCCCGCAACAGGTGATCCTTTGATCACCTGTTGCGCAGTATTTCTTTGCCAGGTCACGTTATCTTGACGTCAAAACGATCCGTTTCAACGAGACGTCATCAGCCTTTGCGGTTCTGGCGATTTCCGATCAGATCATCCACCACACCCGGATCTGCCAGGGTTGATGTATCTCCCAACGCGCCAAAATCATCTTCGGCAATCTTTCGCAGAATGCGCCGCATGATTTTGCCCGATCGGGTTTTCGGCAGGCCCGGAGAAAACTGAATCTTGTCCGGTGAGGCAATCGCGCCTATATCGTTGCGCACATGCTGGACCAGTTCCTTGCGCAACTCATCCGTTGGCTCCACCCCTTCCATCAGGGTGACATAGCAGTAAATGCCCTGCCCCTTGATGTCATGCGGATAGCCGACCACAGCGGCCTCAGACACAAGCGGATGCGCTACCAGCGAGGATTCCACCTCTGCTGTGCCCATGCGATGGCCTGAAACGTTTATGACATCATCCACCCGGCCTGTGATCCAGTAATAGCCATCCTCATCACGACGGCATCCATCGCCGGTGAAATACTTGCCCGGATAGGTGGAGAAATAGGTTTGCTCAAACCGGTCATGGTCGCCGAAAATTGTTCGCATTTGTGATGGCCATGAATCCGTCAGGCACAGATTTCCATCCGCCGCACCTTCCAGCACCTTGCCTTCATTGTCCACAAGCTGCGGCACAACGCCAAAGAACGGCAATGTGGCTGAGCCGGGCTTCAGCTTTGTTGCCCCGACCAGCGGACTGATGAGGATGCCCCCGGTTTCCGTCTGCCACCACGTGTCCACCACGGGGCAACGCTCCTGCCCGACGACACGGTAATACCAGTTCCACGCTTCAGGGTTGATAGGCTCACCCACAGACCCCAGAACCCGCAAGGATTTGCGTGAGGTTTTCAGCACCGGCTCATCGCCCGCGCCCATCAGCGCGCGAATGGCAGTTGGTGCCGTATAGAAAATCGACACCTTATGCTTGTCGACAACCTGCCAGAACCGCGATGTATCCGGGTAATTCGGCACACCTTCAAACATCAATGTCGTGCCGCCATTGGCCAGCGGGCCATAGACGATGTAGCTATGGCCCGTCACCCAGCCCACATCTGCAGAGCACCAGTAAACTTCGCCATCGCGATAATCGAAAACATATTGATGGGTCAGCGAAACATAGACGAGGTAGCCGCCCGTCGTGTGCAGAACACCCTTTGGCTTGCCGGTTGAACCCGAGGTGTAGAGGATGAAAAGCGGATCTTCAGCGCTCATTTCTTCCGGCGGGCATTCGGCCGCAACGGTAAGCCGCGCTTCGTGCCACCAGACATCTCGCCCTTCGACGACATTGATATCGCCACCCGTGCGACGCACAACAATCACCGTGTCCACGGCCTGACCAGCCTTGCCGGCAATCTCGACCGCCCGATCTGCATTTTTCTTCAACGGGATTTTACGGCCGCCGCGCAGCCCCTCATCAGCCGTTATCAAAACCGAAGACGCAGCACCTTCCAGTCTGCCCGCCAGTGCATCTGGCGAAAAGCCGCCAAACACCACGGAGTGGATGGCTCCAACGCGGGAGCATGCCAGCATCGCAAAGGCCGCCTCCGGTATCATTGGCATATACAGCGTCACCCGGTCGCCGCGCTTTACCCCGCGCTCTTTAAGAAGGTTGGCCATGCGGCAAACCTCCTCATACAGTTCGCGATAGGTGATGGCGCGTGAATCTGCCGGGTCGTCTCCTTCCCAGATAATGGCGGTCTGGTTGCCACGCTTTTCCAGATGACGGTCAATGCAATTGGCTGAAACGTTCAGCGTTCCATCTTCATACCATTTGATGGAAATATTGCCGGGTTCAAAGGACGTGTTTTTCACACGGGTATATGGCTTGATCCAGTCGATCCGCTTGCCCTGCTCTCCCCAGAATCCATCCGGATCCTGCAAGCTTTGCGCATACCACGCGGCATAACCCGCCTCATCAAGCCCGGCGCCTTGTTTCCACTCGTCCTTGATATCGACGACCGTAGGTTCCATTCCTGTTCCTCCCGCATGAATATGCACCGAAATTCAGAGTGCCTCGTCACAATCTAGACCATCTCACCGAAGCAAAAAAATACCCTTTGTGAGATTAACTGCCGGTGCCTGTCGCAATATTGCACTACTCTTTATTGCGGCTCGCCGTAACCACCACCGGTAGGGGTTTTTAGAATAAAGGCCTCACCCGGCTGCAGCACAGTGGCGGCGCAGCCCGGCAGGTCTTCCACAACGCCATCGGCTCGCCGCACCTGGTTTTTGCCAATCTGCCCCGGCTCACCGCCCGCCAAACCAAAAGGCGCAACACGGCGATGGCCGGAAAGTATCGCAAATTCCAGCCGCTCACGCGCACGTATCGTACGCTCCGTGCCATCTCCGGCATGCCAGCGCCCTTTGCCGCCAGACCCTTTGCAGATGTGAAAATCCTCCAGCACCACAGGAAAACGGCTTTCCAGAATTTCCGGGTCGGTCAGCCGGGAATTTGTCATATGGGTGTGCACTGCATCCGCGCCATCATGCCCCGGCCCCGCCGGTGCACCGGAACAGATTGTTTCATAATACTGGTAGTTCTGGTTGCCGAAGGTCAGGTTGTTCATGGTGCCCTGCGCAGCGGCCAGCGCCCCGACCGCCCCGAACAATGCGTTGGTGACCGCCTGGCTGACCTCGACATTGCCGGCAACCACCGCCGCTGGATAGCGCGGCGACAGCATTGAGCCATCCGGAACAATCAGCTTGATTGGCCGCAGGCAGCCGGCATTCATAGGAATGGGATCGCTGACCAGCACGCGGAATACATACAGCACCGCGGCACGCGTAACGGCTGAGGGAGCATTGAAGTTATCGTCCCGCTGTGGCGATGTGCCGGTGAAGTTGACCGTAGCTTCACGTTTCTGCCGGTCTATCGAGACCGAGACCTTGATTTCACACCCCTGGTCCATTTCCAGCGTAAACTGCCCGTCCGGCAATTGCTCCAGCACCCGGCGCACACTTTCGGCCGCATTGTCCTGCACATGCCCCATATAGGCCTGCACGACATCAAGCCCGTAATCGCTGATCATTCGAGTCAGCTCGGCAACACCTTTGGCATTTGCAGCGATTTGCGCTTTCAGATCATTGATGTTTTGCGCCACGTTGCGAACAGGATAGGGTGCCTCCGTCAGCAGCCGTGTCAACGCTTCCTCTCGAAGCCGGCCTTTTTCCACCAGCTTGAAATTGTCGATATACACGCCTTCCTGCTCAATAGTGGTGGCCAGCGGAGACATGGAGCCCGGTGCAATGCCGCCGACATCGGCATGGTGACCACGGGACGCTACAAAAAACTGAATTGCTTTGCCGGCTTTGTCAAAGACAGGCGTGACCACAGTGATGTCCGGCAGATGGGTTCCGCCATTATAGGGTGCATTCAGGCAGAAAACGTCCCCCGGTCGCATGGTTGGGTTCTGCTTGATGACGGCATCAACCGATGCATCCATAGAGCCAAGGTGAACCGGCACATGCGGGGCATTGGCGACGAGCTGGCCATCCGCATCAAATATCGCGCAGGAAAAATCCAGCCGCTCCTTGATGTTCACCGAATAGGCGGTGTTTTGAAGCGTTACACCCATTTGCTCGGCTATCGACATGAAAAGATTGCTGAAAATTTCCAGCATAACCGGATCAACCTGCGTACCCACCGCCTTGCGAGCGGGCAGTGCTTCCACGCGCGTCAAAACAATATCATTACCGGTGGTCAGACGGGCCTGCCAACCTGGCTCAATCACGACAGTCTGGTTCGGCTCGATCAACACCGCTGGACCATTTACTGCCTGACCGGCCTGGATATCCTGACGCAGTACGACCGCAGCCTGATGTGATTTCCCCCCGGAAAACAGTCTCGTGGTTTGATCAATTCGTGGCTGGCCATCACCTTCGTCGATTTGCAACGCCGGCAATTCTGCCCCGCCTCCAACCAGTTCAACCTCGACCGCCTCAACCACCAACGGCTTATTTTCATCGCTGAAGCCGAAGCGTTTCACGTGAAACTCTTCAAACCGCGATCGAAGCATGGCCACACTCTGGTCTGTGGCAACGGCAAGGCTGGTGTCTGTACCGGCATAGCGAATATGCACCCTGCAATAATAATCGCTGTTCTGTGCTCCTATGCCCTGCGCAATCAGCTCATCCAGACAACTGTGACGCAGCTCCTTAGCCAGTTCAGCAATTTTGGCGGGCGCTTCATCATCCAGCGGAACATCGAGCGATTTTTGACGAACCGAGCGAATGGAGGCCAGCCCCATGCCAAATGCCGACAGAAGGCCGGAATATGGATGAATGAGCACCTGACGCATGCCCAATGCATCAGCAACCAGGCAGGCATGTTGCCCGCCAGCCCCGCCAAAACAGTTCAGTGCATAGGCGGATACATCATACCCACGCTGTACGGAGATCTTTTTCACAGCCTCGGCCATGGCTGCCACCGCTATTGTGACAAAGCCATCCGCTATTTCCTCGCCACTGCGGCCATCGTCCAGCTCTGCAGCCATGGCATCGAATTTTTCCCGCACGGCTGCTGCGTCGAGTTTCTGGTTCTGCTCCGGCCCGAACAATGCGGGAAAATAGTCTGGCAGCAGTTTGCCCAGCATCAGATTGGCGTCGGTAACGGTCAGCGGCCCGCCGCGGCGATAGGCAGTTGGGCCGGGATCAGAGCCGGCCGATTCCGGCCCCACCCGAAAACGCCCCGCCTCGAAGCTCAATATCGAACCACCGCCGGCTGCAACCGTGTGGATCTGCATCATGGGTGCGCGCACGCGAACTCCGGCAACCTCGGTTTCCAGTGTTCGCTCATATTCGCCATCATAATGCGCCACGTCGGTGGATGTGCCACCCATGTCAAATCCAATGACGCGGTCAAAGCCCGCCAGACGACCCGTTTCCGCCATGCCGACCAGACCGCCCGCCGGACCGGACAAAATGGCGTCCTTGCCCTGGAACAGCTCAGCCGCAGTCAGCCCACCGGATGACATCATGAACATCAGGCGAATTCCCGAGTGTTCAACGTTCAGTTCTTGCGCCACGCGTTGGACATAGCGCGCCAACACTGGTGACAGATAGGCATCGACCACAGTCGTGTCCCCACGCCCGACCAGCTTGATCAGTGGGGACACTTCGTGACTGACGGAAACCTGCGCAAAGCCAATGTCCCGAGCAATGGCTGCAATGCGCTTTTCATGTTCGGGAAAGCGGTGTGCATGCATGAAAACAATGGCGACAGCCTCATAGCCTTCGCTTTGCAAACGCCTGAGTGTCGAACGCACTTCCGCTTCGTCCAGCTCGATTTCCACCGTACCGTCGGCCAGGACGCGCTCGGCAATTTCCGAAACCTGATCATAAAGGACATCGGGCTTGATGATATTGCGGGCGAAAATATCCTTCCGCTCCTGATAGCCAATAGCGAGTGCGTCGCGAAAGCCTTTGGTCGTCAGAAGGGCAAGCCGCTCACCTCTGCGCTCCAGCAAGGCATTGGTGGCAACGGTGGTGCCCATTCGCACCTCCCCCACAAGACCCGGTGCAATCGGCTCGCCCAAGCGCAAACCCAAAAGCTGTCGAATGCCATGCACGCCAGCATCGCCATAGGCTTGCGGGTTTTCCGACAGCACCTTCAGCGCATGCAGATTTTGCTGCGGATCCCGCCCGATCACATCGGTAAACGTGCCGCCCCGGTCAATCCAGAAATCCCAAACCCCTGTGTCTTGCCGCATCAGGAACGCACTCCAAAGATTGCACTGCCCACCCGCACGCTGGTTGCGCCATGTGCCACCGCAATCTCGTAATCACCGGACATGCCCATTGAAATCACGTCAACACCCGCCTCACCCGCCAGTTTTCGCAAGAGATCAAAATGCGGACCGGCCTGCTCGTCAACGGGGGGAATGCACATCAGCCCGCTGATCGTCAGCCCATGTTCCAGACGACACCGCGCCACAAATGCCACCGCCTCGTCAGGCAGGATGCCAGCCTTTTGCGCCTCGTTGCCCGTGTTCACCTGGACATAGAGTTCCGGCCATTTTTGCTGCCTGTCCATTTCACGCGCCAGTTCCCGGGCAATTTTCTCCCGGTCAACGGTCTCGATCACATCAAAAAGCGCCACGGCATCCGCCGCCTTGTTGGATTGCAGCGGCCCGATCAGATGCAGCGCAAGATCGGGAAATTCACTGCGCAACGCAGGAAATTTCGAAGCCGCCTCCTGCACGCGGTTTTCACCGAAATGCCGATGTCCGGCATGAAGCAATGGCAGCACGGCATCCGCCGGATAGGTTTTGGAAACCGCAACAAGCCGTGTTGAACCCGGATTGCGCCCTGCGGCAAGCTCCGCATTGGCAATATCTGCCTTCACCGACTCGTAGCGTGCTGTCACATTCATTATATATGCCTCTCCCGTGAAGACTTCGGATTGCCCTATCCATGTCATCCGTTTATCGGTTCCATAGCCCAGTTCAACCATGGCATGAAGCTTGCAATGGTTGACGTAGTGCTTCTGTCATGGTGAAGCACTGCAATTCCTTCGTCGTGAAATTTTTGAAAGATCGCTGCGTTATCATGGCCATTGAACGTTATAATCCCCGCGCCGCTGAAACCCGTTGGCAAAAGGCATGGACCGACGCGAAGCTTTTTGAAACGCAGGATGGTGCCGAGGGCGAAAAATATTACGTCCTTGAAATGTTCCCCTACCCTTCCGGACGAATTCATATAGGCCATGTGCGCAACTATGCCATGGGCGATGTTGTGGCCCGCTACAAGCGCGCAAAAGGCTTCAACGTACTGCACCCCATGGGCTGGGATGCATTTGGCATGCCTGCGGAAAATGCCGCGATGCAAAACAAGGTGCACCCGCGGGACTGGACATATGCCAATATTGCCGCCATGCGCGAGCAATTGAAGTCCATGGGTCTTTCACTGGACTGGAGCCGTGAGTTTGCCACTTGCGATGTCGATTACTATCACCGCCAGCAAATCTTGTTTCTGGACCTTTTGAAGAACGGTCTGGCCTACAGACGCAAAAGCAAGGTCAACTGGGACCCGGTGGACCAGACGGTTCTGGCCAACGAACAGGTGATTGACGGCAGGGGCTGGCGCTCCGGTGCTCTGGTGGAGCAGAGAGAGCTGACACAGTGGTTTTTCCGCATTACGCAATTTGCTGATGAATTGCTGACAGCGCTGGACCACTTGCCCGGCTGGCCTGAAAAAGTTCGCATCATGCAGAAGAACTGGATCGGCCGCTCAGAGGGTTTGCTGGTGCGCTGGGCCCTGGCTGACAATGAGCGCCGCGCCACGGCGCAGGCCACGGGTGAAGGCGTTGGCCGCGAGGTGGAGGTTTTCACCACCCGGCCTGACACCTTGTTTGGTGCTTCGTTCATCGCCGTCGCAGCAGACCACCCGCTGGCGCGCGCCGCCGCAGCCACCGATCCGCGCCTGGCCGACTTCATTTCGGAAATCAGGCGCAGCGGCACGTCAACCGAGGCGATCGAAACTGCAGAGAAAAAGGGTTACGACACTGGCCTGCGCGCGGTGCATCCCCTGGACCCTCAGTGGACTGTTCCGGTTTATGTCGCCAATTTTGTCCTTATGGATTATGGCACCGGAGCAATTTTTGGCTGCCCGGCACATGATCAGCGCGATCTGGATTTTGCACGTGCCTATCAACTGCCGGTGCAGCCGGTTGTGTTGCCCACCGGATCTGATGCGGCATGCTTCAGCATTGCCAATGAAGCATACACGGGCGAAGGCACCTTGTTCAATTCGCAATTTCTGGATGGGCTGACACCGGCTGAGGGCTTTAACAAAGTCGCCGAAATGCTGGAAACCGGCAATTTGAGCAACCGGCCGCAGGCCGAGCGCAAGGTCAATTTCCGGCTCAGGGATTGGGGCATTTCACGGCAGCGCTACTGGGGCTGTCCGATACCCGTACTGCATTGCGAGACATGCGGAGTAGTGCCCGAGGCAAGCGAAAATCTGCCGGTGAAACTGCCGGATGATATTGATTTTGACAAACCTGGGAACCCGTTGGACCGCCACCCGACGTGGCGCAATGCAACTTGCCCGGAATGTGGCGGCAAAGCCCTGCGCGAGACCGACACGATGGATACGTTTGTCGATTCATCCTGGTATTTTGCCCGCTTTACTGCGCCACATGCGGCAGAGCCGACTGTGCCCGCGGTGGCCAACGCCTGGCTGCCGGTTGATCAGTATATAGGCGGTGTCGAGCACGCCATTCTGCACCTGCTTTACTCGCGTTTTTTCACCCGTGCGATGAGTGTGTGCGGCCATGTGAATTTGGACGAGCCCTTCAAAGGCCTGTTCACACAAGGGATGGTGGTGCACGAGACCTACCGCGATAATGGCGAATGGGTATCACCCAATGATGTGGTGGTTGAGGAAAAGGATGGAACGCGCAGTGCGCGACGCCTGTCTACCGGAGCGCCCATCGAGATTGGCTCGATCGAAAAAATGTCGAAGTCGAAAAAGAATGTCGTCGATCCCGATGACATAATCGGCTCCTACGGGGCGGATACGGCGCGTTGGTTCATGCTGTCCGATTCTCCGCCAGACCGCGATGTGATCTGGACGGAATCCGGTGTCGAGGGTGCGCATAGATTTGTGCAGCGGCTCTGGCGTGTGGTGAACGAGGGTGCGGAGCGGCTGAATTCCGTGGCAGCGGAGGAAAGCGATGACGAGAGTGCTGCGAAGCAGCTGAGGAAGGCCGCTCACCGCGCGATTGCCGGCGTCAGTGACGATATTGAGCGCCTGGCGTTCAACAAGGCTGTGGCTCGGCTTTACGAGCTTGTGAACACACTTTCAGCCAGTATTTCTGCTGAAAAGATGTCTGCGCCAGCGGCCACACGTGAAGCTTTGGCAATTCTGGTTCAGCTGGTTGCGCCGATGATGCCTCATTTGGCGGAAGAATGCTGGGTGGTTCTGGGTGGAAAGGGGCTGGTAGCTTCTCAAGGCTGGCCGGTTTATGATGCAACGCTACTTACCGACGATGAACTGGTGCTGCCAGTGCAGGTCAATGGCAAGAAGCGCGGCGATGTAAGCGTTGCGGCGACGGCCACCAAGGAAGAGATTGAGCGGGCGACTCTGGCACTACCTGTTGTTCAGGAATTGTTGGCGGGTGGCCAGCCTAAACGTGTTGTTGTGGTGCCGGGAAGGATTATCAATGTTGTGGTTTAAAGCAATTCCAGCAAAAGTGTGGAGCGGTTTTGCGTTCGGAATTGCGAAAGCTGAGCCAATTCCAGCAAGAGTGCGGAACGGTTTTTCCTTGCGAAAAGCCGCTGTGGTGGCTGCTTTGGTAGCGATGGGCGGTCTTGCTGCCTGCACCTCCGGGCCGGTTTACAGCAATGGTGGGCCGCAGCAGGCGGGGGCGGCTTCTCCGTCTCAGCCAGCCCTTCTGACCACGATGCGAGGCAGGGTGGCGGTGGCAGAGCCAAACACGCGGACGGATCAGATTTTCCGCAATGCTCTGCTGTTTCGGCTGAATGGCGCTGAACCCGTATCGTCACCTCTGTTCGAGGTGCGGTATTTCGTCAGCGCTATGGACACGGTGACCTCGATTGAAAGTGGCTCTGGTGTGCCTGCGGCAAGCACTTATCGCATGCAGGCTGATTACACGCTCATCCGGCTTTCTGACGGGCAGACCATTGGCGCGGGCACACGTTTCAGCACCGTGCCATATGACCGTAACTCGCAGCTTTATGCCTCGCAAAGCGCCGTGGAAGATGCGCGCGAACGGGCGGGCAAGGATCTGGCGGAGCGGGTCGGCATGGCACTTTTGCCCGTGTTGAAGCGCGAAGGTGAACCGACCCCTGTAAACTGATCCGTTTGAACCATGGCCCAGAAAAAAGCCGGCGAGGTCGAGGCATTTCTGTCTCGACCTGACACATCCTTCCCTGTTCTTCTGCTCTATGGGCCGGATTCCGGACTGGTGTCTGAGCGCGCCACCAAACTGGCTGCGCTGTCTGGTGTTGATAACACCGACCCGTTTGCCAGCATTGTGCTGATGGCGGACGAGTTGGAAAAATCGATCGGAAGGCTTTTTGATGAAGCCGGCACAGTCTCCATGTTCGGCGGAAGACGGCTGATACGCATCAAGGGTGCAGGCAACGGCAAAGCCCTGGCCGACGCCGTGGCTGATCTGGCGTCCAACCCACCAACCGACACAACCATTATCATCGAGGCGGGTGAGCTGAAGAAAACGGCCGGGCTACGGGTGAATGCTGAGCGTGGCAAGGCTGCAATGGCCCTGCCCTGTTATCAGGACGAGGCCAGAGCTTTGGACCGGCTGATCGATGAGGAGCTGGCAAATGCCAGTCTGACGATTGACCGTGCCGGGCGTGAAGGATTGAAAGCGCGGCTGGGAGCCAATCGCCTTGCATCCCGTGCAGAGGTGCAGAAGCTCTGCCTCTATGCCCTTGGCAAATCAACCATCAGCCTCAGCGATGTCACCACAGTTGTGGGCGATGTATCAGCCGAGACTGTGGATGAAGCGGTGGATGCTGCCGCAACGGGCGAAGTGCGTAAGCTGCCTTATCTGATAGAGAGGCTGATTTCCGCCGGAGTGAGCGGTTTTCAACTTCAAAACCCGCTTCTGCGCTATTTCCAGCAATTGCTGCTGATGCGCGAGGAACTGGAAAAGCAGGGCCTGACCGCAAGCGACGTGGTTGCACGAAAGCGTGTGCATTTCAGCCGCGCCCGATCTATGGAGCTGGCGCTGGCCAATTGGCCCGTCCCTGCCATCTCCAGCGTCTTGTCGAGGCTGGAAGCGGACATTCTGCAAAGCCGCAAGGAAGCGATCCTTCAGCAAAGCATCATGCACCGGACCCTGATGGAAATCAGCGTCGAGGCTGCAAGGCTGCGTGCCCGCAGATAGTGGGGTGATCCTTCGCCCGCCCTGGTGCGGGTGTCTATTCAGTTGCCGGGCTGTAGGCGGAGCCAGCCTGCAAAAGGCGGCAGATTTCGTCCAGTTGCTCAAGATTTCGGAAATTGAGAACCAACTGGCCCGCCTGCCCCTGAAGACCGATGGAAACAGGCATAGACAGTGCCTCTGAGAGCAATCTTTCCAGCGCCTTGGTGTCTTCGTCTTTAGCAGACGTGTCGGCCTTGGTGCGGGCCTTACGGCCTTTTTCCTGAGGCAGCGCTATAACCGATTCACCACGCGCCAGCTTTTCCGCGTCACGAACGCTCATACCGCCGGCGACAACCTGCCGGGCAAACAGTTCGGGATCGTCCACCGACACCGCACTTCGCGCCGCGCCGGGTGCAAGCTCTCCCCGCTCAACCATGCCACGCACAGTTTCCGGCAGTTTCAAAAGCCGCAATGTGTTGGCCACGTGGCTCCGGCTTTTGCCGACAATATCGGCAAGGTCAGACTGCGTGTAACCATGTTCATCGATCAGCATTTCATAGCCAAGCGCTTCTTCAATCGCATTGAGATCAGCGCGCTGCACATTTTCTATGATGGCAATCTCAAGCGATTCCCGATCAGAAATTTCTCTCTCGACAATAGGCACCTCAACCAGACCGGCGGCCTGGGCAGCGCGCCAGCGACGCTCCCCCGCTACAATTTCGAGAGAATCCATGCCTGGAATCCGACGGACGAGAATTGGCTGGACGACGCCATGAACACGAACCGACGCCGTCAGTTCGGCCAGCTCATCCTGGTTGAAGCTGCGCCGCGGATTTTTTGGATTGGGAACCAGAGATGCAACAGGAGCCTTGGCCTCACCCGGCACAACAGCCGCGGTTGCATTGACGGAGAATGGCGTGGTCACACGATCCGCCGATGGCGCATTGCCAATCAACGACGCCAAACCTCTGCCAAGGCGAGCGCGTGACTTTTCTTCTCTCATCGAAACTCTCTCCTGTTCAGGCCTGGACCGTTAAATGTGATCCTTCGATCAACTTCAACGTCCCACCTCATTGTCTGTCACACTGTTCCGCCGTCTAACGCCCGAGTTGAAGGCAACTCTGTTTGTCTAAGCCGCCAGCATTTCTCGTTCGCGTTGAATAACCTCCGACGCCAACCGGATATAGGCCTGGCTGCCGGGACATTTCATATCATAAAGTATGGCTGGCTTACCGAAAGACGGAGCTTCCGACACGCGGACATTGCGCGGAATAACCGTGTCGTAGACATGGTCACCCATATAGGTGCGCACATCTGCAACCACTTGTTCTGCCAGATTGTTGCGTCCGTCGTACATGGTCAGAACAATGCCATGCAGCGCCAATGCCGGGTTCAATGTATCGCGAACCTGCTCTACGGTTTCCAAAAGCTGGCTTAGGCCTTCCAGCGCAAAAAATTCGCACTGCAGTGGCACAAGGATAGCATCGGCAGCGGCCATTGCGTTGATGGTCAAAAGATTGAGTGAGGGTGGACAGTCCACCAGCACAAAATCAAATTGTTCGGCCGGGCGAGCGTCAACCGAATGGCGGTGCAAGGCATCACGCAGGCGGTAGGCGCGTTCATTTGCCGAAGCAATTTCCATTTCAACGCCCAGAAGATCGAGCGTTGAAGGCACGAGGGTCAAATTGGGCACCACGGTTGGCATGGCCGATTCAGCAACGGTCGCGTGACCAAGTATCACATCATAGGAAGAGCGATCACGCATATCCTTTTCAACGCCGAGCCCGGTCGATGCATTGCCCTGCGGATCCAGATCTACAAGCAGCGTTCGACGGCCGATGGCTGCAAGTGCAGTAGCCAGATTTATTGCGGTGGTGGTTTTGCCCACACCGCCTTTTTGATTGGCTATCGTGATGACGCGCATTCTGCTGCGAGAATGACTATCCACCGATAAGCTCCTGTCATATTACCATTGCGAGGTGGATTGTTTCACGTGAAGCAAATGCTGGCCTTAGTCAGGCTTCAACGCTTCGCAACTCGAGAATGACAGAATCCACTTCAACTGTTGACGAATGCTTTACCATGCTGAATCGCCAATTGGCAGAGGCTTCATCGATTTCCTGCTGATGCGCGCGTCCTTTGAAGAAGTAACACACAGCTTCTTTGTTCAAGTTGGGTGCAACCAGATTGAGCAGGTCAGGCAGAGACGCCAAGGCCCGGGCACTGACCGCAGTTGCTGCCTCCACGACCGCGGCGCTGCTTTCAATTCGCTGGCAATGCACTTCAGCCGGTAGTGCCAACTCACGGACAACAGTTCGCAGGAACGCACATTTTTTTGCATTCGATTCGATCATTGCCACTTTGGTGCCCGGATTCGCGGAGGCCGTTATGGCAAGCACAAGCCCGGGGAATCCCCCGCC
This sequence comes from Aureimonas fodinaquatilis, assembly GCF_008369445.1. Taxonomy (GTDB): domain Bacteria; phylum Pseudomonadota; class Alphaproteobacteria; order Rhizobiales; family Rhizobiaceae; genus Aureimonas; species Aureimonas fodinaquatilis. The sequence goes on from NZ_VTWH01000006.1 coordinate 168,794, forward strand.
TGAACCAATATCGACCCAGAGCGATTGACGGCCTGCAACGTGATCCAACCACAGACCGTCCTCAATGTGACGCGTCCATATGTGAGAAACTGTCGAGGGAGCGATGAGATTGATGCTGCGTTGCCATTGCAACGTCAGTTCAACCAGCCGATCCAGCTTGTCTGTCGTTTCACGTGAAACAATGTTCCGGGCTAAGACCTCCGCTCGATCCTCTTTCAGATTGGCATCCTGCGAAACAACAGATGATGAATGCATTGTGTGGTCGCTCAACTCTCAGGCAGCTTTCGACATTTCGTGTCGGCGGATCGCGACAAGAATGATCGCCAGGGCTGCTGGCGTGATTCCATCAATCCGCTCGGCTTCAGCAATTGTTGTTGGACGGTAAGCTGTCAGTTTCTGAACAATCTCGTTGGAGAGTCCTTTCAGCTGGGAATAGTCAATGCCTGAGGGAATAAGCCGCTGCTCGTCCCTTTTCAAATTGGCTTGATCGCGCCTCTGACGGTCCAGATAAACATCATAGGCGGCCTCAATCTCAACCCGTTCCCGAATGGGCGCAGGCACAGTCGACAGTTCCGGCCATATATTTGCAAGGGTCATCAGGCTGACATCGCCCTGAGCCAGCAACTGCCATGCTGTACGACGGCGTCCATCCTGATTGACCGCCAAACCGTGGCGGGCAGCCTCATTGGGCGTCAGTGACAGATTTTTCAAACGGGTTTCTGCATCAATCAACGCAGTCTCGCTGGCCTTGAACACCCGTTCTCTGTCACGCTCCGCCAAGCCCCATTCTGATGCCATCGGGGTCAATCGCCTGTCGGCATTGTCTGCGCGCAGTGACAGCCTGAATTCAGCACGAGAGGTGAACATGCGATAGGGCTCGCTGACGCCCGTGCGTGTCAGATCGTCCAGCATCACGCCGATATAAGCGTCTTCCCGGCCAAAGGTCACTGCTTGCGCGCCGGAGGCGAAGCGAGCAGCATTCAGCCCGGCGACAAGCCCTTGCGCCGCCGCTTCTTCATATCCAGTCGTGCCGTTGATCTGCCCCGCCAGAAACAGGCCTTGTTGTGCCTTGAGCTCCAGACCACGGGTCAGCTCGCGCGGGTCAACATGGTCATACTCAATCGCGTAGCCCGGCTTGAGGATCACCACATTTTCCAGCCCGGGAATTGAGCGGAGAAACTCTGCCTGCACGTCTTCCGGCAAGGAGCTGGACAGACCGTTGGGATAAATCGTGTGATCGTCCAGGCCTTCAGGCTCAAGAAAAATCTGGTGCCCTTCCCTATCGCCGAACTTGACAACCTTATCCTCGATAGACGGGCAATACCGCGGTCCTGTGCCCTCAATCCTGCCTCCATAGAGCGCCGAACGGGACAGGTTGTCACGGATGATGGCATGGGTTTTTGCAGTCGTGCGGGTTATGCCGCAATCAATCTGCGGCGTGGTGATCTGTTTCGTCAGATAAGAAAATGGATATGGCTCATCATCTGCCGATTGGCGGTCCAACCCCGACCAGTCAATGCTGCGTCCATCCAGTCGCGCCGGAGTGCCTGTTTTCAGGCGGCCCAGTCGAAGCCCCAGGCGACCCAGTGTTGCCGACAGTCCAACAGAGGGATCCTCCCCCACGCGCCCAGCAGGTATCTGCTTTTCACCAATATGGATCAGCCCTCGAAGAAACGTGCCAGTGGTGATGACAACGCTGCGTGTCGTCAGTGCGCGGCCGTCCGCCATAATCACCGAAGCAATATTTCCCGCGCCATCAAAACCAATGTCAAACGCATCACCGGTCAGGACTGTCAGTCCGGATCGCTGGTTGATGGCAGCCTGCATGGCTGCGGCGTAAAGCTTGCGATCGGCCTGAGTGCGTGGTCCGCGAACCGCTGGCCCCTTGCGACGATTGAGCAGACGAAACTGGATACCGGACTGATCAGCCACCCTGCCCATCAGGCCGCCCAGAGCATCAATCTCCCGCACGAGATGGCCCTTGCCGATACCGCCAATGGCCGGGTTGCAGCTCATAATGCCGATCGTGTCTGCACGATGTGTCACCAATGCCGTGCGCGCGCCAACACGGGCCGCCGCGTCTGCTGCCTCACACCCGGCGTGACCCCCACCGATCACCACCACATCAAAATCAAATTCTTTATCCATAGCTTTGGGTTAAGCGCCATTCATCGCCGCGTGTCAATTCCGTGGTTACTTACCAATGCAGAATTGCGAAAAGATAACATCCAGCATGTCTTCCACGCCGCGTTGCCCGGTCAGCGCACCAAGCCGCTCCGATGCCGAGCGCAGAACTTCTGCGTAGATTTCCAATGGCAGATCATCCTGGCAATCCGACAGAACAAGAATAGCCTGTCCGATGATATCCCTTTGCCTCGTGTGCACCGGCACAAGCTGCGAAGGATCTCCTGCTGCTTCGGCAGCGATTTGCGCTATGCGCTCCACAAGTTCATCAAGCCCCTCGCCTGTGCGAGTGGATATTGCGAGCTCGCCATCTTGTGCAGTTCCCAGATCCGATTTCGAGCGAACTTTCAGAACGGGCGCCTCATTTGCTAAGTCGTTCAGGGTAAGCTCCATCGCATCGTCCGACGGCACCAGATGCAGAACCAGCCCAGCATGCGAAAGCGCTTCGCGCGCCCTATCCATGCCCAACTGCTCGATCCTGTCCGGGGAGTCGCGAAGCCCGGCAGTGTCAATCAACCGAACCGGTATGCCCCGCAAATCCAGTGAAACCTCGATGAGATCTCGCGTGGTACCCGGAATGTCCGAAACGATCGCGACGTCGCGCCGGGCCAGTGCGTTCATAAGGCTGGATTTTCCCGCGTTCGGGACACCGGCAATGGCAACGGAAAAACCATTGCGGAATATCTCTCCCTGATGTGCATGACTGACATAGCCACGCATCTCTGCCAGCAGGTCGGATATTTCACGTGAAACATCTGCGGCGACGTCATCACTGACGTCATCTTCATCAGCAAAGTCGAAATCCGCCTCCAGCATGGCCCGGCAAAAAGTCAGGCGCTTCATCCAGCCCTCATACAAAGCCCGGGTCTCCCCGCCCGCCTGCATCACAGCCTGCCGCCGCTGACCTTCAGTTTCCGCAGCCAGCAAATCAGCCAGCCCCTCAGCCTCTGTCAGGTCAATACGCCCATTGATGAAGCTGCGCCGTGTAAACTCGCCAGGCTGAGCCAAACGCACATCTGGCAGCGCCGTCAACGCCGCCAGGCAGGCAGCAACAACTGCCTTTCCTCCATGAAGGTGAAATTCCGCAAGATCTTCCCCGGTGACGCTATCTGGACCCGGGAAGAATACGACAATCCCACGATCGATAATCTGACCATCGTGGTCTTTCAGCACCCGAAGACTTGCCCGTCGCTCGGGAGGCACAGAGCCAGCCAGAGTGCGTATGGCCACGGTCGCCATTGTGCCGCTCAAGCGCAACACAGCCACGCCGCTCGGCAGGCCACCACTGGAAAGAGCAACTATCGTTTCATTCATCGTCGCCATCGCTGCCATAGAGTGTCCACGTGCTCCTTCGATCCCTTGAATCACTCCCACTCAAGATTTGATCGCATTGCCTTGCCGCCGACGTGGTTGTCGTCAGCAATGCAAAAGGCCGCCGGTGGTGAACCGGCGGCCTGCTATACACATCGATTTCGGAACAGGTTCAAGTGTTCATGGAGTCGAAGAAATCGCTGTTGGTTTTTGTCTGCTTCAATTTGTCATTCAGGAACTCAATGGCGTCGGTTGTGCCCATTGGTGCAAGAATTCGGCGCAGAACGAAGATTTTCTGCAGATCCTGACGCGGAACCAGGAGATCTTCCTTACGTGTACCGGATTTCAGAATATCCATTGCCGGGAATATGCGCTTGTCCGCAACCTTGCGATCCAGCACAATTTCAGAATTGCCCGTGCCCTTGAACTCTTCAAAAATAACCTCGTCCATGCGCGAGCCGGTATCGATCAGCGCAGTGGCGATGATTGTCAGGGAGCCACCTTCTTCAATATTACGCGCAGCACCGAAAAACCGCTTGGGCCTTTGCAATGCATTGGCATCAACACCACCGGTCAAAACCTTGCCGGATGAAGGAACAACGGTGTTGTAAGCGCGGCCCAGGCGGGTGATGGAATCCAGAAGAATAACAACATCACGGCCATGCTCAACAAGGCGTTTTGCCTTTTCAATCACCATCTCGGCAACCTGAACGTGGCGTGTTGCAGGCTCGTCAAAAGTTGACGAAACAACCTCACCCTTAACCGAGCGCTGCATGTCGGTCACTTCTTCCGGACGCTCGTCGATCAGCAGAACAATGAGATAGCATTCCGGGTGGTTTGCAGTGATTGAGTGAGCGATGTTCTGCAAAAGTACGGTTTTACCGGTGCGTGGAGGCGCAACGATCAAGCCACGCTGGCCTTTGCCCAAAGGTGCCACGAGATCGATAACGCGAGCAGACAGGTCTTTTTTCGTGGGGTCGCCAATTTCCATTTTGAACCGCTCATTCGGATAAAGCGGGGTCAGATTGTCAAAATGGCTCTTATGGCGAATTTTTTCCGGGTCATCAAAGTTGATTGTGTTGACCTTCAGCAGTGCGAAATAGCGCTCGCCATCCTTGGGTCCGCGAATTGGCCCTTCAACCGTATCGCCAGTTTTCAATGAAAACCTGCGAAGCTGGGAGGGCGAAATGTAGATATCATCGGGCCCAGGAAGATAGTTGGCTTCCGGGGAGCGCAGAAAGCCAAATCCATCCTGCAGAACTTCAACCACGCCCTCGCCGATAATTTCGACGTCCTGCCCGGCCAGTTGCTTCAATATGGCAAAAAGCAGTTCCTGCTTTCGCAGCACGGAGGCATTTTCAACACCATTTTCTTCCGCAAAGGCAATAAGTTCGGGCGCTGTTTTGTTTTTAAGATCCTGGAGTTTAAGCTCAGGCATAGGATTGATTGCTCCACCTCGCACGGCCAGAAATGACCGGTGAGTCGACTATTTGAATGAGAGAACGCAAGCCAGAAACTGAAAGGAATATCGTTTGGCGATGCTGTGTGATCGGGAGGTGTGAACCTGCGCCGATGAAAGGCGGGATAAGCGGCATATAAACCGACTTGAGCCTGTGCGCAAGAGTTGGCCGCTTCCGGAGATCAGATATTTGGCGCCAATGCCTGAAGGGCCGCGCTGACAACTTGTTCAGGATTTTCCTCGACGCTGATCACAATGCCATTCTCGTCGCTTTGCAGCGGCTCCAGAGCGTCAAACTGTGAATTCAGCAGCGACAGTGGCATATAATGATCGGAGCGCCTGGACATGCGCTCCCCGACAAGTTGCACCGGGGCATCAAGCTGCAGAAAGCGCAGATCAGCCTCAGTTCCCTGCAAAATGTCCCTGTAGCGACGCTTGAGTGCGGAACAGGTTATGACCGTGTTGACGCCCTCTTTGGATTTCTGCGTCATCCAGTCTCGGATTGTTTCCAGCCAGGGTTGACGATCCTGATCGTCAAGCGGAATTCCAGCCGACATTTTGGCAATGTTGCTGGCAGGATGAAACTCGTCACCTTCAGCAAAAGTCCAGTTCAGGGCGTTGGCAATTGCCTTTGCAGTGGTCGTCTTCCCCACTCCCGAAGGCCCCATGACCATGATGCAAACTGCCCGCATGTGACCTCCGACGAACCAGACCTTTTGCCCAATTGCATCAAAATGGTTTGACCACAACCAGAATAACAATCAACACCATCAAAACTGTGGGCACTTCGTTCATTGTGCGCCAGAATTTTGGACCTCGACGGTTCTGGTCACGTTCAAAACGGCGCTGCGATCCTGAAAGGAAGCCGTGGACGCCCGACAGAACCAGGACCAGCGCAATTTTCGCATGCAGCCAACCACCTTGAAAGCTGAAGATCCAGGCAAGCCACAGGCCAGCCGACCAGGTCACGATCATGGCAGGGTTGATGATGGCTTTCAGCAATCTGCGTTCCATAACCTTGAAGGTTTCAGATTGTTGCGTGCCGGGTGCCGTTTCGGAATGGTAGACAAACAGCCTTGGCAGATACAGCATGCCCGCCATCCATGAAATGACGGCAATGACATGCAGTGCCTTCACCCATAAAATGGCTTCCGGTGGCACAAAGGCGAACATGCCAATAATCAACGCAGCGCTTGCAACTGCCATAATAACCAGTTGCCGACTTTTGCTAATGGCCATCAGCATTTCCCCTTTTATCGATTTCGAACCCGTTTAATCAAATTCTCAACATGATCAATCGGCGCATTGGGCGTGATACCATGGCCAAGATTAAAGATAAGTGGTCCCTGCCCCAATTCTTCCAGGATGCGGTCCACACCTTCTTCCAGAGCCCTGCCCCCGGCTATCAAGCGCATCGGGTCCAGATTGCCCTGCACAGGACTGGATTGCTGCAGGTTTTTCGCCGCTTCCATGGAGATTGACCAGTCAAGTCCCAGCGCAGTGACGCCAGTGCCTTTTCTGTAGTTTTCCAGGCGCGAACTCGCGCCTTTGGCAAAGCCGATAATTTTGGCGTCTGGTACGACAGTGCGCACCCGATCAATCAAACGGCGCGTTGGCTTGATGACGAAGCGTTCAAAGCTCTGTTCGTCCAGAATGCCCGCCCAACTGTCGAATATCTGCACGCAATCGGCACCGGCCTGCAACTGCCAGACAAGGTAATCAGCCGACATATCCGCAAGAACATTCAGAAGCTGTTCCATGGCCTGCGGATTTTGATAACCGAACATCCTGGCTGGCCCCTGATCGGGTGTTCCATGGCCAGCGATCATGTAGGTTGCGACGGTCCATGGCGCGCCACAGAAACCGATCAAGGTTGTTTCGTCCGGCAATGTGCCCCGCAGCCGGCTGACGGTTTCGATCACAGGCGCAAGATGAGCTTTGGTGTTTGTCGGATCCAGATGATCAACGCCATCTGCGTCCAGCGGATCAAGCAGCGGACCCTCGCCTGCTACAAAGCGTACATTACGGTTCAAAGCATCGGGGATAACCAGAATATCTGAAAACAGAATGGCTGCATCGAAGCCAAATCGGCGGATGGGCTGTAACGTCACCTCGCTTGCAAGTTCCGGGTTGTAGCAAAGATCGAGAAAACTTCCTGCCTTTTCCCGGACAGCCCGGTATTCCGGCAGATAGCGTCCTGCCTGCCGCATCAGCCAGATTGGTGGCGTTGGCAGAGTTTCGCCTGAAAGTACGCGGAGCATTTTTCGATTTTGCATCATCAATCCTGTTTTGGTCCTGCGGAAGTTCACAGGCCGTGGCGGTTATCCTCCTAGAAAAGAATCCTGATAGATCTGGATTCTAATTCTATGAGTCAGTGGATTGCATGAATCCCCAGAGGAAGGCCATTCGGCAGGCCATTTCTGACGCAATTGAAAGTGCCTGTCAGTCAATTTTCCAACAGACTGTGGAAAAGTTCCAATTTTGGAGAAAATATATCAGTGTTTTCAAATGGTTAAATCCAGAAGGCTGATTATTTTCCATTTGAATTGTCATTGGACAGACTGTGAAATCCGACTTTGGTTTTCCACGATACACGATACGCGCAGTCCACAGGCTGGAATTGCACCAGACCTGTGGATGAAGCATGTTGTTACCAACAGGCTTTTGCGACCGGACACGCTGACAGCATATTTGTTCAGTGATTCCCACAAGCGGTGCGAAATTACGGGGGCAAAGTTCGCAACGTCCTTGCCACAAGGGGTAGAATCGAGTCCCTGCCCCTTCACACCGCTGCTGAATGGAATATTCTCGCGTTTGAGAAAGCCGAAAAGTCGATCCAATCATATAAACACGACAAAAACGGAGACGTCAGGTGGGGGCATCAGATCAGGCCAACCAGACTATTGTTCTGGCTTCAGGCAGTGAGCATCGCAGAAAACTTCTTGAGAATGCCGGCGTGGCAGTGTCTGTCACCCGCTCGCAGATTGATGAGCGCGCAGTTGAAGTTCCGATGCTGAAGGGCGGCGTTGGCCCGGAAGATATCGCGCTGGTTCTGGCGCAGGCCAAGGCTGAGAATGTGTCCGAACGCTCGCCAGGGGCTTATGTCATCGGGGCCGACCAGACATTGGAGCTTGATGGCGAACTTCTGCACAAGCCAGATACGATGGAAGCTGCAAGGCGAACATTGTTGAAGCTGTCCGGCCAGACCCATCGTTTGCACAGTGCCTATTGTATTGTCAGAAATTCTGAAGTTTTAAAGAGCCGGGTCGAAAGTGCAGAAATAGAATTTCGCGATCTGACTCCAGAAGAAATTGGACAATATCTTGGTAAAACAGGTGAAATTGCATTGTCCAGTGTCGGCTGTTACCAGATAGAAGGCAGGGGTCTGCAGCTTATAAAAGGCATAAGAGGGAACTTCTTTACAATTGTCGGGCTGCCAATGCTGCCTTTGCTGAACGATTTGCGTGAGCTTGGATTGCTGAATGACTGATATGACTCAAACCGGACCGCGGGCATTTGTTACCGGCTGGCCGATCTGGCACTCGCGATCACCGATGATCCATCAACACTGGCTTCAGCAATTCCAAATTGTTGGCTCATACGAGCGAGTGGGGGTTCCGCCCGAGGAAATTGGCGAGTTTCTGACATCATTCAGAGATCAGGGCTTTGCAGGCGGCAATGTCACCATACCGCACAAGGAAGTCGCCTTCGCTGCGGTCGACAGGCATGATGCCGCCGCTACAGCTATCGGCGCAGTCAATACACTCTGGTACGAAGGCGATGTCCTTGTTGGCGGCAATACTGATGCCTACGGTTTCGCAACCAATCTGGACGAGCGTTTGAAAGGCTGGCGTGAGGCGGAAGAGGCCTTGGTGCTGGGTGCCGGCGGCGCTGCCAGAGCGGTAGTTCACGCAGTATTGGAAGCAGGCATTTCAAGGGTGCGAATTGTCAATCGCAATGCCGGGCGGGCCCGGTCTGTGGCGGATGAATTTGGCAGCAACGTGCATGGGCATGGCTTGGAAGACGAGACAGACCTGATCGGCCGCGCGGACTTGCTGATCAACACCCGCCCGGCATTCCTGCGGGATGATGGCGAGGCAGAGGAGGCTTTTGACCTGACCGGTCTGCCTGATGGAGCGTTGGTAACCGACATTGTCTACACACCGCTTGAAACGCCGATTTTAAAAGCTGCTCGGGAAGCTGGCCACAAAACTGCTGACGGGCTGGGAATGCTCCTGCATCAGGCGGTACCCGGTTTTGAAAAATGGTTTGGCGTGAGCCCTGTGGTGGATGCCACGCTGCGCAGCAGGCTTCTGGCTGACATTGAGCGAGTGTAATCGGTTTGGGCCAAGCTGCTGAGCATAAGCCGATGGTGATCCTGGGTTTAACCGGATCCATCGGAATGGGAAAATCCACCACGGCGGACATGTTTGCCGAATTGGGTGTGCCGATCCATTCGGCGGATGCCGCCGTGCACGCCATCTATTCCGGGCCGGACGCAAAGCTGATCGAAAAGCAGTTTCCGGGAACAGTGATTGATGGTGTCGTGGACCGCGGAAAGCTGGCAGCGCAGGTTTTGGACAGGCCGGAAGCGTTGAGTATCCTCGAAAAGCTTGTTCATCCTCTGGTTCGCCAGGCCGAGACCGAGTTTTTGAAACAGGCGCGTGAGGCGGGCAGGACGCTGGTGGTTCTGGACATACCCTTGTTGTTTGAGACGGGCAGGGAAGCGGCGGTGGATGCGGTGCTTGTTGTAACCGCGCCAGCCGATGTGCAGCGGCAGCGTGTGTTCGCCCGGCCGGGAATGACTTTGGAAAAACTTCGGAACATTCTGGCGCGGCAAATGCCGGATGAGGAAAAACGGCAGAAGGCGGATTTTATCATCGATACGTCGCTGGGGTTGGATCATGCACGTAAAGAGGTTGCCAGCATTGTGAACGAGCTCGGTTAACTGGGCCAAAGCAGTTGCTTCCATCAGTCCGGCCATGCACAAAGGGCGCGACACTGGGGATGTGGCATGCGTGAAATTGTATTTGATACGGAAACAACAGGGCTGGATTTCGCTGCGGATCGGGTTATCGAAATCGGTGGCATTGAACTGTTGAACCACATTCCCTCCGGGCGGGAGTTTCACTGCTTCATTCGCCCGGCCTCACGCAAAGTCGACCCGGGCGCCTATGACATTCACGGGATTTCAGACGACTTTCTGAAAGACAAGCCGCTTTTTGCCGATGTTGTCGAACAGTTTCTGGAGTTTTTCGACGGCGCAATGCTGATCGCGCACAATGCTGCGTTTGACATACGCTTTCTCAACGCGGAGCTGGACAGGCTGGGTCGCCCCCCGATCGAGCAAAGCCGCGTTATCGATACGCTGCCAATGGCGCGGCGAAAATTTCCAATGGCTCCAGCCACTCTGGACGCGCTGTGCTCGCGATTTCAGATTGATACGTCAAAGCGTGACAAACACGGCGCGCTGGTCGACTCCGAGCTTCTGGCGCAGGTTTACATTGAGCTGATTGGCGGGCGGCAGGCAGCATTGCTGCTTGGAACCGATGATCAGAAATCACGCTCGTTCAACGATGCAGACGATTTGATTGTGGAGATAAGGCCTCGACCAGTGCCTTTGCCATCGCGCCTGGATGCAGCAGATATGGCGCGCCATGTGGCCTTTGTTCAATCACTTGGCAGTGAGACCTTGTGGCAGAAATATCTTCCGGTCGAAGGCGAATAGCAATTGCGACAAAGCAAATGACCAGGGCCCCTCAAGTGATCGAATGATCACAGGAAAGGGCCCGGGTCGGACGATTTTGCTTACCGTCGGGTCATCAGGAAGCCTGGACCTGCTGACGAGCGCGCTCTTCGGCCATTCGTTGCTGGAAAAGCGCAGCGAAGTCGATCGGGTCGACCATCAGCGGTGGGAATCCGCCATTGCGTGTCAGGTCAGAGATGATCTGACGTGCAAACGGGAACAGCAGGCGCGGACACTCGATGAACAGAACCGGCAGAATGTGCTCCTGAGGGAAATTCTGCAGGCGGAAAATGCCACCATACTGCAATTCGATCAGAAACAGTGACTCGGCGCCTTCGCCAGCGCGGGCGTTGAGCGTCAGCTTGACGTCATATTCACCTTCGGCACCATTGACGGGCAGGGCACTGACGTTGACGCCAATGTTAATGGCTGGCGGGTTGGATTGTCCGCGCAGAGCTTCAGGAGCGTTAGGGCTCTCGAACGACAGATCCTTGATATACTGGGTCAGAACGTTCAGGCTTGGAGCGCTGGCCGGATTTGCCGCACCGTTCGCTGCTTCAGTGTCAGACATGGATTTTTCCTGATAATGTTCAACTTGTTGTCAGGTTGCGCTATCATGCATCGACAAGAGTGACAAGCAAACTGCGCAGCCCTGCAGCCTTTGCAGGCAAATTCATCGCAATCTGTCTGGCCCGTCACCGGCATCATCGCGTGACCAGGGGCTGTTGTCATCTCTTCTGGAAAACTCGTCATCCTGCAGGTCGATAACGCCGCTGTCCGTTGAGGCTGGATTGCGCGTTCCCTCCCTCGTCATGGTCGTCTCCACCACCATGTGCCTTCTTGCTCGTGTCCACAAAAAGTCGCGAACCGGTGAGAGAAACAGCAGAAGGCCGAAAAAATCGGTCACAAATCCGGGAATGATCAACAGCAACGCAGCGATGAAAATCATCGCCGCATGGACAATTTCCCGGTCAGGAGCAACGCCGGCGCGCATCTGGGCCTGCGCAGATTGTAAAGTGGAATATCCCTGCCGTCGCAGAAGTACGATTCCCAGAATGAAAGAGAGCACCACCAGCGCAAGAGTCCAGCCAATGCCGATTGCTTCGCCGACGGCAATGAAGACGCCGATTTCAACAAGGGGAAGGGCAACAATGCCCAGTAAAATGAATTTGGCGGGCATAAAGGTGTTTTGCTTTCCGATTCAAGGCCATGGCCGGTGGTTTTCGATAGGGTTAGACTTGCCGTCGCCCTCAACCAATGCAAATAGGTGACATTGGCTCTGATTTGAATGCTGGCGCGCAAATGTCTATATGCCAATAGTGGCATTGTCACCGCGGGTGACTACTAGAAGGATCTGTATGGAATGGGCTTCGGGACGATCTTTTTTATCGTAGTGACGGTGATTGTCCTATACCAGCTGAGGGCTGTGCTGGGCCGGCGCACCGGCAACGAGCGCCCGCCATATGATCCTTATTCAAGAACTGAGGAACCCGCAGGCACACAGTCTGGCAATGTTGTAACCCTGCCTACCCGACGACTGCCGGACGAAACCTCTGTCCAGACGCCCTATGAAAGCATAGACAAGCTGACCACGCCGGGAAGCGATGTCAACAATGGCCTGCGTGCCATTGGCGATGCGGATGAATCCTTCGATGCGGCACAATTTCTGGATGGTGCAAAAATCGCTTATGAAATGATTGTGACCGCTTTTGCTGATGGCGATCGCAAATTGTTGAAGAACCTGCTTTCGAGCGAAGTTTACCGCGGTTTTGAAAATGCGATCTCCGAGCGCGAGAAGCGTGGCGAGCGCATGCAATCTTCATTCGTTGGCATCAACGAAGCGAAAATTGTTTCCGCGGATCTGAAAGAGCATGAGGCCCTGGTCACGGTTCGCATCGTTTGCCAGCTGATTTCGGCAGTTGTTCGCCAAAGCGGTGAAATCGTCGACGGCGACCCGGAGACAGTTGTGGAAGTGCGCGACATCTGGACATTTGCTCATGACACGCGCTCGCGCGATCCTAACTGGAAGCTGGTTGAAACAGAATCAGAGGATGAATAGGGCAGGGCACTCTGCCCCCGCGAGTTGAGTCATGAAACGACGGCGTCTGCTGAGCGGCGAGGAAAAGCAGCTCTGGGTCAGCGTTGCACGCACAGCAACGCCATTACGTGGTAAAACCCTGCCAGAGCTGGCAGCGGAAGTCGCGACAGACTTTGCTGAGGCAGTCTCGCAGCCGGTCAGCGCAAAGGTGAGTCCCGCTGTTCCAGATCCGTCGCCGGTTAAAAAGCCAGGCAAATTGCCTTTGAATCTGATTGATCGCCCGGTTCGGCGGAAACTGGGCAAGGGGCGCATCTCGATCGACGACCGCATTGATCTGCACGGCAAGACCGAAGCAGTTGCGCATTACGCTCTGTTGAATTTTTTAACGGCAGCTCACGCAGCGGGCACTCGCCATGTTCTGGTGATCACCGGCCGTGGATCATCGCTTGGCTCGCAGGGCGCCCTCCGCCGAGCCTTACCGCATTGGCTGGCTACGGATATGTTCAGGCGGCTGGTTTCCGGTTATGAAACGGCGGCGCGTGGTCACGGTGGCGACGGCGCATTTTATCTGCGATTGCGACGTTCATGACTCCTTTTGGCCAGAAAGTACGGGCTCTTCGTAAGAAGAAGGGTGTAACTCAATCGGAGATGGCCAAGGCTTTGAACATTTCCGGGCCATATCTTTCAGCATTGGAACACGGCAGGCGCGGCCGTCCCAGTTGGGAATTGCTGCAGCGAATTATCGGCTATCTGGGAATTATATGGGACGACGCTGAAGAGCTGGAGCGACTGGCTGCTCTGTCTCATCCCAGGGTAACCGTGGAAACTGGCGGATTGTCACCAGAAGCCACTGCTCTGGCAAATCGCCTTGCTGAAACGATTACCAAGCTTTCCGCTGCCGATGTCAAAGTGCTGCTTGCGGCGCTGGAAGATGCAGCGGCAAGGGCAGAAGCCGAAATTCGGGCCCGTCGTCGCCGGTAGGAAATTTCCGGTAGAAGCGTGATTGCTTCCGCTACAGGACAATGCAGCCAGTGACGCGCCTGAATCAGATCATGAATACAGCTCGCGACGGGTCGGTCCCAGTTGGCTCGGCCCCTTTTCCTTTCGAGAGGCGACCGTTTGGAAGATCAACGCATCGCCGCGTTCAAAGCTGATGGCGCAACCGGCAAGATAGGCCAACCACAGTCGGGCCTTCGGTTCGCCAACCATGGCAATTGCGGTGTCAAAGTTCTGTTGCAATCGTTCAGCCCACAATCGGCAGGTGCGGGCATAATGCTCACGCCAGGCTTCCACATCATGAACTTCGAACCGGTGAGCTTCCAGTTTCTGCAGCGAATGGCCGATGTAATCCAGTTCACCCCCCGGGAAAATCAGGCGGGTCAAAGCGCGGTATTCCGGTGATTTTTTGTGAAACTGGCGCAGGGTCTTTTTAGCCGGGCGGGTGATGGCGTGATGCAGATAGAGCCCACGCGGTTTCAACAGACGATGAACTGTGGAAAAATACTCGTCGTGATGAGCAAAGCCAACATGTTCAAACATGCCGATGGATGAGATTTTGTCGTACTCGCCTTGAAGCTGTTGAAATGGCTTCAGCTCAATGGTTATTCTGTCTTCCAGACCAGCGGCAGCAATACGTTGGCTTGCAAGGTCAAATTGCGCCTGGCTGAGTGTTACGCCGTGGCCTGTAACACCGAAAAAGCGCGTTGCATGAATCAACAGAGCGCCCCAGCCACAGCCAATATCCAGAAGTCGCTCTCCCGGCTTCAGGCGCAGTTTACGGCAGATCATGTCCAGCTTGTCATGCTGAGCCTTATCGATATCCTCATGCCAACCGTCAAAATATCCGCAGGAATAGACCATGTTCTCGTCTAGAAACAGGCGGTAAAAGTCGTTCGAGACGTCGTAGTGATATTGGATCGCCTGTTGGGTAGACCCGCTTTCTCCTGCGCCCTGGCCAGCCTGAGGCCTTACAAGTCTGGACTGGCGTCGCAGTTTGAAAAGCGCAGGCAACGCCTTTGCCACTTCCCATTTGTTGATCCGCTTCAGGGCGTGACGGGTTTTGACCGCGCTCTTGACCTTCGCCAAGTCAAACAAAGTGCCGTTTTCAATGTCGATCGCTTTTTCCATCCACAATTCAACCAGTGTTGGCAAAGTGGGGCGAAATGCCAGATGCGACAGGGCGTAAGGATCGTTCAGCGCGACGATGGGTCCGCTGCAATCACCAATTGTACCGCCATTCCAAAGCCGCACGCCGATCTGTGGCTGGAAGCTTTCATATCCCTTGCGGATAAGCGCCTCCAGCGCATCAGCTCCGCGCGTGTCAAGTTGTTGAGCCGTCTCATGTCTCACGTGAAACATCCTTGTCTATGGCCGAGCGGCTAAACCATAGCATGTCATTTTAGGCTTATTAAGCGGGAGTTGAAAGCTTCATCAGCACCAGTCCTGACACGATCAACGCAGCGGCCAGCACACGCATGGGTGACAGGCTTTCACCCAGAAATGTGATGCCAACCACAAAGGCTCCGACAGCACCGATGCCGGTCCAGATCACATAAGCCGTGCCAAGTGGCAAGGTGCGCATGGACAGAGACAACAGTGCGAAGCTGCCGAACATGAAGACAAATGTTACGATGGTTGGTGTCAGGCGCGTGAAGCCATGCGATTGCTTCATTGAAAACGCCCAGACAATTTCAAGAAGACCGGCAACGAAAAGATAGGCCCAAGCCATGGAGAACCCCTGATTTTCGGGCCGTCCCGTATCGCGCACGTCCATATGGAAGAGGTCGTCCTCTGATCATGATGTCATGATCCGCACAGATATGTGGACCTTAAACGCACGAGTTTCAAGTATTTTTCAGGTGAAACCACGCCTAGAAGTCGCTGATGATACCGTTTTTCTCCCAGTCGCCATAACGAATTGGTTCCGGGCCTTTTCTACCGTTCACTTCCACAGGTCGTTCCTGTTCCTGCACTTCCTGCTTTGCTCTGCGTTCAGCAGCCTCAGCCAACGCCCTTTGCGCTGCCGGTGGAAGATTTTCCAACCCATCCGAACGATTGTTGACCATGGCGAACTCTCCCGACATGCCTATTTGGCAATTGATCTATCCAGACAATATTGAAGCATTGCGTTAAAATTACCAGATTGATACCAGCACGAAACGGAGACCTGTACGCCAATGAACATAATTAAGACCGCCATGTTGATTGCGGTTATGACCGCACTGTTTATGGGGGTTGGTTTGCTGATTGGCGGGCGGGGAGGCATGTTGATTGCCTTGGTCATCGCCGTGGCAATGAACTTCTTTGCTTATTGGAATGCGGACAAAATGGTGCTGAGAATGCACCATGCCCATGAGGTGGATGAGCGCACAGCACCGGATTACGTTCGTTTGGTCCGCGGATTGGCGGAGAATGCCGGGCTGCCAATGCCGAAGGTTTATCTGATCGAGAACGATCAGCCAAATGCGTTTGCCACTGGCCGCAATCCACAAAATGCTGCCGTGGCTGCGACCACCGGTCTTCTGAGACAGCTTACGCCGGAAGAAGTGGCGGGTGTGATGGCGCACGAACTTGCGCATGTGGAAAACCGCGATACACTGATTATGACCATCACCGCCACGCTGGCGGGTGCTATTTCCATGCTCGGCAATTTTGCCTTCTTTTTTGGCGGCAATCGGGATAACAACAATCCACTAGGCATAATCGGAGTGCTAGTAGCCGTCATCGTTGCACCCTTTGCTGCGATGATCGTGCAAATGGCCGTTTCCCGCACTCGGGAATATGCCGCTGATCGACGGGGAGCCGAAATATGCGGTGAGCCTTTGTGGCTGGCTTCAGCGCTGGGCAAAATTGCAAAGGCTGCGGGTCGAACCGTCAATGTTGATGCCGAGCGTGCCCCGGCTACTGCTCATATGTTTATTATCAACCCGTTGAATGGTCAGCGCATGGACAATCTGTTTTCCACCCACCCGGATACCGGCAACCGTATTGCGGCCTTGCAGAACATGGCGGCGCAGACAGGTGGCACGTCATTTGGTGGAGGGGCCGATGGTGGTCAGGGCGGCATCGGATTTCGTGCGCCTCATAGCCCAGCACCGAAAACCAGAGGGCCTTGGGGCACCAACAAGAATTCGTCACACGGGAAGCGCAAAGGTCCATGGGGTTGAAATCCACCGCTAAGCAAAAACGAGCCTTTGTTCAGGAATTTGAGGATCAGCGCCCGGGGCTGGCGGTGCGCCGTGTTGCAGCCCGGCTCCTTTCCGCCATCGTCGATGCCCGCACGTCGCTGGACGGCCTAACCGACAAAGTCGGTGGGCATCCTGAGTTTCGCAGGCTCGATCCGCGCGATCAGGCGCTGGTTCGCGCCATTCTTGTGTCGGCCCTTCGGCGGCGGGGCACAATCTCTGCCATATTGGACGCGTGCATCGACCGACCTTTGCCTCCGCGTGCCGCGCCGTTGCGAACAATTCTGCATACGGGACTGACCCAGATACTGTTTCTGGATGTGCCGGATTCTGCCGCCGTGGATCTGGCGGTGACGCTGGCCTCGGGAGATCCGCGCACAGACCGGTTTGCCGGTTTGGTCAATGCCGTATTACGGCGCGCATCACGCGAAAAAGACGATCTCCTGGCTCAGTTCAATGATCCGATGCTGAACATGCCGGACTGGCTGAAGCAGCGTCTGATAGCAACTTACGGCCTTGAGCAAACGATCCAGATCGCTGCGGCACACCAGGTTCAGGCCCCGGTTGATCTGACCGCCAGAAATGACGCGGCGGCGGTCGCTGCAAGCATGCCGGCGCAATTGCTTCCCTTTGGCACCGTGCGCCTCTCCGCCGAAACAGACGGTCAGATTGCCTCACTGCCCGGCTTTGCCGAGGGCGAATGGTGGGTGCAGGATGCTGCGGCCAGCCTGCCTGCCAAGCTGTTCGGCGATATTTCCGGTCTGAAGGTGGCCGATGTTTGCGCGGCGCCGGGTGGCAAAACGGCTCAGCTCGCTGCGGCCGGTGCCAAGGTAACCGCGGTGGATATTTCCGCCTCCCGGATGAAGCGGCTGCTCGACAATTTTTCTCGGCTGACCCTGCCGGTTGAAACTCACATTGGTGATCTGCGCAGCTTCAACCCGTCTGAGCCATTTGATGCTGTCTTGCTGGATGCTCCGTGTTCATCAACCGGCACCATTCGCCGCCACCCGGATGTGGCCTACACAAAGGACGAGGCAGAAGTTCGCAAACTGGCGCAGGTGCAGGCGGGGCTGTTGCGCGATGCCGCCCGTCTTGTACGAAACGGCGGCGTTATTGTCTTCTCCAACTGCTCGCTTGACCCTGTGGAAGGTGAAGAGGTGGTTGCCGCCTTTTTGGCAGAGCGCCGCGATTTTGAACGTTTGCCGGTTCAAGCCCATGAACTCCCGGGGCTGGAAGAAGCCATCTGTGCCAATGGAGATGTGCGGACAACACCCGCAATGTTCCAGCGGGGAACCGCAGAACAATCCGGTCTTGATGGATTTTATGCGGCAAGATTGCGACGGCTGGCCTGAACGATCCAGTTTATTTGCCCGAAATTAGGGAATATTTTACCAGGTTTTGTGAAAATCCCGCCTGAATAGTTTGCGCGTGCAGGCCCTGGCGTCTTCAGCCAAGGGTCATACACATTTCAGGAGCCGGGCAATCATGGCTGCGGAACTGGTAGATGATCCGCGATTGGCGGGGTTGGCGTTAAAAGAAGCCTGGCGTCGGGTGCGCCGCGCGACGCGTGCGCCATGGCTGCCGCTTTTTTCAGGTGCCGGACCCGACCGCATTCTCGCCGTTCCGCGAGAGTTTCATCATGGGGATATGGCAACCGCCGAAACCATTTATGCCGGTTGTTTTCATCTGGCCGGCCATCGCATTGAAGTGACGGCCCGTTCGCCCTTTGAGCGGCTGGATGCCCCGTTGGCCTGGCAGGTGGAGCTCTATGGCTTCAGTTGGCTGCGCCACCTGTCTGAAACGCAGGATGCCCTGTCGGCAGAAAATGCCCGTGCACTGGTTCTAGATTTCATGAACCTGCCGCGTCGCCGTCGCTCGCCCGCCAGCGAACAGCCGGAGGTCATGGCTCGCAGGATCGTTTCATTCCTCACCCATTGCCCCATCATCATGGCACAGGGCGATGATGCATTCCGCGGCAGGTTTCTGGACCTGCTGGCGTCCGAAGTGCGCTATTTGCGGCGTATTGCGGCAGAGGTTTCAGATGGAATGCCGCGCCTTGGTGTGCGCATTGCGCTGGCGTTTTCGGCTTTGTGCCTGCCCGCACATGGCCACCAGATCAAACTGGCGACGCAAAATCTTTCCAGCGAGCTGGACCGCCAGGTTCACGCGGATGGCGGGCATGCATCGCGCAATCCCGAGCTGATCATCGAAATTCTGGCGCAATTGCTGCCGCTGCGTCAGCTTTACGCTCAGCGCAGTCAGCCAGTGCCGCGTGTGCTGCTGGCTGCGATTGACCGCATGTTGCCGGCTCTGCGCTTTTTCCGGCATGCCGAGGGCTCTTTTGCGCTGTTCAATGGCGCGGGCGCCGGAGATCGGGGTTTGTTGCTGGCACTGCTGCGTTTCGATGAAACCCTTGGCGAGCCAATGTCGCATATGCGGCAGAGTGGCTATCAGCGGCTGACACAGAATGGCGTGGTGGTGATTGCCGATGCAGGCACCACACCTCAGGGCGCATTGTCTCGCGATGCACATGCCGGAACACTGGCATTCGAGTTTTCGTCAGGCCAAAGACGCCTTGTGGTCAACTGTGGCGCGCCGCAGAAAACCGAGCATAGCTGGCGCAAGCTGGCGCGCACCACGGCTGCACATTCGACACTGACCGTGGCCGACCAGTCATCTTCACGTTTTGCACGATCCGGTTTGCTGGACCGCTTTCTGGGCAGCCCGCTGGTGTCGGGGCCAAGCCGGGTTCCGGTTTCCAGAGAGGACGACGCAGCGGGACAGAGCCTTTCCATGGCGCATGATGGTTATCGCGCGGCATTTGGTCTGGTTCATGAGCGAGAGCTTTTCCTGTCGCGCGATGGGCGCTTGCTGGAAGGGTCTGACCGCTTGTTCAAGGCGTCGCGCCCGGCGCGCAAACGCAAGGGAGAGGCGGGAGAGGCCAATCTGCGTTTCCATCTGCACCCGGATGTTGAAGCTGATCCGGCAGGTACGGGAATTCGATTGTCCTGTGGCAACGAGGTCTGGTGGTTTTTTGCAGACAGTCCGTTGGCCCTGGAAGACTCGATCTTTTTTGCCGACCCGCGTGGTGCGAAGCGCACCAAGCAGATTGTCGTCACATTTGGTGAAGCGCAGGCAGAGGTGCATTGGCGGTTTGAACGCCGGCTTTAACTTTCAGAAATTCGCCGCTTTTTGACGTCAGAGTACTCCACACGGCTTATCAACGGTGGAGGCAGCCTTATGCGAATTTCCTTGTCTGTGCTGCTGCTCGGATCCTTCTTGCTGGCCGGGTGTGGAATGAACCGGGCAGTTACGGTCGTGCCTCAGACGATGGACGACCTTGGGCGCAAATCCGAAGGATTCAGATAAGTCAGACGGCGCGCAAAAGCTGTTATGTTTTCGAAGCATCAACGGCCAGTGGCTTGCTGCACTGAGCTGCATTGATTATCAAGCCGGAAGAAATTCTGCTCGCACACGGGCAATTCATCCGATTTTTCAATGCCTCAGCCGGAGCCTTAACAATGGCCATTGCCGCCAATACCTATCCATCACCCGACAAATTGCCGTTGAAACGAGCTCTGATCTCGGTGTTTGACAAAACAGGACTGCTGGAACTGGCGCAGGGGCTGGCTGCACGTGGCGTCGAAATCATTTCAACGGGTGGCACGGCGCGCGCGCTGAGCGAAGCTGGTCTGGCCGTTCGGGATGTTTCTGAACTGACCGGCTTCCCGGAAGTGATGGATGGCAGGGTTAAAACGCTGCATCCCGGGGTGCATGGCGGGTTGCTGGGCATTCGTGCCGACCCATCCCATGCAGCTGCGATGGACCAGCACCAGATATCCGGCATTGATCTGCTTGTCGTCAATCTCTACCCATTTGAGCAGACTGTCGCATCTGGTGCCGAGGCGGCGGCGATTGTCGAGAATATTGATATTGGCGGCCCGGCGATGATCCGCGCGGGTGCAAAAAACCACCCTTATGTTGCAGTGGTCACCGATCCCAACGATTACCGTTCCGTTCTGGAAGAACTGGAGGCAGGCGAGGGTGAAACTGGGCTGGACCTTCGCAAGCGGCTGGCCGCCAAGGCTTTTGCATTGACTGCCGCCTACGACACCGCGGTGTCTTCATGGTTTGCTTCATCGCTTAATGATGTCAGCCCTTCGCGGCGCAGCTTTACCGGGCAACTGGCCGAAACCCTGCGCTATGGCGAAAATCCGCACCAGACTGCTGCTTTTTACAAAACCTCGGAAGTTCGCGCTGGCGTTGCAACAGCGCGGCAGGTGCAGGGCAAGGAATTGTCCTACAACAACATCAACGACACGGATGCCGCGTTTGAGCTGGTTGCCGAGTTTGATCCAAAGCGCACTGCGGCTGTGGCAATCATCAAACACGCCAATCCGTGTGGCGTGGCCGAGGGTGGCACCATTCTGGAAGCCTATCAGAGAGCTTACGCCTGTGACACGGTATCGGCCTTCGGCGGCATTGTTGCACTGAACCGGCGTCTGGACGCAGCCGCTGCCGCGGAAATCACCAAAATCTTCACTGAGGTTATCATTGCACCAGACGCTGATGAAGAAGCGATGGCGATCGTTGCCGGCAAAAAGAACCTGCGTCTGCTTTTGACGGGTGGATTGCCAGACAGTCGAGCACCGGGATTGCTGGTAAAATCGGTTGCGGGTGGGTTGTTGGTGCAAAGCCGAGACAATGGCATGGTTGATGATCTGGATCTGCGGGTCGTCACCCGGCGCGCACCGGATGCGCGGGAGCTGGAAGATCTGAAATTCGCCTTCCGCATTGCCAAGCACGTGAAATCAAATGCGATTGTTTACGCCAAAAACCTCGCAACCGTCGGCATCGGCGCCGGACAGATGAGCCGGGTGGATTCAGCCCGCATTGCTGCGCGTAAGGCGGAAGACGCCGCGGCGGTTGCCGGTGGCGAAGTTTTGACCAAAGGCAGCGTTGTTGCTTCGGATGCCTTCTTCCCATTTGCAGATGGCCTGCTCTCGGCCGTTGCCGCGGGTGCCACGGCGGTCATTCAGCCGGGCGGTTCCATGCGGGACGACGAGGTTATTCAGGCGGCTGACGAGCATGGCATTGCCATGGTGGTGACAGGAATGCGTCATTTCCGGCACTAAGCTGACAGCGTATAGAAAAGCCCGTCTGAAACTTGTCAGACGGGCTTTGCAGGACGTTTCATAACCAATCGGCCACCTGCGGCTCAGCAAGCTGAGCCGCTTTTTTATGCTGCAAGGTCAGACAACAGACCAGCGGCCAATGTCAGACGTGCAACTGAAGTCTCACCGCCACCTGCCAGTTCCACAATGCGGTCAGCAATGCGAGAAACCTTCTCACTTTCCACAGCTTCCCATTCCGAAACCGGCTCTGCCGAACCGGCAAACCGTGTCAGGGCATTGGCTGTCAGAACCCGGCGTGCGTCCGAAATCTGGCTTCCTGCACGCGCAAGAGCCAGCGTTTCAAAATAATCATGCGGATTCAGGGTCAGAATCGCTGTTTCCAGTCGGCCGATCTTCAAAAGCCGCGTCATCGCAAAATAGGCTGCCAGAACCGTGTCTGCGGGTTGCGACGTCTCACGTGAAACACGTGCGGCATCCGGAATGAGCGCAACCAACGGAAGCAAGGCAATATCATCGGCCAGTTCTTCGGGAACGCCATCTGCCAACAGTGTTTTCAGCCGTTCCGCATATTTGTCACGGGCTCTGTCGCTGGCCAGCTCAAGCAGACGTGGGCGCAGGGAAACATGTTCCCGCGACAGAGCAGCAATTGCCACAGAGGTTTCGGTGTCGGCAGTCAGGTTGCGTGTCAGCCAGTGCGTCACCACCTTCAAAAACAAGCTCATGGCACCGTAAAGCTTGTTTTGCAAACTGCCGTCGATCTTGCCATCAAGCGCATCAATCCGCGCGTAAAGCTCCTTTGCGCCCAGCGCATCGAACGCAACGACATAGGCACGCGCGATCTGGGACGCTGTTGCACCCGTTGACTCGCTGGTAGCGGTCAGAGTGCAAGGTCCCAACCGGTTGACGAGCTCGTTGGCAAGGGTGGTTGCCACGATTTCCCGCCGCAAACGGTGCCCTTCAATGTCCTGGCTGAATGATTGCTGCATGGCATCCGGGAAATAGTCCATCAGCCGTTCGTTCAGATATGGGTCATCCGGCAATGTGCCAGCCACCAGTTGATCGAAGAGGTCGATTTTGGAATAGGCAATCAGAATGGCCAGCTCTGGCCGAGTCAGGCCACGGCGGGCTGCCTTGAGATCAGCAATTTCCCGATCGGACGGCAGATATTCCACTGTGCGGTCCAGACGCTTTTCCGCCTCCAGCCGGGTCATCAGACGGTTTTGCAGTGGCAGGCGCCCAACGCCGGCTTCATGCTCCAGCGAAAGGGCCAGAGTCTGCTGGTAGTTGTTTGCAAGAACCAGCTTTGCCACATCAGCGGTCATTCCGGACAGCAGAGTATTGCGCTCATCTCGCGTCAGGCGGTTTTCCGCCATGGCATTCTTGAGAGCAATCTTGATATTGACCTCAATGTCGGACGTGTTCACGCCCGCAGAATTGTCGATAGCGTCGGTGTTCACCCGCCCACCGCGCGCGGCATATTCAATGCGGCCACGCTGAGTGGCACCCAGATTGGCACCTTCGCCCAGAACCTTGGCGCGAATGTCACGGCCACTGACGCGCACTGCATCATTCGCCTTATCGCCAACTTCACTGTTCTGTTCACTCTCGGCCCGGACATAAGTGCCAATGCCGCCAAACCACAACAGATCAACCGGGGCTTTCAATATGGCATTGATAATTTCGGCCGGTGTGCCGGTCTGTTTGTCCCAGCCAACGGCCTGCGCAGCCTCCGCAGACAGTGTGATGCGCTTTTCCCTTCGGGAGAAGACACCGCCACCACGGGAAATCAGCGCTTTGTCATAATCTGCCCAGGACGTGCGTGGCGTATTGAACAGGCGCTGGCGCTCCGCATAGGAACTGGCGGTGTCAGGATCAGGATCAATGAAAATATCCCGATGATCGAATGCGGCTATCAGGCGGGTCTGTTCGGAAAGCAACATTCCATTGCCGAAAACGTCACCGGACATGTCACCACAGCCAACGACAGTGAATGGCTCAACCTGAATATCGTGGTTCATCTCGCGGAAATGGCGCTTGACCGCTTCCCAGGCACCACGGGCGGTTATGCCCATTCCCTTATGGTCATAACCGGCAGAGCCGCCAGAGGCGAAAGCATCATCCAGCCAGAACTGACGCGATTGGGCAATGGCGTTGGCAGTGTCGGAGAAAGTGGCGGTGCCCTTATCTGCCGCAACCACAAAATACGGGTCAGGCTCGTCATGGCGCACAACATTTTCAGGTGTTCTGCTGCCGTCTCCTTCCACCGTGTCGGTGATGGTCAAAAGCGATTCAATAAACACGACATAAGCGGACCGCCCAGCCTCGAACCATTCATCACGTGCCGCCGGGTCCGGCAAACGCTTGGGATAGAAGCCACCCTTGGCGCCAACCGGCACAATGACCGAGTTCTTGACCTGCTGCGCCTTGACCAGACCCAGAACTTCCGTGCGGTAATCCTGACTGCGATCCGACCAGCGCAAACCACCGCGTGCCACTTTACCAAAGCGCAGATGCACGCCCTCGACACGCGCGTCGAAAACAAAAATCTCAGCGAAGGGCACTGGCTGCGGCAATCCGTCAATCAGATGCGGGTCGAACTTGAAGGCAAGCGCTGGTGCCACATGGCCGGGTCTGCTGGCCGGATCGGCAGAAACCAATGCTACGCTGTAGTAGTTTGTCCGCAACGTTGCCAATATCAGCGTCAGATAGCGCCGCAGAACACGGTCATCGTCCAGCGCATCCACTTTTTCCAAGGCCTCGCGCAGTTCGTTGAAGGACTGGCCAACACCACGTGCTGCGGCGGCCTTTGCCAGCGCGTCGTCTTCGTCCGTTGTTTCGGCAATGCGTGAAACATCCGGGTCGAAACTGGCAGCAAAAAGAGCAAACAGGCTCGAGGCAATGGCTGGATAACGCGTCAGCGTCCCGGCGATGAATTCCTGAGAAAGCGCCAGACCGGTCTGGCGCATATAGCGGGCATAGGCACGCAGCACGTTGGCCTCACGCCATGAAAGCCGCGCTTCCAGCACCAGAGAGTTGAAAGCATCACTTTCAATTCTGCCATCCGATACCGCCTGAAACAGCTCTTCCAGTGCGCGTCCATCATCATCAAGCGGAATGGCTTCGCCGCCGCGCCGGGTCAGGTCCATGTCGTGAAGATGCACCACAGACCCATCGGCGCGGTGAATGATGAAGCTTTTTTCTGACAGCGCCAAAAGGCCCATCTGCTCCAGAATCGGGACGCGTGTGGAAAGCGGCAATGTATCGCCCAAAGCATAGAGCTTCAGCCGCAGAACACTGTCCGGATCCTCTTCCTGGCGATAGAAATCGACGGCAAAAGGTGACGTCTCGCTCAAATCGACAATTCGTTTGGCGTCAAGAACCGCATCCTCGGGTGAGGTGACATCGCGGTAGCCATCCGGCAGGCCTGGAACCAGCGAAATCAGATCGCTGGCGCGGCCGGTTCTGGCGACAACCGATTCAAATTCAGTTGCCCAGTCGCGGGTCAGTTCAATAATCCGTGCTTCCAGCGCGGCCACATCTGCTTCTGGAAATGCTCCGGGCAGCCCGGACCGGCCAATGATGAAATGCACCGACGTCAGAGGGCCATCCGAGAAGGATGGATAATAGGCGGATACATGGCCATCATAGGCCTGGGAAAGCAGAACGCCGATCTCTTCCCGCAGACGCGAATCATATTGCTGGCGGGGAACAAACACGATTGCCGAAACAAACCGCTGAAACGGGTCTATGCGCGGCAGCAGGCGCACGCGTGGCCGTTCGTCCAGCTCCATCATTGTGCCGACGAACTCTGTGAGCGTGTCGACATCGATCTGGAACAGCTCATCACGAGGATAAGTTTCCAGAATGTTCAGAAGTGCCTTGGCCGAATGTGACTGCGGGCGGAATGGAAAACGGGCAATAACCCGGTCTGCCTTCTGGCGCAGGTAGGGGATTGTCAGAATGGACCGCGTGTAAGCACTGGAAGTGAAAAGGCCGACAATGCGCAGCTCACCTGTCAGCCTGCCATCATCATCATATTGTTTGATGCCCACATAGTCCATGTAAACGCGACGGTGCACCAGCGACCGCGCATTGGCCTTGGCAACGATCAGCGGATTGTCCGCTTCCAGAAAAGCCCGCATTTCCGGGCTGGTCACTACGGCGGTGTTTTCCTTGCGCAGAACCCGCACGGATTGATCGCGCAGGATACCCAGCTCGCTGCCTTCCACCCGGCCCATCAACTCGCCATCTGGACCATTGGCATAGGAAAATTCGCGCGTGCCGAAAAAGCTGAAATTCCTGTCCGTCAGCCATTGCAGCAGTTTGGCCGCCTCTTCAACCGTGGCATGAACCTCCGGGTCAGAAACGCGTTCAGCCTGCTTGTGCAAATCGTCAATAGCCCTGGCCGTTCGGGCCAGCATGGCTTCAAAATCCTGATTGACCAGCCGCACCTGCGCCAGAATAGTCGTCAACTGCTCTTTCAGCCGGTTGGCAGCTTCCGGGTCCACCGGCATTTCCAGCGCAAACTGAATCAGGCTGACCCGTCCTGGCGTACCGGATGCGGTTTCTGATTGAGCGGAGGCCGAGAAGTCGACAATCACGCCCTCAATGTTGCGCACAACATCAAGAATTGGATGGGAAATGTAGTGGATGGCAGACATCGAGTCCGCGACTTCGGCCACCACACTGTCAAACAGAAACGGTCGGTCATCATTAACCAGGGTCACCAGCAGCAGCGGCTTGCCTTCCAGCGTGAACCCTTCCGGCCGCTCGGTCGCCACCAGTGGCTGGCCGGACCGGTGGCTGGAAAGCGCGGCACCGGCCTGTTCGGCGGCAATTGCCAGAGCTCGCGGCGGAAAGGCAGCAAGGTCGTCTGCAGGTGGGCGTGCAAGCAAAAGAGGGACCAGCAGCGTTGCCGGTCCCTCGTTTGTTACAGCCTGCAGGGCGTCTTCAATGATTGTGGCTTTGGCTGGTTTGCTAATCATGGATTGTAACTGTCTCCCACCAGTATTTCCCGGTATTTCTGTCCAGCCGCAGGCGCGGCAAAGTAAGCGATTCGCTTTAGTGCGGCACATAGGCCAGCTAGGGCATGTTTGTCTATCAATACCAACATAAGGGCATCCGGTTTGCCGGATTCTGATTGCTCTTTGTCAGGATTTCGGTCACTTTCACGGTTATGAAGCCAAAACTCAATGATGAAGCGCGAGCAAAGGAATCGGCGGCGATCCTCAAGCGACTGCGAGAGGAAACCGAACCGCAGATCGGTGCCAACACCGAAAAGATGCTTCTGAATGTGCAAAAGCATTTTACTGCTGGCGATGCGGACCAGAATGATCGTATCGAGGTTGTCGGCACGCGGATTGGCCGGCTGGCAGGTTTGGGCTTCTTCCTGTTTCTCGTTGCTTCCCTTGTCGTTACTTACCTCCTGCCTTGATACAAAGATATGACACGTTCACCGCCAATTGACGCATCGCGCTCTGATAAGGTGGCCGTCCTCAGTCTTTCCAGCTACGTGGTGCGCGGCACTGTGGGGAACCGGGCTATGGCGTTTGCGCTGGAAGCACTGGGTTTTCCCGTTTGGTCTGTCCCGACGGTTACAATGCCTTGGCATCCTGGCCATGGACCTTCCACTTGGCTGACACCTTCGGCAGCAGATTTTTCCGCTTTTATTGATGATCTCATCTCTTCGCCAAAACTGGCTGAGGTGGGCGCTGTGGTAACGGGCTATTTCGGGGCGCCGGAACAGATCGCCGATACGGCTCGTCTGGTTCAGGCTGTAAAGTTGGCCAATCCATCTGCAATCTTTGTCTGCGACCCGGTGGTCGGCGATGGAAGCGAGGCGGGCAGCCGGTTGTTTCAACCCGATGCAACCCTGCAGGGTATTCGTGATCTGCTGCTGCCGCTGGCAGATATTGCTACGCCCAACCGTTATGAATTGCAGTTTCTGACCGGGCTTGAACTGTCGTCCAATTCGCATCTGATAGAAGCGGCCGCAACTTTGGGGCCAAGGCTGGTGGTCGTCACCTCAGCCTTCCCCATGCTGAGAGGCGGAATCGGCAACCTGCTGGTGGGTGGCCCAACGGCAATTCTGGCTGAGCATCGATATATCGAGGGTGCCCCCAATGGTCTGGGTGACCTGACGGCTGCGGTGTTTCTGGCACGCATACTGGGCGGCGCACAGCCGGAAAAGGCGCTGCAAGCGACAACGGCGACTGTGTATGAAATTCTGGCTCGCACCACCAAACGCGGGGCGGATGAGCTGACGCTGGAAACGGATATTGATAGCCTCAAGACACCTTTGGCCATGGTGCAGATGCGCCAGGTTGGCGGTGTTGCAGGCGTGCGAATTTAAGTGCTGTCTGTTGACAGTTGTTCTGAGGCGGGAAAATCAGCTAAACCCGCCTTGAAATGTCATGCGGAGCAACAATGACCCTTTTGCCCGAACATATACTGAATGGATACCGCCACTTCATTGAGGGGCGCTATCTGGCAGAAACCCAGACCTACCGCTCTCTGGCGCGGGATGGTCAGGCGCCGGAGACAATGGTGATAGCCTGCTGTGACTCTCGCGCAGCACCGGAAACAGTTTTTGGCGCAGCACCCGGCGAGTTGTTTGTGGTGCGCAATGTGGCCAATCTTGTGCCCCCTTACACCCCGGATGGTGAATTTCACGGAACGTCTGCCGCATTGGAATTTGCCGTACAGGCGCTCAGGGTGCGCCATGTTGTGGTTATGGGGCATGGGCGATGCGGCGGCATCAAAGCCGCGCTGGACCCTGCCTCTTCTCCGCTGTCGCCGGGTGATTTCATCGGCAAATGGATGAGTCTGGTGGAAACAGAAGCGCGCCAGGTCAGTGCGAACGAACTTTTGACAACCTCTGAAAAACAAACGGCGCTGGAGCGGATTTCCATCCGGCTTTCGCTGGCAAACTTGCGAACCTTCCCATGCGTGTCGCAGTTGGAGGCAAAGGGAAAACTGACCTTGCATGGCGCCTGGTTTGATATTTCTACCGGTGAGCTTTGGGCTATGGACCCAACGACCGGGGATTTTCAGCGACCGCTCATTGATGTTGAAATTGCCGCAATTCAAGCGAAATAAGGCTTGGAATCGATGTGTTTCGGGCCCGTTGATGATTTAAGATTTCGTAAAATCTTCTTAAAATGGGTGACGAACCCTTGCGAACCGCGTTAAAGAGCCATTTACAAGTACTGTTTGGCCAATGAAATGAGGATGGGTGTATGACGCATTGGACGAGAATGGGCGCTGCCGGTGCCGCTCTGATGTTTCTCGGCGGGTGCATGCAATCGGCACCACAGGTAGGCGGCGGCTATGGCCAGCTTGCACCGTTGACGCCGGCGCCCTCAGGGCAGGTGTATTCCAGCCAGCTGCCGCCGCCACCAGCGGCCCCGGTTGAACAGTCACCTTCGATGTCGCAAACAACTCCGCAGACAATGCCGGGGCAGGTCGCGTCCACGGCTCCCGTCACGCGGGAAAGCCTGGTTGGCGCATGGCGGGTTTCTTCCGGCGGGGGCAATTGTCAGATTTTCATGGCGTTGACGCAGTGGACCGGCGGCTACCGGGCTGCCTCGCGTGGATGTCCGGGCCAAGTGGCAGATGTGTCGGCCTGGGACGTGTCGGGCAGTCAGGTTGTCTTGAAGGACAATTCCGGCAACACGGTTGCAACGCTGAACAACAGTGGCGACACGCGGTTTGAAGGCACGACTTCAGGCGGCACGCAGATCAGCCTGTATCGCTAACATTGCCAGAGCATTTTCCAGTGAAGCATTGCGTTTCAACTGGTGGACAGTGCGGAATAACAATGAGTCAGAGCGCTTATGTGTCGTTTGATGCATGAAGCGCTCCATGACCAGATGTATAGCGGTTTTGCGTCAGGAACAGCGTAATGCCACAGGCAGATCGATACGGGGCGGTTGGACTTGAGCGCGGCCCGGTCAGAACCGAGCTTGAACGGCGGGTTCGTGAGGGACTGATTGCTCCTGATCCCATCCAGCAGCAGCTTGCAGACAAACTCGACCGGCTGGCGCGTGATCTGCGGGATCGCGCACTTTCCAGCAAAAAAAGTGCTCTTGGCTGGCTTTTTGGTGCACGCAAACGGGCAGAGCCGGTCAAAGGCCTGTACATTTATGGCGATGTGGGTCGTGGCAAATCCATGATGATGGATATGTTTTTCGATCTGTCTCCCGTTACCGCCCGAAAACGCATGCATTTTCTGGTTTTCATGGCGGATATCCACGACAGGATCAAGGCGCACAGGCTTGCGGTCAAGGAGGGGCGCGCCAAGGGTGATGACCCCATACCGCCGATAGCCGATGCGCTGAGCGAGCAGGTTCAATTGCTGTGCTTTGACGAGTTTACGGTAACGGATATCGCCGATGCCATGATTCTGTCGCGCCTGTTCTCGGCATTGTTCGAACGTGGATTGGTGCTGGTGGCAACGTCGAATGTTGCACCGGAGAATTTGTATCGAGATGGGTTGAACCGGGCATTGTTTCTGCCCTTCATCGATATTTTGAAGGCGCACGCCGAAATTTACTGGCTGGATGCGCCGCTGGACTATCGGCTGGGTAAGCTCGGCAGCGACGATGTTTTCATTACACCGCTCGGACCGGCGGCTGATCAGCGGATTGATGCAGTCTGGAAAAAACTGCTGAAAGATTCAGTTGAACATCCGACGGCAATCTCCGTCACCGGGCGTACCGTTTCGGTTCCTCGATATGGCAACCGGTCTGCGCGCTTTACTTTCCAGGATTTGCTCAGCCGCCCGCTCGGGCCGCGCGACTATCTGGAAATGGCGGCGCGATTTGACACTCTGATTGTTGAGAATGTGCCGCGACTGACTTTGGCAGAACGCAATGAGGCGAAGCGCTTTATTATTCTCGTGGATGCTTTCTATGACGCAGGCAAGCAGCTTGTGCTGTCGGCCGAGGTTCCTGCGCACTCTTTGTATCAGGGCAATCGCGGCACCGAGGCCTTCGAGTTCGATCGCACAGTTTCTCGTTTGACGGAAATGCGTTCCGATGCCTACCGAATCCGCAGCAAGGCCGCATGAATCTCGCAGATTTCAACGGTGTCACGAAAAAAATGCACAACCACAACCTTTTCCTGTGTCTCATTGAAGGGAAAAGGGAAAATTGAGTTACGTTTACGTAACTCCCACTGCTTCTAACCGTTTGAATGAATTGAAGTGACTTGCAAGATGATTGAATTTGGTCCAATCCGCGTCTATGCGAAGGGTCGAATTGTGGTCTGATCTGCCCTAACAACAGT
This sequence comes from Aureimonas fodinaquatilis, assembly GCF_008369445.1. GTDB lineage: Bacteria > Pseudomonadota > Alphaproteobacteria > Rhizobiales > Rhizobiaceae > Aureimonas > Aureimonas fodinaquatilis. The sequence continues at coordinate 200,139 of NZ_VTWH01000006.1, forward strand.
TCAGACATGAAATGCATATCCAGTCAAATTGGCGGAACAATCCGGCACAACTTCAGGGAACAGAAAAAGAATGGCACGCGCGAAAATCGCACTCATCGGTTCGGGCATGATCGGCGGAACGCTGGCTCATCTGGCAGGTCTCAAAGAGTTGGGCGATATTGTTCTTTTCGATATTGCCGAAGGTACCCCTCAGGGAAAGGCGCTGGATATTGCCCAGTCCGCCCCGGTTGAAGGTTTCGACGCACGCCTTTCCGGTGCCAATGACTATGCAGCCATTGAAGGCGCCGACGTCTGCATTGTCACTGCTGGTGTTGCCCGCAAGCCGGGAATGAGCCGCGATGATCTTCTGGGTATCAACCTGAAGGTCATGGAGCAGGTTGGTGCCGGTATTGCCAAATATGCGCCGAATGCTTTTGTGATCTGCATCACCAATCCGCTTGATGCAATGGTCTGGGCATTGCAGAAATTCTCCGGTCTTCCAAAGAATAAGGTCGTCGGCATGGCTGGCGTTCTTGATTCGGCACGCTTCCGTCACTTCCTCGCAGATGAATTCAAGGTTTCGGTCGAAGATGTCACCGCGTTCGTGCTGGGCGGCCATGGTGACACAATGGTGCCGCTCACCCGTTATTCAACCGTTGCCGGTGTGCCGCTGACGGACCTGGTTAAAATGGGCTGGCTCACCGCCGAGCGCCTGGAAGAAATTGTTCAGCGCACACGCGACGGCGGTGCAGAAATTGTCGGTCTGTTGAAGACAGGCTCGGCTTATTATGCCCCTGCGGCATCGGCCATTGTCATGGCTGAAAGCTACCTCAAGGACAAAAAGCGGGTTCTGCCAGCCGCCGCTTCCCTGAAGGGCGAGTATGGCCAGAACGACCTGTATGTCGGCGTGCCGGTTGTTATTGGAGCTGCTGGCGTGGAACGCGTCATTGAAATTGAACTGAATGGCGATGAACAGACGCAATTCACAAATTCGGTCAATTCCGTGAAGGGCTTGATGGAAGCCTGCATCGGCATCGCGCCAAACCTGAAGTAATTCATAAAGGGCCGCTTGTAAAAGCGGCCCCTTCAGCAAGTCCAATCGCAAAGCCGAAAAACTTTTGCTGGAATTGCTAAATTCTTATCTGCCGCAATTCCGAACGCAAAACCGTAAACACTTTTGCTGGAATTGCTTAAATACCCTTCCGCGGACCGGAGATAATCGTCCATGAACATTCACGAATATCAGGCCAAGCAGGTTCTCAAGGGCTTTGGTGCTCCCGTTGCCTCTGGTGTAGCAATCACGGCTGCTTCCGAAGCAGAAGCCGCCGCCAAGCAACTGCCTGGCCCGCTTTATGTCGTAAAAAGCCAAATCCACGCCGGTGGCCGTGGCAAAGGCAAGTTCAAGGAACTTGGCGCCGACGCAAAAGGCGGAGTGCGCCTGGCCCGCACAATCGAAGAAGTTGTGGCCAACGCACAAGACATGCTGGGCAACACCCTCGTAACCGCCCAAACCGGTGATGCCGGTAAGCAGGTTAACCGCCTCTACATCGAAGATGGCGCTGACATCGACAAGGAGCTCTACCTTTCGCTTCTCGTCGATCGCTCCGTCGGTCGCGTCGCCTTCGTTGTTTCAACCGAAGGCGGAATGGACATCGAAGCCGTTGCGCATGACACGCCTGAAAAGATTGTGACCGTGGCAATTGACCCGGCAACCGGTGTTACGCCAGCAGATGCTGAACAAATTGCAGACGCATACGGGCTGACAGGCATTGGCCGTGAAGACGGACTCAAGCTTTTCCCGATCCTGTATAAGGCCTTCGTCGAAAAGGACATGGCTCTTCTGGAAGTCAATCCGCTTATCGTCATGACGGATGGTCGCCTGCGTGTTCTTGACGCCAAGGTTTCCTTTGACGGCAACGCCCTGTTTCGCCATGACGACATGAAGGCGCTCCGCGACATCAGTGAAGAAGACGCCAAGGAAATCGAGGCTTCCAAATATGATCTGGCCTATGTTGCGCTGGATGGCGACATTGGCTGCATGGTAAATGGCGCCGGCCTTGCCATGGCAACAATGGACATCATCAAGCTTTACGGCAAAGAGCCTGCAAACTTCCTGGATGTAGGCGGTGGTGCCAATAAGGAAAAAGTCACAGCGGCGTTCAAGATCATCACGGCCGATCCCAACGTGAAGGGCATTCTGGTCAATATCTTCGGCGGCATCATGCGTTGCGACGTTATTGCCGAGGGTGTTGTTGCCGCAGTGCGCGATGTCGGCTTGCAAGTGCCATTGGTTGTGCGTCTCGAAGGCACAAATGTTGAACTGGGCAAGAAAATCCTGAACGAGTCCGGCCTTGCAATCACCGCGGCGGATGATCTGGATGATGCGGCCCAGAAAATTGTCGCGGCGGTCAAGTAACAGCGCCAACGCGCTGCTTTCCGCTCCTTTTGCTCGACCGACTTTCGAAAGAATCCTATGTCCATTCTCGTCAACAAGAACACCAAAGTCCTTGTCCAGGGCCTGACCGGCAAGACCGGCTCTTTCCATACCGAACAGGCACTTGCCTATTTCGGAACAAAGATGGTGGCCGGTATCCACCCGAAAAAGGGTGGCGAAACCTGGCAGGGATCTGCTGGTGAACAGCTGCCTATCTATGCCAGCGTGGCGGAAGCCAGAGAGCGCACAGGCGCCGACGCTTCGGTTATCTATGTTCCACCAGCCGGTGCAGCAGACGCGATTATCGAAGCGATCGAGGCTGAAGTGCCCTTCATCGTTTGCATCACCGAAGGCATTCCGGTGCTGGACATGGTGCGGGTGAAGGCGCGGCTGGAAAAGTCGAAGTCACGCCTGCTTGGGCCAAACTGCCCGGGTGTCCTGACGCCTGAAGAGTGCAAGATCGGCATCATGCCGGGATCAATTTTCCGTAAAGGCAATGTCGGCATTGTCTCGCGCTCCGGTACATTGACCTATGAGGCCGTGTTCCAGACCTCCAATGAAGGGCTGGGCCAGACAACAGCGGTTGGAATTGGCGGAGATCCTGTCAAAGGCACCGAATTCATTGACGTTTTGGAAATGTTTCTCGCCGACGATGCCACCCAGTCGATCATCATGATTGGTGAAATTGGCGGTTCCGCGGAAGAGGAAGCTGCGCAGTTTCTGATGGATGAAGCACGCAAGGGTCGCAAAAAGCCTATGGTTGGCTTCATTGCTGGCCGCACGGCACCCAAGGGACGCACAATGGGCCATGCTGGCGCTGTCGTTTCTGGCGGTAAAGGCGATGCAGAATCCAAGATAACAGCCATGGAAGCTGCTGGAATCCGGGTTTCGCCTTCGCCGGCGCAGCTTGGCAAGACTTTGGTTGAAGTGTTGAAAGGCTGAAAAGCCTTCAACTCCTGATAATGCCGGTGGACTTTCCTATATACCGGCATGAAGAGAAAACCGGCGTAGCGGCTGCTGCGCCGGTGTACCTGTAAGCAGGGGGGCCATAATGGACCCTCCAGACAAAATCTGGGAGACGGCGCACGGACCCGCGCCGCGAAAAGCACGATGGCCCGTAATCCAGCGAATGAGACCTTCGCCCTGACCTCTTTTCTTTATGGTGGCAATGCCGACTATATTGAAGAGCTGTATGCGGCTTATGAGGAAAACCCTGCTTCCGTAGCTGCTGAATGGCAGAGTTTCTTCAGCGAGCTGAAGGACGACAAGGCCACGGTGCGCAAAAATGCGCAGGGTGCCTCGTGGGCACGGCCGAACTGGCCGATTGCCGCCAATGGCGACCTTGTGTCTGCTCTGGATGGCGATTGGGGTGCAGCCGAAATCCGGGTTGAGAAAAAGGTCAAGGAGCAGGCCCGCAGCCAAGGCGTTGAGCTGACAGACGGGCAGGTCAGCCAGGCAACGCGCGATTCCGTGCGTGCATTGATGTTGATACGCGCGTTCCGCGTGCGTGGTCACCTGCACGCCAAGCTTGATCCTTTGGGATTGGCCCAGCCGGAGGACGATTATAACGAGTTGTCTCCGGAAGCTTACGGCTTCACGCCGGAAGACATGGACCGCAAGATTTTCATCGACAATGTGCTTGGGCTGGAATTTGCGACAATCCGCGAGATTGTCGATCTTCTGCAGCGGACCTATTGCTCGACAATCGGCATTGAATTCATGCACATTTCAAACCCGGCTGAAAAAGCCTGGTTGCAGGAGCGCATTGAAGGGCCGGACAAAGGCGTGGAATTCACGCGTGAGGGCAAGCGCGCAATTCTCAACAAGCTGATTGAGGCAGAAGGCTTCGAAAAGTTTCTCGACGTCAAATACAAAGGCACAAAGCGCTTTGGTCTTGATGGCGGTGAAGCGCTGATTCCAGCGCTGGAACAGATCATCAAGCGTGGTGGCCAGCTCGGCCTGAAGGAAGTTGTGCTGGGCATGGCCCACCGTGGCCGGCTGAATGTGCTGGCCCAGGTTCTCGGCAAGCCGCATCGCGCCATTTTTCACGAGTTCAAGGGCGGATCCTACAAGCCGGACGAGGTGGAAGGTTCTGGCGACGTCAAATACCATCTGGGCGCGTCGTCAGATCGTGAGTTTGACAACAACAAGGTGCATTTGTCCCTGACGGCCAACCCTTCGCATCTTGAAATCGTCAACCCGGTCGTTCTGGGCAAGGCGCGCGCCAAGCAGGACCAGCTCGGCGGCGGCAGAACACGCACCGAACTGGTGCCGGCTGAAATTCGCAATCAGGTGTTGCCGCTGCTGATCCACGGTGATGCAGCTTTTGCGGGGCAGGGTGTGGTTGCTGAGTGCTTTGGCCTTTCGGGGCTGAAAGGGCACCGGGTTGGTGGCTCGCTGCATGTCATCATCAACAACCAGATCGGTTTTACCACCAATCCACGTTTCTCGCGCTCATCGCCTTATCCTTCCGACGTGGCAAAAATTGTCGAAGCGCCGATTTTTCACGTCAATGGCGATGATCCGGAAGCGGTTGTCTATGCAGCCAAGGTTGCCACGGAGTTCCGTGCGACATTCCACAAGCCTGTCGTCATCGACATGTTCTGCTACCGCCGCTTTGGCCATAATGAAGGCGACGAGCCCGGCTTCACCCAGCCGATCATGTACCGCACCATCCGCAACCATGCGACCACACTTGAAATCTACAGCCGCAAGCTGATTGAAGAAGGTGTGATGACGCAGGAAGAGGTTGACGCACGCCGCAGCGAATTCCGGACTCAGCTTGAGGCCGAATTTGAGGCAGGCCAGAGCTACAAGCCGAACAAGGCTGACTGGCTGGATGGTGCCTGGGCTGGCTTGCGCCGCGCGGATGAAGAAGATGAACCACGTCGTGGGTCCACCGGCCTGCCGCTCAAGACCTTGAAAGAACTTGGCCGCAAACTGACCGAGATTCCGGAAGGTTTTGAGATCCACCGCACGATTCAGCGCTTCCTCGACAACCGCGCGAAGGCGATTGAAACAGGCGAAGGCATTGATTGGGCAACCGGTGAGGCTCTTGCCTTTGCTTCTCTGGTTTCAGAGGGCCATCCAATCCGGTTGTCAGGTCAGGATTCCGAACGCGGCACATTCAGCCAGCGGCATTCGGTTCTGTACCATCAGGAAAATGAAGACCGCTACATCCCGCTGCAGAACATCGCCAAGGGTCAGGCTGTCTACGAAGTCATCAACTCCATGCTGTCTGAAGAGGCGGTGCTTGGCTTTGAATATGGCTATTCACTGGCCGAACCAAACGCTCTGACACTATGGGAAGCGCAGTTTGGTGACTTTGCCAACGGCGCCCAGGTGGTTGTTGATCAGTTCATTTCCTCGGGCGAAGCCAAGTGGCTGCGCATGTCCGGACTGGTTATGCTGCTGCCGCATGGATATGAGGGGCAGGGTCCGGAACACTCTTCCGCGCGACTGGAGCGGTTCCTGCAAATGTGCGCACAGGACAACATGCAGGTTGCCAACGTTACAACGCCGGCAAACTATTTCCACATTCTGCGCCGTCAGATGAAGCGCGATTTCCGCAAGCCGTTGATCCTGATGACGCCCAAGTCGTTGCTGCGTCACAAGCGTGCGGTTTCGACCCTGGCAGATTTTACGGGAGAGGCAAGCTTCCACCGGTTGCTTCGCGACGATGCAGAACGTGGAGTCGGCGGCATTTCCCTGGTCAAGGACGAGAAAATACGTCGCGTGGTACTGTGCTCCGGCAAGGTTTACTACGATTTGCTGGACGAACGTGAAAAGCGTGGCATTGACGATATTTACCTGCTGCGCGTCGAACAGCTTTACCCGTTCCCGGTCAAGGCGCTGATGAACCTTTTGACCCGCTTCAAGCAGGCGGAAATCGTCTGGTGTCAGGAAGAGCCGAAAAACATGGGTGCGTGGTCCTTCGTCGATCCGTACCTGGAGTGGGTTCTGGAACGTGTCGGCACTGAAAAGCGCCGGGCGCGTTACGCCGGAAGGCAGGCCGCTGCTTCGCCGGCTGCCGGTACCATGTCCAAACACCTTTCGCAGTTGGAAGCCTTCCTGGAGGAAGCCTTGGGGACCGGCGAATCCGGCGACCTTTCCTGACAGTACTCGACCAGCCAGTCACCAGCTAAAAGAAAAGACCGATCATGAGCACTGAAATCAAAGTTCCGACCCTGGGCGAAAGCGTAACCGAAGCCACGATTGGCCAGTGGTACAAAAAGGCCGGCGACCGGGTGGAGCAGGATGAGACAATTGCTGAACTCGAAACCGACAAGGTAACGGTTGAAGTTCCAGCGCCTGCAGCAGGCGTGTTGCAGGAAATTGTTGTTCAGGCGGGTGAAACCGTAGAAGTTGGCGCGTTGATTGGCGTTATTGGCGAGGGATCCGGCGCTGCTGCCGCTCCCGCCAAGACAGTTGAAAAGGCTGCACCGGAAGGTGCGCCGGATGGTTCCGACACAACTCTGCCGAACCCTAGCCACAGCGATGGTGTGCCGGCATCACCTTCCGCACAGAAGATGCTGGCGGAAAAAGGCGTGGCTGCAAGCGATGTTGCTGGCTCCGGCAAGCGTGGCCAAGTGCTGAAGGGTGACGTGATCGATGCACTGAGCAAAGGCGCAGCGTCTGCGGCCAAAGCTCCGGCGGCGGCGCGTGCGCCATCTGGAGCACAGGATGAGGTGCGGGAAGAGCGTGTCAAAATGACCCGGCTTCGCCAGACCATTGCCCGCCGTCTGAAAGACGCACAGGACACGGCAGCAATGCTGACCACCTTTAACGAGGTGGACATGACTGCGGTTATGGACCTGCGCAAGAAGTACAAGGACCTCTTTGAAAAGAAGCACGGCGTAAAGCTGGGCTTCATGGGCTTTTTCACCAAGGCCGTATGCCACGCGCTCAAGGAAATTCCAGCCGTAAACGCCGAAATCGACGGCACGGACCTCATCTACAAGAATTTTGCGCATGTCGGCGTGGCAGTGGGCACGGAAAAGGGTCTCGTGGTGCCGGTGGTTCGTGATGCCGACCAGATGAGCATTGCAGAAATTGAAAAGGAAATCGGGCGTCTGGGACTTGCTGCGCGTGATGGAAAACTGACAGTTTCCGATATGCAGGGCGGCACATTCACCATTTCCAACGGTGGTGTTTATGGATCGCTGATGTCCACGCCAATCCTGAACGCCCCGCAGTCGGGCATTCTTGGAATGCACAAGATTCAGGATCGGCCAGTAGCGATTGGCGGCAAGGTTGAAATCCGCCCGATGATGTACCTGGCTCTTTCCTATGATCACCGAATTGTTGACGGCAAGGAAGCGGTCACGTTCCTCGTTCGTGTTAAGGATTCCCTGGAAGATCCGGAACGTCTGGTTTTGGACCTGTAGTCAGGAATGGTGCGGGCGGGGTTAAACCCGCCCGGTTTTCATAACGGGAGCGGAATACGGCATGGCAACTGACAGGGTTATGGTGATTACAGGCGGATCGCGTGGCATTGGTGCGTCCACGGCGCTCCTTGCGGCAAAGGCTGGTTACCGCGTGGTCGTCAATTATGCCTCCAACGCCCAAGCGGCCGAGGACATTGTTGGCCAGATTGAAGCGCTTGGCAGCAAGGCGATTGCAGTTAAGGGCGACGTCGCCAGCGAGGCAGATATCATTGCTTTGTTCGAGGCTGCGGACTCCTTCGGTCAGCTTTCGGCTCTGATCAACAATGCCGGTGTAATCCTTCATCCAATGCCTGTCGTGGACATGACAGCAGAGCGCATTGAGAAATCATTCCGCATCAATGTTCTTGGCAGCTATCTTTGCGCCCGTGAAGCCATCAAGCGGATGGCGCGTTCAAGAGGCGGCGCAGGCGGTGCGATCATCAATCTGACGTCGGCCGCCGCTAAGCTCGGTTCTCCTAAAGAAAATGTCGATTATGCCGGGACAAAAGGCGCAATTGATACGTTTACTGTTGGGCTTGCCAAGGAAGTGGCGATGGAAGGTATTCGGGTCTGCGCGGTCCGCCCCGGTATTATTGACACGGAAATTCATGCTTCTGGTGGTCAGCCGGATCGGTTGCAGCGCGTTGTTCCAACATTGACAATGCAGCGCGCTGGTACAGCTGAAGAAGTTGCAAAGGCCATCATGTGGCTGGCATCCGATGACGCTGCCTATTCAACCGGCGCAATTCTGGATGTTTCCGGCGGCAGAGCAATCCTGCCCTGACCCGGCGTTGATCGTTGAGAGGAAGCCATGAACGCAGAAACATCGTTGCCCACAGAGCTGGTCATTCTTGGCCTGTCCGTGCTTTTGCTGTTTTTGCACATCATGCTGCAAGGCCAGTTTGCAACCAAAGAACGCGGCTTTAAATGGAATGCGGGCCCGCGCGACGAAAGCAAGCCCTTGGGTATTATGGCTGGTCGCGCGGATCGGGCGCTGCGCAATTTTCAGGAAACCTATCCGGCTTTTGTGGCGCTGGCGCTTGGCCTTGCCGTCACCGGTCAGACAGGCGGTCTTGGTGCGGTTGGGGCCCTGCTTTGGATAGTGGCGCGCTGCGTCTACCTTCCGCTCTATCTTATGGGAACGCCAGTGATACGCAGCATCGTATTCGGCGTGTCGTTCTTCGGGCTCACATTAATGCTCGTTCGTTTTTTCTGAGTAACCAGACTGGGTAGTTTAAAATGGCAGATAACTTCGACCTTGTGGTCATTGGATCAGGTCCCGGCGGCTATGTATGCGCCATCAAGGCCGCTCAACTGGGGTTGAAGGTCGCGGTGGTGGAAAAGCGCGCGACTTACGGCGGCACATGTCTGAATGTCGGCTGCATTCCTTCAAAAGCATTGCTGCACGCTTCCGAAGTTTATGCGGAAGCAAAGCACTCCTATGCCGACCTTGGCGTGATTGTAGACCCGAAGCTGGATCTCGCGGCTCTGTTGGGCCACAAGGACAAGACGGTCAAAGCCAATGTTGATGGCATTTCCTTTCTGTTCAAAAAGAACAAGATCACCGGCATTATCGGCACGGGGCGCATTGTTTCCGCGTCCGAAGTGTCAGTGACAAAGGAAGATGGCAGCAGCCAGTCACTTTCTGCCAAGGCAATTGTCATCGCCACCGGATCGGACGTTGCCGGTATTCCGGGTGTTGATGTTGCGTTTGACGGGCAGGTTATTGTCTCATCCGATCATGCAATCGCTCTGGCGAAAGTGCCCGAAAGCATGATCGTTGTCGGTGGCGGAGTTATCGGGCTTGAACTGGGCTCTGTCTGGTCGCGTCTTGGTGCCAAGGTCACTGTGGTTGAATATCTCGACAAAATCCTCGGATCGATGGATGCAGAGGCTTCAACCGCTTTGCAGAAGCTGCTGGCAAAGCAGGGGCTGGACTTCAAGCTTGGCGCCAAAGTCACGGCCGTGGCTTCAGTGGATGGCAAGGGCCGTGTCACTTATGAGCCGGTGAACGGCGGCGAGCCCGTCACGGTGGATGCGGATGTTGTTCTGGTGTCCACAGGACGCCGGCCCTACACGGCCGGTCTCGGCTTGGAAGAAGCCGGGGTTCAGTTGGACAAGGCCGGGCGCGTGGAAATCGACGGACATTATGCCACCAACATTGCTGGAATTTACGCGATCGGCGATGTTGTGAAGGGGCCTATGCTTGCTCACAAGGCCGAGGATGAGGGCATTGCCCTTGCAGAAATTCTTGCCGGGCAGGCTGGCCATGTCAATTACAACGTCATTCCATCGGTCGTTTACACGTCTCCGGAAGTCGCGTCTGTCGGCAAAACGGAAGAAGAGCTGAAATCTGCAGGCGTGGATTACAAGTCTGGCAAATTCTCATTCATGGCCAATGGCCGCGCGCGCGCCATGCAGCATATAGATGGTTTTGTAAAAATTCTGGCCGACAAGGTTACAGACAGGGTGCTGGGCGTGCACATTGTTGGCTTTGGCGCAGGCGAATTGATTGCTGAAGCTGCGGTATTAATGGAGTTTGGCGGTTCTTCCGAAGATTTGGCACGGACCTGCCATGCGCACCCGACCATGTCAGAGGCTGTGCGAGAAGCGGCATTGGCCACATTTGCCAAGCCAATTCACAGCTAAGGTATGAAACGAAAAGCGAACGAGCTTTAACGCGCTGTTTATATGCAGAAGGCCCAGTCAAACATGTGTTGACTGGGCCTTTTCTTATCCGCGATCAGCCGATGTGGTTGGTTGTTCAATGCTGACCGGCGTTTTGTTGTCTGCTGAAATATGCGCCTTGCCGGGGCAAGCCGCACTGGCTGTGGCCGTGAGCGCGCTGAACGCAAACACGGTTATGAGAGCAGTCCTGTATTTCATGGTTGCTTCTCCTACAGTCGTTGACAGCAACAGGTTCTGCGCAGTTGCGGGCTACAGCAAGGCGTTGGGCATCACGTTTTTGTGTGAGATGCAGTTCCTGGCTGGCTTTGAAAAATCGACCGCTTGTCCCGAACCTGGGAATAATGCCGGTTGCGCTGCACCCTGCCATTTTCAGAAACTATGGCGGTTGGCCACTCCGCCTTCGCCTGCTTTTTGAAAATGATCATGCTGTCGTGGAACGTCACGGACCCGATTTCCCATGCCTTCGAGCTTAGCGGAAACTGCTTCTGGTCTTCTGAATACCAGCTGTGCATCTCGTCCAGCAGGTGCTTGCTGTATTCCATAAAGCTTTGCGGGTTGCGATACCCGCCGCCGAAACCCGGCCAATAGCTGGTGTGCACATCTTCTACAATGTAGAGGCCGCCGTTTTTGATCTGACGCCATAAGGCTTGAAAGCTACCAGTTTGCTGGTGGGACTGGTGGCCCCCATCATCAACCACAATATCAAAGGGCCCGCGTTCCAGGGCTATTTGCGCCAGCAGCGCGGTATCTGCCTGATCACCTATGAAAACTTGCGTGTCGGGAAGTTCCAACGCTTTGCAGGCAGGATCAATATCCAGAAAACTCACCTTGGAACCGGGCGCAAAGTAATCGCGCCACATCCGCATGGAACCACCTTTAAAAACGCCAATTTCCAGAAAAGTCGTCGGCTGGTTTTTCCACGGCAGCATCAGGTTGTCGTAGATCGGCATATAATGCTCGAACTTGTGTAGCGCCCGTTCGTCAGTTTTCAGCAGGTAGTCGGAGAAATAGGTGTCCGGCATGGTGACTCGATCGGGCCGTGTTATGGCCTGTGGGGCTGCGCTGCTAGAATAATAACATAAGCGTGATCCCCTGCCAGAAACCTGTATGAAGTATACGTTCTGCTATTCTGCTACTGGAGATAGCGTCCAGCCAGCATCCCTGAGAAGCTCCACCAGCCCTTCATCGCCAATCAGGTGCTGTGCGCCCACCGCAACAAATGCCCCGCCTTGAGTCAGGGCAGGCTGGAGTCGGTCCGCCATCAGCCGGTTTCTGTCCCGGATAATGCGCTCGTCAAATTCCTTCCAAAGTTCCAGAGATCGGGCTTCGTCACTTCCCGCTGGCGCTATGAGTTCCAATGCGGGGGATATGACGGCAATGTTTCCCTGCAGATACAGGGAAATCAACGTTTCGATGATGTCCGGGATGCGATTCTGAAATTTGAAAGTCGCCAGCAGCATCTCGGCCTGATGGTCGTAAGGCAGAGATGCCATGGCACCGAACTGTTCAGAGGCAGACTCCAGCCCGGCAATCGGCTTTCCCATCCCCTCAGCTTTTTGTGCCAGTGTCAGATCCAGGATCATTTTGCCTTCAGCCTGTCGCTGCTGTTCGCACGGCGTTGTCATTACGGCAGCGGCAACCAGCCAAGGCTGCAATGTGGCGAAATTTTCAAGTGGCGTGCCGGCGTTCTGCGCAAGTCTCGTCAGAGCCTCTGTGTCATCCGATGAAAGGTAATCTGTAATTCGCTGCCCCTCTGGCAGAGTTGTAAGGTCTGGGTGCTCCAGAAGTATTTTTTCCAGAGCGTCAGAATCGATCAGGTCGGTGGTTTCCAGCACAAGCTGCGATGCGGAATCAAACGCTGTCGATATGCTTTCAGGCAGGTAGGTCACACGTGGATCCGTCAAATGAACGGTGCCGAAAAGGTAGCTCGGTTCCTTGTCGGCTTTTTCGATCCGATAGAAGCGACCTTTGCCGTTGGCTTGCGTTGCGGCCTCCTGAAAAATCGCCTGCCGTTGCGCCTCCGGCAAAGCATCGACCATATTTATGCCTGTGTCACATTGAGCAGAGGCAGCGGTGGCCGTAGCAAGGCATGTTGCAATGATCAGACCGCTGAGCGTCGTCGCATATTTGGGGATCACTTCAATCACCTGCCTTCACCGGGATCATCGGGCTCTGGGGTGCGCCATTGTATAGACAGCCATGAGCCTCGCGCCGTCCACACCCGTATAGGCCTGGGTCGTTGATAGTGAGGCGTGGCCCAGCAATTCCTGAATCGTGCGCAAATCCCCGCCCGCGGCCAGCAGATGTGTGGCAAAGGAATGCCGCAAGGCGTGCGGGGTGGCAGATTCCGGCAGCCCCAGCAATCCGCGCAGTTTGCGCATTTCCGCTTGCACAATCTGCGGGCGCAAAGGTCCTCCGCGTGTGCCGCGAAACAAGGGTTGGTCTCCAGTGAGTGCATAGGGGCAAATGCGCCGGTATTCCTGTGTCGCCTCATGAATCACCGGCAACAAAGGCACCAGCCTTTCTCGCCCGCCCTTGCCGCGAATTCGCATCGACCGTGCTTGCGAATCTGCCAGATCCGTACCGGAAAGAGAAAGTGCCTCTGATATGCGCAAGCCACAGCCATAGAGCAGGGTCATGACCGCAATATTCCTTGCGGAAACCCAGGCTTCATTTGCCATTGCACCCGCCTCTTCGGTCACGGTGATGGCATCAACCGGGGTCAACGGTCGTGGCAGTGACTTTGGCTGGCGCGGAGATCGTGTGGCCATGACGCCTGCGCTGGAAGCCTGCCCTTGCTTTTCCAGGTGGCGTATAAAGGAGCGCACTCCTGCCAGTCCGCGCCCCAGAGTCCTGGCCCCGGCGCCATTGCGCTGGCGCGCGGCCAGAAAACCGCGAATATCGCCTGGAGAAAGATCGGCAATGTCCGAAAGCTGTGCCGGGCGGCCCCGATGACCGGTCATGAAACCCAGAAACTGCCGGACATCCCGCTCATAGGCTTCCAGCGTGTTGGCGCTGGCACCCTTGCCATGCTGCAAGCGCTTCATCCATTCGGCCTGATGCATGAGAACATCTGGATCCGCATATGTCAGAATCTGGCTCATTGGCATCCGTCACTTGTCCACTTGCTTGCCCGACCATGCATGATGAAACTTGCTGAAAGTTGAAAGCGGCTCTGGATAGATGGGGCGGCTGTTCCATCTTTGGCAGCAATGCCAGGCAATTTTATCTGAGCAAATTGGAGAAACCTTCATGAAACGTCATGCGACCGCTATATGGAATGGCTCATTGGGCGAAGGACAGGGCGCTTTGACGACCCAGTCTGGAGCGCTGACAGACCATGGCTATTCATTCAAATCCCGCTTCGAGGATGAGAGTGGTAAGTCCGGGACCAATCCTGAAGAGCTTCTGGCAGCCGCGCATGCCGGCTGCTTTGCGATGCAGCTTTCACACTTTCTCGCGGAGAACGGCACTCCGGCAGATGAGCTTAAAGCGCGCGCTGTCGTGACGGTGGAGCAGACCAATGGCGGATTTGAAGTGCGCTCCAGCGCTTTGACCCTGGAGGGAAAGGTGCCGGGCGTTGACGATGCAACGTTTCAGTCACTCGCAGCCAAGGCGAAAAGTGGCTGCCCCATCTCGAAAGCTCTGGGCGCAATTGAGGTCACGCTCGACGCGCGGCTGGTCTGACACTATCCAGCCAGACATCAGGCCCGCATAGGCGAATCCGGGCGAATCTGACCGATGGCCTCGCCATCCAATCGAACCATCGGATTTTTCCGAAGCGGAATCGGGCTGAACCCCGGTTCCGTTTTTGGTTTGCTTTCCGATTCCGTTTGGATTTGGGTCTGATTCCGGGGTTATTTGTTGGGTTGAGTTGTAATGATTCTGACATGATGACGGTTGGGTGAGCGAATGGTTTGAGTTTAGGCCATTGATTTTGTTTGCGTTTGAAAATTTTTGGCGAATGTTTTGATTTTTTGATTGACGCAAAAGGGAGA
>NZ_VTWH01000007.1:0-2500 GCF_008369445.1 Aureimonas fodinaquatilis
ACGGCTCTGCAGGCAACCATCTAAGGATGGCTGCGCGCATTTGCCGGTGACGTGGTCGCGGCTGACGCTTCAGATGGTTGTGGCGCGGCGCTGCTTGTGGAACTAGGCCGCTGCTTGTTGAGCTGAGCTGTGCTGTGCGTTGCGCTCTCCTTCCCCTCAGAAGGCCCCTACAATGGCACCTGTTGGCCATTGCGGGCGACTGAGAGCCATTCGCCTGACAGGCCTGGTTGTGTGCCCGTTGTGTGTCCGGTGTGCACCCATGGCGCTCCACGCTCGAAGCGCACGGCTTGGGCTGTGCTGGCGCTGTGGTTCTGTCGACCTTGAGCTATTCGGGCATTGACTGATTGGGCTGTTTGGTCGTTTGGCCGTTTGAGTACATTGAGCCAATTGGGATTGGGAGTTTTTGGACGCAAAAACGCCCCGATCTTTTGGATCGGGGCGTTTTGTTTGATTGAAGAAGCTGTATCACATGCGATTTACAGACCTGGCAGCGACCGACTTTCCCGCGTCTTAAGACGAAGTATCATAGGCGCAGAGGCGTTTCACGGCCGAGTTCGGAATGGGATCGGGTGCGGCCACCTCGCTAGAACCACCAGGTCGGCAAATGGCATGTGATAAGAAGCTGGTTTTTGAAGAGAGATGAGCATTAGCGAATGAGAACGATCAAGCCGATCGAGCTATTAGTACCGGTAAGCTTCACGAGTTACCTCGCGTCCACACCCGGCCTATCAACGTGGTGGTCTTCCACGGCTCTGATAGGGAACACTCGTTTTCAGGTGGGTTTCCCGCTTAGATGCCTTCAGCGGTTATCCCGTCCGTATATAGCTACCCTGCTATGCGGCTGGCGCCACAACAGGTCCACCAGAGATACGTCCATCCCGGTCCTCTCGTACTAGGGACAGATCCTGTCAATATTCCTACACCCACGGCAGATAGGGACCGAACTGTCTCACGACGTTCTGAACCCAGCTCACGTACCGCTTTAATTGGCGAACAGCCAAACCCTTGGGACCTGCTCCAGCCCCAGGATGCGATGAGCCGACATCGAGGTGCCAAACAACCCCGTCGATATGGACTCTTGGGGGTCATCAGCCTGTTATCCCCGGCGTACCTTTTATCCGTTGAGCGATGGCCCTTCCACTCGGGACCACCGGATCACTATGACCGACTTTCGTCTCTGCTCGACTTGTCTGTCTCGCAGTCAGGCGGGCTTATGCCATTGCACTCGACGAACGATTTCCGACCGTTCTGAGCCCACCATCGCGCGCCTCCGTTACTCTTTGGGAGGCGACCGCCCCAGTCAAACTACCCACCATACACTGTCCCGGACCCGGATGACGGGCCGCGGTTAGACATCCATGACGATAAGGGTGGTATTTCAAGGATGGCTCCACGAGAGCTGGCGCCCTCGCTTCAAAGCCTACCACCTATCCTACACATGCCGACACGAATGCCAGTGTAAAGCTATAGTAAAGGTGCACGGGGTCTTTCCGTCTGACCGCAGGAACCCCGCATCTTCACGGGGAATTCAATTTCACTGAGTCTGCGTTGGAGACAGCGGGGAAGTCGTTACGCCATTCGTGCAGGTCGGAACTTACCCGACAAGGAATTTCGCTACCTTAGGACCGTTATAGTTACGGCCGCCGTTTACTGGGGCTTCAATTCAGAGCTTGCACCCCTCCTCTTAACCTTCCAGCACCGGGCAGGCGTCAGACCCTATACGTCGTCTTGCGACTTCGCAGAGCCCTGTGTTTTTGATAAACAGTCGCTACCCCCTGGTCTGTGCCACCTTGCACTGGTTGCCCAATACAAGGTCACGCTTCTTCCGAAGTTACGCGTGCAATTTGCCGAGTTCCTTCAACGCAGTTCTCTCAAGCGCCTTGGTATACTCTACCAGTCCACCTGTGTCGGTTTCGGGTACGGACTATACGGTGGGGCTATTTCCTGGGACCACTTCGCTGCACAGACAATCCGTTAAGCCTGTACAACACACATGATCCGTCACTCACCACCAGGCCCACGAATATTAACGTGGTTCCCATCGACTACGCCTTTCGGCCTCGCCTTAGGGGCCGGCTAACCCTGCTCAGATTAACTTTAAGCAGGAACCCTTGGACTTTCGGCGAGGGAGTCTCTCACTCCCTTTATCGTTACTCATGTCAGCATTCGCACTTCCGATACCTCCAGCGCCCCTCACGGGTGCGCCTTCAACGGCCTACGGAACGCTCCGCTACCGCTCACTCTTGCGAGTGAACCCACAGCTTCGGTGTATGGCTTGAGCCCCGGTACATTTTCGGCGCAAGAACCCTTAAATCTAGACCAGTGAGCTGTTACGCTTTCTTTAAATGATGGCTGCTTCTAAGCCAACATCCTGGTTGTTTTGGGATTCTCACATCCTTTCCCACTTAGCCATAACTTGGGGACCTTAGCTGGTGGTCAGGGTTGTTTCCCTCTCCACGACGGACGTTAGCACCCGCCGTGTGTCTGCCGGATAGTACTT
>NZ_VTWH01000008.1 GCF_008369445.1 Aureimonas fodinaquatilis
GGTCCGTTCAATGCGGCGGTGATTGCGCTGACCATCAATGTCGGGGCCTACACCACGGAAATCATGCGGGCGGGCTTTCTCAGCATTCCCAAAGGCCAGCTTGAGGCGGCCTCCTGCCTGGCCATGAGCCGCTGGCAGATGTTCTGGAATATTCAGCTTCCGCAGGCGGTGGAGCGCGTCTATCCCGCGCTGGTCAGCCAGTTCATCCTCATGATGCTGGCAACTTCCATCATGTCGCAGATTTCGGCTGAAGAGCTGACCGGTGTCGCCTATCAGATCCAGTCATTCACCTTCCGTGGCTTCGAGGTCTATCTGGTGATTGCCGCAATCTACCTGCTGCTGGCAACCGGCCTGCGCCTGTTGCTGCACGCTGTCGCCTCCGTGTCCTTTCCGCGTCTTCGCCGTTTGAGGACACCGCTATGAGCACGGCGCGCAACTTCGCAAAGGGGGCAGAACCATGCTTCTCGGTCTGACTTTCAGCCAATACTGGTTTCTGGTTCAGGGAGCCGGCTGGACGATTGTCCTGTCGCTTCTGGGCTTTGTCGGCGGCACCATTGTCGGCCTGCCGGTTGCCTTTGGCCGTATTTCCAAAAACCGCGCCGTCGCCACTTTTTTCAGTGCCTATGTGCAACTGATCCAGGGCATTCCACTGCCGGTCATCATGTTTGTGGTCTATTTCGGCCTCAGCATCTACGGCTACAATGTTTCGGCGCTGGTGGCCGCGGGCGTGGCCATGACACTTTATTCCAGCGCCTATCTGGGCGAAATCTGGAAAGGCTGCATTCTGGCCGTGCCAAAAACCCAGTGGGAAGCGGGTGAATGCCTGGCGCTCACCGGCACACAGCGCTTTGTCTACATTATCCTGCCGCAGGCATTGACCATTGCTGTGCCGCCCACCGTCGGGTTTCTGGTGCAGATTGTCAAAAACACCTCTTACTCCGTGGTGATCGGCTTCTTTGACCTGACCTATTCGGCCAAGATTCTCAACAACGCCACTTTCGAGCCGTTCGTCGTCTTCACCTTTGCAGCGCTTCTGTACTTCATCATCTGCTACCCGCTTTCGGTTTACGCCAAGCGGTTTGAGCAGCGGTTGCAACGTGGCCGGGCGTGAAACGATGAATGCTCCATTCCCTTTTGAAAAGGCCAGCTTCATGACCAACGACGCAAGCCCGCTCGTTTCCTTCAAGGATGTACGCAAGAGTTTCGGAACGCTTGAGGTTCTGAAAGGCATCACCCTGGATGTGCAGGAAGGGCAGGTTATTGCCCTGATTGGCAAAAGCGGTTCGGGCAAGAGCACGGCCTTGCGCTGCATCAACGGGCTTGAGCGCATCAACAGCGGCGAGATAACCGTTTGCGGGCGCAAATTGCACGGCGACGGTGTTGACCTTCGCGATCTGCGCAAGGAAGTCGGCATTGTTTTTCAAAGCTACAATCTGTTTCCGCATCTGACGGTGGAGCAGAATGTGACGCTGGCGCCGCGCAAGGTGAACGGCATCAAGGGCAAGGCAGCGCATGAGCTTGCAGCCAAGGTTCTGGCGCAGGTCGGCCTGTCGGACAAAATCCAGAACTACCCCGAGCAACTGTCGGGCGGGCAGCAGCAGCGTGTGGCAATTGCCCGCTCGCTGGCCATGCAGCCACGGCTGATGCTGTTTGACGAGGTAACTTCGGCACTGGACCCGGAACTGACCGGTGAAGTGCTGCGCGTTATTGCCGGGCTGGCGGCGGAAGG